>NZ_JACYUH010000001.1:0-1132922 GCF_014841655.1 Frigoribacterium sp. CFBP 8759
AAGCAATGCCAGGGTATAATTTGGCATTTGACAATGTGCACGCTGTTGAGTTCTCAAGGACCAAACGCACTCAAGGCCCGGTCGGAAAGACCCTCGCTCGAAGCTGCTGTGGAACCGTACCATCCTGATGGACCAAGTCGGAACGACTTGATTTCCGGCCCCCAAAGTTGAGGACCAGCACCTGGTAATGACCAGAGGATGGATTTGAAACCCTACCACACGAATCGCAAGCCGTAAACGACGTGGGTTCGGGGAGGATGTCACCACTTGAGGCCGGGGAACTCCGGAGCAGAACCATTGCTGGTCGCTGTCCTAGCCGTTCCGCCGCACCTTTGGGCTGACTCGGATTACTTTACACAGCTCACCGGTCGCACCTCCAAATGTCTGGGCATCCCGGGCGTGTCGCGTGACTGAAGCCCTGAAAGCATGGCCAGCCGCGTGCATTCCTTGCCGTGGGATGACGTCAAGCCCGCCCCCTCGACGAGGGAACGGGCTTCCGTCGTCCGGAGGTCGATTCGAGGTCAGACCTTGACGGTGACGCCGGCGAGCGTCTTCTTACCGCGTCGGAGCACGACGACTCCCCCGTCGAGTCTCGAGTCGGCGACCAGAGCATCGCCGTTCTCGACCCGGGTGTTGTTCACGTAGACACCACCCTCCGCCGTGGCCCGGCGGGCTGCACCCAACGACGCGACGAGTCCGGTGTCGACCAACGCCTGAGCGATCGTGGTCGACGCATCGGCCTCGGCCGCCGGCAACTCGGCGATGGCACTGGCGAGAGTCCGCGGGTCGAGGACCGTGAGGTCGCCTTGCCCGAAGAGGGCGGCGGCTGCGTCGATGGCCGACTGCGTGGCCGAGGTGCCGTGGACCAGGGACGTGACGTTCCAGGCCAACGCTCGCTGCGCCTCCCGACGGAAGGGCTCGTCGGCGACGGCGGTCTCGAGCCGCTCGATCTCGGAACGCGAGAGGAACGTGAAGACCTTGAGCCGAGGGACGACGTCGGCGTCGTCGGTGTTGAGCCAGAACTGGTACATCGCGTACGGGCTGGTCAACTCGGCGTCGAGCCAGACCGCGTTGCCCTCGCTCTTGCCGAACTTGGTGCCGTCGGTGTTGGTGATCAGCGGCGTGCCGATCGCGTGGACCGAGACGCCCTCGGTGCGGCGGATGAGTTCGGTTCCGCTGGTGAGGTTGCCCCACTGGTCGCTGCCGCCGGTCTGCAGGACGCAGTCGTAGCTGCGGTAGAGCTCGCGGAAGTCGAGGCCCTGGAGGATCTGGTAGCTGAACTCGGTGTAGCTGATGCCGGCGTCGGAGTTGAGACGCGCGGCCACGGCGTCTTTCTTGAGCATGGTGTTGACGCGGAAGTTCTTGCCGATGTCGCGCAGGAACTCGATGGCGCTGAGCGGAGACGTCCAGTCGAGGTTGTTCACCACTCGGAGACCGTTGTCACCGTCGGGCGAGAGGAACTTCTCGACGTGGACGCGGATGCGGTCGACCCACTCGGCCGTCTGCTCGGGCGTCTTGAGCACCCGCTCGGCGGTGGGGCGTGGATCGCCGATGAGGCCGGTGGACCCGCCCACGAGTCCCAGGGGCCGGTGACCGGCGAGCTGCAGGCGGCGCATGGTGAGCAACTGCACGAGGTTGCCGAGGTGGAGGCTGGGGGCCGTCGGGTCGAAACCGCAGTAGTACGTGATCGGCGCACCGGCGAGAAGGGTCTTGAGGGCGTCGGCATCGGTCGACACGTGCACCAGGCCGCGCCACTGCATCTCGTCCCACACGTCGTCGAACGAGGGGTCGTTGCTCTGGGCGGCCAGGACGTCTGCAGTCGTTTCACTGGTCACGTCGGAAACGGTACCAGCGGCCTCCGTCACCGTCTTCACGCCCCACCGCGTCGTCGCGAGACGGCGGCGCGGTACGGGGAGACCGAGGGATCACCCTCGAGCGAGAAGCGCCACGGGAACGCGTCGCCACCGGCGTGACCCGACACACCGACACGCGGGCCGGCGGCGATCGGGCCGACCGGTGCGGACGGGAGGCGAAGACGGAACCGCGCCTCCTGACCGGGGGTGTCGGCGACGAGGCGTGAGCCGTCGTCGCCGAGCTCCATGCCGAGTGCGGAGCCGAGACGGCCGGGACCTCGGGCGAGGTCGGCCGACGTCCGCGACGTCGTCCGACGCGCCCGGACCTCGTCGACGCCGGCCACCACTTCGCCCGAACGCAAGAGGACACCGGACGCGAAGCCCTCGGGCCCGCACACGATGTTGACGCAGCGGTGGATGCCGTAGGACAGGTACACGTAGAGCGTTCCGCCGCGTTCGAACATGCTGTCGTTGCGCGCCGACCGGCCCCGGTGCGCATGCGAGCCGGGGTCCTGCCCCTGGCCGTGGTACGCCTCGACCTCGGTCAGGCGGATGCCGACGCCGCCCGACCAGAAGACCGAGCCCAGGAGGCGCGGCGCGACGGCCAGCGCCGGTTCGGCCAGCAGTGCCGCGAGCACGTCGTCGTCGGGTGTCGCCGTCACCGCTCCCCCGTGCTCACCGCGATCGTCTCGTTCAGAAGAAGCGCTGACCACTGGCGACTGCGATCACCGCGACGGCGACGAGCACCGCCACGGCGATCGCGACGACGACGGGGACCACCCAGGCACGGACCGGCCGGTCGTCGCGAGCGCCCGGTCGTCGACGGGTCACGGTGCCGCCGGGGCGAGGGACCGGACCAGGTGGCGCATCTGCTCGGTCAGCTGCGCGAGCTGCTCGGCGACCCGCTCGGGAGCCGTGCCGCCGGCCCCTCGACGGCTGGCGATCGAGCCCTCGACCGTCAGGACGGGGCGGATCTCGGGTGTGAGATGCGCCGAGACGGACCGGTACTGCTCGTCGGTGGGCTCGTGCAGCTCGAGGTCGTGCTGTTCACAGAACCGCACCAGCTCGCCGCTGATCTCGTGTGCGTCGCGGAACGTGACCCCCTGACGGACGAGCCACTCGGCGACGTCGGTCGCGAGTGAGAATCCCTGCGGCGCGAGCTCGGCCATTCGGACCTCGTCGAAATCGAGGGTCGCCACCATGCCCGTGAACGCCGGGAGCAGCACCTCGAGCTGGCTGACCGAGTCGAACACCGGCTCTTTGTCTTCCTGGAGATCTCGGTTGTAGGCCAGCGGCAGCCCTTTGAGGGTCGCGAGCAGACCCGTCAGGTTGCCGATGAGCCGCCCCGACTTGCCGCGCGCGAGTTCGGCGATGTCGGGGTTCTTCTTCTGCGGCATGATGCTCGACCCGGTCGAGAACGCGTCGTGCAGACGGACGAAGCCGAATTCGCGGGTGTTCCAGAGGATGATCTCTTCGGCCAGCCGCGAGAGGTCGATGCCGATGGACGCCGTGACGAACGCGAACTCCGACACGACGTCACGACTGGCCGTCGCGTCGATCGAGTTCTCGGTCGTGCGGTCGAAGCCCAGATCGGTCGCCACGAGGAGCGGGTCGAGCCCCAGCGAGCTACCCGCGAGGGCACCCGCTCCGTACGGCGAGGCACCGGCCCGACGCGACCAGTCGCGCAGGCGCTCGAGGTCGCGGACCAGAGGCCAGGCGTGGGCGAGGAGGTGGTGCGCCAACAGCACCGGCTGCGCGTGCTGGAGGTGCGTCCGGCCGGGCATCACGGCCGACGGGTGGGCCGTCGCCTGACCGGCGATCGCGTCGACCAGGTCGACGACGTGCCGACCGATGACGCGGGCGTGGTCGCGCAGGTACAAGCGCACCAGCGTCGCGATCTGGTCGTTGCGGCTACGCCCCGCCCGGAGCTTGCCGCCGAGCTCGGCGCCGGCGATGCCGATGAGCCCCCGCTCGAGGGCGGAGTGCACGTCCTCGTCGGTCTCGGCCGCGGTGAACGTGCCGTCGAGCACGTCCGACTCGAGCCGGTCGAGCGCCGACAGCATGGCCTCGAGCTCGGACGCGTCGAGGTATCCCGCCGCCGCCAGAGCCCTGGCGTGTGCGCGCGACCCGGCGATGTCGTACGAGGCCAGCTGCCAGTCGAACTGCGTGGACTTGCTGAGCGCGGCGAGCTCGGCGGACGGCCCGGAGGCGAAGCGGCCGCCCCAGAGGGCGCCCGCCTCGCCTGCTCGCTCGTTCTTGCCCGACCCTTCGCCGAGCCCGCTCGCGTCGGTCACGCCCCGTGGGCCAGGTCGCGACGAGCCGAGATCTTGCTGGGCAGCGACCAGATCTCGATGAAGCCCTTCGACAGGGACTGGTCGAAGGTGTCGCCCGTGTCGTAGGTCGCGAGGTCGAAGTCGTAGAGGCTCGCGTCGCTCTTCTGACCGGTGACGACCGCGCGCCCGCCCTGCAGCTTGAGACGGATCTCACCCGACACGTACTTCTGCGTGTCGTCGATGAAGACGTCGAGCGACCGCTTGAGACCCGAGAACCACAGGCCGTCGTAGACGAGGTTGGACCACTCGGCCTCGACGCCACGCTTGTACCGGCCGAGGTCGCGCTCTATGGTCAGGGCCTCCAACGCCTCGTGCGCGGCGATCAGCGCCATCGCGCCCGGGGCCTCGTAGACCTCGCGGCTCTTGATGCCGACGAGCCGGTCCTCGACGACGTCGATGCGGCCGACGCCGTGCTTGCCGGCGAGCTCGTTCATGCGCTCGACGATGCCCAGCGGGGTGAACGCCACCCCGTCGATCGCCGTCGGGACTCCGGCCTCGAAGGTGATGACGACCTCGTCGGCGTCCTTGACGACGGCCGGGTCTTGCGTGTACTCGTACAGGTCCTCGATGGGAGCGTTCCAGGGGTCCTCGAGGAACCCGGTCTCGACCGCGCGGCCCCAGACGTTCTTGTCGATCGAATAGGGGTTCTTGGCGCTCTGGCGGATGGGAAGGGCGTGCTCTTCCGCGTAGACGATCGCCTTGTCGCGGGTGAGGGCCAGGTCACGGACCGGGGCGATGCTCGTCAGGTCGGGGGCGAGGGCCGCGACGGCCGCCTCGAAACGGACCTGGTCGTTGCCCTTGCCGGTGCACCCGTGGGCCACGCTGTTCGCACCTAGTTCCTTCGCGACAGACGCCAGGTGGCGGGCGATCAGCGGACGGCTGAGGGCGGACACCAGCGGGTAGGTCTTCTGGTACAGCGCGTTGGCCTTGAGGGCCGGCATCAGGTAATCGGTGCCGAACTCTTCTTTGGCGTCGACGACGACCGATTCGACCGCACCGCAGTCGAGGGCACGCTGTCGGATGTCTTCCATGTCCTCTCCGCCCTGTCCGACGTCGACGGCGAGGGCGACCACCTCTTTTCCGGTGGCGTCGGCCAACCAGCCGATGCCGACCGAGGTGTCGAGGCCTCCTGAGTATGCGAGGACGACGCGTTCCGCCATGGTTCTCCTTGAGTGGTGTGGGTGTGGCTACGTGTGTGTGAGGTGGTGGGGGTGCTCAGCGGGCCAGCAGCCAGGTGAGCAGCGCCTTCTGGGCGTGCAGCCGGTTCTCGGCCTCGTCCCAGATGACGCTGGTCGGGCCGTCGATGACGTCGGCCGTGACCTCGTACCCGCGGTCGGCGGGGAGACAGTGCAGGAAGATCGCGTCGGCGTCGGCCTGGGCCATCAACGCCTGGTCGACCTTGAACGATCCGAAGACGGCGACCCGTTCGACTTTCTCGTCCTCCTTGCCCATCGAGACCCAGGTGTCGGTCACGACGACGTCGACCCCGGCGACGGCCTCGACCGCGTCGGTCGTGACGAGCACGGAGCCACCCGTCCGCGCGGCGATCGCCTCGGCGTCGGCCACGACGGTCGGGTCGGGCAGGAAGCCCTCGGGGGCACCGATGCGGACGTGCATGCCCGCGGTCGCGCAGGCCAGCAGGTACGACTGGCCCATGTTGCAGCGCCCGTCACCGACGAAGGCCACCGAGAGGCCGGCGAGCGTGCCCTTCTTCTCGCGGATGGTCTGCAGGTCGGCGAGCAGCTGACACGGGTGGAAGTCGTCGCTCAACGCGTTGACGACGGGCACGGTCGTCCCCGCCGCCATCTCTTCGAGGCCGGACTGCGCGTAGGTGCGCCAGACGATGGCGGACACCATGCGCTCGAGCACGCGCGCCGTGTCGGACGGGGTCTCCTTGCCGCCGAGCTGGCTGTTCGCGGTGGCGATGATCAGCGGGCTGCCGCCGAGGTCGGCGATGCCGACTGCGAAGGAGACCCGGGTACGGGTCGACGACTTGTCGAAGATGACGGCGACGGTCTGCGGACCGGCCAGCGGGCGCTGGGACCAACGGTCGCGCTTGAGTTCGTCGGCGAGATCGAGCACCTCGAGCTGCTCGGCGGTGGTCAGGTCGTCGTCCCGGAGGAAGTGGCGGGTCATTCGAGGCCTTTCAGGACGGTGGTCATGATCTGGGTGAACTCGGCGATCTCGTCGTCACCGACGATCAGGGGAGGCGCGAGACGGATGCTCGAGTCGTTGGGGGCGTTGACGATGAGGCCGGCCTCGAGGGCGTCGGCGGCGACCTGGGCCGCGACGGGCTGCGCCAGCCCCAGGCCGATGAGGAGGCCGTTGCCGCGGATCTCGCGGACGAGCGGCGAACCGATCGACTCGACGGCCGCGCGGAGCTGGTCGCCCCGGACGATCGCGTTGAGCACGAGCTGGCTCGACTCGATCTCGCCGAGCACGGCGTTGGCCGCGGCGGTCGCGAGCGGGTTGCCGCCGAAGGTGCTGCCGTGCTGACCGGCCTCGAACAGGTCGGACGTGTCGCCGAAGGTGATGAGCGCACCGATGGGGACTCCCCCGGCGATGCCCTTGGCGACGGTGATGGCGTCGGGGACGATGTCGTGCTGCTGGAAGGCGAACCACGAGCCGGTCCGGCCGATGCCGGTCTGGATCTCGTCGAGGATCAGCAGGGCCCCGTGCTTCGTGGTGAGTTCGCGGGCACGCTCGAGGTAGCCCTCGGGCAGGTCGACGACGCCGGCCTCGCCCTTGATCGGCTCGACGAACAGGGCGGCCACCGTACCGTCGAGGGCCGCCTCGAGTGCCTCGACGGTCGTGTCGATGTGCTCGACCCCGGGCATCATCGGCTCGAACGGTTCGCGCAGCGCCGGCTTGCCGGTCAGCGCGAGCGAGCCCATGGTGCGCCCGTGGAACGAGTTCTGCAGGGCGAGGATGCGGGTGCGCGAGCCGTCACCGCGGTTGAGGCGGGCCAGTTTGACCGCGGCCTCGTTGGCTTCGGCTCCGCTGTTGCCGAAGTAGACGCGCCCACGCTCGCCGGCGCCGCTGATGCGGGTCAGCCGTTCGGCGAGCTCGACCTGCGGGGCCGTCGCGAAGTAGTTGGAGACGTGGATCAGCTTGCTCGCCTGCTCGGTGAGCGCCTCGACGAGCACCGGGTGGGCGTGTCCGAGGGCGTTCACGGCGATGCCCGCCAGGAAGTCGAGGTAACGCTTGCCGTCGACGTCCCAGACCTGGCAGCCCTCGCCGCGGTCGAGCATCACCTTCGGAGTGGACAGCGAACGCATCATCGAGTCGCCGAATCGGCGCTGCCAGGTACCGCCTTGGGTCTGGATCATGGTCACGACTGTCCTTTCGTGTCGGTGCCGCTGGCGGCAGGGCCACCCGGGGCGGTGCCCCTGGTGGTGACGATCTCGCCGGCGGGGGTGCCGAACGAGGTGACGACGGGGGCGCCGGTCGACGCCGCCCGGTCGTCGGGAACCACCTCGGTGCCCGACCCGCGTTGGGTGAACACCTCGAGGAGGATCGAGTGCGGGATGCGACCGTCGATGATGGTCGCTCCTCCGACGCCACCGACGACCGAGTCGAGGCAGGCGCGCATCTTGGGGATCATGCCCGACTCGAGGGTCGGGAGCATGTCGGTGAGGGCCGACACCGTGATGGCCTCGACGAGCGAGTCGCGGTTCGGCCAGTCGGCGTAGAGCCCGGCGACGTCGGTCAGGACGACGAGCTTGGCCGCACCGAGGGCGATGGCCAGGGCCCCCGCCGCCGCGTCGGCGTTGACGTTGAGGGCGTGCTCGGGATCGATCGTGTTCGTCGCGATCGACGACACCACGGGGATGCGCCCCGCCTCGATCTCGACCAGCACCGACGACGGGTCGACGTGTGTCACGTCGCCCACGTGTCCCAGGTCGAAGGTCTCGCCGTCGACCACGACACCGCGCTTGCGACCCTCGAACAAGGTCGAGCCCTCGCCGGAGACACCGCGGGCCAGGTCGCCGTGCTCGTTGATCAGGTCGACGATCTCGCGGTTGACCTCGCCGGCCAGGACGTCGCGCACGACCGAGATCGCTTCGGTCGACGTGTAGCGGTAACCGCCCCGGAACTCGCTCTCGATGCCGGCGGCGTCGAGGGCGGCCGAGATCTGTGGCCCCCCGCCGTGGACGACCACCGGGTGCAACCCGGCGTACCGCAGGTAGACCATGTCCTCGGCGAACGCCTGCTTGAGGGCGTCGTCGACCATGGCGTTGCCGCCGAACTTCACGACGACGACCTTGCCCGAGAAGCGCTTCAGCCAGGGCAGGGACTCGATCAGGGTCGAGGCCTTGACCGCCGCGAGCTCCTGCTCGTCGGCCGCCGTCGCACCGGTGCTCGTGTGGACGCCCATCAGCTGGAGTACGCGCTGTTCTCGTGCACGTAGTCGTGCGTGAGATCGTTCGTCAGGATGGTCGCCTCGACCGGCCCCGTCTTCAGGTCGACGAGCACGTGGACCGCCCGGGGCGTCAGGTCGACGTCGTCGCTCGGCCGATCGGGTGCCCCGGCGTGGCAGACGCGGACGCCGTTGATGGTCACGTCGACGTCGTACGGGTCGAACTCGGCCGACGTGGTGCCGATGGCGGCGAGCACGCGGCCCCAGTTGGGGTCGTTGCCGAAGACGGCTGCCTTGAAGAGGTTGTTGCGAGCGATCGAACGGCCCACCTCGACGGCGTCGTCGTCGGATGCCGCCCCCACGATCTCGATGCGGATGTCGTGCGAGGCACCCTCGGCGTCGGCCTGCAACTGCTCGGCGAGGTCGGCACAGAGCGCCGTGACCGCCGCCGCGAAGTCGCCGGCAGGAGGCGCGACACCGGACTCGGCGCTGGCCAACAACACGACGGTGTCGTTCGTCGACATGCAGCCGTCCGAGTCGAGACGGTCGAAGGTGACCCGGGTCGCCTCGCGGAGTGCGGAATCGAGACCGGACGCGTCGACGTCGGCGTCCGTCGTGAGCACGACGAGCATCGTGGCGAGTCCGGGGGCGAGCATGCCCGCACCCTTGGCCATTCCGCCGACGACCCAGCCGTCACCCGAGACGACGGCCTGCTTGGGCTTGGTGTCGGTCGTCATGATCGCCGTGGCGGCATCGAGGCCGCCGTCGACCGACAGGGCGTCGGCCGCGGCCGTGGAGCCGCTCAGCACCTTGTCGCGGAAGGTCTGGTCGCCGACGCCGATGAGGCCCGTCGAGCAGACGAGGACGTCCGTCGCCGACAGGCCGAGGGCGGCGGCCACGGTCTCGGCCGTGGAGTGCGTCGTCTGGAAGCCGAAGGCTCCCGTGAAGCAGTTCGCGCCTCCGGAATTGAGGACGACGGCGTCGACGCGACCGTCGGCTATGACCTGCTGGGACCACAGGACGGGGTTCGCCTTGGCCCTGTTGCTGGTGAAGACGGCCGCTGCAGCCGTGCTGCGACCTCGGTTGACGACCAGGGCGACGTCCGGCGCGCCCGAGCTCTTGAGGCCGGCGACGACGCCGGAGGCCTCGAAACCGGCTGCTGCGGTGACGCTCACGGGGCGACTCCGTTCTGGCCGAGGCCGGTGGTCTCGGGCAGGCCGAGCGCGATGTTGGCGGACTGGACGGCGGCACCGGCCGTGCCCTTCACGAGGTTGTCGAGGGCGGTGACCACGACGACGCGGTCGGCGGCCTCGTCGACGGCGAGTCCGATCAGGGCGGTGTTGGCGCCGATCGTGTCGGCCGTCCGCGGGAACTCGCCGTCCGGCAGCAGGTGCACGAAGGGCTCGTTCGCGTAGGCCTGCTGCCAGGCGGATCGCACGTCGTGGGCGGTGACGCCCGGGGCGAGACGCGCCGTCGTCGTGGCGAGGATGCCCCGCGCCATCGGCACGAGCACCGGGGTGAACGAGACGTTCACCTCCGTCGCGCCGGCCACCCGGAGGTTCTGCTGGATCTCGGGGATGTGCCGGTGGCTGCCGCCCACCCCGTAGGCCGACGCCGACCCCATCAACTCGCTGGCCAACAGGTGGGTCTTGAGCGCCTTGCCCGCCCCGGACGGACCGACGGCCAGCACGGTCACGATGTCGGCGGTCTCGACGACGCCCGCCTGGACGCCGGGGGCCAGCCCCAGGGTCACCGCGGTGACGTTGCAGCCGGGCACCGCGATGCGCTTGGCCCCGACCAGGACGGTGCGCTGGCGACCCGGGGTGTCACCGAGGACGAGTTCGGGCAGGCCGTACGACCAGGCTCCGTAGAACTCGCCACCGTAGAACGCCTGCCAGGCGGACTCGTCGGTCAGCCGGTGGTCGGCACCACAGTCGACGACGAGCGTGTCGTCGGGCAACTGGGCGGTGATCGCCCCCGACTTGCCGTGGGGCAGGGCGAGGAACACGACGTCGTGCCCCGAGAGGGCTTCGGGCGTCGTGTCGACCAGGGTCAGGTGCGCCAACGAGCGCAGGTGCGGCTGGACCGCGAGGAGTGGCTGACCGGCGTTCTGGAACGCGGTGACGGTCTGCACCTCGAAGTCGGGATGCTCGGCCAGCAAGCGCAGGAGCTCACCACCGGCGTAACCACTCGCGCCGGCCACGGCAACGGAGAAAGGCATGCGTCCACCCTAATGTTCGAATTCGGCCTGGGATCAGGGGCGGCGGCGCCGGGCGAGTGTCAGTCGCGGAGCGCCGCCCCGAATCGCTCGCCGGCCAGGCGGACGGAGCCGGACTTGGCCTCGGAGGCCTCGGCGGCGGTGAGGGTGCGGTCTCCGGCCCGGAAGCGCAGGGCGAAGGTGAGCGACTTCGTCGCGTCGGGCAACCCGGCACCTCGGTAGTCGTCGACCAGCCGGACCGTCTCGAGCAGGTGGCCCGCCCCCTCGCGCACGGTCGCGAGCACGTCGCCCGCGGGGACGTCGACGCCCACCACGAGGGACAGGTCTTGGGTCGCCGCGGGGTAGGACGAGAGGGCCGAGGTGACCGGCTCGGCGACGGCGAGGTCGATGAGGCGGTCGAGGTCGAGCTCGGCCACGGCGACCACCCGGGGCAGGTCGAGCTCGGCTGCCACGCTGGGCAGCAGCTCGCCCGCGATGCCCACGACCTCGTCTCCGACCAGCACCTCGGCCGTGCGGCCCGGGTGCAGCGAGACGTGCCGGGCCTGTCGGAAGGTGACCTCGGCGGCCACGGCCGACGCCGCGACGCGCACGGCGTCGAGCACGTCGGCGAGGGACGCCGCGACGGCGGATTGCCCGGGGGCGCGATCGACGACCGTGCCGACCGTCAGGAGGCCGAGGTGTCGCGGCTGGAGCGGCAGGGCGTCGGCGAGGGCGCCCAGCGTGGCGTCGTCGGGGCGGGCGGCCCCGAAGGGGACCTCGTCGCTGCCGTAGACGACGCCCTCGTCAGGCAGGAAGACCGTGCCCACCTCGAACACCGAGAGGTCGACGAGACCGCGACCGAGGTTGCGACGGGCGACCTCGAGCAGCCCCGGCACCAGTGACCGACGGAGTTCGGGCGCTGCCGAGTCGAGGGGGTTGGCGAGTCGGACGGCGGGCAGCCCGGTGCCGTCGGCCGAGCCGAAGGCGAGGTTCTGGGCCGAGGAGACGAACGGGTACGCGGCGACCTCGGTCGAGCCGGCCGCGGCGAGCCCGTTCGACACCTGCCGACGCAGCTGCTGCTCGCGCGACAACCCACGACCGGCCGGGGCGACGGGCAGGACGGAGGGGATGCGGTCGTAACCCGTGATGCGAGCGACTTCTTCGACGAGCGACGCGGAGTCGACCAGGTCGCTGCGCCAGGTCGGCGGGGTCACGAGCCAGTCGTCACCAGCTCGCTCGACGCTCGCCCCGATGGCCGTGAGGGCACCGGAGACCTCGTCGTCCGTGTAGTCGACGCCCATGAGGCGGGCGGCTCGATCGACCGGCAGGGTGATCGTGTCGGGAGGGGTGGAGGCGTCCCACCGTGACCCGAGCGCGTCGGACGTGCCGCCGGCGAGCTCGACGAGGAGGTCGACCACGCGCTGGGCGGCTGCCTCGGCCACCTGCGGGTCGACACCGCGCTCGAAGCGCTTGGACGCCTCGCTCGGCAGCTTGTGGCGGCGGGCGGTGCGGGCGATCGACGTGGGGTCGAAGGTCGCGGCCTCGACGAGGACGTCGGTCGTGGTCGCGCCGATCTCGGTCGAGGCGCCGCCCATGACGCCGGCCAGGCCGACGGCACCCGACTCGTCGGCGATCACGAGGTCCTCGGCGTGCAGGTCGCGTACCTGGCCGTCGAGGGTCTCGAGGCGCTCGCCCGGTGCGGCCCGGCGGACCGAGAGGCCACCGCTGACCTTGTCGAGGTCGTAGCCGTGGATCGGCTGGCCGAGCTCGAACATGACGTAGTTCGTGACGTCGACCGGCAGCGAGATGCTGCGGACCCCCGCCAACCGCAAGCGCGACGCGAGCCACGGAGGGGTCGGACCGGTCGCGTCGATGCCGCGGACCACCTTGGTGGTGAAGGTCTGCACGCCGACCCGGTCGCGCACGGGGGCCTGGTCGTCCACGACGACCGGGAAGCCGGACGACGGGGTCGGAGAGACGAGCGACGCGGGGTCGCGGAAGGTCGCCCCGGTGGCGTGCGAGTACTCGCGGGCCACCCCCCGGATGCTGAAGGCGTAGCCCCGGTCGGGCGTCACGTTGATCTCGACCGCGGCCTCGTCGAGGCCGAGCAGCGCGATCGCGTCCGTGCCGACCTCGGGATCGAGGCCGAGCGACGAGAGGACGAGGATGCCGTCGTGCTCGTCGCCGAGGCCGAGCTCGCGGGACGAGGCGATCATGCCGTCGGAGACGTGCCCGTAGGTCTTGCGGGCGGCGATCGGGAACGGCCCGGGCAGCACCGCACCGGGCAACGACACGACGACCTTGTCGCCGACGACGAAGTTGTGGGCACCGCAGACGATGCCGCGGACGTCATCGGGGTCGGTCGAGGCGTTCGGCCCCACGGCGACCTGGCACCAGTTGATCGTCTTGCCGTTCTTCTGCGGCTCGGGCGTGAACTCGAGCACCTGACCGACCACGAGGGGCCCGGTCACGTCGCCGACGTGGACGTCCTCTTCTTCGAACCCGACCGACACGAGGGCGGCGTGGACGCTCTCGAGCGACACGTCGCCCGGCAACTCGACGAACTCACCGAGCCAACTCAGCGGAACCCGCATCAGACCACCATCCCGAACTGCTCGCTGAACCTGACGTCACCCTCGACCATGTCGCGCATGTCGTTGAGGTCGTTGCGGAACTGGAGGGTGCGCTCGATGCCCATGCCGAAGGCGAAACCCTGGTAGCGCTCGGGGTCGATGCCGGCCGCCCGCAGAACGTTCGGGTTTACCATCCCGCAACCGCCCCACTCGACCCACCGTGCGCCGCCCTTGGCGTTCGGCTGCCAGACGTCCATCTCGGCGCTGGGCTCGGTGAAGGGGAAGTAGTTGGGGCGCAGCCGGATCTGCGCCTCGGCGCCGAACATCGAGCGGGCGAGGTGCTCGAGGGTTCCGCGCAGGTGCGCCATGGTGAGGCCCTCGTCGACGGCGATGCCCTCGAGCTGGGTGAAGACGGGCGTGTGCGTCGCATCGAGCTCGTCGGTGCGGAACACCCGGCCCAGCGCGACGTTGTAGACCGGCAGCTCTTTCGAGAGGAGCGTGCGGATCTGCACCGGCGACGTGTGCGTGCGCAACACCAGATGACGGTCGACGGGGTCGACGAAGAACGTGTCCTGCATGGCCCGGGCCGGGTGGTCGGCGTCGAAGTTCAGGGCGTCGAAGTTGAACCACTCGTGCTCGAGTTCGGGGCCCTCGTTGACCTCCCACCCCATGCCGACGAACAGGTCGGCCATGCGCTCTTGCAGCAAGGTCAGGGGATGGCGGGCCCCGGCGCGACGGCGCGACGGCAGAGCCGTGACGTCGACGGCCTCGGCCTCGAGCCGCGCGGACTCCTCGATCACGGCCAGCTCGGCCTCGCGCGTGGCGACGGCCTGACCGACCCGGCCCCGGGCCTGACCGACGAGCTTGCCCGCCGCGGCCTTCTGGTCGTTCGGCAGGTCGCGCAGACCGGCGTTCAGGCGGGCCAGCACCGAGGCCTCGCCGACGTGCTGGGCACGGGCGGTCTTGAGCTCGGCGACGGTGGCCGCCGTGGCGATCGCCGCGAGGGCGGCGTCGACCGCCGACGCGACGGCGTCTTCGGAGAGGGGGACGGAGTCTGACACGAGAACCAAGCTTAGCGATCGTTGGGAGGCGACCCGCGCCTCCTGGTCGTGACGGACGAGGAGGCGCGGGCTGGGATCGGGTGGACGGACCGGGTCAGGTCGCGCGGCCCGACACGTGGTCGGACTCGTAGCGGCCGCCGCGTCCGAACATGCCCGGGTCCTTCGGCGTGCCCGGGCGCTTGGCGACGACCGCACGCCGCCCCGTCCGTCGGTCGACGACGCGGACGACCCACGAGAGCAGGAGGTTCGTGGCGAGGTAGACCACGAGGACGACCGCGAAGAGGGTGAACGTGTACGTGCTGCCGTAGTAGGTGCCCAGACGCGTGAGACCGCTCCGGGTCAGTTCGACGTAGCCGACGATGTAGCCGAGCGAGGTGTCCTTCAACAGGACGACGAGCTGGGCCAGGATGATCGGCAGCATCTGACGGAAGGCCTGCGGGAACTCGATGGAGAAGCGCGTGCGGATCGGGGTGAGCCCGATCGCGAGGCCCGCCTCGCGTTGCCCCCGCGGCAGCGAGGCGATGCCCGCGCGCAGCGCCTCGCCGATGAGCGCCCCGTTGTAGACCGCCAGCGCCGCGACCACCGCCCAGAAGGCCCCGGTCGAGAAGACCAACAGGATGAACAGCATCATCAGCAGGACGGGCATGCCGCGGAAGAACTCGAGCAGCACCGTTGTCGGAACGCGCACCCAGGCGGACCGCGCCGTCCGGAGGAACGAGAAGAGGACGCCGATGACCACCGCGAGGACCGACGCGACGGCCGCGGCCTGGATGGTCGCTAACCAGCCCCGACCGATCGCCCGCCAGAGCGCGAGGTCCCCGAGGATGTCCCACCGCGACGCGTCGAGCACGCCGGGACTCTCGGCACCGTTCGCGCTGATGCGGGGGCGGCCGAGGAGGTAGACGAGGTAGGCGACCAGGGCCAGGACGAGCACGACGCCGACCACCGAGATGATCCGCGAGGTGCGGCGGGCCCTCGGCCCCGGGGCGTCGTAGAGGACGGAGGTGCTCATCGGAGGACTGCGACCTTCTTCTCGACCACGGCGGCGAGACGGCCGAGCGTGATGGTGACGAGCAGGTAGAAGAACGCCACGGCGAGCAGCGTCGTGATGACGGCGTCACCACGATCGTTCGCGATGTAGCGCCCCGCGGCGAAGAGTTCGGCCACGAAGAAACCACCGGCCACCGAGGTGTTCTTGGTGAGGGCGATGAAGACGTTGATCAGTGGGGGCACGACCATGCGCATGGCCTGCGGGAGGATCACGTGGCCGAGCGTCTGGCCGAAGCCGAGGCCGATGCTGCGGGCCGCCTCGGCCTGCCCGACGGGGACGCCGTTGATGCCCGACCGGATGGCCTCCGCGACGAACGGCGAGGTGTACGCCGTCAAGCCGATGACGGCCAACGGGAAGTACGTGCCGAAGTCGACTCCGAGGTACGGCAGGACGAAGGCGCAGAAGAAGAGCACGAGCGTGAGCGGGATGTTGCGCAGCGCCTCGGTGTAGACCGTCGCGAACGTGCGGAAGGACGCCACGGGCGAGATGCGCAGAGCCGCGACGAAGAAACCGATCACGAGGGCCCCGAGGCCCGACAGAACAAGCAGCTGGAGCGTCGTGACGAAGCCGTCCCAGAAGCGGGGCCAGTTGTCGGTCACGGCGTCGAAGCCGGGGATGACGTCCAAGGGGTTCAACAGGGTCCTTCGGTCGGGGCAGGACGCGGGCACCCGGGGCTGGTCGCCCCGGGTGCCCGCGCGGTGTCAGTAGCGGTCGATCGTGGGGGGCGTCGGGGTGTCGAGCACCTTGCCCGCGGTCTTCTCCCACAGCTCGTCCCAGGTGCCGTCGTCCTCGGCGTCCTGGAGCGTGTCGTTGACGAACATGCGGAAGTCGGTGTCGTCGAGGGCCAGACCGATGCCGTAGGGCTCCTCGGTGAAGGTCTCCCCCACGACCTCGAACTCGCCCTCGTTCTGGTCGGCGAGGCCGGCCAGGATGACGTTGTCGGTCGTCACGGCCGACACCGCACCGGTGCGGAGGGGCTCGAGGCAGTTCGAGTACGTGTCGGTGGCGAGGATGTCGGTGGTGTACTCGGCCACGTTCTTCTCGCTGGTCGAGCCGCTGACGGTGCAGACCTTCTTGCCGGCCAGGTCGTCGGCGGACTCGATCCCCTCGGGGTTGCCGTCGAGCACCAGCAGGTCTTGACCGGCCGTGTAGTACGGGCCGGCGAACGAGACGACCTTCTTGCGATCGTCGTTGATCGTGTAGGTCGCGATGACGAGGTCGACCTGGCCGTTCTGGATGAACGGCTCGCGGTTGGCCGAGACGGTCTCGACCCACGTGATCTTGTCGGCTTCGATGCCGAGCTTCGCGGCGACGAGCTTGCCGATCTCGGCGTCGAAGCCCTCGGGCACGCCGTCGGGGTTGGCCAGGCCGAACAGCGGCTGGTCGAACTTGGTGCCGATGGTGATCTCACCGGCGTCGGCGAGGCGGGCCATGGTGCTGCCTTCGGCGAAGTCGGCCGGCGTCTCGACGTCGACGGCCGGGGCCGACGAGTCGGTGCAGGCCGAGAGGCCGAGGACCACGGCGGCTGCTGCGGCTACGGCGACGAATCCCTTGCTGAGTCGCATTCTGATCTCCTTGCTGGGTGACCCGGACGCCGGGCGGCGATCGGGTGTCGTGGGCCGGCTGTTCGGGTGCCGGGGAACGGGTCGCGGACTCGGCCGCGCCCGCTCAGTGCGTGAGGATCTTCGCGAGGAAGTCCTGGGCGCGGGTCGACTGGGGGTCGGTGAAGAACTTCTCGGGCGTCGCCTCTTCGACGATCTGACCGTCGGCCATGAAGACGACGCGATCGGCGGCCTTGCGCGCGAACCCCATCTCGTGGGTGACGACGATCATCGTCATGCCGTCCTTCGCGAGCTGCACCATGACGTCGAGCACCTCGGTGATCATCTCGGGGTCGAGTGCGCTGGTGGGCTCGTCCAGGAGCATCACCTTGGGGTCCATCGCCAGTGCCCGGGCGATCGCGACACGCTGCTGCTGCCCGCCCGAGAGCTGGGACGGCATCTTGTCGGCCTGGTTCGCGACGCCGACCCGCTCGAGCAACTGCATCGCCCGCTCGCGCGCCTCGGCCTTGGTGCGCTTCCGCACCTTGAGCTGGCCCAGCATGACGTTCTCGAGGATGGTCTTGTGCGAGAAGAGGTTGAAGCTCTGGAACACCATGCCGACGTCGGCGCGCAGGCGGGCGAGAGCCGCACCTTCTTCGGGCAGACGCGTGCCGTCGATCGTGATGACGCCGTCGTCGATGGTCTCGAGGCGGTTGATCGCCCGGCAGAGGGTCGACTTGCCCGAACCGCTCGGGCCGATCACGACGACCACCTCACCCTTGCCCACCGTCGTGGTGATGTCCTTCAGGACGTGGAGGTCACCGAAGTGCTTGTTGACGTGGTCGACCACGACGAGGGGTTCCATGCGCCCACACAAACAGACCCCCAGGTCGGGGTCAAATTCACAGTGGATTCTTAATGAAAACGAAACGACGCGTCCCACCGCGACCAGAGTGCCCGACCCGACCCGCGCCTCCTGCGAGACGAGGAGGCGCTAGCCGCGGTGGGCGAAGGCGCTCTCGTAGAGGCACACCGAGGCCGCCGTCGCGAGGTTCATCGATTCGGCGTGACCGTAGATGGGCACGACCAAGGTGCGGTCGGCACGCGCGAGGTCGGCGTCGGTGAGACCCCGGGCCTCGTTGCCGAAGAGCCAGGCGGTCGGCTCGGCGAGCACGCCCTCGGTGCGGGCGGCGAGCAGGTCGTCTCCCTTGACGTCGGCGGCGAGCACCTGGAGGCCGATCTCACGACACCGGTCGACGATCGCCGGCAACTCGACGCCCACGGCGACCGGCACGTGGAACAGCGAACCCGTCGTGGACCGGACGACCTTGGGGTTGTAGAGGTCGACGCTGCGACCGGTCATGATGACGGCGTCGGCACCCGCGGCGTCCGCGGCCCGGATGATGGTGCCCGCGTTGCCGGGGTCGCGGACTTCCTCGAGGATCACGACGAGCTTCGGCTCGGCGGCGAAGACGTCCTTGACCGACGTGGGGAACTGCCGACAGACGGCGACGATGCCCTGTGGCGTGACCGTGTCGGCCATGGCCTCGAGCACCGGCTCGGTGACGAACTGGACGTCGATGCCCTCCGCCCCGGCGGCGACCGCCACCTCGGGGTAACGCTCGAGAGCCGTCGGGGTGCCGAAGAGTTCGACGATCAGCTCGGGCCGGAAGGCCAGGGCCTCACCGACCGACTGCGGCCCTTCGAGCAGGAACGTGCGGGTCTCGGTGCGAGCGTCGCGCTTCGAGAGCTTGGCCACCGCCCGGACTCGGGGTGAACGGGGATTGTCGAGCAGGGAGTCGTGGGGCACCCGTCCATGATGCCGCACGAGGACCACCGCCTGCCGCGGACGCACGAGACCCGACGGCGACACCGGGGTGGGTGTCGGGCCGTCGGGCCTCGAGGGTGGTGCGGGTGCGACTACGCGGCGACCTTGGGGGCCGAGGTGTCGGCGGGCAGCGCGGCCTTGGCGGTGGCGACGAGCGACGCGAACGTGGCGGGCTCGTTGACGGCCAGCTCGGCCAGGATGCGACGGTCGACCTCGACGCCGGCCAGGGACAGACCCTGGATGAGGCGGTTGTAGGTCAGGCCGTTCGCACGCGACGCGGCGTTGATGCGCTGGATCCACAGACGACGGAACTCGCCCTTGCGCGCACGACGGTCACGGTACGAGTAGACGAGCGAGTGCGTGACCTGCTCTTTGGCCTTGCGGTACAGGCGCGAACGCTGACCGCGGTAACCCTCGGCACGCTCGAGGATGACGCGACGCTTCTTGGCGGCGTTGACCGCTCTCTTGACTCTTGCCATTTTCTTGTTCCTCTACGTTCGTGTCAGCGGTCAGTGACCGAGAAGCTTCTTGGCGACCTTGGCGTCGGCGGGAGCGAGCACCTGGTCCTGGTTCAGGCGAGCCTTGCGCTTGGCGCTCTTCACCTCGAGGTTGTGGCGCATGCCAGCCTGCTGCTTCATGATCTTGCCGGAACCGGTGACCTTGAAGCGCTTCTTGGCGCCGGAGTGGGTCTTCTGCTTGGGCATGTCTTACTTACTTTCTTCTGTCGGTCGCTCGGCCGGTGCATCGGCCGGGACCTCGTCGGACGTCGGGTGCTTCGGCGGCTTGTTGGCCGCCTTGCGAGCTTCTGCCTCGGCCTTGGCCTCGGACTTGTTCTTGTGCGGGCCGATGACCATCACCATGTTGCGGCCGTCGATGGTGGGCGTCGACTCGACGCTGCCCCACTCGGAGACGTCTTCGGCGAAGCGCTGGAGCAGGCGGACACCCTGGTCGGGACGCGACTGCTCGCGACCACGGAACAGGATCATGGCCTTGACCTTGTCGCCGCCCTGGAGGAAGCCCTCGGCGCGCTTGCGCTTCGTCTCGTAGTCGTGCTTGTCGATCTTCAGGCGGAAGCGGACCTCTTTGAGGATCGTGTTCGCCTGGTTGCGACGGGCTTCTTTCGCCTTCTGCGCAGCCTCGTACTTGAACTTTCCGTGATCCATGATCTTGGCCACGGGAGGCTTCGAGTTGGGGGCCACCTCGACCAGGTCGAGCTCGGCCTCTGCGGCGAGACGCAGGGCCATGGCGATGGGAACGACGCCGATCTGCTCACCTGCGGGCCCGACGAGGCGGACCTCGGGGACGCGGATACGGTCGTTCGTACGGGGATCGCTGATGCGGAACTCCTCTGTCGTCATTTCTGCATCTGGCGGGGCCGGACGGCCTCGCCAGAGAAAGAGGAGTTTCGTGCGGGCACCGTCTGACGACGCATCACACCGCACCCTGGCTGCTCGATCACCGTCTGCCCGATGCCTCTGACGAGGAACGAGGTGGAACGGTGGTGCTGATCGAACGGGGTGCCAACAACCCGGTAACCTTGTCTAACGGTCAAGCGCGGGTGGGAGAATCTCCACTTTCGCACGGAGCAGACGCTCCGAGCCTGGACGAGTTTAGCAGAGGATCAGTTCGTGAGCCACTCCCCCGACGACGCACCCATTCCCGACGCCCGCTTCGGCGATCCGGCACCGGCCACGTCGCCCGACACCTCCCCCGCGACGGCGCGGTTCGAGGACGATCTGCACTTCGGTGACGACGCCGCCCGTGACATCGCCGACGTCAACGCGGTCGAGGTCATCAACACCGTCTGCGTCCACCTGATGAGCGCCGCCGCGGTGAAGGTCGGCCTGGCCGACGACCCGCAGCGACAGACCGACCTCGACGAGGCCCGCAAGCTCATCACCTCCCTCGCCGGACTCGTGACCGCCAGCGCACCCGAGATCGGCGACCAGCACGCCCGGGCGCTCCGCGACGGCCTGCGATCGCTGCAACTCGCCTTCCGGGAAGCGTCGGCCATCCCCGACGCGATCGGCCAGGGCCCCGGCGAGAAGTACACCGGCCCCGTCAACTGAACCGCGCGTCCCCCGTACCGCGCGTCCCCAGGCCCGCGCGTCCCCTGCTCGGTGCGCCCCCAGGTCCACGCGTCCCGGGACCCGCGCGCCCAGGGGCCATCCGGCTCCCGCACCCTGACGGACGGCTCGTCCTCAGCCCGGGACGACCTTCACCGACATGCTGTCGACCCGGTCGGCGATCACCGGATCGGCGGCCCAGGCCGCCTGCAGTCGCTGCAGCAGCGCGTGCAGGGCGTCCCGGTCCAGACCCGGCGCCACGCCCAGCTGGACGACGATCTCGGGGGCACCGAGCCGGGCGTCTCGATAGCCGGGCGCGACGACCAGGCTGACCAGCGCCTCCTCGTCACGTGACGCGTCGAGGAACGCGCGCAGGACGTCTTCGTCGTGGTGGCTCGGCACCCACGGGAGGTCTTGCGCGACGGCCCAGACGGCCGGACGACGCAGACCGAACTCGGTGATGGATCCGGGGTCGACCACGATGCGGTCGGTCGACTCCGAGGCGGCCGCGAGGGCCACGCGCCGCGCCTCCACCGGCACCGGTCGGGCAGCGGGGCGCCAACGCGTCAAGGTCTCGACCGAGGTGAAGGCCGGCAACACGTCCCGGCCGTCCGGACCCGAGACCGTGACGATGGAGAGCTCCTGCGTCTTGTCGACGCGGCGACCGTGGTCGTCGAGACCTTCGTCCCCCGCCACGGCGACCAACGGCACGAGCAGGCGCGCCGGACGGAGGGCGTCGACGACGTCGCTCTCTCCGAGCCGCCCCTCGCGGAACCCGAGGAGGGCGTCGAGCAGGACCGGGTCGGCGGACCCGTCGTCTCCGGCGTGCGCCGTGTCGTGATGGTCGAAGGTGCGCCCGGCCCACGGCCGCCCGGCACTGTCTCCGCCGGGACCGGGAACATCGTGTGCGTGCCCCGGTCCACCCGGCGCGGTCGCCATCAGTTCGACGCGACGTCGAGGGCTGCGCCGAGGGTGAAGGCTCCCGAGTAGAGCGCCTTGCCGACGATGGCGCCCTCGAGCCCCTGCGGCACGAGCTCACGCAGAGCCACGAGGTCGTCGAGGCTCGAGATCCCCCCCGAGGCGATCACCGGACGATCGGTGTGCTCCATCACCTGACGCAACAGGTCGACGTTGGGACCCTGGAGCGTGCCGTCCTTCGTCACGTCGGTCACGACGTAGCGCGCACAGCCGGCCTCTTCGAGCCGGGCGAGGACGGTCCAGAGATCGCCGCCCTCTTCGGTCCAACCCCGCGCCGCCAGCGTGGTGCCCCGGACGTCGAGCCCGACGGCCACCGCCTCGCCGTACTCGGCGATGACGTGGGCGGCCCACTCGGGGTTCTCGAGGGCCGCGGTGCCGAGGTTGATGCGCTTCACGCCGGTGCTCAACGCGTCCTCGAGGGACTTGTCGTCGCGGATGCCACCGCTGAGCTCGACGTTGACGCCCTTGACCTGCTTGATGACCCTCTTGATGACGGCGCGGTTGTCTCCGCGCCCGAAGGCGGCGTCGAGGTCGACCAGGTGCAGCCATTCGGCGCCCTGGCTCGCCCAGTCGTCAGCTGCCGAGACCGGGTCGCCGTAGTTCGTCTCGCTGCCGGCCTCACCCTGGGTCAGGCGCACGGCCTGACCGCCCGCCACGTCGACGGCGGGGAACAGGGTCAGGGCGGGGGTGGTGCAGAACTCGCTCATGTCGTCTCTCTCACGGCGCCGGGCACCGCAGGGTCAGGAGGCGCGATCGGGTCGGTCGCGCCGGGGTCAGAGGGTGCCGAGCCAGTTCGAGAGCAGCCGGATGCCCGGCCGGCCCGACTTCTCGGGGTGGAACTGCGTCGCCCAGAGCGGGCCGTTCTCGACGGCGGCGACGAAACGGCCGCCGTGGTCGGCCCACGTGACGTGCGGTTCGGCGAAGGGTCGGATCACGTCGAGGGACCACTCTTGTGCGGCGAACGAGTGGACGAAGTAGAACCGCTCGTCGGCCACCCCGTCGAAGAGCACGCTGCCCTCGGGAACGTCGACGGTGTTCCAGCCCATGTGCGGCAGGACGTCGGCCTTCAGTTCGTCGACCACGCCGGGCCACGCCCCGAGGCCACCGGTGCTGTTGCCGCGTTCGACGCCGCCCTCGAAGAAGACCTGCATGCCGACGCAGATGCCCATGACCGGACGCCCGCCGGCCAACCGTCGGTCGATCAGCTCACCACCGCGGACGGACTCGAGCTGGCTCATGACGGCTGCGAACGCACCGACGCCGGGGACGAAGAGGCCGTCGGCCGCCTGCACCCGGGCGCGATCGGACGTCAGCTCGACGTCGGCACCCGCCAACTCGAGGGCCTTGACGGCCGAGTGGACGTTGCCGCTGCCGTAGTCGAGGACGACGACGGAGGGACGCGCGCCGGTCACAGGGCACCCTTCGTCGACGGGATGCCACTGACGCGCGGGTCGGGCTGGACCGCCTGGCGGAGCGCCCGGGCGAACGCCTTGAACTCGGCCTCGGCGATGTGGTGCGGATCACGCCCGCCCAGCACGCGGACGTGCACGGTGATGCCGGCGTGGAAGGTGATCGCCTCGAAGACGTGGCGCACCATCGAGCCGGTGAAGTGCCCGCCGATGAGGTGGTACTCGAACCCCTCCGGCTCGCCCGTGTGCACGAGGTACGGGCGCCCCGACACGTCGACGACCGCCTGCACGAGGGCCTCGTCAAGCGGGACCAGCGCGTCACCGTAGCGCGAGATGCCCGACTTGTCGCCGAGCGCCTGCTTCAGCGCGGTGCCGAACGTGATGCCGATGTCTTCGACGGTGTGGTGGACGTCGATGTGCGTGTCGCCCTTCGCGGTGACCTCGAGGTCGATCAGGGAGTGCTTCGACAACGCCGTCAGGAGGTGGTCGAAGAACGGCACCGACGAGTCGATCGTCGATCGGCCCGAACCGTCGAGGTCGAGGGCGAGGGCGATGCTGGACTCGCTCGTCTCGCGCGAGAGGGAAGCGGTACGGGCGGCGCGGGTCGTCTCGGTCACGAAGAGAGCCTAATGTCGCGGAGCGCCTCGAGGAACGCGGTGGTCTCGGCCTCGGTGCCCGCACTGACCCTCAGGTGGTTCGGGATGCCCAGGTTGCGGACGATGACGCCCCGCTCGAGCAGGCGCTCGAAGACGTCGGTCGGATCGTCGACCCCGCCGAAGAGGACGAAGTTCGACCAGGTGGGCCACGGCTCGTACCCGAGCTCGGTCAACTCGTGCACGATGCGATCACGCTGGGCCTTGATGTCGTCGACCATGGCGAGCATCTCGCTCGCGTGCGAGAGCGCTGCGACGGCCGCCGCCTGCGTCAGGGACGAGAGGTGGTACGGGAGGCGCACCAGACGCAGCGCGTCGGCCACGGCCGGGTGCGCGGCCAGGTAGCCGACCCGGGCACCGGCGAACGCGAACGCCTTGCTCATCGTGCGGGACACGACCAGTCGTTCGCGGCCGGCCAGGAGGGTCAGTGCCGTCGGCTGGTCGGCCGGCATGAACTCGGCATAGGCCTCGTCGACGAAGACGATGCCGTCCGTCGCGTCGTAGGCAGCCTCGATCGTGGCGAGATCGAGAGGGGTGCCCGTGGGGTTGTTCGGTCCGCAGAAGAAGACGATGTCGGGACGGGTGCGCTCGATCTCGGAGACCGCGGTCTCGGGCGAGATGCGGAACCCCTCGTCACGACGACCCTCGATCCACCGGCTGCCGGTGCCCGTGGCGATGATCGAGTGCATCGAATACGTGGGGGGGAACCCCAGGACGGATCGGCCCGGGCCTCCGAAGGCCTGGAGGAGCTGCTGGATGACCTCGTTGGAGCCGTTCGCCGCCCAGATGTTGTCGCGGGTCAGATCGTGACCGAGGTAAGCCGCCAGCGAGTCGCGCAGCGTCGTGAACTCACGATCGGGGTACCTGTTGACGTCGAGGACCGCCCGGGCCACCGACTCGACGATGTCGCGAGCGACGTCCTCGGGGATGGGATGCGTGTTCTCGTTGACGTTGAGAGCGACCGGGACCTTCTTCTGGGGAGCGCCGTAGGGCGTCAGCCCCCGGAGGTCGTCACGGATGGGCAGGTCGTCGAGACTGAAGGACACCCCACCATCGTACGGGCGGGCCGACAGTGTGTCGGGTCGGTCGCCACCGAACGAACACGATGGCCGTGGGCCGGACTACCCACCTCGTCGGCGGCGGCAGTTCAGCGAGTGTACTGAGCGGGGACGGCGAGGCTCTGCCCGGCGGAGACCTCGGCGCTCGGCAGGTTGTTGAGCGAGACGAGGTCGGCGATGACGTCGCGAGGATCGGCGTCGGGGTCGATCTCCGAGGCGACCTGCCATAGCGTCTCGCCACCGTCGACGGTCACGTGCTGGAAGTCCGCGCGACCCGTCGTGTCGGACGCGACGGCGCCGCCACCGTTGAGGACGAGCGCACCCGCCACGACGACGAGCGGGACCGCGACGAGCGCGGCGACGACCGCGCGGCCCCGCCGGGTGATGCGCAGACGCGTGCGCACGACTCGGGTCGAGTCGACGGGGGACACAACTGCTGATGCTGAGGTGACGCTCATGAGGTGGTCCTTTCACCGTGGAAGACAGGGGACGAGTTCGTGCCCGGCACTCGGCCGGGAATGCCGGGCACGAAGACGTGTTCCGAACATACATTCGATTGCCGAGGCTTTCAACCCCAGCGACGGGTATCACAGGAGGGAATCGCTGTGGATCGGGAAGCGATAACGCGACACACTCGAACATGTGTTTTGTCGACACCGCCCGATCGGATACGGTTTCGATCGGTGGTAGGAGTCAAACAGGGACCACCGACATCGACGGCAGGAGACCCATGAGCGACCCGAAGCGCACCCCGCAGGCGGCCACCGACGCCCCCCGTCAGCTCGATCCGGGCGTCCTCCCCCGCAAGGAGTTGACGGCGAAGCAGGCGTCGATCCTCGCCGCGATCACCGAGAGCATCGGACACCGCGGGTATCCCCCGAGCATGCGCGAGATCGGCGACGCCGTCGGCCTCAAGTCTCTGTCGAGCGTCACGCACCAGCTGAACCAGCTCGAACTCGCCGGCAAGATCCGCCGTGACCCGAACCGACCCCGAGCCCTCGAGGTCCTCGTGGACGCGACGGCGCCGGCGGTCGCCCCGGCCACCGTCTTCACGACGAGTGACGACGGCGACACTGCTCACGTCCCCATGGTCGGACGGATCGCCGCCGGCATCCCCATCACGGCCGAGCAGCAGATCGAGGACGTGATGCCCCTGCCGCGTCAACTCGTCGGCAAGGGCGAACTGTTCATGTTGCGGGTGGTCGGCGACTCGATGATCGACGCGGCCATCTGCGACGGGGACTGGGTCGTCGTGCGGCAGCAGCAGGACGCCGAGAACGGCGACATCGTCGCGGCCATGCTCGACGACGAAGCGACCGTCAAGGTGTTCCGCCAGCGAGACGGCCACACCTGGCTGCTTCCCCGGAACAGCGCGTTCGAACCCATCGTCGGCGACCATGCGCAGATCGTCGGCAAGGTCGTCGCCGTGTTGCGCTCCGTCTGATCTCTTCTCGACGGTGGCGACCCGCCCCNCGGCGTCAGCGCCCCACGCCCACGGGAGCCACGTAGGGCGTGAGCCCGGCGACGTCACTCGGGTAGACACGCGCGTGGACGCGGGTGCCCTCTTCTTCGTAGTCCGTGCTGACGATGCGGCCCGAGTCGTGGAGGTGGGAGACGACGTCGCCGCGGTCGTACGGCACCAACAGGTCGAGCTCGATCTCGGGTTCGGGCAGGACGGCTGCGATGCGGGCGAGCAGCTCGTCGATGCCCTCACCCGTCCGTGCCGAGACGAAGACCGCCGTCGGCTCGAGCCCGAGCAGGACGAGACGCTGGTCGTCGTCGACGAGGTCGCTCTTGTTGTAGACGACGATCTCGGCGATGTCACGACCGTCGACCTCGGCGATGACGTCACGGACGGTGGCGAGCTGGGCGGCGGGGTCGGGGTGCGACCCGTCGACGACGTGCACGATGACGTCGGACGCCTCGACCTCCTCGAGCGTCGATCGGAATGCCTCGACCAGCTGGTGAGGGAGGTTCCGCACGAATCCGACGGTGTCCGCGTACGTGAAGGGACGACCGTCGGCCGTCACGCTCTTGCGGACCGTCGCGTCCAGGGTCGCGAACAGCGCGTTCTCGACGAGGACGCCCGCGCTCGTCAACCGGTTCAGGAGGCTGGACTTCCCGGCGTTCGTGTATCCGGCGATGGCGACGGTGGGCACCTCGTTGCGGTCACGGTTGGCCCGCTTGGCGTCGCGGGCAGGCTTCATCTCTTTGATCTGCTTGCGGAGCCGGGCCATGCGGGTGTGGATGCGGCGCCGGTCGAGCTCGATCTTGGTCTCACCGGGCCCGCGGCTGCCCATTCCGGCACCCGCGCCTCCGACTTGTCCACCGGCCTGGCGGGACATCGACTCGCCCCAACCGCGGAGACGGGGCAGGAGGTACTCGAGTTGGGCCAGTTCGACCTGCGCCTTGCCCTCCCGGCTCTTGGCGTGCTGGCTGAAGATGTCGAGGATGACGGCCGTGCGGTCGATCACCTTGACCTTGACCACGTCCTCGAGGGCCCGTCGCTGGCTGGGGGCCAGCTCGGTGTCGGCGATGACGGTGTCGGCGCCGAGGGCCGCGACCGTTCCGCGCAGTTCTTCGGCCTTGCCCTTGCCCAGGTAGGTGCTCGGGTCCGGGTTCGGCCGTCGCTGCAGCAGTCCGTCGAGCACGACCGCCCCCGCCGTCTCGGCCAGGGCAGCGAGCTCGCGGAGGGAGTTCTCGGCATCCGCCATCGACCCCTGCGAGTAGACGCCGATCAGGACGACGTTCTCGAGGCGCAACTGGCGGTACTCGACCTCGGTGACGTCCTGCAGTTCGGTCGACAGGCCCGCCACGCGGCGGAGGGCCTGGCGGTCGTCGCGCTCGGACTGATCGCCGTCGGAGTCGCCGTCGTGGTGCAACGAGCGGGTCTGGATGGCCTGAGCCGGCGAGAAGACGGTGTAGCCGGATGCCCTCTGGGCCGCACGATCGAGCACGCGCGCGACGACGTCGTCGGGCTGGTCGTTCCGCTCCGGATCGAGCGGGGTCGTGGTGTGGTCTGTCATCGGGGTGATACTAACCCTTTCGGTGTGCGGAGAGCAGGGAGCGAGGCCCTGCCCGATGTTCGGTAGGTTGGCGACCATGGCCAGCGAGCACTACTTCTCCCCCCAGCCCGGCAGCGCGGCCAAGCCCCGGACGATCGAGGTCGTCCTCGCGGGCCGGGAGCTGACCCTGACCACGGCTGCCGGCGTCTTCAGCCCCGGCCGCGTCGACCCGGGCACCTCGGTCCTGCTGGGGGGCACGCCGACGCCGCCGAGGGCGGGCCATCTGTTGGACGTCGGGTGCGGGTGGGGCCCCATCACACTGAGCCTCGCGTTGTCGTCACCCGACGCGACGGTCTGGGCCGTCGACGTGAACGAGAGAGTGCTCGACCTCGTGCGCGAGAACGCGCGGTCGGTCGGCCTCGAGAACGTCAACGCCGTGACCCCCGACGGTGTTCCCGACGATCTGCGCTTCGCGACGATCTGGTCGAACCCGCCGATCCGGGTCGGCAAGGCCGAGCTGCACTCCCTGCTCGAACGGTGGCTCCCCCGCCTCGACGCGGGGTCGGACGCGTGGCTGGTCGTGCAGAAGAACCTGGGGGCCGACTCCCTGCAGCGCTGGATGAACGAGACCATGACCGGCGTCGTGGACGTGACCCGCGCCTCCACCAGCAAGGGATACCGGATACTGCGCGCCGAGCGACTCACCGACGCCGACTGATCGGACTCTTCTCGCCGAGGTCTGGACGCCGCCCCCGGCGCGGCTCAGAGCTCGAGCGCGCCGGTGAAGACCAGTTCGGCCGGCCCACTGAGCGAGACGTGCTCACCATCGGCGTGATGACTCACCGACACGCCCACGACGCCGCCGGGGACCTCGACCAACCAGGCCTCGGGTGCCGAGGCTCCT
Organism: Frigoribacterium sp. CFBP 8759; assembly: GCF_014841655.1. Taxonomy (NCBI): domain Bacteria; kingdom Bacillati; phylum Actinomycetota; class Actinomycetes; order Micrococcales; family Microbacteriaceae; genus Frigoribacterium; species Frigoribacterium sp. CFBP 8759. The sequence goes on from NZ_JACYUH010000001.1 coordinate 28,871, forward strand.
GCCCAGTACCGCGTCGCCAGGGCGGCCGCTGCCGCACCGGTGCCGCACGACAGGGTCTCGCCGCTGCCCCGCTCGTGGACACGCATGCGGATGCGACCCAGCCCGTCGACCACGAGCGGGTCCGCCGGGACCACGAACTCGACGTTCGCCCCGTCGGCCGGGGCCGGGTCGACGATCGGCACGTAGGTCAGGTCGAGACCGTCCAGTTCGTCGTCGCCGGCGAGTGCCACCACCACGTGGGGGTTGCCCACCGAGATCGGCAGGCCGGGACGCGCCGCGTGCAGCTCGCGCGCCCGCACGACCGGATCGTCGTCGCCGAGCCTCCACGGCCCCAGGTCGACGCGGAAGCCCGTGCCGTCACGACGCACCTCACGCGCGCCGGCCCGTGTGCCGACGACGAGCACGTCGTCCTCGCCCAGCTGCACCAGCCCCCGCTCGAGGAGGTAGCGCGCGAAGACACGGATGCCGTTGCCGCACATCTCGGCCGGGCTGCCGTCGGCGTTGTGGTAGTCCATGAACCACTCGGCGCGGGGCTCGGTCTCGAGCAGGCCCGCCTCGGTGGACAACGCCGCCGTGCGGACCGCACGGATGACCCCGTCCCCGCCCACCCCGAACCTCCGGTCCGCCAGGGCCCGGATCATGGCAGGGCTCAGGTCGGTGCCCGCATCGGGATCGGTGAACAAGACGAAGTCGTTGCCCGTGCCGTGCCCCTTGGTGAACTGCAGCGTGGTGGTCACCCCAGGATTCTAGCCACGGCCCGGTCGACCGCCTGGGCGTCGCCCGAGCGGGACCACTCGACGTCGTCGTACCGGCGGAACCAGCTCGCCTGGCGGCGGGCGTAGCGACGGGTGAGGGCTGCCGTGGCATCGATGGCGTCCCCCTCGCCGAGCTCACCCCGGATCTGGGCGACGGCCTGCGCGTAACCGATCGCCCGGCTCGCCGTGACCCCTCGCTCGAGCCCGAGGGGAAGCAGACCCCGCACCTCGTCGACGAGGCCGTCTCGCCACATCTGGTCGACGCGTCGGTCGAGACGTTCGACGAGCACGGGGCGCTCCTCGGCCACGCCGAAGACGATCGACGGCCGCCACGGTGACGACTTCTCGGGCAGCGTTCCCGAGAGGGGACGGCCGGTGAGGTCCCCGACCTCGAGCGCCCGGACGAGACGTCGGGCGTTGGAGGGCCCGATCGACGTGGCGGACGCCGGATCGCGCTCTCTCAACAAGTCGTACAGCGCCCCTGGCCCCTGCTCGTGGGCGATCGCCTCGTAGCGACTCCGGATCGCAGGGTCGGTGCCGGGGAACCGGAAGTCGAACAACACGCTCGAGACGTAGAGCCCGGACCCACCGACGAGGACCGGCACCGCCCCGCGCGCGACGATGCCGTCGATGAGGTCCCTGGCTTCGCGTTGATACCATTCGACGCTCGCCTCGTCGGTGACGTCGAGGACGTCGAGGAGATGATGCGCGAAGCCTCGCCGTTCGGCGACCGGCAGTTTGGCCGTGCCGACGTCCATGCCCCGGTAGAGCTGCATGGCGTCCGCGTTGACGATCTCGACCGTCTCGCCCCGGGCCGACAGTGCCTCGGCGAGGTCCAGCGAGAAGGCGGACTTCCCCGTGCCCGTCGCTCCGACGATCGCGACCAGCACGTCAGCGGAGGTCGTCGGTCGTGCTGTAGATCGGCGTCGTCGCCACCCGCAGCGTGGGCAGACCGAGGCTCACCCTCGCCGGCCGAGCCGAGAAGGCGCGGGTCGCGTCGCCCCCGGACGGCACCCCGCACGAGGCGGCCTGCGCGGCGTCCCAGGCATCGCCCGCCCGCGTGCGACGGACCTCGTAGAGGGATTCGGGACCCTCGACCGCATCGGCGAGCAGGTAGAACGGCGCGGCGTCGGTGATCCTCACGCTGACGACGTCGCCGGGTCGCGGAACGGCAGCACCCGTCGGCACCTCGAAGTGGACGAGACGGCTGTCTTCGGCGCGACCCGAGAGACGGTGGGTGGAGGCGTCCTTCCGCCCCTCGCCGGTGGCCACGAGGACCTCGACGGGACGCCCGACCTGGCGACGGTTCTCTTCGGCCGAGATGCGGTCCTGAACCGCCGTCAACCGCTCGAACCGTTCTTGGACGACGGCCTTCGGGATCTGGTCGGCCATCTCGCCCGCGGGCGTCCCGGGGCGCACCGAGTACTGGAACGTGAACGCCGAGGCGAACCGGGATCGCTCGACGACCCTGAGGGTCTCGGCGAAGTCGTCCTCGGTCTCGCCGGGGAACCCGACGATGATGTCGGTGCTGATCGCGGCGTCGGGCATGGCCGCGCGCACACGATCGATGATGCCGAGGAACTTCTCGCTGCGGTAGCTGCGTCGCATGGCCCGCAACACCCGGTCGGACCCCGATTGCAGGGGCATGTGCAACTGGGGCATCACAGCGGGCGTCTCGGCCATGGCGGCGATGACGTCGTCGGTGAAGGACGCCGGGTGCGGGCTGGTGAAGCGCACCCGCTCGAGCCCGGGGATCGCGCCGACGGCCCGCAGCAACTTGCCGAAGGCGAGTCGATCGCCGAACTCGACACCGTACGAGTTCACGTTCTGCCCGAGCAGCGTCACCTCGACGGCCCCGTCGTCGACGAGCGCCCCGACCTCGGCGAGGATGTCGCCGGGGCGGCGGTCCTTCTCCTTGCCTCGGAGCGAGGGGACGATGCAGAAGGTGCAGGTGTTGTTGCAGCCGACCGAGATCGAGACCCAGCCGCTGTGCGTGGACTCGCGCTTGGTCGGCAAGGTCGAAGGGAAGACGTCGAGCGCTTCGAGGATCTCGAGCTGGGCCTCGTCGTTGTGCCGCGCGCGTTCGAGCAGCGTGGGCAGGGCACCCATGTTGTGCGTACCGAAGACGACGTCGACCCACGGCGCCCTGTCGAGGATGACGTCCTTGTCTTTCTGGGCCAGGCACCCGCCGACGGCGATCTGCATGCCTTCGTGCTTCTTCTTCAGGCCGGCGAGGGTCCCCAGGGTCCCGTAGAGCTTCTTGTCGGCGTTCTCGCGTACTGCGCAGGTGTTGATGACGACGATGTCGGCCTCGGCTCCGTCGGCGGCCACGTAGCCGGCCGCCTCGAGTGAACCACTCAACCGCTCCGAATCGTGCACGTTCATCTGGCACCCGAAGGTACGGACCTCGTACGTGCGGGCCGGGCCGTCGACGGGCGAGGGGATGCTGGTGGTGGCGACCGTCGTCATGGTGACTCAGTGTAGATCGCCGCCACCCCCGAGCGGATCACTCGAAGCGGACGCCGCCCCGACCGCTGCCACCCCGAGGCAGGGCCTTCTCGATGGCACGACGCACGACCTCGGAGCGGTACCCGCGGCGCATCAGGTACCCGTTGAGACGACGCTCCGCCGTCTCGCGGTCGAGCCCGCGCAACGAACCGGCCCGTTTGCGAGCCCATTCGTCGGCACGTTCTTGCTCTTCGTCGTCGTCCGTGTCGGACAGCGCCTCGTCGATGATCGACGGATCGATTCCACGGGCGCGTAGTTCGGACGTGACGGCCCCGCGGCCCAGCCCCTTGCGCTCTTGCTTCGACCGGACCAGGGTCGCGGCCAGTTCGCTGTCGTCGAGCAGGCCCACCCGCTCGAGCCGAGCGATCTCGTCGGCGACGACCGATTCGTCGAGGTCACGCGAGAGAAGCAGCTTCTCCATCTCGTGAGAAGACACACCACGGCGCGAGAGGGCGTGCAGGCTGACGTTCTCCGCCCGTCGCTTCTGCGCTTCGAGGTCCTCCGGCCCGTCGTCGGGCTGATCGTCGAACCCGGTGGCCTTGGGCCGACCGGCCGCGCCCGCTCGAGAACCTCGCGCGGACGGGTGGTCGGCCTCCGAGGCCAGCGGGGACGCGTCGCCGACCCAGTGGGCGCTGATGGCCGTCAGGACGGCTTCGGAATCGTGGGACGGAGCGTCCGAAGCCGCTGGAGCGACCCTCTCGCCGGACGTCGACGATCCGGTCGCAACACCGAAGAGGGGCGTGACCGGCGCGAGCCGCCCGCTGTCGACGCCGTCGACAGCGGAACCCGCCCCTGTGGCGTCGTCGTCGCGCGTGGTCATGCGCCCTTGCGAGCGGCGATCTTGGCCTCGATCGACTCGACGGGCGCTTCGACGGGCTTGGCACCGCCGACTCCGAGCTTGGCGAGGATCTTCTGCTCGATCTCTTGAGCGATGGCGGCGTTCTTGATGAGGAAGTTGCGCGAGTTCTCTTTGCCCTGACCGAGCTGGTCGCCTTCGTACGTGTACCAGGCACCCGACTTGCGGACGATGCCGTGCTCGACACCGAAGTCGATGAGGCTGCCCTCGCGCGAGATGCCCACACCGTAGAGGATGTCGAACTCGGCCTGCTTGAAGGGCGGAGCCATCTTGTTCTTGACGACCTTGACGCGGGTGCGGTTGCCGACCGCGTCGGTACCGTCCTTCAACGTCTCGATGCGGCGGATGTCGAGACGTACGGACGCGTAGAACTTGAGCGCCTTTCCGCCGGCCGTCGTCTCGGGGCTGCCGAAGAAGACACCGATCTTCTCGCGCAGCTGGTTGATGAAGATCATCGTGGTGCCGGTCTGGCTGAGCCCACCGGTCAACTTGCGCAATGCCTGTGACATGAGTCGAGCCTGCAGACCGACGTGCGAGTCGCCCATCTCACCCTCGATCTCGGCACGCGGCACGAGCGCGGCGACCGAGTCGATGACGACGAGGTCGATCGACCCCGAACGGACGAGCATGTCGGCGATCTCGAGAGCCTGCTCACCCGTGTCGGGCTGCGAGACCAGCAGCGCGTCGATGTCGACGCCGAGCTTCTTGGCGTACTCGGGGTCGAGAGCGTGCTCGGCGTCGATGAACGCAGCGATGCCGCCGTTGCGTTGGGCATTCGCGATGGCGTGCAGGGTCAGGGTCGTCTTGCCGGACGACTCGGGACCGTAGATCTCGACGATGCGGCCACGAGGGATGCCACCGATGCCGAGAGCGACGTCGAGGGCGATCGAGCCGGTGGGGATCACCGCCACGGGAGCACGCTCGTCGCTGCCGAGGCGCATGACGGCGCCCTTGCCGAACTGGCGGTCGATCTGGGCGAGAGCCGTCTCGAGTGCTTTCTCGCGGTTTTCAACTGAGGGCATGTCGTTCTCCTTCGTGGTGGTCGTCCGTGCGCCTGTAGGCTGTCGCGTCGACGCCGACCGGTGGTGCAAGGTCGTCGTCGCTACGACAAGGCTGGTGTCGCCGGCATGTGCCGGTGACGCGGGACGTCGATGCGAGAAACGCTACGGGCCACCTCCGACATCGCAGTGGCGGTGGGGGCCCGACGTACAGAACTCGCTCGTCCACGTCCTTGTGGAGGACGCTACCACCCGTCCGAACAGGTGTTCGACCCATCGGCCTCGGCGTGTCGAACACACGCCCGACCGGACTGCGCCTCAGTCCGTCGGTTCGGGCAACCCCACACCGTGGCGACGGCCCATGGGGACGCCCTCGGCGTCGCAGAGGGCGAGCCACACGTCGCGGGGTGACTCGCCCTGCGCGATCGCCTGGTCGGCGGTCCTGTCACCGAGCGACTGGATCACGAGATGCCGGGTGACCACCCGACCGTAGGCTTCTCCGAACTCGTCCTCGACGGCCCGGGCGAACTCGCTCTTGCGCATCAGACGAGGGTACCCCGGACGACGAACGCCCCCGGCGGGAGCCGGGGGCGTTCGTGGCGACGAAGGACGGTCAGCGGACCGCGAGGTCGGAGTCGAACTCGGCGACGAGGTCGTCCGGAAGCGTGTCGGGGATCGGGTTCAGCCCCTCGATGACGGCCATGCGGTCACCGACCTCGCGCATGATGACCGAGATGGGCGTCTCGAGGGCGTCCGCGACGGACGCGAGGATCTCGGAACTCGCTTCTTTCTGACCCCGCTCGACCTCGCTGAGGTAGCCGAGGGCGACGCTGGCCTTGCTCGCGACCTGACGGAGCGTGCGACCCTTCTGCAGACGGAAGTCGCGAAGGACGTCGCCGATTTCTTGACGTACCAGGACCATGGGACCCTCCTTCGGGGACGACCCATCTGCCGGGATGGTTGCAGATGGGGGACGGCGGGTGGTGCTCGGACCGACTGACCACGACTGTAGCCATCGGGGACTGTGCACCTGTTGTGAACTCGAGAGATGTAACGAGACCGAAACGCCGGCTATTCCCTCGTCTCGACCAGCCATCGATCGAGTGCTGCGAGGGATTCGGAGACGGTGGCGTTTCGGATGGCCTGCCGGTCGCCCGCGAGCGAGAGCTCGGCGACGCGGACGTCACCGGGCACCGCCATACCGACGAAGACCGTTCCGGGTGCGTGACCGCCCTGGGGGTCGGGACCGGCGACGCCGGTGGTCGCGAGACCGATGTCGGCCGGGTGACCGCCTGCGGCCAACCGATCCCGAACCCCGACGGCCATGGACGCGGCGACGTCGGGATGCACGGGTCCGTGTCGCGCGAGCAGTCCTGGATCGACCCCGAGGAGCGTGTGCTTGAGCTCTGTCTGGTAAGCGACCACCCCGCCCAGGACGACGGCCGAGGCTCCGGGCACGGACACGAGTTCGGCGACCAGGGCACCGCCGGTGAGGGACTCGGCGACGGCGACCGTCAGCCCCCTGCTCGTCAACTCGGCCACGAGGTCGGCAGCCACGGTCATGCGGCGGTCCGTCCGTGCTTCATCGCCACGCGCAGGTAGTCCGCCCCGGAGACGAGGGTGGCGACCGTGGCCGCCGTCATGAGCACGCCGTTGACCCAGTGCATGCCTTCTCCGACGACGTTCCAGAGGGGGAAGAGCGCCAGCGTCACCGCGACGGCTTGCAGCACGGTCTTGACCTTGCCGCCGCGGGAGGCCGGGATCACCCGGTCCCGCAGGACGGCGAAGCGGTAGACGGTGATGCCGACCTCGCGGAGGAGGATGAGGGCGGTGACCCACCACGGCAGCTCACCGAGGATGGTGAGCGAGACGAGTGCGCCACCGATCAACACCTTGTCGGCGATCGGATCGACGATCTTGCCGAAGTCGGTCACGAGGTCGAGGCCACGGGCCAGCATGCCGTCGAGGCTGTCGGTGAGGATCGCGACGACGAACAGGGCAGCGGCCCAGACGCGGAGTGAGCCGTCGGCCCCGTCGTCGATCAGCAACCAGGAGATGAACAGCGGCGCCATGAGTATGCGCACGACGGTGATCACGTTCGCGATGTTGCCGGTGCTGGCGGGCCCGGGCCCTCTCGAGGCCACCCGCCCTCGGAACGAGAAGGCCGAGCGTGGTGCCGTCGGGCGGGAGGCGTCGTCGTGGCTCATGGTCTACTCCCTGCCGGTCAGGTGCCAGGCGTCTTCGCTGCCGGCGTCGTCGTCCTCGGCGTACCCACGGGTCATGGCCTCGACCGGATCGCCGTCGTAGTCACCGGCGTCGGCGCGCGCGGCGGAAGAGGACCCCGAGGAGGCACGGCCGGCGCCGGCGTCGGAGGCCGCGTCGCCCCCGCGCAGCTTCGCGAGCACACCGGGGAGCTGCTCGGTGGTGACGAGCACGTCGCGAGCCTTCGACCCTTCGGACGGACCGACGATGTCTCGCGACTCCATGAGGTCCATCAGGCGGCCGGCCTTGGCGAACCCGACGCGCAGCTTGCGCTGGAGCATCGACGTCGAACCGAACTGCGTGCTGACCACGAGCTCGGCAGCCGCGAGGAGCAACTCGAGGTCGTCGCCGATGTCACCGTCGATCTCGCGCTTCTCGACCACCGCGGCGACGTCGGGGCGGTAGTCGGGTCGCGCCTGGCGGGTGACGTGGGCCACGACCTGGGCGATCTCGTTCTCTTGAACCCAGGCGCCCTGTACGCGCATGGCCTTGGAAGCACCCATGGGGAGGAACAGCCCGTCGCCCTGACCGATGAGCTTGTCGGCCCCGGGCTGGTCGAGGATCACCCGCGAGTCGGTGACGCTCGAGACGGCGAACGCGAAGCGCGAGGGGACGTTCGCCTTGATGAGTCCGGTCACGACGTCGACCGAGGGGCGTTGCGTCGCGAGAACGAGGTGGATTCCGGACGCACGGGCCAGCTGGGTGATGCGGACGATGCTGTCCTCGACGTCGCGCGGAGCCACCATCATGAGGTCGGCCAACTCGTCGACGACCACGAGGAGGTAGGGGTACGGCTTGAGCTTGCGCTGACTGCCGACGGGGAGGACGATCTCGCCACCGACGACGGCGCGGTTGAAGTCGTCGATGTGCCGGAAGCCGAAGCTGGCGAGGTCGTCGTACCTCATGTCCATCTCTTTGACGACCCATTGCAAGGCCTCGGCGGCCTTCTTGGGGTTCGTGATGATGGGCGTGATCAGGTGCGGCACGCCGGCGTAGATCGAGAGCTCGACCCGCTTGGGGTCGATCAGCACCATGCGGACGTCGGTCGGCTTGGCGCGCATCAGCAACGAGGTGATCATCGAGTTGATGAAGCTGGACTTACCCGACCCGGTGGCGCCGGCCACGAGCAGGTGCGGCATCTTGGCCAGGTTGGCCACGACGTAGCCGCCCTCGACGTCCTTGCCGACGCCGATCGTGAGCGGGTGGACGCTCTTGCTCGCCGCTGAGGACCGCAGGACGTCGCCGAGGGCGACGATCTCTTTGTCGGTGTTGGGGATCTCGACGCCGATCGCACTCTTGCCGGGGATCGGCGACAGGATGCGGACCTCGTTGGAGGCCACCGCGTAGGCGAGGTTCTTGGTCAGGGCGGTGACCCGCTCGACCTTGACGCCGGGACCGAGTTCGATCTCGTACCGCGTGACGGTCGGACCGCGCTTGAGGCCGGTCACCTTGGCGTCGACGTTGAACTGGTCGAGCACCTGGCTGATGGCGGCCACGATCGCGTCGTTCGCCTCGCTGCGGGCCTTCGCGGGCTCGCCGACCGACAGGCTCGAGGCGGCGGGGAGGCGATACGGGGCGCTCTCGGCACCGTCGTCGATCTCGTCGAGAGAGGGCGGTGCCGCTTCGTCGGGGTCGACCGCCAGGAAGTCGGCCGCTGCGTCGCTCTCGCCGACGGGCTCGGCCGGGACGACCGGGAGCACCGTGGTCGACGCGGTGGGCTGAGCGGACGGGACGTCGAACCCCTGGGCACGGACGGCGTCCTCTGCCCGATCGAGGTCGCCGAGGAGGTCGGCGGAGAAGACGTCGGTCGGAGCCGTCGTCGGCGCGGCGGAGCCTGCCGCACCCGCCGCGGCGGCGTTGCCCGCGTCGTCCACGCTCGGCTCGAAGACGGGCTTCTTCCGTCGACGTCGTCCGGACGTCTCGGTGGCGGACGACTCGTCCGCCTTCACGAGTGGGGTGTCGTATGCGGGGTCGTCCTCGCGCTGGTCCTTGTTCCGCCGCCACCAGGGCAACGACTCGGACTCGGCCAGGTCGACGAGGTCGGGATCGGCGTCGGCCCCGTCCGCAGCCGAGGTCGTCTCGCCGAAGAGGTAGGAGTAGAGCTCGCCCAGACGGCGGTGGATGCGGTTCGGCGGCGTCTTGGTGATGATGAGCAGCGAGAACGCCAGGAGGATCACGACGAGAGGGACCGCGACCCACTCGGTGGCGAGAGCGACGAGCCAGGACGCCACGACCCAACCCAGCACGCCGCCACCGGTGGCGAGGGCCCGGAGCCCGGCGGCGGCCTCGGGTTGACCTCCGAAGATGTGGCACAGAGCGCTGATCGAGACGATGGACAGGCCCAGTCCGATGCCGATGCGGGTGTTGTCGTGGACGGACGCCGGGTGCCGGAAGAGCCAGCCCGCGAAGAGGATCATGATGACCGGCAGGGCGTAGGCCACCCGCCCCACGAGCCCGCCGAAGGTGTAGGCGTCGAAGCCGACCGCGAGGGGGCTGGTCGGGTTGAGCCACTCGACGACGGCCCCGGCGATCGCGAGCAGCACGAGTAGGAACGGCACGCCGTCTCGCCGCTCGTCTTTCGCCAGGGACTCCTTGCCCAGGAGCCGGAACGCGCCCCCGGTCAGGTGCGCGAGCCCCATCCACGCCGTCACGAACGGCCCTGGGCCGTCCGGGACCGGGTCGGGCTGACGGGACGCGGGCAGCTTCTTGGTCGCCTTTGTGACGCCGGAGGTCTGCGACGCTCGCGACGACGAGCGAGCGCGCGCGGTCGACTTGGTGGGCGTGGCCATGGGCTCCAAGGTACCTCTCGGCACCGACAGCGGCCGGAGGTGCTCCGGTGTGTGTCAGTAGCGGATGGCGTCGATCACCTTGACGCGGATCGCCACGAGAGCAGGCAGGAGACCGGCCACCGCTCCGATCGCCGTGGCCGACGCCAGACCGATCAGGGCCGCCTCGACCGGGAACGGCGGGAGATCGCTGACGGCGCCCTGCGCGATGAAGCCCTGGACCGTCGGGTTCTCGACGACCAGGACGGCCACCATCACGCCGACGGCTCCCGCGACGACCGTGCCGACGACGCTCTCGAGCATGACCGAGAAGAAGACCCGAGGAGCCGTGGCCCCGAAGGACCGGCGCACGCCGATCTCGCGGATGCGCTGACGGACGGTCACGAGCGCGATGTTGACGAGGCCGAGACCGCCCAGCAACAACACCAGCACACCGACCCCGGTGATGATCAGCTTGATGGGACCGAAGGGGTCGGCGTCGCCGCCTGCGGCGTAGTCCTGTCGCGACACGTCGACCTGCACGTCGTCGCCGAGGCTGGCCCCCATGTCGGACGCCACCTGAGCGCTCAGGGCATCGCTGGTCTCGGGCGGCAGCCACATCTCGTACTGCGGGGTCTCGGCGCCGTAGCTCGCCAGCGCGAGGTCGTGGTCGGTGATCGGCAGAAGGTACATCTGCGGACCGTCGTACTCGGTCGCGGCCGAGACTCCGGTGACGACGAGCGTCGCCGAGTCCGCCCCTCGGACCAGCAGGGTCGGATGCGACGACAACGGTGGGGAGCCGAGCTGCCGCCAGAGCACCTCGTTGACGATGACGGGCGGCGCGAGACGTGACGCGTCCCCGTCGGTGAACCACGACCCCTCCGTCATGACGACCCGGTGCATCTCGCCGTAGGGGACGTCGACCGTGACGGCCCCGACCTCGGTCACCCCGTCCGGCAGCTGGACGGCTCGATTGCCGTACACGACGCGGCTGGTCTGCTCGATCCCGTAGCGTGCCGTCGTCGTGGCGAAGGCGTCCGCGATCGCCTTGGTGCTCGGCGACGTGGCACCGTTGGAGTAGGCGTTGACGTAGTAGTTCGCGGGACGGCCACCGAACCGCTCCGCGTTCTCGCGGGAGGACTGCTCGGCGAGCCCGCCGAGGGCGACCACGCCGGTCAGGGCCGCGACGGCGACTGCGACGCCGATCAGGCTGAGCAGCACGCGGAGCTTGTTGACGCGCAGTTCGGCCCAGGCCTCGGCGAAAGCCCCCACCACGTCGGCCACCACACGCTTCACGCGTCGACCTCGTCACGCAAGGACGACGTCGACGCGGCAGACGACGACGTAGGCGTCGGTGTTCCGAGAGCTCCGTCGACCGACGCCGAGAGGACACCGGTGTCGAGCTGGTAGTGCCTCGAGGCCCGGGCGGCGACGGCCAGGTCGTGGGTGATGGTGACCAGGGCGGCCTCGTTCTCGGTTGCGATGCCGTCGAGCAGCGTCATCACCCCGGCGCCCGTCTCGACGTCGAGGGCACCGGTGGGTTCGTCGGCGAGGATGACGCGCGGCCGCCGCACGAGCGACCGGGCGATCGCGACGCGCTGTTGTTCGCCACCCGACAGGCGATGGGGCATGGAGTCGGCCCGGTGACCGAGACCCACGCGCTCGAGCATCTCGCCCGCGATGGACCGGCGACGCCAGAACTCGGAACCCGACGAGTAGAGCAGGGGGGTCATGACGTTCTCGAGGGCCGAGCGCCCCTGGAGCAGGTTGAACTGCTGGAAGATGAACCCGACCTGGGCACCCCTCAGCCGGTCGCGCCGACCGCGCCGGATCGAGCGTACGTCGACGTCGTCGAACCAGTGCGTCCCCGTGGTGGGCTCGTCGATGAGCCCGAGGATGTTGAGCAGCGTGGACTTGCCCGACCCCGAACGACCCACGATGCTCACGTGCTCGCCGGCGTCGACCTCGAGGTCGACGCCCGTGAGGATGTCCAGCGTCCGGTCGTCGGAGAGGGGCACCGTCTTGGTGACCGCCTCCAGCCTGATCAGCGCCATCAGCCGCAGAGGTCCGCGCCCGTGGCCGGGTCGACGCAGTCGCCCTGTGGTGCGGCGGCGGCACCCGGGACGAATTCGAGCACCTGGTCGCCCTCGGCGAGGCCACCCGTGACCTCGACGATCGTGCCGTCGTTGATGCCGAGCGTGATGTCGCGCTCCTCGGTGGAACCGTCCGCTCCGACGACCGAGACGACGCCCTTGCCCGCCGCGCCCTCCACGGCCGTGAGGGGCACGGTCAGGACGTCGGTGGCGACACCGGCAGGGATGGTCAGCCTGGCGGCGAGTCCGCTGAACACGGTGACGTCGCCCGGCACGACGCAGGAGACGCTCTGGCCCGACGAGTCCCCCGTCGGCGCCCCGGCGTCCCCGCCGTCGTCCACCCCGGCGGACGAGGGGGTGCTCCCCCCGACGGTGAGCGCCGTGCACGGGAACGGCGCCGGTCCCCCGGTGATCGCGACGGAACCCTCGGTCGGGCGGCTGACGAGCCGGTACAGCTGGTCGGCAGCGAGCGACCCCGTCACGTGGAAGGTGGGAGGCGCGACCTGCGCGACCGCGTCACCCACGACGACCGTCTGGTCCTTGATCACCGCGACGGCCGAGATCGTCCCGGCCACGGGTGCCGTGATGACGGCGGTCTTGACGATCGGCTTGCGCTCGGTCACGGTGCCGTCGGCGGCCACCAGGGGCTCCTGCGGCGTCTCGGACCGGAGCGTCGCGAGTCGGTCCCCCGCCGCGACCGCCTGTCCCTTGACGACGTCGACGCCGGTGACCGTGCCCGCCAGCGTCGCGGGCACGGGAGCCGCGGGGTCGGCGACGACGCTCGCGTCCACCACCACGTCGTTCGTGATGGTGCCGACGGCCACGGCGACCTGTGGTTCGACCAGCTCGCCGGTCGGCACGGCGACGGTGTCGTCGCCGACGGCCGGCGCCGCGAAGAACGCGAGCTTGACGAGTGCCGCCGCGATGGCGACGAAGATCAGGATGCGCAGGATCGGGAAGACCCAGACTTTGGCGATGCGCACGGCTACCCCCGGTCGATGTACTGACGTGTCAGACGTCACCGTATCGACGCACCGGGTGTCGCCGCCTCACCCCCGAGGATGACTGCGGGCCCGCGATGCCCTCCTCGAGGACCATCAGGGTGCCGGCCTCGCGCCCGGGGTACGACGACGGCCCACGGGGTCTTCCGTGGGCCGTCGTCGTGTGCCTGCGCGTCAGGCGCTGATGACCACCGGCACGATCATCGGACGACGACGGTGCTGCGTGTTCACCCAGCGACCGACCGTGCGCCGCACGACCTGGCTGAAGGCATGCGTGTCGCGCGTGCCGTTCTCCGCCGCCTCGGTGAGGGCCGCGATGATCTTGGGCTTGACGTCGTCGAAGACCCGCTCGTCTTCTGCGAAGCCACGCGACTGGATCTCGGGTCCGACCACGACACGGCCCGTGGACGCGTCCATCGCGATGAAGACCGAGATGAAGCCCTCTTCGCTCAGGATGCGGCGGTCCTTCAGATCGGCGTCGGTGATCTCGCCGACGGTCGAGCCGTCGACGTAGACGTAACCGATGTCGAGCTGGCCGACGACCTCGGCGACTCCGTCGCGCAGGTCGACGACGATGCCGTCCTCGCCGAGGATGGTGTTCTTCTGCGGCACGCCGGTCCGGACCGCCAACGCCGCGTTCGCGTACAGGTGCCGGTGCTCGCCGTGGACGGGCATGACGTTCTTCGGCCGCAGGATGTTGTAGCAGTACAACAGCTCGCCGGCGGAGGCGTGCCCCGAGACGTGGACCTTGGCGTTGCCCTTGTGGACGACCTTGGCCCCGAGTTTGGTGAGGCCGTCGATGACGCGGTAGACCGCGTTCTCGTTGCCGGGGATCAGGCTCGACGCGAGGATGATCGTGTCGTCCGCGCCGATCTCGATCTGGTGCTCGAGGTTCGCCATGCGGGCGAGGACGGCCATCGGCTCGCCCTGTGACCCGGTGCTCATGTAGACGATGCGGTCGTCGGGAAGGTCTTTGGCCTTCTTGGCGTCGATCAGGACGCCGTCCGGCACCTTGAGGTACCCCAGGTCGGCCGCGATGCCCATGTTGCGGACCATCGAGCGGCCCATGAAGGCCACGCGGCGACCGTTGGCGTGAGCCGCGTCGAGCACCTGCTGGACGCGGTGCACGTGGCTGGAGAAGCTCGCGACGACCACGCGACGCGGAGCCCGGCGGATCACGTCGTCGAGCACGGGCCCGATGTCCCGCTCGAGCGCGGTGAACCCGGGCACGTCGGCGTTCGTCGAGTCGGGCAGGAAGAGGTCCACGCCCTCTTCACCGAGGCGGGCGAACGCCCGGAGGTCGGTGATGCGGTCGTCGAGCGGCAGTTGGTCCATCTTGAAGTCGCCGGTGTGCAGCACGGTGCCGGCCGACGTGCGGATGGCGACGGCGAGAGCGTCCGGGATCGAGTGGTTGACCGCGATGAACTCGAGGTCGTACGGCCCGAGCGACTCGCGCCCACCCTCTTTGACGGCCAGGGTGTAAGGCGTGATGCGGTGCTCTTTGAGCTTCGCCTCGATCAGCGCGAGCGTCAGCTGCGAACCGATCAGCGGGATGTCCTTGCGGAGACGCAGGAGGTAGGGCACAGCGCCGATGTGGTCCTCGTGGCCGTGCGTCAGCACGACGGCGAGGATGTCGTCGAGGCGATCACGGATGGGCGAGAAGTCGGGCAGGATCAGGTCGACGCCGGGCTGGTGCTCTTCGGGGAAGAGCACTCCGCAGTCGACGATGAGCAGCTTGCCGTCGATCTCGTAGACCGTCATGTTGCGGCCGATCTCGCCGAGCCCGCCGACCGGGATCACGCGGAGCGTGCCCTTGGCGAGTTCTCGGGGGGCGTGGATTGTCGTGGGCATCTGTTCCTTCGGTTGGCGTGGGGCTCGTGCCCCTCTGTGCGGGAGGTCTGCGGCCGACGACGTCGTCGGCGGGGATCAGGAGGTCAGCGCGTGGTGCCGTGCACCTTGGGCAGCGCACCGCCGGCCGCCGCGTTGCGGTCGGGCCGGAAGCGGCTGAGGTCGAGGCCGGGGATCGAGCCCACGTGCGACAGCTCGTCCTCGATCAGGGCGGCCTCGCTGTCTTCCGGGCCGACCAGGGGGAGGCGCACGCGGGGGCTCGAGATGCGACCGAGGCCGTGCAGGATGTACTTCGCCGCGACGGTGCCCGGCACGTGCGTCATGACGGCGCGCACGAGCGGCTCGAGCATCTGGTGCGCCTCGGTCGCGGTGTGCAGGTCGCCGGCGTTCACGGCGTCGACGATGGTGCGGTACGGCGCCGCGGCGATGTTCGCGGTGACGCCGATGAGGCCCGAGGCGCCGATGGCGAGGTGGGGCAGCACGTTGGCGTCGTCGCCCGAGAAGTAGAGGAGGTCGGTCTGGTTCAGGACCCGACTGACTTCGGCGAAGTCGCCCTTGGCGTCCTTCACGGCGACGATGTTCGGGTGCTTGGCGGCCCGGAGCAGGGTCTCGTACTTGATCGGGATGCCGGTTCGGCCCGGGATGTCGTACAGGATGACCGGCAGGTCGGTCGCGTCGGCGATCATGCGGAAGTGCGTGAGCACACCGGCCTGCGTGGGTTTGTTGTAGTAAGGCGTGACGATCATGACGCCGTCGGCGCCGGCCTTCTCGCTGGCCTTGTAGAGCTGGATGGCGTGCGCCGTCTCGTTCGACCCGCCACCCGTGATGATCTTGGCCCGGCCTGCGGCGACCGACTTGCCCACCTCGACGAGTCGGAGCTTCTCGGGGTCGGTCAGCGTGCTGGTCTCGCCCGTCGTGCCCGTGACGACGATGCCGTCGGCCCCGGCGCTGATGCAGTCGTCGATGTGCTTCTCGACAGCAGGCCAATCGACCTCGCCGTCAGCGGTGAACGGCGTCACGAGGGCGACGAGGACCTGACCGAAGGGGTTGCTGATGTTCGACACGCCCTCCAGCGTACTGGCTCGCGTCGGGCCCGACCTCCTCGTGAGGCGTCCGACGCCCCGGTCAGGAGGCGCCGGTCGCGTCGGCGACGACGGCCGTCAGGGGGCGACGCGCCCGTTCGCCCCGAACGCCGCGTAGGTGAGCGGCATGAGCTCGGCCCAGAGGTCTTCCATCTTCTCGGCGCACATCTCGATCTCGCGCTGCGGGAACGACGGGAAGTGGGTGCCCTCGCGCTTCGTCCGGAGGCTCAGGAAGTTCATCAGGGACCGTGCGTTCACGGTCACGTACATCGACGAGTAGATGTTCAACGGCAACACGATCCGCGCGACCTCGCGGGCGATGCCGGCGTCCAGCATGCGCTGGTAGGCCTCGAACGCCTGCACCGACGCGGCGCGGGTGGCCTCGTCGACCAGCGCGGACTGCTCGGGTGTGCCGGGCAGGAAGTCGTAGGCGCCGGGCTTGCCGACCTGCTGCAGGTTGCGCGTGGGAGCGGGGACGTAGAAGACCGGGTTCAGCTCGCGGTAACGACCGCTCTCTTCGTTGTAGCTGGCCATGCGGTGACGCATGAACTCGCGGAAGACGAAGATCGGCGCCTGCACGTAGAAGGTCATCGAGTTGTGCTCGAACGGCGAGCCGTGACGGTCGCGCATCAGGTAGTTGATCAGGCCGGCACCCTTGGTCGCCTGGGCCCCGTCGGCCGACGCCTGCGCGCCGTCGAGTGTGAGCTCGCCCATGGTGGAGACCCGGGCCGCGAACAGCACGTCGGAGTCGTGGGCACTCGAGCGGACCAGCTCGACGGTGACGTCGGAACGGAACTCGGGGGTCTTGTCGGAGGGCACGGCGGGGGTGGCTTCGGTCTCGGGCACGGCGTCGACTCTACCTCGCAGGGCGCTCCCGACGGGAAGCGCCCGCGCCACCGGCGGACGCTCCCCCAGCGGGCCGGAATACGGTGTCCCCATGACCGACGCACTCACCGTCCTGATCTCCGGCGCCAGCGGCATGATCGGCACCGAACTCACCCGCCAGCTGCGCGAGGCAGGCCACCGTCCGCTCTCGCTGGTGCGTCGCGAACCCCGGGCCGACGACGAGTACACCTGGGTGCCCAGCGCCGGCATCGTCGACCACGACCTGATCGCCCGCGCGGACGCCGTCGTGAACCTGGCCGGCGCCTCCTTGGGTCGTCTGCCCTGGACGGCCGGGTACAAGCGCGAGATCCTCGAGTCACGTCTGGCCGCGACGTCGACGCTCGTCGACGGCATGGCGGCGGCGTCCACGGCGCCCTCGACGTTCCTCAGCGGCTCGGCCGTCGGCGTCTACGGCGATCGGCCCGGCGAACGACTCATCGAGTCGAGCGGCCGGGGTGAGGGGTTCCTGAGCGACGTCGTCGTCGCCTGGGAGGCCGCCGCCCGGAAGGCCCCCGAGGCCACGCGCGTCGTGATGCTGCGGACCGGCATCGTCATCGGCCCCGGAGGAGGCGCGCTCAAGCCCCTGCTGCCGCTCACCAAGCTGGGGCTCGGCTCGCGACTCGGCACCGGCGACCAGTTCTGGCCCTGGATCAGCCTGCACGACGAGGCCGCCGCGATCGTGCACCTCCTCACGTCGTCCGTCTCGGGACCCGTGAACCTGGTCGGCCCCACGCCGGCGACGAGCGATCTCGTGACGCGCACCCTGGCGGCCGACCTGCACCGTCCCTACCTGCTGGGCGTTCCCGAGGCCGTCATCTCGACCGCCATGCAGGAGGCCGGGCGGGAGATGCTGCTGCCGAGCCAGCAGGTCGTGCCCGAGGTGCTCGAGCGCGACGGCTTCACCTTCAGGCACCGCACGGTCGAGGACGCGCTGACCGCGTTCGTCGACGCGCTCTGAGCACGGGCACGACTCGGGCGGGCGGGTTCAGCCGGCCGTCTCGCGCCGGAGCTTGATGGCCCAGCGCAGGGCCTGACGAGCTCGTCGGCGGTCACCGCAGGCGTCGTAGGCCAGGCCCAGGCGGAACCACGCGCGCCAGTCGTCGGGTGCCGCCTCGACGGCCGTCTTGTAGGCGGGGAACGCCGCGTCGGCCGCCTCGCGCTCGTACCGACCGGAGGTACGCCGTGGCACGTCGTCGACCGGCAATCCGCCCTCGGCCGCGAGTTGCCCGACGATCTGCTGTGTGCGCAGACCGAAGCGCAGTTCGACCACCAAGGCGAACAATCCCAGGAGGGGGAGGACGAGCAGGGCGACGCCGAGCGCGATGGCGACCGGTTCGCCCGTCGACAGGAAGAGGACGGCCCGCTGACCGACCAGCACGACGTAGAGGAGCAGGAGCAGCGCCATCAGGAGCGCGGCCGCACGCCCCTTCACGATTCGAGGGGCAGGACGGCGTCGAGCCCCACGACGACCCCGGTCACGCCCGGGGTGGCCTCGATGGCGACGAGGAGCCCCTTCTCGTACGCGCGCTGCGAGAGCGTGTCGTGCGTGAGAGTGAGGGTCTCGCCGTCACCGCCGAAGACGACCTCCTGCCTCGCGACGACGCCGCGCAGGCGCATGCTGTGCACCGGCACACTCGCCACCTGCTGACCCCTGGCCCGTTGGTCCGCGTGCGGCGCCGACACCGGGCCGAGGTCCCGACGAGCCTCGGCGATGAGTTCCGCCGTGCGCACGGCCGTGCCCGACGGCGAGTCGACCTTGCCCTGATGGTGCGCCTCGACGATCTCGACGGATTCGTAGAAGCGCGCCGCGAGGGTGGCGAACCGCGTCGCGAGCACCGAACCGATCGAGAAGTTCGGCACCACCAGGACGCCGGGGCCGTCCGCGTCGGAGACGACCGTCGAGAGACGGGCCAGGCGTTCGGCGTTGTAGCCCGAGGTTCCGACGAGCACCGGGATGCCCGCGCGGACGACGTGCTCGACGATCCCCGGACTGACGGCAGGGTGCGTGACGTCGACGACGAGGTCGGCCCCGAGGACGTCGTCGAGATCGTCGCGGGACGAGAGACCGGCGTGGAGCTCGAGCCCCGGGGTGCGCTCGACGAGGTCGACGATGAACGAACCGAGGGTGCCGGTGGCTCCCACCACGGCGATGCGCGAAGTCATGCCGTCCAACTTACCGGGGGCACCACGACGGACCGGGCCGCGCCGCGACCTAGCATGGACGGCATGCCCAGGTTCCGCGAGAAGAGCGTCTCCTCCCCCGATGCCGCCGCCCTCCTGACCGAGTACTTCACCGAGCGCGAGAGCACCTTCCCCTCGGCACAGGGCACGTACACGACGACCCTGCCCGACGCCACGGCCTTCGTGCCGCCGGGCGGCGTGTTCGTCGTCGTCGAGGGAGAAGCGGCCGACCCGGACGCGGGTCGGGCCTCCGAGCCGATCGCGTGCGGCGGCATCCGACTCATCGCCCCCTCGGCCTCGGGGGCCGTGCGGTACGAGGTCAAGCACCTCTACGTGCGTCCCGCGGGCCGGGGACTGGGTCTCGGTCGGGCCTTGCTGGACGAACTCGAACGTCGGGCGTCCGCATTCGGGGCCGACGAGATCGTGCTCGACACGAACGACAGCCTGGCGGCTGCCGGAGGGCTCTACCGCAGCGCGGGATACGCGACGATCGAGCCCTACAACGCGAACCCGAACGCCACGACGTGGTACGGCAAGGCCGTCCGGGCAGAGGACCCGCGCGGGACCGCCTGAGGGGGGTGGCACCGGCGGACGAAGAGGTCAGAAGGGCTGTTCGACCGGAAGGCCGGTGCGCAGCTCGACGGGCAGGTGCCCGAGGTCGTTGTGCGTCACGAGCTCCGGCGGCTTCGCCGATCGCACCCGGATGATCGTCAACCCGGCGTTGGCCTGGTTGACGCCCATCCACCGCCAGTCGGGTGCTCCGAACACCTCGCGGACGAACCACCCGATCACGAAGTTGTGCGTGATGAGGAGATCGTGGCGGTCCTCTCGGGCCGGGGTGAGCCACTCGGCGACCGCGTCGGACATCTGGGCCTGCCCGGCCTCGATCTGCTCGTCCGTGACCCCGCCGAAGAACGGCTTGTAGGACGACGGCATGTCGGCCGTCGGACCGGACGGCACGCAGTCGAAGAGGAGGGTCGACGGCTGTGACTCGAGTGCCGGCATGCGCTCGGTCATGATCGCGGCCGTCTCTTCGGCACGCTCGAGCGGGGAGTGCCACGCTGCGTCGAAGGGGACTCCCCCGAGGCGCTCGGCGAGGAGGCGCACCTGGCGTTTGCCCCGTTCGCTCAGTGGACCGTCGGGCAGTCCGTGCTCGGCGTCCTGCTGTTCGCCGTGCCGGACGAGGTAGAGGTAATGGGACACCGTCGTCTCCTGGTTCATCGAGGGGTCGCTCCCGACGTCGTCGTCGGGATCGGGAAGGACGTCTCGTCGACCTCGCCCACCAGCACGGTCGACAAGGGGCCGGAGAGGAGGCGGTCCGCCAACGTCCGGACGTCGTCGGACGTCACGGCCTCGACCCGGGCGAGGGACGTGTCGAGGTCGACGAACTCACCGGTCGAGATCTCGGCTCGACCAAGGCGGTTCATCCGGGTGTCGCTGTCCTCGAGGGCGAGGGCCGCCGCCCCTCCGAGTTGGCCGAGGGCTCGTCGGCGCTCGTCGTCGGTGATGCCGTCGGTGGCGAGGCCTTCGAGCTCGCCGAGCATGAGCCGGGCGACCTCACCGGCGTTGGCGGGCGTGCACCCGGCATAGAGCCCGAAGAGACCGGCGTCGGAGTAGCTCGGGGCGAACGAGTAGACCGAGTAGGCGAGTCCACGGCGCTCACGGATCTCTTGGAACAGTCGAGACGACATGCCCCCGCCGAGCACCGAGTTCAGCACGGCCAGGGCGGGTCGACGGTCGTCCCCGACGGAGATGCCCGGCAGCCCCAGCAGGACGGTGGCCTGCTCGAGGGGACGCCGGATCACCTGGAGCGGTTCGCCCGCGACGAGCCCGACGGGCGCGTCGTCGCGACGGGGCACGGGCGACGCCGCCTCGGTGGGCCACCCGGCCCGGTCGAGCGCCGCCGTCAACCGTTCGAGTGCTCGGTCGTGGTCGACCGCCCCGGCGATGGACACGACGAGATCCTGCGGACGGTAGTTCGCGCGGTAGTGCCGATCCACGTCGTCGCGGGCCGCAGCACGGATGCTCTCGGGCGAACCCCCGATGGGACGACCGAGCGGGTGGTCGCCGAAGACCGACTCGAAGAGCCGCTCACCGGCCATGTCGGCGGGATCGTCCTCCGCCATGGCGAGTTCTTCGAGGATCACCCCACGTTCGGTCTCGAATTCGGCCGGGTCGAGGGTCGACGAGGTCACCATGTCGGTGAGCACGTCGATCGCGTCGTCGAGGTCGACGTCGCGCACCCGGGCGTAGTAGCAGGTGTACTCCTTGGCCGTCGCGGCGTTGTGCTCGCCACCCACCGACTCGAACGACACCGCGATGTCGAGGGCGGAACGGGTCGGGGTGCCCTTGAAGAGGAGGTGCTCGAGGAAGTGGGTCGACCCCCGTTCGGCGTCCGACTCGTCACGGGACCCGACCGCGACCCAGAGGCCGATGGTCGTGCTGCGCGCCCCGGGCATGCGCTCGCTGAGCACCCGGACGCCCGAGGGCAGCACGGTGCGCCTCACCAGCGCGTCGCCCGTGGCGCGGAAGGAGATCTCGACCTCGTCGAGCGGGAAGGAGACAGGGCCGTTCATCATGTCGAGCCTAGGCGACCTCCCCTGCGGTAGTCCGTGAGCCCCACGGGACGGCTGGCACCCGAACTGGGGGACGATTCTGAGGACAAACAGACAACTCTGTTTGTCCTCATCGGTGTTAGAGTCAGACCACCGACGACGACCCCATCCCCCCTGATGGTCGTCGTCGGCGGCTGGTCGGACGTCGTCAGAAGGTCCGGAGCGCGCGTCCCCCACGCGGCTTCTAGCCGAGACGTCCCAAGGAGCCACGCTGTGACGGTCGATTCCCCCCAACCGGCCGTCCAGCGTCTCCCTGGTCGCCCTCGCGCCGACTCCCCCGTCCCCGGTGCCCGATCCCGCGTCCTGACGACCGCCGATCGCCTGTTCTACGACGAGGGCGTCCGCGTCGTCGGCGTCGACCGCCTCATCGCCGAGTCGTCGGTGACCAAGGCGACGTTCTACAAGCACTTCGGCGCGAAGGACACCCTCGTGCTCGAGTACCTCGCCGGTCGTCACGACCTCGAGGCGGCCGAGCTGTCCGCCCTGGTCGAGGCCCACGACGGGGGCCGCGCGACCCTCGAGGCGTACCTCGAGGCGGTCGGCGCCCGACTCCAGACCGTGTCGTTCCGAGGCTCGGCCTTCGCCAACGCGGCGTCCGAGTTCAGCGATCCGACCCACCCCGTCCGTCTCGCCATCGCCGAGCACCGCGAGTGGCTGACGGCCGAGATGGTCTCCCTCTTCAAGGTCGCGGGCCACCCCCTGCCGGGCGACGCAGCGGACGATCTCGTCCTCGCCCTCGACGGCGCCCAGGTGGGCGCCTACGCCGGCGACGCCATCGCCGCGGCGGCTTCCCTGCGCCGCACGGCGGAGCGGCTCCTCGTCGCCGCCTAGGTCATCGGCGGACGACGCAGCACATCGACGTCACCATGGGCGCTGTCCCGGCAGCGCGTCACCGTGGCGCCGTCCCCGCGGACGTCGTCGTCGGGTACCCCCAGGTACGGGCCGACCACGTCGCCTGGCGGTCAGGCCGAGGCGCGGTCGAGGTCGAGGACCTGGTTGCGTGTGAGCTGCACCCGCGCGGCCTGGGCGAGTTCGTAGACCTGCTTGGCGTTCGTCGCGCTGGCCACCGGTGCCACGACGTTCGGCTTGGCGAGCAACCAGGCCAGCGCGATCGCAGCACTCGAGACCTCGTGGACGGACGCGATGCGGTCCAGCTCGTGCACGACCTTGAGGCCCCTCTTGGACAAGTACTTCGCGAGCGCCCGGCGACGGGGGCTGTGGGCGAAGTCGGAGCGCGAACGGTACTTGCCCGTGAGGAACCCACTGGCGAGGGCGAAGCGCGGCATGACGGCGAGTCGCTGCTGCGCGGCGACGTGCGCCAGGCCCTTCTCGTACTCGGACCGGTCGAGAAGGTTGTACTGGTTCTGCAGGGCCACCATCGGGGCGATTCCGAGCATCCCCGCCGCGATGCGGGCCTCGTAGAGGCGGTTGCCCGAGTGGTGGGAACCGCCGAACCATCGGACCTTGCCCACCCGGATGAGGTGGTCGACGGCCAGCAGGGTGCGCTCGAACGCCACCTCGGTGTCGTCCACGTGCAAGTAGAGCAGGTCGATGCGGTCGGTTCCGAGCCGCTCGAGGGACGCGTCGACGGCCCGCTCGATCGCGCGGGGGGTCAGACCGGGGTTGTCGGCGCTCTTGCCCACCTTGGTGGACACGACCATGTCGTCGCGTGATCGACGGGAGCGCATCCACGATCCGATCATGATCTCGCTGCGACCCCCGGCGTAGGAGTCGGCCGTGTCGACGAAGTTGCCGCCGAGATCGAAGTAGGCGTCGAGCACGGAGGTCGTCTCGGCCTGGTCGGCCGTCCACCCGAACACGTTGCCGCCGAGGGCCAGGGGGAAGACCTTGAGGTCGGAGAGGCCCAGACGGCGGCGCGGCTGGATGATGCCGAGATCGACGGGAACGGTGGGCTGGGCGGCGGAGGCCCGGGCGGCGGCGGCCGCGATGGCGGCCGCGGCGGCGAAGTCGGACGTGGCAGAACGGGCGAGCTCGGCCGTCGTCTCGGTCACGCCGTTCCTTCCTCGTCGCGAACTCCCGATGCGACTCTGTGCAATCGCATGGGGTATGGTTCGCCCTCCACGATCAAGAATACGGCCACGCGCCCGGTTTCCGCCGCCGCCGCACCCAATCGTTACGCCGTGTCGCCGCCCCGATCCGGGGGACGCGCCTCCTGCTCCGGCAGCGACCAGGGAGCCCCGCCGGGACGGCGAAGGGCCCGCCCCGACCGAGGTCGGGGCGGGCCCTTCGTGGTGCGGTGACTACGCGTCGACGGACTCGTCGGTCGACTGCTCGGTCGCTCCGCTCGAGTCGGTGTCGGCTTCTTCCGCCACGACCGGGGCGAGCGAGAGCTTGCCGCGGTCGTCGATCTTCGTGATCTCGACGAGGATCTTCTGGCCGACGCCGAGGACGTCCTCGACGTTCTCGACGCGCTTGCCGCCGGCGAGCTTGCGGACCTCGCTGATGTGCAGCAGGCCGTCCTTGCCGGGGAGGAGCGAGACGAACGCACCGAAGGACGCGATCTTGACGACCGTGCCGAGGAACTGCTCGCCGATCTCGGGGTTGGTCGGGTTGGCGATCGCGTTGACCTGGGCGCGGGCGGCCTCGGCCGAGGGGCCGTCGACGGCACCGATGTAGACGGTTCCGTCTTCTTCGATGCTGATGTCGGCGCCGGTCTCGTCCTGGATGGCGTTGATCGTCTTGCCCTTGGGGCCGATCAGCTCGCCGATCTTGTCCTGCGGGATCTGGACCGAGATCACGCGGGGCGCGGTCGGGGCCATCTCGTCGGGGGCGTCGATCGCCGAGTTGAGCACGCCGAGGATGGCGGTGCGCGCCTCCTTGGCCTGCTTGAGGGCGGCGTCGAGCACGGCGGTCGGCAGACCGTCGAGCTTGGTGTCGAGCTGGATCGCCGTGACGAACTCGCTCGTGCCGGCGACCTTGAAGTCCATGTCGCCCAGAGCGTCTTCGGCACCGAGGATGTCGGTCAGGGCCGCGTAGCGGGTCTGACCGTCGACGGTGTCGGAGACGAGTCCCATGGCGATGCCGGCGACCGGGGCCTTGAGGGGCACACCGGCGTTGAGCAGCGACAGGGTCGACGCGCAGACCGAACCCATCGACGTCGAACCGTTGGAGCCGAGGGCCTCGGACACCTGACGGATCGCGTAGGGGAACTCTTCGCGGCTGGGCAGCACCGGCACGAGGGCGCGCTCGGCGAGGAAGCCGTGCCCGATCTCGCGACGCTTCGGCGACCCGACGCGGCCGGTCTCACCGGTCGAGTAGGGCGGGAAGTTGTAGTGGTGCAGGTAGCGCTTCTTGGTGACCGGGCTCAGCGAGTCGATCTGCTGCTCCATCTTGAGCATGTTCAGCGTGGTGACGCCCATGATCTGGGTCTCGCCGCGCTGGAAGATGGCGGAGCCGTGGACGCGCGGGATGACCTGCACCTCGGCGTCGAGCGGACGGATGTCGGCGAGGCCGCGGCCGTCCATGCGGATCTGCTCGGTGAGGATGCGGTCGCGGACGACCTTCTTCGTGGCCGACTTGTAGGCGGCACCGACCTGGCCGAGGGCCGTGTCGGGCAGCTCGCCCGCGTCGACCTTCGCGGCGATCGCGTCCTTGACACGCGACTTGAGGGCGTCGTCGGCGTCCTGGCGCTCGATCTTGCCGGCGATCTTGTAGACCTCGGCGAGCTCGGTGCCGGCGGCGGCCGTGACGGCCTCGAGCACCTCGTCGGTGTAGGGGAGGAACACCGGGTAGTCGGCGATCTCCTTCGCGGCCTGGGCGGCCATCGTCGCCTGGGCGTCGACGAGCTGCTTGAGGAAGGGCTTGGCGGCCTCGAGGCCCTGGGCCACGATCGCCTCGTCGGGCTTCGTGGCGCCGCCCTGGATGAGACCCCAGGCGTGCTCGGTGGCCTCGGCCTCGACCATCATGATCGCGACGTCCTCGTTGCCGGCGGCGTCGGTGACGACACGGCCCGCGACGGTCAGGTCGAAGACGGCGTCCGCGAGCTGGCTGGCCTTGGGGAAGGCGACCCACTGGTCACCGATCAGGGCGAGACGCACACCGGCGATGGGGCCGGAGAACGGCAGACCCGAGATCTGGGTGGAGGCGCTGGCCGCGTTGATCGCGAGGGCGTCGTAGAACTCGTCGGGAGCGATGCTCAGCACCGTGATGACGACCTGGACCTCGTTGCGCAGACCCTCGACGAACGAGGGACGCAGCGGCCGGTCGATGAGGCGGCAGACCAGGATGGCCTCGGTCGAGGGGCGACCCTCGCGGCGGAAGAACGAGCCGGGGATCTTGCCCGCGGCGTACGAACGCTCTTCGACGTCGATGGTGAGCGGGAAGAAGTCGAAGTTGTCCTTCGGCTTCTTGCTGGCGCTCGTGGCCGACAGGAGCATGGTGTCTTCGTCGAGGTAGGCAGCGACGGCTCCCTGAGCCTGCTGGGCGAGACGACCGGTCTCGAATCGGATGGTGCGCTTGCCGAACTTGCCGTTGTCGAGGACGGCTTCGCCGAACTTGATCTCTGGACCCTCCATGTGGGGGCTACTCCTCTTTGTTTTGCATCGAGGCCCCGTGTGGGCATCGATGTGTACCGGAGCGGGCGGCGTGGACGGCATGGCGACATGCACGTGCAACAACGCGACGGAGGCGGTGGCACGTCTGGCCAACAGTAGAAACGGTCGGACCCCGCACCCGACCCGGACGCTCGGCGTCGGTCGGGGCATTCCGCCTGTCACCACCGGTGACCAGCAGCCGTACCGGCCTGCTCCGAGCGCGATCTTAGCACTCGGACCCGTCCGGCCGGGGTCCGCGACGCGGGTGTCGCCCGGACGGGGAGGCGCGGTGCCGGGGGGACGGCGTTAGGGTCGGTTCCATGCGTGCTCACGACAGGTCCGGCCGGGATCGTCGCGCGAGCCGCCTCGCGGTGGCGACCGGCGCCTCCTTGGCTCTCGTGTTGACGACGCTCGTGGCGCCGTCCGCCGCGTCCGCCGCGGGGTACCCGACCTGGGCCCAGGTCGAGGCCGCGAAGGGGAACGCTGCGGCGACCCAGGCGCAGGTCGGCCTGATCGACGCGTCGCTCGACAGCCTCGAGAAGGCCGCGTCCGACCGCAGCGACGAGGCGGTCCTCGCCGACCAGGCCGACGCGGCGGCGCAGTCCGACCTCGCGGCGGCGTCGCAGCGAGCGGACGAGCTCTCGGCCGACGCCGAGCGTGCGCGGGCCACCGCCGACACGGCGGAGCGGGAGGCCGGCCAGCTCGCCGGCAGCCTGTTCCGCACCGGCGGCACGCAGACCCTGGGCACCGACCTCTTCACGTCGCCCGACCCCGGGGCCGCGCTGTACCAGTTGGGCTCGCTCACGCAGCTCGGCGACCGGTGGCAGACGGTGCTCGCCGACGCCACGACCGCGAGCAACACGGTGTCGTCCCTCAGCGAGCAGGCGACGACCGCGGCCGACCGGCGCGACTCGCTCGCGCGTGATGCCCGGGCCACGGCCGACCAGGCCGCCGCGGCGCAGGCGACCGCGGACGCCGAGGTGGCCAGCGCCACCCAGAGGTCGTCCGACCTCTACGCCCAGCTCGCCGCCCTGAAGGACTCGACGGCGGAGCTCGAACAGCAGTACCGGGCCGGGGTCGCCGCGCAGCAGGCGTACGCGGCGCAGGAGGCCGCGGCGAAGGCCCAGGCCGCCGCCGCCGCGAGGGCGCCGTCACGTGGCGGATCGTCCGGAGGTGGCGGATCGTCCGGGGGTGGTGGATCGTCCGGGGGCGGGGCGACCGTCCCCGGCACGGGACGTCCCGGCGGAGCGACGCCTCCCCCGACCGGAGCGGTGAACGACCCGGCGGGCGCCAAGGCCTACGCGGCCACGAAGGTCGGGTCCGGGGCCGAGTACACCTGCCTCGTCCAGCTCTGGAACAAAGAATCGGGCTGGCGCACCAACGCGACCAACCCGTCGGGCGGTGCCTACGGCATCCCCCAGGCCCTGCCCGGCAACAAGATGGCCTCGAGTGGACTGGACTGGCAGACGAACTACCGCACCCAGGTGGATTGGGGCATCGGGTACATCCAGGGCCGCTACGGCACGATGTGCGCCGCGTGGGCGCACTCGGTCGCGAACAACTGGTACTGAGCGCCGCACCTGCCCTCGGGCACGGGCACCGCCCCTCCCCCGGAACGAGAGAACGGCCCCCTCGGCGTGCAGCCGGAGCTGGGTGCCGAGGGGGCCGTCGTCGAGACGTCCGGAGCGCGAGGACTAGCGGCGCAGGCCGAGACGACCGATGAGCGTGCGGTAGCGCTCGATGTCGACCTTGGACAGGTAGCCCAGGAGGCGACGGCGCTGGCCGACGAGCAGCAACAGGCCACGACGCGAGTGGTGGTCGTGCTTGTGCTCTTTGAGGTGCTCGGTCAGGTCGAGGATGCGCTGCGTCATCACGGCGACCTGGACCTCGGGGGATCCGGTGTCGCCGGGGTGGGTCGCGTATTCTTCGATGATCCGGGTCTTGACGTCAGGTGCGAGTGCCATGGAGGGATCCCCTTTCAGTTCGTTGCGCGGTGCTCGTCACCGGATGTGCGAGCTCTCTTTCTCCGCGGCCGTTCAGACGGCAACCTGAGGAGCCTACCAGACGGGCGCCGCCGACCCCTGTCGCGATCGGCCCCGTCCCCGACCCCGACGCCGCCGGGGCAGGACGAGTCCGACGAACGCCGCGCCGATCGCGGCCCCGAGGGTGTTCATGACGAGGTCCTGCGGGTCGGAGAAGCGCGTGGCCGACAGGTACGTCGCCTGGAAGGTCTCGATGCCCACCGTCGCGGCGAACCCGACCACGATGCCGACCCACCAGAAGCGCTTCGGCAGCAGGAGCGCCGGGAACATGCCCATCGGGACGAACATCGCCACGTTCGCCGCGGCCTCGACCCGGGCGAAGGTGATCCACGAGGTCTCGTCGTGCCGGGCGAAGACGTCGAGCGCCCGCCAGAGCAACGCTCCGGTGTCCGCGTCGTAGACGCTCGGTCGCAGGGTCATCCAGGCGACCCCGGCGAGGTAGACGAGGGTGAGCAGGAGGAGGACGGCGCGACGCATCCGTCCATGGTGCGGCACCGGTCGGTGGGAGGACGCCCGGAACGGCCCAAGATCAGCCTGGAGGACGACCCGCCCCGGGGGCGACCGCGGCAGGGCCGAGGAGGCGCGGTGCGCGACCCCGCGCACCGCGCCTCCTAGGCTCGTCGGGTGGACGCACTCACCGACCTCTGGGCCCGGATCAGCCAGCTCGCCGCCCCCCTGCCCGGCTCGTGGCTGCTCGGCAGCGTCGCCGCCGGCCTCCTGCTCGTGCTGCTGCCGGGCATCTGGCACACGGTGCGGCACGCCGTCACCGTCGTGCACGAGGGCGGGCACGGCCTCGCCGCGGTGCTGACCGGTCGTCGGCTGACGGGCATCCGACTGCACTCGGACACCTCGGGCCTGACCGTGTCGAAGGGGCCGCGGACCGGGGCGGGCATGGTCATCACGTTGCTCGCCGGCTACACCGCACCCGCGATCGCCGCCCTGGGCGCCGCGTGGCTGCTGTCGGCCGGCTACGCGGCCGGGCTGCTCTGGGCCCTGCTGCTGCTGCTCGCGCTGATGCTCGTGCAGATCCGCAACTGGTTCGGGCTCTGGGTGGTGCTGCTCGGCGCCGCCCTCGTCGTCGCCGTGACGTTCTTCGCGTCGCCGACCTGGCAGGCGGTGTTCGGACTCGTCGTGACGTCGGTCCTCGGCTTCGGCGCGCTGCGGGCGTCGCTCGAACTGCAACGGAGCCGGCGGCGCTCACGCTCGACCGCGTCGGACGCCGACCAGCTCGCCGGGCTGACCCGGGTGCCGGGCGTCGTCTGGGTCGGGGTCTTCGTGCTCGTCGCCCTGGGCTGCCTGCTGGGCGGGGCGGGGTTGCTCTTCCCCGGTGCGCTCGAAGCCGCTCGGTCGTTCGCCTGAGGTCCGACGGCCACCGGCACCCGACCGACGCGAGACGTCAGGCGGGGGCGGACGACAGGGCGTGCACGGGGACGTGGCCCTCGAGGCGGGCCCGGCCACCGAGGCCGTCGAGCTCGAGCAGCACGGCGACGCCGGCCACGACGTAGCCCGCTCGTTCGAGCAGGGTGACGGTCGCCTCGACCGTGCCGCCGGTCGCCAGCACGTCGTCGACGATCAGGACGCTCGACCCGCCGGGATCTGGTTCGGACGCAGTTCGAGCGTGGCCTCGCCGTACTCCAGGGCGTAGCTCTCGCTGAGGACCTCGCCGGGCAGCTTGCCCGCCTTGCGCACCGTGAGGACGCCGACGCCCTGCTCGATCGCGATGGCCCCGGCGAGCGCGAAGCCGCGCGCCTCGATGCCGGCGACGGCGACGAACCCGCCGTCGAACGGCTCGGAGAGCGCCGTGGTCACGGTGGCGAACGCGTCGGCGTCGGAGAAGAGCGGGGTGACGTCGCGGAAGAGGATGCCGGGCTTCGGGAAGTCGGGGACGACGGCGATCTTGCTGTCGACGAACGAGGAGGCATCGGTGACGGTCATGCCCCCAACGGTAGTCGGGCGGACGGCGCCCCCCGCCCCTCGAGGCCTGCTGAGTCCGTCCCCGCGACGCGCGACCGACCGGTACGTCACGATCGTGTGAACAGTCGGGCCCGATGTCGGAGGCGCGTGCGAGAGTGCACGCATGTCGCGGTTCATCGTCCCCCCGTACCTGCTCGCCCACCTCGCCGAAGCCGATTCGCCCCGCCTGCACCGGGCACCGCAGGCCGCGCGCAACGGCCTGCTCGCGATGGAGGCCGTCGACCGCAACGCGACTCCCCCGGTCGTCCGGGGGGCGCTCGGCGTGGAGTCCGTGCTCGAGCGCACGGTGTCCGACGCGCAGGGCACCGAAGAGCTGCCGGGCGTCCGCGTCCGCGGCGAGGGCGAACCCGCCACCGACGACGTCGCCGCCACCGAGGCGTACGACGCCCTCGGCGCGACCTACGCGCTGTTCCACGAGGTCTACGGGCGCTCGTCGATCGACGGCGCCGGGCTGCCGCTCGACGCGACCGTCCACTACGGCCAGGACTACGACAACGCCTTCTGGAACGGCGAGCGGATGGTGTTCGGCGACGGCGACGGCGAAGTCTTCGGGCGCTTCACGGCCTCGGTCAGCGTCATCGGGCACGAGCTCACCCACGGCGTCACGCAGTACACCGCGAACCTCACCTACCAGGGGCAGTCGGGTGCGCTCAACGAGTCGGTCAGCGACGTGTTCGGGGCGCTCGTCGAGCAGCACCTGTTCGGGCAGACCGCCGACGACGCGACCTGGCTCATCGGCGAAGGGCTCTTCACCGCCGAGGTGCAGGGGCGGGCGCTGCGGTCGATGAAGGCCCCGGGCACCGCGTACGACGACGACGTCCTCGGGAAGGACCCCCAACCCGCCCACCTGGACGACTACGTCGAGACCACCGACGACAACGGCGGGGTGCACCTCAACTCGGGCATCCCCAACCGGGCCTTCTACCTCGTCGCCAAGGCGCTCGGTGGCGAGGCCTGGTTGCGGGCCGGGCAGATCTGGTACGACACGCTCATCGGCGGCACGCTGTCGACCGAGGCGACCTTCGCGCAGTTCGCGGCGGCCACCGTGGACGCTGCGACCACACGGTACGGAGCGGACTCCGACGAGACCCGCGCGACGTCGGCCGGGTGGAAGGGCGTCGGGGTCACCCCGGCCAGCTGACGCCGACCGGCACGAGACCCTGCTGCCCCGGACACGGCCGGGGTAGCATCGCGCCCATGAAGGTCACCGTGTCGCGCTCCGGTGGCTTCGCCGGTCTCACCCGCAGTTGGACGGTCGACGTCGACTCCGAGCCCGACACCGAGTCGTGGCTCGTCCTCATCGACCAGGTGCCCTGGTCGCAGGCCCCGGCCGCCGCGCAGGCCGTGCAGCCCGATCGCTTCGTCTGGGTCATCACGGCCGAGACCCGGCCCACCCGCAAGGCCAAACTGCCCGAGCAGCAGGTCACGGGGCCGTGGCGCGAGCTCGTGGACCGCGTCCGCAGCACCTCCGAGGCCGAG
Organism: Frigoribacterium sp. CFBP 8759; assembly: GCF_014841655.1. Lineage (NCBI taxonomy): Bacteria > Bacillati > Actinomycetota > Actinomycetes > Micrococcales > Microbacteriaceae > Frigoribacterium > Frigoribacterium sp. CFBP 8759. The sequence goes on from NZ_JACYUH010000001.1 coordinate 60,768, forward strand.
GCCGGTCCGACCCGATGAGCGACCGTACGCGCCGACCTCGTCGGCGTCTCTCGGGCGAGGTGCTCGCGGGGCTGCTCGCCCTCGTCGTCCTCGTGGCGGGCGGGGTCGGGGTGGCCGTGGTGCAGAGCGGCAACCCGCTGAACGTCCGAGGGGCCGTCACCGCGCCTCCGTGGGGTCGACCCGCCACCGACCGGCTCGAGACCCGGGCCGCCGCCGCCGGTCTCGAGAACGTCTGGGGCCAGGACCTCGCCATGCACGTGCACACGCACCTCTCGATCACCGTCGACGGGCAGGCGGTGACCGTGCCCGGCGACATCGGGCACGACTCGGACGCGAAGTTCGCCGCCGAGATCCACACGCACGACACGAGCGGCATCGTGCACGTCGAGTCCCCCACCCGCGAGACGTTCGTGCTGGGCCAACTGTTCAGCGAGTGGGACGTCGCCCTCGACGGACGCGGGGTCGGGTCGCTCGGGCACGACGACGGGCTCGAACTGCACACCTTCGTCGGCGGCAGCCCCTACACGTCCGACCCGGCCGGCATCCCGCTGCGGGACTTCGAACGCATCGACCTCGTGCTCGCGCCGATCGGCGAGACCGTCACCGCGCCTCCGGCATTCGCCTGGCCCGCCGACTACCGCTGAGGCGCCTCCCGCTGAGGCGCCCGACACCCGACGCCCGACGCCTGACGCCCGACGCCCGGTGCCCACCGCAGAGCCTCCTCCGGCCCGGCCGCCTCCAGCCGAGCCGCGTCGGGCTCCGCAGCCCGTCGGCGAGGTCAGGGCCAGCGGACCGGCACCGGGAGGCGCGTGGAGGTCGGCTCGGACGGCCCACCCGGTGCCAGCAGCTCGAGCAGGCGGCCGGCCGCGACCCGCCCCAGGTGCTCGCCGTCGACGTCGATCGCCGGGACGCCGACCAGACCGAGGGCGTCGACGACCATGCGCTCCGAGCTGACCGTGACGGAGCGGTCGCGGTGCTCGTCGGCCCGGAGGACGAACATCAGGCCGAGCCCGATGGCCGTCGCGTAGGGCACGACGGCCGTCGCCCCGGAGGCGAGGACGTGGTCGCTCGCCCGGACGCCGGCTTCGAAGGTCGACGGGTAGGGACCCAGCACCGTGAGCTCGGCCCGGCCGGCCGCCGCGTCGACCACCGCGGCCGTGCGTTGGGTGTTCTGCCACGAGCCGTCGGGCCCGCCGAGGTAGACGACGCGCTCGTGCCCCTCGGCGACGAAGCGCGACACGAGCGAGCCGAAGGCGGCCGCCGTGTCGGCGACGACCGACGACACCCCGGTCACCTCGCGGTCGACGAGCACGGTCGGCTTGTGGCCGGTCGCGGCCCGCACGACGTCGTCGGCCCCGCGCGGGGCGACGACGATGAACCCGTCGACCTGGTGCGACAGCCGCTCGAACGCCGACAGCTCGCCCGCCTCGGCCAGCGGGTGGACGGCGACCGTCAGCTGGAGGTCGGCCTCGCCCGCCGCGGCCTGGGCCCCGGCGATGATCGGCGTGAAGAACGCGTTGTCGAGGGTCGGCACGACGAGCGCGACCACGCCCGTGCGCCCCCTCGCCAGCTGGCGGGCCGCCCGGTTGGGCACGAAGCCGAGCTTCTCGGCGGCGGCGAGCACGCGTCCGGCCGTGTCGGGCGACACCAGCTCGGGGCGGCTGAGGACGCGAGAGGCGGTGGCCTTCGACACGCCCGCCAGCGTCGCCACGTCCGCCAGCGTCGCGAGCCGCCCTGCCCCAGTCATGCCCACCACCCTAGGGCCTCCGTGAAACCGGTCCCGCGCGGCGGTCCGACGCTTGTAACAAGGTGTTTACACAGCGGGGCCGACGCAGGCGACCAGCGCCCTTAGGGTCGATGTAACCGGTTTCACCCGAGGTGGGGTCGGCATCCCCCCAGAGGCCACACCGATCGGAGGACAACCCGTGACGTCCCGCAAACCCGCGCTGCTCCTGCTGCTGCCGGGCCTCGCGTTCCTGCTGATCGGTTTCGCTGTGCCGTCGCTCGCGATGCTCTTCGCCCCACCCGGCGTGACCGCCGGCGAGATCGTCGGCCGCCTCGGCCAGATGCTCACCGACCCGTTCGACCTGCGCATCATCGGTCGGACCGTGGGGCTCGGCCTGGTCGTCACGGTCATCTGCGTGGCCCTCGGCTTCCCCATCGCCTACCTGCTGGCCCGTTCGACCTCGCGCTGGTCGGGCGTCCTGCTCGCCCTGGCGATCTTCCCGCTGCTGCTCAGCAACGTCGTCCGCACCTTCGGGTGGCTCGTGGTGCTCGGCAAGAACGGCGCCATCGGTCAACTGCTCACGACGCTCGGCCTGGTCGACGAGGCCCCGCAGCTGCTCTACACCGAGCTGGCGATCGTGCTGGGCCTGACCCAGTTGTTCCTGCCGCTCGCGATCATCTCGTGCTACTCGGCCGTGGCCCAGGTCGACCCGGGCCTCGACGACGCCGCCAGCGGACTCGGCGCGAGCCGCACGCGAACCTTCTGGAGCATCGTCGTGCCCCTCTCTCTGCCCGGCGTCGTCGTCGCGGCCACCCTCGTCTTCGCGGGCTCGGTCACCGCCTACACGACCCCGTACCTGCTCGGCGGCTCGGGCCAACGCATGCTCGCCACCCAGCTCTTCTCGTACTCGAGCGTGACGATCGACTGGGCCGGGGCCTCGGCCACCGCCCTGATCATGACCGTGTTGGTCTTCGTCGTCTCCGGCTTGTCGTCGCTCGTCGCCCGGAAAGGAGCCACCTCGTGACCACCCGCCGCCCGGTCGCCGGCACGCTCGCCGTCGCCGGCTACGTCGTGATGATCGTCCCGATCCTCTTCGTCGTCGCCACCGCGTTCACGAGTGAACGCACCCTGCGCTTCCCGCCCCAGGGGTTCTCGCTGCGCTGGTTCGAGGCCGCCTTCGGCTACGACCCGTTCACCCAGGCCCTGGTCTCGAGCCTCCAGCTGGCCCTGATCGCCACCGTGCTCGCCCTGCTCGTCGGCATCCCCGCGACCCTGGCGATCCATCGCGGCAGGCTGCCGGGCAAGGGCCTCGTCGAGGCGCTGTTCCTGTCGCCCCTGATCGTCCCGGAGCTCGTGGTGGGGCTCGCGCTCTACCAGCAGCTCGTCATCGGGTTCCGGCTCGACGCCTTCCCCGTGCTGTTGATCGGGCACACCGTGTTGATGCTGCCCTACGCGGTCCGCGTGACCGGCGCCTCCCTGGCACTGGCCGACCCCGCCCTCGAGGAGGCCGCCCGCGGTCTCGGCGCGTCTCCCCTGCGGGCCTTCGTCACGGTGACCCTGCCCCTGCTGCGGCCCGGCATCTTCTCGGCGGCGCTGCTCAGCTTCGTCACCTCGTTCAACAACGTGCCCCTGTCGCTGCTGCTGCAGAGCCGCGACTTCCGCACCCTGCCCGTCACGATGCTCGACTACGTGCAGCAGAGCTACGACCCCATGGTCGCGGCGATGGCCACGCTGATCCTCGCGGGCACCGTCGTCATCGCCGTCATCGCCGAACGCACCGTCGGCTTCGCCAAGATCTTCGGAGGCATCAACAGATGAGCACCGCAGCAGAATTCGTCGCCGTCAGCCAGGTCTTCGGCGACTTCACCGCCGTCGACTCGATCGACCTGTCGATCGCCGAGGGCAAGCTCACGACGCTGCTCGGCCCGAGCGGCTGTGGCAAGACGACGAGCCTGCGCATGCTCGCCGGCTACGCCGCCCCGTCGTCGGGGACGATCCGCATCGCCGGCGTCGACAGCACGCGCACCCCACCCGAGAGGCGCGACCTGGGCATGGTGTTCCAGTCCTACGCACTGTTCCCGCACCTGAGCGTCGCCGACAACGTCGGCTACGGCCTGAAGCTGCGGGGCGTCGACACCGCCGAGCGCCGCCGTCGCGTCATGGAGACCCTCGACCTGGTCGGCTTGGCCCACCTCGCCGGCAGCAAGCCGAAGAAGCTCTCGGGCGGCCAGCAACAGCGCGTCGCGCTGGCCCGCGCCATCGCCATCCGGCCGAAGCTGTTGCTGCTCGACGAACCCCTGTCGAACCTCGACGCGCGCCTGCGCGTCCAGATGCGCGCCGAGATCCGCCGCATCCAGGGCGAGACGGGCCTCACCGTCGTGTTGGTCACGCACGACCAGGACGAAGCGCTCGAGATGAGCGACGACATGGTGCTCATGCGGGCCGGCCGGATCATGCAGCAGGGCTCGCCCCAGCACGTGTTCCCGAACCCGGCGAACCGCTTCGTCGCCGACTTCCTCGGCTACGAGAACTTCGTCACGGCGACCGACGGCACGCTGCTCGCGATCCGCCCCGAGCACCTCGGGGTCGTCCCCGGGACCCCCGCAGGAGGCGCGGTGCCCGACGGCCTGCAGCTCGCCGCGGTCGTCACCGACGTCGCGTACCGCGGGGTCGACCTGCTCGTCACCGTGCAGGCCGTCGACGCCGCCGGTGCCGAGGTGCGCCTGCTGTCGGACGTCCGCAGCACCGGCTCCGAGACGGTCGCGATCGGCGACCGGGTGACCGTCTCGGCGCCGGCGTCGCGGCTCGTGGCCCTCGCCGACTGACCCGCCCGGTGCGCGGAGCCGCGCGCGCCTCCTCGGGTCTCCCCTCCACCGTCCCACCCGCCCGCGTTCCACACCGCCCGGTCTCGCCGAGACCGCCCCGAAAGGACACGACCATGACCTCCACCCTCCGCACCCGCCTGGCGATCGTCGCCGGCGTCGCCGCGACGACCCTCGTGCTCGCCGGCTGCTCCGCCGACGGCGGCGGCGAGTCCGACGCCGACACGATCACCGTGAGCACCTTCCCGTTCGGCGTCGAGGAGTTCCAGGAAGCCGTCATCGACCCGTTCACCGAGAAGACCGGCATCGAGGTGGTCGTCGACACCGGATCGAACTCCGACCGCCTGTCCCAGCTGCAGGTCGCGGGCGGTCAGCCCGACGTGGACGTCATGCTGATCTCGGACTACTACGCGGCACTCGGCCAGGAGGACGACCTCTTCCAGCAGGTGGACTCCTCGGCCGTGCCGTCGCTCGACGAGATCGCCGACTTCGCGAAGGAGGACTCGTACCTCGGCCCGGCCTACAGCTACCAGCTCAACGGGACGATGTACTCGACCGACGAGCTGACCGCCGACGAGGCCGCGCAGTGGAGCCTGTACGGCGAAGAGGAGCTCTCGGGCAAGGTCGCTCTGCCGGACATCTCGGTGACGGCCGGCCAGCTGATGGTCTCGGGCGTCGCGGAGGAGTACGGCGACGGACCCTACGACATCGACGCGGCCCTCGACCGGCTCGGCGAGTGGGCCCCCGGCGTGCTGCAGTTCTACAGCTCCTCCACCGAGGTGACCAACCTGCTGACGCAGGGCGAGATCGTCGCCGCGGACTCCCTGAGCGGCTTCGCGACCGACCTCGTCGAGTCCGGCGAACCGATCGCCTGGACGGCCCCCGCGACGGGCCGCTACATGGCCACCAACCGCGCGATGATCCCGACCGGCGCCGAGAACGTCGACGGTGCGAACCAGTTCATCGACTACCTGCTCTCGGTCGAGGCGCAGACCTCGTCCGCCGAGATCGTCGGCGACCTGCCGGTCGCCCCGGGCGCCACCGTGCCCGACACGATCGAGGCCGTCGTGGGCGACATCGCCGCCGACCCGGTCGCGGCGGGCTACTCGACCCTCGACCCGACCGAACTCGTCCCCACCCGCTCGGACTGGGTCGACCGCTTCGCCCGCGAGGTGACCTCGCGGTGACGGACACCACCCTGCCCCCGGCCTACCTGGACCGCATGCCCAAGGTCGACCTGCACTGCCACCTGATCGGGACGGTCCGCGCGAGCACCTTCGCCGAGTTGGCCCGCCGCGAGGGTCTCGACCTGCCCGACGAGCCCGAGCGGATCTTCGCCGACATCAACTCGCTCCCGCCCGACCCGGCTCTCTACCGCGACACGCGCATCCCCGTGCCGCAGGGGCGCAGCGTCGACGAGCCCGAGGTGTCGTACTCGCTGTTCCAGGCCTCGAACTGGGTCGTCGAGGTGCTCCGCGACGCGGACGACCTCACCCGGATCGTCTACGAGGCCTTCGAGGACGCGCACCACGCGAGTGCGACGCGGCATCTCGAGCTGTTCTTCGACGCCGTCCCGCCGCACCTCGCGTCGCTCGGCTACACCGGCTCGGTGGAGGCCTACGCCGAGGGCATCCGGCTCGCCGAGCGCGACTTCGGCATGACCGGGCGCATGATCCAGGGCATCGACCGCAGCAGGAGCGGCGAGCACGCCCTCGAGCTCGTCCGTCAGGTGGTGGACCACCCGCACGAGTACGTGGCCGGGATCGGCCTCGACAACCTCGAGACGAGCGGGCCACCCGAGCGGTTCGTGGATGCCTACCGACTCGCGGGCGAGGCCGGGCTGGGCCGGACGGCGCACTCGTCCGAGCACTCCCCCACGGCGGTCAACACGATCACGTGCCTCGACCAGCTCGGCTGCGACCGCATCGACCACGGGTACTACGTGCTCGAGGACGACGAGGTCGTCGCGCGCGTGCGCGACGAGCAGGTGACGTTCACCGTCGTGTCGACGACCTCGCGACGGTCGTGGCGTCCCTGGCGCCGCGCCTCCATCGAGGCCATGCTCGAGGCGGGCCTGAACGTCGTGCCGGCCTCCGACGACCCGGGCATGTTCCCGACGACCCTCGCCGCCGAGTACCGCATCGTGCACGAACAGATCGGGGCCACCGCCGACCAGGTGCGCTCTATGGCCTCCGCTGGCGTCGACGCCAGCTGGCTGCCCGCCCTCGAGAAAGACGCCCTGAGGGCACGCGTCGACCGGGAGTTGGCGGCCCTCGACGACGAGTTCGGGGTGGCCGGGGCCTGACCGGGTCAGGGGCCGAGCCGGCGCGGGGGCCGAGCCGGCACAGGCCGAGCCGGCACAGGCCGAGCCGGCCGGCCCCGGCGCCCCGACCCGGCCTGCGAGACGACCCGGCCTACGAGACGACCGTGAGGCGTTGCGTGGGCCGGGTCATCGCCACGTAGAGACTGGCGTTGCCGCGTCGGCTCGCCAGTCGGACGCGCTCGGGGTCGACCACGACGACCGAGTCGAACTCGAGACCCTTCGACGTCGCCGGGCTCAGCACCGAGATCGGCTTGGTCAACGACGCCGTGCCGGCGGCCACGAGACCGTCGAACTCGGCCGACAGGGCCTCGACGAGCGTCGAGACGGCCTGCTCGGGGGCGATCACCGCGAGCGTGCCCTCGGAGTCGATCGCCCGGTCGGCCCGGACGGCGTCGACGGTGGCACGGACGAAGTCGTCCTTCGAGGAGGCGCCGGTCACCTCGCGCACCGGCCATTCGCTCGAGCGCACCGATCGGCTCGGGGTGATCTGCAGACCGCTCGCCGTCGCGACGCCCTCGGCGTAGGTCACGATCTGCGCCGGCGTGCGGTAGTTGACGGTCAGTTCTTCGAGCCGCCACGGAGCCGACGTGCCCTGGGCGCCCCCGCCGCGACGACGGCCGAGCAGGGCCTGGAGGGCGCGGTCCCACGAGGTCGCCGACGCCGGGCTCGACGCCTGGGCGATGTCGCCGACGACGGTGAACGACCGCAGCGGGCAGCGCCGGGAGAGCAGTCGCCACTGCATGGGCGAGAGTTCTTGCGCCTCGTCGACCACCACGTGGCCGAACGCCCAGGTACGGTCGCCCGCGGCCCGCTCGGCCGTGGTCATCGACGCCGCCCGCTCGGCGAAGCCGCCGGCGATCTGTTCGGCGCTGACCATGCCCTCGACGCCCATGTTCTCGATCGCCCGCTCGGCGTTCTCGATGTCGCGCTTGCGCTGGGCCTTGCGGGCCAGGCGCTCGGGGTCGACACCGGTCTGGAACTCGCCGAGCAGCTCGGCGGCCTCGTCGAGCAGCGGCACGTCGGACACCGTGAAGCCCGCCCCGCGTTCGCGGCGCAACAGGGCGCGCTGCTCGGGCGTCCAGCGCGGGGTGATCGACGCGAGCCAGTTCGGCCGGGCGAAGAGGTCCTCGACGAGCTTCTCGGCACTGAGCGGCAGCCAGGCCGTGTTGAGCAGCACGCGCACGTCGTACGACTGCCGGATGTCTTCCCGGAGGACGGCCTCGTCGGACTCGTCGACGGTCGTGCCGTGCTCGCGCATCTGGTCGACCAGCTGGCGCGTCAGGGCCGAGAGGGCCGCCTTGTTGAAGGTGACCCGGGCCACGTTGTGGGGCTTGCCGCGCTCCTGGGCCTTGCGCATGGCCTCGCCGACGAGCTCCGGTCGCACCACGAGTCGTTCGCCGTTGATGTCGATGGTCGTCGGCTCGGCCGGGCGGACCTGCCGCGACCGGACGGCGCGACGCATGAGCTCGGCCATCTCGGCCGACCCCTTGAGGGCGGCGACGTCGGGCGCGTCGTCGGTCTGGGCCTCGACGCCCGGGTACAGGCCGCCGAGGCTCGACAGGACGACGCCGCTCTCGCCGAGGGACGGGAGCACCTGTTCGATGTAGCGCAGGAACGACCGCGACGGCCCGACGACGAGCACGCCCGAACCCTTGAGCCGGTCGCGGTGCGAGTAGAGCAGGTACGCGGCCCGGTGCAGCGCGACGGCCGTCTTGCCCGTGCCGGGGCCGCCCTGGACGACGAGCACGCCGTCGAGCTGAGAGCGGATGATCCGGTCCTGCTCGCCCTGGATGGTGGCGACGATGTCGGTCATGCGGCCGGTGCGCTGGGCGGTCAGGGCGGCCATGAGCGCCCCCTCGCCCTGCAGCTGCACGTCGTCGCGATCGAGCAGGTCGGGGTCGAAGACCTCGTCCTCGAGGCGGGTGACCGTGCGGCCGTCGAGGGTCAGGTGACGACGGGCCCGGGCGCCCATGGGCGTTGCGGCCGTCGCCTGGTAGAACGCGCTGGCCCCGGGGACGCGCCAGTCGAGCAGGATCGGGTGGTGGGCCTCGTCGCGCAGGCCGATGCGGCCGATGTAGCGGTACCGCCCGCCCTCGCCCGGTTCGGCCGGGCGGTCGACGTCGCCGGTCTGGCCGAGCAGGTCGGGCGTCTCGAGCTCGAGGCGACCGAACGCGAGCCGTTCGTCGACCGAGCCGAGCTGGACGATGGTGTCTTCGTACAGGCGCGCGTAGGCGTCGCGCTCGCTGCGGCTCTGGTGGTTGCCGCCGACGGTCTCGCGGCGGGTCCGTTCGAGACGGACGCGGGCGTCGGCCTTCAGCTCGTCGAGGCGTTCGTAGAGGGTGCCCACATAGGCGCGTTCGCGGTCGATCTCGGATGACAACAGGTGTTCGTACCCTTCGGGAAAAGTCGGCACGCCAGTCTAGCTTCCGACCACCGACGGCGAGGCCCGGGAATCCGACCCGGGACGCAGGAGGGGCGCTCGTCCTCGGGGGACGAGCGCGCCTCCTGGGGTGGCCGCGGTGGAGCCGGGCCTAGAACTCCTCGTGGGTCAGCGGGTCGCCGTCCCACAGCCGGCCCCGCTCGAGGCCGCTGATCGACTCGACCTCGTCGGGCGTGAGCTCGAAGTCGAAGACGTCGAGGTTCTCGCGCTGACGACCGGCGTCGGCCGACTTCGGGACGGGGACCGCGCCGAGCTGGACGTGCCAGCGCAGGACGACCTGCGTGGGCGTCTTGCCGTGGGCCCGCGCGATGTCGGTGACCCGCGCCTCCGTGAGGAGTTCGCTCTGCTTCGCGAGCGGGCTCCAGCTCTCGGTGACGATGCCCATGCTCTCGTGCACGGCACGCAGCTCGGCCTGGGGGAAGTACGGGTGCAGCTCGATCTGGTTGACCGCGGGCACCACACCCGTCTCGTCGGCGACGCGCTGCAGGTGCTCGGCCGTGAAGTTCGAGACGCCGACCGAGCCGACGAGGCCGTCTTCTTGCAACCGGACGAAGGCCTTGAAGGCCTCGACGTACTTGTCGATCCGCGGGAGGGGCCAGTGGATCAGGTAGAGGTCGACGAAGTCGAGGCCGAGGTTTGCCCGGCTCTCGTCGAAGCTCGCCAGGGTCTCGTCGAACCCGTGGTGTCGGCCGGGCAGCTTCGTCGTGACGACCAGGTCGTCACGGGCCACGTCGGTCTCGCGGATGGCCGCCCCGACGGCCGCCTCGTTGCCGTAGTTCAGCGCCGTGTCGAGCAGACGGTAGCCCGACGAGATCGCCTGGACGACCTGCGCCGTACCCTCGTCGCCGTTCAGCCCGTAGGTGCCGAGGCCGAGCTGCGGCAGGGTGCGCCCGTCGTTGAGGCCGACCGAGGGGGCGACCGTCATCAGCTGACGCCGAGCAGGTCGATGACGAAGATGAGCGTCTTGCCCGAGAGCGGGTGCCCGCCGCCGGCGGGGCCGTAGGCCAGGTGGGGCGGCACGACGAGCTCGCGGCGTCCGCCGACCTTCATGCCGGGGATGCCCTCCTGCCACCCGCGGACCAGGGCCTGCAGCGGGAAGTTGATGGCCTCGCCACGGCTCCAGGACGAGTCGAACTCCTCGCCGGAGTCGTGCTCGACGCCGAGGTAGTGGACGTTGACGGTCGAGCCGGACTGCGCCTCGGCTCCGTCGCCGACGGTGATGTCGGTGATCGTCAGCTCGGTGGGGGCGGGGCCGGTCGGGGCGTCGATCTCGGGCTTGGTCTGGGGATCGTGAGTCATGCCGACCATCCAACCACCGACGGGCCGAGGGGGCGGGTCGGCCACTCGCGTCCTCCCTGCGAGGCTCGAGGAGCCGACCCGACATCCGCACCGAGATGACGTCATCGATGCGAACACATGGACGCTACTCCGACGGTGACGGGACGCCAAATCGATCGGGCTGCGCCGCGGCCGGGGGCGGGGGCCCGGGCGGCGCCGGGAGCCGCACCGGCTGCCGCCGCCGCCGGCCTGCGGAAACCTGCACGATCGGCAAGAATGGCAGCTTGTCCGCCACCCCGCCTCCGCCGTCCGGCCCCGCCGCGCCCGCCCGTCGCCCGCTGTTCGTCGACGTCACCCCGCTGCGGACGAGCCCGGCCTTCGCCCGCCTCTTCGCGGGCAGCGCGATCAGTGGCATCGGGACGCAGCTCACGCTCGTCGCCGTCGGGCTCGAGATCTTCGAGATCACCCGGTCGACCTTCGCCGTCGCGCTCGTCGGCGTCGTCTCGCTCGTCCCGATGATCCTGGCCGGCCTCTACGGCGGCATGCTCGCCGACGCCTTCGACCGTCGGAAGGTCGCGCTCGTCGCCGCCGTCTTCGCCTGGCTCTCGACTGCGGCCATCGCGCTGCACGCGTACCTCGGGCTGCACGAGGTGTGGCTGCTCTACCTGTTGACCACGGTCAACGCCGTGGCGGGCACGATGATCGCGACCTCCCGCGCCTCGATCGTGCCGCGCCTCCTGCCCCGCGAGCTGCTGCCCGCCGCCTCCGCACTGAGCGGCATCAGCATGGGTCTGATGCTCACCGTCGGACCCGCCCTGGCCGGCGTGCTCGTGGCGGGCGTGGGGTTCCCGCTGACGTACACGGTCGACGTCGTGTTGTTCTCGACGGCGTTCCTCGGGATCGTCACGCTGCCCCCGATCCGTCCCGAGGGCGAGACCCAACGTCCGGGGCTCGAGTCGCTGCGCTTCGGCCTGGCGTTCCTGAAGCGGTCGCCGAACATCCGGACGACCTTCGTCATGGACATAGTCGCGATGACGTTCGGGATGCCCCGCGTCCTCTACCCGGTGGTCGGCACGCTCGTGATCGGAGGAGGCGCGGTGACGGTCGGCGTCCTCTCCGCCTCGTTCGCGGTGGGCGCCCTGCTGAGCAGCGTGTTCTCGGGACGCCTCGGCCACGTGCGCCGACAGGGTGTCGCCGTGCGGTGGGCCATCACCGCCTACGGTCTCTGCATCGCCGCCTTCGGCGTCGTGCTGCTCGTGACGCCGGCCCACGGCGGCGGCGTCACGGCCGGACTCGACCAGGCGAACCTGGCCGCCCTCGGCGGGGCCGCCCTCGCGCTGGCCGGAGCGGGTGCGAGCGACAACGTCAGCTCGATCTTCCGCTCGACCATCCTCCAGTCGGCCGCGCCGGACGCGATGCGGGGCCGCCTGCAGGGGATCTTCATCGTGGTGGTCACGGGCGGGCCGCGAGTCGGCGACCTGTTCGTCGGACTCGTCGCGGGCATCGCCGTCTTCTGGCCGCCGCTGCTCGGCGGTCTGGTGGTCGTCGCCCTCGTCGCGCTCGTGGCCCGGCTGACGCCCGCGTTCGGGCGCTACGACGCGGAGGCGCCGACGCCCTGACCCGCGGCGGCGGCCACGGTCGCCGCTGCCGCCGTCACCGCCGTCGCCGTCGCCGTCGTGGCGCGCATCACCACCCGGGGCCCGACTGCGGCGGCACGGGCGGCCCGGCCACCTGCGACGGCCACCCCGGGTGCTGCGGGTACCCGACGAAGGCCGTCGGTGGAGCCTGCAGGGCGACGCGACTCGCGGTCAGCGCCTGCAGCAGCTCGGCCTCGTCGCGTTGGACGGCCTCGTCGAGCGCGCGGCGGCCCTTCACCAGCCGCTGGCGGGTGAAGGCGAGGCGCGTCGCATTCGAGATGAAGACCTTCATGGCGGGTCGGATGCCCCGTGACGCGGCCCACGACCGCGCGCGGCGGCGACCGGCGCTCGACGAGAGCATGCCGACCTCGTCGGCGCTGAACCAGCCGACCGCGGCGTACTCCGCGAGCCGGTCGTGGGTGACCCTCCGCTCGTTGCGTCGCAGGAACACCACGAGCAACACCATGGCCACGAAGATCGGCACCTGCACGAGCAGGTAGTAGATGAAGAAGCCGTCGCCGACCACGAAGAGGGCACCGTTCCAGAGCGCGTGCAGTCCCGCCGCGGGTACGAGGCCGACGAAGAACCAGCCGATCGCGCCGTACGGGCCCGTCCGCCGTGCCGCGAGACCGAGGGCGAAGCCCGTGCAGGCCGTGTACATCACGTGGGCGAACGGCGACATCAGGGCCCGCACGAAGAAGACGTAGGCGAGGCCCTGGCTTCCCGTGGCCAGGTCCTCCCCGACCTGCAGGGCGAAGTACTGGATGTTCTCGACGAAGGCGAAGCCCGCCGCGACCGTCGCCGCGTAGACGATGCCGTCGACCGGGCCGTCGAAGTGGCGTCGGAAGATCCACAGGACCAGCAGCACGCCGAGCCCCTTGGCCCCCTCTTCGACGAGGGGCGCCTGGACCACCGCCCCGAGCACGTCCTCGAGCCCGCTCGAGCGGACCCCGAGCACCGACCGCGCCGTCGTGAGGGCGATGTCGACGATCAGTGCGGTGCCGACCGCGACCGCCGCACCCCAGAGGAAGGCGAAGAGCAGCGCCACGCGCGGCTCGGGCTCCCAGCGGTCGACCAACCAGATGCCGACCAGGACGATGGCCAACGGGACGAAGGCGAGCAGGCTCCCGGCCAGCAGGACGGCGGGCTGGACGAAGATCAGGAAGTACAGGCCGACGGCCAGGGCGAAGGTGCCGATCACGGTGAACCCGACGGCGAGCGCCACGGCACTGGCCACCCGGCGGCGAGGCGTCGGCTGGGCGAAGACCGGCTGCACGGGGTACCAGACCGGCTCGGGGTTGGCCGCGGGAGCATGCGCCGACCATCCGGGAGCGCCCGCCGGGGTGACGGAGGAGGGGTCGGCGTACGGCGTCAGCGGGCGGCCGTACGCGTCGTGTCCGACGCCGCGGGGATCGGACCAGGTCATCCCCCGACCCTACGGGCTGACGCCGGGGTCGGCGCAGCCTGCGGGCGCAGCCTGACGCCGGGATCGGCGCAGCCTGCGGGCGCAGCCTGACGCCGGGGTCGGCGCAGCCTGCGGGCGGGCCGCGACGAGCCGGACGGCCCGGTAATCTCGCAGGATGGCCTCGACGCGTTCCCTGCCCGAGGACCCGTCGCTGGTCCGGTACGTGGTGATGCGGGTCTGGCACGATTTCCTGCGCCATCGCACCATCGACGCGGCCGGGTCGCTCACCTTCTTCTCGATGCTCGCCCTGGTGCCCGGCGCGCTCGCCCTCGTCTCGGGGGTCGCCCTGTTCGTCGACGACGGTGACGCCGTGGACGAGATCCTCTCGGTGGCCCGGTACGTCCTCACCCCCGACGCGATCGACACCCTGCGCTGGCCGCTCGAACAGATGCTCAGCCTGTCGAACCCCGGCGTCGCGTTCGGCATCGGCCTCTGGCTCACGCTGTGGTCGCTGTCGGCCTACACGACGGCGTTCGGCCGGGCCATGAACACGGCTTACGAGGTCGAGGAGGGGCGCCGCATCTGGAAGTTCCGCGGCCACATGATGATCGTCACGCTCGTCCTGATGGTGTCGTTCGCCGTCATCGCCGTCATCCTGCTGGTGACGCCCACGTTGAGCGACGCGGTGGCCGCACGGTTCGGCATCGGCCGCCCCTGGACCGACCTCTACGACGTCGTCAAGTGGCCGGTGCTCGTCGCCCTGGCCGTGCTGTCGGTCGCGATGCTCTACTTCTTCACGCCCAACGTCCGGCCTCCGCGCCTGCGCTGGGTGTCGTACGGGGCCATGGTCGCCCTCGGCGGCTGGGCGCTCGCCACGGTCGGCTTCGCGGTCTACGTCGCGACGGTGTCGAACTACGACCGCTTCTACGGCTGGGTGGGCGGCGTCGTGGTCGTGTTGCTCTACGCGTACATCAGCAACTTCGTGCTCGTCATCGGCGGTGAGCTCGACAGCGAGATCCTGCGGATGCGCCAGCTCCGTCGCGGGGTGCAGGCCGAAGAGGTCATCCCCCTGCCGCTCCGCGACACGGCGCGCAACCACATCCTGGCTCGCAACCTCGCCTGGGACGTCCGGGTGGGCCGGGCGATCCGCGAGCGTGCCCTGCGCGAGAACGGCGGCGTGCTCGAACCCGACGAACTCCGGCGCGTCCACCTCCGCGGTGATCGAGACCGGCCGGCCGACGAACGGCCGCAGGCCGCCCAGCGCGCCGACCAGGTCGACCCGACCACCCACGCCCCCTCGACGTCGTAGAGGCCGCGACTCGAGGAGGCGCGGTGCCGGTCGTCCGACACCGCGCCTCCTCGACGTGGTCGCGTCAGCCGGCGGTCTCGTCGCCCGGGTTGCGGGCGCCCGTCGTGTTGGCCGCCCGGGCCACCGCCGCGGCGGGGTCCTCGACGTCGATGACGGTGATGGCGCTCGTGATCGGCGCGAGCCCCGAGAGTCGGGCGGGCGACAGCACCTTGCGCACCTGCTCGTCAGTCATGAGGCCCGCTGCGACGACGAGCGGCGCGATCGCCGCGTTGGTCGTCAGCGCCGTGTGGGCGATGGCCGCCGCCGCCGTGTAGCCGATGTAGGGCGTGAGCGCCGTGACGCTGCCGACGTTCGTCTCGACCTGCTGGGTCAGGCGGGCGCGGTTCGCCTCGATCCCGTCGACGCAGTTGATCCGCAGGGTCTGGCAGGCGTAGGTCATCCACTGCAGGCTCTGCATGACCGAGTGGGTGATCACGGGCTCGAACGCGTTGAGCTGGAGCTGCCCGGCCTCGGCGGCCATCGTGACCGTCACGTCGGCCCCGGCCACCGAGAACGCGACCTGGTTGACCACCTCGGGGATCACCGGGTTCACCTTGCCCGGCATGATCGAGGACCCCGCCTGGCGCGGCGGCAACGTGATCTCGCTGATGCCGGCCTGCGGACCGGACGAGAGCAGCCGCAGGTCGTTGCAGATCTTCGACAGCTTGATCGCGCTGCGCTTGAGGGCGCCGCTCAGCGTCATGAAGACGCCGGTGTCGCTCGTCGCCTCGATGAGGTCGGGGGCCGTGACGAGGTCCATGCCCGAGAGCGTGCTGAGGTGTCGCCGGACGGCGTCGGCGTAGAGCGGGTCCGCCGTGATGCCCGTGCCGATGGCCGTGGCGCCGAGGTTGATCTCACCGAGCAGCGGCACGACGTCGCGCAGACGCTGGACGTCCTCGGCCAGGGTGTGCGCGAAGCCCGTGAACTCCTGCCCGAGGGTCATGGGCACGGCGTCCTGCAACTGGGTGCGGCCGACCTTGAGCACGTCGTGGAACTCGGCGCCCTTGGCGGCGAACGAGTCGGCGAGCAGGTCGAGCTCGACCAGGAGGCGCCGCAGGGTGAGCACCATCGCGATCTTGATCGAGGTGGGGTAGGTGTCGTTGGTGCTCTGGCTGCGGTTGACGTCGTCGATCGGGTGCAGGTGGCGGTACTCGCCCTTGGCGTGGCCGAGCAGCTCGAGGGCGCGGTTGGCGATGACCTCGTTGCTGTTCATGTTGGTCGACGTGCCGGCGCCGCCCTGGATGACCCCGACGGCGAACTGATCGTGCAGCGCGCCCCCGCGGATCTCTTCGCAGGCGCGTTCGATGGCCTCGGCCTTGACCGGGTCGAGCACGCCGATCTCGACGTTGGCGCGGGCCGCCGCCTGCTTCACGAGGGCGAGGGCCGTGACGAGGTCGGGATAGACCGAGATCGGCCGCTGCGAGATCGGGAAGTTCTCGAGCGCCCGGGCGGTGTGGATGCCCCAGTAGACGTCGGCGGGCACCTCGCGGCTGCCCAACGAATCGGTCTCGGTGCGGGTCGGTGCTGCTGTCTCGGTCGTCACGTGTGGTGAGCCTCCGTCGTCAGTCGGGGCCCGGTCGTCGTCGACCGGACGCTTCCGTCGAGCCTACCGGCGGGACCGCCGACGGGCCGTTCCCGCGGAGGCGCGGGGCGGCCGTCCGAGAGGGGTCCCGCCCTGGGGACGAGACGAGCCGGGGTGGCCGAGGGTCAGCGGTGGAAACCCGGGACGATGAGGTAGATGCCGTACAGCACGCCGAGGGCGCAGACGACGAAGCAGGCGTACCCCGCGGCGGTGCGGACGGGCGTGCGGCCCTCGACGGTCAGGAGGCGCAGGCCCAGCGAGTAGAGCGAGACGAGGGCGGCCGCGGAGAAGAGCGCCACGAGCGCGACCACGAGGAAGGCGGACCAGTCGATCATCAGCGCACCTCGTCGTCGGTCGGGACCGGACCCCGGGGGGCGGGGACGGGCTCGGGTGGGTCGTCCATGCGGACGAACGGGGCCTCGACCCCGGACGCGGGCGTGTCGACGCGGCCCTTGCGGACGGCGCGTCGGGCACGGCGGCGCGAGAGCACCGAGGTGGCGGCGACGTCGACCTCGATGGCCGAGCCCTGGTCGTGCGGCCGGCGGCGGGAGATGACGAAGATCCCCGCGATGACGACGGCACCGACGGCGGCGTCGATCACGAGCCCCGCGACGCCGAGCGTGGCGATCAGGGCCGCGACGGCGCCGACCGCCGCCGAGGCGGGCAACGTGATGAACCAGGCGACGACGATCTTGCCGGCGGTGCCCCATTGGATCTTCGAGCCGCGGCGTCCGAGGCCGGCACCGATGATCGAGCCGCTCGCGACCTGCGTCGTCGACAGCGCGAAGCCCAGGTGGCTGGAGGCCAGCACGGTCGCGGTCGTCGACGCCTCGGCGGAGAAGCCCTGGGTGGGCTTGACCTCGGTCAGACCGCCGCCCATGGTCTGGATGATGCGCCAGCCGCCGGTGTAGGTGCCCAGGGCGATGGCGAACGCGCAGACGACGACCACCCAGAACGGCGGGCCGGAGTCGGGCGTGAGCAACCCGCCCGCGATCAGCGTGAGCGTGATGACGCCCATGGTCTTCTGCGCGTCGTTCGTGCCGTGCGCGAGGGCGACCAGCGACGACGTGAAGATCTGGCCGTAGCGGAACCCGCCGCGCTCGCTCTTGTCGTCGCGGCGTCGGGTGATCGTGTAGGCGAGCCGCGTGGCGGTGTACCCCACGACGCCGGCGATCAACGGCGCGAGCAGGGCGGGCAGGACGACCTTCGACAGCACGACGCCGAAGTCCACCGACCCCATGCCGGCACCGACGATCGCCGCACCGATCAACCCGCCGAACAAGGCGTGCGAGGAACTCGAGGGCAACCCTCGCAGCCACGTGAACATGTTCCAGACGACGGCGCCGATGAGGCCCGCGAAGATCATCTCGGGGGTGATCTGCACCCCGCCGTCCCCCTCGCGGATGATGCCGCCGGAGACGGTCTTCGCGACCTCGGTGCTGAGGAAGGCGCCGACGAGGTTGAGGATCGCGGCCACCGTGACGGCGACCTTGGGCTTCATCGCGCCGGTCGCGATCGGGGTCGCCATGGCGTTGGCCGTGTCGTGGAACCCGTTCGTGAAGTCGAAGAAGAGAGCCAGCGCGATGACCAGGACGACGATGAGTGTGATGTCCACCGGCCTGAGTGTCACAGGTGGGTGGACGCGGGTCAACTCGGTGGTGACCTGCGGGGTACATCCCGGTGAACGGCGGGTGACGCGGACCGTCGCGCGGCCGGGGCGCGCCTCACACGTGCGGGACGAAGTCCTGCCAGGCCCGTCGCCGTTCGCCCCGCGGATCGTGCTCTACGCGGTCGCGGGCGTCGATGATGAGGGTGCGTCGGCGGTGCGGGTCGTAGGTCGGCCAGTCGGCGACCGCCCCGGTTCGGACGAACTCGAGCCAGCGGGAACGCGTCCGCGCCGCCGTGCGCAGGAACGCCCGACGGCCGCCCAGGAGGCTCATCGCCCACCCGAACGCGGAGCCCATCCGGTCGTAGATCGCCCAGAGCTCGAGACCGTGGAACGCGTCCACCCCGACCGTGCGGAGGATGCGCGTCGTGGCGTCGAAACGGTAGAACCGGACCGGCTGGTGGACCGCGTGCCGCTCGGCCACCTTGACGCTCGGGAACCAGAACGCGTAGTCACCGCCGAAGTCGAGGGCGGCCGGGCGGGCGGGCAGCCCCGGGTAGTGCTTCTTGATCGCCTTCCGGGCCTTCTTCTCGGTCGCGGCGAAGATGGCCCGGATGCGGGGCTTCGTCGTGGCGAGGATGTCGCGGCGGCCGGTGAACACCGACCCCTCGCGGTCGTTCGTGCCGATGATCAGAGGCACCGGGTGGGCCCGGCCCGCCTTGAAGGCGTCGAGCGGGCGTTCGGGCAGGAAGTCGCCGTCGATGACGGGGCTGAAGCAGATCGTCCCCGGATCCTCGTCCGGGGTGCGCAACTGCAACCGGCTGGCGGCCCGGACGATCGCCGTCGTCGGTGCCTCGGCGAGCATCGTCGCCGCGTCGTCGACGCTCGTGGCCTCGAGGTCGTCGTCGCGCAGGTCGTGGGCGAGCAGCTCGAGGAACTCGCCCGCCCAGCGCCGCGTCACGTCCGGGGGGTAGATGGCGTTCGGCGGTGCGCTCTGGGCGACGACCCCCCGGAAGAGGCCGCGAGCGCGCGGCACCGTCATGAGGGTCGTCACGGCGTTGCCGCCGGAGCTCTCGCCCGACACGGTGACCCGGCCGGGGTCGCCGCCGAACGCGGCGACGTTGTCGCGGACCCACTCGAGGGCGGCGACCTGGTCGCGCAGCCCGAGGTTCGAGTCGAACGGGCGGTCCTCGGTCGCCCAGTGGCTGAAGTCCAGGTAGCCGAAGGCGCCCAGCCGGTAGTTCAGGCTCACGTAGACGATGCCGCCCTCACGGACGAGCGTCTCGCCCTGTCTCGGGAACTCTCGCGACGACCCCACGCTGTACGCGCCTCCGTGGACGAACACGAGGACGGGCAGCCCGTCGCCCGGTGCCGTGCCCTCCGGTGCGACCACGTTGACCGTCAGGCAGTCCTCGCTGAGCGGGGTGGTGGCGTCGACGCCCACGAACTGCACGCGGTCCTGCGGGGCTGCGGGTCCGAACCGGCCGGCGTCGCGGACGCCCGTCCACGCCGCCGGCGCCTCGGGGGCCCGGAAACGGAGGCGCCCCACGGGTGGTGCGGCGAAGGGGATGCCGCGCCAGGCGAGCACGCCGCGCTCCCGCACGCCGCGGACCTCGCCCGAGCGGGTGGTGCGGACGAGGTCGGGGGCCGGGACGGTCGCCCGGGGCTGTGCGGTCACGGAGCGATGCTACGGGTGGTCGGACGGTCGACCGGGGCCGTTCACCCGACGTTCTCCTAGGGGGTGCCTGGGAGGATGGTCGGGACTTTGCAGTCGATGCACATCGCACGGCTGCCCCGACGACTGGACGGAGCCCGGCTCACATGGAACTCGGCGAGCTGCTGATCATCTTGACCGGGTCGCTCGTCGTGACCGCCTTCGCCCGCTGGCGCGGCCTGCCCGCCCCCCTGCTGACGGTGGGCGTCGCCCTGCTCGTGTCGTTGATCCCCGGCGTGCCCGACATCGAGATCGACTCCGAGGTCATCCTGACCGTGGTCCTGCCGCCGCTGCTCTACTCGGCCGCCCTCGACGTCTCGCTGCTGAACTTCCGGGAGAGCCGCGTGCAGATCGCCCGGCTGGGGGTCGGTGCCGTGATCGTGACGGCCTTCGCCGTCGGGGGCGTCGCCTACGTGATGATCCCCGACATGACCCTTCCGGCCGCCCTCCTCGTCGGGGCGGTGGTCGCGCCTCCCGACGCCGTGTCGGCGGCCGCCATCGGCCGGAAGCTCGGCCTGCCGCGCAAGGTGATGACCGTGCTGTCGGGCGAGAGCCTGATCAACGACGCCGCGTCGCTCACCCTGGTCAAGGTGTTCCTGGCGATCGTGGGCGGTGCCAGCCTCACGCTCTGGGACGACCTCGGCATCTTCGGCCTCGCGATCGGCGTCGGCGTCGCGGTCGGTCTGGTCCTCGGCTTCGTCGCCCACCGCGTGCGCATGCGGATCGACGACCCCGTGGTCGAGAACGTCATCGGCCTGCTGCTGCCGTTCATCGCGTACATCGCCGCCGAGGAGCTGAGCGGCTCCGGCGTGCTGGCGGTCGTGGCCGCGGGCCTCTACGTCGGATTCAACTCACCCCGCACGGGCTACGCGACCCGGCTGCAGGAGCGCCCGTTCTGGTCCGCCGCCGACGTCCTGCTCGAGGGGTTCGTGTTCGCCCTGATCGGCCTCCAGCTGCGTGCCGTCGTGCTCGACGTCAGCGAGAGCGAGCGCGGCCTCGGACAGAGCGTCGGCGTCGCCCTCGCCGTCCTCGCCGTGGTCGTCCTCGTGCGCCCGGTCTTCGTGTTCGGCACCTACCACGCGGCCCGTGCCGGCCGGTACCTCTTCCTCTCGACGGTGCTGCGGAAGCTCCGCCGGGTGCCCGCGCTCCGCCGGCTGCGGCGGGCGCCGGCTCTGCGGACGCTGCGCTACCACCCGCAACCCCGCATGGACTGGCGACAGCTGAGCGTCATCTCGTGGACCGGCATGCGGGGCGTGGTGACCCTCGCCGCCGCCGTGTCGATCCCGGCCGTCACCGAGTCGAGCATCCCCGTGCCGGCGCGCGACACCATGTTCCTCATCGCGTTCATCGTCACGGTCGGCACCCTGCTGCTGCAGGGGCTCACGCTGCCGGTCGTCATCAGGGTGCTCGGCGTCCGGGACGACACGCAGCGCGACCGTGACCTCGCCGCCGAGCTGGCGGTCTTCGCGACGAGCACGGACGAGACCATGGCCTACGTCGCGGAACGGCGTGCCGACTGGGAGAAGCGCTGGGGGCCCGAGCTCACCGAACGCGCTGTCCTGCTCGCGACGACTCGGCTGCTGCGGCAGAACGAGGCGCTGCAGCGCACGGCCGTCGACGACGCCGACGAACGGGACGTCTCGGGGGCGACGGCCGCCCAGCGCGCCCGCCGTCGAGCGGCGCCCCAGGCGCTCGGCTCGATCCGACGCGAGCTGCTCGCCAAACGCCGCGAGGTGGTGCTGCGCGAGCGCGACGCCGGGGCCCTCGACGAGGAGGTCATGAGGCGCGTGCTGCTCGGGCTCGACGCCGAGGAGCTCGCCATGGACACCTCGGCCTTCACGAGCACGAGGTCGTGACGCCGCCGCGGCGTATCGTGAGCGGCACCGGCGACGAGACGGGAACACGACCGAGGGCAGGAGGGCGCGGCACCGTGGCGACCACGACGAACCAGACGACCACGGACGACGCGGGCGGGCCGCCCAAGCCCGAACTCGGACGGTACCGTCGCTGGTACTCGACCCTCCACCCGTCGCTGCAGCTGATCGGCCTGCAGCTCTGGCTGCCGCTGTTCTTCATCGTCGGCTTCTGCCTCTGCTACATCGCGGCCTTCCACGCCCCCCACCCGCACGACGTGCCCGTCGCGGTCGTCGGGTCCTCGTCGGCCGCCGCCGACCTGCAGACGGGCCTCGACGACGCCCGCCCCGGCGTGATCGACGTGCGCGCCTACGGCTCCGCCGACGAGGCCGAGGAGGCGGTGCTCGCCGGACGCGTCGCCGTCGCCTACGACCCGGCCGAGACCACGATCTACACCGCGAGCGCCCACCAGTACCAGGTCGCCGCCCTCATCCCGGCGACGATCACCCCCGTGCTCGAGGCCCAGGGGGTCACGCCCACCGTCACGGACCTGGCACCGCTGCCCGCGAACGACGAGTACGGCACCGTGTCGATGTACCTCATGCTCTCGTGGTGCATCGGCGGCTACATGGTGGCGATGTTCATCGGGCTGATGGGCGCCCCGCTCCGCCACCGCACCCGGATGACGGTGATCGGCGTCGGCGGCGGCGTGATCTCGCTCGTGACGAACGTCCTCGCCGGGCCGGTGATCGGGGCCGTCGACGGGCACTTCGTGCCGCTCTTCTTCATCGCCTGGGCCTGGATCATCGCGATCGGCCTCGCGGTCAACGGCATCAGCTACTTCGTCGGACGGTTCGTCGCCCTGCCCGCGATGATCGTGTTCGTCTTCCTGTCCATGCCGTCCTCGGGTGCCGCCTACCCCGCATGGTTCATGCCCCAACCGTTCGCGTGGCTCAACGCCGTCGTCGTCGGGAGCGGCATCACCGAGATGCTCAAGCGCGTGCTCTACGGCGTGGGCCCCGGCTACGGCCGCGGCGTGACGATGATGCTCTGCTACGCCGCTCTCGGCATCGTGCTGATGCTCGTCGGCAAGCGCTGGTGGGAGAGCCGCCGCATCGCCCGCATCGTGTCCGGCCGCACGACGATGTTCGCCGACGCCCAGAACGCGAACCGCGAGTTCCTCGTCGCCGAGCGCGACGAGGTGCTCGCCCGACACGGCCTCGTGGCGACGGACACGGGCACGATCAACACGATCCCGGCGGACGAACGCGACGACCTCGGTGACCCCGGCGAGCGGGGCGACATGTTCCTCGGTGCACCCGGCGGGCTCGAGAACGACGAGCTCGCGACGCGACCCGTGCGCGTCGTCCCGAGCGACCGGATCGGGTCGGGGCACCCCGGGCGCGAGGACGGCGTCGCGCGCTGAGGCGGTACCCTCGACGCTCGTGACCACGACCACCCTGCACCGCCTGCTCGTCGCCCTCGCCGTCCTGCTGCTCGTCGCGGCCGGGGCCCTCTACGTCCTCTCGGTGACGCTGGCACCACAGGGCGGTCCCGACGTGGCGGCGCGCTTCGTCGGCTACGCCTGGTTCGCGGTCGTCGGTGCCGTGCTCACCGGCGTCGTCGACTTCTTCGTACGCGCGGGTCTGTCGCGCACCGGGACCCGACGCGGACGCTGACCCCGCCCGGACGGGGTGTCGGGCTCAGACGAGTCGTGCCTCGGCGGTCGAGGCACGTCGCTCGGCCAGCTCGATCGCCGCGAGGCGTTCGATGCGCTGCCACCGCGCGGCCGTGGCTGCCATGCCCGCGACGAGGGCGACCACGCCGAGGCTCGAGAGCGCCAGCAGGACGCCGCCGAAGGCGGCCCCCACCACGACGACGACGAGGCCGAGGGCCCAGGCCACCGCGGGCAGCCAGAGCGGCAACGACAGCTGGCGGGGCGCCACGGCGGTGCGGGCCGGGCTCCGGAGCGTGGTCGTGGTCAGGCCGTCGTAGCTGGTCATGTCGCTCCCCGTGAGATCCGTCCGACGGCGGGGATCTCCCCGTGATCCGTCTCGGAACCGACCCTAAGCGGAGCACGGCGCCACCGCGCCCCCCTCTGCGAGGGCCAGGCGTCCGGGCCGGAACGCCTCAGGGGCCGGCGTGTTCCGCCGGCAGCGGAGCGTCCGAGGCCACCGTCGCGAGGTCGGCCGCGAAGACGAACGTCCGGGTGACCCGTCCCCCGGCGAGCACACCGGGCAGCCAGTGCGACGCGTCGTCCCACATCTCGTCCAGGGGCAGCTCGTCGAGGTCGAACCACCGGGGCACCAGCTCGTCGCTCTCGGCGGGGTCGCCGCACCACGCGGTGACGACGAAGACCGTCGACCGCTGGCTCCAGCTCTCACGGTGCGGGAAGAGGTAGAGCAGGTCGCCCCTCCGGTCGAGGTCCGACGCGAGCACCTCGACGCCGCTCTCTTCCGCGATCTCGCGGACCACCGCCTCCTGCACGCCCTCTCCCGGCTCGAGCTTGCCCCCGAGGCCCACCCAGTGCCCCGTGCCGAGTCCGCGCTTCTTGCGTCCCAGCAGGACCTGCCGACGCCCCTCGTGCTCCCGCAACAGGTAGGCGACGCAGACGCGGTAGACCGGCATGCCGGAAGGCTACCGGCTGTCGTCCCGCCCACAGGGCGGACGGCAGGAGGGCGGACGGCAGGAGGCGCGGGCCGCGTCCCCGGGAACCGCACGACGCCTCGCGCGTAGGCTCGTCGGCATGTCCGAAGCACGATCGAGCGGGAGGCGACGCCCCGGGCCCGAGTTCCGCGGCGCCGGCCGGAGCCTCGAGGTGCTGCGCGCCGAGGCCCACGACGAGCTCTCCGCCCTGATCGAACTGCGTTGCCGCAACGGCGAGGACCCCTGGGACGTCATCCCCGGGCTCCCCACCGTCGACGAACAGGTCGTCATCTCGCTGCGGGCCGACGCCCTGGGCACCGACGGCGTGCCGACCGCGACGGGGCTCGGTCTCGCCGACGAGCTCGGCTACCTGCGCACCATCGCGTTGTGGCACCCCGAGCTGTCACGGGCCGTCTGGTCGCTCATGGGGCGACTCGACGACGCCTCTCGCTGACCGCGACTCCCCCGACCCGGCTGTCGGTGGTCCGCCGTAGCGTGGCCCCATGAGCTGGTGGGACGTCGTGACCGTGACCGTGGGTGCCTTCGTGGGTGCCGGGGCGGCGTTCGCGTCGAACCTGCTCGTGCGGCTGATCGAGTCGCGCCGGCGCGAGGCGTCGGCCCTCAACGAGCTGATCACCGAGATCCACTTCCGGCGCGTGCTGCGCCGGGTGGCACCGAGGCTCAGCCCCAACCCCCGCGCCCTCGACCCCGTCTACGAGCAGGCGCGCCATTCGATCTCGGCCCTGCGTGGCGAGATCCGGCGGGCGCGACGGGCGCTCCGTCCCCGTTCGTCGGCCCTGCCCGTGCTCAACGAGATGACGCTGGCGTGCAACACCTTCCTCGACGACAGCGACGACGCCCCCGAGCGCTACCGCCTGCACCTCATGCAGCTGCACGCCCGGCTCAACGCCTCGGTCCGACGACTGAGGTCCGACCGCCGGTCCATCTCCGACCTCGAACCCGGCGAGGCGCACCTCGGCGCCACCGTCCAGGGGTTGGCCGCGCCGACCACGGCCCTGCCCGTCGACGACTGACCGCCGCCGGGTCGGGCGCCGACCCGCGTCAGGGCCGGCCGACGACCGACGGCCTGGCCGGACGTCACCGAGGAGGCGCGGGTACCGTCCCCGGCATGAGCGACCGCGACCAGACCCCGGCCCCCGACACCACCCCCCGCGACGACGCGTCCGGCGCGAGCGAGACGGTCGACCCGACCGGGCACGACGTCGACGCGACGTACACCGTCCCCGGGACGCACTCCGAGTCGGCCGCCGAGAAGGCCGGCACCCCCGAGCAGGCGATCGACGAGGCCCGCGAGGGCGAGGCGCCCGACCCGGCCGACGTCCACGTCGCCTCGGACGAGTACCCCGAGGTGCCGGCCTTCAACGGCATCACGGCCAGCGACCGCTCCGTCTGAGCCGCCGTTAGGCTCGGGTGATGGCCTCCGTTCCCGCTCCCCGTGCCCCCCACAAGCCCGTCACCCGGTCGCACCACGGCCACGACTTCGTCGACGACTACGAGTGGCTCCGTGCCAAGGACGACCCCGAGGTCGTCGCGCACCTCGAGGCCGAGAACGCGCACACCGAGGCCGAGACGGCCCACCTCGCCGGTCTGCGGCAGACGGTCTTCGACGAGATCAAGGGCCGGGTGCAAGAGACCGACCTGGGCGTCCCGGTCCGTGAGGGCTCGTGGTGGTACTACTCGCGCACGGCCGAGGGGCAGCAGTACGGCATCCACTGCCGCGCACCGATCACCGGGCCCGACGACTGGACTCCCCCGTCGATCGAGGCGGGCGAGGCCGCCGAGGGCGAGCAGGTGCTGCTCGACGGCAACGCCGAGGCCGAGGGGCACGACTTCTTCTCGATCGGCAGCTTCGACGTCTCGCCCGACGGCTCCCTGCTCGCCTACGCGGTCGACGTCGAGGGCGACGAGCGCTACACGCTGCGCATCCGCGACCTGGCGACCGGCCGCGACCTCGACGACGTGGTCACCGGCACGGCCGCCGGCGCCCTGTTCGACGCCACCGGCCGGTACGTCTTCTACCCCACCGTCGACGAGTCCTGGCGGCCCGACACCATCTGGCGTCACGAGGTCGGGCAGCCCGGCGACGACGTCACGGTGTTCACCGAGACCGACGACCGCTACTGGATCGGGGTGGGCCTCACGCGCAGCCGCCAGTACCTCGTCGTCGACGTCGGGTCGAAGATCACGAGCGAGACCTGGCTGCTCGACGCGGCCGACCCGACCGGCGAGTTCCGGGTCGTCTGGCCGCGGCGCGAGGGCGTCGAGTACGACGTCGAGCACGCGATCGTCGCGGGCAGCGACCGCCTGCTCATCGTCCACAACGACGGCGCCGAGAACTTCGAGCTCGTCGACGTGCCGGCCGACGACCCCACGTCGACGACCGACCGCCGCGTCATCGTCGAGCACCGCGCCTCCGTCCGGCTCGAGTCCGTCGACGCGTTCTCCGGCCACCTCGTGGTCGAGTACCGTCGCGACGCGCTGCCGCGCTTCGCGGTCGTGCCGCTCGGTCCCGACGGGTACGGCGAGGTCTCCGAGGTCGGCTTCGACGAGCCGCTGTTCGCCGCCGGCGCGGGCGGCAACCCGGAGTTCCAGCAGCCGACCGTCCGCTTCGGGTACACCTCGTTCGTCACGCCGTCGACGGTCTACGACCTCGACGTCCGCACGGGCGAGCGTCACCTGCTCAAGCGTCAGAACGTGCTCGGCGGCTACGACCCGGCCGACTACGACCAGGCCCGCGAGTGGGCCACGGCGGCCGACGGCACCCGCGTGCCCGTCTCGCTCGTCTGGCGCCGTGACGCCCTCCCCGCCGAAGGGCCCTCGCCCGTGCACCTCTACGGCTACGGCTCGTACGAGCACAGCATCGACCCGGGCTTCAGCGTCGCCCGCCTGTCGCTGCTCGACCGCGGCGTCGTGTTCGCGGTCGCCCACGTCCGCGGCGGCGGCGAGCTGGGACGCTCCTGGTACGAGGACGGCAAGACGCTCACCAAGAAGAACACCTTCACCGACTTCGTCGCCGTCGCCGACCACCTGATCGCCGAGGGCCGCACGACCCCCGAGCTGATGGTCGCCGAGGGCGGCAGCGCGGGCGGCCTGCTGATGGGCGCGGTGGCGAACATCGCCCCCGACCGGTTCGCCGGCATCGTCGCGGCCGTCCCGTTCGTCGACGCCCTGACGAGCATCCTCGACCCCGACCTGCCGCTCACCGTGATCGAGTGGGACGAGTGGGGCGACCCCCTGCACGACGCCGAGGTCTACGAGTACATGCGCGGTTACAGCCCGTACGAGAACGTGCGCGACGACGTGACCTACCCGCGCATCCTCGCCGTGACCTCGATCAACGACACCCGGGTGCTCTACGTCGAACCCGCCAAGTGGGTGGCGCGGCTGCGCGAGGTCGACGCCCCGGTGCTGCTCAAGACCGAGATGTCGGCCGGGCACGGCGGCGTCAGCGGACGGTACGAGTCCTGGCGCGAGCGGGCGTTCGAGATCGCGTGGATCCTCGACGTCCTCGGGCGGGCCTGACGAGCGTGGACCACGTCGCGCTGCTGCGGGGCGTCAACGTCGGCACGGCCAAACGGGTGACCATGACCGACCTGCGGCGCGTGGCCGCCGACCTCGGCTTCGAGCGCCCCGAGACGCTGCTCAACAGCGGCAACCTGGTGTTCGGGGCGTCGTCGCGGCTCGGTGCCGACGACGCCGCCGGGCTCCGGGCGGCGATCGCCCGGGCCACCGGCGTCGACGCCGACCTGGTGCTGCTCGACGCCGAGCGCTTCACGCGGCTGGCCGTGGCGAACCCCCTCCGACGCGAGGAGCGCGAGCCGAAGCTGCTGTCGGTCGCGTTCGCCGAGGTGCCGGGCGCACTCGACGGGGTGGCGCCTCCCGACGTCGACCTGGGCGACGAAGAGATCGTGGTCTCGCCCGACGCCGTCCACCAGTGGCTGCCGGCAGGCGTGCTCGCCTCGCGGGTGCCGGACGCCTGGTGGCGGGGGCTGCCGACTCCGGTCACGGCCCGGAACGACGCGACCGTGCGCAAGCTCGAGGCGCTGCTCGCCCGCCGCTCCGCCTGACCCCTTCCGCGCCCGAGGTCCCACGTCAGAGGTCGGCGACCCGACGTCAGAGGTCGGCGGCGGCGCGGCGGAAGCGGCGGAGGGCGTCGTCGGCACGGGCGGACTCGAGGGTGGCCAGCACGCCGTAGCCGAAGGCGTCCTCGCCCGACCGGTTCGCGAGCGTCGCGACCTCGCGCATCGTCCGCACCGCCGCGAGGGCGTCGCGGTGCTCGCCGAGGGCGTCCTGGACGGCCTCGGCCCGGCGGGCCCGGCCGCGGCCCGATCCGCTGCGGGCCCGGTCGGCCTCGAGGGCGTACCGCAGTCGTCGGGCGGCCTTCCGCGCGTCGTGCAGGACCGGGAGCGCGTCCACGGCGCCTGCGCGGTCCGTCGCGTCCACGGCCGCCAGCCCTGCCCGGACCGCCCGCCTCGTCCGCTTCCGCTCAGCCCGCAGCCGCGCGGCCGAGAGGTCGGCGGCCGGGTCGGTGGCGTGGTCCCCCGTCGCCGGGGCCGCCACGAGCGCGTCGACCGCGTCCAGCAGGTCGAACCAGGCGCCCGAGTCGAGCAGGCGACGCACGTCACCGACGGCCTCGTCGAGTCGTTCGCCGAGCCGGGCGTCGATCCGCCCCGTGACCTGGGCGGCCACGAAGCCCTCCGGAGCCGAGGAGGCGCGGGTCGCCACCCGGCCTCGCGCCACCTCGACGTCCCGAGCGGCACCCGAGACGTGGCCGACGTGGCGGGCACCCGCCACGACGGCGGCGGCGAGCCCGGGGTCGAGGACGCCGTCCCACACGGTCAGCAGGGCGCGCAGCCGCCGGGTCGTGGTCCGCAGCCGATGGACCGCATCGGGCCGGCCGTCGCGCACGGCGGCGTCCACCGCGAGCAGGTCGTCACGGAGACCCGTGGCGGCGGTCGCGACGAAGGCCGCCGCCGACTTCTTCTTCGGGGCCGGGGTGGCCGGGGCAGGCACGACCGTCGAGGCGGCCCCGCCGGCGCCGTCGCCCGACGCCGCCGGCACCGCGAGTTCCGAACCCAGCCCTCTGGCCAGCTTCGACTTCGACGACGAGAGCGACGCACCGGCCGCCTCCAGCCGCTCCGCGACCGCGTCGAGCAGCCGCTCGCCCTCGTCGCCGTCGACGCCCGGCGCGAGCTCGACCTCCCACTCGCGCCAGGTGCGCAGCACGCCCGTGTCGGGGTTCGACGCCCGCACCACGTCGTCGGCGAGTTCGGCCAGCTCGCGGTCCGAGCCGTCGAGCAGGCGGGTCACGGT
The DNA here is from genome assembly GCF_014841655.1 of Frigoribacterium sp. CFBP 8759. Lineage (NCBI taxonomy): Bacteria > Bacillati > Actinomycetota > Actinomycetes > Micrococcales > Microbacteriaceae > Frigoribacterium > Frigoribacterium sp. CFBP 8759. The sequence continues at coordinate 90,483 of NZ_JACYUH010000001.1, forward strand.
GCGCGTCGTCTCGAGTCGGAGCACGGGGTGCACCGGCCGGCCCCGCAGCCGCGCCTCGACCAGCCGGCGCAGCGCGTCCGGCACGGGCTCGCCGGGGTCGCCGAGCGGCCAGTGGACCTCGCGGCGCCCGGTCGTGCCGGCCGACGGCGGCAGCTTGAGGTGCCATCCGGCGTCGCCACCGCCCTCGCGCCTCCTCAGGGTGGTCCGGGCCCCGAGCAGCGTGTGGTCGACGGTGTCCCAGTAGGTCGCGGCGAGCTCGACGGGGTCGTCGTGCCCCACGCCGTCGACGACGAGCGCCTCGGCGGCGCCTCCCCCCACCCCGACCAGGTCGGGCACCCCGGCGCCCTCGTGGACGTCGTACTTGCGTTCGATCTCGGTCTGTTCGGTGCGGCGCGGTGATGCGGTGCTCATGCCTCCGTTCTAGTCGGGAGGCCTGGTGACCGGCCTCCCGGACCCCGCGGGGCGGCCCGGCGTAGGGTCGTCGCATGAGCGATGTGGCACCGATTCTTGCCGGATGGATGGCGCGTCAGCGCTGGTACGCGACCAAGGGACGAACGCCCGCCCTGCGGGTGATCGGATCGTTCGAGGCCGAGGTGGACGACGCCCTCACCATGACGCTGCTGATCATCGACGAGGCGGCGGACGTCCCCGTCCTCTACCAGGTGCCCCTCGTCAGCCGCGCGACCCCCCTGCCCGGCGGCGACGCGGCCTTCATCGGCTCGGCCGACGGACGCTACCTCTACGACGGTCCCCACGACCCGGCCTACGCCCGGGAGTTGCTGCGCACCATGTCCGCCGAGGCGCACGTGGTGGGTGCCGACGTCACGGTCGACGGCACGCGCATCGTCGACCCCGGGCAGGTGCGTCGCTCGCGCGTGCTCTCGGGCGAACAGTCGAACACCTCGATCGTCTACGACGTCGAGGGCGGCCCCGTCGACCAGGTCATCGCGAAGGTCTTCCGGGTGCTGCACCACGGCGACAACCCGGACGTCACCACCCAGGCCGCCCTGACCCGTGGCGGGTCGACGCACGTCCCCTCGTCGTTCGGCTCGTTGCGCGCGACCTGGCCCGACGTCGGGCGCGAGGGCGGGACGGCCACCGGCCACCTCGCCTTCTCGCAGGAGTTCCTCCCCGGCCTCGAGGACGCCTGGCGCGTGGCCCTGACGGCGGCGGCCGACGGCACCGACTTCACGTCCGAGGCCCACGCGCTCGGCGTGGCCGTCGCCGAGGTGCACGCGACCCTCGCCGCCGACCTGGGCACGGTCCCCGCGGGCGACGACGAGATCGCCGGGGCCCTGACGAGCATGCGTCGACGCATCACGACCGCGTCGCGCGAGGTGCCGCAGATCGCCGAGCACGCCGCCGCGATCGGAGCCGTCTACGACGCGGCCGAGCACCTGCACTGGCCCGACCTGCAGCGCATCCACGGCGACCTCCACCTCGGTCAGGCCCTGCTCTCGCCCGAGCGCGGCTGGATGCTCATCGACTTCGAGGGCGAGCCCCTGCGGCCGATGCCCGAGCGCTCGCGCCCCGACCTGCCGATCCGCGACATCGCGGGCATGCTGCGGTCGTTCGACTACGTGGCCGGTTCGCTGGCGCAGGAGGCCGTCCCGGTGGACGCCGCGGCCTGGGCGCACGATGCCCGCCGCGCGTTCGTCGACGGGTACGTCGCCTCGTCCGGCGTCGACGTCCGGGCCGCCCGGGCCCTGCTCGACGCGTTCGAGATCGACAAGGCCGTGTACGAGGCGATCTACGAGAGCCGCAACCGGCCGGATTGGATCGACATCCCGCTCGCGGCCGTCGCCCGGCTCGCCGCACGCAGCGCCCCCGCCGCCGACTGAGCCGGGCGGGCAGGGTCGCGAGGCGTCCTCCGCGTGACGGGCAGGGTCGCGAGGCGCCCTCCGCGTGACGGGCAGGGTCGCGAGGCGCCCTCCGCGTGACGGGCCGCGCCTCCTGACCCCTCGACGGTGAGGGGGCAGGAGGCGCGGCGCCGACCTCAGGGACGCGGCACGTTGCGCAGGTTCGACCGCGCCATGGCCACGGCCTCGCCTGCGCCGCCGTTCATGACGATCTTCGACATGGCGAGCGAGAAGCCCTTCACCTGGGCGCCCGTGATCGTCGGGGGCAGCGAGAGCGCCTTCGGGTCGGTCGCGATGTCGACGAGCGCCGGACCATCGTGTTCGAAGGCTGCCTCGTAGGCCGCCCGGAGGTCGCGGGGGTCGTCGACGTGGACGGCGTGGATGCCGATGGCGCGCGCCACCGCGGCGTAGTCCGTGTAGGGCACGTCGACGCCGAAGTCGGGGAACCCGTCGACGAGCATCTCGAGCTTGACGAGGCCGAGCGTCGAGTTGTTGAACACGACGATCTTCACCGGCAGCTGGTACATCTGCGCCGTGACGAGTTCGCCCATCAACATGGACAGCCCGCCGTCGCCCGAGATCGAGACGACCTGGCGATCGGGGTAGGCCATCTGCGCGCCGAGGGCGTGCGGCAGGGCGTTGGCCATCGAGCCGTGCAGGTACGAGCCGAAGATGCGCCGCCGCGGGGTCGGGGTGACGTAGCGAGCGGCCCAGACGTTTCCCATGCCCGTGTCGGCCGTGAAGATGGCGTTGTCGGCCGCGACCTCGTCGAGCAGCGAGGCCGCGTACTCGGGGTGGATCGGCCGCATCTTCTCGACGTTCTTCGTGTAGGCCCCGACCGCACCGGTCATCAGCTTCTCGTGCTTCTTGAGGGTCTTCTCGAGGAACCTGCGGTTCTTCTTGCGTGTCACGAGCGGCATGAGCGCCCGGAGGGTCGGGGCGATCGCCCCGTGGACGGGCACCTGCACGTCGGCGCGACGACCGATCACGGCGGCGTCGACGTCGACCTGGGCGATGGTGACCGTCGAGGCGTCCGGCAGGAACTGCGGGTACGGGAAGTCGGTGCCGAGCAGCACGAGCAGGTCGGCGTCGTGGATGCCGGCGTGGGCGGCACCGTAGCCGAGCAGGCCGGTCATGCCGACGTCGAACGGGTTGTCGTACTGGATGACGTCCTTGCCCCGCAGGCTGTGCCCGATCGGGGCACCGACGAGGTCGGCCAGGGCGATGATCTCGTCGTGCGACCCACGACCGCCCTCGCCGACGAAGAACGCGACGGTGTCGGCCTGGTTCACGGCATCGGCCAGGGCCTGCACGTCGTGCCGGTCGGGCACGAGCTCGGGCGGGCGGACGCTGACGTAGGCGGGCACCTTGCCACCCGCGTCGAGTTCGGCGATGTCGCCCGGCAGCGTGATCACGCTGACGCCCTCGCCCGCCAGGGTGTGCCGGATCGCGCTGGCGACGACCATCGGCGACTGCTCGGCCGTCGAGATCATCTCGCTGTAGCCCGAGCACTCGACGAAGAGGCGGTCGGGGTGGGTCTCCTGGAAGTAGTCCGAGCCGATCATCGTGCTCGGGATGTGACTGGCGATGGCCAGGACCCTGGCGCGGCTGCGGTTGGCGTCGTAGAGCCCGTTGATGAGGTGCAGGTTGCCCGGGCCGCACGACCCGGCGCAGACGGCGAGCTCGCCGCTCATCTGGGCGTCGCCCGAGGCCATGAACGCCGCGGCCTCCTCGTTGCGGACGTGGATCCAGTCGATCCCGCCCTTCGCCGAGCCGCCCGTGCGACGCACGGCGTCGACGATCGGGTTCAGGCTGTCGCCGACGATGCCGTAGATCCGGCGGACGCCGGCGGTGACGAGCTGGGCGATGATCTGGTCGGCGACCGTGTCTGCCATGGTGTTCCCTTCGTGGTGCGTGCCGGTACGCCTCCCAGACAACTCCCCCGGCGCTCACCGCCGACCGGGCTTAACCTGGGGTCATGAGCGACATCGCGAGCACGTACGTCCCCGAGTCCGGCAGCATCACCATGTTCAGCACCTCGTGGTGCGGCTACTGCGCCCGCCTCAAGCAGCAACTCGGCAAGCAGGGCATCGCCTTCACCGAGGTCAACATCGAAGAGATCCCCGGCACGGCCGAGATCGTCGAGAAGGCCAACGGCGGCAACCAGACCGTGCCGACGATCGTCTACCCCGACGGCTCGACGGCCACGAACCCCTCGCTCGCCGACGTCCAGGCCAAGCTCGGTCTCTGACGCCGTCGTGGGTCCGACCGGCACGACTTGCTCGGCACCTCGCCCCCTGCGGCTGCTGATCCTCGGCGGCACCGCCTGGCTCGGTCGGACGATCGTCGAGGCCGCCCTCGCCGGCGGCCACGACGTCACGTGTCTCGCCCGCGGGTCGTCCGGCGACGTCCCCGAGGGCGCGGCGTTCGTCCGGGCCGACCGTCGCACGCCCGGGGCGTACGACGCCGTGCTCGAGGGCGGACGACGCTGGGACGCGATCGTCGACCTGAGCCGCGACGCGTCGCACGTGCGTGACGCCGTGTCGGTGCTCGAACCCGCCAGCGCCTCCTTCGTCTTCGTCTCGAGCGTCAGCGTCTACGCCGACACCGCGACCACCGGGGCGGACGAGACGGCGGCCCTCGTCGACGCCGACGAGTCGGACTACGGCGGGTCGAAGGTCGCGGGCGAGCGCGCCGTCGTCGAGGCGTTCGGCGCCGACCGGTCGCTGCTCGTCCGGGCGGGCCTCATCGGCGGACCGGGCGACCACACGGGCCGCACGGGCTGGTGGCCGCTGCGCTTCGCCCTGGCCGCCGCGTCCACGGAGCCCGATCCCGTGCTCGTGCCCGACGTGCCCGGTCTCGACGTGCAGCCGGTCGACGTCCGGGACCTGGCGAGCTGGATCGTCGCGTCCGTCGAGCGAGGTCTCTCGGGGACGTTCGACGCGGTGGGTGATCGGCAGTCGCTGGCCGACCACCTCGCGGTGGCGCGCCGGGTCGCCGGCCACACGGGCGAGGTCGTACCGGTCGACGAGCCCTGGCTCGACGCACACGGGGTCGGGCCGTGGGCCGGGCCCCGGTCGATGCCCCTCTGGGTGCCCCTCGCCACGCACGCGAGCTTCGGCGCCCGGTCAGGAGGCGCGGGCCGGGCCGCCGGGCTCGTGCCGCGCCCCGTGGACGAGACGCTGCGCGACGTCCTCGCGTGGGAACTCTCGCGTCCCGGCCCGGCGGGCCCCCACGGCGCGGGGCTCGAGCCCGCCGACGAACGCGAGCTGCTCACCGCCGCCCGCGACCGCTGAGACCGACCCGCGCTCCGCCACTCTTTGCCGGTCTCTGCAAGCCGCGCCCCGCGCCTCGCGCACCGCCCGCCGCACCCGCCATGCAGTGCACCGCGATTCGTGCAGCACGCTCGCTCTAGTCGCGGTGCGGTGAACGAATCGCGGTGCGATGCCGGCAGGCGGCCCGGTCCGGCGCGTCCTGGGTAAAAGGCCCCCGCGCCTCCGCACCCCGTTTCGTGCGCCACACACCGTCTAGTCGCGGTGCAGTGCACGAAACGCGGTGCCGTCGCGGCAGGCGGCCCGTGTCAGCTCTGTGCGGGCGGGGCGAAGAACTCGATCTGGTTGCCATCGGGGTCCTTGATCATGAGGGCGTGGCCGAAGTCCGCGTCCTGCAGGTCGGACTCGATGCCGACCGACGTGGCGTGCTCCTGCCAGGCGACGACGCCGTCACGATCGGTCACGGCCAGGCCGATGTGGTCGAGCCCGGGGACGGTCGGGTCGAAGGCCGCGCTCGATCCCCCGGTGTAGGCCGTCACCCCGAGGATCTGCCCGTTGCCGACGGAGAAGATGCGGCGATCGAGGCCGTCGAGTTCGATGCGGCCGACGGGGCCGGCGCCGAGCAGCTTCTCGTAGAAGGCGAGGCTCGTGTCGAGGTCGGAGACGGTGATGGCGACGTGGGCGTAGCCGGAGAGTTCGGGCATGGGGTGCTCCTTCGGTGGTCGGGTGTTCTCCGACCCACCGAACTCGCCTCGACTGAGAACGGCCTCTCGTCCCGCGCTCCGCCGTCCCCCGCATCCCTCCACAGGGTGGCGAGATCCGATCCCGGAGTCCGCTCGAGCCCGAGACGATCGACGCGTGACCACCCACGAACGAGACCTTCGTTCCCTCCTCATCCGCTCGCGGTTCGACGATCCGTCGGAACGCCGAGCCCACGCGCGTGGCGAACTCGTGCGCGTCGCGCCCGGACGCTACGTCGAGTCGGCGGCCTGGCGGGGCCTGCGCCGCGAGGAACGCCACGCCGTCCGAACGGCGGCCGCGGTCGGCCGGATGCGTGACGCGGTCGTCGTCTCCCACACCTCGGCGGCCGCGGTGTGGGGCATGCCTGTGCTCGGCCCGCCGCTCGCCCGCGTCTCGACGACCGACCCGGCGCGCGCCCGGACCCACACGGGTGCGCACGTGACGAGGCATGCGGCACCGCTGCTCTCGGACGAGATCACCCCCCATCGGGGTCTCCTCGTGACCACGCCGGCCCGGACGGCCGTGGACGTCGCTCTGAGCGGGACACGCAGCCAGGCCGTGGCCGTCCTCGACCACTGCCTGCGGCGTCGGTTGTGCACGCGGGCCGAGTACCAGGCGTGCCTGCTGGGACGAGACCGTGTCCGGGGCTCGACCCGCGCCTCCTGGGTCGCCGAGTTCGCCAGCCCCCTGGCCGGTTCCGCCGGTGAATCGGTCTACCGGGTCGCCCTGGACGGTCTCGGATTCCCGGCACCCCGTCTCCAGGAACGCCACGTCGACGACGAAGGGCTCATCGGGTTCACCGATTTCGGGTGGGAGGCCTACGGCGTGTACGACGAGTTCGACGGCTTCGTGAAGTACCTCGACCGCGAGATGCGGCACGGGCTGACGGCGGAGGAGATCGTGGTCCTCGAAAAGGTCCGTGAAGACCGGCTGAGGGGGCTGCCCTACGTGAACCGGGTGACACGAACCGTCTGGCGCGATCTCGCGCGTCCGCAGCGGATCGTCACACGGCTCGAGCGAGCCGGCCTCCCGCGCGTCCACACCGCGAATCGTGGACGGCACCGTGACTAGTCGGGGTGCCGTGCACGAAACGCGGTGCGTCGAGGTGCGGCGGTGTGTCGCGGTGCCGTGCACGAAACGCGGTGCGTCGAGGTGCGGCGCGGCGCGGCGCGGTGCGGCGGGGTGAGGGCGGGTCAGGCTTCGAGGGCCTCGGTGAGCAAGGCGACGAGGGCCGAGAGCTGCACGTCGACGGAGTCGACGACCTCGGAGTCGTCGCCGTCGAGTGCCCGGGCGGCGAGGCCGGCCTTGCTGTCGATCAGCTCGGCGATCTTCGTGTCGATCGTCTGCGCCGCGATGACGCGCCACGCCGTGACCGGCTCGGCCTGGCCGATGCGGTGCACGCGGTCGATGGCCTGCGTCTGCTCGGCGTCCGTCCACGACAACTCGGCCAGCACGACGTTCGAGGCGACCTGCAGGTTGAGCCCCACGCCGGCCGCGGTCAGCGAACAGACGACGACCTCGACCTCGGGGTCGTTCACGAAGGCGTCGATCTGGCGCTGACGGACGGCCGGGGTCTGGTCGCCGCGGATCGAAGAGTACTTGATGCCCCGCTTGGCGAAGGTGGCCTCGGCGACGTCCATGACGTCGATGTGCTTGGCGAAGAACACCACCTTGCCGACGTTGCGGGCGAGCTGGGCGGTGTAGTCCGCGGCCAGGCCGGCCTTGGCCTGACCGATGCGGCGCACCATGCTGAAGACGTTCTCACCCGTGCTCGACGCGCTGGCGTCCTCGAGCTCCCACTTGGCGACCTGGCGGACGAGGTCGTGGTCGATGCCCTCGACGCGGACGCCGGACGTGCGGGTGGTGAGCGCGGTGCGGTACTTCTGCACCATGCGGCGGGCCAGCTCGCGTTCGGCGTCGCGGATGGACCGGCCCACCTCGTCGTCGAGCTCGACCGGAAGGTCGGCGATGCGGCGGGCGGGGATGTCGGAGGCGACGTCGACCTTCTTGCGACGGACGATGCCGAGGTCGATCACGATCTCGCGCGCCGACGAGAAGAACCCGGGATCGGCGGGGGTCAGGCCGACCTCTTCGAGGCGCTCCATCAACTCGGCGGCGGGCTTCTTGTCGCCGATCCAGCCGAGGAACTCCCAGATGGCGCGGAAGTCCTCGATGTCGTTGATCAACGGGGTGCCGGTCAGCGCCATGAGCAGCGGGTGGGCGGTGCGCGACCGGATGCGCTGGGCGAGCTGCAGCACGTGCCGCGACCGCTGCGATTCTTTGTTCTTGATGAAGTGGGCCTCGTCGACGATCATGCCCTTGAAGCCGAGCTCGCCGAGCCAGCCGACGTGACGGTCGAGCACCTCGTAGTTGACGATGACCACGTCGGCGAAGGCGTCGAGCTTCTCGCCGTCGCCGTGGATGACGGTCGCCGTGCGCGTCGGCGTCCACAGCTGGACCTCGCGGGCCCAGTTCGTCTTGACGACGTTGGGCACGACCACGAGCAGCGGGTACGCCGCGGCCGCCTGGGCGGCGAGCAGGGCCTGGGCGGTCTTGCCGAGGCCGGGCTCGTCGGCGAGCAGGTAGGTGCGGTGGCCCTGGCGGGCGGACTCGACGAGCTGTGCCTGGTGGTGCATCAGGGTGGCGCCCGCGGGGGCGTCGACCGTGGTGGGCTCGGGCAGCGGCATGCAGGCCGAGCCTCCCCCGGCGCCGTACTCGAAGGACTTGAACAGGGGGCCGAAGAGCTCCCAGTTCGCGAGCCGGCGCGGGTGCGCCTCGCGGGCGACCTCGGCGAGCGCGAAGTCGGGCGGCAGGAACGGGTTCGCCAGCTGCCGCGAGATGACCGACTGCGGGACGACCTGTCGCTCGGAGGTCGGCGCGACCGGCGCCGCCTCGGTGACGATGATCTGCTGCTCGGGCTCGAGCTCGAGCCCGGCCGACATCTGCATGTCGCGCTTGAGCGTCTTGGCGGCCTCGCTGACCGTGGCCGCGTCGCCCAACAGGGTGATCAGCGACGTGTCGCGGGCGGCGGTCTTGGCCAGGATCTGGGCGACGCCGTCGAGGCGCTTCATCTGCTCGGCGCGCTCGGACTCGCTGATGGCCTTGTCGACCTTGACCCGGGCGCGTTCCTCGCGCATGAGCAGGGCGATGACCTGGAACTTGGTGCGGCTCGAGGGCTTCACCTGACCGCGTTGCGCGGCGGCCTCGACCTCGCGCACCGCACGGGCGAGGACGGGGATCAGCCCGTCGTTGTCGACCTCGCGGCGACGGTTCGGACGCTGGGCGGTGCGGGTACCACCCGATTGACGCTGGCCTGGTCGAGCCAAGGCTCCTCCTCGTGGTCGACGCGGGACGTCGACGGTGCTGTGCCGCCGTGTCGGCGGAGGGTGCTGCGCGGGACGCCGAGAGGCTCGGCGACCCGGACGGACGACGACCGAGAGGGTCGCGCCGGATGCGTGCGGGGCGGGGTGCCGCGCGATGGACAGCTGTACCGGCTTCGCGACGGGCGACCTTCGTGGCGGGCAGTCCGACGACGGCACGTGCCCCGAAGCCCCGTCACGCCGAGGTGTCGACTCGCACCGGAGGAGGCGCGGACCGGAGAACACCCGGGCGGTGAAGCTGGGGACAGTTTACGCGTACGACGCGCCGGTACGCCACCAGCGCCTCCTCGTGTCCCGGGCCCAGGTGGCAACGGGCCGGCGACGCATCAGCCGCGACGACGCAGGCCGCGGGTCGCCGGCCCCTCGAGCACGCTGCCGTCGGCGGCGAACCGCGACCCGTGCAGCGGGCAGTCCCACGACCGTTCGGAGTCGTTCCAGGTGACGATCCCGACGAGGTGCGGGCAGATCGCCGAGACGGTGCAGACCTCGCCGTCGACGGTCGAGCGCGCGACGGGGGCGAAGCCGCCCGACCGGCCCACCTCCCCCTGGCCCTCGGCGGGTGCGACGGCGACCAGACGGCGGGTCATCGCCCCGGCCCAGCCCTTGGCCGCCCACCACGCGTCGGCCGCGTTGATGCCGATCCCCGACGCGATGGCGATCGGCGTCGTGACCCGCCCGTGCAGCGTGGTCATCCAGGGCTGCGGGTCGCCGAGCACGTCCGACACGAGGGTCATCGCGGCCTGGACCGCGTTCGTCAGCCCCCAGTGCTCGTAGCCGGTCGCCAGGTAGATGCGGCCTCGACCCCGCGGCAGCCAGCCGACGAACGGCACGTGGTGCGGCGTGCCGTAGTCCTGACCGCTCCACGAGTGGGTCGGCCGCGCACCCGGCCAGTGGCGCGTCGTCCACTCGGCGAGGTCGTCGACCATCGCGATCGTCGAGGAGGCGCGACCCACCGGGTGCCGGTTGCCGCCGGTCACGAGGCGGTCGCCCACCGCGGAGAACGACCGGGTGGGACCGTCGACCGCCTGGTACATGCCGTCCGGCAGGTCGTCGACGCCCTCGAAGGCCAGGCCGTAGGAGCGCTCGCTGCGGAGCTTGGCGAAGTAGAGGCCGCGGTCGAGCACGGGGCTGCCCGTCGTGACGTGCACGCGGCGGCCGCGGACGTCGGGACCGTCGCTGTGGGTCACCGTCGGGTTCGTCGCGTCGACGCCGGTGACGCGCACCCCCTCGACGACGACGCCACCGAGCGCCCGGACGTCCGCCACGAGCGCGACGATCGCCTGCACGGGGTCGAACTGCGCCTGGTCGGGCAACCGGAGTCCGCCGGTCGTGCCGAACGGGAGGTCGAGGCCGAACTCCTTGACGACGGGGAGGCCGGCCTTCCTCGCGACGAGGTACTCGTCGTCGACCGTGGCGATCCCGGCCCGGGTCGTCGCGTAGCTGAAGGCGTCCCGGCGCTCGACCTCGACGCCGGCCTCGTCGAGGTAGTCGACCATCCAGTCGAAGCCCGCGCGGTTGGCCGCGACGTAGGCGTCGACGACGCTCTGGTAGGTGTTCGTGCGGATGCGCTGGAGCTGCCTGCCCTGCAGCAGCGACATCGACGCGGACCCGCTGCCGCTCGCGACGCTGCCGACCGTGCGCGCCTCCAGGACGGCGACCCGGTGACCGCGACGCGCGAACAGCAAGGCGGTGACGAGTCCGGTCAGGCCCCCGCCGACGATCACGTCGTCGTAGACGGTCTCGGGGTCGATCCTGTCGGTGGTGACGTCGGGAGCGGCGTCGAGCCAGGGTGACGGCATGGGGGCCTCCGGGTGCGCGGGTGGGTGCTGCGCGCCACGGTAGGCCCGTCCGCCCGTCCGTGGGTGGGCGGCGGAGGGACCGGCGGTCAGGCGGGGCGGGCGAGGGTGCCCGCGGCGGCACCGATCAGCTGGACGGCCTTGCGGCGGCCCGTGTCGGTGCCGAGCGTGGCCTGTCCGCCGGCGTGGGCGAGCAGCTGCGACGCGACGCCCGGCGCGAGCCGGTCGGCCAGGCCGGGCAGGCGTTCGACCCAGGCGCGCGTCACGTCGTCGGCGAGGCGTTCGCAGGCCCGGGCCTCGGCCTCGTCGCCGTTGCCCCGGTGCCACTGTCCCGTCACGACCAGATGGGCGACGAGGGCCGCCGCGTCGCGCGCCGGGTGCCCGAGCCCCGCGGTGTCGACGTCGAGCAGACCGGTGACCCGCCACGGCTCGGACGGGTGCACGAAGAGCTGCTCGAGGTGCAGGTCGCCGTGGATCACGGCGAGGGCGTCCGAGGCGGATGAGGCGCGGCGCCGGTCGATCTCGTCGTAGAGGCCGTCGATCTCGGTCGCCCGGTCGGGCAGCGCGGCGCGCAGCGTCGAGCGGTGCCAGGCTCCGTGGTCGAGGGCGTCGGACTGCGCCCGCGCCACCACGTCGACGCGGGCGATGCGCGTGCCGAGGTCGACCATCTGCTCGACGAACCGCGGGTCGTCGACGAGCTCGACGACGCGCTGCCCGGCCGGCACCCCCGGGACGCGTTCGAGGACGAGCAGGCCGTCCGCCCGCGAGGCGAGCACGGCGGGCACCGGCAGCCCCTGCGCCCGGAACGCCTCGTGCAGGGCGACGATCGGTGCCACCCGGTCGGGGCGGACCACCTTGAGGAAGACGGTGGTCTCGGCGGCGTCGAGTCGGATGACGGCGCGCTTGCCGGGTCGGTACGCCGCGACGCTCAGCCGCGGTTCGGTGACGACGACGCCGAGCGCCGCGAGCGCGTCGGCCACCCGGTCGGGATACGTGGCCCCGGCGAGCGCCGGCAGCATCGGGTCGGCCGGGTAGGCCCAGACGGCGAGCGGCTGACCGGTGGTCGGGTCGCGGGTGAGCACCGAGGACTCGTCGGCGGCCCGGGTGTCGGTGTCGATGAACGTCAGCACGGTCGAGGTCGCGCCGACCGGGTCGACCGTGTCGACCTCGTAGCCGTAGAGGAACCCGGCGCCCGAGGGCTCGACCGAGTGGGGTCGGAAGGCGACGACGGTCAGCCCCGAGTTCGCGAACGCGGCGGGGAGCACCTCGGCGGAGTTGGGCCACACGAGGAGGCAGTCAACCAGCAGCCGGACCGATCGGTGGGGAGGCGCGGGCGGGGTGACCGTTTCGTGACCTGTCGCGACGTCGCGACGAGGGCGGCGCCTCCCCGTCTACCCTGGAGGGCGTGAAGGTCGTCTCGCGCATCCGGCAGACGAAGCGCACGCCCCTGCTCCAGGTGGTGAAGACGAGCGTCGCGGTGATGGCGGCCTGGTTCGCCTCGGTGGCCCTGTTGCAGCAGCCCCTGCCGATCTTCGCCGCGATCGCGGCCCTGCTCGTGGTGCTGCCGAGCGTCAACCAGTCGTTCGTGCGCGGCCTCGAGCGCAGCGTCGGCGTCATCGCCGGCGTGCTCATCGCCTTCGCGGCCGGCCAGCTGTTCGGCGACGCGACCTGGATCGTGCTGGCGATCGTCGTGGTGAGCCTGCTCGTGGCCTGGGCCTTCCGGCTCACGCCGAGCTCGGCGAACCAGGTGCCGATCTCGGCGATGCTCGTGTTGGCGATCGGCGCCCAGACCCCCGACTACGCGCTCGACCGGGTGCTCGAGACGATCATCGGTGCGGCCATCGCGCTCGCGATCAACGCGTTGATCGTGCCTCCCGTCGCCCTCGCCCCCGCGCACCTCGCCGTCGGACGGCTCGCGCGCGACATCGCGTCCGTGCTCGACGAGACCGCCGCCGTGCTCGACGAACCGGTCGACGGGTCGCGGCTCGCCACGGGCCTGACCAGGGCCCGCGAGCTCAGGGTGGCCCAGGCCCGGGCGGTCGACGCGGTCACCACGGGCGAGGAGAGCCTCCAGCTCAACCCCCGTGCGAGCCGCAACCGCAGCGTCCTCGAGGCCGACGCGGCGCTGCTGCGGCGCCTCACCGTGCTCGTCAACCGGGTGGTCGGCATGGTGCGGTCGGTCCACGACAACTACGACCCCGGGCTGTCCGACGACCCCGTGGTGCAGAGCATCGCCGAAGACCTCCGACGAGCCGCCCACGACGTGCGCCTGCTGGCGCGGACCACCGAGGAGGCGCTGCCGGCCGGGCGCGCCTCCCGCCTCCCCGACGCCACCGGCGGTCCCGCGACGGGCACCGGGCACGACGACGGCCCGGCGCTCACGTCGCCGGTGAGCGTGCTGCGCCCCGACCCGGACAACTGGGTGCTGGTCGGGTCGCTGCTCGAGGACCTGCGCCGCGTGCGCGAGGAGATCATCGGGTAGCATCCGACGATGCGACGGGGCCGGGCGACAGGGGTGGCCGACCCGACCCTCGACCGCTACGCCCCGTTCGCGCTGGTGACCGAGCCCGGTGCCCTCGGGCTCACCCGCTCGACGATCGAGACGGCACACGGCCGGACGGTCGTGCACCACGCGACGGCGTCGGCCGACCGGTCCTCGCGCCGCCGGGCGACCGTCCTGCTGCACGGGGCGGCCGGTTCGTGGACGACGTGGACCCCCCTGCTGCAGGCCGCCCGCGAGGTGGACGCGGTCGTCTCCCGCCCGGTGCTCATCGACCTGCCGGGGTGGGGCGCCTCGCCCGAGCCGGACCCGGGCCTCGACGTCGAGTCGGCCGCCGCCGTGGTGGTCGAGGTCGCCGAGGCGCTGGGCGTCACCGAGTTCGACCTCGTCGGTCACTCGATGGGCGCGTTCGTCGCCCTGCACCTGGCGGCCGTCCGACCCGACCTGGTGCTCAGCGTCTCGGTCGTGTCGGCCACGTCCTTCTCGGCGATCGACGCCGTGACGCACCCGGTGCGGGGCCTCGTGCGGCTGCCGGCCTTCACGCTGCTGCGCGCGGCGTTCGGGGTGCTGCCCCGCGCCTCCGCGTCCCTGCTGCGCGGCGCGGCCCGCATCGGACTGCTGCGAACACTGTCGTCACCCGTCTTCCGCCACGTCGACCGCGTCCCACGCTCGGTGCTCGAGGCGTTCGTGGCCGAGCTCAGGCCCCGGGGCTTCCTGGCGGCCTCGAGGTCGGGGCAGGGGTACGACGCGACCCGGTGGCGAGGCATCGAGTGCGACGTCGCCGCCGTCAGCGGAGCCGACGACGTCTTCGCCCGGTCGTCCGACCTCGACCGCCTGGCCGACGTCGTGCGGCACGCCCGGACGACCCTCCTCGCCGACTGCGGGCACTTCGCCCACGTCGAACGGCCCCACGAGACCTTGCGGGCCCTCGGCTGGGTCGAGGGCTAGGACGCCTCGGCCGACGCCGCCGAGCCCGCCCCGGCCTCGACCTCGCGCACGATCATCGCGACGCACCGCGCGTGGCCCAGCGGCCGGAAGTGGCCGTCGACCGGGAACTCGAGGTTGACGGCCCCCGGCAGGACGCTGCCCTCGGTGACGTGGGCGTCGAACCGCGACGCCATCGACGTGATGGTCCCGTTCGCCTCACGCTGTCCCGCGAGCCGCAACAGGTCGGCGTCCCGGGGCGAGAAGGGCCTCAGCGCCCTGACCGGCAGCACCCTCGCCCAGCGCGACCCCGAGAAGGGACTGTTGACCGTCACCATGCGGGTGATGCGTCGCTCGGCGTCGGTCGAGACCATCATGGTCTTGCCGACGAGCCCGCCCTTGCTGTGGGCCAGCACGACGACGTCCCGCAGGTCGTGGGCGTCGAGGATGCGTTGGGCCACCTCGGCGGTGGCCGCGATCGGACGACGGTTGTGGCCCATGCCGGGCACCACGACGATCGGGTGACCCCGATCGTTCAGCCGGTCGGCCACGGGTCGGAGGAAGCGCCAGGTCTCGTAGACGCCGGGCAGCAGCAGGACGGGCTCACGGTCGCCGTCCCGGTAGCGACGCGGCACCACCCGGCCCGA
This sequence comes from Frigoribacterium sp. CFBP 8759, assembly GCF_014841655.1. Classification (NCBI taxonomy): domain Bacteria; kingdom Bacillati; phylum Actinomycetota; class Actinomycetes; order Micrococcales; family Microbacteriaceae; genus Frigoribacterium; species Frigoribacterium sp. CFBP 8759. Next base: position 105,602 of record NZ_JACYUH010000001.1, read on the forward strand.
CCGCGGGACGAGGTGCACCCACCAGACGTACCGGTAGTCGAGCACGACCGTGCGGACGAAGCGCCAGAGGCCGACCCGGCGACGTCCGTGGCCACGCGACGGTGTGGAGCTCATGCCGCCACGGTAGGCGTCGTCAGGCGGCGGTGCCCACCAGGGGCAGCTCGCCCCAGGGCTCGCCCTCCGGCCAGGCGATCGACTCGACCGCGGCCCGGGCCATCTCGAGCGTGACGTCCCAGCGGCCGCAGATCGACGCCCACGGCGGCGGGAACTCCGACGCGTCGTCGAGCAGCGCCAGGGCGAGTCGCCCGAGCCCTGCGCGGGCCGCCGCGCTCGCCGCGTCCGGCAGGGAGTCGGTCAGCCCGTGGACGACCCTCACCCGGTGGGCGAAGTCCATCTGCTCGATGTCGTCGAACGCCCCCCAGGCGCTCTCGATCTCTCGTCGCAGCCTCGTGATCTCGACCGCGTCGAAACCGTGACGGTCGGCGCGTCCGGGTACCGCTCGTGCCATGTCAGCCCCCCTCAGAGCATGGCCACGGATCGGGTACCCACGGCCGGGCGTCGGCTTCGGTGCCGATGCAGGCGAACATACCATCCAGTACGGTCCGGGCTCCAGCACCCTCGATCACGAGTCGATCACGGCGGCGAGCGACCCCTTGGACCGGCTCGGGACGGCATGCACCGGCGACCCCTCGGGCCGACGCGCCCCGGCGTCCCCACCCGCCGCCGGTCGAGCTGTCCCCCGAAGGCTGAGCCATCGCCCGGGCCCACGGTCTACCGTCCACGTCGCACCCACCGGTGCGACGACTCCGCACGAACCCACGACGAACGGGAGACATCATGTTCCAGGGATCCGACCAACTCCGCGACAACATGCAGAAGGTCCTCGTCGACCTCATCGAGCTGCACGTCCAGGGCAAGCAGGCGCACTGGAACCTGCTCGGCTCGAACTTCCGCGACCTCCACCTGCAGCTCGACGAGATCGTCGACGCGGCCCGCGAGTTCAGCGACGAGGTGGCCGAGCGCATGCGCGCCGTCTACCTGATCCCCGACGGCCGCACCTCGACCGTCACCCGGGGCACGAGCCTGCCCGAGTTCCCCGCGGGCCCCGTCGAGACCACCGCGGTGGTCGACCTCATCGTCGACCGCATGTACGCCGTCACCGGCACGATGCGCACGGTCCACGACGACGTCGACGACGAGGACCCCACGACGGCCGACGTGCTGCACAGCATCCTCGAGCGCCTCGAGCAGCTCGCCTGGATGACCGGCGCCGAGAACCGCCACCCCGAGAAGGACGCCCGCCAGGACGACACGCGTCAGCGTGACGAGGACGCCGCGGCCGAGGGCCTCGACCGCGTCGGCGCCGTCGCCAACTGACCCGACCACCTCACGAGGGCACCGTCCGGGAGCGCGCCACCCGCGCCTCCCGGGCGGTGCCCTCTCTCGTCGAGAGGACGACCCCATGACCGAATCGTTCGACCACGTCATCGTGGGCGGCGGCATGACCGCCGACGCCGCCGCGAAGGCCATCCACGACACCACCCCGGACGCGTCGGTGCTGATCGTCAGCGCCGACGTCGACGCGCCGTACACGCGCCCGGCGCTGTCGAAGAAGCTCTGGACCGACCCCGACTACACCGAGGCCGACAACGCTCTCGGCACCGTCGCCGACTCGGGTGCCGAGATCCGGCTGCGCACGCTCGTCGAGTCGATCGACCGCGAGGCCCGCACCGTGACCACCGACCGCGGCGACGTGATCGGCTACGGGGCCCTGTTGCTCGCCACCGGAGGCAGCCCCGTCGCCCTCGACCTGCCGGACGACGACCGCGTCGTGTACTTCCGGACCGCCGAGGACTACCGCCGACTCCGCTCGCTCTCGGGCGGCGGCCGGCACGTCGTCGTCGTGGGCGGCAGCTACATCGGCACCGAGCTCGCCGCGGCCCTCGTGCAGAACGACACCCGCGTGACGCTGGTCTTCCCCGACGACGTGCTCGGTGGATCGGTGTTCCCCGCGTCCCTCGCCTCGTCGTTCGAGAAGAGATTCGAGGAGGCGCGGGTCGAGCTGGCGCGCGGACGTCGCGTCGACAGCGGCACGGCCGACGACGCCGGCGTCCACCTCCGGCTCGACGACGGCTCGACCCTCGACGCCGACGCGGTCGTCGTGGGGCTCGGCATCTCGGTCGACGACCAGCTCGCGGCCGACGCGGGTCTGGCCGTGGACGACGGCATCGTGGTCGACGAGCACCTGCGGACGAGCGACCCGAACGTGTTCGCCGCCGGCGACGTGGCCTCGTACCCGGACGCGATCCTCGGGCGCCGCCGCGTCGAGCACGTCGACAACGCGAAGTCGCAGGGCCCCGTCGTCGGTCGCAACATGACCGGCGCCGACGAGGTCTACGACCACACGCCGTACTACTACTCGAAGGTCTTCGACCTCTCGTACGAGGCCGTCGGCACGCTCGACGCGTCGCTCGAGACGATCGTCGACGACAAGGGCGAGGGCGAGGCCGTGGCGTACTACCTGGGCGACGACGGCGCGGTCGAGGGCGTGCTGCTCTGGAACGTCGAGGAGGCGCGTGACGCGGCCCGGGCCGTCATCGCGGCGGGCGTCGTGCCGCGCGACGAGCTCGTGGGGCGCATCTGAGGACGCGCCGTCGGCACGACGACGCCCGCCCGATCGGCTGACCGGGCGGGCGTCGTCGCGTCGGAGGGTCGTCGCAGGGGCGACGGGCCGGGCGTCCCCGGGGGGCCCGCCCGCACGGGCGGCGGTCTCAGCCGAACAGGAACGGCGGGCGAGCCGCCCGGTCGAGGTCCAGCGCGAAGATGCCGCCGCTCAGCGGGAACTCCTCGAGCTGTTCGTCGCTCAGCCCCTCGCGGGCCGACAGCACGAACAACGTCCGCAGGTCGTCACCACCGAAGCCGATGCCGGTGACGTTCGGCACCGGGAGGGTGATCTCGTCGACGAGACCACCGTCGACGTCCAGGTGCACCACCTTGCCCTCGCCGTAGATGGCACCCCAGAACTCTCCCCGCTCGTCGCGGGCCAGGCCGTCGTGGGCGCCCTGGGACGAGAACGGGACGAGCTCGCCCAGGGTGCCGTCGGCATCCCACGAGGCTCGGTAGATCGTGTCGTCGCCGGTGTCGGTGAGGTAGATCTCGCTGCCGTCGTCGTTCCACTCGAACCCGTTGGTCGTGGCGAAGTCGTCGCGGAGCTGCGTGAGCGTGCCGTCCGGGGCCACGCGGTAGAGACCGGCCACGGGGCTGCCCTCGGGGTCGGTCGCACCGACGACGAAGGCGCCGAACGGGTCGCACTTGCCCTCGTTGAGGCGCAGGCGCTCGTCGGCGTGGTCGACGGTCGCGATCGTCCGCTGCTCGGTCCCGTCGTCCCGCATGACGACGACGGTGTCGTCGAGGGCCGCGATCAGGCCACCGCCGCGCCGACGCTGGAAGCTCGGCAGGGGCGGGTCGACGACGACGGTCGTGTCCCTCGTGCCGTCGGCCGACGTGCGGTGCAGGAGGCCGTTCGTGATGTCGGTCCAGACCAGCTCGTGGGCGTCGACGTCCCAGACGGGACTCTCGCCGAGCGTGGCCTTCGCGTCGAAGAAGAGGCGGGGCTCGGACGTGGTTCCGGTCGGAAGAGGCATCCGACCGGTCTACCCGCCCGACATGTCCACCGGCTCCTTTTCTCGCCCCCAGGGGTACGGAGGCCGTTGTTGGCACACAGAACACTGCGAGGGACGGGCACGAGGAGGCGCGCTGGGCCACCGTAGGAGGCGTGACGGACACCCTCGAGACCACCGACGACATCCAGGCCGACCACTTCGGCGCGACGACGGCCGCCGCCGGCGAATGGCACCGCCCCGACCCCCGGGACGACGGCTACGTGCCGCTGCGCTCCTACGGCGCCATCGGCGACGGCCGGACCGTCGCCCTCATCGCCCGCGACGGCCAGATCGACTGGCTGCCGATGCCCGACATGGACAGCGACCCGGTGTTCTCCGGCATCGTCGACGCCGGCAAGGGCGGACGCATCGAGCTGCGTCCCGTCGACGACGACTTCGAGGTGCAGCGCGAGTACGTCGAGAACACGAACGTCCTCGTGACCCGCTTCCGCACCTCCACGGGTGTCGTCCAGATCACCGACGCGCTGGTCACCGGCATCGCGGGGCGCCTGCCCTGGGCCGAGCTCGCCCGCCGCATCGAGGGCGTGACGGGGTCGGTCGCCATGCGCTGGGCGGTGATCCCGGGCAACACGTTCGGCACGCACCCGATCCGCCGGGTCGACACGTTGCACGGGCCGGTCCTGCGCGCCGCCGACATCAACCTGGCGCTCGTCGGCTTCGAGCACGGCCGCCTCGACTCGGTCGAACCCGGCGACGGCGAGGCCCACGGCGGGCCGCACCGGTTCTGGGGCGAGTTCACCACCCACGAGGGGTCGCGCTCGTTGATCTGTCTCTGCGGCGTCGAGGACGAACCCCTGCACCTGCCCGACCCGCACGTGGTCGACCAGGGCATCGACCGCACGGTCCGCAACTGGCAGACCTGGTCGGACGAGTTCAACTGGGACGGCCCGTGGTCCGACGCCGTGCAGCGCAGCGCCCTCGCGCTCAAGCTGCTGATCTTCAGCCCCACCGGCGCGATCGCGGCAGCCGCCACGGCGGCCCTGCCCGAGAACTTCACCGGGGACAAGAACTGGGACTACCGCTTCGCCTGGGTACGCGACCTGGCCTACACGGTGAACGCGCTCGTCCGCTTCGGCCTGCGAGAAGAGACCCAGGCAGCCGTCTCGTGGTTGCTCTCGGCGCTCAAGGCCAACGGCCGCACGATGCACATCTTCCTCAACCTCGACGGCTCGGTGCCGGACGGCACCCACGAGACGGGGTCCGAGGGCTGGCGCGGCATCGGCCCGGTCTACAAGGGCAATCCGGCGGGCGAGCAGCTGCAGCTCGGCACCTACGCCGACATCCTGGCGATCATGAGCCAGTACGCGGCCGACGGCAACATCCTCGACGAGTCCACCGGCGACCTGCTCGCCGGTTTCGCCGACGACGCCTGCCGCCGCTGGCAGGAGAAGGACTCGGGCATGTGGGAGCTGCCGGACGAGCAGCACTACGTGAGCAGCAAGATGGGCTGCTGGCAGGCCATCGACGCCGCCCTGCACCTCACCGAGGTCGGCCAGATGCACCCCGACCCCGAGGACGTCGTCTTCTGGCGGAAGAACCGCGACCTGATCGAGGACTGGGTCGCCGAGCACGGCTGGAACGAGAAGATCGGCTCGTACGTCATGTACCCGGGCAGCGAGAAGCTCGACGCGTCGGTGCTGCTGCACGCCCCCAGCGGTTTCGACCGCGGCGAGCGCATGTCCCGCACCATCGACGCGATGCAGCGCGGGCTCTCGGCCGGCCCCCTGCTGTTCCGCTACAGCGAGGTCGATCAGGAGGAAGGCACGTTCGTGGCCTGTGCCTTCTGGCTCGCCAGCGCCCTGGCGTGCGTGGGCCGTCAGGAGGAAGCGGTCGAGCTGATGGACCAGCTCGTGCAGCAGCCGAACGACGTGGGCCTGCTGACCGAGATGATCAGCGCCGACGACGGGCAGTTCCTCGGCAACGTGCCGCAGGGCCTCAGCCACCTCGCCCTCGTCAACGCGGCGATCACCATCGACGAGATGAGCCGTGAGGGCACCACCGACGACATGGAGGGCCAGTGACGAACGACCACTCGACGCCGATGCCACCGGCGACCCCCGACGACCTCGCTCTCGTCGACGCGTGGTGGCGGGCCGCCAACTACCTGACCGTCGGGCAGATCTACCTGATGGACAACGCGCTGCTCACGCGGCCGATCGCGCGCGACGACATCAAACCGCGCCTCCTCGGCCACTGGGGCACGTCGCCCGCGCTGAGCTTCGTCTACGCGCACCTCAACCGCGTGATCCGGCGCGACGACCGCGACCTCTTGTACGTCTGCGGCCCGGGGCACGGCGGGCCGGCCATGGTCGCCAACACGTACCTCGAGGGCACCTACAGCGAGCTGTTCCCCGAGGTGACGCAAGGCGCGGCGGGACTGCAGAAGCTCTTCACGCAGTTCTCGTTCCCGGGCGGCATCCCGTCGCACGCGGCACCCGAGACCCCGGGGTCGATCAACGAGGGCGGTGAACTCGGGTACTCGTTGAGCCACGCCTACGGGGCGGTGCTCGACGATCCCGACCTCGTCGCCGTCTGCGTGATCGGCGACGGAGAAGCCGAGACCGGGCCGCTGGCGGCGAGTTGGCACGCGAACAAGCTGCTCGACGCCCGTCACGACGGGGCCGTGCTGCCCATCCTGAACCTCAACGGCTACAAGATCGCCAACCCGACGGTGCTCTCGCGCATCCCCGAGGGCGAACTGCTCGAGCTGATGCGGGGCTACGGATACGAGCCGCTCGTCGTCGCGGGCGGTTTCGACGGCGAGGACCCGATGCGGGTGCACGAGCGCATGGCCGCCGCCCTCGACCACGCCTTCCTCCGCATCGACGAGCTGCAGCGGGAGGCCCGCGACGGCGACGGCACCGCACGCCCGCGGTGGCCCATGATCGTGCTGCGGACCCCCAAGGGGTGGACGGGCCCGAAGGTCGTCGACGGCGAGCGCGTCGAGGGCACCTGGCGCGCACACCAGGTGCCGCTCAGCGGCGTGCGCGAGGACGACGGTAACCGGGCGCAGCTCGACGACTGGATGCGGTCGTACGGCGCCGACGAGCTCTTCGACGAGACGGGTCGGCCGGTGGCCTGGCTCGACGGACTCCGCCCGCGGGGAGCGAAGCGCATGAGCGCGATCCCGGCGTCCAACGGTGGTCTCGTGCGTCGTGACCTGCACCTCACGGACTACCGTGCGCACGCGGTCGAGACCTCCGACGATCGCCGCACCCAGGCCGAGGCCACACGCGTCCTCGGCCGGTGGCTCGCCGAGATCGTGCGCGACAACCCGTCGACCTTCCGTCTCTTCGGGCCCGACGAGACGGTGTCCAACCGACTCGACCCGGTGTTCGACGTGACCGAGCGGGTGTGGGCGGCCGACATCTGGCCCGACGACGAGCACGTGGCCCGAAGCGGCCGCGTGATGGAGGTGCTGAGCGAGCACCTGCTGCAGGGACTCATGGAGGGCTACCTGCTGACCGGGCGCCACGGGCTGCTCAACACCTACGAGGCCTTCGTGCACATCGTGGACTCGATGTTCAACCAGCATGCGAAGTGGCTCGAGAGTGCCGACGAGATCGACTGGCGCGCGCCGATCTCGTCGTTCACCTACCTGTTGTCGTCGCACGTCTGGCGGCAGGACCACAACGGCTTCTCGCACCAGGATCCCGGGTTCCTCGACGTCGTCGTCAACAAGCAGGCGCACCTCGTGCGCATCTACCTGGCCCCCGACGCCAACACGCTGCTCGCCGTCGCCGACCACGCGTTCCGCACGACCGACACGGTCAACGTGATCGTCGCCGGCAAACAGGAATCCCCCGCCTGGCTGTCGCTGCCCGAGGCCGAGGAGCACGTCCGACGCGGCGTCGGCATCTGGGAGTGGGCGGGCACCGAGGGGACTCCCGTCGACGGGGTCGACCCCGACGTGGTGCTGGCCTGCGCGGGCGACGTGCCGACCCTCGAGACCGTGGCGGCCGCCGACCTGCTCCGTCAGGTGCTGCCGTCCCTGACCACGCGCGTCGTCAACGTGGTCGACCTGATGCGGCTGCAGGACGCGAGGGAGCACTCGCACGGCCTCACGGACGACGACTTCGACGCACTCTTCACGACCTCGAAGCCGATCGTCTTCGACTTCCACGGCTACCCGTCGCTCGTCCACCGGCTCACCTACCGCCGCACGAACCACGCGAACCTGCACGTGCGCGGCTTCCAGGAGAAGGGCACCACCACGACGCCGTTCGACATGGCCATGCTCAACGACATCGACCGCTACCGGTTGGTGCTCGACGTGCTCCACCGCGTACCGGGCCTGGCCGACGAGCACCCCGAGCTGGTGGCGGACGTCGAGTCGCGGCGCGAGGCGGCCCGGGCGTACGCCTACGAGCACGGCGAGGACCACCCCGACGTCACCGGCTGGCAGTTCGGCGCCTAGGGGTGCGACAAGCCGCCGCGCCGGGCGTACGGTCGGGCGCATGACACCGAAGGACGAGACTCCCCCGCAGCTGAAGAACCCCGACATGTACGAGGCACTCCGCGACGAGGGGGCGTCGAAGGAGAAGGCCGCGCGCATCTCGAACGCCGCCGCCCAGAAGGGCAACAGCGAGAAGAAGGTGGCCGCCAAGGGCGGGAAGTCCGGGTCGTACGACGACTGGACGGTGGAGGAACTCAAGGCACGCGCGAAGGAACTCGGCGTGACCGGCTACTCCGACCTGAAGAAGGCCGACCTGATCGAGGCGCTCCGCGAACACTGACCGTCGCGGTCAGCCGGCCTTCTTCTTCGGGGCCGCCTTCTTGCCGGAGGCGGACGAGGCGGGCTTCTTCCTCGCCGCAGAACCCGACCCTCCGGACGTCGACCGCGAGGACTCCTTCTTCGAGGGCTCCTTCTTCGCAGGCGACTTCTTCGCGGCGGGTTTCGTCGCCGACGTCGACGCGGCCTTCTTGGTCGGCTTCGGATGTCCGCCCGACCGGTTCTTCTCGACCGACCGACGCAGCGCCTCCATCAGGTCGATGACCTCGCCGCCCTCGTCGTCGTCCTCCGGCTTCTCGCCGAAGGTGGCGTCCGTGTCGAGCGACTCGCCTTCCTCCAGCTTCGCGTCGATCAGCTGTCGCAACTGCTCCTGGTAGTCGTCGCTGAAGTCCGCGGGCTCGAAGTCGTCGCTCAACGAGTCCACGAGCGACGACGACATGTCGAGTTCCTTGTCGCTGACGCGCGTCTGCTTCTCGAGCGCCGGGAACCGTGCCTCGCGCACCTCGTCGTCCCAGAGCAGGGTCTGAAGCATCAGCACGTCGCCGCGGACGCGCAGGGCGGCGAGCCGGGTCTTCTGCCGCAGCGAGAAGTGGACGATGGCCGTGCGGTCGGTCTCCTCGAGGGTCCGGCGCAGCAGCACGTAGGCCTTGGGCGAGGTGCCGTCCGGCTCGAGGAAGTAACTGCGGTCCAGCATGATCGGGTCGACCTGGTCGCTCGGGACGAACTCGAGCACGTCGATCTCGCGCGAGCGCTCCTCGGGCAGCGACTTCAGGTCGTCACCCGTGATCACCACGGTGCGGTCGCCGTCGTCGTACGCCTTGTCGATGTGCTCGTAGTCGACGACCTTGCCGCAGATCTCGCACTTCCGCTGGTACCGGATGCGGCCACCGTCGGCGTCGTGCACCTGGTGCAGGGACACGTCGTGGTCCTCGGTGGCGCTGTACAACTTGACGGGGACGTTGACGAGCCCGAACGTGATCGCGCCCTTCCAGATCGATCGCATGACGCTCATCTTTCTCCGCGTGCGCTCCGAATGACCACCGGTGGGGTACAGACCCCCGAGCGGCCGAGGCGCGGCGAGGGCACCGTGGACGTCATGAGCCAATACGACAAGAAGAACCCGGTCGACCTCTACCCCGCGCCGCCGTTCCCGAAGCAGGAGCAGTCGCTGCCGGGCGAGGCCTGGAAGATGGACCCCAAGCCCGACCACGGCGAGACCAGCTACGTCGGCAAGGAGCGCCTCACCGGCTTCCGCGGCGTCGTCACCGGCGCGGACTCGGGCATCGGTCGCGCCGCCGCGATCGCGCTCAGCCGCGAGGGCGCCGACCTCGTGCTCAGCTACCTTCCCAGCGAGCAGAAGGACGCCGAGGAGGTGCGCGACCTGCTCGAGGGCGAGGGGCGCAAGGCCGTCCTCGTCCCCGGCGACATCTCGGACGAGCAGTACTGCAAGGACCTCGTGCAGAAGGCCGTCGACGAGTTCGGCGGGCTCGACACCCTCGTCATGGTGGCCGGCCGGATGAAGAGCAACGACGACATCCTCACGCTCACCACAGAGGACATCGACTCGACCATCAAGACCAACGTCTACTCGCTGTTCTGGTTGACCCAGGCCGCCATCCCGCACCTCGAGCCCGGTTCGTCGATCGTGACGACCGGCTCGGTGCAGGGCACGCAGCCGAGCCCGGACAAGATCGACTACGCGCTCACCAAGGGTGCGATCGGCGTCTTCACCTCGGGGCTCGCGCAGCAGCTCGCGCCCAAGGGCATCCGCGTCAACCAGGTCTCCCCCGGCCCGGTCTGGACGCCCCTGCAGCCCGGCTCCGACGACGCCGAGACGGTGTCGGAGTTCGGCGGCCAGGCGCCGTTCGGTCGCCCCGGCCAGCCCGCCGAGCTCGCCGCCGCGTACGTGCACCTGGTGAGCCCGGAGTCGAGCTACACCTCGGGCGCGACCATCACGATCGCCGGAGCGATGCCCGCGGTCTGATCCGCGCCTCCTCGGCTCCGTCGTCCCGACGACGCCACGGCCCGTCGTCCCGCCCCGCGGGGAGGCGGGCCGTGGTCGATCCGGCGGGTCCCCGTCGTNGAACGAGGAACACACGAGACAGGGAGGCGCGCGATGGCGGGCAAGGGACGCGGCGAGACGGTCGAGGTCGGCGGGCACCGGTTGCAGCTGACGAACCTCGACAAGGTGCTCTACCCGGATGCCGGCACCACCAAGGCCGACGTCCTGGGCTACTACGCCGCCGTCGCGGAGTGGATGCTGCCGCACGTCGAGGGGCGGCCGGCCACCCGCAAGCGCTGGGTGAACGGCGTCGACGGCGAGGTGTTCTTCGAGAAGAACCTGCCCGACTCCGCGCCCGACTGGGTCGCCCGGCACACCCTCGAGCACAAGGACCACGCCAACGTCTACCCGATGGTGAACGACGTCGCGACGCTCACCTGGCTGGCGCAGGTCGCCGCGCTCGAGGTGCACGTGCCGCAGTGGCGGTTCGGCCCGAAGGGGGCGCAGCGCAACCCCGACCGACTGGTGCTGGACCTCGACCCGGGTGAAGGCGTCGGCCTCGCCGAGTGCGTCGCCGTGGCGCAGCTGCTCAAGCCGATCGTCGAGGGCATGGGCCTCGAGCTGATGCCCGTGACGAGCGGCAGCAAGGGCGTGCACCTGTACGCCCGGCTCGACGGGAGGCAGACCAGTGCCCAGGTCGGCGAGGTCGCCCACGAACTGGCCCGTGCGATGGAGGCCGACCACCCCGACCTCGTGCTCAGCACCATGGGCAAGGCCGACCGCCGGGGCAAGGTGCTGCTCGACTGGTCGCAGAACAACGGCAACAAGACGACGGTCGCCCCGTACTCGCTGCGGGGTCGGTCCCGGCCGACCGTGGCGATGCCTCGCACCTGGCGCGAACTCGCGTCGAAGACCCTGGCGCAGCTCGAGTACACCGACGTGCTCTCGCGCCTGAAGCGGCGCGGCGACCCCCTGGCCGACGTCTCGGCGCACGTGCCGGTGCCCTCGGGCGAGCTGGGCGAGGACTTCCGCAACACCGAGGCCCCCGACCACGACCCCTCCGAGAAGGTGCGCGACCGCCTCGAGGTCTACCGCTCGAAGCGCGACGCGTCGAAGACCGCCGAGCCCGTGCCCGCCGAGGCCCCTGCCTCGACCGACGGCACGAGCTTCGTCATCCAGGAGCACCACGCCAGCTCGCTGCACTGGGACTTCCGCCTCGAGCACGACGGCGTGCTGGTCAGCTGGGCGTTGCCGAAGGGCGAGCCCGACGACCCGGGCACGAACCACCTCGCCGTCCAGACCGAGGACCACCCGCTCGAGTACGGCACCTTCGAGGGCACGATCGCCAAGGGCGAGTACGGCGCCGGCGAGGTGACCATCTGGGACTCCGGCGAGTACGAGCTCGAGAAGTGGCGGGAGGGCAAGGAGGTGATCGTCGTGCTGCACGGCGAGCAGCGCGGCACCCGACGCGTCGCGCTGATCCACACCGGCCACGGCGGTGGGCGGGCGGAATCGAACTGGCTCATCCACCGCATGAAGGACGACGCGGGCGACGTCGGCTCGCACGACGGCGCTTCCGTCGGCAATTCAGGAGGACGACCGCATCGAGCCCGGAAGACGACCGAAGACGCGCGATCCCCTGAGTTGCCGCCGTCCGCGCGGGCGAATCGGCGAGGCGACGCCGGCAAGTCCTCACGCGCGGCGCACGCGACCGGCGGCTCCCCCGGAGGGTCGGGCCGCGCCTCCTCGGCTCGCGACGGGAAGCAGGAGTTCCCGGCACCCGACCCGGTCGCGCCGATGCTGGCGACGACGGGCGACGCGCACGACGTGTCCGAGGGCGGGTGGGCGTTCGAGATGAAGTGGGACGGCATCCGCGCCGTGGCGGTCGTCCACGACGGCGCGGTCACGCTGACCAGCCGCAACGGCAACGACCTCACCCCGGCCTACCCCGAGCTGCAGGTGCTGGCGGAGCGGGTCGACAGCGAAGGAGGCGCGGTGCTCGACGGCGAGATCGTGGCCGTCGACGAGAAGGGTCGCCCCGACTTCGGCCTGCTCCAGACGCGCATGGGGTTGACGCGGTCGCGCGACGTGGCGCGAGCCGCCGCGGGCGCGCCGGTGAAGCTGCTGCTGTTCGACGTCATGCGGGCCGAAGGGCGCTCGCTCGTGAAGGACGAGTACGACGACCGGCGTGAGGTGCTCGAGCGGATCGTCGAGAGCGGCGGGGCCGTCGACGTGCCCCCGGCGTTCGACGGGGACCTGGAGGCGGCGGTCGCCACCTCGAAGCGCCTGCGCCTCGAGGGCGTGGTCGCCAAGCGGCGCGACGCGACGTACAGCGCCGGTCGACGGTCCCGCGCCTGGATCAAGATGAAGCACCACCAGACGCAGGAGGTCGTGATCGCGGGCTGGCGCGCCGGTGCCGGCCGGAGGGCCGACGGCGTCGGCTCGCTCCTGATGGGCGTGCCGGGCGAGGACGGGCTGCACTACGTCGGCCGGGTCGGCACGGGGTTCACCGACCGCGAGCTCGACGAGCTGTTGCCGGCGTTGCGCGCGGCCGAGCGGAAGACCAGCCCCTTGGTGGGCGTGCCCGCCGTGGACGCCCGCGGCGCCCACTGGGTCACCCCGTCGCGGGTGGGCGAGGTGTCGATCGCCGAGTGGACCTCGACCGGGCGGCTGCGGCAGCCGAGCTGGCGCGGGTGGCGGCCCGACAAGTCGCCGGACGACGTCGTCCGCGAGGGGTGAGGCCGGGCCGTCGGACGACGGGGCATCGATCGGCGCCCGTCGGGTGTTGAGTGCAGCATGAGCACACCTCCCCCCGCCCCGAGCGACGCCGCGACCCTGCGCGGCAGGCGGGTCGTCCTCGTGGTCGCCGTGCTGGCCTCGTTCGTGGCGTTCCTCGACGGCTCGATCGTCACCGTGGCGCTGCCCGCGATCGCCCGCGAACTCGGCACCGGCACGGGAGGCGGCGCGACGGCCGACGACGGCGCGGGCCTCGCCCTGCAGCAGTGGGTCGTCGACGCCTACCTGCTGACGCTCGGGTCGCTCATGCTCGTGGCCGGCTCGCTCAGCGACACGTTCGGCCGGGTGCGGGTGCTGCGCGCGGGCCTGATCGGCTTCGCCGTGACGAGCGTGCTCGCCGCCCTCGCCCCCGACCCGGGCCTGCTGATCGCCGCCCGGGCCCTGCAGGGCGTGACCGCGGCCCTCCTCGTGCCGAGCAGCCTCGCCCTCATCACCTCGACCTTCAGCGGCCCCGCGCAGGGCAAGGCCATCGGCAGCTGGACGGCCTGGACCGGCGTCGCGTTCCTGATCGGTCCGCTGACCGGAGGCGCGCTCGTCGACACGCTCGGCTGGCGCTGGGTGTTCGCCGTCGTCGTCGTGCCCGTCGTCCTCACCCTCGTGCTGATGACCCGGTTGCCCGGCGACGCCCACCGGGGGCGCGACGGTGCTCCCCCGCGGGTCGACGTCGTGGGCGCCGTGCTGGCCGCGGTGGGCCTCGCCGGACCGGTCTTCGCGCTCATCGAGGGGCAGCGGGTCGGGTTCGGCACCTGGTTCGTCGTCACGCCGCTCGTGGTCGGCCTCGCCGCGCTGGCCGCCTTCGTCTGGTGGGAGCGCCGCTCACCCGCTCCGATGATGCCGCTGACGCTGTTCCGGACCCGCACCTTCACCGTCGGCAACCTGGCCACCGTCGGCATCTACGCGGCCCTCAGCCTCGGCACCCTGACCATCCCCCTGGTGGTGCAGGAGCTGGCGGGTCTGACGGCGACCCTGGCCGGGCTCGTCACCCTGCCGACGACGATCGTGTCGCTGCTGTTCTCGACCCTGTTCGGCACGCTCGCCGCCACCCACGGCCCGCGCCCGTTCATGACGGTCGGGCCGCTGATCACGGCGAGCGGATTCCTCTGGATGCTGCTGGTCGCCGATCCGATCGACGTCTGGTGGCAGGTCGTGCCCGGCGTGGTCCTGTTCGGCTTCGGCCTGTCGGTGACCGTGGCTCCGCTCACCTCGACGGTGCTGTCGCAGATCCCGGCCGGCCAGTCGGGCATCGCCTCCGCCGTCAACAACGCGATCTCGCGCGTGGCGGGGCTCGTCGCGGTCGCGTTCCTCGGGGTCATCGCCGGAGGCGCGCTCACGGTCGGCGGGTTCCATCGCGTCGTGATCGTGGTCGCCGTGCTGCTCGGGGTGAGCGCCCTGGTGTCGTTCGTCGGTCTGCGCGACCGCACCCGCGCCTCCTGAGGGCGCCGGCGCGAGGCGACCAGCCGGACGCGACCAGCCGGACGCGACCAGCCGGAGGCGCGGTGTCAGGGCCCGAAGCGGCGCCAGGACGCGTCCTGCTGGGCCAGGCGGCGCAGGGCGAGCAGGAGCGGCTCGACCAACACGGTGCCGAGCACGACGTACTGCACCGCGGCGTCCACCGAATCGACCGGGATGCCCGCGATCTCGGCCTCGGCGACCTCGGCCATCGACCGCGCGTAGCCATCGAGCGTCCCGTCGGGCAGCTCGAACCCCGCGGCCTCGAGTCCGTCGACCGCGACCTCGAGGGCGGCGAGCACGTCGGCCGACCCCGGATCGATCGTCCACCCCCACCCGGCCACGAGCGCTTCGGCCCGCGACAGGTCGACGCCCTCTGGGGCCGTCGTCGTGACGGCCGACTGGGCGACGCCGAGCACCTCGGCGACCGTCTCGTGCTCACCGTCGAGCTGCCCGAGGACGGCGCGCGCGCCGGCGACGCTGAGCCCGCCCGCGCCGAGCAACGCCCGGACGAGCCGCAGGCGGCGCACGTGGTTGTCCCCGTACCGGGCCTGGGTGGCGCTGGTGCGCTCGCCCTCGGGCAGCAGCCCCTCGCGCAGGTAGTACTTGATCGTGGCGACCGGCACCCCGGTCGTCTCGGCGAGCTGGGAGATGCGCACGGACTGCCCCTTGACATTGGATAGCGCGACTCTCCAATATTGGAGAGCACTACTATCCATCTAAGGAGACATCATGTCGAGAGTCAACCCGGGCCGCACCACGCACGAGCACGACGGCGAACTCGTCGTCTTCCTGATCGGCATGACCGTCAACCGCTGGTGGCGGCCCGACCAGTGGGGGCCGGTGTTCGCGGCGATGGGACCGATGCTCACCGAGTTGTTCCGTGATCCCGAGAGCGGGCTCGCGGGCATGAGGCTGACGCTCGGACGTGGCGGGCCGGTGCTCGTGCAGTACTGGACGTCGCTCGAGAAGCTCTACGCCTATGCCAGCTCGCCGCAGCAGGCGCACCGGCCGGCCTGGACGGCGTTCAACCGTCGGGCACGCAAGGCCCCGGGGGCCGTCGGCATCTGGCACGAGACCTTCGTGGTCGAGCGCGCCGAGAGCATGTACGTCGGCATGGCACCGTCGGGGCTGGCCCGGGCGACCAGGTCGGTGCCGGTCGGTCCGCGCAGCGACACCGCGCGGGCCCGGGCCGCGAGCGGCCGGACCCCCGGCACCGCGTCGGCCTGACGCCGCGTGCCGCCCTGCCGCGCCGCGTCCGTCACCGCACCGCGTGTCGTGCACCGCACCCGGTCGAGACGGGGTGCCGTGCACGGGACGCGGTGCGCTGTCGGCCGGTCGCGTCAAGCCCCCACGGGCCCCATTGCCCTCGAGTCGCCTGTGACCCTACGATGAGCCAGACGTGAGCCGCCCTCGTTCGGGGGTGGCTCCAGCTCTGTCGTGAGACAGCCGTGATTACAAGGGAGTAATCGTGTCCGCTGCCCCTGCCCGCTCCTCCTCGACCCCTCGGTCGCGAGCCCCGCGCCGTCCGCGCCGCGGTCTGGCGCTCGCCGCCGGGACCGCCGCCGCGGCCCTGCTGCTCAGCGGCCTGCCCGCGATCGCCGCGCAGGCCGCACCGGTCGACCTCGCCCGCTTCGGCACGGTGACCGCCTCGGCGAGCCAGGCCGACGGCGACGGCACGTTCCCCGCCGAGGCCCTCATCGACGGCGATCCGGCGACCCGCTGGGCGAGCGGCAACGGGCCCGACGAGGACGTCGAGTTCACCGCGTCGGTGATCCTCGACCTCGGCGGCACCGCCCGCGTCGACGCGATCGGCCTCGACTGGGAGGCCTCGTACGCGACCGACTACACGGTCGACGTCACGTCGGGCGACCCGACCCTGCCCGCGAGCTGGACCACCGCGCAGACCGTCGCGAGCGACGGCGGCCGCGACGACGTGACCCTGTCGACGCCCACCGAGGCCCGGTACGTGCGCGTCAGCATGCTGCACCGGTCGGCCGCGACCTGGGACCCGGCGCGCCCCCACTTCTACGGCTACTCGGCCTTCGGCCTGCAGGTCTTCGGTGAGGCCGAGACGCGCTCGGTCACCTTCGACCGGTCGACCGCGACCGTCGCGGCCGGCCAGACCCTGACCGCGGGCCTCAGCCTGACCGGTCCGAGCGACGAGCCGGTCACCGTCCGGGTGCGCTCCACCGGCGGCACGGCGGTGGCGGGCACCGACTACACGGCGCTCGACGAGACCGTCACCTTCGCGCCCGGCGAGACCAGCGCCTCCGTGGACCTCGTCACGACCTCGACGGGCGCCCTCACGCCCCGCAGGTCGATCGAGCTGACCGCGTCCGAGCCGAGCGACCCGACGGTCGTCGGCACGCGGGCCACGCTCACCGTGGCGCTCACCCCGACGGGCACCCTGCCGAACGTCGGCGCGAGCACGGTGCTCGACGACTTCGAGGGCGGCGTGCCGAGCGGCTATTTCGGCTGGGGCCAGAGCCCCGCCGTCACCCCGACCCTCGAGACCGGGGAGGCGCAGCGCGAGGGAGCGACCGGCGTCCAGGCCCTGCGCGTCACCGTCGCCGGCCCGACCACCGCCGAGAGCTGGTTCGGCTTCTCGCACGACGTCCCCGCCACGGACTGGAGCGACCACGACGGCTTCTCGTTCTGGTTCAAGGGCGCCGCCTCGGGCCTGCCCCTGCGCTACGAGCTGAAGAACGGCGACGGCGCCCTCTTCGAGCAGACCGTCGTCGACGACAGCGCGGATTGGAAGCAGGTCAGCGTGCTGTTCGCCGACCTCCGTCAGAAGGGCCAGCCGTCCAGCGACCTGCGCTTCGACCCGTCGGCGTCGACCGGCTTCGCCGTGACCCTGACCGGCCTCGGCGCGGGCACCTGGCAGGTCGACGACGTCGCCCTCTTCGAGCGCGCGACGATGATCGAGGACTTCGAGGGCGACGTCCCGCTCGGCACGACGGCCGACCCGCTCGGCTTCTTCACCTGGGGTTCGCCCGCGCCGCTCGAGCCCACCATCAGCCGCGACGTCACCGTGCAGGAGCGCGACGGCCGTGCCGACAACCACGTGCTGAGCGGCACCTCGTCGATCCCGGCCGGCGGCTACGGCGGCCTCAGCCACAACCTCGCCGACAGCCAGGACTGGTCGAGCTACCAGGGCCTGCGCTTCTGGTGGTACGCCTCGCAGGCGAACAACCCGGCCTCCCCGACGGCGGGCGCCGACATCAAGGTCGAGCTCAAGGACGGCGACCCGGCCGGCGGCGACACCGCCGAGACCAGCGAGCTGTGGGCGACGACCTTCAAGGACAACTGGGGCAGCAGCACCAGCCGCTGGAAGCTCGTCGAGCTGCCCTTCTCGGCGTTCACGCCGTCCGGCTACCAGCCGGGTGACGCCGCGACGACGAACGGCACCCTCGACCTGACGAGCGCGTTCGGCTACTCGTTCACCTTCACCCCGGGCACGCCCGCCCCGGTCGGCTACGCCCTCGACGACACGCAGCTCTACGGCACCCCGGCGAGCGCCGCGTCCGTCACGGTCGACCCGTCGCAGGACGTCTACCTGGTGGACGCCGGCGGCTCGGTCGAGATCCCGCTGACCGTGACGACGGCGGGCGACGAGCCGTTGGCGTCGGACGTGTCGGTCGAGTGGTCGACCGCCGACGGCACGGCCGTCGAGGGCACCGACTACGACGCGGCCTCGGGCACCGTGACCTTCGCGGCGGGGACCGCCTCGGGGACGGCGCAACCCGTGACCGTGTCGACCCGCGCCTCCTCGGGGGCCGCCGAGTCGAAGGAGTTCGCGATCGCGCTGGCCTCGACCACGGCGAAGGTCGGTGACGGTCCGCGCGTCGTGATCGGCGCGCACGACCTGCCGTACCTCGACCCGTCGCTGCCGACGGCCGACCGCGTCGCCGACCTGCTCGGCCGCATGACGCTCGACGAGAAGGTGGGCCAGATGGCGCAGGCCGAGCGGCTCGGGCTGTCGTCGCCGCAGGACGTCAGCGGACGCGCGCTCGGCTCGCTGCTGAGCGGTGGCGGCTCGGTGCCCGAGGGCAACACCGCGGTGGCCTGGGCCGACATGGTCGACGCCTACCAGCGCGAGGCCCTGTCGACTCGCCTGCAGATCCCGATGGTCTACGGCGTGGACGCCGTGCACGGCCACAGCAACGTGGTGGGCGCGACGATCTTCCCGCACAACACCGGCCTCGGCGCGACCCGCGACCCGGCCCTCGTCGAGCGGATCGCCGAGGTCACGGCGACCGAGGTGCGCGCGACGGGCGTGCCGTGGACCTTCGCCCCGTGCCTCTGCGTGTCCCGCGACGAGCGGTGGGGCCGCAGCTACGAGTCGTTCGGCGAGGACCCCGACCTGGTTCGCACCTTCGCCGCCCCGTCGGTGATCGGCCTGCAGGGTGAGGACCCGACCGACATCGGCGGTGCCGACGAGGTGCTGGCCACGGCCAAGCACTGGGCCGGAGACGGCGGCACGAGCTACGACGAGTCCGTGGCCGGCACCGGTGCGTACCCGATCGACCAGGGCGTCACGCACGCCGACTCGCTCGAGGACTTCACCCGGCTGCACGTCGACCCGTACCTGCCGGCACTCGAGGCGGGCGTGGGCACGATCATGCCGTCGTACTCGGCGGTCGACCTGGGCGACGGGCCCGTGCGCATGCACGAGAACGCGGCACTGAACGACGACCTGTTGAAGGGCGACCTGGGGTTCAAGGGCTTCCTGATCAGCGACTGGGAGGGCATCGACAAGCTGCCCGGCGGCAGCTACGCCGACAAGGCCGTGCGCTCGGTGAACGCCGGGCTCGACATGGCGATGGCGCCGTACAACTACGGCGCGTTCATCGACGCGATCGTGGCGGCCGTCCGCTCCGGTGACGTGGCCGAGTCGCGGGTCGACGACGCCGTGCGTCGCATCCTCACGCAGAAGTTCGACCTCAACCTGTTCGAGCAGCCGTTCGCCGACCGCACCAACGTCGACGGCGTCGGCTCGGCCGATAACCGCGCCGTCGCCCGTCAGGCCGCCGGCGAGTCGCAGGTGCTGCTGAAGAACGCCGGAGGCGCGCTGCCGTTGGCCGCGGACGCCGACCTGTACGTGGCCGGCTCCAGCGCGGACGACCTCGGCCGCCAGATGGGCGGCTGGACGATCAGCTGGCAGGGCGGATCGGGCGACACGACGACGGGCACGAGCATCGCCGAGGGCATCCGTGAGGTCGCTCCCGGCGCCTCGGTCACCCTCAGCCCCGACGCCTCGGCACCGATCGGCGCCGGTCAGACCGGTGTCGTCGTGGTCGGCGAGCGTCCGTACGCCGAGGGCCAGGGCGACGTGCCGAACAACGGCTCGAGCCTGTCGCTGACGGCCTCCGACCAGGCGATCGTCGACGAGGTCTGCGCCGCTGCCGCATCGTGCGTGGTGCTCGTGGTCTCGGGCCGACCGCAACTGCTCGGCGACGTCGTGAGCGTCGCGGACGCGGTCGTCGCGTCATCGCTGCCGGGCTCCGAGGGTGCGGGCGTCGCCGACGTGCTGTTCGGCGACCGACCGTTCACCGGGCGCCTGCCCGTGACCTGGGCGGCCCGTGCCGACCAGGTGCCGATCAACGTGGGCGACGCCGACTACGAGCCGCTCTACCCGTACGGCTGGGGCCTGCGCACCGACGGTGCCCGCGAGCGTCTGGAGGCGCTGGTCGCCTCCCTGCCCGAGGGCGCCTCCCGAGCGGCGGTGCAGGCCGTGCTCGACGCCGACGTGTGGGACGGCGACGGTGCCGTGACGGACGCCGCCGCCGCGCTGCGCCTCCTGCTCGCCGCCGTCGCCCCGGTCGGCGGGACCGACCTCGGTGCGATGTCCACGGCGGACGCCCTCGTGTCGGTCGCCCGCGACCTCGCCCAGCAGGCGATGGTGGACGGCACGGCGGTCGACGGGTCGGCGGCCCTGACGGCCGACGCCGAGAACGCGCTGCAGCGCGGTCTGCCGGACGTGGCACTGGCCGGGTTCGCGACGGTGCTCGGCATCGACCTGGACGTCGTCGAGCCGACGAAGGTCGTCGTGCCCGGCACGCTCGACCCCGCGACCGCCCGCCCGGGCGACACGGTGTCGATCACGGCGACCGGGTTCGTCGCCGGGGAGGACCTCGCGGGCACCGTGTTCTCGGAGCCGCAGTCGATCGGTGCCACGACGGCCACGGCGGCCGGGGTCGGCGTGCTGCGGTTCGTCGTGCCGGCCGACCTCGAACCCGGGACGCACGTCGTCGAGCTCGAGGGGACGGGACAGATCGCCCGGGCCACCCTGACGGTGCTCGCCGCGGCGGTGCCGGGCGACCCGGGGACGCCGGGTGGCGGGACACCGGGCACGGGCACGCCGGGTGGCGGCGGGTCGGGCACGGGCACGGGCTCGGGCGGCACCGTCGTGGCGTCGCCGGTCGGGCTCGCCTGGACCGGCTCGGGCGAGTGGATCGGCATCGCCCTCGCGGCGTTCCTGATCGTGGCGCTCGGGGTCGCCCTGCGGCTGCGTCGGCCTCGCGACCGCGGCTGACGCGCCCCCGCCGCACCGCGCCTCCCCCCACGAACCCCGTCTCGAACGATGCACCCCGCTTCTTCCGGGTGCATCGTTCGGAACGGGGTTCGTCGTCGCGTCGGCACTGCGTCACCTGAGCGCAGCCGCTGTTAGCGTCACGGGATGCTCACCACCGACCGCCTGCTGCTGCGCCGCTGGCACGAGGCCGACCGTGCGCCGTTCGCGGCCCTCAACGCCGACCCCGAGGTGATGAGGTACTTCCCCTCGACCCGCACGCGTGCCGAGAGCGACGCCCTGGTCGACCGGCTCGACGCCGCGATCGAGGCGGACGGTTTCGGGCTGTGGGCCGTCGAGCGTCGCGACTCGGGTGCGTTCGTCGGCTTCGTCGGGCTGTCCCGTCCCTCGTTCGACCCCGCGCTCGTGGGGCAGGTCGAGATCGGGTGGCGACTCGCCCGCGAGGCCTGGGGTCAAGGCGTCGCCACCGAGGCCGCCCGGGAGGTCGTCCGGTTCGCGTTCGACCCGGCCGGCGCCGACCTGCCCGCCCTGGTCAGCTTCACGACGGCGACCAACGAACCGTCCCGCCGCGTGATGCGCCGCCTCGGCATGACGCACGACCCCGCCGACGACTTCGAGCACCCCGCCCTCCCGCCGGGCCACGCACTCCGGCCGCACGTGCTGTACCGCCTGAGCCGCGCCTCCTGACCCGCGCCTCCTGACGCCACCGGCGACGCCGCTCCGGGCGACGGACCGCCGAGACAGGGGGTACGCGAGACGCGACGGGCCCCACCCGGTGGCCTACCCGGGCTCGACCCCGACCAGGCGGTCGTCCGCGTCCGCCGCGGCGAGCACCGTGCCCACCTCCGCCAGCGGGATCGTCCCGCCCACGAGCGACCCCAGCGGCCACCGCCGCCACGCCTCGGTCGCCCACGCCACGGACGAGTCGAGCCGCTCCGGCTCCGCGTCGCGCACGCCGCCGACCGTGACGAGCCCCTCGACCAGCCGGGCACCGCTCACGCCGACCTCCCCGCCGCGCGCTGCCGCCCCCGCCAGCACCACGACTCCCCCGACGGCCACCCGCTCGACCAGGGCCGACGCCGCCGCGACCCCGTCGAAGGCGAGCCCCACCGTGCGGTGACGCCCCGACCGGTCGACCGACGCGAGCACGCGAGACAGGGCGTGCGGCCCGGTCGCCGCCCCGGGGTCGGACACGGCGACGGCGCCGAACGCGCGCGACCGCTCGCGCCGCGCCTCCTCGGGGTCGACGACCACGACGCGCGCCCCGGCGTCCGTGGCCATGGCCGTCGCGACCAGTCCGACGGCACCCGCCCCCGACACGACGACGACCTGGCCCGCGAGTGACGGCACCCCCGAGAGTCCGAGCACCGAGGAGGCGCGGTGCAGCACCTCCGCGGCCGTCGCGGTCACGCCCGCCACCGGGGCGAGCACGGCCGCGGGCACGTCGTCGGCGACGACCACCACGGTGGTCCCCCGGCGCAGGTGCACGTGGCTCGCGACCGTGCCGGACAACTGCCAGCTGCGCCGCGTGCGCTCCTCGCCGTACCGCTCCCCCGAGACGCAGGCCGAGGTCAGACCCCGATGACACGGGACGCACCGACCGCACGCCACCGTGCCGGACCAGACGACGCGCATGCCGGGCCGCAGCCGTCGGCCGTCGTGGGCGCGGGCGTGCTCGTCGGCCTCGACGACCTGCCCGACCGCCGAGCCGCCCGGCACCACGGGCAGGCACGCCGCCCCCCGATCGCCGAGGGAGCGCACCACGTCGAGGCGGACGGCCGTGAGCTCGACGGCGACCAGGGTGTCCCCGCGCGCGAGGCGCACCCCGGGCACGGCGATCTCGCTGAAGCCGTGTCCGCGTCCGACCCCGGTGCCGAGCCAGACCTGTGCCGACGCCGGCGGGTCGAGGCACACGTCGCGGCCGTCGAGCACGGGACGCATCGGGTCGACCCGCGGCCGCCCCGCCTGCGTCGCCCTCGACATCGTCCCCCACCCCTCGCACCCGGCCTCCGGCGCACGCCACGACCCTAGGCAGGGCGGGTGGCGGACCGGCGAACCGCGGGCGTCCACCCGGTGAACGCGCCGCACCGTCGAGTGGGCGGAAGATGCCGTCGCCCACCCCGTGACCAGCATCTCTTGCCCACTCGAGCCCCGGTCACGGCACCGGCAGGAGGGACGGAGGCGCGGCCCGGCTCAGGCGACCGGCGTCAGCCCCAGCGCCCGGATGACGTCGTCGGCCTCGTCCTCGGGCGACCGGCCGGCGTCGACCACGACGTGCCGCTCGTCGGCCTCGGGCGGTTCGAGCGTCGCGACCTGCGAGTCGAGCAGGGCGGTCGGCATGAAATGGCCCTCGCGGGCGGCCATGCGGTCGCCGAGCAGGTCGCGGCTGCCGCGCAGGTAGACGAAGACGACGTTGTGCTCGCGCAGCACGTCGCGGTACTTCCGTTTCAGCGCCGAGCAGGTGATCACGCCGGGCACGCCCGCCAGGGCGTGTTCGACGATCCAGGACGAGACCGTGTCGAGCCAGGGTGCCCGGTCGTCGTCGTCGAGCGGGGTGCCGGCCGCCATCTTCTCGACGTTCTCGTCGGGATGCAGGTCGTCGCCCTCGTACGAGTCCCAGCCGAGCCGCTCGGCGAGCAGGGCCGCGACGGTCGACTTGCCCGAACCCGACACGCCCATGACGACGAGCACGGGGTCGGCGGCGTACGGACCGCCCGCCGGCACCGCGCCTCCCGCATCCGGCGCGGCAGCCGAGGAGGCGCGGTCCGCGTTCTCGAGGACGGTCATCAGATGAACACGCTCGCGAGCATGACCCCGGCGAGGGCCGTGAGGCTGAGGACGCACTCCATCAGGCTCCAGGTCCTGAAGTTCTGGCCGACCGTGGTGCCGAGGTACTCCTTGATCAGCCAGAAGCCGGCGTCGTTCACGTGCGACAGGAAGACCGAGCCCGCACCGATGGCGAGCACCAGCAACGACGCCTCGGGGGTCGACATGTCGGCGGCGAGCGGGGCCATGATGCCGGCGGCCGTGACCGTGGCGACGGTGGCCGACCCGGTGGCGACGCGGACGAGCGCCGCGACCACCCAGGCGACGAGCAGGACGCTCACGCCCGACTCCGACACCGCGTCACCGATCACGGTCCCGATGCCCGTGTCGATCAGGACCTGCTTGAACCCGCCACCGGCGCCGACGATGAGCAGGATGCCGGCGACGTCGGGCAGCGACGAACCGAGCGTCTTCGACACGGCGGCCTTGTCCATGCCCCCGGCGCGGGCGTAGAAGACCATCGCGTAGAGCACGGCGACGGTCAACGCGACCATCGGCGTCCCGAGGAACTCGAGCAGGTCGACCCAGGAGCCGGTCGCCGTGGGCAGCGCCGCCTCGCGGATCGAGCGCGCGAGCATGAGCACGACGGGCAACAGGATGCCGATCAGGGCGTTGACGAAGCTCGGGCGCCTGCGGGCCGAGCCCTCGCCGCCGTCCTCTTCCTTCGAGACGAAGAGGTCGGGGACCGGCACGGGCGCCCACTTGGCGGCGAGCGTCGAGAACAGCGGGCCGGCGACGATCACCGTGGGGATCGCGACGAGCACGCCGAGGCCGAGCGTCAGGCCGAGGTCGGCGCCCACGGTCGAGACGGCGAGCAGCGGGCCGGGGTGCGGGGGCACGAGGGCGTGCATCGCCGAGAGGCCGGCGAGCGCCGGGATCGCGATGCGCATGAGCGGCAGGCCCGACCGGCGGGCGACGAGCACGATCACGGGGATCAGCAGCACGAGGCCGACCTCGAAGAACATCGGCAGGCCGATCAGCGCGCCGATCAGGGCCATCACCCAGGGCAGCGCCTTCTGCGACGAGCGCGAGATGAGGGTGTCGACGATGCGGTCCGCTCCGCCCGAGTCGCTGAGCAGCTTGCCGAACATCGCGCCGAGCCCGATCAGGATGCCGACGCTCGTCATGGTCGATCCGAAGCCCGTGCCGAAGCTCGTGACGGCGTCGCCCGGGGCGAGGCCGGCGCCGATGCCGACCCCGACGGCGCCGAGCAGCAGCGCCAGGAAGGGGTGGACCTTGAGCCAGGTGATGAGGCCGACGATCACGACGATGCCCACGAGGGCCGCGATGATCAACTGCGCGTCGGTGCCCGAGGGCGTGGGGGCGGCCGTGGCCGCTGCGAGGAGGTGCATTCCGTCGCGTCCTTCCGAGGACGCTTCACTGCGACCTCTTCGTCGTGGGCCGGAGCCCGGGGGGTTGTCGTCCGTCGGCGCCGGACGGATGTCTGGCAGTCTTGTCCCACGAACGAATCTGATTAGTGTGAATAATCAGACTTATGGAGTGTGCCACAGTCGGCACCACCCCGCCACCTGCCTGCCCACCCCCCTCGATCAAGGAGTCGTCGATGACCCCCGGCCTCGCAGCATCACGAGAACGCGGCCTGCACGCCCGGGTGGTCGACGTCCTCGGAAGCGAGATCGTCGACGGTCGACTGGCCGTGGGCTCCATCCTGAACCTCGACGACCTGGCCGTCCGCTTCACGGTGTCCCGGTCGGTGCTGCGCGAGGCCCTGCGCGTGCTGCAGTCGCTCGGCATGGTCGAGCCGCGTCAGCGCATCGGCACGCAGGTGCTCCCCCGCACCTCGTGGGATCTCATGAACCCGCAGATCATCCTCTGGCGCGGTCGCAGTCCCGAGTACTTCGTCCAGATGCGCGAACTGCTCGAGCTGCGGCTCGGGCTCGAGCCGGTCGCGGCCCGACTGAGCGCGCTCGCCTTCACCCCCGACCAGGCCTCCGCCGTCGAGGACGCCGCCCGCACCATGGTCGCCGCCGCCGCGTCCGGTGACGGCCGCGCCTACCTCGAGGCCGACGTCGCGTTCCACACCGCCGTGCTGCGGGGCTCGGGCAACGACGTCATCGGCCACTTCGCGTCCACCGTCGAGGCCCTGCTGCGCACCCGGACCGAAGAACGCCGCTTCACCATCACCGAGTACACGCCCGCGGCGGCCGGACTGCACCTCGACCTCGCCCTCGCGATCCGGGCCGGCGACGCCGACGAGGCCTTCTCCCGCTCGTGGCGGCTGATCGACACGACCGTCGACGAGTTCGTGGCCGAGTCGGGCGGCTCCCCCGCCGCCTGATCGGCCCCGACCGCCCGCCCGCCCGGCCGTGGCCGTTGCTCGGCCACAGCCTCCCGCCCGGTCCCGGCCGTGCGGTCGGCGCGTACGGCCGACCCACCGAGGAGGCGCGGTGGACGCACAGGCGCCCGTCACGTCCTGTTCACGCACCGGTCGCCCCCGGGGTGGAGCATCGACGCATGATCTCGCTCAGCGCCCTCGTCAAGCCGAAGGACGGAATCCACTCGGTCCGCCTGCTCGAGAAGAGCCTCCGCGACCACTACGAGAACGTCCCCGTCACGGACCACCAGTACCTCGTGCGCTTCGCCGACGGTCCCGCCCTGGTGACCGACGAGCTCGCGGGTCTGCGGGTCGACGTCGTGGTCTCGGACGAGCGGGCCGCGTCGCACTTCCGCGAGGCGTTGGCGGGCGAGATCGCGACCCGCGTCCTCGGGCGCACCGTCGACGTCGTGTGGTCGCGCTCGGCGAGCGTCCCCGCGCCGCTGCGCTGAGGCACGGCGAGCCGAGGGGGTCAGTCGCCCTCGGCGTCGGCGGCCGCGATCAGCTTCGTCATCGTGCGGTGCAGCACGACGAGCTCGTCGGGCGTCACCCCGAGCCGCGCCATCATGCGGGCGGGGATGCTCTCGGCCTCACGCCTCGACGCGGCACCGGCCGGGGTCAGCTCGATCGACAGCGCGCGTTCGTCGTCGGCCCGGCGCGCTCGGGTGAGCATGCCCTGGGCCTCGAGCCGCTTGAGCAGCGGACTGAGCGTGCCCGGGTCGAGCCGCAGCAGACGACTGAGCTCACGACCCGACAGCGGTGCGTGCTGCCAGAGGGCCAGCATGACGAGGTACTGCGGGTGCGTCAGCCCGAGCGGCTCGAGCACCGGACGGTAGGCCGCCACGACGCCCCGCGAGGCGACCGAGAGCGCGAAGCAGATCTGGCTCTCGAGTTCGAGCGGATCGGCGCCGGCGGCGCTCATGCCCGCGGCGCCGGGCAGTGCACCATGGTGCGGACGCCCGTGCGGTCGACGACGTGCTCGTCCATCGGGGCGCCGCAGAGCGGGCAGGTGCCACCGTGCTGGGGGGCCACCGCCGGCGCCTCGTTCTTCAATCCCAGCTGCGCGCCGCCGATGTAGGGACGCAGTCGGGCGTTCATGCGCTCGACCAGGTCGCCGAACCTGCTGCCGTGGTCGTGGTGCCGCTCGGGTCTCGTCATGATGGTTAGTCTACCAACGATTGGTGCCCCAACGACAGGGCCACGGCGGACGGAGACGCGACCGCGCCCGCCCCGACGAACGGGGCGGGCGCGGAACGGCGGAACCGAGGAGGCGCGGGTGGCGTCGCTCAGGCGACCTTGCGACCCTGCGCCAGCGTCTGGTGCGCCCGGGCGGCCAGTTCACCACGGACCAGCACCTCGTACCGGCCGGCCTCCATGGTGCGGACCGACGAGAAGTCGCGACGACCACGCAGCATCTTGTGGCCGACGAAGCCCCACAGCGCTCCCCACAGCGCACCGAGGCCGACGGCGACGAGCAGCACGCCGATCCAGGCACCCGACGGGGCGAAGATGCCGAAGAGCAAGCCGAGCAGCAGGCCGAACCACGCTCCGCCACCGGCACCGCGTCCCGCGGCCTTGCCCGAGGTCAACCGACCCGACACGTTCTCGACGGTCCGGATGTCATGCCCGACGATCGACACGCTCTCGACGGGGAAGCCCTCGTCCGACAAGAGGTCGACGGCCGACTGGGCGTCCTCGTACTTCGTGAACGACGCGAGCACCTGGGGGTAGCCCGCACCCGCGAAGGCGCCGATGCCGCCGGGGCCCGGGGTGCCCGTCGTCGGCGTGGCCTGCGGCCCGGGCTGGCCGTAGCCGGGCTGGCCGTACGGCGCGCCCGACTGATCGCCCTGATCCGGCACCGTGCCCGACGGGCCCGGGGCCTGCCCGGCCTGCTGACCCTGGTCGCCTGCCGGCTGCTGTCCGGCGGACTGCGGTGCGTACTCGCCGTACGCGGGGCGGGGGCGGTCGTCGGGGGTGGGCGTGGTGTCCTGCTCGTTGCTCATGCTCCCGTTCTATCGCGCCCGCGTCGACGCGGAGGGAATGCACAGACGGCCCACAGCATTCCTTGGCGCGCTCCCAGTCCCACCGGCCGCGCCACGGCCCCTCCCACACTCCGATGTCGGCGGGTGGGGCAGGATCGACGGATGACCACCACCCACGTCCTCGTGCTCGACTTCGACGGGACCGTCTGCCTGGGCGACGGCGCCGTCCTGACCTACGCGCGCCTCCTGGACGAGGCCCTCGCGGCGACCGACGAGCGGCACCCACCCCGGCTGGTCGAAGCGGCGCTGGCCCGGTTCGTCGGCAGCCCGCTCGCCGACGAACCCGCCGGGGTGGAGGCCGCCCTGGCCGAGGCCGACGGATCGCCCGACGGGTACGTCGTCGCCGAGCGGGTCTCGCGCGCCCTCGGCGTCGCCGACGCGGCCCGCTCGGCCGCGTACGCCGGGGCCCGGGCGGCCCTCGCGGACGGCCGCCTCGAGATCGAGGCGCCGGACGGACTCGCCGAACTGCTCGACTCGCTGCCCGACGGCGTGCACGTCGTGCTCGTGACGAACTCCCCCGAGCACGGCGTCGTCCAGCCCCTCGAACGACTGGGCCTCGCCGACCGCGTCGACGAGATCGTCACCGACGCGCGCAAACCGTCCGGGCTGCCCGCCGTTCTCGACCGGCTCCGCGCCGACGCGGGTCTCGCCGGCCGCCCCGACCGTCTGCTCAGCGTGGGCGACATCTGGCCGAACGACCTCGAACCGGCCGCCGCCCAGGGTTCGCCGACCGCGTTGGTCGAGCGGTTCCCCTCCGCGGACGCCCGGCCGACGCATCGCGCGGGGACGCTGCCCGAGCTGTACCCGGCGATCCGCGCCTGGGCGGGACGCGCCTCCTGAGCCGAGCCGCGCCTCCCCCGATCAACCGCACGCCCAGAGCGCCCCGGGCGTCCGGGACACGGCCCCCGAGGAGGCGCGCCACCCGTCGCGGGATCGGCGTCGGCGGCGTCCGGGCCGGCGTCAGACCGTCGCCGGCACCACCGCGAAGCGGGCACCCGGGTGGTCGGCCGAGAGGTGTGCGCCGGGGCGGCCGAGCATCTGCTCCCGCAGCGTGCCCGTGGCCGGCTCGGCCGGCATCCGGCCGCGGCGACGCAGTTCGGGCACGACGAGGTCGGCGAAGTCGGCCAGGTCGGCCGTGCCGAAGATCGGCTCGATCAGGAATCCGTCGAGGTCGGTCTCGTCGACGAGCCGCTCGAGCTCGTCCGCGACCTCCGCGGGGTCGCCGACCAGCTGGAGCCCCCGGGTGCCCTTGCCTCGCAGGTCGTCGAGGATCTCGCGCACGGTCGGGGCCGGCGAACCGTCCTTCGGCAGGAACCGGTCGATGTTGCTCTGACCCATCTGCCCCACGGGGCCTCCGTCGTCCTGCAGCTGCGTCAGGTCGCGGGACGGGTCGAGTGAGAGCAGGTCGATGCCCGTGTTGCCCGCGTAGAGGACGGCGACGACCTCGTCGGTCTGGAGGTCGTCGAACTCCTTCCGCAGCGCGACGGCCTCGTCGTGGGTCGGGGCCACCGTGACGGTGAGCCCGACCATGATCTTGACCGACTCGGGGTCGCGGCCGAGGGCGGCCGCCTTCGCGCGGATGTCGGCGACGTTCGCGGCCGTCTTCGGCACCGTCGTGCCCTGCACGAAGACGCACTCGGCGTTGCGCGCGGCGTAGGCGCGCCCCCGGTCGGACGTGCCGGCCTGGAACAGGACGGGCGTCCGCTGCGGCGACGGGGCGACCGTGAAGTAGCCGGACGACCGGAAGTGCTCACCGGCGAACTCGACCCGGTGGATCCGGTCTCGGTCGGCGAGGACGCCCGCCTCGGCGTCGCCGCGGAACGCGCCGTCCTCCCAGCAGCCCTCCCAGAGCGTCATCGCCAGGTCGACGTACTCGTCGGCCTGGTCGTAGCGGGCGTCGTGGCCCCGCATCTGGTCGTGGCCGAACAGCTCGGCGACGGTGTTCTGCGAGGCGCCCGTGACGATGTTCCAGCCGATGCGGCCGCCCGTCAGGTGGTCGAGCGTGGCGAAGCGGCGGGCCGACTGCACGGGGTGGTCGAGGCCGGTCGACGAGGTGACGACGAAGCCGAGGCGTTCGGTCTCGCGGGCCAGGGTCGGGATCAGCAGGGCCGGGTCCATGCCGGGGAAGTTGATGCCGCCCCGCGCCGCGGTCTCGGGCAGGTCGCCGTCGACCGACGGGTAGCCGAACCCGTCGGCGAAGAACAGGAAGTCGAAGCCGGCCGCGTCGAGCAGCTTCGCCATGCCGATCCACAGGTCGAGCCCGTGGTAGCCGAGCGAGTCGCTGCGCGGGTGGGACCAGCTGAGGGTGCCGCCGACCTGGGGGCCGGCGACTTCGAACACACCGAGACGGATCTGCTTCATGCCGTCAGTGAACCGGATGGTTCACCCAGAGTCCAGCCCCGAAACAAGGTCTTAACACGGGGCTCCCCTCAGGCGGGGACGGCGGCGGCGCGGACGCGGGCGACGAGCGCCGCGGTCGCGTCGACGGCCGCGCGGTCGACGGCCGCGCTCGCCCCGGCGCTGAGCAGCGTCGCCTGGAGACCGCGCCAGAGCGCGACCGTCTCGTGCGCGAGCGACTCGGCCCGCGCCTCCTCGACGCCCTCGGCGCGGTACGCGGCCGCCACCTGACCCACCCACTCGGAGCCGATGTCGCCGAGCAGCGAGGCGTAGCGCTCGCGATCGAAGCTCGCGAGGCCGAACACCTCGAAGAACAGGCGGTTGAAGGGCTGGTTGACGGGATCGGACACCGTCCGCCAGACGGCGAGGAGGCGCTGGTCGAGCGGCAGGTCCGGCCCGGCCAGGTGGTCCACGACCCCGACGATGCCCGGGAACCGCCGTTCGGCCCCGTGCAGCGCCGTGACGACCAGTTCTTCGCGGCTGCCGAAGTAGTACAGCAGCATGCGGTTGTTCGAGCCGACCGCCGTCGCGAGGGCGCGCAGGGTGAGCTGGCCGACGCCGTTCTCGAGCACGTGGTCGACGACGCGCTCGAGCAGTTCGGCCCTCTTGTCGGACGACTCGCGCGTGGCCATGACCCCGAAACTAACGTCTCGCGAGGTCGGCGACGACGGCAACACGACCGAAACGACGATGAAACAGTCCGGGTCTAGCTTTTCGACACCTCACCCGAACGAACCTCAGGAGTTCCCCCATGAGCCCTCTCTCCGTTCCTCCCGCGTTCCGCTCCACCTCCCTCGACCGCCGCGGGTTCCTGCGCCTGGGCGGGTCGGCCGCCCTCGTCGTCGGCACGACCGCCCTGCTCGCCGCCTGCACCGACTCGTCGGCCGGGACGGGCGCGGCGACCGGCGGGGCCGCGTCGGGCGGGTCGTTCGGCACCATCGCCGTCCAGCTCTCGTGGATCAAGAACATCGAGTTCGCGGGCGAGTACTTCGCCACGGAGAAGGGCTACTACACCGACGCCGGCTTCAGCGAGGTCACGCTGCTCGCGGGCGGCGGGCAGACCGGAGCCGAGGAGGCGCTGCTCGCCGGGCAGGCCAAGGTCGGGTTGTCGTCGGCCTCGCTCACCGGCCCCTCGGTCGCCCAGGGCGCCGCCCTCAAGATCATCGGCACGACGTTCCAGAAGAACCCGTTCTGCCTGCTCTCGCTCGAGGAGGGAGAGCCGATCCGCACCCTGGCCGACCTCAAGGGCAAGAAGATCGGCGTGCAGTCCGGCGGCAACCAGACGATCTTCGAGGGCTTCCTCAAGGCCAACGACATGACGCTGGACGACGTCGAACTCGTCGCCACGCAGTACGACATCGCCCCGCTCGAGACGAACGCCTACGACGCGCACATGTCGTACATCACGAACGAGCCGATCCTCGCCGAGATGGACGGCTTCACCCCGGTCGTGCTCGGCTTCGCCGACAACGGGCTGCCGTTCGTCGCCGAGACCTTCACCGTCACGCAGGACACCATCGACAACGAGCGCGACATGCTCAAGGCCTTCCTGGTCGCCGAGATCAAGGGCTGGACCGACGCGGTGAAGGACCCGGAGCAGAGCGCGAAGTACGCCGCCGAGAAGTACGGCAAGGACCAGGACCTCGACGTCGAGGAGCAGACGGCCGAGGCCGAGGCGCAGAACACGCTGATCCTCACCGAGGACGTCAACGCCAACGGCCTGTTCACGATGACCGACGAGCTGGTCGCCGAGAACATCGCCTCGCTCAAGGCCATGGGCACCGACGTGTCGGCCGACGACCTCTTCGACCTGAGCATCATCAAGGAGGTCTACGAGGAGAACCCCGACCTCGTCACGACCTTCGAGATCCCCACGGCATGACCATGACGGACGGCACCACGACCGCGCGCACCACGCTGCCGCTCACGACGGCCACGGGAGACCCCGCCGGCCGACCCGAATTCGCCACGGGCATCAACATCCAGGGGCTGACCAAGTCGTTCCAGCTCGGCCGGAAGAGCGTGCAGGCCCTGACGCAGATCGACCTGGGCACGAAGAAGGACTCGTTCCTTAGCCTGCTCGGCCCCTCGGGCTGCGGCAAGTCGACCATCCTGCGCATCCTGGCGGGGCTCGAGACGCCCACCTCGGGCAGCGTCGTGATCAACGGCAAGACCGCGGCCGAGGTGCAGCGCGGGCACGAGACGGGCATCGCGTTCCAGGACTCGGCCCTGCTGCCCTGGCGCAGCGTCGAGAACAACATCCGGTTGCCGCTCGAAGTCGCCGGGCTGACTCCCCCGGCCGGCCTGATCGACGACCTGATCGACCTCGTCGGCCTGAAGGGCTTCGAGAAGGCCAAGCCGGCGCAGCTGTCGGGCGGCATGCGCCAGCGCGTCTCGATCGCCCGCTGCCTCGCCGTGCAGCCGACCATCATGCTGCTCGACGAGCCCTTCGGCGCGCTCGACGACATGACGCGGCAGCGCATGAACGTGGAGCTGCTGCGCATCTGGGGCGAGAAGCCCGCCACGACGCTCATGGTGACGCACGGCATCGCCGAGGCCGTGTTCCTGTCCGACGTCGTCGCCGTGATGAGCGCCCGGCCCGGCCGCATCGCCGAGGTGGTCGAGATCGACCTGCCCCGACCGCGCCTGCCCGAGCTGACCCGCACGCCTGAGTTCCACGCGTACGTCGACCGCATCTCCGAGATCCTGTTCGGCTCGCACGGGGCGGCCGCCGATGACTGACCTGCACACCTCGCCCCGCGAGACGGCCGAGCGCGAGGTCGAGGCGGAGCTGGGCCAGAGCGTGGCGCTCCAGGCCGAGACCGTCCGGGGTCGCGAGCGACGGTCGGTGCTCGGCTCGATGGCCGCTGCCCCGCCGTGGGTCGGCGCCCTCGTCGGCATCGTGCTCATCGTCGCGATCTGGCAGGTCGTGGCCGTCACGCTCTTCTCGGTGACGGGCTCGGTGCCCCCACCCGGCCAGGTGCTCGTCCAGCTCGTCACCGACCTCAGCGACCTCGTCTACTGGCGCGCCATCGGCGCGACCGCCGGCAGCGCGGCGTGGGGCTTCCTCTGGGGCAACCTCATCGCGTTCGCGTTGGCCTTCGCCGTGCTGCTCGTGCCGTGGTTCGAGGGCCTCTCGACCCAGCTCGCGGTGGTCTGCTCGTGCATCCCGCTGACGGCGATCGCGCCGATCGTCACGCTCATGTCGCCCGCCGGCGGCCGGACGACGTCGATCTTCCTGGCCGCGCTCAGCGTGATCTTCACCACCGTCATCGGCACCCTGCTCGGCCTGCGGGCCGCGAGCGAGAC
The DNA here is from genome assembly GCF_014841655.1 of Frigoribacterium sp. CFBP 8759. NCBI lineage: Bacteria > Bacillati > Actinomycetota > Actinomycetes > Micrococcales > Microbacteriaceae > Frigoribacterium > Frigoribacterium sp. CFBP 8759. The sequence goes on from NZ_JACYUH010000001.1 coordinate 139,711, forward strand.
CCAGCTCGACGTGATCACGGCCTACGGCGGCTCGCGCTGGACGCAGCTGGTCAAGGTCCGTCTGATCGCCGCCCTCCCCAGCATCCTCGCGGCGCTGAAGCTGGCGGCACCCGCGGCGTTCCTCGGGGCGGTGCTCGGCGAGTACTTCCTCATCGGCGTCGACCAGGGCCTCGGCATCCTGCTGCTCGCGGCGCAGGCCACGGCGGCGTCGGTCAAGCTCTGGGCGCTGGCCCTGATCTCGGGCGGCATCGCCGGGATCGCCTACTTCGTCATCGGGCGGATCAGCCGACTGGTCACGCCCTGGTCGGCGGGCGACAGCCGCGCCGGAGAGGGGTTCTGATGGCCACGACCCTGCCCACGGGCACCGGCACCCGCGTCACCGCACCCGCGGTCTCGACCAGCGCCTCCTCGACGGCCCGGTTCGTCCTGCGGCGCATCGGCCGCACCGTGCTGACGATCGCGATCTCGGCGATCATCCTCGGCATCCTGTGGAACCTCGCCATCGTCGTGCTGCAGGCCAACGCGTTCATCGCGAAGACCCCGGCCGACGTGTTCCGTTGGTTCTTCGTCGACTCCGAACTCAGTCGGACCACGGCCGCCGAGAACCGCGTGCACATCGCCGGTCTGCTCGGCGTGACCCTGTGGCACGCCGCGATCGGCTTCGTCTTCGGCGTCGGCGGGTCCCTCGTCGTGGCGGTCGTGTTCACCCTGATCCGCCCGGTCGAGTTCATGTTCATGCCGATCGCCATGCTGCTGCGCACCGTCCCGCTGCTCGCGATGGCACCCGTGATCTACCTCGTGCTGGGCAACGGCATCGTCACCGCCGGCTTCATCGGCGGAGTGGTCGTGTTCTTCCCGTTGTTGGTGAACCTGACCCTCGGCTTCCGCTCGGTCAGCGCCCAGTCGGTCGACCTCATCCGGGTCTACGGCGGGAGCCGGTGGACGATCATGCGCAAGGTCGCGTTCCCCACCGCCCTGCCGTACTTCTTCGCCTCGATGCGCATCGCCGTGCCGGGAGCCATCACCGGCGCGATGCTCTACGAGTGGCTGTTCACCTACGAGGGCCTCGGCGCCGCCATCACGGCCGCCAAGTCGCAGTCGCAGTACGGCGAGATCTGGGCGATCGTCGTGCTGATCACCCTCGTCTCGATCGTGCTCTACACGGTCACGACGTTCGTCGAGACGGCGGTGCTCGCGAAGTGGGGCCCCAACGCCGGCAAGGCGACCGCCTCGTGACGCGCCGCGTGCTGGTCGACACCGACACCGGCATCGACGACGCCCTCGCGCTGCTCTGGCTCGCCGCACAGCCCGACGTCGAGATCGTCGGCATCACCGCCGTCTACGGCAACTGCGTCGTCGACGACGCCCTGCGGAACGTCGGACACGTGCTTCGGCTCGTCGGGCTCGAGGACGTCCCGGTCGCCCGGGGCGCGGAGGGCCCACTCGAGGCGGAGGCGCACATCGCGCACTACGTCCACGGTCACGACGGTCTCGGTGACGTCGTCGCCGACCGGCCGCTCCCGCGCGTGCTGCTCGACACCCCGGCGGCCGGACGCCTCGTCGAGGTCGCCCGGGAGTCCCCGGGTGAGATCGACCTGCTCACCCTCGGGCCGCTCACCAACGTGGCCCTGGCGCTGAGGGCCGAGCCGCGCCTCCTGACCCTCTTCCGGTCGGTGACGATCATGGGCGGCAGCGGGCCGTTCCCTCCCCTCGGCCGCACGGACATGGTCGACGCGAACGTGCAGAACGACGGCGTGGCCGCGCGGGAGGTCTTCGCCGCCCCGGCGACCTCGCGCCTCATGGTCGGCGTGAACGCGACGTCGCAGGTGATCACCGACGAGTCGCACGTCGCGGCGCTCCGGGACTCGGGTACGCCGACCGGCACGTTCGCCGCCGACGTCCTGGCGACCTACCTGGACTTCTACCGGAACGCCTGGGGCCGCCGCGTCAGCCCCGTGCACGACGGACTCGCCGCCGCGCTGATGGTCCACCCCGAGTGGATCGCCGACAGCGTCACCGGCCCCGTCGGCATCACGAACGACGGCTTCGCGACCCGCGGCCGGGTGCTGCGCACGGCCGACGGCGCCGAGGTCGACTGGCACCCGGACGGCCCCGTGCCGACCGGTGACCCGTCGACCCACACGACGGCGGTCACCGCCGTCCACACCGACCTCTTCCTCCCGTCGTTCGTCGACGCCCTGATCCACGGAGCCCGCTCGTGACCACCACCTCCCCCGCCGACGCGACCCGCGCCTCCTCGGCTGCCACCCCCTCACCCGCCGGCGCCGTCGTGCGCGACCTGCGCGCCCTGCCCAAGGGCCACCTGCACCTGCACATGGAGGCGGCGATCCGCCCCGACTCGCTGGCCGACATGGCGGCGGCGTCGGGCGTCGTCGTGCCGATGCCGACCAGCTTCGGCGACTTCAGCGAGTTCAGTGCGACGTACCAGGGCATGCTCGTGGTCCTGGCCGAGAGGGAGAACCTCTTCCGCCTGATCGACGAGGCGATCGAGGACTGCGCCGTCGAGGGCGTCGCCTACGTCGAGTTCGGGGCGAGCCCGCAGTTCTACGTCGCCACCTTCGGGTCCCTCGACGACTCGCTGCGGGCGATGCTCGCGGCCTGCGCCGAGAGCGGCGAGCGATGGGGCGTCGAGGTCGGCCTGATGATCACGGTCGACCGCACCGAGAGCGTCGAGGCCGCGAACGAGCTGGCCCACCTGGCCGCCACCTACGCCGACCGCGGCGTCGTCTCGCTCGGCCTCGCCAACGACGAGCGCGGCAACCCGGCGGCGCGCTACGAGGAGGCGTTCCGCATCGCCAAGCACGCGGGCCTGCTCTCGACGCCGCACGCCGGCGAGCTCGCCGGCCCGGACCAGATCGAGGAGGCGCTGGACGTCCTCGGTGCCGACCGTGTGCTGCACGGCGTGACGGCCGTGCGGAGCGCACCGCTGATGGCCCGGCTGGCCGCCGAGGGCGTCTGCCTCGACGTGTGCCTCACCTCGAACGTGTTGCTCTCGGTGATCCCGACGATCGAGGACCACCCGCTGAAGCGCCTCGTCGAGGCCGGCGTGCGGTGCTCGATCAACGCCGACGACCCCATCCTGTTCGGGCCGGGCGTGCTCGCCGAGTACGAGTTGGCCCGGACCACCCTCGGCCTCTCCGACGAGCAGCTCGCCGCGTGCGCGCTGAGCTCGATCGAGTGCTCGGGGGCGAGCGACGGGCTCAAGGAGCGGGCGGCCGGCGAGATCGCGGCGTGGCTGGCGGCGTGACCCCGCCCATCCGGCGCCTGGTCGTCGAGGGCGCCCACGTCGCGACGGTCGACTCCCACGACACCGAGCACGCCGGCGGGCACGTCGTCGTCGACGGATCGCGCATCGTCGCCGTCGGGCCGGGACCCGCCCCCGCGTGGTGCACCGCCGGGCTGTCCCCGCCCGGCCCGGCGGCCGGGTCGGTTCCCGGGTCGGGCGGGCCTGCTTCTGAGCCAGCCGGGCCGAATGCCGCACCGATCGCGGTCGAGCGCGTCGACGGCCGGGGCCACCTGCTGACCCCCGGCCTGGTCAACACGCACCACCACCTCTACCAGTGGCTGACCCGCGGCATCGCGCAGGACTCGATCCTGTTCGACTGGCTCGTCGCGCTCTACCCGACCTGGGCGCGCATCGACGAGCCGCTCGTCGAGGCCGGGGCCGCCGCCGCGATCGCCGTGCTCGCCCGGTCGGGCTGCACGACCGTCGGCGACCACCACTACGTCTTCCCGGCCGGTGCCGGCGACCTGCTGGGCGGCATCGTCCGGGCCGCCACGACCGTCGGCGTGCGCCTGCACGCCACCCGGGGTTCGATGGACCTCGGTCGGTCGCAGGGCGGCCTGCCGCCGGACTTCGCCGTCGAGACCACGGACGCCGCGCTGCGCGCCAGCCAGGAGGCGGTGGCGCGGTTCCACGACCCGTCCGGTGACGCGCGGGTCCAGATCGCGATCGCGCCCTGCTCGCCGTTCTCGGTGACGCCCGACCTGCTGCGCGAGGCCGCCGTCCTCGGGCGGCAGCTCGGAGTCCGGCTGCACACCCACGGCTCCGAGACCGTGGAGGAGGACGCGTTCTGCCTCGAGCGGTTCGGTCGCACGCCGACCCAGTACCTGGAGGACCTCGGCTGGCTCGGCGACGACGTCTGGATGGCCCACTGCGTCCACCTCGACGACCACGCGATCGGACGGTTCGCCGCGACGGGGACCGGTGTGGCGCACTGCCCGTCGTCGAACGGTCGTCTCGCCGCGGGCATCGCCCCGATCGCGTCGTTGCTGCGCGCGGGGGCGCCCGTCGGGCTCGGGGTCGACGGTGCTGCGTCGAACGAGTCCGGCCAGCTCGGCACCGAGATCCGGCAGGCGGTGCTCTTCGGGCGCCTGCGCTCCGGGGCGGACGCGTTCTCGGTCCGGCAGGGCCTGCGCCTGGCGACGATCGGCGGTGCCCGCGTGCTCGGACGCGACGTGGACCTCGGCTCGATCGAGGTCGGGAAGCTCGCCGACCTCGCCCTCTGGCGCGTCGACGGGGTCGAGTTCGCGGGTATCGCCGACCCGGTGGCCGCCCTGGGGCTCGCCTCGATGCCGCCGCTGGCCCGGCTCTGGGTCGGCGGCGACGCGGTCGTGGCGGACGGCGAGCTCGTCCACGCGGACCAGGGTCTGCTCGCCGAGGGCGCGGCCCGGGCGTCGGCGGAGCTGCGCGCCCGAGTCTGACGCGACCCGCGCCCGCTGCGCCTCTTGCGCCTCATGCGCCTCTCGCGCCCGTCGGCGTGAGGGCACGACCCACCCGACCCGCGCGACCCGCCACGAAGTAAACACTCCGCCACGGCATCTCGTGGCGGAGTGTTTACTTCGTAGCGGCGTAGCGGCCGACGCCTTCGAACAGACGGCCCGACAACGACGAAAGCCCCTCACGAGGAGGGGCTTTCGGTGGTTCTGGTGGATCTGAGGGGACTCGAACCCCTGACCCCCTGCATGCCATGCAGGTGCGCTACCAGCTGCGCCACAGACCCAGAACTGCTGCACTTCTGAGGTTTTCACCCCGTCGGAAGCAACTCGTCTACATTACTACACTTTTCGACCGCGCACGTTCACCCGCCCTCGACCCTGCTCGAGCGCGGCCGAGAAGACACGACATGCCGCTCACCTCGGGGGGTGAGCGGCATGTCATGAGGCCCCGCCGACACGGCGGGGCCCAGGAGGCGCGGGGCGGTCAGGCCTCGGCCGGTGCGTCGGCTGCGAGCTCGGCCGGAGCGGTGGCCGACTCGGTCAGCACGTCGAGCGGGATGGTCGGGCAGTCGCTCCAGAGGCGCTCGAGGGCGTAGTACTGACGGTCCTCGTCGTGGAAGACGTGGGCGACGACGTCACCGAAGTCGAGCAGGACCCAGCGGCCCTCGGCACGACCCTCACGGCGGAGGGTCTTGACGCCGGCCTCGAGCATCTTGTCCTCGATCTCGCCGGCGATGGCGACCACGTTGCGTTCGCTGCGGCCGGTGGCCAGCAGGAACACGTCGGTCAGGGGCAGGGGGCCGGACACGTCGAGGGCGACGAGGTCGTCGGCCTGCTTGTCGTCGGCCGCGCGTGCGGCGATCTGCAGCAGCTCGATGGCACGAGGGGTGGCTGTCACGTGTTCCTTAGGGGGTAGGTGGTGATGCGGGCCGACCGGGGTCGGTTCGGGTGGGTCGGGCCTCAGCCCAGCACCCCGGTGGCGAAGCCACCGATGATCAAGCCGATGATACCGAGGCCCACGACGCCGCCCGAGATGCCGAGGATCAGCGGCAGGTGGTTGCCCTTGGGCTGCGACGCGGCCAGCACGACGGCGCGGGTGGACGTGTGCGTGCTGATGGCCCGGCTGGCGCGCACGGGCTCGGCGTCGCTCGACGCCTGCTCGGCGTCGCCCTGCTCGAGGATGCGGTCCATGTCGGAGTTGTCGATGCGTGCCTGCGAGCCGGTCGACGCCAGGCTGCGCGGCAGGTCGATCGAGCCCGTGATGATGATCTCGCCGGTCGCGTTCAGCGCACCGGTCACGTCGGCGACCTGCGCGTCGGTGAGGATCAAGGCGTTCTGCTGACCGGTGCTGGTGCCGAGCTGGCGGCCCGGGACGGACTCCGCGTCGGGCTCGTCGGACTGGGTGGACCAGTGGCCGGACGAGACGACGGGCGCGGCGTCGGACGAGTCGTCGCGCTGGTCGCGCGACGGACCGACGCCGGACGGTCGCGGCGCCGACGACAGGGGACGGGACGGGGCAGGAGGCGCACTCGGCGAGTCCTGTCCGCTGCGGTCCTGCTCGTCGGACAGGGCGAACGGGAACACCGTCGGCGTCGGGGTGGGGGTCGAGGACACCGGGGTCGCCGCGCCGGTCGCACCCGTCCGTCGGGGCCCGGGGACGTCGTCCGACGAGTCGTCGTCGTCCGACGGGTCGACGTCCGACACGGCAGACGGCACCGGGGCCGAGGCGGGACGGAGGGCCGCCGAGGCCGGCGCGGGCGCACCGGGCGCAGAGGCCGGCCGGTCGGCGGCCGGGGCGATCTCGTCGACGGTGTTGAGCGCGTCGGCCAACGGACGACGGGGTTCGGGAGCCGGTGCCTGCAGAGGCACTGGGGAGGCGTCGCGGCTCTGGCTCGCGTCGCGCAGGGCGCGCATCTGGCGGCGGGTCAGGCCGGTGCCGGGGTCGACGACCGAGCCGGGTGCGGGGGGCGGCACGTCGCGGAGGGCGGCAGCCGACGGCACGGGAGTCGGCATCGGCACGTCACCCGTGGGGGGGGTCGCGGGCCGCGGGGCGGGAGCGGACGTCGAGGCGGGCACCACGGGCACGGCACCGGTGATGGCCTGACCGGCCTCGCGGGCTCGCTCGAGGTCGCGGATCTGTCGCCGGGTGAGGGGCGGCTGACCGTCGGACGTGCTCATGAAACGCTCCGATACAGATGGTGCTTGGAGATGTACTGGACGACGCCGTCGGGGACCAAGTACCACACCGGAAAGTCTCGACCCACCCGGGCGCGGCAATCGGTCGACGAGATGGCCAGTGCGGGGACTTCGAGCAAGCTTACGTCGCTCTCGGGCAAACCGCTAACGCTGAGGTCGTGCCCCGGCCGGGACACGGCGACGAAGTGGGCGAGGTCCCAGAGCTCTTGGACGTCTTTCCAGTCGAGGATCTGTGCGACGGCGTCGGCGCCGGTGATGAAGAAGAGCTCGGCCGTCGGACGGAGGCGTCGGATGTCGCGCAGGGTGTCGATCGTGTAGGTCGGCCCCTCGCGGTCGACGTCGACGCGGCTGACCGTGAAGGTCGGGTTCGACGCCGTGGCGATGACCGTCATGAGGTAGCGGTGCTCCGCCTCGCTGACCTCGGGTTTCATCCACGGTTGACCGGTCGGCACGAAGACGACCTCGTCGAGGTGGAACGACTGCGCGACCTCGCTGGCCGCGACCAGGTGCCCGTGGTGGATCGGGTCGAACGTGCCGCCCATGATGCCGACGCGGGGTCGCCTGACGCCCTCGCCGTCGGGCACGGTGGCGCCCGCCACGACCATCTCGCCGACCTCGGCGGTCAGTGGTTCTCGGGGTGACCGAACTCGTCGATCGGGCCGTCGTGGTGGTCGAGCTTGTTCGCCTTGCGCAGCGAACGGTTGGCGACGTCGCGGTAGCTGAACACCACGTAGCCGAGGACGAGGAACGCGACGGCGAAGACACCGGCGATGACGGGTGCCGGCGCGATCAGCGGTGCGAGTTCTTCGTGGGCTTCGGCGAGCAGCAGCGAGGCGTCGAGCATGGGTTCTCCCGTTCAGGCGGTGACGATCGTCGGCCAGTCTACCCGCGGACCTGGCCCTGACCCCGCACGACCCATTTGGTGCTCGTGAGTTCGGCGAGCCCCATCGGTCCGCGGGCGTGGAGCTTCTGGGTCGAGATGCCGACCTCGGCCCCGAAGCCGAACTCGCCGCCGTCGGTGAAGCGGGTCGAGGCGTTGACCATGACGACGGCGCTGTCCACCTCGGCCAGGAACCGCTCGGCGGTCACCAGGTCGTTGGTCACGATCGACTCGGTGTGGTGCGTCGACCACCGGGCGATGTGCGCCATGGCCTCGTCGACGTCGGCCACCACCCGGACGGCGAGGTCGAGCCCCATGTACTCGGTCGCCCAGTCGTCGTCGGTCGCCGGGACCCCGTCGGGGAAGACCTCGAGCGTCCGTTCGTCGCCGTGGATCGTCACGCCGGACGCGCGCAGGGCACCCAGCACCGGCGGCAGCAGGCGTTCCGCCGCCTCGCGGTGGACGAGCAACGTCTCGAGGGCGTTGCACACGCTCGGACGCTGCACCTTGGCGTTCTGGACGATGTCGACGGCCCAGCCCTCGTCGGCGCTCGCGTCGAGGAAGACGTGCACGACCCCGGCACCGGTCTCGATGACGGGGACCGTCGACTCGCGGACCACGGTGTCGATCAGCTCGGCGCTGCCCCGGGGGATCAGGACGTCGACCAGCCCTCGGGCCCGCATGAGGTCGGCGGCCCCCTCGCGGCCGAACTCGTCGATGGTGACGACGGCGTCGGCCGGCAGCCCCACCTCGGCGAGGGCCTCGCGCATCACCTCGACCAGCACGCGGTTGGACTGCTGCGCCGCGCTGCCGCCGCGCAGGACGGCCGCGTTGCCGCTCTTCAGGGCGAGCGCGGCGATGTCGACCGTCACGTTCGGCCGGGCCTCGTAGATGGCTCCCACCACGCCGAACGGCACGCGGACCTGGTCGAGGCGCAGCCCGTTCGGCAGCACCTTGCCCCGCACCGACTCGCCGACCGGGTCGACCAGCGAGGCCACCAGCTCGGTGGCGGCCGCGAGCCCGGCCAGTCGACCGGAGTCGAGCCTCAGGCGATCCTGGAGCGAGGCGCCGACGCCGTTCTCGCGCGCGTTCGCCAGGTCGAGCTCGTTCGCCGCGACGATCCGGTCGACGTTGGCGAGCAGGGCGGCGGCGACGGCGCGCAGACCGGCGTCCTTGCGGTCGGCCGTCGCGGTGGCGAGCACGCGGGAGGCGGCCTTCGCGGCGGTCAGCTTGTCGGTGAGCGACGGGGCCGGGGCATCGATGAGCGACATGCACGAAGCCTATGCGCCGCTCCCCCGTCCCGCGAGACCGCTCCGGCGGTCACCGCGGCGGCGCGGACCCCCCGAGGAGGCGCGGGTCAGTCCGGTCGCCCGCCCGCGGTCCCTGGCTCCCCCGCCGCAGGTCCCGACCCCGCGGCTCCCGCCGCCTCGAAGAAGGTGCCGACCTGCTCGCCCGCGAGGGCCCGGGCGACGTTGGCGGCGCTCGTCACGAGGACGGGGGTGCCGGCCTCGGCCGCGAACCGGGCGGCCGCGACCTTCGTGCCCGCGCCTCCGGTGCCGACGCCGGCCGCACCGGCCGCGCCGAAGGTGACCCCGGCGAGGTCGTCGCCGAAGGGCACGTCGACGAGGGCGACGGCGCCGGGTTCGTGCGGCGGGCGGGTGTACAGGGCGTCGACGTCGCTGAGCAGGACGAGGGCGTCGGCACCGACCAGCTGCGACACCAGCGCCGCGAGCCGGTCGTTGTCGCCGAAGCGGATCTCGTGGGTGGCGACTGTGTCGTTCTCGTTGACGATCGGCAGGATGCGCAGCTCGAGCAGGCGCTCCATGGCGCGCTGGGCGTTGCTGCGGTGCGTCGGGTTCTGCATGTCCCCGGCGGTCAGCAACACCTGCCCCGCCACGATGCCGTAGCGGCGCAGGCTCTGCTGGTACCGGTAGATCAGGACGTTCTGCCCGACGGCGGCGGCCGCCTGCTGGGTCGCGAGGTCGGTCGGGCGGGAGTCGACGCGCAGGTGCGGCAGGCCCGTGGCGATGGCCCCGGACGAGACGAGCACGACCTGGGCACCCCGCCCGTAGGTCGCGGCGAGGGCGTCGACCAGCGGCTCGATCTGTCCGGCGTTCTCACCGCTGATCGACGACGAGCCGACCTTGACCACGATGCGGCGGGCCGTGCCGAGGCCGGCGCGGTCGACGACGCCCCCGGTCACGCCCGCTCGTCGCCTTCGACGTCGTCGCCCTCTTTCACGAGGAACCCTTCGTCGTCGGTCCACAGGCCGGCGGCGCGTTCACGCTGGAGTTCGGCGCGGGCCTCGGCCTTGGCGTCCATGCGCTCGAAGTACTCCTCGCGGCGCTGGTTGCGGGTCGGGCGGTCGTTCTGGATCAGGCGCGGGTCGGTGCCGCGGGCGCTGGTCATCAGCTCGGCCGTCGAGGTGAGGGTGGGCTCCCAGTCGAAGACGATGCCGCCCTCGGGGCCGATGACGACCGTCGAACCGGCCTGTGCACCCGCCTTGAACAGGGCGTCCTCGACGCCGATGGCGTTGAGCCGGTCGGCGAGGTAGCCCACGGCCTCCTCGTTGTTGAAGTCGGTCTGCACGACCCACCGCTCGGGCTTCTGGCCCAGGATGCGGTAGACGTTGCCGTAGGTGCCACCCTCGACCCTGATGACGAAGGGCTTCTCGTTGACGGCCCGGGGGCGCATGACGATGCGAGGAGGCGCGGGTCGCGCCGCGATCTCGGCGCGGCTGGCCTCGACGACCTCGGCCAGGGCGAAGGACAGGTTGCGCAAGCCCTCGTGGCTCACGGCGGAGATCTCGAAGACGCGGTAGCCGCGGGCCTCGAGCTCGGGCGTGACGAAGTCGGCCAGCTCGCGACCGTCGGGCACGTCGACCTTGTTGAGCGCGATCAGCTGCGGGCGGTCGAGCAGCGGCTTCTGGCCGTCCGGGACGGGGTACGCCTCGAGCTCGCGGAGGATGACGTCGAGGTCGGTCAACGGGTCGCGGCCCGGGTCGAGCGTCGCGCAGTCGAGCACGTGCAGCAGGGCCGAGCAGCGCTCGACGTGCCGGAGGAACTCGAGCCCGAGGCCCTTGCCCTCGCTGGCCCCCTCGATGAGCCCGGGGACGTCGGCGACCGTGTAGCGCGTGTCACCCGACTCGACGACGCCGAGGTTGGGGTGCAGCGTCGTGAAGGGGTAGTCGGCGATCTTCGGCTTGGCGGCCGAGAGGGCGGCGACGAGGCTCGACTTGCCGGCCGACGGGTAGCCCACGAGCGCGATGTCGGCGACGACCTTGAGTTCGAGCAGGACGTCTCCGGCCCAGCCGGGGGTGCCCAGCAGGGCGAAGCCGGGCGCCTTGCGCTTGGTCGACGAGAGGGCCGCGTTGCCGAGGCCCCCGATGCCGCCCTCGGCGGCGACGTAGCGCATGCCCGGTTCGACCATGTCGATCAACTCGACGCCGTCGGCGGACTTCACGACGGTGCCGACCGGCACGACGAGCTCGAGGGTCTCGCCGTTGGTGCCGGCCCGGTGGTCGCCCATGCCGAAGCCGCCGTTGTCGCTCGAGCGGTGCGGTGCACGGTGGAACCCGAGCAGCGTCGTGACGCCGCTGTCGCTGACGATGACGACGTCGCCGCCGTGACCGCCGTTGCCGCCGTCGGGGCCGGCCAGCGGCTTGAACTTCTCGCGCTTGACGGACACGCAGCCGTTGCCGCCGTTGCCGGCGCGGAGGTGGAGGGTCACTTGGTCGACGAATGTGGCCATGAGGTGCTTGATCTCTTTGTCTGTGCGTGCCGGTGCGAGCTGCCCGGGTCAAACACGTCTGGGGCGAGCAGGATGCTCGCCCCAGACGGTGCGACCCGCGAGGGGCCGCCGATGCGGGTCGTGTGCCGACGCCGCGTGGTGGTGCTAGACCGTCGCCGTCGCGGAGGCGACGATGTTGACGACCTTGCGGCCGCCCTTGGCGCCGAACTCGACCGAACCGGGGGCGAGGGCGAAGAGCGTGTCGTCGCCGCCGCGGCCGACGTTGACGCCCGGGTGGAAGTGGGTGCCGCGCTGGCGGACGATGATCTCGCCGGCGAGGACGACCTGGCCGCCGAAGCGCTTCACGCCGAGGCGCTGTGCGTTCGAGTCACGACCGTTGCGGGTGGACGATGCGCCCTTTTTGTGTGCCATGTGTTCTCAGCCCCTGGTTCAGTTGATCGAGGTGATCTTGACGCGGGTCAGGTCGGCACGGAAGCCCATGCGACGCTTGTAGCCGGTCTTGTTCTTGTAGTTCTGGATGACGATCTTCGGGCCGCGCAGGTCGTTCAGCACCTCGGCGGTCACGGTGATCCCTGCCAGGGCGTCGGCGGCGGAGGTGACGGTGTCACCGTCGACGTGCAGCACGGCGGGGAGGGTGATGGAGTCGCCTTCGGCGGCCTTGAGGCGGTCGAGGGTGACGATCGTGCCGACCTCGACCTTCTCCTGCCGACCACCGGCGCGCACGACTGCGTAGACCATGTCTGTTCCTTAAGAGTTGGGGTGTCCGGCACGACGCGGCCTTGAGCCAGCGCGCACCAACCGCCCATCGTACAGGGGGCCGCTGGGGCCGTCAACGCGTCCTCCGACGGGCGCCGCGCCTCCTCCGTCCACGACCCCCGCACCGGCAGGCGGACCGACGACTAGCATCCAGGGCGTGATCCTGATCGACGAGGCCGTGTGGCCGGCCCACGACACGTTGTGGGCACACCTGGTGAGCGACGACTCGTACGACGAGTTGCACGCCTTCGCCGCCCGTCACGGCATCCCCCGCCGCGGGTTCGACCACGACCACTACGACGTGCCCGAGTCCCGACGGGCGGAGTTGATCGCCGGTGGGGCCGTCGCCGTGACCGGCCTCGACCTCGCCCGCCGTCTCGAACGCAGCGGGCTGCGGGTGTCCCAGCGGGTGAAACGCGGCCTCACGGCCTGACCGGTTCCGTCCGCCCCGGCCGCAGCCGCGCGGTCACCAACTCGTGTCGAAGCCCTCGTAGCTGGCCACGACCGCGCCCGAGGCGATCTCGACGATGGTGGTCGTGACCCCGTCGGCCACGGGGTCGATCGTGTACGAGTAGTCGGTCGGCGTCGTCGCGTCCCCGACCGATTGGACAGCCAGGTACTGCCCGTTCGGGGAGACGTCGAAGCCCTCGATCACACCGGATGCGCTCGGGGGCTGCCAGAGCGTCCGTGACGTGGCACCGTCGTCGGCGACGACGAGCGTCCGGTACGTGAGCCCGTCGTCGGACGGGACCGACACCTGCTGCACGACGTGGCCTGGGTCGAGGGCCACCAGCGGTCCGGCGAACGGGAGGACGCCGTCGACCGGGGCGGGGGCACGGGGGCGCTCGTCCCCCGTGGCGAGGTCGACGACCATGGAGGCGATCGCCGACGCGGCGATCAGCGTGGTGCCGTCGAGCGACACCCCCTGCAACAGCGAGTACGTCCCCACGGGCCGCACGGGGTCCACTCCCGAGAGGTCGATGACGCTCACCGAGTCGTCGACGGCCTGGACGACGACGTCGTCCTCACCCGGCACGAAGGCCCAGTCGGTGGGTTCGACGGGCTGCCCGGACAGGCCGAGGACCGGGGCCACCGCCCGCTCCCCCTGCAGCGGCAGCGTGTACAACGTCTCGACGTCCGAACCGGTCGGACGGAACGAGAACGCCAGCGTGGTCGTGGCACGGTCGGCCGCGAAGCGGGTGATCAGGCCGGGGGCCTCGGGCACGGGCAGGGTCTCGACGGCGGCCCCGTCGAGCGACACGAGGCTGAGGCTGCTCTGCGTCCCGTCGTCCGTCACGACCGCGACGGCCGAGTCGAACACCTCGTAGGCCTGGATGCGCGGCGCGGACCAGACGGTCGTCCTGTCCGAGCCCCGGAGCCCGGCCCGTTCGATGCGGTCGTCGGCCCCGGACGTGCCGCGCACGAGCCGGTACGCCGTCGCCGGGGGCGTGCTGAACCGCGCCTCCAGGGTCGAGGTCTGTCGCTGGTAGACGCTCGAGACCCCGTCGACGCGGACGTGGTAGTCGGTGTCGTACGCGAGCCGGCCGGTGAAGGTCACGGCGACCACGTCACCCGACGTCTGCACCGTGAAGGCGGCCGCGGGCGTCACGACCACCTGCGAGGCGTCGACGTGCGCGAGCGCCTGGTTGGCGAACACCCGCAGCTGCTGACCGGGACGCTCGACCACGGCCGTCGTGTCGACCTGCGTCTCGCCGGCCTTGGGGCCCTGGAAGTAGGTCAGGCCCACGAAGGCGGCACAGACCACCGCGAGGACGGTGACGACGGCGACCCATCGCGTGCGCCAGCGGGCACCGGCCTCACGGGCGTCCTGCTCGGTGAGGAACACGGGGTCGGACGCGAACGGATCGGGCGTGGCAGCCCCTCCCGTCGCGCCCCGGCCCCGTCCGCCCTCAGTAGAGGTACGGGTCACTGGGCTGTCCCACGGTGGTGACGTCGTCGGGCACGAGGGCGACGGGGTCCTGGCTCGAGCTGCTGCGGTTGGTGTCGAAGCCGCCCGTGACCTCGACCCAGTCGTCGGCGGCTACCTGGTCCTGCCACCCCGGCAGGTAGACGGGCACGCCGACGGGCTGGGCGTCGACCGCGCAGCACGTGATCACGAAGCGCGACACGTAGAACACGTCGTCGGGGTCGGTGTCGGACGGCGTGACGAACCCGACGACGTCGGCGGTCTTGCCCTCGTAGAAGGCGAGGTCGGTCGTCTGCCTCAGCAAGCCGGCCCAGTCGAGGACGCTGAACGACCGGTAGGCGTCCGAGGAGGCGCTGGTCGCGTCGGCCACGGTCGTACGGTCGAGCGCCGCGGTCGACGAGTTCACGTCGCGCTGGCCGGCCGTGGCGCTGGTGAGGGTGGCCGGGGGCAGGGCGACGACGGCGATCGCGATGGCGGCGGTGACGGCGACGCCCACCGAGAAGGCGAGACGTCGTGCGCCGGTGGCGACCGGCCGACGCCGGCGCGGCCGGAGGCCGTCCTCGACCGCGGGCACCTCGGCCGCGTCGAGGCGGCCGTCGTGGTCGTGGTCGTGCCCGGGATCGTGGTCGTGGCCGTCGTGCGCGTCGTCGCCCCGGACGGGTGAGAACGCCAGCGTGGCCAACGACAGCGTCATGCCGATCAGGATCATCACGACCGTGAAGACGTCGTACCGGGGGTGGATGTACAGCACGAGCTGCCCGGTCGCGGCGAGCCAGAGGGTGGCGACGCCGACGACGAGCGTCAGCAGCACCCCTTGCCACCGGTCGAGCAGTCGGCGCCAGGGGCGAGGAGCAGGGCTAGGCGACATAGTTGACCACCAGTCCGATCGCGGCACTGGTCAGGGCCACCACGAGGGTGACCTGCCCGAGCACCTTGGGTGTGTAGGTCGTCCGCAACAGGGCCAGCATCTTGACGTCGATGATGGGGCCGAAGACGAGGAAGGCGGCGATGCCGCCGGGCATGAACGTCGAGGCGAACGGCAGCACGAAGAACGCGTCGACGTTCGAGCAGATCGAGATGACGAAGGCCAGCACCATCATCGCCAGCACCGACCAGACCGGGTTGCTGCCGAGCGCGACGAGCACCGACCGCGGAACGATCGTCTGGATCGCGCCCGCGATGGCCGCGCCGATGAACAGCGCGGGCATCATGGTCGACATCTCGCGGCGGAACAGGTCGACGCTCTTCGCCGTGCGACCCCGGCCGTGCGCATGGCCGTCGTCGACCCGGCACTCGGCCGCGAACGAGGAGGTCAGCAGGCTCTGCTGGTTCGGGTGCTTGCTGAACAGCCAGCCGATCAGGTTCGCGATGACGAACCCACCGATCAACCGGGCCACGAGGATGCCGTCGTCCCACCCGAACGCCTGGTGCGTGGTGATGATGGTGATCGGGTTGAGGATCGGCGCCGCGAGCAGGAAGGTCATCGACTCGGACACCGTGAAGCCCTTGAGCACGAGCCCCCGCGCCAAGGGCACGTTGCCGCACTCGCAGACGGGCAGGAACATGCCGAGGAACGAGATGACCGCGCGACGGGGCAGCCCCCGCTTCGGCAGCCACGACGAGAAGAACGCCTGCGGCAGCCACTCCTGCACGATGATCGACAGGACGATGCCGAGCAGGACGAACGGCATCGACTCGACGATGACGCTGATGGTCAGCGTGACGAAGTCCTGCAGCGCGTTCGGCAGCAGGCCCGGGCCGAGGAGGGGCGAGGCGAGGCGGACCGCCACGAGCACGGCGAGCACGAGCCCACCGGCCACGAGCAGCGGGACGCGCGACGGTGCCCGACGCGCACGCCGTCCCGCGCCGTGCCCGGCGTGGTCGGTGCGCTCCCGGACGGGAGCGCTCACCGGTCGTCCTCGTTCGGACCGGCCGGGGGCGCGAAGCGCGACCAGTCGTCCGGTGCGGGGGCCGGGTGCGACGGCACGACGGGGCGCTCGGGCGGGACGACGGGGGCCGACGGCGCCGCGGCGACGGTCGTCGGGAGGCGGGTGGAGCGATCGCCCCGGACGGCAGGAGGCGCGACGTCGTCCTCGACGTCGCCCGCGTCGTCACCCTCCCCGGCCTCGGCGACCCGGGGCGCGGGCTCGACCGCCCAGACCTCGTCGCCGTGGCCGCCGCCCAGCCACAACCGGGCGAGCACGGCCCCGGCCACGAGCAGGGCCGTGTCGACGATGCCCGCCGACAGCGGGATGGTCGTCAGGTAGAGCGCGAGGTTCACCCACGTACCGCCGTCGATCGAGAGCACGATGCCCGGGACGATCCCGACGACGGCCAGCGCGAGGGTTCCCGCTCCGCCCGCGACCACGGCGTGGCGCACGACCGTCCGGAGGTCGGACCGCGGCGTCAGCGGCCTGATCGTGGCGAGCACGACGAACGAGGCGAGGTAGAACGGGAACGGGTAGAGCACGAAGCTGCCGAGGAACTGCCCGACCGGCGTCGCGACGAACCCGCTGGGGAACGCCGTCACCGAGAAGCCGACCGCCGAACCGACGAGCGCGACGAGGCCGAGGGCGAAACGCGCCACCAGCACGACGACCAGGGCCGTGGCCGCCACGAGCAGGCGCTCGCGTCCCTCCGGCCCCGAGGCCGAGACGGACGCAGCCCGGAGCCTCGACCTGACGGTCGGGGGTCCGGGCTGGGTCAGAGGCACGCAGTCACCCTAGACGACCTACAGATCGTCGGAGCTGACCCCCACGCCGAGGATGAACGGACCGGACTCGCCGGTCGTCGTCGGCTCGGCCGGAGCCGCTGCGGTCGTGCCCTGGCTGGAGGCGCGGCGCGAACGCGAACGCCCCTGCCCGGGCTGCTTCGGCTCGGGCAGCGCACCCAGCACCGAGTCGAGCAGCTGCTCGGCGTCCTGGCTGCTGATGCGACGCGGCTCGCGACGCGTGGTCGCGACGGGGATGTCGAGGATCGCGACCGTGGCGTCCGGGGTCGAGACCGTGGCCGACGACCGGCGACGCTCCGTGGCCTTGGCGACCGGCGCCTCCGTGGGCTCGTCGACGGGTGCGGCCACGGCGGCGGCCGGAGCCGACCGCTCGGCCGGGGCGGCCGCGGGGACCTCGATCACACCGGCGCTCGAGTCGGCGGGAGCGGACTCGGCGGGCGACGACTCGGCAGGAGCCGACTCGGCGGCGTCCTCGCCGGTCTCGCGCGCGGCACGTGACGATCCACGGCGGCCCTTGCGGCCCGAACGCCCGCGACGGCCTTCGTCCGCCTGGTCACCGGCTGCCTCGGCGGCCGGCTCGGCCTTCGTGGCACTCGCGGCGGCGGCGTCGATGGCGGCCTCGACCGCCGCGGCGGCCTGGCTGGCCGCGTCGCCGTCCTTGGTGCCGCCTTCTTCGGCATGGGCGATGGTGCTCGCCGCGATGCGCGAGAGGGCGTTCTTCACGTCGTCGGTGATGGCGTGCGTACCCGTCGTGGGGTGAGCCCCACCGGTCGGCGCCGAGGGGCCGCCGCGACCGGACTGCGGCGCGGTGCCGGCACCGGCGCCCGTGTTGTGGCCGTTGCCGCCCGACTTGCCGGACCCGCCGGCCTGGCCGCCACGTCGGCGGTCGCCCTGCTGGCCGCCCTTGCGGGGCTGCTGTTCTTGGACGCGCGCAGCGCTGCCGGCCTCGGAGAACGACTCGGCCAGGCCGAGGCCCAACTTCTTGCGCGTCATCTGGACGAGCCCGAGCGACGTGACCTCGGCCACCTGGTGCTTGGTGCGGTCGCGGCTGAGGCACTCGACCAGACGACGCAGCACGAGGTCACGGTTGGACTCGAGCACCATGTCGATGAAGTCGACGACGATGATGCCGCCGATGTCGCGGAGGCGCAGCTGACGGACGATCTCCTCGGCGGCCTCGAGGTTGTTCTTCGTGACCGTCTCTTCGAGGTTTCCGCCGGAACCGACGAACTTGCCGGTGTTGACGTCGACGACGGTCATCGCCTCGGTGCGGTCGATGACGAGGGAACCGCCCGAGGGCAGCCAGACCTTGCGGTCGAGCGCCTTCTCGATCTGCTCGTTGAGGCGGTACTCGTCGAACGCGTCCTTGTCACCCTCATAGCGCTTGACGCGGTCCATGAGGTCGGGCGCCACCGCCGAGAGGTACGACTGCAGCGTCTCGAACGCCTCGTCGCCGTCGATGACCATCTCGTGGAAGTCCTCGTTGAAGACGTCGCGCACGATCTTGATCAGCAGGTCGGGCTCGGAGTGCAGCTGGTTCGGGGCGTTGCCCGCCGCGACCTTCTTCTCGATGTCGGCCCACTGGTTGGTGAGGCGCTTGACGTCGAGGGTCAGCTGCTCTTCGGTCGCGCCCTCGGCCGCCGTGCGCACGATGACGCCGGTGTTCTCCGGCAGGGCCTCTTTGAGGATCTTCTTCAGACGCGCGCGCTCGGTGTCGGGCAGCTTGCGGCTGATGCCGTTCATCGAGCCGTTGGGCACGTAGACGAGGTAGCGGCCCGGCAGCGAGATCTGGCTCGTGAGACGAGCGCCCTTGTGGCCGACGGGGTCCTTGGTGACCTGGACGAGCACGCGGTCGCCGGGCTTGAGGGCCAGCTCGATGCGACGGGGCTGGTTGCCCGTCGACAGGGAGTCCCAGTCGACCTCGCCCGAGTAGAGCACGGCGTTGCGACCGCGTCCGATGTCGACGAAGGCGGCCTCCATGCTGGGCAGCACGTTCTGGACGCGGCCGAGGTAGACGTTGCCGATCAACGAGACGTTCTGCGCCTTGGCGACGTAGTGCTCGGCCAGGGTGCCGTCCTCCATGACGCCGATCTCGATGCGGTCGCCCGACGAGCGGACGATCATCTTGCGGTCGACGCTCTCGCGACGGGCGAGGAACTCGGCCTCGGTGATGACGGTGCGACGGCGTCCGGCGTCCCGGCCGTCGCGACGACGCTGCTTCTTCGCCTCGAGACGCGTGGAGCCCTTGATGCGCTGCGGCTCGGTGATGAGCTCGGCCTGACGCGGGGCACGGTCGCGGTCGCGACCACGGGGCTCGGAGTCGCGCTCCTCGCGGTCCTGCGAGCGGCCGCGCTGGCGGCGACGCGAGGCGGGCTGCTGCTCGCGGTCGTCGCGCTCGTCACGGTCGTCGCGGTCGTCGTCGTCGCCCTCGCGGTCGTCGTCCCACGAGTCGTCGCGGTCGTACCGGTCGTCACGGTCGTCGCGCTGTCGTCGACCGGGGCGGGCCGGCAGGACGGTGATCTCGGGTGCGTGGAAGATCAACGACGTCGTCGTGAGGTTCGCCGGGATCGGCGACGCCCCGTCGGTCGTCGCGTCGTCGGCCGTCGCGGCCCCGGTCGGTGACGGCTGGGTCGCCGCAGCGACGAACGCCTCGGCGACGGCGTCGGTCTCGCTCTGCTGGGAGGTCGGGGCCTGGGCCGCGACCTGCTCGTCGGTGGTCTCGGTCTCGTGGGTCACGGGTGATGCCTCCTGGGCGTCGTCTGTCGTCCGGACGGGTGAAGGGAGTGCTGCCTGCTGCCTGGCGGGGGCCGTCGCCGGGGCGGCGTCGACCGCCGCCTGGCGAGCCCTGAGGCCTGCGAACAATCCCCTTCTCTTCTTCGGACGTCCGTCGTTGTCTGTGTTGTCGTTCACCACTTGCGGTGCGCTCCTCGCCCCGCCGAGGCCATGCCGTCGGCAGGAATTCTCGTGTCGTGGCCGGGCGGTGACGTGGCACCTGCCCCTGACCACCGCGCCCTCTCACGGCGCGCCTTGTCGGACACGCCACGTTCGGTCACCCGGGGTGTCGACCGACCTGCGGTCGTCGCCCTCGATGTCGTTCGTCGACGTGCTGTTCTTCGTGTCGCCTTGCTGGTTCGGAACTGGCCATCCGACGATGAGCGCCTGCGCTCTGGCCCGGATTCCGCTCGACCTGGTCGACCACGCGATCTCTCGCGTGACGACGACGGCCGGCACTGCCCGGTAAGCCTGGATCTCGGGGCCTGGGCCCCACGACTGGCTCGATTATCGCACGCCCACGCCGGTCCGGGGTCAAAGCGGACGCCCCGACGGCCCGTGCGATACTGCTGGACGTGACCGTCGAGACGCCTCGGGCCGTGACCCTGCCCACCGGCCGCACCCCGTTCGTCGCGGCCGTGCTGCTCGTCGTCGCCGGTCTCGGCGGACTCGTGGGGGCCTTCGCCCTGACCCTCGACAAGTTCCGACTGCTCGAGAACCCGGGCGCGGCGCTCGGCTGCGACGTCAACCCGTTCGTGGGCTGCTCACCCGTCATCAACAGCTGGCAGGCCTCGCTCTTCGGCTTCCCCAACCCGATCCTCGGCCTGATCGGCTTCGCGGCCCCCGTGGCGGTGGGCCTGGGCCTGCTCGCCGGTGCGCGCTTCGCCCGGTGGTTCTGGCTGGCCTTCAACCTCGGGCTGCTGCTCGCCTGGATCTTCATCACCTGGCTCTTCACCCAGACCGTGTTCGTCATCGGCGCGCTCTGCCCGTGGTGCATGCTCGTCTGGCTCTTCACCATCCCGCTGTTCTGGGTCTTCACGGTGTGGGGCGCGGCTCGCGGCGTCACCGTCCCCGACGGGCCGCTCCGACGTGCGGCGGCACGCTTCCTCCCCTACTCGTGGGTGCTGCCGGTGCTCAACTACATCGTCGTCGCCACGACCATCGTCGTCGTGTTCCCGTTGCTGCTGCCGACGCTGTTCGGGTGAGCCGCACCTCCTTGCGTCCCCGGCTCGGGCCCACACGCTCCCTCGGTCGCACCCAGGTCGCTCCCAGCCGAATCAGGGTCGACCTCGCCAGTCTTGACCGACGACCCCCGAGCCACGACGAGGACTGATGACGCCACCCACCGACTCCCCCGCCAGCAAGAAAGAACGCCGAGAAGCAGCCCGCGAGAAGGCCCGCGTCACGCGCGAGGCCGAGGCCCGTCGTCGACGACGCAACAAGTGGCTCCTGCAGGGCGGCCTGGTCGTGGGCATCGTGGCGGTGCTCGCGATCGTCGCGCTCGTCATCACGCAGTCGATCAAGCCAGCCGGTCCCGGCCCTGCGAACATGGCCAGTGACGGCCTGGTGCTCGAGGGCTCGAACGGGGCGGTCACCGCCGTGCCGAGTGGCGCCCTCGCCGCCGACGCGACCCCGACCCCGGCCCCCAGCGCCTCGGGCGACGTGCCGTCGATCGTGGTCTACCTCGACTACATGTGCCCGTTCTGCGGCCAGTTCGACACGACGAACGCCCAGCAGCTCGAGGAAGCCGTCTCGAGCGGTGCCGCGACCCTGGCGATCCACCCGATCGGGTTCCTCGACAACGCCTCGCAGGGCAGCCGGTACTCGACGCGGGCCGCCAACGCCTTCGCCTGCGTCGCGAACCACGAGCCCGACAAGGCGCTCGACGTCAACACCGCCCTGTTCGCGCAGCAACCCGAGGAGAACACCCGGGGCCTGACGAACGACGAGCTCGTCACCCTGGTGCAGGGTGCCGGGGCGACCGACGACCGGATCCCGTCGTGCATCACGGGAGGCGACTTCGAGGACTGGGTCGCCTCGGCCACCCAGCGGGCGTTGAACGACCCGATCCCGAACTCGTCGCTCGACAAGCTCGCGAGCACCCCGCTCGTCCTGGTGAACGGCCAGCAGTACCAGGGCTCGTTGACCGACGCGAGCACCTTCGCGCAGTTCGTCGCCGAGGTGCAGAACGGCGCCCCGACCGGTGACACGAGCACGGGCGACACCGAGGGCTCGACGGCGACGCCGACCCCCTGACGACGCGACCCGTCGACACGACCGAGCCCGCGCCTCCTGATGGACTCAGGAGGCGCGGGCTCGGTGGTCTCCGGCGTCACGCCGGTCGGCGGCTCAGAACCAGAGGGCCAGCTCGCGCGTGGCGCTCTCGGGGCTGTCGCTGCCGTGCACCAGGTTCTGCTGGACCTTCAGGCCCCAGTCGCGGCCGAGGTCGCCACGGATCGTTCCGGGGGCCGCGGTCGTCGGGTCGGTCGTGCCCGCGAGCGAGCGGAAGCCCGCGATGACGGCGTCGCCCGCGATGCGCAGCGCGACGGTCGGGCCGCTCTGCATGAACTCGACGAGGGGCTCGTAGAACGGCTTGCCCACGTGCTCCTCGTAGTGCTTCGCGAGCAGGTCGCGGTCGGCCTGCACGAGGCGGACGTCGACGAGCGAGTACCCCTTGGCCTCGATGCGGCGCAGGATCTCGCCGGTCAGGCCGCGGGCGACGCCGTCGGGCTTGACGAGGACGAGGGTTTCTTCGAGATCGGACATTGCTCCTCTTTCGGTGGGTGGCGGATGGCTCGGTGGGTGGCGGATGGCTCGCGGGCGGGCGCCCGGAGGACGGGTCGGTGGGTGTCGGCTCAGGCCACGTCACCGGGCGCGTCGCGCAGCCGGGCGGCGTTCATGCGGTCGAGCTGTGTGCCCTTGACGAGGCAGTAGGTCCAGATGGCCACGAACAGGGCGGCCACGACGAACATGACCGGATCGAGGAACCCACAGGCCACGAGACCCAGCTGGACGAGCCAGCCGAGGGCGACGCCCCACCGCCAGCGCAGGGTCTGCGAGATCAGCAGCGTCAGGACGATCGCGGCGAGGCCTCCGCCCCAGGCGACGCCGGCCGGCAGCAACTGCCGCCCGAAGACGACGAGGGTGACGAAGAACAGCGTCATGGCCTCGAGCACGAGGACGATCGAGAGCAGGCTCTCGGCCGCCCCGCGACGTCGACGGGGGCGCGGCGCGCGCCCGCCGGCTCCGGCTCCGGCTCCGGCGGGAGGCGGTGGCGTCGTCACGAGAGCCCCTCGGGCTGCTGAGAGAGGGCGATGACGTCGCCGACCAGCGTGATCGACCCCGTCACGACGACGCCGCCGGGCTCGTCGCCCTCGACCTCGTCGGCCAGGTCGCGCGCCGTGCGCAGGGCCGCCACGAGGTCGGTCTCGACGACGACGCGATCGGCACCCACGACGCCCACCGCGATGGCGGCGAGCTCGTCGGCGTCGATCGCCCGGTCGGACTTCGAGCTCGTCACGACGAACTGGGTGATCGTGGGCGCCAGGGCGCGGACGATGCCCGCGGCGTCCTTGTCGGCCAACACGCTGAGCACCGCGACGACGCCGCCGAACTGGAAGTAGTCGTCGAGGGCCTTGGCCAGGGCGCGGGCGCCGTGCGGGTTGTGCGCCGCGTCGACCAGGATCGTCGGCTCGTTGGCGACGATCTGCAGGCGACCGGGCGACGTCGCGCTCGCGAGTCCCTCGGCGAGCACCTCGTGGTCGAGCGGCTGCGACCCGCCGCCGAGGAAGGACTCGACGGCCGCGACCGCGACGGCGGCGTTCTGGGCCTGGTGGTCGCCGAACTGCGGCAGGAGCAGATCGTCGTACCGGCCCGCGAGCCCGAGGATCGTGACGACCTGGCCGCCGACGGCGACGGTGGTCGACTCGACGCCGAAGGCGGTGCCCTCGACCGCGAGCGACCCCTCGCTCAACTCGACGGCGCGTTCGAGTTCGACCAGGGCCTCGGGGGTCTGCGACGCCGAGACCACGGCGGCCGTGGGCTTGACGATCCCAGCCTTCGTGCGGGCGATCTCGGCCACGGTCGAGCCGAGACGGTTCTGGTGGTCGAGGGCGATGGGGGTGAAGACGGCGACCTGGCCGTCGGCCACGTTCGTGCTGTCCCATTCGCCCCCCATGCCGACCTCCAGCACGACCACGTCGGCGGGAGCGTCGGCGAAGCAGGCGAAGGCGAGCACCGTCAGGGCCTCGAAGAAGGTCAGGGTGGGCTCCCCCGACGCTTGAAGATCGGTGTCGACCATGGTCAGGTAGGGCTGGATGTCGTCCCAGTTGGCGACCAGGCGCTCGTCGCTGATCGGCTCGCCGTCGACCACGATGCGCTCGTTGAGGTGCACGAGGTGCGGGCTCGTCATGAGCCCGGTGCGCAGGCCGTGCGCCCGCAGGATGCTCTCGATCATCCGGCTGGTCGACGTCTTGCCGTTCGTGCCGGTGAGGTGGATCACCGGGTAGGCCCGCTGCGGGTCGCCCAACAGCTCGACGGCCCGCCGGGTCGGCTCGAGCCGCGGCTGCGGGGCCTGCTCGCCGATGCGTGCCAGCAGCTCGTCGTGGACGCGCTGCGCGCCGGCCGCGTACTCGCCTCCCTGCTCGTCGGCGGGATCGCCCTGACGGTCGTTCTTCTTCGGGGTCATGCGCGTCGTACCTCCACGACGACGGCCGAGCCGGAGCCCGATCCGACGACGGTCTTCTCGGGCCGCTCGCCGACGCCCTCCTGGACGTCGACGATCAGCTCGGTGGTCAGGGTCTCGCGGGAGATCAGCTCACGGTGGGCCTCGACGGCGGCCGCCGCGACGGCGTCGGTCGTGAGCGTCGTCACGATGCGGTCGGACACGTCGAGGTCGGCGGTCTTCCGGGCCTGCTGCACGGCACGCACGACGTCGCGGGCCAGGCCCTCGGCCTCGAGCTCGGGCGTGGTCGCGGTGTCGAGCAGCACGAAGCCGCCGTCGCCGACGAAGGCGAGAGCGCTCGACGCGTCGGCGACGGCCAGCTCGAGCGTGAACTCGCCGGGCAGCAACTCGACGCCACCGACGACGACGTTCTCGCCCGCGGGCTGCCAGTCGCCCCTCTTCGCCGCCGGGATGACCTGTTGCACCTGCTTGCCGATGCGCGGACCGGCCGCCCGGGCGTTGACGGTGAGCTTGCGGGTGACGCCGTATTCTCCGAGGCTCTCCTCGGTCAGGCGGGTCACGACGACCTGCTTGACGTTGAGCTCGTCGCGCACGATGTCGGCGAACGCCTCGAGGCCCGCGGGGTCGGGCGTGACGACGGTCAGACGGGCCAACGGCAGGCGGACGCGCAGCCCCTGGGCCTTGCGCAGCGCCAGGCCGCTCGACGCGACCGCGCGAACGGCGTCCATCGCGGCCACGAGGGCGTCGTCGGCCGGGAACGCCGAGGCGTCGGGCCAGTCGGTCAGGTGCACCGAGCGACCCCCGGTGAGTCCCTTGTAGATCTCGTCCGCGACCAGGGGCGCGAGCGGGGCCGCGACCCGGGTGAGGGTCTCGAGCACCGTGAAGAGGGTGTCGAAGGCGTCGACGTCGTCGCCCGACCAGAACCGGTCACGCGAGCGTCGGACGTACCAGTTGGTCAGGACGTCGGCGAAGTCGCGCAGCGTCGCGGTGGCCCGCGGCGTGTCGAGGGCGTCGAGGGCCGCCTCGACGTCCGTGACCAGGAGGCGCGTCTTCGCCAGCAGGTAGCGGTCGAGGACGTCGCCCGAGTCGGTTCGCCACTGCGCGTCGTAACCGGGGGCGGCGTGACGACCCGCGCCTCCGGACGCCGCGTTGGCGTAGAGCGAGAAGAAGTACCAGGTGCTCCAGAGCGGCAGCAGGAACTGCCGGACGCCCTCGCGGATGCCCTCCTCGGTGACGACGAGGTTGCCGCCGCGGATCACCGAACTCGACATGAGGAACCAGCGCATGGCGTCGGCCCCGTCGCGGTCGAAGACCTCGCTGACGTCGGGGTAGTTGCGCAGGCTCTTCGACATCTTCTGACCGTCGGAGCCGAGCACGATGCCGTGGCTGACCACGTTCGAGAAGGCCGGGCGGTCGAACAACGCGGTGGAGAGCGTGTGCAGCGTGTAGAACCAGCCACGGGTCTGGCCGATGTACTCGACGATGAAGTCGGCAGGGCTGTGCTCGTCGAACCACTGCTGGTTCTCGAACGGATAGTGCACCTGCGCGAACGGCATCGAGCCGCTGTCGAACCAGACGTCGAGGACGTCCTCGATGCGGCGCATCGTGCTCTGCCCGGTCGGGTCGTCGGGGTTCGGTCGGGTGAGCTCGTCGATGTAGGGGCGGTGCAGGTCGGGCTCGCCGTCGGCGTTGAGCGGCAGGCGGCCGAAGTCGGCCTCCATCTCGGCCAGCGAGCCGTAGACGTCGACGCGCGGGTAGGCGGGGTCGTCGCTCTTCCACACCGGGATCGGTGAACCCCAGTAGCGGTTGCGCGAGATCGACCAGTCGCGGGCGTTGCCGACCCACTTGCCGAACTGGCCGTCCTTGACGTTGTCGGGCACCCAGGTGATCTGCTGGTTCAGCTCGCCCATGCGGTCGCGGAACTCGGTGACGCGCACGAACCAGCTCGACACCGCCTTGTAGATCAGGGGGTTGCGGCAGCGCCAGCAGTGCGGGTAGCTGTGCTCGTAGCTGGCGAGGCGCACCAGGCGTCCGTCGGCGCGGAGGCGCTGCACCAACGGCTTGTTGGCCTCGAAGACCTGGAGGCCGGCGACGCCCAGCTCGTCGAACATCGGCAGGAAGCGCCCACCGTCGTCGACCGAGACGATCACGGGGATGCCCGCGGCGGCGCAGACCAGCTGGTCGTCCTCGCCGTAGGCCGGGGCCTGGTGCACGATGCCGGTGCCCTCGCCGGTGGCGACGTAGTCGGCGACCAGCACGCGCCAGGCGTTCTCGGTGCCCCAGGCCTCGGTGTCGGCGTAGACGTCCCAGATGCGGTCGTACTCGACGCCCTCGAGCTCGGCGCCGGTGAAGGTCGCGGTGACGGCGGCCTGGGCGGACTCGGCGGACTCGTAGCCCAGGTCGCGCGCGTAGGCGCCGAGCGTGTCGGCCGCGAGCAGGAACACGCTGCCGGTCAACAGCTCTTGGTCGCCGGTGCGCTCGCCCGGCAGGAGGGCGTGGGGCACGGTGACGTAGTCGATGGCCGGTCCCACGGCCAGCGCCATGTTGGTCGGGAGGGTCCACGGGGTGGTCGTCCAGGCCAGCGCCTCGACGCCGGTCAGGCCGAGCGCCTCGGCCTTGGCGCCGACGAGGGGGAAGGCGACGGTGACCGTCTGGTCCTGACGGTTCTTGTAGACGTCGTCGTCCATGCGCAGTTCGTGGTTGGACAAGGGGGTCTGGTCGTGCCAGCAATAGGGCAGCACACGGAAGCCCTCGTAGGCGAGTCCCTTGTCATGCAGCTGCTTGAAGGCCCAGACGACGCTCTCCATGTAGTCGACGTCGAGGGTCTTGTAGTCGTGGTCGAAGTCGACCCAGCGCGCCTGGCGGGTGACGTACCGCTGCCATTCGTCGGTGTACTGCAGCACCGATCGGCGGGCGGCGGCGTTGAACACGTCGATGCCCATGTCGTCGATCTCGTGCTTCTCGGTCAGCCCGAGCTGACGCATCGCCTCGAGCTCGGCGGGCAGGCCGTGGGTGTCCCAGCCGAAGCGGCGGTGCACCTGCTTGCCGCGCATGGTCTGGTACCGCGGGAAGACGTCCTTGGCGTAACCCGTCAGGAGGTGCCCGTAGTGCGGCAGGCCGTTGGCGAACGGCGGGCCGTCGTAGAAGACCCACTCGTCGCAGCCCTCGCGTGCACGGATCGACTCGGCGAAGGTGTCGTCGCGCTTCCAGAAGGCGAGGACGCCGGTCTCGATCTCGGGGAATCGCGGGGAGGCGGGGACGCCGGTGGCGTCGGAACCCTTGGGGTAGGTCATCGGTTCTCCAGGTCGTGCGGTGGGTCGCCCCCGCTGCGCTGGCCGAGGGACCTTCTGACCACGAGGACGCCGTCCGGGTGCCTGACCCGGGTGGCGCGGTACCACCCCGCTTGCCGCCGTCGTCGTCCTCTCGGACGGCGACCGCGACCGCTCTGCTGCGGCTGTGACGGGCCTGCCCCGCCCGGTTCTACCGACGACCACCGGGCCTGGGCCCGCCGCTCGCTTTCTTCCGGGTGCTCCCCGGTGATGGCCGGATCGATGCGTGCTCGATCCTACCGTCAGAGCCGAGGAGGCGCGAGGCCGTCCCGAGGAGCAGGATCGAGGCCATGTCCTCCACCCCGTCCGACCCCCCGGTCAAGCCCGAGAGCACGGTCACCGTGATCGTGGCGTTCGTCGCCAACCTGCTGATCGCCGTCGCCAAGACGGTCGCCGCCTTCCTCACCGGTTCCGCGTCGATGGTGGCGGAGTCCGCGCACTCGTGGGCGGACACGGGCAACGAGATCTTCCTCTTCGTCGCCGACAAACGGGGCGTCAAGCGACGGGACGACGCGCATCCCCTCGGCTACGGGAAGGAGACCTACGTCTGGTCGATGTTCGCCGCGTTCGGCCTGTTCACCGTCGGCGCCGTCGTGTCCATCCAGCACGGCATCTCCCAGCTGACCGCCGACGAGGAGGCCGAGAACTACCTGATCAACTACGTCGTGCTGGCCATCGCCTTCGTGCTCGAGGGCACGTCCTTCCTGCAGGCGTTCCGTCAGGCCCGCGGATCGGCGGCCGAACGGCAGGTGCCGACGCTGCGGCACGTGCTGCGCAGTTCGAACTCGACCCTGCGGGCGGTGTTCGCCGAGGACGCGGCGGCCCTGATCGGCCTGCTGATCGCCTTCCTCGGGATCTTCCTGCACCAGGTCACCGGCTCGGCGGTGTTCGACGCGATCGGGTCCATCGCCGTCGGCGTGCTCCTGGGGGTGGTCGCGTTGGTGCTGATCGACCGCAACCGGCGGTTCCTCGTCGGCGAGAGCCCCTCGGACGAGCTCGAGTCGACCGTGCTCGAACGTCTGCTCGCGCGCCCCGAGATCGAGCGGGTCACCTACCTGCACACCGAGTTCGTCGGTCCGGGTCGGCTCTACCTGGTCGCCGCCGTCGACATGACGGGCGACGACCGCGAAGAGCACGTCGCCGTCGCCCTGCGCCGCGTCGAGCGGCAGCTCGAGGACCACGACGCCGTCGAGGAGGCCGTGCTCACACTCTCGACGCCGGACGAGCCGAGCCTGACGCCACGGAGGGCGTCCGACCCGGCTCGTCACTGACGGCCGCGCGGCGGTTCAGCCCCGGGAGGCGCGGCGCCGCATGACGAGGACGGTCGCCGCCCCGAGCCCCACGAGGACCATGCCGGCGAGACCCGCCCATGGAGTCGTCTCGGATGAACCCGTGTAGGCGAGGTCGGAGCGGTGCGCCACGGGGACGACCCGTGCGGGCATCGGCACGGACGGTCGAGCCGCGGGGGGCACGGCGACGGGCACCACGACCGGCTCGGACGGAGCGGCGACGACGACCGGTGCGGCCAACGTGAAGTCGACGGTCACCGGTGCCGACAGCCGACTCCGCGGGGGCTGCTGGACTCCCCCGAGGCTCGGGTCGCCCGCGCCCGCGTACTGCTGGACCGTGGCACGCCACGAGCCGTACGGCAGGCCGTCGCCGATCGCCCACGTGCCGTCGGCACGCACGATCGGTGAGTCGTAGTCGCTGCCCCACCCGGTCTGCTCCGAGAGCGCCTCGTACGAGTAGTGCAGCCACGAGCCCGCTTGGCCGGTGCCCTCGAGCACGAACGAGCCGCCCCCCGGCCACGTGGTCGCGGGGGTTCGCAGCGTCTCCCCCTGTCGCGGCGACCCGATGGTGACGGCAGGAGAGGTCGGAACCTCCACCCGGAAGGACCGCGTCTCGGAACCGAGGACGAAACCGTCCGCGTTCGACACGACGACGGTCATCGACTGTTCGGGCGCTGCGTCCTGGGGCAGGTGCACGAACCGGACGGCCCGCGGACCGGCCACGTCCGCTTCGCCCCGGACCGACTGTCCCGCGGAGTCGAACACCTCGTACGAGAACCGGGCATCGGGTGCCTCGATCACGAGCTCGTAGCCCAGGGTCGCGTAGACCGCACCGTCCAGGGGGCTCGCGACCGTGAACCGTGCCGCCGGTGCAGCAGCACCCTCGGCCGCAGTGGGGGCCGCCGCGGACGGCTGCGCCGACGGGGCCGTCGCGCCGTCGTCGGTCACCCCGGAGCCGTCCCCCGACTCGTCCGACGGGCCGGTCGTGGCGTCGGCCCCGGTCCCGACGGCGGGCGCGGCCGGCTCCGCGTCGTCGTCGATCTCGGGCGTCGGCGTCACCGCCGGCGCGTCCTCGACGCCCTCGAGCACGGCCGGGCCCCCGACCTCGGGCTCGACCTCGGACGGCGCCGCCGTCGCCGTCCGATCCAGCGGCGCAGGCTCGGCAGAAGCCGCCTGTCCGTTCAGCGCGATGCCCCCCAGGGCGATGACGATGGCCGTCGACAGCACGGTGGCGGTCGACACGGTCTTCTTCATGAGTGGTGTCCTCTTCAGTGAGTCAGTGTGGACCGGTCGCCCTGACCCACCCCGGGGCGACCGGTCGCCGTCCCGGTGATCCGGTCCGACGAGCACGACGTTAGCCACCGGGGGCGACGGATCCTCACGCCGTGACCAGGCCGTGACGAGAAGTCATCCGCAAGGTTGAGCCGTCCTCAATCCTCCGGCGCCGAGCGGGCTCACCCTCTCGTTCGGGGGGTGATTTGTGACGCATCCCGTGGTCGCTTTCAGCCGATTCCGCGCGCCCTCGGCTACCGTGATGCAGTGCAAGCAGTCATCAAGCTCATCAGAGAGCACCCTTCCGCGGCGAGGTTCCTCGTCGTCGGGGGCATCGGCTTCGTGATCACCATGGTGATCAACTACGGGCTCAAGCTGTTCGTCATCCCTCAGCACCCCGTCACCGCCCTCGCGTTGGGCATCATCGTCGCGACGGTCTTCTCGTACTGGATGAACAAGAAGTGGTCGTTCGACGACCGAGGCGAGCGTCACACCGCCCACGAGATGTTGCTCTTCGTCATCGTCAGCGTCATCGGGGTCGGCCTCAACTCCGCGCCGCTCTACCTCTCGCGCTACGGATTCGGCCTCGAGGTGCCGAACGTCTCGCGCACCACGCAAGAGATCGCCGACTTCGTCAGCGGGCCGATCATCGGCACCATGCTCGCCATGGTGTTCCGGTACTGGGCGATGAACAAGTGGGTCTTCCCGAAGCGCGCCGAGCTCGTGGACGTCCTCTCGCCCACGTCCCCGTCGACGTCACCGACGCCGACGGTCTAGGCCGAGCGCGCCTCCCGGGCGTCGAGTCCGTCCGCGACGGGGCCCACGGCCGCCGCGACCACCGGCCCGAGGGGGCCGCGCGACACCCCGGCACGCGCCCAGTTCGCGATGGCGGCCGCCGCCGCCGCGATCAACGTCGAACCGATCACCTGTGCCGCGAGATCCGACCGATCCCGCCCCGACCGCTCGGCCACGTACGAGGCGACCGCCCCCTGCTGACGCACGAACCGGACCGCGGCCGAGGCGACGAGGTCGTCGCCGAGGGCCATCGCCTCGGACTGGGTCAGGGCCCAGGGCACGCGCTCGGGGTCGTGGGCCTCGGCGAGCGCGACGAGTGCGGCCTCGACCGCGCGGACCGGCGACAGCTCGGAGGAGGCGCGCAGCAGGTCGCCGAGATCGGCGAGGCTCTGGTCGAGGTCGAGCCAGAAGAGGTCGGACTTGGCCTCGAAGTAGTTGAAGAACGTGCCACGGCTGACGCCGGCCCGACGGGCGATGTCGTCGACGGTCGTCCCGGCGTAGCCGTTCTCGAGGAACAACTCGGCCGCGGCGTCCGCCAGCATCTCGGCGGACGAGCGGCGCGGTCGGCCGACCGGCCGCCGAGGGCGGGTGGCGTCTGGTCCATCTGACATGGCCACCATCATGCCGCTAGACTTGACGGCGCACTTGTTGCACCCGGTCCACGAATGCCGCCTCGTCTCGGCGTCGTCGGATCCCACCCGACGTCCCGTCACTCCCCCGGAGCCCCATGCGCAGCCGCCTGCCCGTCCTGATCGCCGCCACCGCCATCGCGAGCCTCGTGCTCGCCGGCTGCACGAGCGGGGGCGACCCGGACACCTCGTCCACCCCGGTCGCCGGGGGGACGCTGACCTACGCCTCGGGCGACGCCGAGCCGACCTGCCTCGACCCCCACGTCGGCGGCAACTACCCGCAGGCACTCGTGTCGACGCAGTACCTCGAGTCGCTCGTCTCGAAGGACGCCAACGGCGACATCGTCCCGTGGCTGGCCGACTCGTGGCAAGAGGGCTCCGACGGCCTCAGCTGGACCTTCACGCTCAAGGACGGCGTCTCGTTCACCGACGGCACCCCCTTCGACGCCACCGCCGTGGCGGCCAACGTCGCCCATCTCCAGGACCCCGCGACGCTGTCGTCGACCGGGTACCTCGCCCTCGGGAAGGTCACCGGCGTCGAGGCGGTCGACGCGCGCACGGCACGCTTCGACCTGAGCGAGCCCGACAGCGCCCTGCTCGAGTCCCTCTCACAGCCCTGGCTCGCGATGGAGTCACCCGAGGCCCTGACCCGGAGCCAGGAGGTCAACTGCGAGTCACCGGTCGGCACCGGCCCGTTCGCGGTCGAGTCGTGGACCAAGCAGCAACAGGTCGTGCTCACCCGCAACGACGACTACAGCTCGCCGCCGGCCGATGCCGGGCACCAGGGGCCCGCCCACCTCGACGAGATCGTCTGGCGCTTCATCCCCGACTCGGCGTCCCGCTACGCCGCGCTGCAGGCCGGCCAGGTCGACGTGATCGACAACGCGCAGCCCGACACCCTCGTCGCCGCGGCGAAGGACGACTCGCTCGACGAGATCGACGCCCCGCGCCCCGGCGCCTCCAACCGCATCGAGCTCAACGCCGGCAAGGCGCCCTTCGACGACGCGAGCGTTCGCGAGGCGTTCATCCGCGGTGTCGACGTCGACTCGGGCATCGACTCGCTGTTCTTCGGCACGGCGAAGCGGTCGTACAGTCCGCTGTCGAGCGTCGAGCCCCTGGCGTTCTCCGACGAGTCGCTCTTCGACGTCGACACCGACGCGGCGAACGACCTGCTCGACGAGGCGGGGTGGACCACCCGCGACGCGGACGGGTACCGCACGAAGGACGGCGTGCGACTCGCCGCGACCTTCCCCGTGAGCACGAACCAGTCGATCCCCGCCGAGCAGTCGCTGTTCGAGCAGGTCCAGGCCGGCGCCAAGGACCTGGGCTTCGACGTCACCCTCGAACCCCTCGACCTCTCGAGCTGGTACGGCGCCCTCGCGGCGAACGAGTACGACCTGGTGAGCGCGCCCTACACGAAGGTCGGCCCCGACGTGCTGCGCATCCTCTACGACAGCGACGGCATCACCCCCGCCCCGAGCGGCTACTTCGCCAACCTCTCGCAGACGAGCGACCCGGCCCTCGACGACCTGTTGACCCGCGCCTCCCGGACGAGCGACGCCGACGAGCGCGCCGACCTCTACCAGCAGGCCCAGCAGACCATCCTCGAGGGATGGCACGTCCTGCCGCTGTACGACCAGCAGAACCACTACCTGGTGCGTTCGGCCGTCCAGGGCGTCCGGGCCCTGCCGACGGTCCAGGCACCGACGATGTACGACGCCTACAAGACGAGCTGATCGAGTGCGTCCGGGGCGGTGGCGACGGGCGGGTCGGTGGCTCGTCGGCCGCCTGCTCGGCGCGCTCTTCGTGCTCTGGGCCGTCGCGACGCTGATCTTCTTCGCCATCCGGCTCGTCCCGGGCGACCCGGCCGAGGCGATCCTCGGCGGTCCGGGGTCGCAGGCCTCGGCCGAGGCCCTCGAATCCGTCCGTCGGCAGTACGGCCTGGACCAGCCGTTGTTCGTGCAGTACCTCGCGCAGCTCGGACGGCTCGCCACGGGCGACCTCGGGACGTCGTACTCGCTGCGGACCGACGTCGGCCGGTTGCTGCTCGACCAGTTGCCGGGCACGATCGGTCTCGCGCTCCTCGCCCTGGTGGTGGCCTGGTCGATCGCGATCGCGACGGCCTGGTGGGCGACCCTCGGCGGCCGGATCGCCTCCGCGGTGTCGTCGGGTCTCGAGGTCGTCGCCTCGGCCGTGCCGCACTTCTGGCTGGCGAGTCTGCTCATCCTCGTCTTCAGCACCCGGCTCGGGCTGCTGCCCCCGGTGAGCACGGGAACCCCCGCGGGACTCGTCCTGCCGGTCGTCACCCTGGCGATCCCCGTCGCCGGGTTCCTCGGGCAGGTCACCCGCGACTCGCTGCTCGACGCGGCGGCCACCCCGTTCGCCCTCTCGGCACGAGCCCGGGGCGAGGGCCCGTCGGGACTCTTCGTCCGCCACCTGCTCCGACACGCGGCGCTGCCCGGGCTCGCCCTGTCGGGCTGGGCCTTCGGCTCGTTGCTCAGCGGCGCCGTCGTGGTCGAGTCGGTCTTCGCCCGCCCGGGTCTCGGTCGCACCCTGCTCGGCGCGGTCACGCTGCGCGACATCCCGCTCGTGACCGGCGTCGCCCTGGTCTCCGCGCTCGCCTACGTCGTCGTGGTCGCGCTCGGCGACCTGGCCGAACGCGCGGTCGACCCGAGAGGACGTGCGGCATGACGGCGCTGCCCGACTTGCCCCGGGGTGCCGACCCGGCCCGCGCCTCCTCGTCCCGCACCGCCCGGCGGCGCCTGCCGCTCGGCCCGACCGAACTCGTGGCGGCCGCACTGCTCTCGCTGCTGGTCGTGATGGCGGTCGCACCGGGCCTGTTGGCCCCCGCCGACCCGCTCGCCGTGTCGCCGACCGACGCGTTCGCCGGTCCGTCGCTCGCGCACCCGTTCGGCACCGACGAGTCGGGGCGAGGCGTGTGGACCCGCGTCGTCCACGGAGCCGGTGCCTCGCTGACGATCGGCCTCGTCGCCACGATGATCGGGACGGGACTCGGCGTGGTCCTCGGCGTCCTGGCGGGCCTCGGCGGTCGCGGCCTCGTCGGCCGCGCGACCGACGCCGGCGTGAGCCGCGTCCTCGAGGTGCTCTTCGCCCTGCCCGGCCTCTTGCTGGCGCTCGTCGTCATCGCCTTCACCGGGCCGGGGGCCGTGCCGGCGACGATCGCCGTCGGCCTCGCGACCGCGCCGGGGTACGCGCGGATCGTCCGCAGCCAGGTGGCGGCCGTCCGCCGGTCGCCGATGGTCGAGGCCGCGACGGTGCTCGGCCGTCGCCCCGGGCTCGTCCTCGTGCGTCACGTGCTGCCGAACGCCCTCGCCCCCGTGGTCGTGCTCGCCACGCTGGGCCTCGGTCAGGCCGTGGTCTGGGCCTCGTCGCTGAGCTACCTCGGGCTGGGGTCGCCGCCCCCGGCACCCGAGTGGGGCGCGATGCTCTCGGCCGGGCGCACGTACCTCGCGGTCGCCTGGTGGATGACCGTCTTCCCGGGGCTCGCCGTCGTGGTGACGACCGCGTCGGCCACGGTGCTGGGGCGAGGTCTCGCACGACGCGGACGAGGAGGACGACGATGACCACGGACCCGCTGGCGACCGGCGCCGCTCCCCGCGACCGGCACCGCGCCTCCTCGGACGACCTCGTCGTCGACCGCCTGCACGTCACCTTCGGTGGGGTGACGGCCGTCGACGACGTGTCGTTCTCGATGGGTCGCGGCGAGTGCGTGGCCCTGGTCGGCGAGTCCGGCTCGGGCAAGAGCGTGACCGCGCGGGCCCTGCTCGGGCTGACCGGTGGCACCGTGACGGCCGACGCCCTGCGGCTCGGTGACGACGACCTGCTCACCCTGTCCGAACGGGGTTGGCGTCGGCTGCGGGGACCGCGCATCGGACTCGTGCTGCAGGACGCCCTGGTCTCGCTCGACCCCCTGCGCCCGGTCGGCCGCGAGATCGACGATGCCCTGCGACTGCACACCCGACTCTCGCCGGCCGCCCGCCGAGCCCGCGTGCGGGAGGCCCTCACCGAGGTCGGCATGCCCGACCCCGAGGTGCGCCGGGGCCTGCGGTCGGGCGAGCTGTCGGGCGGACTGCGGCAGCGGGCGCTCATCGCCGCGGCCCTCGCCCTGCGACCCGGCGTGATCGTCGCCGACGAGCCCACCACCGCCCTCGACGCCGAGGTGCAGCGTCTCGTCGTCGACCGACTCGCCGCCCTGCGCGACACGGGCACGGCCGTCCTCGCGATCAGTCACGACCTCGGGGTCGTCCGGCGCCTGGCCGACCGCGTGGTCGTGATGCGCGACGGGCACGTCGTCGAGCAGGGTGACACGGCGACCGTGCTCGACTCGCCGCAGGCCGACTACACGCGCATGCTCATCGCCGCCCTGCCCGGCGGAGCCCCGCGGGGTCGCCGCCTCTCCGCCCCCGCGACCTCCGACGGCCCGGACGCAGGAGGCGCGCCCGCGTCGACGACGCCGGTCGCCTCCGACGCGCCCGGCCCAGGAGGCGCTCCCGGCCCGTCGACGCCGGTCGCGGCGACGATTCCCCCGTCCGGCCCCGTCCTCGTGGCGACGGGCCTGCGCCGGGTGTTCGCGGGGCGCCGGGGGCCCGACCGGGTCGCCGTGGACGACGTCTCGCTCTCGCTCGGGGCCGGCGAGACGCTCGGCCTCGTCGGCGCGTCGGGCTCGGGCAAGACGACGACGGCCCGCCTGCTGCTCGGCCTCGACGATCCCGACGCCGGGACGGTGGATCTGCTCGGCACGTCCTGGGCCCCGGCCCGCGAGCGCGACCGTCGTCCCCGCCGTGGCGACCTCGGCGCCGTCTACCAGGACCCCTCGAGCTCGTTCGACCCCCGGTTCACGGTCGGCCGCCTGCTGGCCGACGCGCTGACGTCGGGCCGCAGCACGCGCCTCGGTCCCGTCGAGCCCGAGGTCGTCGCCCTGCTGGCACGGGTCGGACTCGACGCCGACACGGTGACGCGGCGGCCCGACACCCTGTCGGGCGGACAGCGGCAGCGGGTGGCGATCGCGCGCGCGCTGGCCCCGCGGCCCCGGGTGATCGTCTGCGACGAGCCGGTCTCGGCGCTCGACGTCTCGGTCCAGGCCCAGGTGCTCGACCTCCTCGACGAGTTGCAGCGTGAGGACGGGCTCGCCTGCGTCTTCATCTCGCACGACCTGGACGTCGTCGAGCACATGTCCGATCGCGTCGCCGTGATGCACGAGGGCCGGGTCGTCGAGGAGGGCCGCACGGCCGACGTGTTCTCCGCCCCGCAGCACGCCCACACCCGCGCCCTGCTCGCCGCCCGCCCCTAGCCGGGCCCTGCCCCTAGCCGGGCCCTACCCCGGGGCGGACGCGGCCCCGCCCGCCGGGGCGGGCAGCCGCCTCAGCCGCGGCGGGCGGCGTCGGCCTCGGCGGCCTTCGGGTCGACCACGTCGATGAGGCCGGACTGCGCCCACTCGAGCGCCCAGCCCGACTTCGCGACCTCGCTCGACTCGTCGGCGTAGGCCTCGACCAGCTCGCGCGCCTCGTCGTCGGTCGCGACCGAGGGGCCCGAGCCGAGCAGCGGCTCGTTGGCGGTCTCCTTCGTGAACCACACGGCGACGAGGCCGATGACGGCCGCGGCCATGAGGTAGAAGGCGGGGATGTCGTGGGCCCAGGAGAAGCCCTCGCCCTCGGCCCAGACGACCAGCGCCTCGGTGGCCAGGGGCGTGGTGCCGCCGAAGAGCGAGACGGACACGTTGAACGCGATGGCCAGTGCGCCGTAGCGGATGATCGTCGGGAACAGCGCGGGCAGCGTCGACGGCATGGTCGACGTGAACGTGACGAGCACCAGGCCGAGCACCAGCAGGCCGACGAAGACGAGCGGCGTGCTCTCGGACTGCACGAGCTTGAGCGCCGGCCACGACAGCACCAAGAATCCGATGCAGCCGGCGAACAGCACCGGTCGACGGCCGAACCGGTCGCTCAGGCGTCCGCTGAACGTGATGACGATCATCATCAGCACCATCACGACGATGACGAGCAACAGCCCCGAGGTCGCACTGCGGCCCAGCGTGTTGGTGAGGTAGGTCGGCATGTACGACAGCAGCATGTAGTCGGTCACGTTGAAGACGAGCACCAGGCCGATGCAGACGATCAACGCCCGCCAGTTCTCGGCGAAGAGCTTCACGAGGGGCACCTTGACGTGCTCGCGACCGGCGGCTTCTTCTTGCTGCTTCTGGAAGGCCGGCGTCTCTTCGAGCTTGAGGCGCAGGTAGAGCCCGATCAGGCCGAGCGGTCCGGCGATCAGGAACGGGATGCGCCAGCCCCAGGCGAGCAGCGCCTCCTCGCTCATGCCGAGCTGGAGGCCGGTGACCAGCGAGGCGCCGAGCACGTAGCCGGCGAGCGTGCCGAACTCGAGCCACGAGCCCATGAAGCCGCGGCGCTTGTCGGGCGAGTACTCGGCGATGAACGTGGCCGCGCCTCCGTACTCACCGCCGGTCGAGAAGCCCTGCAGGAGGCGCGCCAACAGCAGCAGGACGGGCGCCCAGAGGCCGATGGTCGCGTACGACGGGATCAGGCCGATGGCGAGCGTCCCCGCGGCCATCAGGATCATCGTGAGGGCGAGCACCTTCTGGCGTCCGATGCGGTCGCCGAGCGGGCCGAAGAACGCGCCGCCGATCGGCCGCACGATGAACGCGGCGGTGAACGTGCCGAAGGTGAACAGGATGTTGAGCGCGTCGTTGCCCGGCGGGAAGAACACCTGGGCGATGGTCGTCGTGATGTAGGCGTAGACGCCGAAGTCGAACCACTCCATGGCGTTTCCGAGGGCTGCGGCGCTGACCGCGCGCTTGAGCAGACCCTCTTCGACGACGGTGACGTCGTCGGTGGTCAGGCTGCGGCGGGCGGGCTTCTTGCTGTCGTTCTTCTTGGCTGACATCGGGTGAGGCCTCCAGGTCGTCGGGCGGTGGCAGTCGACCCCAGCGTCGGCAAAAAACCCGTCGAGCCTAACAGAACCGCCATGTCAGTACCAGTGCAGGGGGTGCAGGCGTGCAGGCACCGCAGCGCGCTGGAGGCGCGGTGGCGGTCCACGAGGAGCCCTCGCGGGGGTGCGTACACTGGTCGGAGTCCCACAACCAGGCACCTCCCCACCGACACGGTGCCGTCCACAGAACCGGAGAAGACCATGCCGTCAGCGATGCCCGAGAAGCCCGCCCTCGAAGGACTCGAGGCCCGTTGGGGTCAGGTCTGGGAGGCCGGCGGCACCTACCGCTTCGACCGCACCGACGCGACCCGCGCCTCCGTGTTCTCGGTCGACACCCCGCCGCCGACGGCGTCGGGCAGCCTGCACATCGGTCACGTGTTCAGCTACACGCACACCGACGTCAAGGCCCGGTTCGAGCGCATGCGCGGCAAGCGCGTCTTCTACCCGATGGGCTGGGACGACAACGGCCTGCCGACCGAGCGTCGCGTGCAGAACTTCTACGGCGTGCGCTGCGACCCGTCGCTGCCCTACGACGCCGACTTCACCCCGCCCTTCGAGGGGGGCGACAACAAGTCGTCGAAGGCCGCCGACCAGGTGCCGATCTCGCGCCGCAACTTCATCGAGCTGTGCGAGCGGCTCACCGTCGAGGACGAGAAGCAGTTCGAGGACGTCTGGCGGAAGCTCGGCCTCTCGGTCGACTGGACCCAGAGCTACCGCACCATCGACGACGACTCGCAGGCCATCGCCCAGAAGGCGTTCCTCCGCAACCTGGCCCGCGGCGAGGCCTACCAGGCCGACGCCCCCACGCTCTGGGACGTCACGTTCCGCACGGCCGTGGCGCAGGCCGAGCTCGAGGACAAAGAGATGCCCGGCGCGTACCACAAGCTCGCGTTCCACCGCACCGACGGTCAGGGCGACGTGCTGATCGACACCACGCGGCCCGAGCTGCTGCCGGCCTGCGTGGCCCTCGTCGCGCACCCCGATGACGAGCGCTACCAGGCGCTGTTCGGCACGACCGTCCGGTCGCCGTTGTTCGACGTCGAGGTGCCGGTGGTGGCCCACCACCTCGCACAGCCCGACAAGGGCTCGGGCATCGCCATGGTCTGCACCTTCGGCGACACCAACGACGTGGTCTGGTGGCGCGAGCTGCAGCTGCCGAACCGTGCCGTGATCGGCTTCGACGGCCGCTTCGTCAGCGAGGCCCCCGAGGCGATCACGTCCGAGGCGGGGCGCGCCTCCTATGCGCAGCTGGCCGGCAAGACGGTCTTCAGCGCCAAGCAGTCCGTGGTCGAGCAGTTGACCGCGTCGGGTGAGCTCGTGGGCGAGATCCGCAAGATCTCGCACCCGGTCAAGTTCTTCGAGAAGGGCGACAAGCCGCTCGAGATCGTGTCGACGCGTCAGTGGTACATCGTCAACGGCGCCCGGGACGAGCAGCTCAAGGGTTCGCTCCTCGAGCGCGGCGGTGAGGTGGCCTTCCACCCCGACTTCATGCGCGTCCGCTACGACAACTGGGTCAACGGCCTCAACGGCGACTGGCTGATCTCGCGCCAGCGCTTCTTCGGCGTGCCCATCCCGGTCTGGTACCCGCTCGACGGCGACGGCAACCCCGTCTTCGACCAGGTGATCGTTCCCACCGAGGCGCAGCTCCCCATCGACCCGGCGTCCCAGGCCGCCCCCGGATACGACGAGTCGCAGCGGGGCGTGCCCGGCGGATTCGTCGGCGAGGTCGACGTCATGGACACCTGGGCGACCTCGTCGCTCACCCCGCAGCTGGCCGGCGGATGGGAGCGCGACCCCGAGCTGTTCGACCTCGTGTTCCCGTACGACGTGCGCCCCCAGGGGCAGGACATCATCCGCACCTGGCTCTTCTCGACGATGCTGCGGTCGCAGCTCGAGTCGGGCACCGTGCCGTGGAAGAACGCGTCGATCTCGGGCTTCATCGTCGACCCCGACCGCAAGAAGATGTCGAAGTCGAAGGGCAACGTGGTGACCCCGGCCGCCATGCTCGACGACCACGGCTCGGACTCGGTGCGCTACTGGGCGGCGTCGAGCCGCCTGGGCACCGACGCGGCGTTCGACCCCCAGAACCCCAAGCAGATCAAGATCGGTCGCCGTCTGGCGATCAAGGTGCTCAACGCCGCCAAGTTCGTGTACTCGTTCGAGCTGCCGTCGGGTGAGTTCGAGATCACCCAGCCGCTCGACCGCGACCTCCTCGCGTCCTTCGCCGCCGTGATCGAGACCGCGACCGAGGCGCTCGAGGGCTACGACCACGCCCGGGCGCTCGAGACGACCGAGAAGTTCTTCTGGACGTTCTGCGACGACTACCTCGAACTCGTGAAGGAGCGCGCCTACGGCGCCACCACGCCGGCCGAGCAGGCCTCGGCCGTGCTCGCGCTGCGCACGGTGCTCGAGGGCCTGCTGCGTCTGCTCGCGCCCTACCTGCCGTTCGCGACCGAAGAGGTCTGGTCCTGGACGCACGACGACTCGGTGCACCGGGCCGCGTGGCCGACGGTCGACGAGCTCGGACTCTCCGAGGGCGAGACCTCGTCCGGCCTCGTCGGGCTCGTCGGGCAGGCACTGATCTTCGTCCGGCGGGCGAAGTCGGACGCCAAGGCCTCACAGAAGACCCCGGTGGCCTCGGCCGTCATCACGGGCCCCTCGGCCCAGCTCGACCTCGTGAAGCTCGCGGCGGGCGACCTCGCCGCGGTCGGCAAGATCGCCGAGCTGTCCTTCGCCGACGGTGACGAGTTGGCGGTCGGCGACATCGTGTTCGCCGAGGTGCCGGCCGACGCCGGCGCTGCTGCCGCTCCGGCCCCGACGGCGGGTGCCTGATGCAGCTCGGTACGCGGTGGAGCGTCGGAGGCGCGGCTCCGGCCGAGCTGCCCGCCGCGGTCCTCGGGGCGGTCGCCCAGGTCGAGCGTGAACTCTCCGACCAGGGAGTCGACGCCACGTCGTGGCGCTGGACGCTGACCTGGCTCGAGCGACGCCCCGTCGTCGAACTCGACGACGGCACGGTCATCCGGGTCGACGCCGTCACCGGCGAGGCCCGCATCCACGAGCCCGTCGACGCCGAGGGCGACGACGACTGAACCGGCCCGTCCTCGGAGCCACGACGTGCCGCTCACCTCTCGAGGTGAGCGGCACGTCGCGTCCACCGGGGAGGTCGTGAGCCGTCAGGCGCGGGCGAGCAGCTCGCCGTGCGGCATGATCAACCAGCCGTCGGGGGCGTCACGCCAGGAGCGCCAGGCGTCGGCGATCGCATGCAGTTCGTCGTGCGTGGCGGCGTCCTTCTCGATCGCGTCGGCGTAGAACGCCGACTCCGTCGCGCGGGCCGCCCAGCTGTCGCCCCACCACGTGCGGTCCTCGTCGGACGCGAAGCACCAGACGGAGGCGCTACTCGCCACGTCGACGAAGCCCGCCTCGAGCGCCCACCCCTTGAGGCGCCTCCCGGCGTCGGGTTCACCGCCGTTGCCCCGGTGCACGGTCTGGTAGACGTCCATCCACCGGTCGAGACCCGGGTTCTCGGGTGCCCAGACGCAGCCGTGGTAGTCGACGTCGCGGACGGCGACGACTCCCCCGGGCCGCGCCACCCGGCGCATCTCGCGCAGGGCGGCGACCGGGTCGCCGACGTGCTGCAGGACCTGGTGCGCGTGCACCACGTCGAAGGCGTCGTCGTCGAACGGCAGGGCGAACAGGTCGGCGGTCTCGAAGTGGACGTTGTGGAGCCCGGCCCCGACCGCGAGCGACGTCGCCTGCTCGACGATGCCGGCGGCGGCGTCGATGCCGATCACGCGACCGGGCGCGACGCGGCCGGCGATGTCGACGGTGATGGTCCCCGGCCCCGACCCGACGTCGAGGACGCTGACCCCGGGCACGAGGTGCGGCTCGAGGTACGCGGCGGAGTTCTCGACCGTCCGCCACGCGTGGCTCCGCAGCACGCTCTCGTGGTGGCCGTGGGTGTACCGGGCGGGCGTCTCGGGGCGTTCGCTCATGCGGCGACCCTAGCGCGCCTCCTAGTGTGGGCTGATGACGAACCCGTTCCTCTCCCCCAGCACGCTGCCGTACTCTCTGCCGCCGTTCGCGAGCATCACCGACGACGACTACGGCCCCGCGTTCGACGCCGGGTTCGCCGAACAGCTGGCCGAGGTCGAGGCGATCGCGACCGACCCGGACGAGCCGACCTTCGAGAACACGGTCGCCGCCCTCGAACGCAGCGGCGCCATCCTCACCCGTGTCCAGCACGTCTTCTTCAACAAGACCTCGTCGGACTCGACCGAGGCCACCGACGCCCTCGAACTCGAACTCGCCCCGCGGCTCGCGGCGCACGCCGACGCGATCCGACTCGACCCGCGGCTCTTCGCCCGTCTCCGCAGCG
The DNA here is from genome assembly GCF_014841655.1 of Frigoribacterium sp. CFBP 8759. Lineage (NCBI taxonomy): Bacteria > Bacillati > Actinomycetota > Actinomycetes > Micrococcales > Microbacteriaceae > Frigoribacterium > Frigoribacterium sp. CFBP 8759. Next base: position 182,799 of record NZ_JACYUH010000001.1, read on the forward strand.
TGCACGAGCGCCGCAACGCCCTCGACCTGACCGCCGAGCAGCGCTACCTCGTCGAGCGGCTCGTCGCCGAGGCCACCCGCTCGGGAGCCGCCCTCGCCGACGACGACAAGGTCCGCCTCCGCGACCTCAACGGCCGGCTCTCCACCCTGTCCACGAGGTTCGAGAAGAACCTGCTGGCCGACACGAACGACCTCGCCGTCGTGGTCGACGACGTCGCCGAACTCGACGGACTCGACGCCGGGGCGATCGCGGCCGCCGCCGAGGCGGCCCGAGAGCGAGGGCTCGAGGGCCGTTACGTCATCACGCTCGTCCTCTTCAGCGGGCACCCCTACCTGGCGAGCCTGACCGACGAGGGACTCCGGGATCGGATCATGCAGGCATCGCTGTCGCGCGGGCGGCGCGGAGGCGACCACGACAACCGCGAACTCGTCCTCGAGATCGCCCGGCTGCGCGCCGAGCGGGCCGAACTGCTCGGCTTCGCGTCGCACGCCGCCTACGTCACGGCGGGCGAGACCGCGGGCACCCCCGAGGCGGTGGCCGACCTGCTCGGGCGACTGGCGCCTCCTGCCGCCCAGAACGCCCGCGCCGAGCAGGCCGAACTCGAGCGAGTCGCCGGCCGGACGATCCGGGCCTCGGACTGGGCCTTCTACACCGAACGGGTGCGCGCCGAGGAGCACGACGTCGACACGGCCGCGATGCGCCCGTACTTCGAGGCCGAGCGCGTGCTGCAGGACGGCATCTTCTTCGCCGCGGGGCTGCTCTACGGCCTGCGGTTCGCCGAACGCGCCGACCTCATGGGCTACCACCCCGACGCGCGGGTCTTCGAGGTGACCGACGCCGACGGCGGCGACGTCGGCCTCTACGTCCTCGACCTCTACACGCGCGACAGCAAGCGCGGCGGCGCCTGGATGAACCCGCTCGTCTCGCAGTCGTTGCTCACCGGGCTGCCCACCGTCGTGGTGAACAACCTCAACGTCCCGAAGCCGCCGGCCGACCAGCCGACCCTCCTCACGCTCGACGAGGTGACCACGTTCTTCCACGAGTTCGGGCACGCCCTGCACGGTCTCGTCGCCCGGGTGACCTACCCGAGCTTCTCGGGCACCAACGTCTTCCGCGACTTCGTCGAGTTCCCCAGCCAGGTGAACGAGATGTGGATGCTCTGGCCGGAGGTGCTCGCGAACTACGCCGTGCACCACGAGACCGGCGACCGGCTGCCGCAACGACTGGTGGACGCCCTCCTCGCCTCCCAGGGCTTCAACCAGGGTTTCGAGACGAGCGAGTACCTCGCCGCGGCCCTGCTCGACCAGGCCTGGCACGCCCTCTCGTCGGCCGAGGCCGCGGCGGTCACCGACGTCGAGGCGTTCGAGCAGGAGGCGCTGGCCGCGGTCGGCCTCGACCTCGCGTCGGTCCCCACCCGCTACTCGAGCACGTACTTCGCGCACACCTTCTCGGGGGGCTACGACGCCGGCTACTACTCGTACATCTGGAGCGAGGTGCTCGACGCCGACACGGTCGAGTGGTTCGAGCAGAACGGCGGGCTGACCCGCGAGAACGGCGACCGGTTCCGCGCACGCCTGCTGGGCGTCGGCGGCTCGAAGGACCCCCTCGAGGCCTACCGCGACTTCCGTGGGCGGGACGCCCGCGTCGAGCCGCTGCTCGCCCGCCGCGGCCTCGCCTGACACGAGAACGCCCCGGCCGAACCGGCCGGGGCGTTCTGACGTCGCTGCTAGGCGGACTTCTCGGTGCGCTGCTCGACGAGGCGCGGCACGATCGTGGGCGCGGCGTTCTCGAGCACCGACGCCCGCGTGATGACGACGCGCCCGACGGTGTCGTCGGACGGAACGTCGAACATGATCGGCCCGAGGACCTCTTCGAGGATGGCGCGGAGACCACGGGCACCGGTCTGGCGCAGGACGGCCAGGTCGGCGATCGCCTCGAGGGCGCCGCGATCGAACTCGAGCTCGACCCCGTCGATCTCGAACATGCGCTGGTACTGCCGCACGAGGGCGTTCTTGGGCTCGGTGAGGATCTGCATCAAGGCCGGCTGGTCGAGCTGCGTCACCGTGGTCACCACGGGCAGACGGCCGATGAACTCGGGGATCAGACCGAACTTGTGCAGGTCTTCGGGCAGGACCTCGCTGAAGAGGGCCGCCTCGTCTTCTTTGCTGTGCAGCGGGGCGCCGAAGCCGATGCCCCGCTTGCCGGCGCGGTTCGAGATGATGTCCTCGAGTCCGGCGAACGCCCCGGCGACGATGAACAGCACGTTGGTCGTGTCGACCTGGATGAATTCTTGGTGGGGGTGCTTGCGGCCACCCTGCGGCGGCACCGAGGCCACGGTGCCCTCGAGGATCTTGAGCAGTGCCTGTTGCACGCCCTCGCCCGAGACGTCTCGCGTGATGGACGGATTCTCGGCCTTGCGGGCGATCTTGTCGATCTCGTCGATGTAGATGATGCCGGTCTCGGCCCGCTTGACGTCGTAGTCCGCAGCCTGGATCAGCTTCAGCAGGATGTTCTCGACGTCTTCGCCGACGTAACCCGCCTCGGTCAGGGCCGTGGCGTCGGCGACGGCGAACGGCACGTTGAGTCGCTTGGCGAGGGTCTGGGCCAGGTAGGTCTTGCCGCAGCCGGTCGGGCCGATCAACAGGATGTTCGACTTCGAGATCTCGACCTCGTCGGCCAGCGACTCGGCGGCCGTGAGGGTGGAGGCGGCACGGATCCGCTTGTAGTGGTTGTAGACGGCCACGGACAGCGCACGCTTCGCCGCGTCCTGACCGATCACGTACTCTTCGAGGAACGAGTAGATCTCGCGGGGCTTGGGCAGGTCGAACTCGCTCGCGGGTTCGTCGCCGGCCTCGGCGAGGCGCTCTTCGATGATCTCGTTGCAGAGCTCGACGCATTCGTCGCAGATGTAGACGCCGGGACCGGCGATCAGCTGCTGGACCTGCTTCTGGCTCTTGCCGCAGAACGAGCATTTGAGCAGATCGGCACTCTCACCTATGCGCGCCATGCTCGGCCTCCCTGATTGGCTGAGGTCATCGACCGGGACCGGTCGTCGTGTGGGACGAGCCTAACCCGATCCGCCGACACTCACGGACCGACCCGGGGGGTTCGAGCACATCCGCGGTGGTGGCGGACGGACGCCGGGGCGTCCCTCCGCCCGTCGACACGACGACGGCCCCGGGCGGGTGCCCGGGGCCGTCGTCGTCGTGCCGTGATCAGCGCGTGAGCGCCGCCGGCTGGTTCTTGCGCGAACCGAGGACCTGGTCGACGAGACCGTAGTCGAGGGCCTCCTGCGCACCGAGGATGTTGTCGCGCTCGATGTCGCGGTTCACCTGCTCGGGCGTCTTGTTCGAGTGCTTCGACAGGGTCTCTTCGAGCCAGGTGCGCATGCGGAGCACCTCGGCGGCCTGGATCTCGATGTCCGAGGCCTGGCCGCCGCTGCTGCCACCGGTCGCGGGCTGGTGGATCAGCACGCGGGCGTTGGGCAGGGCGAGACGCTTGCCGGGCTGACCCGCGGCGAGCAGGACGGCCGCGGCCGAGGCGGCCTGACCGAGGCAGACCGTCTGGATCTCGGGACGGATGTACTGCATCGTGTCGTAGATGGCCGTCATGGCCGTGAACGAGCCACCGGGCGAGTTGATGTACAGCGTGATGTCGCGGTCGGGGTCCATGCTCTCGAGCACGAGCAGCTGGGCCATGATGTCGTCGGCCGAGGCGTCGTCGACCTGCACGCCGAGGAAGACGATGCGGTCTTCGAACAGCTTCGCGTACGGGTCCTGACGCTTGTAGCCGTAGGCCGTCCGCTCTTCGAAGCTGGGCAGGATGTACCGGGAGCTGGGGGTCTGCACTCGACCCGCGCCACCCATCATCGGGAGTTCCATGAGTTCTTCTCTTTCTCGTTCTGACGAAGGGGCGGAGGGCCTAGGCCTGGTCGGTGCCGGCGCCGCCGACGACGTCGGTGGCCGAGCCGCGGATGTGGTCGACGAAGCCGTACTCGAGGGCCTCCTCGGCGGTGAACCAGCGGTCGCGGTCGCCGTCTTCGTTGATCTGCTCGACGGTCTTGCCCGTCTGTGCGGCCGTGATCTCGGCCAGTCGACGCTTCATCGAGAGGATGAGCTGCGCCTGCGTCTGGATGTCCGACGAGGTGCCGCCGAACCCGCCGTGCGGCTGGTGCAGCAGGACACGCGCGTTCGGCGTGATGTAGCGCTTGCCCTTGGTGCCGGCCGTCAGGAGCAGCTGGCCCATCGAGGCGGCCATGCCGATGCCGACGGTGACGATGTCGTTCGGAACGAACTCCATGGCGTCGTAGATCGCCATGCCCGCCGTGATCGACCCGCCGGGCGAGTTGATGTAGAGGTAGATGTCCTTCTCGCTGTCTTCCGCAGCGAGCAGCAGCAGTTTCGCGGCGATCTCGTTGGCGTTCTCGTCGCGGACCTCAGAGCCGAGCCAGATGATCCGGTCTTTGAGCAGTCGGTCAAAAACACTGTTGGGCAGTGTCACGTCGGCCATGGTGGAGCTCCCATTCGTTGTCGCTTGTCGTCGAATCTATCGGAGCCAACGCACGGGTTCCGGGCTGTTCGCCCACGGCAGATACCGCGCCTCCCCGGCCTCGTCGGGGGCCCGTCCACGAGCCCGGGAGGCGCGGTGCCGGGAACGACGGAGGGCCGGGTGCGCACTCGCACCCGGCCCTCTCGGACGTGACGGGTCAGCCGACCCGCCGCTCTCGCTTACGCGTGGTCGTGACCCGCGTGGTCGTCGTCGTCGCCGCCGACGCCGGCGGTCGCCGTGAAGGCGGACAGGTCGACCGAGTCGCCCTTGCCGTCGACGACCTTGGCCTTGCTGAGCACGACCGCGAGGGCCTTGCTGCGGGCGACCTCGCCGACCATGGCGGGGATCTGGCCGTTCTGGTCGAGGACCTTGATGAACTCGCCGGGCTCCATGCCGTACTGCGCCGCACCCTGGATGAGGTACTGCGTCAGTTCGTCCTGCTCGACCTTGACGGCCTCTTTCTCGGCGATGGCGTCGAGGAGGATCTGGTTGCGGAAGGCCTTCTCGCTGCTCTCCTTCACCTCGGCGCGGTGCTCGTCGTCCTCGAGGCGGTTCTCCTGCTCGAGGTGACGGTGCACCTCGTCCTCGACGAGCTTCTCGGGGACGGGGATCTCGACGGCCTCGAGCAGCTTCTCGACGACCTGGTCGCGTGCCTGGGCACCCTGACCGAAGGTCTTCGACTTGGCGAGCTGCTCTTTCAGGTCGCCCTTGAGCTCGTCGATCGTGTCGAACTGGCTGGCGATCTGGGCGAAGTCGTCGTCGGCCTCGGGCAGCTCGCGCTCCTTGACGGCCGTGACGTCGACGGCGATGAGGGCGGTCTCGCCCTCGCGGTCTCCGCCGAGCAGCTTCGACTCGAAGGTGGTGCTCTCACCGGCAGTGAGGGACTCGAGGGCCTCGTCGATGCCCTCGATCAGCTCGCCCGAGCCGAGCTCGTACGAGATGCCCTTGGCGGTGTCGACGACGTCGTCGCCGATGGTGGCCGTCAGGTCGATCTGCGCGAAGTCACCCGTGGTCGCGGGGCGGTCGACGGTGACCAGCGTGCCGAAACGGGTACGCAGGTTCGTCAGCTCTTCGGCGATCTCGTCGTCGGTGATGTCGACCGTGTCGACCGTCAACTCGAGGCCGTCGTACTCGGGCAGGTCGAAGTCGGGACGCACGTCGACCTCGACGGCGATCTTCAAGTCGCCCGAGAAGTCCTTGACGTTCGGCCACTCGACCACGTCGGCCTCGGGACGGCCGAGGACGCGGATCTCGGTCTCGGTCACGGCCTCGCGGTAGAACTTGTCGAGGCTCTCGCTGACGGCGTGGTTCAACACCTCTTCACGACCGACGCGCTGGTCGATGATGGGCGGCGGCACCTTGCCCTTGCGGAACCCGGGGATGTTGACCGACTCGGCGATGTGACCGTAGGCGTGCGTGACGCTGGGCTTGAGCTCGTCGGGGGTGACGACGATGTTGAGCTTGACGCGCGTGGGGCTGAGCTTCTCAACCGTGGTCTGGACCAATGTGGGGCTTCTCCTGTGTTGGTGGCGCTGAACTCACATCCGAGACAGCAGGTAGACGATCGTCGGGGCGACAGGACTCGAACCTGCGATCTTCCGCCCCCAAAACGGACGCGCTAGCCACTACGCTACGCCCCGTGTATCAGCCTGGAACCGGCCGGCACGCGTGATCCCCGTTGAGGTCGGGTACGTGAAGGCCGCGTCGAGTCTAGCCGACACCGAGGGGCCGTGACTGAGCGACCTCGTCGGATGCCTTATGCTGGTCTCACCCGTGCGGCCCGGCCGCTCACGGGGATGTAGCTCAATGGTAGAGCCTCAGTCTTCCAAACTGATCACGCGGGTTCGATTCCCGTCATCCCCTCTCGAATCATTCGACGCCTCCGGCGTCCGGCGCCGGGGGGCGCCTCGAATGAAATCTCTCCGGGCCTTGCACGCAGGCGTCGACGCCGGCAGGCGCCCTCGATGAAATGTTCTCCGGGCCTTGCACGCAGGCGTCGGCGGCCTTCAGGGGTCTCTCGGCCAGCTCGGGGGGAAGTCGTGCTGGCGGATGATTTTTCCCGGCGCGACGTGACCCAAGATGGCCACATGAGACGCGCGACGTTCGCACGGGTCGCGCTGGTCGGTGCGGTCGTGGCCACCCTGGCGGCCGGGTGCGCCGCCCCACCGACCGAGGCGACCAGCGCCTCCGGGTCCGGGTCCGGGTCCGGGTCCGGCGCGATCGCGCAGGCCGCGGCCGGGCCCGGCGAGGCCGTGGCACCCACCTCGGGCGGGGTGCGGGTCGCGATCGTCGGCGACTCGCTCACGGCCGGCGGAGGTCGCCTGCTGAGCGAGGGGCTCACCGCCGACACCTGGATGACCTACGCCCAGGGCGACGGCGTCGACTACGTCGGCGGCTACGCGAAGGGCGGCTCGACCGTGCAGGAGCAGGCCGCCGCGGTGCGCCCCGTCGCCGACGTCGACGTCCTGGTGCTGATGTCGGGCACCAACGACGTGCGCCTCGGCACGGGCTTCGCCGAGTCCGCCTCGTCGTACGACGCCATCGTCGACACGATCCGGCCGGAGCACGTCGTCGTGGCCGCGATCCCGCCCTACGACCGTGCACCCCGGGCCGCGGCCCGGTACGAGGCACAGCTCGAACGCTACGTCGCCGACAAGGGCTGGACCTTCACCGACCCCTGGGGGTTTGCGCGGGCGGGCGACGTCTTCGCCGCCGGCACGACCGTCGACGGCATCCACCCCACGACGGCCGGGTACGAAGCCCTCGGCCACGCCTTGCGCGACGTCGTCCTCGACGTCGCCGGCGCACGGGTCGCCGCCCCCCAGGCGGACTCCCCCGCCGACCCGGCCGACACCCCTCCGGGCACGACCAGCTGACGACGCCCGTCCTCGACCTCGGCCGCCCGGTCAGGGGCGCGATGCCGACGCGGGGGACGCGTCGACTCAGTGCTGCAGGAAGGCCAGCACGGCGAGCACCCGGCGGTGGTCGGTGCCGCTGTCCTCCAGCAGGAGCTTCTGGAAGATCGAGGTGACGTTCTTCTCCACCGCACCCGTGCCGATGACCAGTTCGGCCGCGATGGCGGCGTTCGTGCGACCCTCGGCCATCAGCGTCAGGACCTCCCGCTCCCGCGGCGTGAGCGCGGCGAGCGGATCGCTGCGACGGCCCAGCAACTGCGAGACGACCTGCGGGTCGAGGACCGTGCCGCCGTCGGACACCCGCCCGAGCGCGTCACGGAACTCGTCGAACGAGGCGATGCGGTCCTTGAGCAGGTAGCCGACCCCGCCCGAGCCCGCTTCGAGCAGGTCGCGGGCGTAGGCCACCTCGACGTACTGCGACAGCAGGAGGATGCCGAGGTCGGGCCGACGGCGTCGCGCCTCGATCGCGGCCCGGACGCCCTCGTCGGTGTGCGTGGGCGGCATGCGGACGTCGAGGACGGCGATGTCGGGACGGACCTCGTCGAGGTCGGCCAGCAAGGCGTCGGCGTCGCCGTACGCCCCCACGACGTCGACCCCGATCTCGTCGAGCAGTCGGACGAGCCCCTCCCGCAGCAGCACCGAGTCGTCGGCGACGACGACACGGAGGGGCTGACGGGAGGGGCTCTCGAGACTCACGCGTCCAGACTACGGGCGCGGCCCACGGACTACGGTCGCGCGGGCGGCCCGGCCGGCGGGTCGAGCGGCCCGTCGGGCAGCGCGGCGTCGGACAGCGGCTCGGTCACGGCCGTCGACGAGAACGGCGGCAGCGGCTCGGTCGGCAGCGGCAGCGTCGGGTTGCTCGGCACCTCGATCGTCATCGGGATGCTCACCGTGACGATGGTCGGCCCGCCCTGCGGGCTGCTGATGTCGAGGAAGCCGCCGAGGCCCACCAGGCGCTCCTGCACCCCGGCGAGACCGTGGCCGTCGCGCAGGCCGGCGCCGCCGCGCCCGTCGTCGGTCACGACGAGCTCGAGCAGGGTGCCGATGCCGTCGGGAGCCTGCCTCGTGCGCAGCACGAGGTCGGCGCTGGCCGCCCCGGCGTGCTTGCCCGTGTTCGTCACCAGTTCGGACGCGATGAAGTACGCGTTGCGCTCGATGTCGCTCGGGATCACGACGTGCGTGGGCACCCGGTCGAGCATCGTGGTGGGCACCACCGAGCGGTCGACGAGCGACTCGAGCGCCGCCACGAGGCCCCGGTCCATCAACAGCGGAGGCGCGAAACCGCGGGACAGGGCACGCAGCTCCTCGAGGGCCTCGCGGGACTGGACCCGCGCCTCCTCGATGAGGGTCTTGCTCTTCTCGGGGTCGGTGTCGACGGCGCGGGACGCCGCGGCGAGGTCCATCTGCAGACGCACCAGACGCTGTTGCGGTCCGTCGTGGATGTCGCGCTCGAGCCGGCGGAGGGCCGTGCCCTCGGCCGACAGGGCGGCCGTGCGCGAGATCTCACGGTCGGCGAGCTCGACCTCGAGCTGCTCGCTGCGGAACCCCCCGAGCATGACGGCGGCGATCGCCTGGTGCATGACGACGAACCCGTGCACGACGTAGGGATAGACGAGCACGACGCCCGCGAAGAGCGCGAGGGCGAGGACGACGAGCACCGCGCCTCCGCCGTTGCCGATCGCGGACGCCCAGTTGAAGGTGTCGAACGGCGGCAACGCCTGGAAGACGAGCACGACCCCCAGGACGGCGAGCACCGGGCCGGCCAGGAGACCCACGAGGACGAAGGACGTGAAGCCCGCCACGATCGGGAACACCACGACGCCGTAGAGCAGGTACAGCCAGTAGTGCGGGTTGGCGAAGACCGAGACGGCCCGCGCGAAGCGGTTCGTCGACCGGCCCCACTCGGTGTTCGGCGTCCAGTCGACGGGGCGGATGGGTCGGTCGCTGGCCCACCGCAGGCGGAGCACCTCGAAGGTGCCGAACCATCGGGCGATCCAGAGCGCGCCGAAGACGACGATCGCGAGGAAGACGAGGGTGAACAACGAGTCGCTCGACCCGCTGACCGTGTGCAGGAACAGCGAGGCGGCCACCGTTACGATGACGACGAGGACGGCCGAGAGCGCGACGTAGCCGAGTTCGCGGGGCAACTCGCGCCAGCGTCGTCGGTAGCCGCCGGGGCGGGACGGGGGCGAGAGGTAGGGGTTGACGGCGGTGATGGTGGTCTCCTGGATCATGCCTTCGAGCCTGGTCCGGACGGGGCGTCCACCCCATGGTGCCAGCGCCCGGACCGCCGGTGGGGTTATCCCCCCTCACGACCCGTGGTGAGGTGAGGCTGGCCTAGGTGAGCCGAGCCTCAGCTTGCTTGCGGAATTCTCCCAGACGTCTAGCGTTGCCTCCATCGTCTAGGAAAGGACCACGTCATGACCGACATCACCCGCACCGTCCCCCAGGGTTCCGTCGACCCCGACGTCGCCGCCGGCGTCGCCCAGTTCCTCAGCCAGATCGTCACCGACATGACGGCCCTGTCGGTCAACGGCAAGCAGGCCCACTGGCACGTGCGCGGCATCGCGTTCGTCGCCGTCCACGAACTCATCGACGTGGTCGTCGACCACGCCCGCGAGTGGGCCGACCTCGCCGCCGAGCGCGTCGTCGCCCTCGGCCTGCCGGTCGACGGTCGCATCGAGACCGTCGCCGCCAAGACGGTCATCCCCCCGACCTCCCCCGGCTTCAACCAGATCGACGTCACCATCGCCGAGCTGGTCGCCCAGATCGACGCCTCGCTCGTCGCCGTCCGCGAGGCCATCGACGAGCTCGGCGAGCTCGACGCCTCGAGCCAGGACGTCGCGATCGAGATCTCGCGAGGCCTCGAGAAGGACCGCTGGTTCCTCGCCGCGCACGTCGCCGGCTGACCTCCTCGCCAGACGGACGAAGGCCGCCACCCTGCACGGGGTGGCGGCCTTCGCCGTGTCGGGTCGGCACCGCCTCGTCAGAGCGTGCGGTGCGTCCACCGACCCGCCAGGACCGTGCCGACGACGGGCATCCGGCGCAGCTGGTCGTCCGACGCGGCGAGCGGATCGACCTCGGTGACCACGAGATCGGCGACGGAGCCGACCTCGACCGTGGCTCGACCGCCCGTCGAGGCGGCGAGCGCCGCCGAGGCGACCAGTCGCTGTTCGGGGTGCCACGCCTCGCGTCCGTCGCGCGAGCGCGAGATCGCCGCGGCCATCGCCACCCAGGGATCGAGCGGGGCGACCGGCGCATCCGAACCGAGCTGCAGGCGGACGCCGGCGGCGACGAGGCTCTCGAAGACGTAGGCCCGCTCGGAGCGGCCCGCCCAGAGCCGGTCGACGACGTCGCGGTCGTCCATGGCGTGTTCGGGCTGCACGCTGGCCACGATGCCGAGGCGCGCGAACCGGTCGACGTCGTGCAGGTCGAGCAGTTGGGCGTGCTCGATGCTCCCGCCGCAGCCGACCAGCTCGAGGGCGTCCAGCGCCTGGGCGTTCGCGGCGTCGCCGATCGCGTGCACGGCCGGCACGAGTCCCGCCGAGGAGGCGCGGCGCAGCCACCCGACGAGTTCGTCGGTCTCGTAGATGCGCACCCCCCGAGCAGCCGGGTCGCCCTCGAGCCCGGGGTACGGGTCGTGGCAGTACGCGGTGCGGGTGCCGAGCGAACCGTCGGTGATGATCTTGAACGGCCCCATGGTGACGAGGCCCTCGGTGCCCGGGACCACGTCGCCGGTGCGCAGCCCGCGGGCGACGACGGCGTCGAGGTCGCGGGGGTAGACCCCGGGACGGATGCGGAGGCCCCGCGTGCCTCCGGCCACCCGACGTGTCCAGCGGTCGAGCGACAGCGTCATCTCGAGGTCGACGACGCCGACGACCCCCCGTGCGGCGGCCGCGTCGACGGCCTCGGCGACCCACCCGTCGAGCTGTTCGTCCGGTACGACGCTCACCGCGGCGCTGACGTCGAAGGCCGGCTGCTCGCGCAGCAGGCCGGTCGGGTGGTCGGCGTGACCGTGACGGGCCAGGGCGGACGAGTCGAGCCAGACGGAGTGCAGGTCGTTGCTCACGAGGACGACCGGCACGTCACCGGCCACCGAGTCGAGGAGCGCGCGGCTCGGAGCATCGGGCCAGAGGGCGTCCGGGAAGCCGTAGCCGACGAGGGTCCCGCCCGCCTCGACCGGCTCGACGCGGAGGCGCTCCCCCACGATCGAGGCCGCCTCGGCGGCGGACCGTGCCCGCGACAGGTCGAGTCGTCGGCGCACCAACGCCCACTGGTCCATGTGGACGTGGGAGTCCCAGAGGCCCGGGGCGAGCCAGCGGCCGTCGAGGTCGACCACCTCGGCACCGACGGGGGCGGGACCGGACGCGAGCGCGACGACCCGGCCACCCTCGAGCAGGACGTCCACGGGAGCGGGTCCGCCGCCGACCAGGCGGGCGCCCGTCAGGAGCGTGCGCCGCGCCTCCTCGGCCCGGGTTCCTGCGCCGACCGTCATCGGTCGCGCACCCGGCGCATCTCGGCGGCGAGCGCCGGCTGCGCGTAGTGCTCGCCGTGCTCGAGCTCGTCCACGATGCGGTCGACGACCTCGGGTGCCTTGTTCTGGCTCAGCTTGGCGCGGGCGTCGAACCGGGTCACGCGCAGCCGGATGCCGACGGTGCCCTTCGCGACCCGGCGAGAGCCCTCGTCGTCGAGGGTGAGGGTCGAGGGCTCGGGCATGACGCGCTCGAAGTGGTCGACGAGCTCGCCCAGCACGCGGAAGTTCTCGTCGTCCGAGAGGATCTCGGGGGTGCCCCAGAGGTGCGCCGTGACGTGGTTCCAGGTGGGGATGATCTGCTCGGCCGGGTACCAGCCGGGTGAGACGTAGCCGTGCGGGCCCTGGACGATCACCATGACCTCGTGCTCGCCCAGTTCGTGCGAGCGCTCGTCCGGACGACCGACGTGGCTGACGAGCACGATGGCCCCCGGGTCGGCGTCGTCCTGCTCGAGTACGACGGGGTAGTGCGACGCGACGAGACCGGCCGCCGTGTGCGACACGATCGTCGCCCACGGGTTCTCGTGGATCAGTCTCTTGACCTCGTCGACGTCGGACAGGACGAACGTGGGGGTGTGCCGCATGCGATCAAGTCTGGTCGGTCGGGCACCAGTACAGCTTGCGACCCGCGGCCATCTCCATCACGACGTTAGTCCCGCAGACCCGGCAGGGCAGACCCTCGCGGTGGTAGACCCAGTGCCGGTCGGCCCGGCTGCGCAGGGCCTTGGCGTGCTGGGACTTGGTGAGACCGTCCATGGTCATCATCTGGCCGAGCTCCACGCCGCTCTTGAGCAGCTTCGTCCAGTCTTTGTAGAGGGCGCGCAGCACCTCTTCGGGGACCTGGTTGCCGGGAGTGTGCGGGTCGAGCCGGGCCCGGAACAGCAGCTCGGCCCGGTAGATGTTGCCGATGCCGCTGACCACGCTCTGGTCCATCAGCAACAGGCCGATCGGGGTGCGCTTCTTGCCCGCGATCGACACGAAGCGGTCGGCGCCCTTCTTCGGCGAGTCGACGAGGGGGTCGGGACCGAGCTTGGAGATCGCCAGGTCGACCCCGGCCGCGTCGAGCACCTCGCACTTCGTCGGGCCACGGAGGTCGCCGACCGCGGTGTCGGTCAACAGCCGCACGCGCACCTGCCCGACGGGCTCGGGCGGGAACGAGTCGATGTCGTCCTCGGTCTTCTCCTGCTCGGCCATGCGCACGCGAGACCGGCGTGGCGCCCCGATGCTGGCCATCGAGTCCTCGCCGTCGTCGTCGGGGGCGTTCTCGGCCTTGCGGGTGGCCGCCCGGCGAGTCCGGGACTCGGCCATCGAATGGCCCGTGGCGATGGCGCCCGCGAAGTCCCACGCACCGTAGAGCCCGAGGTGCACGTGCAGCCACAGGCCGTTGTCGAACTCGAGGAACATCTGCTTGCCGACGGCCTTGGAGTCGACCATCGTGGCGCCGTCGAGCCTGGTCGCCCCGTCGGCGAACCGACCCTGGGGCGAACTCACCCGGACTCGGTGGCCGACGAAGCTCTGCTCGAACTGGTTGGCGATGCGGTGGACGGAATGGCCCTCGGGCACGGCGACACCTCTCTCGGTGGTCGATGGAACGGTCTCGGGCGTGTCGCCGGAGACGACGGAGCGGCGAGGCCCCGGTCGGGGTCCCGCCGCTCTCGACGTTACGTCGTCAGTCGACCGGGTGACCGGCGATGGCGCCCGTGGTCTCGTACTCGCCGACCTGCGCGATGCGGCGCACGTGGCGTTCGTCGTGGCTGAACGGCTCGGCGACGAAGGCGTCGATGAACGCCAGGGCCTCGGCCTCGGTGTGCTGGCGCGCCCCGATCGCGATGACGTTCGCGTCGTTGTGCTGGCGGGCGAGCTTGGCGGTCGAGTCGTTCCAGACCAGGGCGGCACGGACGCCCTCGACCTTGTTCGCGGCGATCTGCTCGCCGTTGCCCGAGCCGCCGAAGACGACGCCCAGCGCCTCGTGGCCGGCACGCTGGTCGCGCACGGTCGCCCGGGCCGCCGCGATGCAGAACGACGGGTAGTCGTCGAGGGGCTCGTAGCTCGTCGGACCGTGGTCGGTCACGTCGTGGCCCGCGTCGGTGAGGTGCTGGATGACGGTCGTGCTGAAGTCGAGGCCGGCGTGATCGGTCGCCACGTGGATGCGCATGGAGACGATCCTACGACCGGCTCAGTCGAAGATCGGCCCGACCGTGCGCGTGCGCTTGATCTCGAAGAAGCCGGGGTACGAGGCCACGGCGACGACTCCGTCCCACAGCCGCAGCGCCTCCTCGCCCTTCGGCGCCGGAGAGATGACGGGGCCGAAGAAGGCGACGCCGTCGACCGAGATGACGGGCGTGCCGACGTCCTGGCCGACCCGGCCGATGCCGTCGAAGTGGCTGGCACGCATCTGCTCGTCGTACTCGTCGCCGTCCGCGTACCGCGCGAAGTCGGCGGGCAGTCCGACCTCGGCCACGGCACCGGCGATGACGACGTCGCCGTCCTTCTCGCCCTCGTGGTGGATGCGGGTGCCGAGGGCGTCGTAGAGCGGCTTGACGATCTGCTGACCGTGGAGTTCACCTGCGGCCGTGACGAGCCGCGTGTAGCGCAGCATGCGGGCGAAGTTCGCCTTGTACTCGTCGCTGACGTCGGCGTCCTCGTTGAGGACCGCGAGGCTCATCACGTGGAAGGTGACGTCGAGGTCACGGTGCTTCGCGACCTCGTCGACCCAGCGGCTGGTCATCCAGGCCCAGGGGCACGACGGGTCGAACCAGAAGTCGACGACGGTGTGGGACGCGGGAGCGGGGGTGTCGGTCATGCCCTCAGTCAACACCCCGGCGTCGTACAGCCGGTCTAGGCTTTCAGCGGACCACGAGTCCCCCCTCACCCCCAAGACGGATGGAGCCAGCGTGCCCGGAGAGAACCTCACCCGCGTCGAGGCGCAAGAGCGCAAGAACGTCGTCGACGTGCAGTCGTACGAGATCGCCCTCGACCTGACCCGCGGCGACGAGGTGTTCGGCAGCTCGACCACCGTGCGCTTCACCGCCACCCCCGGAGCGTCGACCTTCATCGACGCGCTCACCCGCACCGTGCACTCGGTGACCCTCAACGGCACCGCGCTCGACGTCGACGCGGTCTCCGACGGCGTGCGCATCCAGCTGGCCGAGCTGGCCGCCGAGAACGTGCTCGAGGTCGTCGCCGATGCCGAGTACACCAACACCGGCGAGGGCCTGCACCGGTTCGTCGACCCGGTCGACGGCGAGGTCTACCTCTACTCGCAGTTCGAGGTGCCCGACAGCCGCCGCGTCTTCGCGGTCTTCGAGCAGCCCGACCTCAAGGCGACGTTCCAATTCGCGGTCACCGCACCCACACGCTGGCAGGTCGTCAGCAACCAGCCCACGCCCGAACCCGTCGTCGACGGTGAGACCGGCACCTGGACCTTCTCGCCCACGCCCGTGCTCTCGAGCTACGTCACGGCGATCATCGCCGGCCCGTACGACGTGGTCCGCAGCGACCTCACCAGTTCCGACGGCCGCACGATCCCGCTCGGCATCTTCACGCGCCGATCCCTCACCGAGTACCTCGACGCCGACTACATCTTCGAGAAGACCCGTCAGGGCTTCGCCTACTACGAAGAGAAGTTCGACTACGCGTACCCCTTCGACAAGTACGACCAGCTCTTCGTGCCCGAGTTCAACGCCGGTGCCATGGAGAACGCGGGTGCCGTCACCTTCGTCGAGACCTACGTCTTCCGCAGCAAGGTGACCGACGCCATCAAGGAACGCCGCGTCGTCACGATCCTCCACGAGCTCGCGCACATGTGGTTCGGCGACCTCGTCACGATGAAGTGGTGGAACGACCTCTGGCTGAACGAGTCGTTCGCCGAGTGGGCCTCGACCATCTCGACCGCCGAGGCGACCGAGTGGACCGAGGCCTGGACCACCTTCCAGGCGATGGAGAAGAGCTGGGCCTACCGCCAGGACCAGCTGCCGTCGACGCACCCCGTCGTCGCCACGATCAACGACCTCGAGGACGTCCAGGTCAACTTCGACGGCATCACCTACGCCAAGGGCGGGTCGGTGCTCAAGCAGCTCGTCGCCTGGGTGGGCATCGACGCCTTCTACGCCGGCGTGGCCGCGTACTTCAAGAAGCACCACCACTCGAACACCGAGCTGAGCGACCTGCTCGTCGAACTCGAGGCCACCTCGGGCCGCGAGTTGACCAGCTGGTCGAAGCTCTGGCTCGAGACCGCGGGCGTCAACACGTTGCGTCCCGAGCTCGAGGTCGACGAGAACGGCGTGATCACCTCGTTCGCCGTGCTCCAGGAGGCAGCCGCCGACCACCCCACCATCCGCCCGCACCGCCTCGCCATCGGCCTCTACGCCCTGCAGGGCGACGCCCTGGTCCGCACCGACCGCGTCGAGATCGACGTGGACGGCACCCGTACCGAGGTCCCCGAGCTGGTCGGCCTGAACCGCGGCGACCTCGTGCTGATCAACGACGACGACCTCGCCTACGCGAAGATCCGACTCGACGAGGTGTCGCTCGCCACGGCCATCGCCCACCTCTCGAAGATCTCGAACCCGCTGGCCCGCGCCCTCGTCTGGGGCTCGGTCTGGGACGCGACGCGCGACGCCGAGACCTCGGCCTCGGACTACGTGCGTCTCGTGCTCGACAACATCGCGACCGAGACCGAGTCGACGACGATCCGCACCACGCTCTCACAGCTGCTGCAGACCGCCCGCAGCTACGTCGCCCCCGCGCGCCGCACCTCCACGATCACCGAGGTCGGCGACGGCCTCTGGGCCCTCGCCCAGGGTGCCGAGGCCGGGTCGGACGCCCAGTTCCAGTTCGTCACCTTCTTCGCCGCGATCGCGTCGACCGAGACCCACCGGGAGGCGCTGGCCGGCCTGCTCGACGGATCGCTCGCTCTCAAGGGCCTCACCGTCGACACCGACCTGCGCTGGCAGCTGCTCGAGGGCCTCGTGCTCGTCGGCGGTGCCGGTGAGGCCGAGATCGACGCCGCCCTCGCCGAGGACAACACGGCGAACGGCGCCCAGGCCGCCGCGCGGGCCCGCGCGACGATCGCGACCACCGAGGGCAAGCTCGCCGCCTTCGCGTCGGTCGTCGACAGCGCCGAGCAGCCCAACGCCATCGTCCGGGCGACGACCCTCGGGTTCCAGCACACGAACGACCCGGCGATCCTGCAGCCGCTCGTCGAGCGCTACTTCTCGTCCCTCACCGGCATCTGGGAGTCGCGCAGCTACCACATCGCCGACACCCTCGTCTCGGGGCTGTACCCGGCCGGCCTCGCCGACCAGGCCCTCGTCGACGCGTCGTACGCGTGGCTCGAGGCGAACCCCGAGACGCCGGCCCTGCGCCGCATCGTGAGCGAGAGCGTCGCGGGCGTCGAGCGGGCCCTGCGGGTGCAGGCGGTCGACCAGCAGTAGTCGTGCCCCGGGTCGCGCGACGACCCGACGACCGACCCGGACGGCGGGCCCTCTCACAGGGCCCGCCGTTCCGGCGTCCAGGCACCTCCCGGGTGGGGTTGCGGTGGCGTGCTTGACTTGTCGCTCATATGGACCTCCTCCTCGCTGCCGCCACCGACCCCGCCGCCCCGATCGCCTTCGACTGGGACGCCTTCTGGACGATGTGGCGCGTTCCCATCCGCATCGTGGCGATCCTGCTCGTCGCGGTGCTGTTGCGCGTCGCCCTGCACTTCACCATCCGGCGGGTCGTCGACCAGGTCGTGAACGGAATCAAGCGGAAGCAGAACGTCGACGACACGCAGGCCCTCATGGCCTCGCCGCTGCAGGCCGTCCGGGTCGTCCAGCGCACCCGCACGCTCGGCAGCGTGCTGAACAACGTGGTGACGGTCGTCGTCGCGGGCATCGCGCTCGTGTTGATCCTCGGCGAACTGAACTTCAACGCCGTCGCGATCGTCAGCGCGGCGGGCGTGGTCGGTGCCGGACTCGCGTTCGGCGCCCAGAACATCGTCAAGGACATGCTCAACGGCATCTTCATGGTCGCCGAAGATCAGCTGGGGGTGGGCGACGTCGTCGACGTCGGGCCCGCGGCCGGCGTCGTCGAGGCCGTCGGCATCCGCGTCACGCAGATCCGCGACGTGAACGGCGTGCTGTGGTTCGTCCGCAACGGCGAGATCCTGCGCGTGGGCAACATGTCGCAAGGCTGGACGCGCGTGGTCATCGACCTCGCCGTGCCGTACTCCGCCGACGTCGACCAGGTGCAGGACGCCATGTTGAACACCGCGAACGAGCTCGCCGCGATCCCGAAGTGGAGGCGCGCCATCATCGACCAGCCCGAGGTCTGGGGAATCCAGTCGATCGCCGAGGAGCACGTGGTCATCCGCATCGTCGCCAAGACACGGTCCGCCGACCGTGACAACGTCGACCGGGAGCTGCGGTCCCGTCTCAAGAAGACCCTGGATGCCATGGACATCGTGCTGCCCTCGCTGACGAGCGTCGTCCTCACCGGCTTCGACAGCGCCTCCTCGGTCCAGGGCGCCCGGGCGCCCCGCACGGCGCCGACGCCCCACGTGCCGCGGAGCAAGCGCAGATGACCGACCTGCCGGTGACGCCGCGCCCGTCCACCGCTCAGCCCGTGACTCCCCCGCCGTCTGCCGTGCCGGTCACCGTCCGGCGGGGCCTCGGTGACGACGCCGCCCAGGGCAACTTCTGGCAGCAGATCGGTGGGCGGCCGACCTTCGAGAAGTTGGTCCGCCGCTTCTACGAGGGGGTCCGGACCGACGAGGTGCTCTGGCCGATGTACCCGGAAGCGGATCTCGAGGGCGCGATCCAACGCTTGACGGGGTTCCTCGAGCAGTACTGGGGCGGCCCCACCACCTACAGCCAGGAGCGCGGGCACCCCCGCCTGCGCATGCGGCACATGCCGTTCCGGGTGACGCCCGAGGCACGTGACCACTGGCTGCAGCACATGCGGGTGGCCGTCGACGAACTCGAACTCGCTCCGCTCGACGACGCGATGCTCTGGGGCTACCTGGATCGCGCCGCGCAGGCCATGGTCAACACGTTCGAGCGCTGACCGCCCACCGCCGGGCCGCCCGCCTCGGACCGCCCACCTCCGGGCCGATCGTCAGAGCAGGGACGAGCGCCGCTTGACGAGCACGTGGCCCTTGGGCGTCGTGAGGCGGGTCCACGTGCCGGTCTCGAACACCGCGACCTCGTCCTCGCCGTCGAGGAATCCCAGGCTGAGGGCACCGAAGCCGGCTCCGGCGGGAACCCCCTCGGCACCCTCGACGGGGGCCGACCACACGTCGGCTCGCACCCGGTGCACGATCTGCTCACCGGTGCCCGTGGGGATCGCCTCGGCGACGCGGGCGATTCCGGCCTCGGCGGTCGATCGGAGGCGGTCGGCCTCGATCGGGCCGAGTCGCGTCCAGCCCCCGCGTGGCGGCGAGATCGCTGCCCACGTCACGGTGTTGACCGTGGCGGGCACGGACGCGGTGACCGCAGCGGTCGGGTCGACGACGTCGTTCTGCAGGCGTACGAGGCGCTCCTTCAGCGACCGGACCGGGACCACGGCGTCGAACTCGGGGCGGTCGTCGAGTTGGAAGGTGCGGAGCCCCAGCACGGTGGGGCTCGAGTCGAGCAGACCCATCGGGTAGAACACGGCGACGTAGACGGCCAGGACACCGGAGCCGGCGATGAGCCGGACCGAGCCGTCCTCCACCCGGCCCGCACGCCCGAGATAGGTCGCGAGATCGCTGAGGGACAGGGAGTCGGGGAGGGTGAATGCGTCGTTCATCGGCCCCCTAAACTACATCGCGTGACCGACGATCCGCTGCAGAGCCTGCTGTCCACCCTCGACCTCTCGCCGGCGGGCAACGTCGGTGGTCAGGACGTCTTCACGGGTGGGTCACAGCCCGAGCCGCTCGGTCGCGTGTTCGGCGGCCAGGTCGCCGCGCAGGCCCTCGTCGCCGCCCAGCGCACCGTCGGGGGCGGACGCGACGTCCACTCGCTGCATTCGTACTTCCTGCGGCCCGGCGACCTCACCATCCCCATCACGTTCACGGTCGACCGCATCCACGACGGCCGGTCGTTCGCGACCCGTCGCACTCAGGCGTCGCAGGACGGCGTGCCGATCTTCTCGATGATCGCGTCCTTCCAGACCCCCGACGAGGGGCTCGACCACCAGGTCGACATGCCCTCCGGTCTTCCCGATCCCGAGGACGTCCCGAGCGACGCCGAGCTACTGTCCGCGGTCGACAACCCCGTCGCCCAGTCGTGGGCCCGGCGGCCGTTCGACATGCGCCACGTGCCGTCGCCGGTCTTCTTCAGCGTCGAGGGCGACCACGTCGCGCACCAGGCCGTCTGGCTCAAGGCCACCGGCCCACTGCCCGACGATGCCGACCTGCACCGTGCCGCCCTGCTGTACGCGAGCGACTACACCCTCCTCGAACCGATCTACCGCCGTCACGGCGTCGCGTTCGTCACCCCCGGGCTCAAGGCCGCGAGCCTCGACCACGCCATGTGGTGGCACCGTCCCGCCCGCGTCGACGAATGGCTTCTCTACGTGCAAGAGAGCCCCAATGCGGTGGGCGGACGTGGCCTCTCGCTCGGGCGCATCTACGACCGCGCGGGCACTCTCGTGGCGAGCGTCGCACAAGAGGGCATGGTGCGGGTGCCGCGAGGCTGACCCGCCACGTTCCTGGTCAGCGCCGGCGGAAGGCCAGGGGTTCTTCGACGAACGGCGACCAGGCGTCGCGCTCGACGTCGGAGATGCGCCGGGGCTGATTCGTCGCCGAGTCGACCAGCACGATGGTGGTGGCGGCCTTCGTGAACAGCGTCCGGGGCTCGACGCCCTCGGGCGACCAGACCTCGTAGCAGACCTCGAGGCTCGCCCCGCCGAGTCGCCCGACCCAGATCTGCACGTCGAGCGGGGCCCGCAGGTACGGGATGGGGACGAGGTACTCGAGCTCCTGCCGGGCGATGAGCGTCATCGTCGCGGCGTTCGGACTGCCGTCGAGGACGGCGGCCGAGGACCGTTCGTCGATCGCCCCGTCGGCAGACCAGAACGCGTCGATGCGCGCCTCCTCGAGGAGGCGCAGCATCGACGCGTTGTTCACGTGACGGTACCCGTCGAGATCGCTCCAGCGGACTCGGGTCGGCACGTGCAGGCGGGTCATGACGGTGCGGTGCCGGTCAGTCGCGCGTGAGCTTGCGGTACGTGGCCGAACTCGGCTTCGCCGCGTCGGCGCCGAGGCGCTCGACCTTGTTCTCTTCGTACGCCTCGAAGTTGCCCTCGAACCAGTACCAGTTGGGCGTCCCGTCGTCGTTCAGGCCCTCCCACGAGAGGATGTGCGTGGCGATCCGGTCGAGGAACCACCGGTCGTGAGTGATGACCACGGCGCAGCCGGGGAACTCGAGGAGCGCGTTCTCGAGGCTGCCCAGCGTCTCGACGTCGAGGTCGTTGGTGGGCTCGTCGAGCAGGAGGAGGTTGCCGCCCTGCTTGAGCGTCAGCGCCAGGTTGAGGCGGTTGCGCTCACCACCTGACAGCACGCCGGCCTTCTTCTGCTGGTCGGGACCCTTGAAGCCGAACTGCGACACGTAGGCCCGCGACGGGATCTCGGTCTTGCCGACCTGGATGTAGTCGTGCCCCTCGGAGACGACCTCCCACAGGTTCTTGTTGGGGTCGATGCCGCCACGGCTCTGGTCGACGTACGAGATGTCGACCGTCTCGCCGACCTTGAGCTCGCCACCGTCGAGCGGCTCGAGCCCGACGACCGTCTTGAAGAGGGTGGTCTTGCCGACGCCGTTCGGCCCGATGACGCCGACGATGCCGTTGCGGGGCAGCGTGAACGACAGGTCGTCGATGAGCACACGCTCGCCGAACGACTTGTGGAGCTTCTTGGCGTCGATGACCTGTGAGCCGAGACGCGGGCCCACGGGGATCACGATCTCTTCGAAGTCCAAGGTGCGCGTGCGCTCGGCCTCGTTCGCCATCTCTTCGTAGCGCGCCAGACGCGCCTTCGACTTCGCCTGACGACCCTTGGCGTTGCTCCGGACCCACTCGAGCTCGGACGCGAGGCGCTTGGCGAGCTTGGCGTCCTTCTTGCCCTGGACCTGGAGGCGCTCGCCCTTCTTCTCGAGGTAGGTCGAGTAGTTGCCCTCGTAGGGGTAGAGGCGGCCGCGGTCGACCTCGGCGATCCACTCGGCGACGTGGTCGAGGAAGTACCGGTCGTGGGTCACGGCGAGCACGGCGCCGGGGTACTTGCTGAGGTGCTGCTCGAGCCAGAGCACGCTCTCGGCGTCGAGGTGGTTGGTGGGCTCGTCGAGGAGCAGCAGGTCGGGCTTCTGCAGCAGCAGCTTGCACAGCGCGACGCGACGCTTCTCACCACCGGAGAGGTTCGCGACCTCGGCATCGCCCGGAGGCGTGCGGAGGGCCGACATGGCCTGCTCGAGCTGGGAGTCGAGGTCCCAGGCGTCGGCGGCGTCGATCTCTTCTTGGAGGGTGCCCATCTCGGCGAGCAACGCGTCGAAGTCGGCGTCGGGCTCGGCCATGGCGGCCGAGACCTCGTTGAAGCGGTCGAGCTTCTGCTTGATCGGCCCCACGCCCTCTTGCACGTTCTCGAGGACGGTCTTGGTCTCGTCGAGTTCGGGCTCTTGCATCAGGATGCCGACCGAGTAGCCGGGGCTGAGCTTCGCCTCGCCGTTGCTGGGGGTGTCGAGCCCCGCCATGATCTTGAGGATCGTCGACTTGCCGGCGCCGTTCGGCCCCACGACACCGATCTTCGCCCCCGGGATGAACGACATGGTGACGTCGTCGAGGATCAGCTTGTCGCCGACCGCCTTGCGGGCGCGCACCATCGAGTAAATGTATTCGGCCATGACAGCGAGTCTATCGGGCGGGGCCCCGCCCCCGACGTCACCAGTCGATGGCTCGGGTCGACCCGACGAGGCAGGCGCCCGTGCCGAGGACCGGCGCCGTCTGGCTGCTGTAGCCCGCGCCCGAGACCTGCCCGATCAGGCAGTCCTGACCCCAGAGCACCGAGAACTGCACGCTGTCGGCGTCGCGGCCGATCGAGGTCGTGTCGGCGGTGACCTGCATCGTCGACTTGTCGAAGCCGGCCGCCACCAGCGCGTCGACGACGGCGCGCCCACCCGGGCGGGCGTTCGCCGCGACGGTCGCGGCGTTCACCTCGTCGAAGTGGGCCAGCGCCTCGGCCGTCGTGGACGTGGAGGAGAACGGCGGGGCGTCCGTCGACGGGGCGACGGACGACGTCGTCGGTGACGGCTCGGGCGACGAGGTGCACCCCACGAGGGGGATCGCCACGGCCAGCACGATCGCGGCGAGCGCCAGGCCGCGTGGAGGTCTCGAACCGGTCACGGGGGCCCTTCGTCGCTGGCGGCGGCCGCGGGTCGGCGAGCCGTGAGGAGTCTACGGCGTGCCGACCCACGGGCCCGGGACACGGGCGTCACCGGGGTGGTCAGAACGGGGCCGCCACCTCGTCCGCGCCGACGGCCGTGGGAGCACCCCAGTCCGCGCCGTCGTCGGGGATCGCCACCCGGTCGGGGTCCGACGACGCATCCGTCGCTGCTCCGTCCGGAGGGCCTCCGTGACCGGTTCCGTGGTCCGCCTCCGTCTCGGGTGCCGAGCCGCTCTCGTCGGAGGCGACGGTGGGATCGCCCCCGCCCGCGGCCGGGGAGGAGCCCGCCGTGGCGGACGAAGCGGACGCCACCCGCCGTTCGAAGGTCGACCTGCCCCAGACGAGGTCGTGACCGACCGCGTCCGCGTCCACCTCCACCGTCATGCCGCTGCGCTCGCCCGACTCCCACGCGCGGATGCGGACGCGCCCCGTGACCACGACCCGCTGCCCCTTGCGGAGGCTGGCCAGCACGTTGTCGGCGAGCTGACGAAAGCACGTCACGGTGTACCAGTTGGTCTCGCCGTCGATCCACTCGCCCTTGACGCGGTCGTACCGTCGCTGCGTCGAGGCGAGTCGGAAACTCGTGATGGAGAGGCCGGTCTGCGTGACGAGGGCCCGGGGGTCGGTCGCGATGATCCCTGTGAGGGTGATGGTGTCTGTCATGTCGGGAGTCTCGCGGGGGCGAGGGACCCCCGGGACGGCACCCGCGCCTCCTTGTGGAGAAGGAGGCGCGGGGGCCGCCCGGGGGACGACACGACGACAGGTCGTCCGGGGACGACCGGGGACGATCGGGGCTCAGTGTTCGTGGAACTCCGGGTAGTCGGCGCCGGGCCCCAACGCCGCGAACAGGGCGCTCTTGGCCACGGCCAGGCTCGGGTAGACGCCGCCGTCGGCTCCCTTCGCGGACAGGCGCACCGTGAAGCCGTCGTCTGTCCGCAGGATGGTCCCGACCGCGCCTGCCGGGCCCACGGCCACCCAGGTCTGTCGGTGCAAGGTGTTCTGGTCACTCATCGTCGAGCGCCCCTTTCCTCTTTCTCGGTCGGTCACACCGGGCGGCGTGACCCGTCTACGAGGCGAGCACGTACTTCGCGTACGACTTGCGGATCTTGGTGACCTTCGGCAGCGCGACGGCGGTGCAGTAGCCCTGGCCGGGGTTCTTGGCGAAGAAGTCCTGGTGGTGCTCCTCGGCGTCGTACCAGGTGGACAGCGGCTCGATCGTCGTGACGACACCGCCGCCCCAGGCCTCGGAGGCACGGTCACGGGCCGCCTGGAAGAGCGCCTCCTGGTCGTGGTCGGCGGCGAACATCGCCGAGCGGTACTGGGTGCCGACGTCGGCACCCTGCCGGTTCAGCTGCCGCGGGTCGTGCAGGGTGAAGAAGACGTCGAGGACGACGTCGGCGGGGAGCTTCTCGGGGTCGAAGCCGACCGCGACGGCCTCGGCGTGACCCGTGCGGCCCGTGCACACGTCGTCGTAGCTCGGCCGCTCGGTGTCTCCGCCGGTGTAACCCGAGACCACCTCGGTGACGCCGTCGAGGGTGCGGTAGACCGCGTCGAGGCACCAGAAGCACCCACCGGCCAGAACGAACGTCGTCATGCCCGTGAACCTACTCCCGAGCCGAGGGCCCGCCCTAGGCTGACCGCATGAGATCACCTTTCACGCCCTACGTCGCCGACGACGCACGGTACTCACGACTCGACTACGTCCGTACCGGCCGCAGCGGACTCCGGCTGCCCCGCATCTCCCTCGGCTTCTGGAACAACTTCGGCTCGGACCGGGGCCTCGAGACGCAGCGCGACATCGTGCTGCGCGCGTTCGACCGGGGGGTCACCCACTTCGACCTGGCGAACAACTACGGCCCGCCCTACGGCTCGGCCGAAGAGCAGTTCGGTCGCATCGCCGCGGCGAACCTGCGCCCCTACCGCGACGAGATCGTGGTCTCGTCGAAGGCGGGCTACGACATGACCCCCGGGCCGTACGGCGACGGGGGGTCGCGCAAGTACCTGCTCAACTCGCTCGAGGCCAGCCTCGGGCGGCTCGGCATGGACCACGTCGACATCTTCTACTCGCACCGCCCCGACCCCGAGACCCCGATCGACGAGACGATGGGGGCGCTCGCGACGGCCGTCCGGCAGGGCAAGGCGCTCTACGCCGGCATCTCCAACTACGACCCGGCGCAGACCGAGGCCGCGATCGACGCCCTGGCCGCCGAGGGCGTGCCCCTGCTGATCCACCAGCCGCGGTACAACATGTTCGACCGCCGGCCCGAGCGAGGGCTCTTCGACACCCTCCTGACCCGCGGCGTCGGTTCGATCGTGTTCTCGCCCCTGGCCGGGGGCCTCCTGACGAACCGCTACCTCTCGGGCAGTGCTCCCGCGGGTTCGCGCGCTGCCGAGGGCCGGTGGTTCTCCGAGGACGCCCTCGACGAGACCTACCTCTCCCGCGTCCGCGGCCTGAACGAGATCGCGGAGGCGCGGGGCCAGTCGCTCGCGCAGCTCTCGCTCACCTGGGTGCTGCGCCAACCCGCCGTGACCAGCGCCCTCATCGGCGCCTCGTCGGTGGCCCAGCTGGACGACAGCCTCGACGCGCTCGACGGTGCCGAGCTGACCGAGGACGAGCTCGCGGCGATCGAGCCGCTGGCGGTCGACGGCACCGGCCGCTGACCGGACGGCGCGGTGCCGACGGGGCACCGCGCCCTCCAGGCGTCCGACGCGTCCGACGTGTCCGAGGTGTCCGAGGTGTCCGACGTCGATGTCGGTGGTCGCCCCTAGCGTCAGGGGTGTTCTCGACAGCATCGGCCGGATGACCTCAGGAGCACCTCATGACCAGCAGCACCCTCGACCACGCGATCGTCCCGCCTGCGCCGCACGCTCACGCGGGCGTTCCCCTCCCCTCCCTGCGCTCGACCCGGGGCGGCCTACAGCTCGTCCAGGTGCACGACGACCTCGCCCGGGTGACCCGACCCGGTGGCGAGATCGTGGGCTACGTCGAGCGCTTCGACGACCCGCAGGGTGATCGCTACCGCGCCAAGCGGTTCCTGCCCCGTCAGCGTCGGTTCGTCGAGATCGGCGAGTTCTGGAGTCGCGACGACGCCACCGACTGCTTCCGGTTCGCCTGATCCCGACGCCTCCGCCGGAGCACCGTGACGGCGTCCCCGACGGCGGGCTCGACAGCATGTCGCAGCCGTGCAACCTTCGACCTCGGCTGTAGTGTTCGCCCCATGCAGTGGTGGAACGATCTCGTCGAATGGCTCTCTTCGGACAACGGGTGGCGTGTCGTCACCGATGCGGTGATCCCCTTCGTCGCCATCGTCGTGGCAGGCATCGTCGCAGCCCTCATCGGCCGGGCGAGCACGCGGCGGGTCGTGTCGTTGCACGAGGACGAGGCGAAAGCGGCGGCGGTCGCGGCCCTCGTCTCGGCGGCCCGCAAGGGTGCCGTCTACAGCTCGCTCGGAGTCGAGGAGCGCGCCTATGCCGATCACCTCGGCCACGAAGCCGACGTCCGACTGCGGCTGTCGCCCGCGACCGGCAGCACCCTCGCCGCCGACTGGGCGGCTCACGAACTGGCCGAGATCAAGCGCAATTCGGCGTCCTTCAGCTTCCAGTCCGAGCAGACGCTGGGTGAACTCCGCGACCGCCTCGTCGAGTGGCAGAACCGCCCCGGGCGGGCCAAGAAGCTCTTCCGCGACGATCTCGCCCGCTGGAAGTACGAAGAAGCCGACGTCGACCGAGACACGGCCGCGAAGCAGAAGGCCTGGGAGGCCGAGCAGCGGGCTGCGGCGGCGACCGAGCAGCGTCGTGCCGAGGCCTCCGCGCCTTCGGGTGCCGCACCCTCGGCAGCGCTCCGCCCCGCGGCCCTCGACGATGCCCCGATTCGCGGTGGCGACGAGGCCTACCGGGCACCGATGGCTCCCGCCCCGCTGGCCGGACCATCGCCGGTGTCCGCGCCCGAGGCACCGGCGGTCACGCCGGGTGACGCGAGCCACGACGACACCCGCGACGATGCGATGGACGACGAGCGTTTCGAGCAGCCGGTCAGTGCGAGCCAGGTCCGACGCCGGACGACACCCGAACGCGCGGACGACTGACCCGGCGAACGAACGACCACGCGCCCCCGACCTCGGTCGGGGGCGCGTCGTCGTGCGGGGGGGGTGTCGCGTGGTGCCCCCGGCAGCCAGCGTCATCCACACCGTGAACCTGCGACCAAGAGATGAGAAGCACCGCGTAGATCATGGGCTGCGTGGTGCCCCCGGCAGGAATCGAACCTGCGACCAAGAGATTAGAAGGCTCCTGCTCTATCCGCTGAGCTACGGGGGCGAACCCGACCACGATACCGTGCCCGCTCCTCCGTCCCGGTAGCGGTCCAGCCACGCTCCGCACCGCGTTTCGTGCACCGACCCCCGACTAGTCGCGGTGCGGTGCACGAAACGCGGTGTCTCGCGCGCCCCGGAGGTGCGGGGCGGCCGGGCGGACCGGTGGCGACGTCCGGTCGGTCAGCTGGTCAGGTCGTACAGCGTGACCCCGTCGACCTCGGTCGAGGAGAAGTTCGCCTCGACCCAGGCCGCGATCTCGCTCGAGGAGGAGCTGCCGCCGTTCGACTGCCCGACGGTACCTCCGACGAACCAGTGGATCTGCCCGTCGGCGACGTACTGCTCGAACTGCGCGAGGGTCGGTGACGGGTCGCTGCCGTTGAACCCCCCGACCGCCATGACCGGGTCGCCCGTCGCGAGCTGGTAGCCCGCCGCGCTGTTCGACCCGACGGCCGCGGCGACCCAGGTGTACCGGTCCGCGTCCGCGCCGACCACGGCAGCGAGCTCGTCGCTGACCGAGCCCGAGCCGAGCAGCGAGCCGGCTCCGCCCCCGCCACCGGGGAGTCCGCGCGTGGCCGTACCCGCGCCTCCTGCGGTTCCGGCCCCGGTGCCGGTGCCGGTGCCGGTGCCCGCTCCCCCGCCGGTGCCGCCCGGCAGCTGCGGGGGCGTTCCGCCAGCCCCGCCACCGGGCCCGCCACCAGCGGCCCCGCCGCGACCGCCGAAGCCGCCGGCGCCGCCCGCGCCACCCGCGCCACCACCGCCGAACCCGCCCGTGCCACCCGACACGGTCGGCCCGGCCGTGACGATCGAACCGGTGTGGGCCGTCGACACGGTCTCGACCGAGTAGGCCGCCGGAGCCAGCAGGCCGCCCGTGAGCAGCACGGCGAGGGTCGCGGCCGTGAGCGCCCGGCCCCGTCGCGGCAGCAGCACGAGCACGGCGCCCACGACGGCGAGCGTGACGACGACGTACCGGAGCCACGGCTGCCAGGACTCCGCCCGACCGAGCAGCACCCAGGCCCAGACGCCCGTGAGCAGAGCCGACGCCGCCAGCACGATCCGCACCCACGACCGGGCCCGTCGTCGCCACAACACGTCGGCCGCAGCCCCGAGGGCGACCGCGATGGCCGGGGCGAGCGCCACCGTGTAGTACGCGTGGAAGATGCCCGACATGAAGCTGAAGACGAGGGCGGTCAGCACCGTCCAGCCCCCGAACAGCAGCAGGGTCGCCCGACGGGCCGAGGTCCGGTGTCGCCAGCCGAGCAGCACGAGTGCCGAGACGCCGATCACGAGGGCGGCGGGAAGCAACCAGGTGATCTGGCCCCCGAACTCGCCCGTGAAGAGCCGGGTGATGCCGGTCTCGCCCCACATGCCTGTCGTGGCGGCACCGGTGCCGCCGCCCCCGCCCGTCACGCTGCCGGTCTCGTCGCCCGTGAGCCGTCCGAGGCCGTTGTAGCCGAAGGTCAACTCGAGGAACGAGTTGGTCTGCGAGCCGCCGACGTACGGCCGCATGCCCGCGGGCACCAGCTCGACGAGGGCGACCCACCAGCCGGCCGACACCACGACCGCACCGAGCGCGGCCAGCAGGTGCAGCAGCCGCTTGCGCAGCAGGACGGGCGCCGCGACGAGGTACACCCCGGCCAGTACGGGCAGGATGACGAACGCCTGCAGTTGTTTGGTCAGGAAGCCGAAGCCGATCGCCACGCCCGCCCAGACGACCCAACGGACGCGGCCCGTCTCGACGCCGCGCAGCGTCAGGTACGTGGCGAGGGTCAGCAGCAGCACGAGCAGCGCGTCGGGGTTGTTGAAGCGGAACATCAACGCGGCGACCGGGGTCAGCGCGAGGACTCCACCGGCGACGAACGCGGCGACGCCCGAGAAGTGCCGCCGCACCGTGGCCCAGACGAGTCCGACGGTCGCGACGCCCATCAGTGCCTCGGGCAGCAGGATGCTGAACGACGACAGTCCGAACACCCGGACCGACAACGCCATGACCCACAGGCTCGCGGGCGGCTTATCGACCGTGATCGAGTTCGCGGCGTCGGACGAGCCGTAGAGGAACGCCTCCCAGTTCTGCGAACCGGCCTGCACCGCGGCCGAGTAGAACGAGTTCGCCCAGCCGTTCGCCGACAGGTTCACCAGGTAGAGAGCCCCCGTGGCGACCAGCAGCGCGAGGAACGCCGGTCGCTCCCACCGTGCCGCGTCCTCACGCCCGCGCACCAGGCGACGAGCGAGCGGACGGAGGCGCGGGCCGGCCGACCCGGACGGCGAGCGTCGATCGGTCAGCGGCACCGGCGTGGTCCCGGCGCTCATCGACCGACCACCGTGACGTCGTCGTCGCCGGCCACGGCGGCGACGCGGGTGGCGAGGTCGGACACGGGGTCGGCGACACCGACCCGCTCGTCGGCCGGTCCCGGCGTCACGTGCGTCGCCTCCGACCGGAACACCCAGACGCGCAGGAGCACGAAGCGCAGGACGGTCGCGACGAGGTTCGCGGCCGTCAAGACCAGCAGCTCGGCCTGCGCGTCGGCCGCGGGAGCCGCGGCGTGCAGCACGACGAGCGACCCCGAGGTCAGCGCCCAGGCGAGGACGAAGACCATCAGCCCTTGCAGTTGGTGTCGCGCCACGCCCGACGCCCCCCGTACCCCGAACGTGAACCGCCGGTTGGCGGCCGTGTTGACCACGGCCGTGACGAGCAACGACACGGAATTCGCCGCCTGGGCCGGCATCACCTGCTGCGCGCCGAGGTAGAGCAGCGCGTACGCGGCGGTCGAGGCGACCCCGACGACGCCGAACCGCACGACCTGCGAGAAGAACGTCGGAGGCGCGGGCGGCTCGAACGGACGCCTCCCGATCGCGTCGTACACCGCCTGGACCGGGATCGCGCCCCGGGCGATGCCCGTGCCCACGCGCAGCATCCCCTTGAGGTCGGCGGCGGCCGTGGAGACGATGTCGACCGAGCTGTCGGGGTCGTCGACCCAGTCGACCGGCACCTCGTGGATGCGCAGGCCCGAGCGCTCGGCGAGGATCAGCAGTTCGGTGTCGAAGAACCACCCGGTGTCCTCGACGAGGGGCAGCAGTCGCTCGGCGGCCTCGCGCCGGATCGCCTTGAAGCCGCACTGGGCGTCGCTGAACCCGACCCCCATCGTGCGACGCAGCAGGAAGTTGTAGCTGCGCGAGACGAATTCCCGCGTGCCGCCGCGCACGACCCGCGACGACCGGCTCAGCCGGGTGCCGATCGCGAGGTCGGAGTGGCCGGAGAGCAACGGTGCGACGAGCGGGCCGAGCGCAGAGAGGTCGGTGGAGAGGTCTTCGTCGAGGTAGACCAGCACGTCGGCGGGCGAGGCCGCCCAGACCTGCTTGAGGGCACGGCCTCGGCCCTTCTCGGCGAGGTGGACGGCGGTCACGCACCGCAGGCGTCGGGCGAGGTCGTCGGCGAGGGCCGGCGTGCCGTCGGTGCTGGCGTTGTCGGCCACGGTGATGCGCCAGGTCTCGGTGACGTGGCGGGTCAGATGGTCATGGAGGCTCGTGATGCTGGCCTCGAGGGTGGCGGCCTCGTCGAAGACGGGCACCACGATGTCGAGACGCAGGATGTCGGTGTCAGGCATGGGACCACGATCGGTCGCCACGCCATCAGCGGCCTCGCATCAGTCGATGGCGACGCCGCGGAGATCCTATGGGCCTTCCATGACGGGGGTCCCGCGATCAGATCGCGAGGGCCAGGGCCCCGAGCAGGCGGTCCAACGTCGGCACGCCCGGTGAGCGGAAGACCACCTCGCCGTCGTCCCGCGTGACCACGATGGTGGGCGTGCTGCGGACCTCGCGCCGTTCGGCGTCGGCGGGCCGGGCGGCGACGTCGGCCTCGTCGACGACGAGCGAGGGCAGGAGGTCCTTCGCCTCGGCGACGACCGCCCTGGCCGCGTGGCAGGGACCGCAGAAGGCCGACGTGTAGAGCTCGAGCATCATGCCGGGGACAACGAGGAGGCGCGGGGGAAACTTCCCCCGCGCCTCCTGCGGTCTGGTGAGTCGGTGCGGCCGGGGCCGCCGACGTCAGTTGTCGCGGTCGTCGTTTCGGTCTTCCGGGTCGACGACGGGGTCGCTGTCCTTCGCGTCGAGCGAGTAGTGGACCTGCAGTTGTTCGCCGACCATCTTGGCCTCGGTGGCGGTGTAGACGATGCCGGTCTCCATGCCGTCGACCAACACGAAATCGGTGATCTGCTCGTCGTACGAGCCGTCGGTGCTGATGCGGGTGTCGGTGGAGCCGTCGCTCGGACCGCCGTCGAAGAAGACGACGTACTCGGAACCCTCGGCCACGGTGGGCTTGCTGTCTGTCATGTCCACAGGTCTACCAGGAGGCACGGAGTCGGCGCCCAGCTTCGCCCGGCGACAATGCATAGCCAACCTATATAGCTTGGCTATACACTTGAGGGATGACTCCCCAGCCGACAGACATCTTGGAATCCCTCCTGACGTCGACCCATCGCCTGACGCGCATCGCCGCACAGGAGACCGGCCGCACCACCTCACCCGCCGTGTGGCGCACGCTCTCGATCCTGACGACCGACGGCGAGCTCCGCGTCGGGGACCTCGCCCGGGCCAGCCGCGTGTCGCAGCCCACCATGACCAAGCTCCTCCGGGGCCTCGCCGAGGACGAGCTCGTCAAGCGCATCGCCGACACCGACGACTCCCGGGCGTGGCTCATCGCCATCACCGACAAGGGCACGGCGGCGCTCGTCGAGTGGCGGGGGCAACTCGCCGACTCGCTCGGCGGCCTCTTCGCCGACCTGGACGACGACGAGTGGGCCGTGCTCGAGCACGCCACGCGCCTCCTGGCGTCGCGGGTCGGCCACCGCGCCGCCGGCCACGCGGAAGTCCACTCCGACGCCGAGGCGGTGTTCGCGTGAGCGCCTCTGCCTCGAGCTCCTCGTCCTCTTCCGGCATCGCGCACGAATCCGGGCCGAGCATCCTGAAGCAGCCGACCGCCGTGTGGGCCATCGCCTTCGCCTGTGTCGTCGCCTTCATGGGCATCGGGCTCGTCGACCCGATCCTCCCCGCCATCGCCGAGTCGCTGAAGGCCAGCCCGACCCAGACCGAACTGCTCTTCACGAGCTACCTCGCCGTCACGGGCGTGGCGATGTTCTTCACCAGCTGGGTGTCGAGTCGACTCGGCGCCAAGCGCACCCTGCTGATCGGGCTCGCCCTGATCGTGCTCTTCGCCCTGCTCGCCGCCACCAGTGGCGACGTCTGGTCGATCATCGGCTTCCGTGCCGGCTGGGGGCTCGGCAACGCCCTGTTCATCTCGACCGCCCTCGCGACGATCGTGGGCGCGGCGTCCGGCGGCACGGCCTCGGCGATCATCCTCTACGAGGCGGCCCTCGGACTCGGCATCGCCATCGGCCCCCTGATCGGCGGCCTGCTCGGCTCGGTCAGCTGGCGCGGCCCGTTCTTCGGCGTCACCACCCTGATGGCGATCGCCTTCATCGCGATCGTGCTGTTCCTCAAGGGCGACGCCATGGAGAAACCCACGCCCACGACGCTGTCGGCCCCGTTCCGCGCCCTGGGTCGCCCGGCCCTCGGCGCCCTTGCGGCGACCGCCCTCTTCTATAACATCGGATTCTTCGTCCTGCTCGCGTACACGCCGTACCCGCTGGGCTTCGGGGCTCTCGGCATCGGGTTCACCTTCTTCGGCTGGGGCGTCGGCCTCGCGATCACCTCGGTCTGGGTCGCCCCGCTGCTGACCGCACGCCTGCGTCGGACGACCGTGCTGCGCATCGCACTCCCCCTGCTCGCGCTCGACCTCGTCGCCGCCGCGGTCGTCGTCCGGACGCCGGCCGCCCTCGTGGTCTGCGTGGTGGTCGGCGGCCTGGTGCTCGGCGTGCTCAACACGGTGCTGACCGAGTCCGTCATGGAGGCGACCGACCTGCCCCGCTCGGTCGCGTCTAGCGCCTACTCGGGCGTGCGCTTCCTCGGCGGCGCCGTGGCCCCGCCCGTCGCGACCCTGCTCGCCGACACCATCGACCCGAGTGCCGCCTACGTGTTCGCCGCCGCGAGCGTCGCCGTCGCCTTCGTCGTCGTGGTAGCCGCCCGCGGGGCCCTGCGCCGGGTCGACGATGGCCCCGAACCGGCTCGCGTCGAAGCCGAGGCCATCGGAGCCGGCGAGGCGATCTGACCGCACCGCACCGCGCCTCCTGCCCTGGTCCCGTGCAGGAGGCGCGGTGCCGGAAGGGCACCGGACTAGACTCGCGGAATGGCTACGAGCAACGACCGACTGGTCTGGATCGACTGCGAGATGACCGGGCTCGACCTCTCGGTCGACGAACTGGTCGAGGTGGCCGTGGTCGTGACCGACTTCGACCTGAAGCCCGTGCACCCCGGCTTCGCCATCGTCATCAAGCCGGACCAGTCCGCCCTCGACAACATGGGCGACTTCGTCACAGAGATGCACCGCTCGTCCGGCCTCATCGACGAGATCCCGGACGGCGTCAGCCTCGCCGAGGCCGAGTTCGAGGTGCTCGAGTACATCCTGAAGTACGTGCCCACCGAGCAGCACGCGCCCCTCGCCGGCAACACCATCGGCACGGACCGCGCGTTCCTCGCCAAGTACATGCCGCGCGTCGACGGCCACCTGCACTACCGCAGCGTCGACGTGTCCTCGATCAAGGAGCTGGCCCGCCGTTGGTTCCCCCGCGTGTACTTCAACGCTCCGCAGAAACACGGCGGACACCGAGCCCTGGCCGACATCCTCGAATCCATCCGCGAACTCGAGTACTACCGCCGTGCCGGATTCGTCGCCGACCCGGGTCCCACCACCGAGGACGTCCAGGCGATCTCGAAGGCCGTCGTGGACGAATGGGCCCCCCGGCTGTAGTAGAGTCTTCTCGTTGCGATCGCCTCGGCAGTCGCCAGCATCGTCGGAAACGACACATGGTGGGTATAGCTCAGCTGGTAGAGCGCCTGGTTGTGGTCTAGGAGGCCGCGGGTTCAAGCCCCGTTACTCACCCAAATGAAATTCCCTGCCCTCCGATGGGCAGGGGATTTTTTGGGTTCTGGGGCCTTTTGGTCTCGGATGCGCGAGCGCATCCGAGACGTCGTGGGTCGGGACTTCGCTGCGCTCGTCGCGGTCACGGCCTGGCGGGTTGCCGCATCGCTGCGCTCGTCGCGGGCATGGGGCGGCGTCCAGCGACAGGCCGTGTGGGCGTGCGAGAGTGAGAGGGTGGACGACTCCCCCGAGAACGGCGATGACGCGCTGGATGCCGACGAACGACCGGCAGCAGGCATCGACCCGGCGGAGGTGAGCGCGGAGGCCTTCGACGCGATGGTGGTCGACCAACTCGATCTGCTGCCCGACGACATGGTCGACGGGCTCGACAACGTCGTGTTCGTCACGGAAGACCGCCCCGAGGACGGCACGCTCGACCTGCTCGGCCTCTACGACGGCGTCGCCCTGACCGAGCGTGGACAGTACGGCTTCGGCGAACTACCCGACCGGGTCATCCTCTACCGAGAACCGCACCTCGCCGCCGTGGACGACCTCGACCAGCTCGCCGACGAGATCCACGTCACGCTCGTCCACGAGATCGCCCACTTCTACGGGATCGACGACCACCAACTGCACGAACTCGGCTGGGCCTGACGGAGGCCGCCGTCAGCCGATGATCTGGTACGTGAACCGGTAGGCGTCGGCCGAGAGGCCCTCCTCGAGGTCACCGACCATCTCGACGTCGAAGGCGTCGGGTCGCGAGACGACGA
Organism: Frigoribacterium sp. CFBP 8759; assembly: GCF_014841655.1. Taxonomy (NCBI): domain Bacteria; kingdom Bacillati; phylum Actinomycetota; class Actinomycetes; order Micrococcales; family Microbacteriaceae; genus Frigoribacterium; species Frigoribacterium sp. CFBP 8759. The sequence continues at coordinate 218,238 of NZ_JACYUH010000001.1, forward strand.
AGAACTGGGCGGACGCAGCCGTGTTCGACGCCGGACAGATCGAGACCACCGGCGCCGTGGTGAAGGGCTTCGAATAGCGGACCCGCACCTGCGTGCCGGGACGACGGGCCCGACCCGAACCGAAGCCGACCGTTCCCCTCAGATCGGAACCCGACAGGGTGGGAACCGGGGCGCCGTCGCCGTTCCGCCCCATGGCCGACGCCACGGGCGAGGGGCCACCGAGGGCACCCAGCAACCGACGTCCGACCGCGAGGTCGCCACCCCAGGCCCAGAGCGGCCGAGCCTCGACCTCTCGTCGGTCGACGACGTCGACGGCCGAGCCGGTCGTGGCGATCCGTGTCGTTGGATCGACGGCGAACCGCGAGCCGTACCCCTCCCCCAACTCGACCCCTGCCTGCGTGAAGCGACCGAGACGGGTGCCCACCAGGGCGAAGTCGTCGCCCTTGGTCAGCCGCACCAGCACGGTCGACGCTCCGACCTGGGCAGGGTCCGCGCCGAGCAGGGCACCGCCGAGCAGGCGGATGCCGCCGTCGATGTCGACGCCACGACGTCGCCTCTCGTAGTGCTCGATCAGGGGACCCGGGCCACCGTAGATCGTCGGGGCGACGAACTCGATCTGCCGGACGTTGCCGATGCGCACGGTCGCGTCACCGCCCGATCCCGCCCGCTGCAACGTCTCGATGTGCGGGGCGATCAGCCTCACGAACTCGACGAAGTACTCGGCGGTCGAACCCCAGGCGAGATCGAGGGCGACGTTCGCACTGCCCTCGATGTGCAGGTTGACGCAGGTGAACGTGTTCGTGTTCGACCCACCTGACGCCGGTGACCGCACGACGACCGCGGCCGCGTCGGCCGACCCGCAGTTGTTGACGAACAGGTCCGACCAGAGGTTGTTGTTGACGCGCTCGACGAGGAGGGCCGTTCCGGCCACGCCGGCCAACTGCACCCTGTCGAAGCGCGACTCGAACCCGTTCACGACCTGGACGAGGGGTGCCGCCGAGCCGTTGCCCTGCAGGGTCAGCCCCTCGAGCGTGACACCGTTCCCGTCGACGACGACCATCGGCCTCGTCGAACGGGCGAGGTGCCGGATGGTGACGCCACCGTCGGTCGAGGCCCCGTAGCGACTGACATCGGCCCCCGTGCCCTGGATCGAGACCAACAGGGGCACCGTGACGGAGTCGACGACGTACGTGCCCGCCGGGACGAGCACACGCCCCCGGACCACCCTGGCCGCCTCGACGGCCGCGGTGAACGCGGCGGTGTCGTCGGTCAGACCGTCGCCGGCGGCACCGTGGTCACGGACGTCGACCCCCGTGCGGTCGTCCGACGTCCCGACCTCCGCAGCCGGCGACGCCCCCGAACCGTCGGCTGGCGGCGCGTCGGCTGCCGGCCCGTCGGCGGCGCGAGCGGCACGGGTGCCGGGGGCGACGGCCGCGGCACCGGCCGCCGCGATGCCCGCCGCACCGACGAGCAGGAAACCGCGACGCGATCGGATCGGCGTCTGGTCGAGTGGATCAGTCATGACGGCAGGGTACACGAGCGTGGGTAATATATGCCTCACCACATGTCGTCAGAAGATCGGGTGCACACCATCGACCAGAACATCGCCTCTCGCCGTCCCGCCCTCGCCCACCGTCTCGACGTCCAGGCCCTCCGGGCCCTCGCCGTGACGATGGTGGTCCTCGAGCACGTCACGGGGCGGCCCGCCGGTGGATTCGTCGGGGTCGACGTGTTCTTCGTCGTGTCGGGGTTCTTGATCACGGGGCTCCTGCTGCGCGAGGCCGATCGTCACGGACGGATCTCGGTCGCGGCCTTCTGGCGACGACGCATCCGCCGCATCGTTCCGGCGAGCGTCCTGGTGCTCGTCCTGGGCACGGCGGCCACCTGGCTCGTCGTCGGCTCGTCCCGCGGGGCGTCGGCGGCGATCGACGCGCTCTGGTCCGTCGCGTCCCTCGCGAACTGGCACTTCGCCGCCACCGGGACCGACTACTTCGCCGCCCAGGGCCCCGAGTCGCCCTTCCAGCACTACTGGTCCCTCGCCGTCGAGGAGCAGTTCTACCTGGTCTGGCCCGTCGTGGTCGTCGCCGCGGTCGCCGTCGCCCGGCGACGGAAGGGGCCGACCGTCCCGAGGGTCGCCCTGGGGGTCCTGCTTCTGGTGCTCGTGCTCGGATCGCTGGCGTGGGCCTGGCACCAGTCCACGACGTCGCCGACCGTCGCCTACTTCTCGAGCCTGACCCGCGCATGGGAGCTCGCCCTCGGAGCGCTCCTCGCGACGGCGGCCTCCGCGATGACCCGGCTCCCCGCCGCCCTCCGTCCGGCCCTGGCGTGGGTCGGAATCGTCGGCGTCGTGGCCTCGGCCTGGGTCACGACGGGCACCGTCCCGTTCCCGGCCCCCGGCGCCTTGCTGCCCGTGGCGGCCACGCTGCTCGTCCTCGCCTCGGGCACGGGGTGCGCCGGCACACCGTGGCTCGGGCCCCTCGCCGGCCGGCCCGTGATGATCGTGGGAGACCTCTCGTACTCGATCTACCTCTGGCACTTCGTCGCCCTGGTCGTCGGCACGTCGTTGCTCGGCGACGAACCGGCCCGGCTCTGGCCGGCCGTCCTCGTGTCCACCCTCGTCCTGTCCGCACTGACCTACCACTTGGTCGAACGGCCGCTCATCACCTCGCCCCTGCTCGAGCCGGGACCACCCGGGCACGCCTGGCGACGGTGGAGACGAGACCATCGATCGACCTACCGGCGCGGAGGGGCCGCGCTGCTCGCGGTGGCCGCCCTCACGGCCACCGCCCTCGCCGTGGACGCCGTCCGCCCCGCCGCTGCTCCACCCGTCCTGCCCTCCGCGTCGACCGACGGAGGCCCCGACGGCGCCGCAGTGGGGACGACCGGCGAGCCCGGCGAGCCCGCCGAGCCCGGCGGGACGGACGGCCTCGACGGCCTCGACGTCCCGTCGGTCGACGAGTGGTCCGGCGAGGTGAGCAGGGCGCTGTCCGCGACCTCGTGGCCCGAGCTCGACCCGAGCATCGAGTCGGTCCTCGACGGGACGCGGACCGGCAGCCCGCACCTCGCCTGCGGCGACGCCGAGGCCCAGGGCCTCACCCCGGACGACTGCTCGTGGACCTCTCCCTCGGCGAGCACCACCGTCGTGCTCGTCGGGGACTCGACGGCGATGCACCACCTCGACGCGCTCGTCCCGCTGGCCGAGTCGGCCGAGAGCGGGTTCACCCTCGTCAACCGGGCCAAGTTCGCCTGCCCGTTCGTCGACATCCGCGTCCAGAACGACGTCACGGGCATCCTCGAGTCCTGCCGGGCGCACAACGACGAGACCCTCGCCCTGATCGACGAGACGCACCCCGACGTCGTCCTCGTGACCAACTCGTACCAGACGCTCTCCGAGGACGGAGGCGGCACGATCACGCCCGATCGGTGGTCCGAGGGCTTCGGCGCCTACGCCCGGCGCCTGGCCGAGGCCGCGGGGTCCGTCGTCGTCCTCACTCCGCCGCCGGACGACGCCGACATCGCGTCGTGCTTCCGGCGCGGGGGCAGCCCCGTCGACTGCATCTCCCGGACGTCCCGTACCTGGATCGACCGCGCGGCCGCCGATCAGGACGTGCTCGAGTCGATCGGCGGCGTGCTGGTCGACCTGCGTGTGCTGACCTGCGTCAGCGACCTCTGTCCGGCGTTCGTCGGCGACGTCCCCGTGAAAGAGGATCGCGTCCACCTCACGACCGCGTTCGCACTCGCCGTGTCACCCGTCCTGGGCGACCTGCTCCGAGCCCGGGGCGTGCTCTGAGGTCGGCGACCACCCGGCCGAGACGACCACGTCGGCGAGCTCCCGGGGCGACGAGCGCGCGAGGTGCCGATCCTCCTGAGCGGCCCAGACGTCCCACCACGGTTCGAAGGCGGCACCGTCGCGGTCGAGGGCCCGTCGCCGACGGGTGTCCGCGTCGAGCTCCAGCCAGACGCGGACGTCGGCGAGCGACGAGGAGGCGCGGGTCACCGCCCCGGCCCCTTCGACGATCAGCGAGACGGCCGGGTCGAGCACCTCCCACGCCCCCGCGCGGTCGTGCTCCCAGTCCCACCGCTGCCATCCCGGAGCGACCGGCGACAGGATGGACGTCTCGAGCGCCCGGGAGGCCGCCTCGAGCCCGTACCAGCCCGGGTAGACGTCGTCGAGGTGCACGAGCCGTGCAGGGCCCAGCCGGTCGTCGGGCCACGCGGCGGCCACCGCACGGCCGAGCGTGGTCTTGCCCGAACCCGAGCGGCCGTCGATCAACAGGACCACGCGACGCGAGCCGACCCGCGCCTCCTCGGCTCGGCGGAGCAGGACGTCGACGGCCTCGTCGACGGCGACGTGCTCAGGCAAGGACGAACTCCCACGTGCCGGCCAGGACGGCCGCGGTCACCGAGGTGGCGGCGATGACGACGCCGATGGCGACGAGGACGACGTCCCGCAGGCCGAACGACGACGGACGCGCCCAGGTGCGCGGGGCGTCGCTGCCGAAGCCCTTGGCCTCCATGGCGGTGGCGAGCTTGCTGCCGCGTCGGACCGACAGCACGAGCAACGCGAACGCCTGCTGCCCGAACCGCCGCAGCGCACCGATCGGACCGCCCGAGTCCGCGACGCCCCGGGCACGTCGGGCCAACGCGAGCTGGCGCCAGTCGTCCATGAACAGCCCGACCAGACGCAACCCGGCGAGTCCCCCCAGCACGAAACGCGCCGGCAGCCGCAACACCTGCCCGAGACCGTCGGCCAGGTCGGTCGGGTCGGTCGTCGCGAACAGCACGATGCCCGGCACCCCGACGGCGAGGATGCGCAGGCCGATCGCGCCGGCGAGGGCCAGCGACCCCTCGGTCACCGAGAGGAACCCCCACTCGACCACCGACGCCCCGCCGTCGCGTCCGTAGAGGGCGATGGCGACGACCGACGTCGGGGCGGCGATCCAGAGCGGCGCCGAACGGGCGAGCAGCTGCCGGGCCGACAGACCGGCGAAGGGCAGCAACAGCCCCTCGAGCAGCAGAGCGGTGCCGGCCGAGACCCAGTCGATCGACAGCAGGAGGGCGAGCGCGAGGACGACGGCGGCGAGCAGCTTCGCGACCGGGTTGACGCGCCCGACCACGCCGGTCGCCACGACCGGGGTGAGCACGCTCATCGACGCGCCTCGACGGGGTCGGCGCGGCGGGCGTGGGCGCTCAGGTCGAGCACGTCGTCGGCTAGGGCGGCCACGAACTCGGCGTCGTGGGTCACGGCGACGACCGCGCGGCCCTCGTCGAGCAGGTCGGCCAGCAGGACCACGAGCTCGTGCCAGGTGCGGGCGTCCTGCCCGAAGGTCGGTTCGTCGAGCACGAGCACCGACGGGCGCGAGGCGAGCACGGTCGCGACCGAGAGCCGGCGCTTCTCGCCGCCCGAGAGCGTGAACGGGTTCGCACCGGCCAGGTGGTCGAGACGCAGGCGGTCGAGGAGGTGGTCGACGCGCGACGCGACCTCCCTCGGGGACGCGCCCAGCGCCTCCGGCCCCACCGCCAGCTCACGACGGACGGTCGCCGTCAGGAACTGGTGCTCCGGGTCCTGGAAGACGGTGCCGACGCGGGTGAGCAGCTGTCGGGGCTTCCATCGGATCGGAGACGGACCGGCGCCGTCGGCGAACGACGGCGTGGCCTCGAGGACTCCGGCGACGGGGGCGAGCAGCCCCGCGACGGTGAGGGCGAGCGTGGACTTGCCCGAGCCGTTCGTGCCGGTCACCGCGAGCGCCCGCCCCTCGACGACCGTGAGGTCGATGCCCGTGGCCACCGCGCGGCCCTTGGGCCCCTTGTGCCCCACGTCGAGACCCGACGCCGTCACCAACCGGTCACCGGTCGTGCGCGACCGGACGGGCGCAGGAGGCGCGGCGCCGGGCACCCAGACCCCGGCGGCGACGAGGCGGTCGCGTTCGGCACGCAGCACGTCGTCGGGGCGACCGTCGGCCAGGACTCCCCCACCGGAGTCGAGCACGACGACGCGGTCGACGACGGGCAGCCAGACCGACACGCGGTGCTCGACGACGACCAGCGTCGCCCGGGTGTCGGCGACGACGCGGGCCACGGCGTCGCGCACCTCGACGACGCCCTCGGGGTCGAGGTTGGCCGTCGGCTCGTCGAGGAGCAGCAGGCCAGGACGCATGGCGAGGGCCCCGGCCAGCGCCAGTCTCTGCTTCTGGCCGCCGCTCAGCTCGGACGTGGACGCGGACGGCGGCAGGTCGAGCCCGACGGCGTCGAGGGCGTGCCCGACGCGGCGCCAGATCTCGTCGCGGGGCACGCCGAGGTTCTCGCAGCCGAACGCGACGTCGTCGCCCACGCGGGCGAGGACGACCTGCGAGTCGGGGTCCTGCAGGACGAGGCCGACCCGGCCGCGCTGCTCGGCGGGGGCGCGGCCGTCCACCAGCAGGTCGCCGGCCTCGTCGCCCTCGTCGTCTCCGCCCAGCACCCCGGCGAGGCCGGCGAGCAGCGTCGACTTGCCGGCGCCGGACGCGCCGAGCAGCAGCACGCGCTCACCGGGGGCGACGTCGAGGTCGAGCTGCGAGACGGCGGGCAGGCGACGACCGGCGTGCCGCCACCCCCAGCCCCGGGCGGTGACGCGGGCACCCGCGTCCACCGCCGGTCGTCCGCCGCTCGTTCCGCTCACGGGAAGGACCACGAGGAGGCGCGCCTAGATCCGGGCGTCCGCCGAGCGTCCCGAGGCGAACCGCGAGAGCGCGCCCGTGCGGGCGAGGCCGCGGGCCGCGAGCCACGAGAGCAGGCCGGCGATGACGGTGCCCGAGACGACCGAGGTCACGACGTAGATCGTCTTCGACCCGGCGGCGTAGGCGGCGGCCGAGGCGAAGCTCGTGTCCATCAGGCCGACGGCGAGGCCGGCGACGGCACCCGCGAGCAGCACCGTGCCGATCCGCCACGACTTGTAGAGGAAGACCGCGAGCACGATCTCGGCGCCCAGGCCCTGGACGATGCCCCAGATGAGCACCGAGAAGCCCCACTGGGTCCCGATCAGCATCGAGACGACCGCCGCGACGACCTCGGTGTAGACGGCGGCCCCGGGCTTGCGGATGACGATGCCGCCCAGGACGCCGGCGAAGAGCCAGCCGCCGTTGAGGATGCCCTCGAAGCCGCCCGAGAAGCTCAGGACGCTGTCGATGGGCGTGTAGGCCAGGCCCCAGGCCCAGAAGACGACGCCGGCGGCCACGCCGATGACGCTGGCCACCACGATGTCGACGACGCGCCAGCGCCGGGTGGGGGTGGTGCGAGCCTTCGGCGTGAAGCCGGTCGACCTGTCGCGAGCCGCCGTGGAACGGTTTTCGGGCGTGGACGTGGACATCTGTTCTTCTCCTCCCTGCGCTGGCATGACCCAGATCAGGTTCAACGGTCGAAGCGTGGTTCGCTTCCTCTCAGCCCGGCTCACCGGACTCCCGTGTGTTGTGGGGACGATCATAGCGCCGGGCCGAGGGACGCGTCCGCGACGGCGTCGACCGAACGGTCCGCCTAGGGTGGCGGCATGAGTTGGCCTCCCGTCGCACCGCCCGCGCCTCCGGCTCCGCCGCCGGGCCCGGCCCGCCCTCGGCCACGCCACCCCGCCCGCCTCGTCCTGCCGATCACCTCGGTGGTGCTCGTGGTCGTCACCGGGGTCGTCCCCTTCGTCGTCCTCCAGCCGATGATCCACTCCTACCGCGGCGAGGCGGCGGCGTACGGCATCCACGCCTTCGGCGTCGCGACGGTGGCGTCGGTGCTGTGCTGGGTCCTCGCGGTCGTGACGGTCGTCGTCGGCGTGGTCTCCCTCGCCCTCCGACAGCGCCTGATGGGGTTGCCGATCACCGCCGTCACCCTGGCGGTGCTCCTCGCCTTCGCCGGGCCGGTCGCCTACCTGCTGATCGCCCTGTCGGCCGACGCGTACTGACGCGTCAGAGTCCGGCGGCCTTCCGGACGAGGGCGGCGACGGAGGCGCGGGTCGCGTCGTCGGCGCCGGTCACCGCGTACGAGGTGGGCCAGAGCGTGCCGTCGTCGAGCTGCGCACCGTCCTGGAACCCGAGGGTCGAGTAGCGCGTGCCGAACTTGGCGCCGGGCTGGAAGAACACGACGGCCTTGCCGTCCTCCCCGGCGTAGGCGGGGAAGCCGTACCAGGTCTTGGGGGCGAGGTTCGGGGCGTGCTCGGCGACGACCTCGTGCACCATCTGGGCGATCGGTCGTTCGACGTCGGTCATGGCCGCGATGGCGTCCGCGGCGTCCTGCGCCTCGGCGGCCGACTTGTCGGCCAGCTTCTGACGCTTCGCCTCGGCCCGGAGCTCGGCGGCGCGCTCCTTCATGGCGGCCTTCTCTTCTTTGCTGAACCCGGCATCGGCCATGATCGTGCCCTTCTCGTGCGTTCGTGCGTGCGTCGGCTCGGTCGGGTCGGCGTACGCCCCATGGTGACATGCCTGGCGGATCCGTCGTCCGCCCTGCGTCCACCACGACAGGCACCTCGAGGCAACCGACCGCACCTTCGCCCTGCTGGCCGAGCTGCTCTGACGCTCGTCGGCGGTCAGGCCTTCGGCAGGGCGTGACCCTCGGTGTCGAGGTGGTCTCGCCAGGAGCGCTTCGCCCTCCAGCGGAGCATGCGGGCCGCCTTGGCGGTCGAGATGCCCGACGCGTCGGCCCGGGCGAGTTCGCGCAACTCGATCCGGTCGCCGTGGTGCTGACGGAGCGTGGCGGCGAAGTCGTGGCCGCCGGCGTTGTCGGCTGCTGCGATGTAGAAGACCTCGTGACCCGGCAGGTCGGACTCTGCGGCGAGCAGGAGGGCGTCGGCGAGGTCGTCGGCGTCGACGTAGCTGCCGAAGTTCGCACTGTCGGGGTCGGCCTCGCGCACCTGAGGGCCGAGGTTGGCCTCGTAGTTGCTCTCGTCGTGGGCGGTGCTCGGGCGGATCGAGATCGCGCGCAGGTCGGAGCGGCGGACGGCGGCGTCCATCAGCTGTTCGCCGAACGCCTTCGAGAGGGCGTAGGGGTCCTGCGGGTGGAGGGGGTGCTCCTCGTCGACCGGCACGTAGTCGGGCAGGAAGGGCCGTTCGGGGAAGAAGTTGCCCACGATGCTCTCGCTCGACACGTTGACGAAGCGGGGCACGCCGAACCGTACGGCCGCCTCGACCAGGTTGAACGTGGACATCAGGTTGGTGTGGAACACGACGTGGGCCGGGTTCGCGGTGGGCTGCGGGATGGCCGCGACGTGGACGACGACGTCGGCCCCCGCGACGACCGAGAAGGCGGTCCCCGCGTCGGTCAGGTCGCCCATCACGTACCGGCCGGGCTCGTCGACGCCCGTGTCGAAGACGGGCCGGACGAGGTCGACGCCGAGGACGTCGTGCCCGGCCTCGACGAACCGGCGGACGGCGGCACGGCCGACCTTGCCTCGTGATCCCGTGATGACGACCTTCATGACGCGCTCCCTCGATCGAGGGATGCGCCGAGGGCCGGAGCATCCACCCGGACGACGCTACGCCGAGCGGCCCCGAGGAGGCGCGCTCAGTCCTTCACGCGGCGTGCGTGCGTCCGCGCCTTCATCCGGTTGCCGCAGGTCGCCATGGAGCACCACTTCGCACTGCCCGGACGGCTGTGGTCCACCAGGAAGAGGTTGCACTCGTCGTTCGCGCAGGCCCGGAGGCGCCCGGGGAGCCGCGAGGTCACGCTCGACCACGCCGACACGGCTTCGGCGGCGAGGCGGTCGTCATCGGCGACCCGGAGCTCCCAGACGACGCCGTCCCGGGTCGTCCGGGGGATCTGCACGGCCCGGTCCATGACGTCGGCGAGCTCGCCGACGGCCCCGTCGTCACCACCGCGGACGACGGCGTGCAGGGCCTCCCGCACGCGCCGGAGCTGGGCGACCTCGCCCGAGGAGCCGGTACCACCCCAGGTCCGCGCCAGATCTCGCCCTGCCGCGCCCTCGAGGGCGTCCGTCGGGATGCCGTCGACCACCGGTGCGCTGTTCAGCACGGCCAGCAGCAGCTCTTCGTCACGCAGCACGTCTCCCCGCTCTCTCGCACCGTCCGGCGCATCTCGACCATGCTACCGTCGGAATAACCACTAAAACAATCCAAAGGGGTTAGACATGCACACCGTCCACCACCGCACCGCCTCCGTCGACGGGCTCGACGTCTTCTACCGCGACGCCGGGCCCGCCGACGCGCCCGTCCTCGTCCTCTTGCACGGCTACCCCACGAGCTCGCACATGTTCCGCCACCTCATCCCCGCACTGGCCGACCGATATCGCGTCATCGCCCCCGACCACATCGGTTTCGGCCGCTCCTCCGCCCCGTCGGTCGACGAGTTCGACTACACCTTCGAGGCCCTGGCGCGGGTGACCGGTCGTTTCCTGTCGATCATCGGCGTCGCGCGGTACGCGATCTACGTGCAGGACTACGGCGCCCCCGTCGGGTGGCGCCTCGCGCTGGCCGAGCCCGACGCGGTGACCGCCGTCGTCTCGCAGAACGGCAACGCGTACGAAGAAGGCTTCGTGCCGAGCTTCTGGGACCCGATCTGGGCCGACGCCGCCGAACGGACACCCGAGACGCGCGACGCGCTCCGGCCCGCCCTGGGCCGCGAGGCGGTCGAGTGGCAGTACACCCACGGTGTACCGGACCCCACGTCCGTCGACCCCGATGCCTGGGAGCACGACCTCGCGCTCCTCGCCCGACCGGGACAGGACGACGTCCAACTGGCGCTCTTCCGCGACTACGCCACCAACCGCACCCTGTACCCCGCCGTGCACTCCTGGCTCCGCGCCTCCCGCGTCCCGGTCCTCGCGATCTGGGGCCGCAACGACGAGATCTTCGATGCCACCGGTGCGGGTGCGTTCACCCGCGACTCCCCCGACGCTCGCGTCGAGCTCGTCGACGGTGGACACTTCCTGCTCGAGTCGCACCTCGATCTGGTCGCGGCCACGATCCGGGAGTGGCTCCCGAACACGTGATCCGGACCACCCGCGGCCGCCCGCTCAGGACCGGAGGTCGAGGCGGCCCGGGTTCAGGGCGGCCCACTGGAGCAGCATGATCGTCTTGCCGTCCACGATGCGCCCGTCGGCGATCATCTCGAGGGCGTCCCGGAACGGCAGCTCGAGGACCTCGATGTCCTCCCCTTCCTCCTCGACGCCACCCCCGTCACCGGTGCGGTCGGCCACCGAGTACGTGGCGGCGTAGAAGTGCACGCGCTCGGTCACCGACCCCGGGCTCATGTAGGCGTCGAACACGTGGATCAACCCGCCCACCTCGACCCCGAGTTCTTCGCGCGTCTCTCGGCGGATCGCGGTCTCGGGATCGTCCTCGTCGAGGAGTCCCGCGGCGGTCTCGACCAGCATCCCGTCGGGATGGTCGTTCACGTAGGCGGGGAACCGGAACTGCCGGGTCAGGAGCACCGTCCCCCGCCGCGGGTCGAACAGGAGGATCGTCGCCCCGTTGCCGCGGTCGTACGTCTCGCGCTGCTGGGTCGACCACCGCCCGTCGCGACCGCGCACGTCGAAGGTGGTGCGGCGGAGCACGTGCCAGCCGTCCGAGGTCACCTCGACGTCGCGGACCACGACGTCGGGGTTGCGGGCGAGGTCGCGGCCGGTGAGGTCGAGGCCCGTCCGTCCGCGACCGTCGGGGGAACGGGAGCCACGAGAGTTCATCACCCCACGAAAATAACGGAGGGCGACGACCCGCGAGGGCGGGAACGGCCGGTGATGACATCCGTCACGGGATGTGGTGACGCCTCGGCACTTCTCGAGGACGTCACCCTCTGGTGTGCTTCCGGAGGAGCGTCCGGACCCGACCCGGACGCCCGGAGAGAGGACCCCGTGCGTACAACCCTCAAGGTGACCCTGCGGACCGTCGGCGCCCTCGTGGCCCTGCCCGTCCTGACGCTGGCGACCACGTCGATCGTCGACGTCGTCGCCACGGGGTCGGAGCTGGCCGCCATCACCTCGTACGGCGAGCTCGTGTCCGTCGACGGGAGGGAGATGAACGTCGTCGTCAGCGGGTCCGGCGCGGACACGATCGTCCTGCTTCCGGGCCTCGGGACGGCGGCACCCGGCCTGGACTTCCAGCCACTGATCTCCGAGCTCGACGACACCCATCGCGTCGTCGCCGTGGAGCCGTTCGGCACCGGGCTGAGCGACCAGACCGACTCCCCCCGCACGGCGGAGAACATCGCGGGCGAGGTGCACGAGGCGCTCCGCCGACTGGGCATCGACCGCTACGCGCTCATGGGGCACTCGATCTCGGGCGTCTACGCCCTCGAGTACAGCAGGCTCTTCGGGGACGAACTCACGGCGTTCATCGGGATCGACAGCAGCGTCCCCGACCAGCCCGGCACGGACGACCCCGTGCCGACCGACGGACTGACCACGCTTCGCGGCCTGGGTCTGCTCCGCGTGGCGAGCGCACTCGCCGGCGACGCCTACGCCGGACTGCCCTACGACGAGGGCACGAAAGAACAGATGCGCTTCCTCACCACGAAGAACGCGACCGCCCCGACCCTGCTCGACGAGATGGACCACACCGCGAGCAACGTCGCCTCGGTCAGCGGACGGACGTTCCCGGCGGACCTGCCGGTCCTTCTCTTCGTGGTGCAGGACGGCACCGACGACGACGGCTGGCTCGAGCTGCACGAGAAGCAGGCGGCGAGCGTCGACCGCGGCCAGGTCGTCCAGCTCGACGGAGACCACTACCTGCACCACACGCAGTCGACTCGGATCGCCGACGACACCGACGAGTTCCTCGCCGGGTGAAGCCGCACGCGGCGGTGGAGGTCACGGCGGGGTAACGAAGTAGATGCGTTCCAATCCTTTTCGGGCCCGGTGGCGAACCCAGTACATCCCCACCGGGACCAACTGACAAGGAGCTTCACCATGAACGCTTTCACTCGCAAGAACATCACCAAGACCACCCTCGGCCTCGTCGCCTCGGGCGCCCTGATCTTCTCCCTCGCCGCGTGCTCGATGGACTCCGGCACCTCGACCGACACGTCCTCCTCGTCGAGCTCGTCGTCCTCCGAGCCCAGCGCCGCCTCGACGCCCGCTGCGTCGATCGCCGACCTCAGCAACGGCGTCGACACCCAGGTCGCCGTGGACGCGTCCTTCGTCGACGCCCTCACGAGCCTGGGCCTGACCCCCGGCGTCGTCGGCACCGCGACCTTCACTGACGGCACCTTCGCCTTCCCCATCACGGGCGGCAACGTCGACTACTACGGCCCCGACAGCGACGTGCGCCCCTACGTCCAGGGCGAGATCGACCACGACGGCTCCGGCCTCAGCCTGACCTCGGCCGACGGCACCGTCGTCGAACTCACCGACTTCCGCATCGACCCGGGCGAGAGCAAGCTCTACGGCACCGTGACCGCCAACGGTACCGTCGCCGCCGAGGACGCCTACCTCTTCAACCTCTGGGGTGGCACGCTCAAGCCCATCCAGATGGAAGGCTCCAACGCCGTCCTCGAGGGCACCACGGTGCACATCAGCCCCGACGCCGCGTCGCTGCTGAACCAGACCTTCAAGACCGACGCCGTCCAGGACGAGATGCTCGTCGGCGTCGCGAAGATCACCGCCGCCACGGAGTAACACCCCCGCCTGCCGACTCCGGGTCGGCAGGTCTCCGGGTCGTCTCCATGGCGACGCGCCGGCCCTCACCTTTCGTCGAGGGCCGGTCATCCCGGTGGCCCCCCTCGCGCTCCCCTGCGCGAGGGGGTTTCCTCTGCCCTGGCCACGCGGCCGACCGACGAACGGAGCCCCATGGTCCCCACCGCCTCCCCCCTGACTCCCCCGATGCTCCTCGGGCGCCTCCCGACGCATCCCCACGCCGCGCCCGTCGAGGTGCACCTGCCCCGCTCGCGGTTCCCCGTGGCGATCAGCTTCGAGTCGTCGGACACGTGGTCGATCGCCGAGCGCTTCGGCGAGCAGCTCGTCAGCCACGGGCGACTGGCCTACCGCGCCGGCGCGTTCGTCGTCCGCACCGCGGCCGGCACCACCCGTTACGGCCACTCGTGGCAGGCCGCGGTCACCGCCCACCTGCTCCGCCGCGGCTGACCACGGCCGTCGTGATGTTCCGCCCGGGGAGCCCCGGCGGATCACCCGGGTGTTGGCGATCGGATCGGCCCCGTCCGCCCCGGCGGCCGACCATCACCACCCGGTTCAGCCCAACGTCAGCTGCCCGTCGGCCTCGAGCCACTCGAGGCCCTCGACGACGGCCTGGACCGAGGTGTAGCGCGGCGAGTAGCCCAGCAGACGGCGCGCCTTGGCGATGCTCATCGAGTGGCTGCGCGACGCGTGCTGCCAGGACGCGTCCGCGTTCTCGTCGGACGTCTGGTCTCGGAACTCGGCCCACGAGACGAACCGCAGCCGCGCCTCCTGACCGTGGTGCCGAGCGATCGCCTCGGCGAGACCGCGCAGCGTGATCGCCCGCTCGCTGACGACGTGGAAGGCCTCACCGACCACCTGCGAGTGCCGCTCGGCCGCGAGCTGGAACGCCTGCGCGACGTCGTCGGCGTGGACGTGGTGGACGGTCTCGAGCCCGAGGCCCGGCATCGCGATCTCGCGCCCGGCGGCGAGGGCCTCCCAGACGGAGAGGTCGAGGTTGCCGACCGCGTTGATCATCGGCCAACCCGGGCCGGTGATGTGCCCGGGGTGCAGCACGATGCTCTGCACTCCGCCCGGGCGCCGTGACTCGCGGAGCAGCAACTCTTCGATGGCGGCCTTCTGCGTGCCGTACTCGCCGAACGGGGTGCGCTCGTCCTCTTCGGTGATCGGCACCTCACGCGACGGACCGTGCACCCAGACCGTGCCGCAGTGCACCAGCACGGTGCCCGTGCCCTGCAGGGCGTCGACCATCTGCTGCGCCGACGCGACCGTGAAGCAGATCATGTCGATCACGACGTCGGCCCCGAGCCCGGCGATCTCGCCCGCGAACGTGCCGTCGGCGTCGCCCGCCTCGCGGTCGAGCAGGAGGCGCGTCACGCGTGACCACGCCGCGTGCGACCGGTAGGGCTCGGACTCCCCCCGACTGACGGCGACCACCTCGTGGCCGGCCTCGACGAGTCGCGGGACGAGGAATCCGCCCACGTGGCCGGTGGACCCGATGACGACGATCTTCACGACGCGACCCCCGACACGATCGAGAGGGCCGGGAACGGACGGCGGGGACGAAGGGTGGCAGCTCTGCGCACGGCATCGGAGGACATGGCTCGACGCTACCCGGCGCCCCCGACAGCGGTGTACCCCGCATGGGGGTCACGCGGCGTCCCCTCAAGTGCCCACTGCGCCGTGGCCCCGGATTCTCCAGACTTCCTCTGAGGAGCACGGCGGCTCGTCGGATCATCGGGCACGGCCCGCGACGAGCCATCCGCTCCGCGCGTCCCATCCGGCACGCGCGACCCGACGAGGAGAACCATGACCTTCACCGACCCCCGCGCCCGCGGCACCCGCCGCCGCGTCACGACCGTCTGTCTCGCGGCGTCCCTGACCCTGGGACTCGTCGCCGTGGGCTCCGGCGCCGCCGTCGCCGCGCCTCCCGCGTCCGCGCCCGGTGCACCCGCCGCACCCGGCAAGCCGGGCCCCGCCCCGACGCTGCCGGTCGTCGAGGGGCCGGTGATGAACTACGTCGTCAACGCGGGCAAGGCCAACCCCGGCGCGACCAAGCAGGTCGAGCGGGCGGTCGCCGCGGCCGGCGGCAGCGTCATCGCCGCGTACGCCGAGCTCGGCGTGGTCGTGGCGCAGTCGAGCAACGCGAACTTCGCCCCCTCGGTGCGGAGCGACAAGGCCGTCTCGTCGGCCGGTGCCACCCGCACCGCCGCGGTCGCCGAGACCGACCCGACCTACGGCGTCGGCACGACCGCCCCGGGCCCGGGCAAGCCCGTCAGGCCCGGCCACCCGGGCGGTCCAGGCAAACCCGGTGGTCCGGGACACGCCGGCAAGCCGAAGGCCGCGACCTCGCCCGAGCAGCGACTCGAAGAGGCCACGACCGTCGTCGCCGACCCCCTCGAGGCCCAGCAGTGGGACCTCACGGCCATCGGGGCCGACCAGGCGCACCAGGTCACCGACGGCAGCCGCGACGTGCTCGTGGCCGTGCTCGACTCGGGCATCGAGGGCGACCACCCCGACCTGCAGCCGAACATCGACGTGGCCGCCTCGGCGAGCTGCCTGACCGGGACGCCCGACTCGAGCTACGCCGCCTGGCAGCCCACGACGAGCGACCACGGCACCCACGTGGCCGGCACGATCGCCGCGGCCCGCAACGGCGTCGGCATCGTGGGCGTCGCCCCGGGCGTGACGATGTCGGCCGTCAAGGTCGTCAGCGACGACGGCTTCATCTACCCCGAGGCCGCGATCTGCGGCTTCATGCAGGCCGCTGCGACCGGTGCCGACATCACGAACAACAGCTACTACGTCGACCCGTGGCAGTTCTGGTGCGGCTCGGACGTCGACCAGGCGGCCGTGCTGACCGCCGTCGACCGCGCCGTGCAGTTCACCCAGAAGAAGGGCATCGTCAACGTCGCGGCGGCCGGCAACTCGTCGATCGACCTCGCGAACAAGACGGTCGACACGGACAGCCCGAACGACACCATGCCGACGACCCGCCCGATCGACTCACGCTGCCTCGACATCCCGACCGAGCTCGACGGCGTGGTCACCGTGTCGTCGACCACCTCGGCCGGGGCGAAGTCGGGCTTCTCGAACTACGGCGAGGGCGTCGTCGACGTCGCGGCCCCCGGTTCGGCCATCCTCTCGACCGTGACCGGCGGGGGCTACGGGACCAAGTCGGGCACCTCGATGGCCTCGCCGCACGTCGCCGGCGTGCTGGCCCTGCTGAAGTCGACCCACCCGCGTCTCGGCGGCACGGCCCTCGTCGGGTTGCTCGAGCGACAGGCGACCGACACCCCGTGCCCGACCGGCACGACCACCTGCACCGGCACGCCGGCCGACAACGGCTGGTTCGGTGAGGGGATCGTCGACGCCCTCGCCGCCGTGACGAAGTAGCCGACCCAGCAGGAGGAGCACCACAGAGCGAGCACCGCCCCGACGGGGCGCCCGCCCGGCCCGNCTGAGCGAGTCCCAATCGGAGGTTCGATGCACACCTGGCCCGGCAACCCCTACCCCCTCGGCGCGACCTACGACGGCAGCGGCACCAACTTCGCGATCTTCAGCGAAGCCGCCAGCAAGGTCGAGTTGTGCCTGTTCGACGACGACGGCACCGAGACGAGGGTCGAGTTCACCGAGGTCGACGCCTACGTCTGGCACGCCTACCTGCCCACCGTGCAACCCGGTCAGCGCTACGGCTACCGCGTGCACGGCGAGTACGACCCCGCGAACGGCTCGCGTGCCAACCCGAACAAGCTCCTCCTCGACCCCTACGCCAAGGCCACCTGCGGCGAGATCGACTGGGACGAGGCGCTGTTCGCCTACACGTTCGGCGACCCCGACTCGCGCAACGACAAGGACAGCGGCCCGCACATGATGCTGGGCGTCGTCATCAACCCGTTCTTCGACTGGCAGGGCGACCGCGCCCCCAAGTACAGCTACGACGAGACCGTCATCTACGAGGCGCACGTCAAGGGCCTCACCGAGACGCACCCCGACATCCCCGAAGAAGAACGCGGCACGTACGCCGGCGTCGCGAACCCGGCGATCATCGACCACCTGAAGAAGCTCGGCATCACGACCCTCGAGCTGATGCCCGTGCACCAGTTCGTGCAGGACAACACCCTGCTCGAGAAGGGCCTCAGCAACTACTGGGGCTACAACACCATCGGGTTCTTCGCCCCGCACGCCGCCTACTCGGCCACCGGCGACATCGGCCAGCAGGTGCAGGAGTTCAAGACGATGGTGCGGGTGCTGCACGACGCCGGCATCGAGGTCATCATCGACGTCGTCTACAACCACACGGCCGAGGGCAACCACCTGGGTCCGACCCTCTCGTTCAAGGGCATCGACAACGCCGCCTACTACCGGCTGATGGACGGCGACCAGCAGCACTACATGGACTACACGGGCACCGGCAACAGCCTGAACGTCCGTCACCCGCACTCGCTGCAGCTCATCATGGACAGCCTGCGCTACTGGGTCACCGAGATGCACGTCGACGGCTTCCGCTTCGACCTCGCCGCGTCGCTCGCCCGCGAGTTCTACGAGGTCGACCGTCTCTCGACCTTCTTCGAGCTCGTGCAGCAGGACCCGATCGTCTCGCAGGTCAAGCTGATCGCCGAGCCCTGGGACGTCGGCCCCGGTGGCTACCAGGTCGGCAACTTCCCGCCCCAGTGGACCGAGTGGAACGGCAAGTACCGCGACACCGTCCGCGACTTCTGGCGCGGCGAGCCCTCGACGCTCGGCGAGTTCGCCAGCCGGATCACCGGCTCCGCCGACCTGTACGAACGCGACGGGCGACGCCCGGTCGCGAGCATCAACTTCGTCACGGCTCACGACGGCTTCACGATGCGCGACCTCGTCAGCTACAACGACAAGCGCAACGACGCCAACGGCGAGAACGGCAACGACGGCGAGAGCCACAACCGTTCGTGGAACTCCGGGGTCGAGGGCGAGACCGACGACGGAGAGATCCGCGCCCTGCGCGAGCAGCGTCAGCGCAGCTTCCTCGCCACCTTGCTGCTCAGCCAGGGCGTGCCGATGCTGCTGCACGGCGACGAGCTCGGTCGCACGCAGGGCGGCAACAACAACACGTACGCACAGGACAACCAGATCAGCTGGATCGACTGGCCGAACGCCGACCGCGAGCTGATCGAGTTCGTCGCCGAGGTCATCAAGCTGCGCCACGACCACCCGACCTTCCGCCGCCAGCGGTACTTCAACGGCCGTCCCGTCACCCGTGGCGAGGGCGAGCCCCTGCCCGACATCGTCTGGTTGACGACCGAGGGCGACGCCATGCAAGAGGGCGAGTGGAACGAGTCCTACGCCAAGGCGATCGGCATGTTCCTCAACGGCAACGGCATCCGTGGCCGTGACGCCCGAGGCGGTCGCATCACCGACGTCAACTTCGTCCTGTACTTCAACGCCAGCGCCGAGACGGTCACCTTCGTCCTCCCGCCCGACGAGTACGCCCAGGGCTGGGAGGTCGTCGTCGACAGCACCGTGACGGCGCCTCCGCCGCCCGCCAGCGCAGCCCCCCGCACCCCGACGGCCACCCGCGCCGCCACCACCACCCAACCGCCCTCGACCCCGCAGGCCCCCGCGGCCCTGCGGGCCGGCGATCGACTCCCCGTGGCGGGTCGCTCGCTCGTCGTCCTGCGTGCCACGGCCGAGGAAGAACTGTGACCCGACACGAACCGACCATGCACCCGCGCTCGACGTACCGCCTGCAGGTGCGCGCCTCCTTCGATCTCGACGCGGCAGCCGAGCTGGTGCCCTACCTGCGCGACCTCGGTGCCGACTGGGTCTACCTGTCCCCGATCCTCGCCGCCGAACCGGGCAGCGACCACGGGTACGACGTCGTCGACCACAGCCAGGTCGACCCCGAGCGGGGCGGCGCCGAGGGGCTCGACGAGCTGTCGACCCGCGCCCACGCCGCAGGACTCGGCGTCCTGGTCGACATCGTGCCGAACCACGTCGGCGTCGCCACCCCGAAGGCGAGCGTCTGGTGGTGGGACCTCCTGACCCACGGCCGCGCATCCCGCTACGCCGACGCGTTCGACGTCGACTGGGCCGCCGGCGGCGACAAAGTGCTGCTGCCGGTGCTCGGTGAGCCCGCCGCGGCGGACGGCTCGATCGAGGGCCTCACGGTCGACGGTGACGAGCTGCAGTACTACGACAACGTGTACCCGATCGCCCCGGGAACGAGCTCGCCCGGCGACGACGCCGCCACCGTGCACTCGCGGCAGCACTACGAGCTCGTGCACTGGAAGCGCGCCGACACCGACCTGAACTACCGCCGCTTCTTCGCGGTCAACACCCTCGCGGGCATCCGCGTCGAGGACGAGGGAGTCTTCGCCGAGTCCCACGCCGAGATCGGCCGCTGGTTCTCGGAAGGCCTGGTCGACGGCCTCCGCGTCGACCACCCGGACGGACTGGCCGACCCGAAGGGCTACCTCGACCTGCTCGCGGCCCTGACGGGTGACGCCCACGTGCTCGTCGAGAAGATCCTCGAGGGGGACGAGCGCCTCCCCGAGGACTGGGCGACGGCCGGCACGACGGGCTACGACGCCCTCGCCGACCTCGACCGCCTCTTCGTCGACCCGAACGGCGCACCCGCCCTCGACGCCCTCGACGCGCGCCTGCGCCGGGCCCGCGGCGTGGACGCCGACGAGCACGCCGCCGGGGCGGACGAGACCACCGGCGACGAGCCCGTCGACTGGCACGAGATGATCCTCGGCACGAAGCGCGGCATCGCCGACGGCATCCTCGGCAGCGAGATCAACCGCCTCGCCCGGCTGATCGCCGAGGGCGACACCGTCGACCCGTCCGTGGTCGACGCGCTGGCCGAGCTCGCCGCCGCCTTCCCGGTGTACCGCAGCTACCTGCCGCAGGGTGCCGAGTGGCTGACCGAGGCCGCCGAGGTCGCCACGACCCACCGCCCCGACCTGGCCGACGCCGTCGGACGCGTCGTCGCCGTGCTGCGCGACGAGTCGCACCCCGCCTCCGTGCGCTTCCAGCAGACGAGCGGCATGGTCATGGCCAAGGGCGTGGAGGACACCGCCTTCTACCGCTACAGCCGCCTGGCCACGCTGACCGAGGTGGGCGCCGATCCGAGCGAGTTCTCCGTCACGCCGGACGAGTTCCACGCGCGTCAGCAGGTCCGCCTCGCCGAGCGTCCCTTCGGCATGACGACCCTCTCCACGCACGACACCAAGCGCAGCGCCGACGTCCGCGCCCGCGTCTCGGTGCTGGCCGAGGTCGCCACCGAGTGGGCGGCGACCCTCGAACGCCTGCGCGAGCTGGCCCCGGTCGGCGACGGCCCGTTCGAGAACATCCTCTGGCAGACGATCGTCGGCTCGTGGCCCGCGTCGCGCGAGCGCCTGCACGCCTACGCCGAGAAGGCGTCCCGCGAGGCGAGCACGTCGACCACGTGGACCGACCGCACCGACGAGGCCGAGGCCTTCGAAGGACGGATGCACGCCGCCGTCGACTCCGCGTTCGACGACGACGAGGTGCGTCACGAGGTCGAGCGCATCGTCGACGTGCTGCGTGCACCCGGTTACAGCAACTCCCTCGGCGTCGCGCTGATGCAGCTGACCGGCCCCGGCAGCCCCGACGTCTACCAGGGCGGCGAGCTGTGGGACTTCTCGCTCGTCGACCCCGACAACCGACGCGAGGTCGACTTCGCCCTCCGCCGGCGCCTCCTGGACGAGGTCCGCGGCGGCGCGACGCCGGCGATCGACGACACCGGTGCCGCCAAGCTCGTGGTGACGCACCACGCCCTGACGCTGCGCCGCGACCGACCCGACCTGTTCACGCGCTACGCCGCGTTGCCGGTCTTCGGCGAGCAGGCCGCGTCGGCCGTCGCCGTGGACCGCGGCGGGGCGCTCGCGATCGCGACCCGCCTCCCCGTGGCCCTCGAGCAGGCCGGCGGCTGGGACGACACCGTGGTCCTGACCGCAGGAGGCGCGTACCGCGACGTGCTCACCGGCCGTCGGCACGAGGGCGGTCGCCTCCGACTGGCCGACGTGCTCGACACGTACCCCGTCGCCCTGCTGATCCCCGCAGAGGACTGACCCCGTCGGGTCGCGCCCCGTCGCGCCCGACTACCGTCGCCCCCGGGCGAGACGTCACGACATGCCGCTCACCTCTCGACGTGAGCGGCATGTCGTGCCTTCTCGACCCCCTCCCCCGCCCCTTCCGAACCCGAGGAGACCGATGAGCGTCTACGACGTCTGGGCCCCGAAAGCGACCACCGTCCACCTGCACCTCGACGGCGAGCTGCTGCCGCTGTCCGCCGAGCCCGACACGGGCTGGTGGCGCGCCCCCGCCGACCTCGACCGGGGCCCGGGGCACCGCTACGGCTTCGTGCTCGACGGCGGCGACTCCCCCGAGGGCGAGACGCCGCTGCCCGACCCCCGCTCGCGTCGCCAGCCCGACGGCGTGCACGGCCTGAGCGAGACCTACGACCCGGGCGCCTTCGCGTGGACCGACGACGCGTGGACCGGCCGCCAGCTGGCGGGATCGGTCGTCTACGAGCTGCACGTCGGCACCTTCACGCCCGGGGGCACGCTCGACTCGGCGATCGAGAAGCTGCCCCACCTGGTCGACCTCGGCGTCGACCTGGTCGAACTGCTGCCAGTGAACGGCGTCAACGGCCGCTGGAACTGGGGCTACGACGGCGTGGACTGGTTCACGGTGACCGACAACTACGGCGGTCCCGAGGCGTACCAGCGCTTCGTGGACGCCGCGCACGCGGCAGGTCTCGGCGTCGTGCAGGACGTCGTGTACAACCACCTCGGCCCGTCGGGCAACTACCTGCCGCTGTTCGGGCCGTACCTGTCGAGCAAGCACGCGAACACCTGGGGCGACAACGTCAACCTCGACGACGACGGCGCCCACGAGGTGCGCGAGTTCATCCTCGACAACACGGCGATGTGGCTCGACGACTACCACGTCGACGGCCTGCGCCTCGACGCCGTGCACGCCCTCAAGGACGACAGCGAGGTCCACCTGCTGCAAGAGCTCGCCGAGCGGACCGCCGCCCTCAGCAGCCACCTGCGCCGGCCGCTCTCGCTGATCGCCGAGAGCGACCTGAACGACCCGCGCCTCGTCACCCCGCGCGACGGCGGCGGCTTCGGCCCCGACCACCGCCAGGGCTACGGCCTCGACGCGCAGTGGAGCGACGACTTCCACCACGCCGTGCACGTCGCGCTCACCGGCGAGACGACCGGCTACTACGCCGACTTCGAGCCGCTCGGCGCCCTGGCCAAGGTGCTGACCAAGGGCTTCTTCCACGACGGCACCTGGTCGTCGTTCCGCGAGGCGACGCACGGGTACCCGGTCGACACCGAGCACATGCCGACCTGGCGCCTGGTCGTGGCCAACCAGAACCACGACCAGATCGGCAACCGGGCGATCGGCGACCGCCTGGCCGCGACGCTCGACGACGGGCAGCTGATCATCGCCGCGGCGCTGACCCTGGCCGGTCCGTACACGCCGATGCTCTTCATGGGCGAGGAGTGGGGCGCCTCGACCCCGTGGCAGTTCTTCACCTCGCACCCCGAGCACGACCTCGGCGAGGCGACGGCGAAGGGCCGCATCGAGGAGTTCGCGAAGATGGGCTGGGACGAGTCGTCCGTGCCCGACCCGCAGGCGCCCTCGACGTTCGAGGACAGCAAGCTCGACTGGTCCGAGCTCGAGACCGGCCGCCACGCGGTGCTGCTCGACGCGTACCGCCGTCTGGGGGCGCTGCGCCGCAGCGAGCCCGCCCTGACCGACCCCCGCTTCGGCGAGACGGGCGTCGAGTACGACGGCGACGCCCGCTGGCTCGTGCTGACGCGCGGTGACCTGAAGATGGCGATCAACCTCGCCGACCAGGAGGCGCGGGTCGCGGTGAGCGCCGAGACCGTCCTGTTCGCCAGCGACGCGTCGATCGCCAAGGGGTCGAGCCTTCTGCTCCCGGCGCACTCGGTCGCGATCGTCCGCTGACGCGGGCACGGCCGACGCGCACTCGGCCGACGCGGGCCCGACCGGGGCCAGGACAGATGACGCGCGCCCGGGGCTGACCACCCCGGGCGCGCGCGTGCCGCCTCCCTGCTAGCGCGTCGACACGCCGCCACGCACGGGCCCGACCCGGTGCGAGGTCGCGCGGACGCTCGGCAGGCGACGGTGTCGCACGACCAACTCGACGACGGCGCGGGACCGTCGACGCAGACCCCACAGGGTCACCTTGGTCAGCGACTCCCGGACGATCGAACCGCTCATCTTCGAGGCGCCGTGGATGCGCTCGGTGAACGTGATCGGAGTCTCGACGACCCGCAGGCCCGCCTGCAGCGCGCGCCAGAGCAGGTCGACCTGGAAGCAGTACCCCCGCGACTCGACCCGGTCGAGGTCGATCCGGCGCAGCGCGGACGAGCGGAACACCCGGAACCCACCGGTCGTGTCGGCCACGCGGATGCCCAGGGCTCCCCGCGTGTACCAGCTGCCGCCACGGCTGAGCAGCTCCCGGCGGAGGGGCCAGTTCTCGACGGCGCCGCCGGGCACCCACCGTGAGCCGAGCACGAGGTCGTTCTCGCGGAGCAGCTCGAGCATGCCGGGCAGGTACTCGGGGTGGTGCGAGCCGTCGGCGTCCATCTCGACGAGGGCGTCGTAGCCTCGCTCCAGCCCCCAGGCGAAGCCGGCGAGGTAGGCGGCGCCGAGGCCGGCCTTCTCGGTGCGGTGCATCACGTGCACGCGGGGATCGCGGTCGGCGTAGGCGTCGGCCAGCTCTCCGGTGCCGTCGGGCGAGCCGTCGTCGACGACGAGGACGTCGACCGCGGCGCCGGAGGCGAGGGTGCGCCCCACGATCCAGTCGAGGTTCTCGCGCTCGTTGAAGGTCGGGATGATGACGAGGGCGTCGTTCATGGTGGGGTCCTTTCCCGTCGGGTGGGAGTCGGAGGTGTCGGGTGTCGGAGGTGTCGGGTGTCGGGTGTCGGAGGCGTCGGTCGGGCGTCAGGTCACGAGGCCACGAGGTCCGCGAACACGATGAGGTTGTCGACGTAGTGCCCGGTCGACCGGTCGAAGGTGCCGTCGCAGGTGATCAGCCGGAGGCCGGGGGTCGGACTGGCCCCGTAGACGTCGCTCGTCGGGAACGTCGCCTTCGGGGTGCGCTCGCTGCCCGTGACGCGGAAGGTCTCGACCGAGCCGGTCGACAGCGTCACCTGCACCTCGTCGCCGGGCACGAGCTTCGCGAGGTCGACGAACACCGCGGGGGCGTCACCCGAGTCGACGTGTCCGGCGATCACGGCCGGTCCGACCGCGCCGGGGACGACGCCGTCCTGGTACCACCCAGCCGACAGCCACTCCTTCGGAGGGTCGAGCTCGCCCTGGGCGCCGAGGCCGAGGTCTTCGAGGCCGGAGTCGACCCCTATCGAGGGGATCTGCAGGCGGACCGGCGTCGCGTCGGCCGGGGGCGAGGTGTACGACGGGGCCGCCGGGTCCTGGAAGGCACCGGCCGCTCCGCTCGCCGCATCCGGCGTCACACCGGTGGTGGCGGGGGCCGTGGCGACGGAGCCGGGTGCGTCCGCGTCGGTCCGGGCGGCGACGGCGGCCACCGTCACGCCACCGGCCACGAGGACGACGGCGGCGACCGCGGCGAGGACCGCCGCGCGGTGACCGGCGACGAACGTCGAGAGGCTCATCCGTTCACCACCAGGGGGGTGCAGGCGCCGAGGCTCGAACCCTCGAGTTGCAGGGCGGCGAGCGCCGCCCAGGCGCTGCCGTAGTAGGTCGGCGTCGACTGTGACAGCGAGTCGGCGGTCCGCAGGTCGGCCGTCGCCCGGTCGTGCTGGCCGTCGCTGGCCTCGGCGGCGGCACGGGCGGCGTAGGCGAGGGGGCTCTGGTCCGAACCGACCGACTGCCCGCCGAGGTCGAGCTGCATGGGCAGCTCGTCGTAGCGCTGCAGCACGGAGGCCATCGACGCCGAGAGCTCCACGTCCTCGGGCTGGCACGACTCGGCGTAGCGCAGGGCGAGCCGACCGGCGTCGTAGCTGTACTGCACGGTGCCCGACGACCCGTCGGCGCTCGGCAGCGGGACCGTCGTGCCGTCCTGCTGCACCTGGGCCCAGTCGCTCGGGAGGGCCGTCGAGGCGAGGATGTTCGTTGTCACGGCTCGCGAGCCGGTCTCGAGCTCGGCCCATCGGGGGTCGCCGCTGGCCTCGCCGAGCTGCGCGAAGGTCGCGGGCGACGCGTACGAGGGGTTGTACGACCACGGGCCGGAGCCCATCGCCCACGGTCCGGGCAAGAGGATGCGGCCGACGTCGGTCGAGACCGTCATCTCGTCGAGCACGTCGGTGCCGAGGTCGACGCCCTCGGTCGTGAGGTCGGAGCGGTCGAAGGTCGAGCCGGCGAGCACGAGGGCCCGAGCCGCGTCGACGTCGGCGTCGCTGGCCGGCATGTCGTCGACGACCTCGCCGTCCTTCCACTGCCAGGCCAGCAGGCCGTCCGGGCGCACCAGGTTGCTCTTCGTCCAGTCCCAGATCGCATCGAAACGGTCCTCGTCGCCCACTCCGACGGCGATGAGCATCCCGTAGGCCTGCCCTTCGCTGACGGTGTCGTCGCCCTGGTCGCGACGCACGACGCGGCCGTCGTCGTCGACGTACCCGTCGAGGAAGTCCTTGCCGATCTCGGCGGCCGTCCGTGGCTGAGGAGTGGCCGTACCCGTCCCGGGGGTGCCGGTCGCGTTCGCGCCCGCCTGGTCCGTCGACGGGCCGCCGGCCCCTCCGACGACGAGGGAGGCGATGCCGGCGGTGATGGCGAGGGCCACCACGACGGCCGCTGCGAGCAGCGCCTTCGTCTTCTTCGTCATGTCGTTCTCTTCTCCTGCTCGGTGCTGCGGTCGGTCGACCCGGTCGACGCTCTGGACGCGATCGGGGCCGGGGAGGCGCGGTGCGACGGGTCGCTCACCGCGCCTCCTCGTCCTGTCGGATGGTGCCGGGCGTCAGGCCCCGAACCAGCCGAGCACGGTGGCCCAGAGGCCCTTGGTCTCGCTCTTCTGCGGGTGCTCGGCGAGGTAGCCGCCACCGGTCTGGACACCACCGACGGGCGCCTGCGCCGTGGCCGCGCTGTCGACGACCGGGACGACGGTCAGACCGCCGGTCGAGTTGTCGAGCACGAACAGCGTGTTGATGCTGCCCGCCGCGAGGTCGACGTCGCTCGTGCCGGTCACCTTCTTGCCGGTCAGGTCGAGGGTCCAGGGGCCGGCCGCGACCTGCGCGTAGCCGCTGGCGCTGCCGAAGGGCGCGTCCTCGGCGATGGTGGTGCCCGTGCTCGTCGCGACCGTCACGGTCTTGCTGACGTTCGCGGCCTGCACGAGGCGGACCTTGGCCTGGCCGTCGGCCGGGGCCGTCAGGTCGTCCGTGAAGACCTGGGTCTTCAGGTCGTCGTTCGGGCCGTAGGCGACGGCGGTGATCGGCTGGCCGCTGTCGACCGTGATGTTCGACGTGATGACCGGCTTGGCACTGGTGGGTGCGTCCGCGGCCGTCATCGAGACCACGTAGGTGCCCGCGGCCAGCGCCTGGTAGGGGCTGACCTGGCCGTAGGTGACGTCGTCGAGGTCCATGACGACCTGCCCGCCCTTGAGCGAGGTCAGCGTGACGTCGACGGCCTTCGTGTCGGGCGAGAGGTGGCCGACGCGGACCCAGCCGTCCCCGTCGGCGGCGTGCGCGGGCGACGTGCCCACGAGGGCGCCGGCGAGGGCGACCCCGGTGGCGGCGGTGAGGGCGAGCACCGTCGCGAGACGGCGGCGTCGGGACGGGACGCCGGTGACGGCGGCGGGTGCGGTGGTGGTGCGTGAGAGGGAAGCCACGATGGCTGGTCCTTTCCGGTCGGGTGTCCCACCCGGGACGGGTGGGACGCGGTGAGGAGGTGCCGGCGCCCGTGGGAGGACGGACGCCGGCGTGGCGATCAGTTCGCGAGGACGCCCGTCGGTGCGACGGCCGAGAAGGTGACGCGCAGTCCGTCGCCCGAGGGGACGACCGACTCGGGGACGTAGACGCTGCCCAGGCCCTCGAGCGTGGTCCGCACCTCGTCGACCGACTGACCGCCCTGCGGGGTGACGTCGAACTGCCGGAACAGGGCGTCCTGTTCGCCCGGCAGGGCCGCGGGGTCGGCGACCGAGATCGGCCCGAGGGCGGCGAGCTGACCGAGCACGATGATCGCGCGCGGGTCGAGGCGGCCGTCCGAGAGCGCCGTCGACAGGGTCGACGAGATCTGCAGGTTCGGGTTCTGGGCGAGTTCGGCACCGGCCTGCGAACGGGCCGACGCGGCGTCGTCCGCCTCGGTCTGCGCCTGCGCGGCCCCCTGGCTGTCGATCTGCCGGACGTTGACCTGCTGGTCGCCGTCGCCGAACGAGGCGATCACGGTCGAGTTCGCGAGGGCCTCGCGGATCTCGGGCGAGGTCGGCCCCGAGGTGCGGACCGACTCGGTCTCGAAGAGGTAGTCCGAGTCGCGCCAGCCGTTCGGCGACTGCGCCTGGACGGCACCGTCGGTGTCGATCTTGTAGAACCAGATCACGTTGTCGCGGGCGAAGCCGGCCTTGACGAGGTCGACCCAGACCGCGTCGTCGACCAGCAGGCGGCTGTCCTTCGGCACGTTCGTCTCGACCCAGCTCTCGGCGTTGCGCATGGGCGCGTCGAGGTCGCTGTCCAGGAAGCCGCGCAACTGCACGGCCCAGAGCGGGACGATCGCCACGACGGCCGCGAGGGTCAGGGCGAGCCAGGCCACCGAACCGGTGCGGGACGCCGCGGTCGAGAGCGCGCCGGCCCGACGGGCACGGAACGCCCGGACCGCGTGGTCGGTGACGGCCGCGACGAGGAGCGCCGCGAACGGCAGCAGCATGATCACGTAGGGCACCGGCAGGTAGCCGCCGGGACGGAACATGAAGGCGATCAGGAACACCATCATCACGCCGAGCGGGCGCAGCCTCTTGACGAAGACCGCGACGACCGAGGCCAGCGTGCCGAGCACGATGAGCACCTGGTCGAGCTGCCACCACTGCGACACGGTCGCGAAGAAGAGGCTGCCGGTGTCGAACACCGAGCCGCTCGCCTCACGGGTCGCGAGCTGGAACTGGATGCCCTCGAGCAGGCTCACCCTGCCGGCACCGGGCAGCAGCTCGCCCTTCACCGCGGCGAGCGCGACGTAGCCGAGGCCGACGAGCACGAGCAGGCTGCCCGCGATCGACAACGTGTACCGACGGGTCGACTTGTCGGCCCCGCGCCACATGATCCAGGCCAGGAAGGGCAGCGCCAGCAGGTACGTCTCCTTCGAGAGCACCGCGATGCCGAACGAGAGGGACGCCGCCGCGAAGCCGGCGAGCTGGTAGCGCTTGCTCAGGGCGAAGACGAACGCGGCCAGCAGCCACGGGGTGGCGACGTTGTCGAGGTAGACCGTGCGGTGGAACTGCAGGGCCAGCGGCGACACGGCGAACACGAGACCGGCCACGGCGGCCGCGGGACGGCTGAGGCCGAGCTTGCGGCCGAGCAGCCAGACGAGGGCCACCGAGACGACCGTGAAGAACAGCATCGCCTCGCGAGCGGCGAGCACGGCGACGTCGTACCGCGAGAAGGCGCCGGTCAGGGCCGTGTAGGCCGAGATCTGCAGCCAACCGACCGGCGGGTGGTCGTACCAGTAGGTGTAGTGGGTGATCTCGCCGAGGTTCTGGATGGCCCAGGCCTGGGCGGCGTAGGTGCCCTCGTCGTCGATGCGTTGCGGCGAGCCGTCCATGTTGAAGGCCATGACGACCGCGGCGATCGCGAGGACGGGCAGCAGCCAGGCGAGGCTCGCGCCGTGTCGACGCAACCACGACGCGGGCCGGGCGCCCCGCGGGTCCTTCGTGGGGACCACGCGTGTTCCCGGTCCGTTCGACACCGTGGTGTCGGCCGCGCGGGGGCGGTTCAGCGTGCTGGTCATCGGTCACCTCCGGTCATGGCCAGGGCGGGCTCCGTCGAGGAGGCGCGGGGCGCCTCCTGCGGTTCGGTCGCGACCTCGTCGCGGTGCGCGCCGGTGTGCTCGGTCTTCTCCCAGGCGTTGAGGCCGCGCAGCTGGCGGAAGACCGCCCGGACCGCGGCGAGCGCGAGGAAGATCTGGTACGGCAGCAGTCCCCAGACGAGGCGGAAGTAGTCCCGGGCCCGGACCTTCTGGTCGTAGACCCGCCCGAACTCGCGCAGGCCGGTGAACTCGACGGCCAACAGCACGAGCGTCGGCGCCAGGGGCACGAACGACACGAGTGCGATGGCGGTCGGCACCTTCGTGGTCAGGATCAGGACGATCGAGACGGGGATGAGCAGACCGGTGGCGGCCTGGATGAACGGCATGGTCAGCAGGTAGCGGGCCATGAGGCGCTGGCGCAGGCGGGGCAGCTTCTTCCACTCGCCCTTGCCGTAGACCTGCATGAAGCCCTGGTTCCAGCGGGTGCGCTGCTTGAGCAGCGAGACGAAGGTGCCGGGGGTCTCCTCGCGGGTGACGACCTCGGGGCTGTAGGCCACGACGACCTTGGCCCCGGCGCTCGAGAGGCGGACGCCGAGCTCGCAGTCCTCGGCGAGGCACTCGGCGTCCCAGCCCTCGGACCAGTCGAGCCAGTCCTTGCGCACGAAGACGGTGTTGCCGCCGAGCGGGATGAACTTCTCCTTGGCGTGGAAGTGCAGGCGCGACCGGAACCAGAAGTAGTACTCGAGCACGTTCCGCAGGCTCCACCAGCTGCTCTGGAAGTTCATCAGCTGGACGCCGCCCTGCACCACGTCGGCGTCGGTCTCGGTGAACCGGGAGTCGACGAGCGTCAGGAGGCGGGGGTGCACCTCGTCCTCGGCGTCGAACACGCCGACGATCTCGCCACGCGACGACTGGAGGGCCAGGTTCAGCGCCTTGGGCTTGTTCTTCGGCACGCTCGAGTCGACCACCACGCGGATCAGCTCGGGGTGACGGGCGGCCGCCTCACGGGCGACCCGCTCGGTACCGGGGTCGTCGTGGCCGACGATCGCGATGATCTCGAAGTCGGGGTGGTCCTGCTGGGCGAGGCGGTCGAGGGTCTGGCCCATGACCTCCTCCTCGTGCCGGCCGGGCACGAGCAGGGTGAACGAGTGGGCGGCGTCGAGGGGGTTCTCGCTGAACTGGCTGTCGTCGAGGTTGTCCTTCGACCGCCAGGCGTGCAGCATCCACCAGAGGGTCGACACGGCGACCGCGGTCAGCAGGATCGTCACGACGATCAGCGACGAGTAGCCGATCCACTCGAGGGGCGACCAGTCGGGCAGCTGGAAGCCGATCATCGAGTCGGCGGCACCGGTCGAGCCACGGTTCGGGACGAACTGCGACGGGTCGGCGGGGGCTTGCGGGGTGAGCAACGGGGCGGGTTCGCCCGCTGCGAGATGTGATGTCGGGATCTGGGTCGGGTCAGTCGACACAGGATCACTCTCCAGTCAGGGGGTCGGGTGCAGGTGGGCCTGCGAGGTGGTCTGCGGGATGGGGTCGTCGGTCGGCCGGGGGCCGATGACGGTGGCGAGCGCGGCCGACGGATCGGGGGTGTCGGCCGTGGTGGTGACCGCGGGCGAGCCGCGGAAGACGAGGTGGCGGTAGGCCAGGTAGCGGAAGGCGGTCCCGAGGACGAGACCGACCCCGTTGGCCGCGACGTTGTCGGCGAGCTGGCTCGTGAAGCCCAGCAGGTAGTGCGAGACGAAGAGGCAGGCCGAGGCGATCAACAGGCCGCCAACGTTGACGAGGCCGAAGGTGACGGCCTCGCGGACGACGGCCTGGTTGCGTCCTTCCCGGAAGGTCAGGTACCGGTTGCCGAGCCAGGCGACGGCCGTCGCGACGATCACCGAGACGACCTTGGCCCCGATGGGCTTGTCGTCGAGCAGGGTGGCGCGCAGCAGGTTGTACACGCCGACGTCGACGACGAAGGCGATCCCGCCCACGGCGCCGAACGTCGCGAGCTCCTTCACCCGTGCGACGAGGCGCAGGGGTGGCGTCGGGTTCGTCGTGGCGGCACGGTCGGGACGTGCCCCCTGGACGGGGGACTCTGGTTCGGGCATGACACCGGTTCGGGGGACGTCGCCGGATCGGTTTGGTCGGGGTACGCAGATCTGGGCCAACTGCCAGACAGGCGACATCTGCCGGTCATCCGACGGCGGATTCGTCGAGCCCGACGGGTCGCCCGGCGAGGACCGGGGCGCTCGTCGAGGGGCCGACGACCCGCGGGCGGACGATCGCGAGTTCCGCCGCGACCGCCGTGACGACCGCGCAGAGGGTGACCAGCCGGTCCGGCACCGAACCGACGACGACCAGGAGGCGCTCCCGGCTCGTCGCGCGCCGCCCCTGTTCCGCAGCCGCCTCCGTCGTGGCCCCGACGTCGAGGAGCTGCGAGAGCATCCAGGGCAGCACCGGGAGCGCCGCGAGCGCGACGACGAGGACGGGTGCACCGACCAGGACCGTCGAGGCGACCGTCACGGCCATCACGATCGTCACGGCGGCGTCGACCAGCGGCTCGGTGAGGACGCCGAGGGCACGGCGCCGCGCGCCCGGCCGGAGCCGACGCCAGTCGCCCTGCCCCAGAACCTGCAGGCAGCCGCGGACCCACGTCGCCCGGGCACGGGCCAGGTCGCGGAGCCCACCCGGCGACCGCTCGACCGTGGTCGCCTCGGCCGAGGTCGCGATGACGATCCGGGCACCGGCCGCCGTCATGCGCACGCCGAGGGCCAGGCCCGCCTCGACGCGGGAGGCGTCCCAGCCCCCCGCCCAGGCGAGCCACGCGTGACGCACGAAGAGCGTGCTGTCCGACAGCGGCACGAAGCCGGCGCGACCGTGGGAGCGGACCACCGACCGGGACCACCACCAGCGGTCGACGGTCGACCGGGGCGTCCACCAGGGGGTCGCCGCGAGCGCCGGGCGGCTGGCGTGCTGGACCGCGTCGGCGTCCGTGCGGGTCAGGACCGAGTCGACCAGGGCGAAGAGGCGGGGGTGCGGCCGGTCGCCCGCGGAGAAGACGCCGACGATGCCGTCACCGTCGGGGGAGAGTTCGTCCGCGAGGGAGGAGGCGGCCACGGGCGTCCGCCCGGCGAGCGGGCCGGTCCTGACGATCCGGACCCGTTCCGGATGACGCCGGACGGCGGAGGCGGCGACGTCGAGGGTCAGGGCGTCGTCCACGTCGACGACCACGAGGACGCGCACGTCGGGGTGCCGCTGCCGGGCCAGCAGGTCGAGCGTCACGGCCAGGCCGGCCGGCCCGTGCGCGGGCACCAGGGCCGTGAACGCGTGCGCCGGGGGCAGCACCGGGCCGTCGAGGTCGCCGTGGCCGAGCTCCTCCAGCTCGCGGACAAGGTAGAGCCTGCGCACGATGCGACCGATGGTGACGGTCAGGACCAGCGCGACGAGCACGGCCAGCAGCGCCGTGCCGGCCCACTGCAGGCTCGACCAGTCCGCCCACGGCAGGGCGGCCGAGACGTCCTCCCCCGGGACGGAGGGCGGGCCGCCCCGGTTCGGCACGAACGGTGTCGGCGTCGCGGGCAGCGTCGGCGTCAGGACGGGGCCGGGCGCCGCGAAGGCGGGTGCGGAGGTCACGGTGGTGATCCAGTCGGGTCGGGGCAGCGGGAGCCTCGGACGTCCGGTCCCGCAGGGGACCGCGACGTCCGACGGATCGTGTCCCCCAGCCGGGGGACATGATCTGATGAATCGTCACTGTACGCCTCCTCAGTCGACCGCACGGGCCTTCGCCGCGTCCCCTGCGACGCGTAGCGTGGGGTCATGGAATTCAGACACCTCGGCGACAGCGGACTCAAGATCTCGGAGATCACCTACGGCAACTGGCTGACGCACGCGTCCCAGGTCGAGAACGACGTGGCGACGCAGTGCGTCCGTGCGGCCCTCGACGCCGGCATCTCGACCTTCGACACCGCCGACGCCTACGCGAACACCGCGGCCGAGCAGGTCCTCGGCGACGCCCTCAAGGGTGAGCGTCGCGAGGGACTCGAGATCTTCACGAAGGTCTACTGGCCCACCGGCCCCCGCGGGCACAACGACGTCGGCCTCAGCCGCAAGCACGTGCTCGAGTCGATCGACGGGTCGCTCCGCCGCCTCGGCACGGACTACGTCGACCTCTACCAGGCCCACCGCTACGACCACGAGACCCCGCTCGAAGAGACCATGCAGGCGTTCGCCGACGTGGTCCGCGCCGGCAAGGCGCTCTACATCGGCGTCAGCGAGTGGACCGCCGAGCAGATCCGGGCGGGCCACGAGCTCGCCGTGAAGCACGGCGTGCAGCTGATCTCGAACCAGCCCCAGTACTCGATGCTCTGGCGCGTCATCGAGTCCGACGTCGTGCCAGCGAGCAAGCAGCACGGCCTCGGCCAGATCGTCTGGTCGCCCGTCGCCCAGGGCGTCCTGACCGGCAAGTACAAGCCCGGAGCCGAGCTGCCCGCGGGCAGCCGCGCGACGGACGACAAGGGAGGCGCGGACACGATCAAGCGCTTCCTCACCGACGAGGTGCTCACCGGCGTCGCGAAGCTCGAACCGATCGCCGCCGACCTCGGCCTCTCGATGGCCCAGCTGGCCATCGCGTGGGTGCTGCAGAACGACAACGTCGCCTCCGCGATCATCGGGGCCTCGCGTCCCGAGCAGGTGGCCGACAACGTCAAGGCGGCGGGCGTCACGGTGCCCGCCGACGTCATGGCCCGCATCGACGAGGCGCTCGGCGACCTCGCCGAGAAGGACCCCGGCAAGACCGTCTCCCCCGAGCGCCGCCCGGCCTGACACCCGTCCGGCCCGACCCGGGCCGGTCCGCAGGACATCCCCTCGACATCGTCCGGACACCCCGGGAATGTTGTCCCGCTGGATGCGCTTGCATATACTCGTACCAGCTTCGATGATACGTCATCGACCTCGACCTCACAGATTCAGGAGAACACCATGACCATCACCGCAGAGAAGATCCCCGCCGGCACCTGGAACCTCGACCCCACCCACAGCGAGGTCTCGTTCAGCGTCCGCCACCTGGCCATCAGCAAGGTCAAGGGCTCGTTCGAGTCCTTCGACGCCTCGCTGGTCACGGCCGAGGACCACACCGCCTCGAAGGTCACCGCCTCGATCGACGTGGCCTCGGTCAACACCAACCAGAAGGACCGCGACGGCCACCTGCAGACCGGCGACTTCTTCCTCGCCGAGGAGCACCCCAAGATGACCTTCGTGTCGACCAGCATCGAGGAGAAGGGCGACGACGCGTTCCTCGTGCACGGCGACCTCACCCTCCGCGGCGTCACCAAGCCCGTCACCCTGAAGAGCGAGTTCGGCGGCCTCGTCGTCGACGGCTACGGCCAGACCAAGCTCGGCTTCTCGGCGACCACCAAGATCGACCGCACCGAGTTCGGCGTCACCTGGAACGCGGCCCTCGAGGCCGGCGGCTTCACGCTGGGCAACGACGTCACCGTCACGCTCGAGATCCAGTTCACGCTCGCCGCGTAGGCACCGGCACCACGAAGGGCCCGCTCTCGCTCGGCGAGGGCGGGCCCTTCCGCGTCATCCCGCGAGGACGCGCCGCAGCACGGCGCGCTCCCCCAGCGTCCAGGCCGCGCTCGTCACGAGGTAGAGGGCGGCCGCGAGCGGGGCGAACGCCGCGAACAGCACGCTGACGAAGGGCAGCCAGCGCACCATGCCCGCCATGCCCGGGAGCGCCTCCTGCCCCGGTGCGGCCGTCGTGACGGTGACCGCGCCGGTGAAGCGCAGCGTGGCACGCCGGCTCGTCTCGACCACGACGGCGAGCAGCGCGAGCAGCACCAGGTACGGCCAGATCGCCGGGAGTCCCACCGCAAGAGACGCGAACAGGTTGGCGCCGAGGGCGGCTCCGCCGAGGGTGTGCGTCAACAGGGCGTTGGCGTGCCCGGCGATCTCGGAGTGCGCGAACAGCGAGTAGACCGCCGTGAGCACGGGTGCCTGCGCGAGCGTCGGCAGGCAGCCGGCCAGCGGGGACGCCTTCTCGGACGCGTACAGCGCCATCAGCGCCTTGCTGCGGGCCGCGGGGTCGGTGATCCGGCGGTTCAGGTCGGCGATCGCGGGGGCCAGGCGGCGACGGGCGACCTCGGCGCGCACCTGCGAGACGCCCACGGGCACGAGCACGAGCCGGACGAGCAGGGTGAGCAGCACGACGCCGAGGGCGGCGGCGGACGACCCGGCCACCGGTTCGACGAGCACGCCGAGGGTGGTGACGATCGACTGCAGACCGCCGAGGACGACGGCGATCGGGGGGAAGGTGGACAGGTCCATGCGGACTCCTCGGTCAGAGAGACGGTGGGTGTCTTCTGGCCGCCGAGGGGCGTCGGGTCGACGCGGGCGCGGGTGCGCTCAGGCGGCCGGGACGGCCCGCCCGGGAGCCCGGGACCGCACGTGCCCGCGGGCGTCCGGGTCGCGTCGCCAGACGAGGAGGCGCGTGCCGGCTTCTTCACGGAGCGTCACCTCGGGCACCGCCCCGGCCAGCCCGCAGAGCGTGAGCACGACGCGGGCGACGCCGAGCGCGGCCACCGCGGTGGCGGCGCCGAGCAGGCCGACGAGCACGACCGCGGACAGCGGCGCCCCGCCGGACGAGAGCACGGCCTCGACGAACGCCGCGAGGGGCGCCAGCATCGAGAGGCCGAGGGTCATGCCGACGACCCTAGCCGACGGTCCTACCATCGGGGCAGTGCCCTCGGGAACACCGTGCCGTCCCACGCGGTTGACGCCGAGAGCCACCGCCCCGCCCCGAGAGGACTCCCGATGACCGTCGACTGGATCACCCTGCAGAAGACCGCCCACGACGAGTTCGCCCGTCGCGTCGAGGCCGTGGCCGACTGGGACGCCCCGACGCCGGACACCGAGTGGAAGGTCCGCGACCTCGTGCGTCACGTCACGCGCGAGCAGCAGTGGGTGCCGCTGCTGCTCGAGGGCGGCGACCCCTCCGAGGCGGAGAACTCCATCGAGCCGCTCGGCGACGACCTCGTCGAGGCCTGGCACCGGTGGTCCGGTGCCGCCACCGCCGCCTGGAGCGCGGCCGACCCCCACGCCGAGGTGCGCTTGAGCGCCGACGTCGTGCCCGTCCACGAGTACCTCGCCGAGCAGGTCGCCGACGTGACGATCCACACCTGGGACCTCGCCCGCGCCGTGGGGACCGACGAAGAGCTCGACGACGCGCTCGTCGAGGCCGTCTGGGGCGTGTTCGCGCCGCAGAAGGACGCCCTCGAGGCCTCGGGCCTGTTCGCGTCCCCCGTCCCGGTCGACGACGACGCGCCGCTGCGCATCCGCCTGCTCGCCCTCACCGGGCGCGACGCCCGCTGAGCCGTCCGCCCACCCGGGTGGGCGTCCTCGGCGACGCGACCCGCGCCTCCCGGGGGTTCATCACCCGGCCCTGCCAAGGTGGGGGCATGACCGCCCCGATCGATCGCCCGTGGCTGCACAGCTACGCCCCCGACGTCCCCGCCGACATCGAGCCCGTGACGGGCAGCCTCGTCGACCTCATCGACGACGCCGTGTCGACGTACCGGCAGAAGCCGGCCCTCGAGTTCTTCGGCCGCGAGACGAGCTACCGCGACCTGGGCGACCAGGTCGCCCGCGCGGCCGAGGGCCTCAGGAGGCTCGGCGTGGGTCGCGGCGACCGGGTCGCCCTGATCCTGCCGAACAGCCCGCAGCACGTGGTGGCGTTCTACGCGGTGCTGCGCCTGGGCGCGGTCGTGGTCGAGCACAACCCGCTCTACACCGACCGTGAGCTGCGCCACCTCTTCGAGGACCACGGCGCCACGATCGCCATCGCCTGGGACAAGTTGGTCGACCGACTGCGCTCCCTGCCCGCCGACATCGGCTTCTCGACCGTGGTCTCGGTCGACGTGACGAAGGGCATGCCCCTCGGCACGCGCCTCGCCCTCAAGCTGCCGGTGCCCGCCGCGAAGAAGAGCCGCGCGGCCCTCACCGACGGAGCCGAGGGCGACGTCACCTGGCAGGGGCTGCTCGCGAACCGTCCGCTGCGCAAGAAGCACCCTCGACCCGACGTCGACGACATCGCCCTGCTGCAGTACACCAGCGGCACCACGGGCTCGCCCAAGGGCGCGATCCTCACCCACCGCAACCTCCGCAGCAACGCTGCGCAGGGTCGCGCCTGGGTGCCGGGCCTCGTCGACGGCGACGAGACGGTCTACGGCGTGCTGCCCTTCTTCCACGCCTACGGCCTCACGCTCTGCCTGACGTTCGCGATGAGCATCGGGGCGCGCCTCGTCCTCTTCCCCAAGTTCGACGTCGACCTCGTGCTCAAGGCCGCGAAGAAGCACCCGCCGACCTTCCTGCCGGCCGTGCCGCCGATCTACCAGCGCCTCGCCGACGCGGCCCGCGAGCGCGGCGTCGACCTGTCGTCGGCACGATTCGCGATCTCGGGCGCGATGAACCTGCCGAGCGCCGTCGTCCAGGCCTGGGAGGGCGTCACGGGCGGCATGCTGGTCGAGGGGTTCGGACTGACCGAGACCTCGCCCGTCGCCCTCGGCAACCCGATCGGCCCGACCCGTCGCGTCGGCACCGTGGGCGTGCCGTTCCCGTCGACCGAGGCCCTGGTCGTCGACCGCGACGACCCCGATCCGAGCCGCCCGGTCGTCGCCGGGGCCGCCGGAGAACTGCTGCTGCGGGGCCCCCAGGTGTTCCGCGGCTACTGGAACCGACCCGACGAGACCGCCGAGGCCTTCCTCGAGGGCGGCTGGTTCCGTACCGGCGACATCGTCACGATGAGCGCCGACGGGTACGTCACGATCGTCGACCGCATCAAGGAGCTCATCGTCACGGGTGGCTTCAACGTCGCCCCCTCCGAGGTCGAGGAGGCGGTCCGCAACGCCCCCGGCGTGGCCGAGGTGGCCGTGGTCGGCCTGCCCCGGTCGGGCGGCGGCGAGGACGTGGTGGCGGCCGTCGTGCTCGAGCCGGGTGCCGAGTTCGACGCCGAGGCCATCCGCGACGCCTCACGCGGCCAGCTGGCGGCCTACAAGGTGCCGCGGCGGGTCGTCCGGCTCGACGAGTTGCCCAAGTCGCTGATCGGCAAGGTGCTGCGGCGCGAGGTGCGCGACCGGCTCATCGCCGCGGGCTGACCCTCCGGGCGGGACCTGCCGACGGGGCCCCGTCGGCGGGTCCGGTCGGCGTGTCCGGTCTGCGGGTCCGGTCTGCGGGTCCGGTCGGCGTGTCCGGTCGGCGTGGTCAGAGGCCTTGCCACCGGTCGACCGGCCAGCTGACCACGAACGCCCGCCCGATCACGTCGTCGACGGGCACGAAGCCCGCGTAGGGCCCGGTCTGGTGTGCGCGGGAGTCCGCCGACCGGTCGCGGTTGTCGCCGAGCACCCAGAGCGCCCCCTCGGGCACGGTCACGTCGAAGTCGGTCGCCGAGGCGCGGGGTCCGCCGTCGGCGAGCGTGAGGTACGGCTCGTCGAGGGCCAGGCCGTTGACGAGCACGTGGCCGTCCGCGTCGCAGCAGCTGACGTGGTCGCCCGGCAGGCCGATGACGCGCTTGACGAGATCCTGACCGGCGTCGTCGCCGTAGCCGAGCCACCCGCCCGGGTCCTCGAAGACGACGATGTCGCCGCGGTGCAACGGCAGGAGTCCGGGTGCCAGCTCGTTGACGATGATCCGGTCGCCGATCATCAGCGTCCGTTCCATCGATCCCGACGGGATGGAGAAGCTGCGCACGAGGAAGGTCCGCACGCCCCAGGACAGCAACAGCCCCACCAGGACGATCGCGAGCAACTCGAGCAGCCACCGGCCCGTGGGGTTCCGGCGGACCCCGGAGGCGCGGGTCCCCTCGCCCTCGTCGGTCGCGTCCGCGAGGGGGCTGCTGTCGGTCACCGGCTCATCCTGTCAGCGCGTGCCCGCGCCCGCCCTCCCCGGTCAGGGGGCCGTGGGGCCACGGTCCCGCTGCCCCGGGTCGTCCGTCAGGCGGCCGTCCACCCGATGCGGTCGAGCCGGGCGAGGGCGTGCTCCTCGGCGACGGGTCGCTTGCCGAGGACTCCCCCGACGCCCGCGAGCATGGCCTGCGCCGGCGCCCGGGTCGGGATGCCGATCGGGCCGACGTGCGGCGCGCGCAGCCCGAGCAACTCGCGGAAGCGCGGCTGCAGCGTGCCCACCGCGCCGTTGAAGAGCACGGGATAGCCGACCTTCAGGGCGGGGAAGAGCGGGGGCCGCTTGATGAACTTCACGACGTCGTCGGTGCGCGCGGTGCGCTCGAGCACGCCCCGGCGGTCGAAGTCCATGAGCTGTGACTGCATCTCGGCGACGCTGCGCGGCGGGTTCGGCACGCCCATCAGCTCGCCGGCCGTCGCCCACTCGCGGACGTAGGCGTCGGGCCCCCCGGGGATCGGCTCTCGGCCCCACTCGAGGTAGGCGGCGAGGAACGAGTCGGCGAAGGCCATGTGCACCCAGCTGAGCAGCTCCGGGTCGTTGGCGGCGTAGTCGTGGGTCACGCCGTTCCGGTCGTCGTACGTGCCGACGACCTTCGTGTGCAGGCGTGACACCCAGTTCGACGCGTGGGTGGCGGCCTCGCGGCTGCCGTACGAGACGGTGTAGATCCAGCGGATGGTGCCGGCGAGACGGCCGAGCGGGTCCTCGCGGAAGCGCGAGTGGTCGTGGACGCCGGCGAGCGCCCCCGGGTGCAGCGCCTGGACGAGCAGTGCCCGTACGCCGGCGGGGATGGTCGACATGGCGCCGTGCACGGCCCACACCGCCGAGCCCGGCAGGAAGAACCCCTCGTCGTCGCCCTTCTCGAGGTCGGTGACCCACTCGGGCGTGCCCGTGTACTGCCCGTTGAAGGTGTACTGCAGGCGGGCGCGGAGCGGTTCGGTCAGTGCGGGCATGTGTCGATCATGCGCCGCGGCGGCTGGACGCTCGCGGCGGACGCCGTCGGCGGTCCCGCCGGACGCACGCCGCGCCTCCTGCGTCCCGGGGAGGGGCAGGAGGCGCGGCGCGCGTCTCGGGGTGGGTCTCAGTTCCCGTGGGCCTCGATCGAGACGGGCTGCCACTCGTTCCAGGTCGCCAGACGCGACTCGTAGTCCTTCGTGGCGATCTCGAGCGGCGCCTTGCCGAAGAAGACGCGCAGCGGCGGCTCGTCGGCGTCGACGACCGTGAGGATCGCCGAACGGGTGGCCGTGGGGTCGCCGGGGTCGGCGGCCGAGGGACGCTTCGACGCGGCCTCACGGACGTCGGCGTAGGCCTCGAGTTCGTCGCTGCGCGAGGCGGAGGGGCCCGACCAGTCCGTCGAGTAGCCGCCGGGCTCGACGAGGGTCACCTTGATGCCGAAGCCCGCGACCTCCTGGGCCAGCGACTGGCTGAAGCCCTCGAGTCCCCATTTCGAGGCGTGGTAGATGCCGACC
Source organism: Frigoribacterium sp. CFBP 8759 (assembly GCF_014841655.1). Lineage (NCBI taxonomy): Bacteria > Bacillati > Actinomycetota > Actinomycetes > Micrococcales > Microbacteriaceae > Frigoribacterium > Frigoribacterium sp. CFBP 8759. The sequence goes on from NZ_JACYUH010000001.1 coordinate 259,215, forward strand.
GTCGGGAAGGCGCTGATGCCGCCGATGCTCGACACCTGGACGATGTGACCCGAGCCCTGCTCGCGCATGATCGGGAGCGCCGCCTGTGACACCCAGAGGGCGCCGAACAGGTTCGTCTCGAGCTGGGCACGGGCCTCGTCCTCGGTGATCTCCTCGATCATGCCGAAGTGGCCGAAGCCGGCGTTGTTCACGACGACGTCCAGGCGTCCGAAGTGCTCGGCGGCCTTCTGCACCGCGGCGACGTCGGCCGCACGGTCGTTGACGTCGAGCTGGAGGGGCAGGAAGGAGTCGCCGTACGCGTCCACGAGGGGCGTGACGTCGTCGATCTTCCGTGCGGTGCCCGCGACCTTGTCGCCGCGTTGGAGGGCCGCTTCGGCCCATTCGCGGCCGAAGCCCTTGGATGCACCGGTGATGAACCAGACCTTGCTCACGATGTGTCGTTCCTCTCTTCGTGATGTCGAGGACCATGCTGCGCCGCGCCTCCTCGTCCGCGGTCAGGTTGCCAGCCGGCACCGAGCCCACGGGGTACGCCCGGCGGTCGATAGAGTGGCTCGGTGACCACCGACAGCGCTCGTCCCTGGCTCGACTCCTACGCACCCGGCGTGCCGCACGACCTCGAACCGGTCGACGGCTCGCTGCTCGACCTGGTCGAGGCCTCCGCGGCGCGGTACCCCAGGGCGGTGGCGCTCGAGTTCTTCGGGGCGACGACCACCTATTCCGAGCTCGTCGACCAGATCGCGCGGGCGGCCGAGGGGCTGCGCAAGCTCGGGGTCGGGCACGGCGACACCGTCGCGATCGTGTTGCCGAACGGTCCGCAGCACGTCGTCGCGTTCTACGCGGTGCTGCGCCTCGGCGCCATCGTCGTCGAGCACAACCCGCTCTACACGCCGCGCGAGCTGCGTCACCAGTTCGAGGACCACGGCGCCAAGGTGGCCATCGCCTGGAACAAGGTGGTCGAGACCATCCAGGCCTTCCCCGACGACGTGGCCGTCGAACACCTCGTCTCGGTCGACGTCACCCGGGCGATGCCGTTCACCACGCGGGCGGCCCTGGCCCTGCCGATCAAGAAGGCCCGCCAGTCCCGTGAACGCCTCACGACGACCGTGACGGGCACCACGCCGTGGGAGAAGGTCGTCGGCTCGTCGCGCATCAAGGCGAGGCACCCCCGACCGACCACCGACGACCTGGCGGTCATCCAGTATACGAGCGGCACCACGGGCGCGCCCAAGGGTGCCCAGCTGACGCACCACAACCTCCTGTCGAACGCCGCGCAGGCCCAGGCCTGGGTGCCGACGATCGAACGCGGCACCTGCGTCGTCTACGCGGTGCTGCCGATGTTCCACGCGTACGGCCTGACGCTCTGCCTCACCTTCGCGATGAGCATGGGCGCCCGACTCGTGCTCTTCCCGGCCTTCGACCCGGCGCTGGTGCTCAAGGTCATGAAGAAGCACCCGCCGACCTTCCTGCCCGCGGTCCCCCCGATCTACGCCCGTCTGCAGAAGGCCGCCGACGACGCCGGCGTCTCGCTGAAGGGCGTCGACGTCGCGATCTCGGGGGCCATGCCGCTCTCGGCCGACGTCGTCGAGCCGTGGGAGGCCGAGTCCGGCGGCTGGTTGGTCGAGGGCTACGGGCTCTCCGAGTGCTCGCCCGTCCTCATGGCCAACCCCGTCGGTCCGACGCGCCGCGCCGGCACGGTCGGTCTGCCCCTGCCGGGCACCGAGGTGCGCGTCGTCGACCCCGAGAACCCCACGGTCGACGTGGCGGCCGGTGAACGCGGCGAGCTGATCGTCCGTGGCCCGCAGGTCTTCAGCGGGTACTACCGCAAGCCGAAAGAATCGGGCGAGGTCTTCGTCGACGGCGACTGGTTCCGCACCGGCGACATCGTCACCATCGACGACGACGGGTTCGTCCGCATCGTCGACCGCATCAAGGAGCTCATCATCACCGGCGGCTTCAACGTCTCGCCGTCCGAGGTCGAAGAGGTCCTGACCCGGTTCGAGGGCGTCGCCGAAGCCGCGGTCGTGGGTCTGCCCACCCCCGGCGGCGAACAGGTGGCCGCCGCGATCGTCGTGAAGCCGGGCGCCCACGTCGACGTCGCGGCCCTGCGCTCGTTCGCGCGCAAGCACCTCACGCCGTACAAGGTGCCGCGGCGCATCGTCGTCGTCGACGACCTCCCCCGGTCGCTCATCGGCAAGGTGTTGCGCCGCAAGGTACGCGACTCGCTGGCCGAGCGCTGAGACCGGACCCGCGCCTCCTCGACCGGACGACGGTCGGCAGGTGCGGGTCGGTCCACCCCCGGCCGCGGCTCAGGAGGCGCGGCTCAGCTGGGCGAGACGCGATCCGTCATGCGACCCTCGGCCAACCAGGCCAGTCGCTGCAGCGCCTCTCTGTTGCGCCAGTGCAGCGGCGGGTCCATCAGGGCCTTCGGCACCAGCCGACCGGGGCCCGCGACGGCGTACTCGGTCATCGTGACGAAGCAGCCGCCCATGCGGTTGCGCACGTCGATCTCGACCCGGGCCTCGCCCATCGGCCAGCCCCTGGCGTGGAACACGGCCCGGACCGGAGGGTCCCACTCGAGGATGGTCGTCACGTCGTCGATGACCAACGGCCAGACTCCGAACGAGTGGTGGACCTTGGCCTCGACGCTCGGCCAGGTCAGTTCGACCTCGCGGATGCGCGCCGACCCGACGACCCAGCTCGTGAAGAGCCACCCGTCGCTCAGCACGTCGAAGACGTCGTGGGGTGAGGCCTCGATGAAGCGGTGCGTGGTGCTCATCCGTCGATCCTGGCACGGTCCCCGCGCGCCGCGCACCCCGTTGACGCGCCCCTGGCGCCGTGGATCAGATCGGGCGTCGGGCGCCTCCCCCGTCGGGAGTCGACCCGATCAGGAGTCGACGCCGAGGTACGGCAGCCGGCCGATGCCGAACTCGTGCTTCAGGGCGCTGCGCGCGGCGTAGGCCCCACCCAGCCCGTGCACCGAGGGGCCCGGCGGGGTCGAGGACGAGCACAGGTAGAGGCCCGGCGTCGGCGTGCGCCACGGTTCGGTCGACAGCGTCGGCCGTGCCGCCAGCTGCCAGACGCTCGGGGCCCCGGCGGCGATGTCGCCGCCGATGTAGTTGGGGTCGTGCGCTTCGAGGTCGACCGCCGTCCGGCTGTTCGTGGCCAGGATCGTGTCACGGAACCCCGGCGCGAAGCGCTCGATGCCGGCGATGACGGTCTCGGTCTGGTCGACCGTGGACCCGCGCGGGACGTGCGTGTACGCCCACAGGGCCTGCTGACCGTCGGGGGCGCGCGTGCCGTCGACCACGCCCGCTTGGGCCACCAGGACGTATGGCGTGCGGGCGTGTCGACCCGAGGCGACGTCGTGCTCGCCTGAGGCGATCTCGGCCCGCGTCCCCCCGAGGTGCAGCGTGGGGCTGCGCCGGGCCTCCTCGTTCGCCCAGGGCACCGGCCCCGACAGCGCGAAGTCGACCTTGGCCGCCGCGTTCCCGTACCGGAAGCGCCGCAGGGCGCGCTCGTACCGGTCGGGCAGACGACTGCCCGCGATGTCGGCCAGGGCACGGGCGCTCGTGTCGAAGATCGTGGCCTTCGCCCTCGGCAGCTCGTCGATCGACGTGACGTCCACGCCCGTCGTGATGGTGCCTCCGTGGGCCAGGACGTCGTCGGCCATGGCGTCGACGATCGACTGGCTGCCACCGGTCGGCACCGGCCAGCCCCGGGCGTGCGCGTGGACGGCCAGGACGAGCCCGGCGGCCGAGGTCGACAGGCTCGGCATCGGGCGGATCGCGTGGGCCATCACCCCGGCGAGCATGGCCGGGGCCTCGTCACCCGAGAACCCGGCGTTCCACCAGGGGCCGCTCTGCGACAGGGCGGCCAGACCGAAGCGCGCGAGGGTCACCGGGTCGTCCGGCACCCGGACGAGCTCGCGCATCGTGAACTTCGCCATGCGGGGCTCGGTCTCGACCAGACCCCGCAGGAGGCGCGCCCAGGCGGCCCCGTCGGCACCGAGCCCGTCCGCCGTCCGGTCGAGGTCCCGGTAGGCGATGCCGGCACGTCCGCCGTCGAGCGGGTGGGCGTACGAGATGTCGGGGACCGTCAGCTCGATCCGGCGGTCGAGTTGGAACCGCTGGAAGAACCCCGAGGCGAGGGCCATGGGGTGCACGGCCGAACAGATGTCGTGGCGGAAGCCCGGCAGGGTCGCCTCCTGCGTGCGCGCTCCCCCACCGATCGTGTCGGCCCGTTCGACGACCTCGACGCGGAGACCGGCCCGAGCGAGCACCACGGCCGCCGCGAGACCGTTGGGCCCCGCACCGACGACGACCGCGTCCACCTCGGGCGCGGCGCTCATGCCCGACGCCCGCGGGTCACCCGACCCACCACGGCGGCGGTGGCGGCCGCGGACGCCCCCACCACGGCCCCCATGGTCAGGGCGCGGTTGCGGGTGTACCAGACCTGCGGACTCGTGGTGCGCGCGCGGTCGCTGAAGATGCCGCGAGCCCCGTGGTCACCGGCCGTGGGCTCGTAGAGGTTGTCGGGCAGCATGGGCTCGCTCTTGTCGGGAGCCTGCTGGCCGGAGTACCCGCTCTTGGCGAGGTAGACGTCCAGGAAGTTCGCGACGAACCGGTTGCCGAGCACCGTCATGACGGTGGGCTCGCCGAGCCAGGTCCGGCGACGCGGCTTGTCGGCGACGTCGGCGATCGCCCGGGCCCCGACCTCGGGTTCGAAGATGGGCGGCACGGGCTGGGGGTGCTCGGGCAGGGTCGAGCGCACCCAGTTGAACTGGATGGTGTTGAGGGCCGGCATGTCGACCGTGCTGATCCGCACCGAGCTCTTGTTGTGGATCAACTCGGTCGTCACCGACTCGGTGAAGCCCTGGACGGCGTGCTTCGCGCCGCAGTACGAGGCCTGGAGCGGGATGCCTCGGTGGGCGAGCGCCGATCCCACCTGGATGACCTGCCCGCGGTCGCGGGGCACCATGCGCGACAGGGCCGCACGAGTGCCGTTGACGAAGCCGAAGTAGTTGACGGCCGTGGCCCGCTCGAAGTCGTCGGGGTCCGTCTCGAGGAACTCGCCGAACACACCGACCATCGCGTCGTTGACCCAGAGGTCGATCGGCCCGAGCTCGGCCTCGACGCGATCGGCGGCCGACTCGACCTGGGCGCGATCGGCCACGTCGGTCGAGATGCCCAGCGCACGGCGACCGGCGGCCTCGACGTCGCGGACGGCCCCGTCGAGGCCGTCCTGTCCCCGAGCGAGGATCGCGACGTCCCATCCGCGCGCGGCGAGCTCTCGGACGGTGGCCCGGCCGAGTCCCGCGGACCCTCCGGTGACGACGGCGGTTCTCGTGCTGGTCATGGTGCTCCCTCGGGCCTCTCGGCGGATCGTGGACGGACCCCCGACGCTAGTCCGCGACCGGAGGTCCGTCCCGGGGGTGATGCCCAGGTGTCAGATGTCGAAGCCTCCGCCGAAGTCGCCTCCGCCGAAGTCGCCTCCCCCGAAGTCCCCGAAGCCCCCGCCGGAGTCGCCGGCCCCGTCGGCACCGAAGTCGCCGCCGCCGTCGCTCGCCGTCTCGGTGCCGGCGTCGGCACCGCCGTCCGCGCCGCCCTCGCCCTCGGAGCCCTGGTCGCCGCCGGCGTCGTCACCCGCGCCTCCGTCCGCCGTCGCCCCGGCGTCGGGCAGGAACGCGCTCATCAAGGTCGACCCGATGACGTAACCGGCCACCGTGCCCAGGATCGACCCGCCGATGATCGAACCCATGCCGGGGCCCTGACGGAGGGGCTGGCCGTTCGGCCCGACCTGCTGCCGTCCGTCCGGGCCGCCGCCGAGGGTGCGCTCGAGGGTCCCGGGTCGTCGCAGCTCGGACCGGGTGGCGGCCTGGGCGAGCGAGCCGGCGTCGTCGCCGCGCGGTGCCTCGCCGGGGCTCGACTCGGCCGTCAGCTGGTCGAAGACGAGACGGCGTTGTTCGGGGCTGAGCTTCGCGAACGCCTCGGCGTGCACCTGCTCGATGGTCTCGGGCGGGGCGGTCTTCAGCAGGTAGCGGTACCGCTCGACGGCGATCTCGTCGTCGCTGCGGGCCGGTCCGGTGCCGGCCGACGAGGCCGGGACCGGCGACTGCTGGCCGTAGCCCTGCTGGTCGTACCCCTGCTGGCCGTACCCCTGCTGCGGGGCGGCGGGCTGCTCGTAGCTCTGCTGCCCGTACCGGTAGCCCTGCGGAGCGGAGGGCTGCTGCGGCTGGCCCTGCTGCGGCTCGCGGCCGAGGAGGCGGTCGAGGAATCCCATGGTGGTGTCCTGTCGGATCGTGTGCTCGGTGCCGCGCGCGGGGCGCGACGTCGGTCTGCCCACCACGGTACGGATCGTCCCGGCCCGCCGCCTGGACGGCGACGGAACGTCAGCCGCGAACGTCCTGATCGACGGCGTCACGCGACGCGTCGTCGACGCCGGCTCGACGGCGGCGCACCGACCGGACGACGAGGAACACCACGACGCCCGCGATGGCGGCGTACACGACGTAGTCCAGGTACTTCGCGTACCGGTCGATGAGCTCGTACTGGGTGCCGAGGGCGGCGCCCAACCCGATCAACAGCCCGTTCCAGAGGCCGCTGCCCACGATCGTGAAGACCGAGAAGACCAGCAGGGGCATGCGCTCGGCACCGGCGGGAAGCGAGATGAGGCTGCGCACGCCCGGGATGAACCGGCCGAAGAACACCGCGGACCGCCCGTGGCGCTCGAACCAGCCGGCCGCCTTCTCGAAGTCGTGGCGGTCGACCAGCGGCAACTTGGCCAGCCACCGAATGCTGCGGTCGAGGCCGAGACCGGCCCCGAGCCCGTAGAGGACCAGGGCGCCCAGGTAGGCGCCGAGGGTGCTCAGCGCGATCAACAGCACGATGTTCATCGACCCGGCGCCGGCCAGGAACCCGGCCAGCGGCAGGATGACCTCGCTGGGGATCGGCGGGAACACGGTCTCGACGAAGGTCAGCAGGGCGACGCCCCACTCGCCGAGGGCGTCGATGACGCGGGCGGCGAACCCGACGAGGCCGTCGAGGTCGGCGACGACGTCCTGGCTCGAGGACGAGGAGGCGCGGAGGACGAGGGCTGTCGAGGTCATGGGTCCCAGGTGGTCGGTCGGGCGCTCGGGGGCGCAACGGATCGGCAGCCCCGAGTATGGCGGGGCAGCCTGCGCGTCCGCCCACAACGCCCGGGTGGGCTGCGCCTGACGGGGAACACCGCATCGCTTGCTACATTGACCTGTGTCGGCTTGGTTTCCGACGCCGGACACACTCACGAAACAGGACCCCAATGGGATCGCTCATCTACGGAACCTCGGGCATCGAGGTCGAGTTCGAGGACCGCGTGCTCGAACACCTCCAGATCGTCATCGCCACCAAGCTGCGTCGCCGCGAGTCGTTCTTCTTCTCGTGGCGCGACACGCAGAAGGTCGGTGACGGTCGCAGCAGCATCTGGCTGGACGCCGGCATCCCGCTCTACTTCAAGTACTCCGGCGGCCGGGTGCCGTCGATCAACCGTGACTGGCTCACCGAGCTGACGGCCTCGTCGAACAGCTCGTCCGGCCTCGTCCTCACCGACGAGCCCAGTCTCGACAACAGCGCCAAACGACGCGGCTGACCCGCGCCTCCCCCCTTTCGAGGCGTTGACCCGGTTCGGGTCCGTTCCGTACCGTGGGCCCGACGGCGACGGAGGGGGCGGTCATGCAAGGTGCCAGGCGCGCGAGCGCGGGCCGTCTGGCGATCGCCACGATGATGACGGTCGCCCTGGTCGCGGCCCTCGTGACGGCCCAGGCCCCCGTCGCGGCCCGGGCCTCGGACGCCGTCCTCTCGCAGGGACGCAGTGCGGGGGCCTCGTCGGTCGCTTCGCGGTCCACCCCGGCAGCGGCCGCGGTGGACGGCGACGGGCGGACGGGCTGGAGGAGCGCGCGGGCGGGCTCGCAGTGGTTGCAGGTCAGCATCGGGCCGCAGGTCGACGTGTCGCAGGTCTCGCTGCAGTGGGGTGACGCCCCGGCGACGGCCTACGAGGTCCAGATCTCGTCGAACGGCAAGACCTGGCGCACGCTGGCGTCGACGACCCGGGGTGACGGCGGCACGGACACGTACGACGTGGCGGGGACGGGGAGGCACGTCCGGGTGCTCGCGACGGTCTCGGCTACGGGCACGGGGTACTCGCTGTCCGAGCTGACGGTGCGTGGGTCCCGGACCGGGTCGTCGTCCGCCACCCCGGGCGTCCGGCTCGCCGGTGGTGCCGGCTCGTGGCACCTCGAGGTCGACGGGCGGCCCTTCATGGTCGAGGGGGTCACCTACGGCGCCCCGGTCGCCGAGGCGGCCACCCACTTCCCCGACATCGCCTCGATGGGCGCCAACACGGTCCGCACCTGGGGCACCGACACGGGCTCGGGGCGCCTCTTCGACGCCGCGTCGGCGTCCGGTCTCCACGTCGTCGCCGGCCTGTGGCTCGACCACGGCGTCGACTACGTCGGCGACACCGCGTACAAGACGGCCACCCTGGCGAGCATCCGCTCGACCGTGGCCGCCTACCGGGATCGACCGAGCCTCCTGGCCTGGGACGTGGGCAACGAGGTGATGCTGGGGCAGGGCGAGAGCCAACGTGTCGCCTACGCCCGCTTCGTCGACGAGGTCGCCCGGACGATCCACTCGATCGACCCGGGCCACCCCGTCACCTCGACCGACGCCTGGATCGGCGCCCTCTCGTACTACGAGGAGCACGCTCCGTCGCTCGACTTCTACTCGGTCAACTCGTACGGCGGTGTCGGGTACCTCGAGGACGGGTGGAACTCCGGCGGCTACACCAAGCCCTACCTGGTGACCGAGACCGGTCCGGCCGGATCGTGGGAGGTCCCCGACGACGCGAACGGCATCCCGCTCGAACCCGGCGACGAGGCCAAGGCCCGGGCCTACACCGCCGCGTGGCAGGCCGTCCAGTCCCATCCCGGCGTCGCCCTCGGGGCCACCGTGTTCAACTACGGCCTCGAGAACGACGAGCCCGGCGTCTGGTTGAACCTCCGGACCGACGGCCTCCGTCGGCTGTCGTACTTCGCCGTGCAACGCGCCTACGGCGGGGAGGCGCCCACCAACACGTCGCCCGTCGTGCGCTCAATGACGCTGTCCCCGGCGTCGGGAGTGCGCCCGGGCACACCGGTCACGCTGACGACCTCGGTGACCGACCCCGACGGCGACCCCGTGACCTACCGGGTCTACGCCACGAGCCGGTACGTCGACGGGGACGAGTCCCTCCGGCCGATGCCGGCGACCACCACGGGGCCGGGGACCATGACGGTGCAGGCCCCGTCTCGCCCCGGGGTGTGGAAGATCTACGTCTACGCGCTCGACGGCCGGGGCAACGTGGGCATCGAGGCCCGCTCGGTCCGCGTCGTCTGAGGTCCCCGCGTCAGCGGCGGACGAGGGCGGCGACCGCTCGCCACCCCACGACGAACACGCCGAGCACGACGACCGTCACGACGACGAAGCTGACCTGCACACCCTGACCGCTCACCACACGGAGCAGCACGCCGATCACGGCGGTGGAGACCCAGACGACCGCTCCCGAGCGGACGGCCGACAGCGGCCAGCGGACGCCGGTCACGCTCGCCCAGCCGACGACCGAGCCGACCACGAACGGCCACAGCGTGCCGAGCAGGCCGGGCAGGTCGAGACCTTCGGCGTGGCTGCGACGGCCGATGACGACGAAGGCCAGGACCGCGACGAGGTCGACGACGATCGGCCACCAGGCCGGGCCGACCTCCCGCCGCCGGGTCGTCGGGGACAAGGTCGGGCTGGGGCGGGTCATCTCGGTGTCCTCTCGTGACGTCGGCTCCAGCCGCGGACCGGGTCGCTCGGGTTCAGCGCGACCGCGGCTGCTCGAGTGCGCGCGACAACTCTGCCAGCAGTTCGTCGACCTGGGGGGCCACGAGGCGGTCGAGGGCCTCGGCGATGCGCGGACGGTGCTGCACCAGGGCCAGGCACAGGCTCGTGCCGACGGACTCGGCGTGGTCGCCCGCCAGGGTGATCTCGTGTCGCAGTGCGGCCTTGGCCTCGTCCGAGTACTCGGGCTGGGGCTCGGGCTCGGGTCGTGGGGCCGGACCCGGTCGGAGTTCCGATCCGGCGGGCGGACGAGGCGCGTCCGGCACGGGCGCGTCGGTCGGCGTCACCGAGTCGGGCGGCAGCAGCCAGCCGTCGAGGTCGTCGGGGTCGAACGGCGCGGCAGCGACGTCGGCCTCGGACGTGGAGTCCGTGGACGCGCCCACGACGGTCGGGTCGGGCGGGACGATGCCGGCGTCCGCCGGCATCCCCGCGAGCCCGGCGAGCGTGAAGAGGAACGGCTGGCCCGGTTCGGGTTCGGGGTCGAGATCGAGACCCTGGAACTCGGGGTCGAGACCCTGCTCGGGTCGGTAGCCCCGCGCCTCCTGGGCCTCGGCCAGTCGCAGCTCGCGCGTGACGAGCGGGAGGTTGCGGGCCGTGTACTCGTCCACGTCGTCGTCGACGATCTGCCGCATCCGGTTCAGCAGCGCGTGCTGGACGGCGTGCGGCACGTCGTGGTCGAATCCGGCGGCGGTGGCGACGGGCGAGCCGAGGCACACCCGACACGGTCGCGTGCGACCGCGGGCGGTGCCGATGTGCCACCGGGGCAGCCAGCGCAGCCAGGCGTCGACGGCAGAGCTCACGCGTCCCTCGATCTGCTCGGCCATGCCTCGAATCTAGGGCGAAAAGCGGCCGGGACGCCGACACGCCCGGGCGATTCCCGGGGATCGAGGTGTCCGAGCAGCCCGGCGGAGTCGACGGCGATGCACGACTCGGGCCGCGTCACCCGCGTCGACGCCGGGACTCAGCCCGACGTGACGAAGTCGATGAGTTCCTCGACCCGGCCGAGCACCGACGGCTCGAGGTCGGCATAGCTCCGCACGCGCGACAGGATGTGCTGCCAGGCCCGCGCGATGTCCGCCTGGTCCTCGTGCGGCCAGCCCATGGCCTCGCACACGCCGTGCTTCCACTCGACGGATCGGGGCACGACCGGCCAGGCCTCGACACCGAGCCGCCCGGGCTTGACGGCCTGCCAGACGTCGACGAACGGGTGCCCGACCACCAACACGTGGCGGCCGAGCGGACTGCGGGCGATGCCCTCGGCGACACGGCTCTCTTTCGAGCCCGGCACCAGGTGGTCGACGAGCACGCCGACGCGTCGCTCGGGCCCCGGCCGGAAGTCGCGGAGCACGTCGGCCAGGTGGTCGACGCCCTCGAGGTACTCGACGACGACGCCCTCGACCCGCAGGTCGGAGCCCCAGACCTTCTCGACCAGCTCGGCGTCGTGCCGTCCCTCGACGAAGATGCGGCTCTGACGGGCGACCCGGGCCTTGGCCCCCTCGACGGCGAACGAGCCGGACGCCGTGCGCGCGCGCCCCTGGGGTGCCGCCCGCGGCACCCGCAGCGCGACGGGGGCGCCATCGATCGAGAACGAGCCCGACATCGGAAAGGCCCGCACCCGGCCTTTCCAGTCCTCGAGCTCGACGGTGCCGGCCTCGACGCGGACGATCGCGCCCGTGAAGCCCGACCGGACCTCTTCCACCACGAGGTCGCGGACCGCGTCGGTCGGCGTCGGCGCCGGCTTCGTCGAGCGCTTCCAGTCGCCGGCGAGCACGTCGGCACCGTACCGGTCGTCATCCACGGGGGCCTCCGGAGCGTGGTCGGGGTTGGTAGGGGCGGGGTGGGCCCTTTCGCGGGCCGTCGGCGGGTGCGGTCTCGGGACGCCCGGACGTGCGGCCCGGCCGGGGGGACGGAGCAGGAGGCGCGGTGCCGCTCCGTGGCGTCGCCTCCGTCGGACGCGCGCTCACCTTCGGCGGACGCGCCGCCGACGCGTCGGGCTTCGGGAGCGCGACGCGGGTGGAGGACGGTGACGACGCGACCCGCGCCTCGCGGTCGGATGCAGCCGTGCGGACCGCGACGCCCGCCGGGGTCGGCGTGAAGCCGGCCGTGAACACCCAGATCAGACCACCCAGGACGAAGAGCACGAACGCGGCCGACACGGCCGCGGGCAGCCACCAGGCCGCGAGGGGCCCGCCCTGGGAGACGAGGGCCAGGACGAACAGCGCCGCGACGAACCACAGGGAGGCGCTGGTCGCCACCGCGAGGTAGCGCTGGTACCGGCGCCTCATCTCGGCCCGGTTGGCCGGGTTCTTCCAGAAGGCGGCGTGCGGGACGAGCACGTGGCGGGCGGGCGTGACCGCGAGGAACAGAGCCGACACCGACCAGGTCACGACGATGCCGACCACGAGCACGGCGCCCAGGAGGACGAGGTCGTCACGGCTCGCCGCGAACGCCGACCCACCCGTCTCGCTGAGGTGGACCATCACGACCCGGCCGGGCAGGACGCGCGAGGCCACCGCGAGCGTCACGAGCACGCCGACGAGGGCGACGGCCACGGGCACGGCGGGGCGCAGACGCGCGACGAGGTTCATCGTGCGCCGCTCCCTGCCGCGGCCGTGGTCACGTCGATCAGGCCTGCGCCCGCTCGAGCACCAGCTCGCGGACGCGCGCGGCGTCCGCCTGCCCCTTCATGGCCTTCATGACGGCGCCGATGACGGCACCGGCGGCCTGGACCTTGCCGTCGCGGATCTTCGCCAGCACGTCGGGCTGACCGGCCAGGGCCTCGTCGATGGCGGCGATGAGCGCGCCGTCGTCCGAGACGACCTTCAGCCCGCGGGCCTCGACGACCTCGGACGGGCTGCCCTCGCCGGCGACGACACCCTCGAGCACCTGACGGGCCAGTCGGTCGGTCAGCTCGCCGCTCTCGACGAGCGCGATGAGTTCGCTGACGTGCAGGGGCGACACGAGGCTCGAGGCCTCGACGCCCTGCGCGTTGGCGAGGCGGGCGATCTCGCCGGTCCACCACTTGCGTGCGGCCTGGGGTGAGGCACCCGCGGCGACGGTCTCGACGAGCTCGGTGAGCAGGCCGGAGTTCACGACGTCCTGGAACTCGAGGTCGGCGAACCCCCACTCGGACTTGAGCCGGCGACGCTGGGCGACCGGCGCCTCGGGAAGGGCCAGACGCAGTTCTTCGACGAGCTCGCGAGGAGGGACGACGGGCAGCAGGTCGGGCTCGGGGAAGTACCGGTAGTCGTCGGCGTCGCTCTTGGGGCGGCCCGCCGAGGTGCGACCGGTGTCTTCGTGCCAGTGGCGCGTCTCTTGCGTGATGGTGCCGCCCGCGGCGAGGATCGCGGCCTGACGCTGGATCTCGTAGCGGACCGCGCGCTCGACCGAACGGAACGAGTTGACGTTCTTGGTCTCGGTGCGGGTGCCGAGCTTCTCCTGCCCGTGCGGACGCAGGGAGACGTTCGCGTCGCAGCGCAGGTTGCCGCGCTCCATGCGGGCCTCGCTGACGCCGAGGGCCCGCACGATGTCACGGATGGTCGACACGTAGGCCGCGCCCAGCTCGGGGCCCTTGGCGCCCGCCCCGATGATCGGCTTGGTGACGATCTCGACGAGCGGGATGCCGGCGCGGTTGTAGTCGACGAGGGAGTACTCGGCGCCCTGGATGCGACCGGTCGACCCGCCGACGTGCGTCAGCTTGCCGGCGTCTTCTTCCATGTGGGCGCGCTCGATCGGGATCGCGAAGACGGTCCCGTCCGGCAGCTCGACCTCGACCTCGCCCTCGAACGCGATGGGTTCGTCGAACTGGCTGACCTGGTAGTTCTTGGGGTTGTCGGGGTAGAAGTAGTTCTTGCGGGCGAAGCGCGAGCTCTCGGCGATCGAGCAGCCCAGGGCCAAGCCGAGGCTGATCGAGTAGCGCACGGCCTGCTCGTTGACCACCGGCAGCGATCCGGGCAGTCCCAGGTCGACCGGGGTCACGTTGGTGTTGGGCTCGCCACCGAAGAAGTTCGGGGCGTCCGAGAACATCTTGGTCTTGGTCGCGAGCTCGACGTGGACCTCGAAGCCGAGGACGACCTCGAACTGCTCGAGGGCCTTCTCGTAGTCCATCAGGTCTGCCTTGGCCATCAGATGACTCCCTCGGTGGCGGCGGTCTGCTCGGTCGCGCTCAGGTCGGGCGCGCGCGAGATGAGCGTGTGGCCCCAGCCCTGCTCGAGCAACTGCTCGAGGGCGGCGCCGTAGGTGTAGAGGCGGGCGTCGCCGCGCGCGGGGGCCATGAACTGCAACCCCGTCGGCAGCCCGTCCTCGGCGGCCAGGCCCATCGGCACCGTGATGCCGGGGATGCCGGCCAGGTTGGCCGGGATCGTCGTGATGTCGTTGAGGTACATGGCCAGCGGATCGTCGATCTTCTCGCCCAGCCGGAACGCCGTGGTGGGCGCCGACGGCGAGACGAGGACGTCGACCTGGTCGAACGCCGCCGCGAAGTCGCGCTGCACGAGGGTGCGCACCTTCTGCGCGCTGCCGTAGTAGGCGTCGTAGTAGCCCGCGCTCAGCGCGTAGGTGCCGAGGATGATGCGGCGCTTCACCTCGGGGCCGAAGCCGGCCTCGCGGGTGGCGGCCATGACGTCCTCGACGGTGCCGCCTCCCTCGGGGACGACCCGAAGGCCGAAGCGCACCGAGTCGAACTTGGCGAGGTTGCTCGACGCCTCGGCCGGCAGGATCAGGTAGTAGGCGCTGATGGCGTGCTCGAAGCTCGGGGCCGAGATCTCGACGATCTCGGCACCGGCCGCGCTCATGAGGTCTAGGGCCTCGGCGAAGCGGGCCTTGACGCCGGCCTGGAAGCCCTCGCCGTTCAGCTCGCGGACGACTCCGATGCGGACGCCCTGCAGGGCACCGCCGGCGAGACCGGTGCGGGCCGCCTCGGTGAACGAGGGCCAGGCGTCGCGCAGCGAGGTGGAGTCGCGGGGGTCGTGCCCCGTGATGACGTCGTGCAGCATGGCGCTGTCGAGCACCGTGCGGCTGACCGGGCCGACCTGGTCGAGCGAGCTGGCCAGGGCGATCGCGCCGTAGCGGCTGACCGACCCGTAGGTCGGCTTGACCCCGACGGTGCCGGTGACGGCACCGGGCTGGCGGATGGACCCGCCGGTGTCGCTACCGAGGGCGAGGGGCGCCTCGAAGGCGGCGACGGCGGCCGCGGAGCCACCACCCGAGCCACCGGGGATGCGGTCGAGCGACCAGGGGTTGTGCGTGGGTCCGTAGGCCGAGAACTCGGTCGACGAGCCCATCGCGAACTCGTCCATGTTGGTCTTGCCGAGGGGGACGAGGTCGGCCGCGCGCAGCTTGGCGACGACGGTGGCGTCGTACGGCGGCACCCAACCCTCGAGGATCTTGCTGCCGGAGGTCGACGGCATGTCGATCGTGCAGAGGACGTCCTTGATGGCGATCGGGACGCCGGCGAGCGGGCCGAGGGCCTCGCCCGCGGCGCGGCGGCGGTCGACGTCGGCCGCCGTGTCGAGTGCGGCCGTGCTGACGTGCAGGAAGGCGTGGACGTCCCCGTCGACCGCCTCGATGCGATCGAGGTGGGCGCGCGTGACGTCGACCGACGACACGTCGCCGGCGGCGAGGCGGGTCGACAGCTCGGCGGCGGACAGGTGGACGAGCGAGGTGGTGTCGGTCATGGCTACTGCTCTTCTCCCAGGATCGCGCTCACCCGGAAGCGCGAGCCGTCGTGGTCGGGGGCGCCGGACAGGGCCTGCTCGGCCGTGAGCGTCTCGCCCACGACGTCGGGCCGGAACACGTTCTCGAGCGGGATCGGGTGGCTGGTCGCCGGGACGTCGTCGGTCGCGACCTCTCGGACCTTGGCGACGCTGTCGACGATGTGGCCGAGCTCGGCGGTCATCGTGTCGATCTCGGCCTCGGTGAGGGCGATGCGGGCGAGACCGGCGAGGTGCTGCACCTGCTCGCGCGTGATTTCGGACATGCTTCTCTCTCACGTGGTCGTGCGGGGGTACCGCGGCGGCGGTACCGCACGATTCTACGGGGCGGCACCGACGCGCGGGGTCGTGGGGGGTCGCGGCGTCGGACCCTCAGTCGCGGAAGTAGACGTCCTGCGGCCGCACGAGCGTGAGGGCGGGCGCCTCCGGACCGCCCTCGCCCGGTTGGCCGGTGCGACCGTCGACGAGTGCGCCGTGCCCGAGCCCGATGAGGGCCAGGCTGCGCATCGACTCGGTGCCGGCCCGGAAGTAGTCGTTGTGACCGAGGGCGGAGGCCAGGGCGTGTCCCGTCACCGCGTCGGCTCCACCGCTCAGGTGCAGCACGACGGCGCCGAAGGCGCCCGTCGCCGGGTCGGCCCCGAAGAAGCCGCTCCCGGCCACGGGGTCGAAGCTGCCGGCGGCGGCGTACACGTCGTGACCGCGGACCGCGAGCTCCCCGGCGTCGGAGACGACGCTGCCCGGCGATCCGAGCAGCACCAGCGAGTCGACCGACACGCCTCCGGACGACAGGGCGATCGTCGCCGTCGTCGAGCCGTACGAGTGCGCCATGACCGACACCCGCGGCTCGTCGTCCGCCCGGGCCGCGTCGAGCCCGTCGAGCGCGTCCACGAGGTGGGACGCACCCTGCCGAGCGAGGCCGAGGTCGTAGAAGTTGGTCAGGTCGGGCGTCTGGTAGCCCATCCAGGCCACGACGGCGACGGTCGGCACGGGGCCGGGGCCACCGCGGCCCAGCAACGTCGCCCAGGTGGCCTGCTCGTCGTGGAGGGCGCCGGCGGTGTTGGTCCAGTCCACGAGCTGGTCCGACACCGTGAACAGCATGCCGGGGACGAGCACGCTGACGTCGTCGGCGGTGTCGAGGTCGCCGACGGTGACGGCCGCGCGTCCGGGCAGGACCGTGTCGAGCGCCACGAGGTGTCGGTCGGCCGCCCCGGCGAAGGGGACGTCGTTCGTCGCCCCGTCGAGCGTCGCCCGCACCTGCTGGAGCATGGCCAGACGACGGGCGTCACCCGGCTCCTCGTCGTCCGAACCGATCCGCTGCGAGACGGCGACCGTCGCGTACCGCAGGAGCTGCCGGTTGGCGGTGTCGCGCACCGAGTACGGGACGCCCTCGAGGTTGCCGACGACGCCCGGCACGCTGCGCGCGAGGACCGCCTGCCGACCGTCGCCCAGCCCGGACCACCAGGCGGCCGTGACCTCGGGTGCGACCTGCTCACCGAGCGCCGCCGTCAGCGCCGTCGCGTCGTCACCGTCGGCGTCGAGGGTGTCGGCGAAGCGCTCGACCCCGGCCGAGGAGGCGCGGGCCAGCTGGTCGAGGCAGGCCTCGGCCGAGAAGGCGGTCGCCTCGACCTCCCGGCAGCCGTCGAGCTCGGGCACGGCACGACCGTCCCGTACCGGTGCGACCCCCGGGACGTTGCCCGGCGACTCCCCGACGAGTGGCCCGGTGGCCGGGCGGTCGAGCGTCACGTCGGTCGCCGACGGCACGGTCGGAGCGTCGGCCACCCCGGCGAGGTGCACCGAGGCAGAAAGCATTGCTGCAGCGAGGAACAGCACGTCGGGTCTTCCCCCTAGTCACGTGCCTGTACCCCGGCTCCCTACTGCTGGAGAACGACACGTCCTCACATCCTAGGAAACGAAAGTGCCCCTGACCAGGGAAATCATGATTCAGGCGCCTCCTCGTCCCCCACCTGGGGGACAACGAGAGCCGCCGGGCCCTCCTTAAGGAGGACAGCGAATTGCTCCGCGTCGATGATCCGTACCCCGAGTTGCTCGGCCTTCGTCAACTTCGATCCGGCGCCGGGTCCGGCCGCGACGAAGTCCGTCTTCTTGCTGACGCTGCTCGCCGCCTTGCCGCCGGCCTCGACGATGGCCTCGAGTGCGCCCTCGCGCGTGAACCCCTCGAGGCTCCCGGTCGCCACGACCGTCACGCCCGAGAGCACGCCACCCGCCGCCTCGGCCGCACCCGGTCCGGGATGACCGGGTGTGGCGAACTGCACTCCCGCCGCCGTCCACCGATCGATGATCTCGACGTGCCAGTCGACGTCGAACCAGGCGAGCAGCGCATCGGCGATGATGCCGCCCACGCCGTCGACGGCCGCGAGCTCGTCCCGCGAGGCGGCTCGGATGGCGTCGAGCGAGCCGAAGTGGTTGGCCAGCGCCCGGGCCGCGACCGGCCCGACGTGTCGGATGCTCAGACCGACCAGGAACCGCCACAGCGGGCTGGTCTTCGCCTTCTCGAGGTTCGCGAGCATCTCGATCGCCGTCTTGGACGGCACCGAGGTCTCGTCACCCGAGAACTCGGTCGCCGAGGCGTCGAAGGCGCCGTCGCGCTTGGCGCGCTTCCGGCGGAACGGGGTGACGAGTTTCGGCTGCCCGTCGGCCTCGAGCTTCTGCATGCCGGTCTCGGTGTCGCGGACGACGACCCGTACGGGGAAGATGTCGGCCATCGTCAGGCTGAAGAGGCCGGCCTCGGTGCGCAGGGGCGGCGTGGCCGGCTCGACGGGCTGCGTCAGCGCGGCCGCCGCGACCTCGCCGAGGCCTTCGACGTCGAGCGAGCCGCGGGACGCGATGTGCTCGACGCGTCCGCGGACCTGGGCAGGGCAGCTCTCGGCGTTGGGACAGCGTAGGTCGATGTCGCCCTCTTTGGCGGGCTTGAGCGGGGTGCCGCACTCGGGGCAGTCGACGGGCATGACGAACTCGCGTTCGGTGCCGTCGCGCAGCTCGATGACCGGGCCGAGCACCTCGGGGATGACGTCGCCCGCCTTGCGCAGCACGACGGTGTCGCCGATCAGCACGCCCTTCGCCTTGACGACCTGCTGGTTGTGCAGGGTCGCCTGGCGCACCTCGCTGCCGGCGACCTCGACCTTCTCCATGACGGCGAAGGGCGTGGCCCGACCCGTGCGTCCGACGCTCACGACGATGTCGAGCAGCGTCGTGTTGACCTCTTCGGGCGGGTACTTGAACGCCGTCGCCCACCGAGGAGCCCGGCTCGTGGCTCCGAGCTCTTCGTGCAGGGCCAGGTCGTCGACCTTGACGACGATGCCGTCGATCTGGTGCTCGACCGACGAGCGCCGCACCCCGTAGTCGTGGATGAAGGCCTCGACCTCGTCGACGGTGTCGAAGACGCGGTAGTGGGTCGAGATGGGCAGGCCCCACCCGCCCAGCAGGTCGTAGACCTCGGATTGCGACCGGACTTCGGTCGCCCGCTCGAGTTCGCGAACCGGCCAGGCGCCGATGCCGTGCACGAGCATCCGCAGGCGGCGCAGGCGTGCGTGCATCAACTCGCGCTTCTCGGGGCTCTTGCCCTCTTCTTTCTGACGCAGCGAGCCGGCGGCGGCGTTGCGGGGGTTCGCGAAGACGCGTTCTCCCGCCTCGCGCTGCTGGGCGTTCAGTTCGTCGAACTCGCTGACAGGGAAGAAGATCTCGCCTCGCACCTCGACCAGCGGCGGGTGCCCGGTGCCCTCGAGCCGTTCGGGGATCGTGCCCATGGCGAGCACGTTGCCGGTCACGTCCTCACCGACGACGCCGTCGCCGCGGGTGGCGGCGGTGACGAGCACGCCGTCCTCGTACCGCAGGTTGATCGCCAGGCCGTCGATCTTCAATTCGGTGAGGAACCGCACGCGTTCGGCCCCGGCGTCGCGCTGGACCTTGCCCGCCCACTCGGCGAGCTCTTCGTCGCTGAACACGTTGTCGAGGCTGAGCATGCGCTCGGCGTGCTCGACCGGGGCGAACTGCGTGGTCTCGGCCCGGCCACCGACCGTCTGCGTGGGACTGTCGGGCTTCTGCAGCTCGGGGTGCGCCCGTTCGAGGGAGTCGAGGCGTCGCACGAGGCCGTCGTAGTCGGCGTCGGTGACGGTCGAGCCGTTGCCCTCGTAGTACTGGTCACGCAGCACGAGGATGCGGGTCGTCAGACGTTCGGCCTCGTCTCGCGCCTGGGACAGGTCGCCGGGGACGCCGTCGGTCTCGACCGCGGGCCGGGAGGGGGCGGCATCGGCGCCGGTCTCGCTCATCGTGCTCGCCTCAGACGGTGACGGCTGCAGGCACGGGCACGGCGCTGACCGTGCGGTCGATCGTGCACTGCCCGAGGACGCGGGTGCCGACGTAGACGACGGCGGTCTGCCCGGGGGCGACGCCGTTGAGGGGTTCGCGAGGTGTGATCACGAGTTCTTTCTTACCCTCGACCTCCGACACCCGCGCGACGGCGGGTACGGGGTCGGCGTGGGCACGGATCTGCACGTCGCAGTCGAACGCGACCGTCGGGTCGACCGGGGCGAGCCCGGCCCAGGTGTACGAGCCGCCGGCGATCTCGGCGATGTCCAGGGCCTCCTTCGGTCCGACGACGACCGTGTTGTCGACCGGTCGCACCTCGAGCACGAAGCGCGGCTTCCCGTCGTCGGACGGGAAGCCGATGTTGAGGCCCTTGCGCTGGCCGACCGTGAAGGCGTGCGCCCCCTCGTGCGACCCGACCACGGCACCGCTGCGATCGAGGATCTCACCCGTCTCGGCACCGACCCGCTCGGCGAGCCACCCGCGGGTGTCGCCGTCGGGGATGAAGCAGATGTCGTGGCTGTCGGGCTTGGACGCCACGCTGAAGCCGCGCTCGGCGGCCTCGGCCCGCACCTCGGCCTTGGAGGGCGTCGCCCCGAGCGGGAACATCGAGTGCGCGAGCTGCTCGGCGGTGAGCACGCCCAGCACGTACGACTGGTCCTTCGCCCAGGCGGAGGCGCGGTGCAGCTCTCGGTTGCCCCGGTCGTCGGTGACGATGGTCGCGTAGTGACCCGTGCAGACCGCGTCGAAGCCGAGCGCGAGCGCCTTCTCGAGCAGGGCGGCGAACTTGATGCGCTCGTTGCAGCGCATGCAGGGATTGGGCGTGCGGCCTGCGGTGTACTCGGCGACGAAGTCGTCGACGACGTCGAGCTTGAAGCGCTCGGAGAAGTCCCACACGTAATAGGGGATGCCGATCTTGTTGGCGGCGCGCTGGGCGTCCATCGAGTCCTCGATGGTGCAGCAGCCACGGCTGCCCGTTCGGAGCGTTCCCGGCATCCGGCTGAGGGCCAGGTGCACGCCCACCACGTCGTGGCCGGCCTCGACCGCCCTCGCCGCGGCCACCGCCGAGTCGACTCCACCACTCATCGCTGCCAAGACCTTCATCCGACAAGTGTACGCAGCGGGCCTAGGGTGGCGAGCGACATGTCTTCCTCCTCCCCCGCCTTCAGCATGCGGTCGGTGGCCCTCGCGGCGTTCCTGCCCGCGGCGCTCTTCGCCATCGGCGAGGGGGCCATCATCCCGATCATCCCCGTCGTGGCGAGCGAGCTCGGTGCCTCGCTCCCCTTCGCCGGCTTCGTCGCCGCGCTCATCCTCGTGGGCGAGCTGATCGGCGACATCCCGAGCGGATGGCTCGTCAGCCGCATCGGCGAGCGCACCGCGATGATCGGTGCCTCACTCGTGAGCATCGGCGGACTCGTCACCTGTCTGCTGGCGCCGAACGAGATCGTCCTCGCCGTCGGCGTGCTGGTGATCGGCCTCGCGACCGCGGTCTTCGCCCTCGCACGGCACGCCTTCATGACCAGCTTCGTGCCCGTCGAGATCCGCGCCAGGGCGCTGTCGAGCCTCGGCGGAGTCTTCCGACTCGGCTACTTCGTCGGCCCGTTCCTCTCGGCCGGGGTCATCGAGCTGACCGGGTCCGTGCAATCGGCCTTCGTCGTCCACATCGTCGGCTGCCTGGGCGCGGCGATCGCGCTGCTCGTCCTGCGCGACCCGTCGGCTGCCTTCGGCGTCCGGCCCGGCAGCGGCACGGAGGACGGCACCGACCTCGTCGCCCGGGAGGCACACGGCCTCTTCGCGACCCTCTGGCGTCATCGAGGCGTGCTGCTGAAGCTCGGCAGCGGGGCGGCCCTGATCGGCGCCATGCGTTCCGGTCGCCAGGTCATGCTGCCCCTCTGGGCCGTCAGCATCGGCCTCGGGGCGTCCGAGACCGCGATCATCATCGGCATCGCCGGCGCCGTGGACTTCGCGCTCTTCTACACGAGCGGACAGATCATGGACCGCTTTGGACGCCTCTGGAGCGCCGTCCCCTGCATGGTGGGCCTCGGACTCTCGTACCTCGCCCTGTCGGTCACGCACGACCTCGACGCGAGGGTCGGATGGTTCGTCGCCGTCGCGATCCTGATGTCCCTCGCCAACGGCGTCGGCAGCGGCATCCTCATGACGCTCGGTGCCGACCTGGCCGACAAAGGCGACCCCGCCCCCTTCCTCGGCGCCTGGCGCTTCACCGGCGACGCGGGCAGCGCTGCGGCGCCCCTGCTCATCTCCGGGGTGACCGCGGTCGTGTCGATCTCGCTCGCCAGCGGGGTGATGGGCGTCCTCGGCCTCGTGGGTGCGGCGATCCTCGTGCGCTACGTGCCCCGCTACTCACCGCACGTGCCCCGCTCGCAGCGC
Source organism: Frigoribacterium sp. CFBP 8759 (assembly GCF_014841655.1). Classification (NCBI taxonomy): domain Bacteria; kingdom Bacillati; phylum Actinomycetota; class Actinomycetes; order Micrococcales; family Microbacteriaceae; genus Frigoribacterium; species Frigoribacterium sp. CFBP 8759. The sequence goes on from NZ_JACYUH010000001.1 coordinate 281,530, forward strand.
TAGCGCCTCCTCGTCCCCGTTCCCGCCGAGGGTCGCCGTCGGTACACTCGGTGCTGCCGCGGGAGTGGTGGAATTGGCAGACACGCAGGATTTAGGTTCCTGTGCTTTCGAGCGTGAGGGTTCAAGTCCCTTCTCCCGCACAGACGACGACTTCGACGTGCCCCCTCCCGCCAGGGTTCACGTCCCTTCTCCCGCACACAGAGCGCCGTCACGACGTGCCCCTCCCGCCAGGGTTCACGTCCCTCCACCCGCACGGGTACCCTGAGCGAGACCGGCAGGCCGGCCACCACGACCGGAGAACACCCGATGCTGCCCCTCGTCTCCATCCCCTGGTTGAACCCCGAGTACCTGCTCACGTCCTTCGGACCGTGGGCCGTGCTCGGCGTCTGCCTGCTCGTCTTCGCCGAGACGGGCCTGCTGATCGGCTTCCTGTTCCCGGGTGACACGCTGTTGATCATCACGGGCATCCTCGCCGCGACGAACCCCGGCGCCCTCGGCCTGCCGATCTGGCTGATCGCGATCTTCATCAGCATCGCCGCGTTCGCCGGCGGCGAGCTCGGCTACCTCATCGGCCACAAGGTCGGCCCCCGCATCTTCGAGCGGAAGGAGAGCGGGCTGTTCAGCGTCGCGAACGTCAACCGCACGAACGCCTTCTTCGAGCGGTTCGGCCCGATGGCCGTCATCATCGCCCGGTTCGTCCCCGTGATCCGCACCTTCGCGCCGATCATGGCCGGAGTCGGCCACATGAGCTACCGGCGGTACTCGCTGTTCAACGCCGTCGGCGCCGTCGTCTGGGGCATGGGCATCACGTTGGCGGGCTTCGGCATCGGACACATCCCGCCCGTCGCGGACTTCGTCAGCTCGTACATCGACCTCATCCTGCTCGGGGCCGTGCTGGCGACGGTGATCCCCATCGCGATCCACTACTTCCACGGGGTGCACCAGGCCAAGAAGGCCGAGGCCTCGGGCGAGGTCGAGACGCCGCAGGTCTCGTCCGCGCCGCACGACGCCTGACCACCGCGGGCACCCAGGCGCCCGTCGGCAGATGACCGAGGGCCCGAGGAGGCGCGCGCGGCTCAGTCCGCGAGCGCGGCCACCCGGGGCGCGATCGCCCGGAACGCCCGGGAGCGATGGCTGACGGCGTTCTTCTCGTCCGCGGTGAGCTCGGCCGCGCTGCGGCTCTCGCCCTCGGGGCGGAACACGGGGTCGTAACCGTGCCCGTTCGAGCCGACCCGCGCCTCCAGAACCTCGCCGTGCCATTCGCCGTACTCGACGTGCTCGACCCACGCGCTCGCGTCGGGCGGCCCGTCGGGGCCCTGGGCACCGACGGCCGGCGGCACGACGAGGGCGGCGGCGCACGAGAACCAGGCCGAGCGGTCGTCGGCACCGTCGAGCTCGGTCAGCAGCTTGTCGATGTTGTCGTCCGCGTCGCGGGTGCCGGCGTAGCGCGCCGAATGGATGCCGGGAGCCCCGCCGAGGGCCGCCGCCGAGATCCCGCTGTCGTCGGCAAGGGCGGGCAGCCCGGTGTGACGTGCTGCTGCACGTGCCTTGATCAGGGCGTTGGCCGCGAAGCTGTCACCGTCCTCGACCGGCTCGGGGCCGTCGTAGGCGACCAGCTCGACGCCCGGCGCCGTCTGGGCGAGCAGCAGCCGGAGCTCGGCCACCTTGCCCTGGTTGTGCGTGGCGATGACGACGCGGGTCATCGGCCGAGGGCCTCGCGCTGGAAGCGGCTCAGGTCGACGGCGCCGGCGACGGCGAGGTCGAGCAACGAGTCGAGCTCGCGACGGTCGAACGGCGCGCCCTCGGCCGTGCCCTGCACCTCGACGAACGATCCGCTGCCCGTGACGACGACGTTCATGTCGGTCTCGGCCCGGACGTCCTCGACGTAGGCGAGGTCGAGCATCGGCTCGCCGTCGATGATGCCCACCGAGACGGCGGAGACGCTGTCGGTCAGGGGCGTGGCCTTCTGCCCGACGAACTTCTTCTCGCGCCCCCACTCGATCGCCTGGGCGAGGGCGACGTAGGCACCCGTGATCGCGGCGGTGCGGGTGCCGCCGTCCGCCTGCAGGACGTCGCAGTCGAGGACGATCGTGTTCTCTCCGAGGGCCTTGGTGTCGACCACGGCGCGGAGGCTGCGGCCGATCAGGCGCGAGATCTCGTGCGTGCGACCGCCGATCTTGCCCTTGACGCTCTCGCGGTCGTTGCGCGAGTTGGTGGCCCGGGGCAGCATCGCGTACTCGGCCGTGACCCAGCCCTTGCCCTTGCCGGTCAGCCAGCGGGGCACGCCGTTCGTGAATGACGCCGTGCAGAGCACCTTCGTGCCGCCGAAGGTGATGAGGGCGCTGCCCTCGGCGTGGGCGCTCCACCCGGTCTCGATCGTGACGGGGCGCAGGTCGGTCGTGCTGCGACCGTCGGCGCGGACGGTCGTGCTCGTGGTGTCGGTCATGGTGCCTTCTCTCGGCTGGGGATGGACGGTGGCGGGCGGGGTCGTCGACCCCGCGGGCGCAGGAGGCGCGGGTCAGGTCCGGTCGACGGGGCGGCGGCCCGGGGGCAACTCGATCGCCCCCGTCTCGAGGTGCCCGACGCGCGAGACCTCGGGACCCAGGAACCGGCGGGCCAGGCGCAGGAACGACTTCTCGTCGGGCCCGGTCGCCTCGAACTCGTGGTGCGGCTCGCCCCGGTCGGTGCGCTCGAGCCCGTGCTGGACGAGGGTGCGGTAGACGTCGGCTGCCGTCTCTTCCGCGCTGGACACGAGACGGACGTCGGGGCCCACGACGTACTGGACGGCCGCCGACATGAGGGGGTAGTGCGTGCAGCCCAGGACGAGGGTGTCGATGCCGGCGTCGCGCAGCGGGGCGAGGTACCCCTCGGCGACTGCCCGCAGCTCGGGGCTCGACGTGTCGCCCGCCTCGACGAACTCGACGAAGCGGGGACAGGCCTGCGTGATCAGCTCGAGACCCGCGGCCGCCGCGAACGCGTCCTCGTAGGCGCGCGAGTTGATCGTGCCCTCGGTGCCGATGACGCCGATGCGGCCGTTGCGCGTCTGCTGCACCGCCGCGCGCACGGCGGGCTGGATCACCTCGACGACGGGGATGCCCGCGCCGATCGTGTACCGCTCCCGGGCGTCGCGCAGCACCGCGGACGAGGCGGTGTTGCAGGCGATGACCAGCAACTTGACACCCTGGGCGACGAGGTCGTCCATCACGGCGAGGGCGTAGCCGCGCACCTGGGCGATCGGCTTCGGCCCGTACGGCGAATGGGCCGTGTCGCCGACGTACCGGATCGACTCGTGGGGCAGCTGGTCGATGATCGCCCTCGACACGGTCAGCCCGCCGACGCCGCTGTCGAAGACTCCGATGGGTGCGTCCGTCACGACCACGAAGCCTACCCGGCGCGAGCCGCGACCCCCTCGACGACCGGGCGAGCCTAGGCTGGCGGGGTGACCAGCGCGCTGTTGACCGACCGGTACGAGCTCACCATGGTGGAGGCCGCCCTCAAGGCGGGCACGGCCCACCGCGACAGCGTGTTCGAGGTGTTCGCGCGACGTCTGCCCGAGGGGCGGCGCTACGGCATCGTCGCGGGCACCGGTCGGTTCCTCGAGCTGCTCGCCGACTTCCGTTTCGGCGACGACGAGGTGGCCTGGCTGCGCGAGGCGGGGGTCGTGGACGCGACGACCGCCGACTGGCTGGCCGACTACCGGTTCTCGGGCGACATCTGGGGTTACGCCGAGGGCGAGGTCTACCTGCCGGGGTCGCCGCTGCTGGTCATCCAGTCGACCTTCGCCGAGGCCGTGCTGCTCGAGACCCTGGCGCTGAGCGTCTTCAACTACGACTCGGCCGTGGCCAGCGCGGCGGCACGCATGGTCTCGGCCGCCGACGGTCGCCCGCTCGCCGAGATGGGCTCACGGCGGACGGGCGAACGCAGCGCCGTGGCCGCTGCCCGGGCCGCCTACATCGCGGGCTTCGGTGCCACGAGCAACCTCGAGGCCGGCCGGTCGTGGGGCGTCCCGACGATGGGCACCGCCGCCCACGCGTTCACCCTGTTGCACGACACCGAAGAGGACGCCTTCCGCGCCCAGGTCGACACCTTGGGGCCGGGCACCACCCTGCTCGTCGACACCTACGACATCCCCGAAGCCGTGGCCACGGCCGTCCGGGTCGCCGGGCCGTCGCTCGGGGCCGTGCGCATCGACAGCGGCGACCTGCCGTCGCTGGTGGGCCAGGTCCGCACTCAGCTCGACGAGCTCGGCGCGACGGCGGCGAAGATCACCGTCACGAACGACCTGGACGAGTACACGATCGCCGCCCTGCGCGCGGCCCCGGTCGACTCGTTCGGCGTCGGCACCTCGGTCGTCTCGGGATCGGGCCACCCGGCCGCCGGCATGGTCTTCAAACTGGTCGCCCGTCGCGGCGACGACGGCGAGTGGGTCTCCGTGGCGAAGAAGTCGGCCGACAAGGCCTCCGTGGGTGGACGGAAGTCCCCCGTGCGCGTCATCGTGGACGGGGTCGCCACCCGCGAACTCATCCGCGTCGGGTCGTCGGAGACGGCGTCCGGTGAACGGTCGCTGCACGTCCCGCTCGTCACGGCCGGCGAGATCGACGCCCGGCACACCGGGCCGGGGGGTGTCGCTCGCGCGCGCCTCCACCGAGCCGCGGCCGTGGCCGAGCTACCCGACCAGGCGCTGCGGCTCGGTCGCGGCGAGCCGGTCGTGCCGACCGTCTACGCGTGATCAGGCGCCGACGTCACTCGGACGTCATCTTCTCGTAGATCTCTTTGCAGGTCGGGCACACCGGGAACTTCTCGGGGTCGCGACCGGGCGTCCATTTCTTGCCACAGAGCGCCTTGACGGGCTTGCCGCTCAGCGCGGACTCCATGATCTTGTCCTTCTTCACGTAGTGCGAGAAGCGCTCGTGGTCGCCCGGGTCGATCGCCTCGTCGTTCAGGAGCTTCTCGAGCTCGCGGTCCATGACGTCGAGGCCGCCGCCCGTCTGCGTGTCAGTCATGCAGACATCGTACGTCGACCTCGGCTCAGCTGCGGAGGGCGAACGCCAGCAGCTCGGGAGCCCGCCGCGAGAAGACCCGGGCACCCAGGGCGACACCCGCGACCAGCACGACGAGTCCGATGCCGACGCCGAGGACCAGCGCCCACGTGCCGCCCGCGGGGTAGCCCGTGATGAGCCCGCGACCGGCGAACCAGAGGGCGGGTGCGGTGGCGAGGACGGCTCCCCCGATCATGACGGTCTGGGCCCAGGCCGCGGTCGCGCCGTTCGACTGCGGCTGCTGGAACGGGTCGTCGTGCGGTCGGACCGTGGCGTACGGCAGGAGGGCCGACACCAGGCTCGAGAGACCGAGGCCGCTGAGGAGGAAGCCGGCGCTGACCCCCAGCTCGGACGGCAGGGCCTGCCAGTCCCCGAACAACCAGGTCGCGACGACCGAGCCGAGCACCACGAGCGGGACGCCGATCAGCAGAGGAGGCGCGAGTCGCCCCACCCGGTCCGCCAGACCCCGCGTGTCGGACGCCACGTGCATCCAGAGCGCCGTGCTGTCGTAGGCCACGTCGTTGTGCGGCAGGAACCCCAGGATCAGGCACATGATCGGCACCGGGACGAGGGCCAGCCAGTTCCAGCTGACACCCGCGATGCCGAGGGGGACGACGAGCAACGGGAGGAACGGGATGATGACGAGCGACATGCGGTAGCGGGCGTCGCGCATCCAGTAGGTGAGGCTGCGGCCCGCCACGGCTCCGGTCGGCGAGGCCCTGACGTACTCGAACCACCCGAGTCCATCGCCGTCGTCGACCTCCTCGGGCTCGGGTCGGTCGACGAACGCGCGCGCGACGAGTGCCCGCCAGGCGAGCCAGAGCGCCACGAGCGTGACGGCGGCGATGGCGACGTCGGCCACGACGCGACCGGTCTGACCTGCGGCGACGTGACCGGGGAGCGCCAGCGCGGCTCCGAAGGGCGTCCAGGCGAGGGCGTCCGCGACGACGCCGGTGCCCGAACGGCCGGGCAGCGAGAGACGGACGAGGTCGACGACCACGGGCACGGCGAGCAGCACGACGAGCACGGCACCGACGAGTGCGAGTTCGCGACCGCGTCGGGAGGTCAGGACGACGCTGTTCAGCGTGGAGGCCACGAGGGCCAGCAACAGTGCGGTGACGCCGGCGACGAGTGCCCCCACGACCGCGACCGCGGCGACGCCGGTGCCCTCGCCCCAGGCCCGGACGTACCCGGTCGAGAGGACCAGCAGGGCCAGCGTGGGGAGTCCGACCGCGGCACCGAGCGCGAGTCCGATCGCCGCCCGCCCCTCGGGCACGCCGAGGACGGCGAGGCGGCGGGGGTCGCTCCAGGCAGGACGGACCGTCGCGAAGGGGACGACGGCGAATCCGACCAGCAAGAGGGCTCCCCCGCCGACCGCGAGGGCGCGCACGTCGTCGAGGGGCGCATCACGCAGGCCGCTCACGAGGCTCGCGACCGCGATGGTCGCGATCAACACGGCCAGCACGGACGCGACGGCGACGGTCAGTCGGCGGGGCCCGAAGCGGACCGTGTTGCCGATCGTCTGGAGCCTCAGTCGGAGAAGTTCTGCAACCATTCCATGCCCTCCGTGACCGCGCGCCCGCCGGCGAGCTCGACGAACCGCTGCTCGAGGGAGCGTCCGGCCCGCACCTCGTCGACCGTGCCGCTGGCGAGCACGTGGCCGTCGACGATCACCGCGACGCTGTCGCAGATGCGCTCGACGAGGTCCATGCTGTGGCTCGAGAGCAGCACCGTCCCGCCCCCGGCCACGTAGCGCTGCAGGACGTCCGTCACGGTCGCGGCCGAGACGGGGTCGACCGATTCGAAAGGCTCGTCGAGGACGAGGACCCGGGGCGAGTGGATGATCGCGGCGGCCAGGGCGATCTTCTTCGTCATGCCCACGGAGTAGTCGCTGACGAGACGGCCGAGCGCGTCGTGGAGCCCGAACGCGGTGGCGAGGTCGGAGGAGCGCTTGCGCGCCGTCACGCCGTCGAGCCCCCGCAGGGTCGCGGAATAGTAGAGGAGCTGGGCACCCGTCAGCCGGTCGAAGAGCCGCAGGCGGTCGGGGAGGACGCCGAGGCTTCGCTTCGCCGCGGCCGGGTCGCGCCAGACGTCGGCCCCGAGGACGGTCACGGTGCCGGCGTCGGGACGCAGGAGACCGGTCACGATCGACAGGGTCGTCGTCTTGCCGGCCCCGTTCGGACCGACGATGCCGTAGAACGACCCGGCCCGCACCTCGAGGTCGACGTTCTCGACGGCGACCGTGCCGCCGTAGCGCTTCATGAGCCCCGAGATCGACAGCACGACGGGCGCCTCGACGTCGACCTGACGGGTCGGTCGGACGTCGCCCTCGCTGTCGAGGGCCTCGGCGGCCTCGACGTCGTCGGCCTCGGTCTCGGCCTCGGGGACCTCGACGGTGGCCTCGTCGGCCGGGGCGGTAGCGCCGGCGGTCGTCGGTGCGTCGGCGGCGAGCGTGTCGTCCGGGGCGACCGCCGATTCCTCCTCGGCCGTCAGGGCGTCGCCGAAGTAGTCGTCGGCCGAGACGGGGACGACGACCGTGCCGTCCGTCGTGGCACCCGCGTCGGCGAGTTCGGCGACGACCTCTTCTTCCGCGGCCTTCGCCGCCGCCTCGGCCCGGGCGCGCGCGTTCGCGGCACGGGTGGCCGCTGCCTTCTTGGCCGCCGCCGACCGGTCGGCGGCGGTGCGCTGCGAGGGTTTGCGGGGCGACGAGGGCTTCCGGGGTGCCGGGGGCTTGCGCGCGGTCGACGACTTCGTCACCGGGACGCGGGGCGTCGCGGCCTCCGTCGACTCAGCCGTCCCCTCGGCCACGTCCCCCGCGGTCGTCGAGTCGTCGTCCACTGTGTTCTCCCCCTGGTCGGACGCGCCCACCGCTCCGACCGTGTCGTCACCCGGTGTCGAGTCGGGGGCGATGTCACCCAATTCGTCCTCGCGCCGTCCAGCCATCGCCCCACCGTACCAAGGCCGCGACGCCGACCGGTCGACGGGTGACTCATATCACGAAACGGACACGCTTCGGGCACGGTCCCTGGCCGCTCCTGGCCCCATCGGGTAGTCTGCAACAGCACGACGACGTGTCCAGATCGATGCTCCGCGGTGAACACCGCTCGAACACGAGGCGAATCGCACCCAGAGACGGGTCCGGTCCGCACCGCCGGGGCCACCGCAGAGCCCGTCCCGCATGGGCTCGCCCCTTGTGAGGAGACCAGCGTGAGCAAGAACGACACGAACCACCGCCAGCAGATCGTCATCCTGGCCGCCGGGCTCGGCAGCCGCCTCGGCCGCTCGTTGCCCAAGGCACTGACCGAGCTCAACGACGGCCGCACCATCATGCAGCAACAGTTCGACAACATCCGGGCCGCCTTCGGGCCCGACGCCCGGGTGACCGTCGTCGTGGGCTACAAGTTCGAGCACATCGTCGAGGCGTTCCCGTCGGCCTCGTTCGTCTACAACGAGATGTACGACCAGACGAACACGTCGAAGAGCCTGCTCCGCGCCCTGCGGGCCAGCGCCTCCGGTGGCGTCCTGTGGATGAACGGCGACGTTGTCTTCGACCCTACAGCCCTGACTCGCGCGGCCCGCCTGGTCCGCGACGACCAGTCGTTCGTCACCGTCAACACCTCGAAGGTGTCCGACGAAGAGGTCAAGTACACGACCGATGCCGAGGGCTACATCGCCGAGTTGTCGAAGCAGGTCAAGGGTGGTCTGGGCGAGGCCGTCGGCATCAACTTCGTGTCGAAGGCCGACAAGGCGACGCTCATGCACCAGCTCTCGAAGGTCGACAACCAGGACTACTTCGAGCGTGGCATCGAATTGGCCATCGGCCAGGACGGGCTACGCTTTGAGCCCGTGGACATCTCCGACCTCTACGCCGTCGAGGTCGACTTCGCCGAAGACCTCGAGCGCGCGAACCTGTTCGTCTGAACCGAGCCGTCTCCCGACGGCTGCGCGCCGGTGCCTGGTGTCCTGAACGAGAAGGAAGTCCGTGAGCACTGACCTGGCCGAACGGCCCCGTCGTAGCGGCTTCGCGCGGTACCGACAGACGCTGTGGCTGCTGACGAGCCGCGACCTCAAGGTCCGGTACTCGACGTCGAAGCTCGGCTACTTCTGGTCGATCCTCGACCCGCTCGTCATGTCGGGCATCTACTTCTTCGTCTTCTCGGTCGTCTTCAAGCGGTCGGTCGGCGACGAGCCGTACATCGTCTTCCTGCTCTCGGGCCTCCTGCCCTGGATGTGGTTCAACGGGGCGGTGTCCGACAGCACCCGGGCGTTCATCCGCGAGGCGAAGCTCGTCCGGTCGACCAAGATCCCCCGGACGATCTGGGTGTTCCGGCTCGTCGGCTCGAAGGGCATCGAGTTCACCCTCAGCCTTCCCGTCCTGGCCTTGTTCGCCGTCGTGGGCGGCGCGCACCTGCAGTGGCAGGTGGTGTTCTTCCCCCTGGCCATGGTCATGCAGACCGTGCTCGTCGCCGGGGTGGGGCTGATCGTCGCGCCGCTCGTCGTGTTCTTCCGCGACCTGGAGCGCGCCACGAAGCTCGCCCTCCGGTTCGCCTTCTACGCCTCGCCCATCATCTACGGCACCCAGGACCTCCCCGAGAGCCTCCACCTGCTGGCGGCGTTCAACCCGTTGAGCGGCATCTTCGGCCTCTACCGGTCGGCGTTCTTCCCGGAACAGTTCGACCTCACCGAGGTGCTGGTCGGCGGAGGCGTGTGCGTCGTGGTCCTGGCGGTCGGGCTGCTCGTCTTCCGAGCCAGCGAACGTGCCGTCCTGAAGGAGATCTGATGACCATCGCCGGACCTCGCCCCGTGATCCGCGTCGACGGGGTCGGCATCCGCTTCCGCCGCAACCGACGTGGCCGACGGTCGTTCAAGGACCTCTTCGCCGACAGCGGCAGGCGGTCCCGGCCGGGCGAGTTCTGGGCCCTGCGCGACATCAGCTTCGAGGTGCAGCCGGGCGAGGCCATCGGCGTCGTGGGACGCAACGGCCAGGGCAAGTCGACGTTGCTGAAGCTGGTGGCCGAGGTGATCCTGCCCGACACCGGCACCGTCGAGGTGACGGGCGGCGTCGCGCCGCTCATCGAGATCACCGGTGGCTTCGTCGCCGACCTCACCGTCCGGGAGAACGTGTACCTGACCGCCGGCCTGCACGGCATGTCCCGCCCCGAGATCGACCGGCGCTTCGACGAGATCATCGAGTTCGCCGAGATCGGCGACTTCGTCGACACGCCCTACAAACACCTCTCGAGCGGAATGAAGGTCCGCATCGCGTTCGCCGTCATCTCGCGGCTCGAGGAGCCCGTCGTGCTGGTCGACGAGGTGCTCGCCGTGGGCGACAAGGCGTTCCGTGAGAAGTGCTACGCCCGGATCGGCGAGATGCTCGCCGACGGTCGCACGCTCTTCCTCGTGTCGCACAACGAACGCGACCTCAAACGGTTCTGCCGACGGGGCCTCTACCTCGACAAGGGCGCCCTGGTGTTCGACGGCCCACTCGACGACGCCCTGGCCCGGTACGCCACCGATCACCCTCCCCGCCCCTCGGCGTAGGGTCGAGGAGTGCCCGAACGCAGTCAGCCCCACAGCCCCGACCACGACGCCTCGACGGCGGACGGACGACTCGTCGCCCGTGACGCCGGGAACTCGACCGAGTACCACTACCAGACGTCCGCGCCCGACAGGTCCGAGGACACCGCCTGGGTGCGCCGTCTCGACAAGCTGCTGGCCGTCCAACGTCCGGTGGTCGTCAAGCACGTCGCCACGCTGCGCCGTCGGCACAAGAAGGCGACGCCACAGAAGCTGATCACCATCCTCGAACGCGAGTACCTCGCCGCGGTGACGACCGGCGGGGCCGCCGTCGGGGCCAGCGCCGTGATCCCCGGTGTCGGCTGGGGCGTGTCGTTGGCCCTCTCGGGTGTCGAGACCGCGGGCTTCCTCGAGGCGAGCGCCCTCTTCGCGCAGTCCGTGACCGAGGTCCACGGCATCGCCGTCTCGGACCCCGACCGCGCCCGGGCCCTCGTCATGGCGATGCTGCTCGGCGGCCCGGGTGCCAGCCTCGTCCGACAGTTCGCGGGCGAGGCCATGGGGACGGCCCCGGCCAGGACCGCGTTCTGGGGTGAGCTCGTGACCTCGAAACTGCCCAAGGCGGCGATGAGCGGCCTGACCGACACGATCCGCAAGCAGTTCGTCCGACGGTTCGCCGCGTCGCAGGGGGCTTCGGTCCTCGGCAGGGCCCTTCCGTTCGGCATCGGTGCCGTCGTGGGAGGGACGGGCAACCACCTCCTCGGACGCAAGGTCGTCACGACGGCCCGCACGGCGTTCGGTGCGGCCCCTGCCGAATTCCCCCTCGACCTGTCGCTCTGACCGTTCCCCTCGCCAGGGCGACCCGGCGTCCGCGAGGCGGCCACGCGGGCCTCGCGCGAGGCGGCGATCCGGCCCCTGACGGGTCCTCCCCAGTCAGCCGTCGTCCACAAGAACGCGCGTCGACCCGCGTCGGTCGCTCCTAGGGTCGACGACATGACGACGTCGACCCTTGCCTACACTGTCCCCTTCAGCCTCGACCGCTCCCGCGCACCCCGCGTCTACCGGCTGGTCAACGACTCCCCCGAGACCGTGACGGGCGTCAGGGTCACCCTCGTGGGCACCGGGCTCCTCGTCCCCGTCGCGACCACCCGTCTCGACCCCGCCCAGTCCGTCGACCTCTGCGTGCTGGGCGTCGAACTGAGCCGGAGTGCGATCGCCGTCGTGCGATGGTTCCGGCCCGGCGGCGAGGAGTACCTCTGGCGGTTCAGTTTCTGAGCCTGGTCGACGGAACCCTGGCCGACGAGCCCTTCCCGTGAGGTGGCGGGTCAGCTGCTGAGCCGAGCGCGTCTCTCGGCGACGTAGTCCGCAGCCGTGAAGGCCTCGAGGACGGGCGGCAGGTGATCGGCCCCGAGGTCGGTGACCAGCACGCCCGGGTCGACACCGAGCACGACGGCGAGACGGACGATCGTGTGCAGCACGGGGTTGCCGATGCCGCGCTCGATCTTTCCGTAGTTGGACACGTTCATGCCCGCGAGGTGCGCCACCTCGTCCTGGCTCAGCCCGAGGCGCAGACGCGCGTCACGGATGCGTTCTCCGAAGAGGCGGGCGGCGGCGGACGTCGGTTCAGGCATGCCTCATGGATACGCTGCTCAGCGTCTGACATCCAGAGTCCATGGCACCGAGACATAGAAGCCCTAGTGCTCGAGACCCGTCGAGTGTGGCGCTCGGGATCAAAGATCGGATGCCTCCGCGTCGCCGGCCTCCTGGTCGGCGTCGCCCGCCGAACCGGTCGAACGTGGGTCGTCGGTCGACGGCCGGCGCGCCGCGTAGTCGTCACGCAGCTGCACGAGGCGCGCCACCGCGCTCTCGAACCGATGCGTGGCCGCTCCGGGCGACGTGTCACCGAAGTGACGACGGACCCAGTGTTCGAGGCGACCCCGCGCCTCCGGATCGTCGACGACCCGATCGACGAGGGCGACGATGTCGCCCGCACCGTCGGCCGTCAACCACTCGGCGTCGCCGAGGTAGCCCGATTCGTCGACGTCGGCCTCGACGGCGACCGGACGGGTCACGACGAGGGGACGGCCCGTGGCGAGGCGGTCGTAGACCATCGCCGAGATGTCGGTCACGGCGACGTCGGCCGCAGCCAGTTGCCAGCCGAGCTCGGGCCCCACGTCGTGGACGTGGTGGGCGTCGGGATCGCGCGCGTTCGCCTCGCCGAGGGCCCGGATGATCGCCTCGTGCGCCCGCCGGTACTCGGGGTCGAGCACGCCGCTCCGCGGATGCGCCCGGTAGACGACCCGGTGACGTCCCGACGCCAGCAGGGCCCTGACGAGGGCGAGGCCGTGCGTCGCGATCGACCCGTACGCGGCCGCGGGACGGTCACCCTCCCAGGTCGGGGCGTAGAGCACGACGAGGCGGTCGTCGGCGGGGTAGGGCACCTCGCCCGAGAAGTGGTCGGCCTGCGGGCGGCCGATGGGCACGGCGCGCTTCTCGAGGTCGTAGTCCCAGAGCTTGGCGGCGAGGCGGTCCTTCGCGGCGTCGCCCGCGACGAAGGCGTAGTCGTAGGCCTTGAACTGGTTCGTCGTCATGTACATCTTGTCGCTCTCGCCGTGGTTGACGAAGACGTGCCACATGCGGCCGTACCGCATCATCTGGAAGTTCTTGGCGTTCTGGTTGACGTACAGGGTCAGGGCCAGCGGCTGAGCGGCGACGAAGTCCTCGAGGTCGGCCACCTTGCGGGCGTAGACCAACGGCACCGGACTCTCGTCGAGCATGGTCACCATGGTGCCCGGCGAACGGACGACGATGGCGACGGGGAAGGTCTCGGCCAGGTGGGCGAGAGGCGCGTACCACTGGCGGATCTGGTACATGTTGACGGCCGTGTCGGCGAAGTACACGGCGACGCGCACGGTGCCCGGAGCCGGCGTCACCGCGACCCGCGGGTCGCGCTCGAGCCGACGTCGACTGCTGCGTGAACGGACGGCCCGGCGGGCGAGGCTCCAGGCGAGCCCCAGGTCTCGGGTCAGCGGCACATGCCCTCCTCGGGTCGGTCCGTCACCCGATCGGCGCCGGACCCCGGAAAGCCTAGAGGACCGGAGGTCGACCGGCCCTGGACATGCGGAGGACCGTTACCCAACCGATGGACCGTCGACCGCCCGGCGCCTCTCGCCACCCCTCGACCCAGCCCGCGAACCAGGGCCGCAGGCGTTGCGGGGTGCGTGCCCAGCGCAGCAGCTGGACCCCCGTCCAGGACGCGACGTAGACGGGGACCAACGGCCAGGGCAGGTTGCGCTTGGCGAGCCAGACCCGGTTCCGGGCGTTCAGACGGTAGTAGTCGGCGTGCCGCGCCGGGTCGATGGCCGGGTGGTTCGCCACGAGCGAGCCCTCGTACCAGGTGCGCCTGCCCTGGGCCCAGACCCGCCACGCCAGCTCGATGCCCTCGTGCGCGTAGAAGTACGGCTCCCCCCAGCCGGCGCAGGTGTCGAAGACGTCGCGCGGCAGCAGGGTGGCCCCCTCCCAGACGGAGAACACGTCGCTCGAGCGGCGAGGGTCGCCCTTGCGCAGTCGAGGCGTCCAGCGGCGGGGGTTCGCGGCGCCGTCGGGGTCCACGACCCGCGGCTGCAGGAGCCCGATCTCGGGTCGGGCCCGCATCAACGCGACGGCGTCGGCGAGGAACCGCTCGGAGGGCAGGCTCGCGTCGTCGTCGAGGAAGAAGATCCACTCGCCCGAGACCGCTTCGGCTCCCCGGTTACGGCCAGCGGGGATGCCCACGTTCTCGGCGAGTTCGAGCAGGCGGACCCCGGTCGGGACCTCGACCTCGGCGATCGCGGCGTCTCGTCCGTTCACCACGCAGACGACGTCCAGCTCGACGTCGCGCTGGGCCAGCATCGTGGCCAACCCCCGGGCCAGGTCGCGCGGACGTCGCCCCTGGGTCAGGCTCACGACTCCGACCCGGGGCCGGACCTCGCTCAGGATCGCACCCGCTTCGACGCCATGATGGCGACGAAGTGGCCGACCAACGCCAGCACCGACAGCGGGAGCAGGGCGACGAGCAGGACGCGGTCGGCGGTGACACCGCCCACGACGAGGCCGACGATCGCGGCCAGGAAGACGAGCATCGTCAGCTCGACCGAGTGGTACAGCCGATGGAACGGCACGAAGCGCGCGGCGCTGCGCAGTCGGGACAGGAGGCGCCCGCTCGGTTGGGTCGCGCCTCCTCGTTTGTCTTCGAGCCGGGCGAGGCCCGCGTTCGCCCGGGCGACGTGGACCATGTCGTTGAGGGCCTTGTTGAGCACGATCACGAGGGCCAGGGCGAAGCCGGCGGTCGTCCAGAGGAAGTCCTCCGGGGTCTCGAAGGGGAACCCGGCGGCACGGACGCCCAGCACGATCGGGATGAGCGCCTCGGTCGAGTAGTGGCCGACCTTGTCGAGGAAGACCCCGGCCGGCGAGCTCGTTCCGCGCCAGCGGGCCACCTCGCCGTCACAGCAGTCGACGAGCATCTGCAGCTGGCCCAGCACGAGGGCGAGCAGGGCACCGGTGATGCCCGGCACGAGCAGCGACAGGGCGGTGCACCAGCCGACGAGGATCATCAACCCGGTCACGCCGTTCGCCGAGACGCTGGTCTTGAGCAACCACCAGGTCAGGTAGGGCGAGACGTCGCGCAGGTACAGAGAGGCCGTCCAGTGCTCGGCGTTCGCGCGGCTGCGCACCTCGGGCGGCTGGGCGACGCGTCGCAGCTCGGCGATCGAGCTCGGTCTGGTGGGCAGCGCGGTCATCGGCGGCTACCTTCCGGTCTGGGCGGTGATGTTCTTCGTGAGGTCGAGGAAGCCGAGCACGAAGCCGACGCCCCACCCGAAGTGGATGGAAGGCAAGACTACGAGAAACCAGAGCCGGGTGCGGAGGTCGTCGCCGCGGGCAGCGAGCAGAGCGGCCGCGAGCACGAAGACGACGTAGACACCGGGTACGACGAGGGCGAGCGTGGCCCACCCGAGGGCGGTGCCGAGGGCGAGGCCGACCAGGCCGGTCAGGCCGACCACCAGGCCGAGCGCCACGCCGAGCACCATGGCGGGAGGGACCAGGTACCGCACGGTGTTCGCCTTGGGGAAGCGTCGGGCCAGTTCGCCCCGCCAGAGCCCGGTCGCGACGAACTGGCGCGCCAGCTTGCGCAGGCTCGGTCGCGGACGATAGGTCACCACGAGCCGAGGGGTGAACCAGACCGTGCCGCCCGTGGCCCGGAGCCGGCGGTTGAGCTCCCAGTCCTGACCGCGCTTGACGCCCTCGTCGAAGAGGCCGACCTCGATCAGACGGTGCCGGAGGAACACCCCCAGGTAAGCCGTGTCGGTCGGTCCCTCGGCCCCGCCGACGTGGTGCGGCGTCCCACCGAGGCCGACCCGACTGCCGTAGGCGCGGGCGACGGCCTTCTCGAAGGGGGTGCGCCCGACGGCGGCCATGATGCCGCCCACGTTGTCGGCCCCGCTGCGTTCGAGGGTCTCGACCGCGATGCGCGTGTAGTCGCGAGGCAGCACCGAGTGGGCGTCGACGCGGACCGTGACGGGGTGGACCGAGGCCCGGATGGCCACGTTGAGCCCGGCAGGGGTCGAACCGACGGGGTTGGGGATGCTGCGGACACGCGGGTCGGCCGCCGACATCTCGGCCACGACCTCGTTCGTGCGGTCGACGCTCGGACCGAGGGCCAGGATCACCTCGAACGGGCCTTCGTAGTCCTGGTCGAGCAGGCTCTCGACCGCCGCCCGGATCTCGTGCTCTTCGTTGAGGACGGGCATGACGTACGAGACACCGGGTCGGGTGGCGTCGCCTGCTTGCATGGATCGCGTTCCTCGGGCTCGTGAGCGCCGGGGAGGCGCGGGTCGGGACTGCGGACGGCCGCAGGGATCGTGGCGAGCTTAGCAACACGCCAACGGGGGCCGGGACGCCGTCGCGTCCCGACCCCCGTTGGGACGCCGTCGCGTCCCCACCCCGCCGCACCGACCGGGCAGAGCCTCAGGAGGTCAGGGTGTCGAGGGTCACCTTCGTGGTGTCGGTCTTCCCGTCCCGGACGTAGGTGAGGTCGGCCGTCGCGCCACCGGCGAGGAACCGGACCTGCGCCGTGAGGTCCGTCCGGTCGCTGATCGGCACGCCGTTGAACTCGGTCACGACGTCGCCCTGCCGCAGGCCGGCGTTCTGCGCCGCACCACCGGGGCTGAGCTGGACGATGAGCGCCCCGACCCGGGTGGCGGCCGCGTCGCTCGTGGCGTCGTTCACGCTGGCGCCGAGGAGGCCGTGGCTGGCCTTCCCGTTCGCCATGATCTCTTTGGCGACGCGCTGCACGAGGTTCGACGGCACCGAGAACCCGACGCCGATGCTGCCGGACGATTCTCCGGAACTGGCGATGGCGACGTTGAGGCCGATCAGCTCTCCTTGCGAGTCGAGCAGCGCACCGCCCGAGTTGCCCGGGTTGATGGACGCGTCGGTCTGGATGACCGGCAGCGAGATGACCGAGCTGGCCTGGTTCTGCGTGCCGCCGTCGCCGTTGTTGAAGGAGAAGGGCCCCTGGCCGTTGTTGTCGTTCTGCTGGCCCTGGTCGCTGCCGTCCGTCGGGGCGGCCGAGGACTGCACGGTGATGCTGCGGTTGAGGGTCGAGACGATGCCGTCGGTCACCGTGTTCGACAGACCGAGCGGTGCGCCGATGGCCACGGCGGTGTCGCCGACGTTCAGCTCCGACGAGTCGGCGAAGTCGATGGGGGTGAGCCCGGGCGCGTCGACCTTCAGCACGGCGAGGTCGACGGTGGGGTCGAGGCCAACGACCTCGGCCGGCAGGATGCTGCCGTCGCTGAGCGTGACGGTGACGGAACCCGACGCACTCGCCCCGTCGAGGGTGACGACGTGCGTGTTCGTGACGATGTAGCCGTCGTCGCTCAGGATGACGCCCGAGCCGGTGCCGCCGGACTCGCCCGCCGTCACGTTGATCGTGACGACCGACTTCGTGGCCTTCGCCGCCACCGCCGTGACGACCGTCGCGTCGTCGTAGTCGTTGACCGTCAGGTCTCGCGACTGACCCGTGGCCGAGACGCCGGCCCCGGAGTCGCGGGACAGCACCGCGGCGACGCCGCCGCCCGCCGCGCCTCCGACGAGGACGCCGACCAGGAGGGCCGCCGCGACGGACCCCGCACCACGCCGGCTCTTCTTCGGTTTCTCCGCAGGCGCCCGCCAACCAGCCGCTGCGTACGAGTTCGTCGTGTCGTACGCGAACGCCGACGGGTCGGAGTCCGGCTGCCGATAGGGGTCGGTCCCGGCCTGCTGGTAGGAGGACGGCTGCTGGTACGACCCGGGTTGCTGGTAGGAGGACGGCTGCTGGTACGAACCGGGCTGCTGGTAGGGACCGGGTTGCTGAGGGTCCCCGGACTGCTGGTACGAACCCGTCTGCTGGTACGAACCGGGCTGCTGGTAGGGACCCGCCTGCTGGTGAGACGACGGATGCGGGAACGAGCCGGGTCGAGGCTGCGAGTCGTCGTTCCGGCGCCCGTCGGGGCCGGACTCGAACTCGCCCGCTCGCGGCGTGCTGCCGGGGAGAGGCGGAGCACCGTAGGTGACGCCCTGGTCCGCCGGGTACGGCGTCGTGGGCTGGGCACCGTCGTTCGTGGCCCGGTCGGTGCCCGGGACGCCCTGCGAACCGTCGGCGGTGCCCTCGGGCGTGCGCGGTGCTCCGTCGTCGGCGTCGTCGTGGCGGGGGGTGTCGGTCATGGTGCTCCTTCCAAGCCCTGACAGCCTGGTCGCCCAAGCTGGGCGGATCATACGGCGAGCCTGTGAGCGGACTGCGCCCAGCTTATGCGGCGGCTGGACGGGACCTCCCCAGAGCCCCTCCACCGCGGCTACGGTGACGGGATCATGACTCCTCAAGCACCCTGGCAACGCGCGGCGAGCGGCGCCATGCTCCTCGACGCCGCCGGTCGACTCGCCCCGACCATCTTCGCCGAGATGTCGGCGCTCGCCACGGCGACGGACAGCATCAACCTCGGGCAGGGATACCCCGACGAGGACGGCCCGGTCGAGGTCCTCGAGGCGGCGCACGAGGCACTGCGCTCGGGCCTCAACCAGTACCCGCCGGGCCGGGGCATGCCCGTCCTCCTCGACGCCGTCGCCGCCCACCAGAGGCGGTTCTACGGCATCGACCTCGATCCGCGACACGAGGTGCTCGTGACCGCGGGGGCGACCGAGGCGCTGGCGGCCACGATCCTGGCCTTCGTCGACCGCGGTGACGAGGTGGTGACGCTCGAGCCCTTCTACGATGCGTACGGAGCCGTCATCGGGCTCGCGGGCGGCGTCCACGTCACCGTCCCGCTCCGGGGTCCGGACTCGGTCGTCGACCCGGACGAACTCCGACGGGCCTTCGGACCGCGCACCCGCCTCGTCGTGCTGAACGACCCGCACAACCCCACGGGCAGCGTCCTCGACGACGCGACCAGGCGCCTCCTGCTCGAACTCGCCGTCGAGCACGACGCGCTCGTCGTCACCGACGAGGTCTACGAGCACCTGCTCTTCGACGGAGCGGCACACGTGCCGTTCGCCACCCTGCCCGGAGCGGCGGCCCGGACGATCAGCATCTCGTCGGGAGGCAAGACCTTCAACACGACGGGGTGGAAGATCGGCTGGCTGACCGGTCCGGCCGAACTCGTCGACCGCATCGTCGCCGTCAAGCAGTACCTGACCTTCGTGAACGGCTCGGTCTTCCAGCCCGCGATCGCCGTCGGACTCGGACTTCCCGACGCCTACTTCGACGGGATCGCTCGCACGCTGGCCCACAAGCGAGACGTGCTGTCGGACGGGCTGCGTCGGGCCGGCTTCGCGGTGCGCGCGAGCCGCGGCTCGTACTTCGTGGTCGCCGACGCCGCTCCGCTGGGGTTCGACGACGCGGCCGAGCTCTGCCGGCGCCTCCCGGAATCGGTCGGAGTCGTCGGGTTGCCGATCAGCGCCTTCTGCCACCCGGCGCTCGCCGCCGAGCAGTCGTCCCTCGTCCGCTTCGCCTTCTGCAAGCGCGTCGAGGTGCTCGAGCAGGCCGCGGCCCGACTCGCGTCACTCTCGGTCTGAGCGCTCCGTGGAGGTCTCGCCGGCCCCCACGCGGCGCGGGACCACGTCGTACCGACGCAGGGCCAGGGACGGGTTCAGGCGCCGCACGGCGGCGATCCGGTCGGCCGAGACCCCGGCCACTGCCATGACGTCGACCTCGTCCCCGACCGAGGCGACGGCCACGCCCGTCGGGTCGACGATCGTGCTGCAGCCCACGCCGATCGGCGGTGCGTGGTCCGCGGCGGCGACGTACACGGTGTTCTCGAGCGCACGAGCGGTCAGGAGGGTCGTCCAGTGGTGCTGCTTGAGCGGCCCGCGCACCCATTCGGCCGGCATCAGGACGACGTCGGCCCCGGCGTCGACGAGCGTCCGCGTGACCTCGGGGAACCGCAGGTCGTAGCAGGTCTGCAGACCGAAGACGAGCCCGCCGACCTCGAAGGTCGCGGCGACGGCCAACGGGCCCGGCACGATCCACCGGGACTCCTGCCCACCGAATGCGTCGTACAGGTGCTGCTTCGAGTAGCGGGCGACGACGCCCCGACCGGGCGCCACGGCCACGAGCAGGTTCTCGAACCGGGCCGGGTCGGGCGAGACGGCGACGAGGCCGGCGACGACCACGACGCCGAGCCGGTCGGCCAGCGCGGTCAGATGGCGCACGAAGGGCCCGTCCGTCGATTCCGCGGCCTCGAGGTACGCCGGGCCCAGGTCGGGGGAAAAATACGACGAGTACTCAGGGAAGACCGCCACCTGTGCTCCGCGGCGGACCGCCTCCTCGGTGAGGTCCGTGATGGTCCGCCGGTTGCTCGCCGGGTCGTCGCCGGGTGCGGTCTGCACGACCGCGACGACGACCTCGGGTGTCCTGCCGGCGCTCATCGCGCCCACCGCCCCGCCACCTGGGCGGCGGCCTCGCCCACCCAGTAGGAGGCGCGGGTCGTGGACTCGGCGACGCCCCCGGCCACCTGCGTGGTCGAGACGGCGTCCGCGAAGCCGTCCGCAGGCGCGTCGACCGCACCGGCGACGAGGACGACCGGTACTCCGACGGCGTCGGCCATCCGACGCACGAGCGACACGGTCTTCCCGGCGGCGGTCTGACCGTCGAACGATCCTTCTCCCGTGACGACGACGTCACCGTGGGCCAGGGCCTCGGCGAGACGGACCGTCTCGGCGACGGCGACCGCTCCGGGTTGCAGACGGGCACCCCAGGCGAGCAGACCGAAACCCGTTCCTCCTGCGGCCCCGGCCCCGGGCGTCGTGGGATCGACGTCGACGAGGCTCGCGAAACGCTCGAGACCCTGCTCGAGTGCGAG
This sequence comes from Frigoribacterium sp. CFBP 8759, assembly GCF_014841655.1. Taxonomy (NCBI): domain Bacteria; kingdom Bacillati; phylum Actinomycetota; class Actinomycetes; order Micrococcales; family Microbacteriaceae; genus Frigoribacterium; species Frigoribacterium sp. CFBP 8759. The sequence goes on from NZ_JACYUH010000001.1 coordinate 302,456, forward strand.
GACGTCGTCGACGGAGGCACCCTTCTGCGGCCCGAACACGGCCGCGGCACCGTCGGGACCGAGCAGGGGGCTGTCGACGTCGACCAACAGGGTGACGCCGTCGGGCGGGAGGGCGATGAGACCCGACAGATCGACCCGGGCGGCTGTCGTGAGGCCGTGGTTGCCCGAGGCGACGGGCTCCCCCAGGGAATCCACGATGCGGGCACCGAGGATCGTCAGAGCGCCCGCTCCCCCGTCCGTCGACGCGCTGCCTCCGAGGCCGACGACGAGCCGGGTGGCTCCGGCGTCGACGGCCGCACGGATGACGCCACCCAGGCCGCGGGTGTTCGCGTCGTGCGGCGCGGGCGAGCTCAGCAGGCCGAGCCCGCAGGACGAGGCGAGCTCGACGACGGCCGTACCGTCGGGCAGCGTGAGCCAGGGGGCGTCGACCGGGCGGCCGTCAGGGCCCTCCACGACGCTCTCGTGGCGGACGCTCCCGGGGCACGCCCGCTCGAACGCGTCGAGGGTGCCCTCGCCGCCGTCCGCCAAGGGCAGGGTGACGACGACGTCGTCCGGCCGTGATCGTGACCAGCCGGCGGCGAGGGCCGCCGCCACCTCTGGTGCGCCGAGGGATCCCTTGAACGAATCGGGCGCGATGACCACCCGGAGTCTCGACATGCCTCAACCTTGGCATGATCGGCGGCCGGGGCACAGACCCGATCACGCGCACGAGGACACGAAGAAGGCCCCGGTCATTCGACCGGGGCCTTCATCGTTCTTGTTGCGGGGGCAGGATTTGAACCTACGACCTCTGGGTTATGAGCCCAGCGAGCTACCGAACTGCTCCACCCCGCGGCACAAGAAATGACTCTAGCACGCCGTTCGGCCCCCGTCCAATCGAGCCACCGGAAGAGGCACCCACGACGCTGGATCGACGACGAACCCCCTCCCGGCATGCCGGAAGGGGGGTCGACGATCACCGCTCGGGCCTACTGACCGCTGGCGGCGACCGCGTCCTCGAGCGCGGTCTGGAGGCGCGTGTCGGCTTCCGCCGCCGCGACCAGGTCGTTGTCGGCATAGGCCGCGGCACGGTCGGTCAGGGCCTGCTGAGCGTCGGCCAGGGCCTGGTCGAGCGCTGCGTTGTCGGTACCCGATCCGGTGCCGCCGGTGTCGGGGGTCGCCGTACCACCGTCGGTCGCTCCGTCGCCGGTGCCGGTGCCGGTGCCGTCGGTCCCGTCACCCGTGGTCGGCACGCCGTTGTCGCCGGCGGTCGCACCCGAGTTGCCACCGAACAGCGAGTCGAGGGCGCCGTCGAGGGTGTCCTCGAAGGCGATCTTGTCTCCGAACGAGACCAGGATGCGCTGCAGGACCGGGTACGACGTCTCGGAGTTCGACTTCACGTAGATCGGCTGGACGTAGAGCAGACCACCGCCGACCGGCAGGGTCAGCAGGTTGCCTCGGACGACGCTCGTGTCACCCCGGGTGAGGAGAGCGAGCTGGTTGGCCACGGCCGTGTCGGTGTTGAAGTTGTTCTGCACCTGTCCGGGACCGGGCAGCGTGTCGGTGCGCGGCAAGGCCAGCAGCGTCAGCTTGCCGTAGTCCGACGAGATCTCGCCCGGCGTCGACCCGGCATCGGCATTCGCCGCGAGATAGCCCGTCAGGACGTTCCGGGCGTTCTCACCCGACTGTTGCGGGATGTACGTCGAGTAGATCGAGAACGCAGGGTCTTGATCGGGCAGCTGCAGCGTCAGGTAGTACGGAGGCTGCAACGGCGGGTTCTGGGCGTTGCTCGTCGGCTCGTTGGGCGTGACCCACGCGTCGTCGCTCGAGTAGAACGAGTCGGCGTCCGTCACGTGGTACGTGCCGAGGATCGCCCGCTGCACCTTGAACATGTCCTGCGGATAGCGGACGTGCTGGAGCAGCTCGGCCGACATGTCGCTCAGCGGCGACAGCGTGGAGGGGAAGATCTTGTCGTAGGTCTGCAGGATCGGGTCGCTGGTGTCCCACGCGTAGAGCTTGACCGAGCCGTCGTACGCGTCGACCGTGGCCTTCACCGAGTTGCGGATGTAGTTGATGTTGTTCGAGGCGTACACCGGGCGGTCGTTGTACGTGTCGGCGATCGCGTCGGACAACGCCTGCGGCTTCGAGTACGGGTACTCGTTGGTCGTGGTGTAGCCGTCGACGATCCAGACGACCTTGCCGTCGACGACGGAGGGGTACGGCGCGCTGTCGATGGTGAGGTAGGGAGCGACCTTCTGGACGCGCTCGGTGGGGTCACGGTCGTAGAGGATCTGCGACTGGTCGTTCACCGCGTCGGACAGGAAGATCTGCTCGGACTGGAACTTGATGGCGTAGATGAGCTTCTTGAAGACGTTGTCGAGCTTGGGCCCACCGTCTCCCTCGAAGGTCGTCGTCTCGTTGGTGCCGTTGTCGTTGCTGCCCGACGGGTAGTCGAGCTCGATGTCGTTGCCGCCGTCGCCACCCACGATCGAGTAGGTGGGCGACTCCTGGCCGAAATAGATTCGCGGTTCGTAGTCGCCGGCGTCGCCCAGGGCGCCCGTCACCGGGATGCCGGACTCGAGGAAGACCGGCTGGCCGTCCGCCGACCGCTGGTTGCCGTAGGCCGCCACCACGCCGTAGCCGTGCGTGTAGACGAAGGTCGTGTTGTAGGGGGTCGCCGAGTTGCCGAGCTGCGAGGTGTTCAGCTCGCGCACGGCGATGACGGTGTCCTGCACGTTGCCGTCGATCGTGTACCGGTCGACCGCGAGCTGCTCGGGGAAGCTGTAGTACTGGCGGTACTGCTGCAGCTGGGCGAAGGCGTCGGTCACGAGTGCGGGGTCGATGATGCGGATGTTCGCGGTGGTGACGGCGTCACCGGCCAGGGCGCCGGCCTCGGCGTCGGACTTCGCATCGTAGGTCTGCTCTTCGACGTCGGCCACGCCGTACGCCTCACGCGTCGCCTGGATGTTGCGCTCGATGTACGGCGACTCGACCGTCCGCTCGCTGGGCTCGACCGTGAAGCGCTGGACGATCCAGGGGTAGATGCCCCCGACGATGATGCTGATGATGATGAGCGCGGCCGTACCGATGACCGGGAGGCGCCAGCGGCCGACGATCGCGGTCACGATGAACAGGACGGCCACGACCACCGCGATGCCGGCCAGGATCTGCTTGCCGGGGATGCCCGCGTTGACGTCGGTGTACGTGGCACCCGTGAGGAGCTTGTTCGTTCCGTCGGACAGGGTCGCGTACTGGTCGAGCCAGAGGCTCACGCCCTGGAGGAGCAGGTAGACGGCGGCCGTGACGGCCAACTGGATGCGCGCGACCTTCGAGATGCGCACTTCGCGACCGGTGAAGCGCAGGGCACCGTAGAGGTAGCTGGTCGCGACGGCGGCGATGCCGGCGATGAGCACGACGGCCGAGGCGAAGCCGACCACGGCCTGGTAGAGCGGCAGCTCGAAGACGTAGAACCCGATGTCGAGCCCGAACTGCGCGTCGGTCTGACCGAAGGGGGTGCGGTTGATCCACTCGAGGACGGTCTGCCACTGCGTCGACGTGGCGATGCCGGCGAAGAGGCCGAGGACGGCGGGGACGCCGATGACGACGGCCCGACGCAGGGGCTCGATGACCTGCTGGTAGCGGTCGAGCTGAGAGTTCAACTTGGCGTACACCGGCCGGAACCGGAAGGCCACCTCGATGCTGACGTACACCGGCACCGCCATGGCCACGAAGCCCACCGCGAACATCACGAGGCGGGAGATCCACTGTGTCGTGAGCACTCCCGTGAACCCGAGCTGCTGGTACCAGAGGTAGTCGGTCAGCAGCGACGAGAAGATGAAGAAGGCGATGACCAGGGCGGCGAGGACGGCCACCGTGACCAGGACGGGCAATCGGGGCGAGCGTCGTGCGGTTCGCGACGATGCGGGTGACGTCAAGGGTGGACTCCTGGCTGACGGGGACGTGGACGGCCATCCTACGTGTCGAGCCTGGCCGACTCAGCGTCCCCTTCTCAGCTTTGCGCGGGCTGCACGAGCGCTATCGACCGGCCGTGCAGGTGGCCAGGGACGACGTGTCGCCGCCGTCCGCGACCGTCTCGAGCGCCGTGACCGCATCGTCCAACGTGGCGACCGAGTAGACGTCCAGCCCGGAGGGCACGTTCCCGACGACCTCGGAACAGTTCGTGGACGGTGCCAGGAAGACGGTCGCCCCGGCGTCGCGAGCGCCGTAGAGCTTCTGTCGGATGCCGCCGATGGCACCCACCTCGCCCGAGGCCGTGATCGTGCCCGTGCCCGCGACCTTCGCGCCGCCGGTGAGCTCGCCGGGTGTCGTCTTGTCGATGATGCCGAGCGCGAACATCATGCCGGCACTCGGTCCGCCGACCTGGTCGAGCTTGAGCGTGACGTCGAAGGGATACGTGTAGTCCACGCTGACCCCGACGCCGAGGAGCGGCGTGCCGTCGACTTCTTGCGGGGTGACCTGCTCGGTCATGCTCGTCCCCGCGCGTTCGAGGACCACCTCCGCCGGCGTCGACGCCCCGTTCGCCGCCACCAGGCCGCGGAGGACGTCCACGTCCGCATCGGTGGCGAGACTCGTGCCGTTGACGCTGACCAGGACGTCACCTTCACGCAGGACGCCCTCGGCAGGGCTCCCCTCGGAGACCTGGCTGACCGTCACGGCGCTGGGGACGGCGTACCCCTCGTGGATCAGCGCCGCGGCGATCGCGGACTTCTGGGAGTTCTGCATGTCGACGGCGTTCTGTTCGTCGACCTGGTCGTTCGACACCCCCGACGGGTACACGGCCTCGACCGGGATGACCGAACGGCTTCGGTCCGCCCACGCGCGGACGACGTCGACCCAGCCCGGCCGGACGTCCTGGTTGCCCTGCACGCTCACGGTCAGCAGGTCGAGGGTGCCCGCGGTGGGGTAGGTCTCGTGGCCCGACACGGTGATCAGGGGTTGGGACGAACCCTCGTACTCGGCACTGCCCAGGGTGTCGAACACGGGGCCGGGCTGTTCGATCAGGTAGGGCCCCGGGAGGAGGCTCAGGACCACGGCCGAGACGACGGCGACACCCAGGAGGGGCCAGCCGAACCTGCTCGCTCGGCGTGCTGACGAGGGGGCGGTGCGCGGGGGCGTGAAGAAGGCCACGGAGGGTCCTTTCGGGATCGGCCGGGGAGGCGCGGGTCGCGTTCGCCACGAGCGGAGCGACGCCCCCGGAGCGGTGGCCGAATCCCAGGATCTTCGTGCGGCCAGCAGCTAGCGTAGTCAGCATGACCGATGATTCGCCGCGCGGGCCTGAGGACGAGTTCCGTGACATGTTGCGGCAGTTCCTGTCCGGCGGTTCCGAGATCGATCCGTCGCAGCTCGCCGGGGCCGCCGGGCTGCCCGACGACCCTGCCTTCGTGGCGCGACTCATGAGTCAGCTGCAGAACGCCGTCAACAGCAGCGGTGACGGCATCGACTGGTCGATCGCCACCGAACAGGCGACCGCCGTGGGCGCCCAGAGCGCCGTCGTGCCGACCGCGGCCGAGACCGCCGCCCTCGAGCAGGCGTTCCACGTCGCCGCGCTGTGGCTCGACGACGTCACGTTCGTGGCCGAGCTCACCGCCACGCCGCGCCTCGTGACCCGCGCCGAGTGGGCACGTCTCACCATGCCCGTGTGGAGCCAGCTCGCCGAGCCCGTGGCCACGTCGATCGCGGACTCCCTGACCGGCGTGCTCAGCGAGCAGGCTCCCGAAGAGATGCGCTCGATGCTCGCCGGGGCCAGCCAGGTCATGCGCAGCGTCGGCGGCACGCTCTTCGCCATGCAGCTCGGACAGGTCGTCGGCCAGCTCTCGACCGAGGTCGTGTCCGGCGGCGACGTCGGCATCCCGCTCCTCGACGAGCAGCAGGCGGCGCTGCTCCCCCAGAACGTCGCCGCCTTTGGCGAGGGCCTCGACATCGAGGCCGACCAGGTGCAGCTCTACCTGGCGGTCCGCGAACTCGCGCACGCCCGCCTGTTCCGGCACGCCCGATGGCTGCGCCTGCACCTCATCTCGTCCATCCGCGAGTTCGCCCAGGGCATCCGCATCGACACCTCCCGGCTCGAAGAACTCGCGGTGGACTTCGATCCCTCGAACCCCGGCGACCTGCAGGAGGCCATGAAGAGCGGGGCCCTCATCCCCCCGAAGACCGACGAGCAGCTCGCCGCCCTCGCCCGGCTCGAGACCACCCTGGCCCTGATCGAGGGCTGGGTCGACGTGGTGACCGCCCAGGCCACGGCGCGCCTCCCGAAGTCCGCGGCGATCGCCGAGACGGTCCGCCGCCGCCGGGCCGCCGGCGGACCTGCCGAGTCGGCCTTCTCCACCCTGGTCGGCCTCGAACTGCGGCCGCGGCGCCTCCGCGAGGCGGCCGTCCTCTGGCAGACCGTGACCGACGCCGTCGGTGCCGAGCGCCGAGACGACCTCTGGTCGCACCCGGACATCGTGCCCACCAGCGCCGACGTCGACGACCCGCAGGCCCTCGTGGCCCGCCTGACGTCGGACGTGCCCACCTTCGACGACGTCGACCAGGCGATCCAGGACCTGCTCGACGACACGACCGACGACCGCCCCCGCGAGGGGGACGACGGCTCGGCGACCGAGCCCGGCGAGTCCGGGCCCGACCAGGACGCCCCCCGGTCCTGACGGACACCGTCACCGGGACCCGGGCGGACCTGTGGACAACTCCTCATCCGCCCCGGCCCCACGACATGATCGGACGATGCCCCTCGTCCTCGATCCCCGCATCCCCGTCGTCTGGCGCGATCCGTCGACCCTCCAGGTCGGCGTCGACCGCCCCACGCTCGTCCTGAGTCCGGTCAGCAGGCTCGACGAGCGGGTGGTCGCGGCCCTCGCCGCGGGGCACGGCGCGGGGGGCCTGCCCACCCTCGTCGCCCACCTCGGCCTGGATCGCGCCGCGGTCGAAGCCTCCGTCGAGCGCCTGCGACCCGCGCTGGGCGGCGACACCCGGTCGGTCGTCCCGCCGACCGTCGTCGTCGGCGGGCCGGGCCCCGTCGCCGATGCCGTCGCGCGCCTCCTCGGCTCCTGCGGTGCCGACGTCCGACGGGCCGACGCCGACCTGGCTCCACCGCGGCACGCCACGGGCGTCCTGGTCGGCGGGCACGTGCTCGACCCCGGGGTCGTCCGAGAGTGGGTGAGGTCCGACCTGACGCACCTCGTCGTACGCGTGGGCGATCGTCACGCGCGGATCGGCCCCGTGACGGTGCCCGGTTCGACGGCCTGCGCCCGGTGTCTCGACCTCCATGCCGGCGAGGCCGACCGTGCCTGGCCCGCGATCGCCGGTCAGCTGAGCGCCCGTCCCCTCACCGCGCCTCCGCTGCTGTCCGTCCACGAGGTCGCCACGAGAGCCGCCCGCCGGCTGTGGTCCCGTCTGACCGGCGCGGACGGCGCCCCCGAGGACTCCGAGGTCGAGTCGGTCTCGATCGCCGACGGGCTGGTCACTCGCGCGGACGTGTCGCCGCACCCGGAGTGCGGGTGCGCAGCTCTTCCACGAACCGGCTCACCCGCCGTTCGCCGCCGCGCCCCTGCCCCGAGCGACTCCACGACAACCGGAGCCGCTCACGCGCCCTCGTGACGCCGACGTACAAGAGGCGGCGCTCCTCGTCGATCGCCGCGTCGTCCTTCGCGTAGCTGATCGGGACGAGGCCCTCGCTGAGGCCGATCAGATAGACGCTGCGCCATTCGAGGCCCTTCGCGGAGTGCAACGTCGCCAGGGTGACCGCGGCCATGGTCGGCTCGTGCTGACCGGCCTGGCGGGCGAAGAGCTCGTCGACGAACTGGCGGAGGGTCGTCCCGGGGGGTGATGCCTCGGCCAGGCCCATGATCGTGTTCAAGGACTCCCAGCGGTCGCGGATCGCGCCTCTCTGGTCGGGTGCGTCCTGGGTCCAGCCGAGCGACCGGAGGACGTCGCTGACGGTCTTGAAGAGCGGCTCGCCCACGATGCTCACCGCCGCGCCCTTCATCATCATCAGGGCCTCTTTCACCTCACGGAGCTCGAAGAAGCGCGTCGCGCCGTGGATGCGGGTCGACACGCCGACGTCGGCGAGTGCGCGCTCGATCGCCGCCGCCTGGACGTTGACCCGGTACAGCACCGCGATCTCCTCCGGCGCGACGCCCGACCGGATCTCGTCGGCGATGGTCTCGGCGATGCCCCTGGCCTCGGCCGAATCGCTGGCGTACTCGGTCACGGGCGGCACCGGGCCCGTCGTCTCGACGGCCGGGTGGAGGTGCAGGGCACCCGGACGGCCCCGCATGAGTTGGTTCGCCGTGTCGACGATCTGCCGCGACGAGCGGTAGTTCTGCTCGAGACGGACGACCGTGGCGTCGTCGTACCGTGAACCGAACCCGAGCAGGTAGTCCGAGGACGCACCCGCGAACGAGTAGATGGTCTGACTGGCGTCGCCGACCACGCAGAGGTCGTTCCGGCCGCCGAGCCACAGGTCGAGCAGGTCCTGCTGGAGGGGCGAGACGTCCTGGTACTCGTCGACGACGAAGAAGCGGTACTGCTCGTGCACCTGTTGGGCCACCCGCGGCTCGAGCTCGAGCATGCCGACCGTCGCGAGCAGGACGTCCTCGAAGTCGAGCTGTCGCCGTTCGTCCTTGACGGCCTCGTAGGCACGGTGCAGGTCGACGGCTTTCTCGACGCTGATGGCCGGCGGCAACGACCTGCTCGGCAACGCCTCGGCATAGTCCTCGAGGGTGAGCCGAGAGACCTTCCGCCACTCGATCTCGGCCGCGAGGTCGCGCAGCGCCGCCGTGTCGATCTTGAGCCTCAGGGACTCGGCGGCGTGGGCGAGCGCCTTGGCCTTGCTGTCGAGGAGGCGCGGCATCTGACCACCCATCGTCTGCGGCCAGAAGTACGACAGCTGGGACAGGGCCGAGGCGTGGAAGGTCCGTGCAGAGACTCCCCCGGCGCCCAGGTGACGCAGACGGCCGCGCAGTTCGGCGGCCGCGCGTGAGGTGAACGTGAGCGCCATGACGCGGTTCGGGGCGTACACGCCGGTGGCGACCCCGTAGGCGATGCGATGGGTGATGGCACGGGTCTTGCCCGTACCGGCACCCGCGAGGAGGCACACGGGGCCGAGCAGTTTCGACGCCGCACGGCGCTGCTGTTCGTCGAGCCCCGCGATCAGGTCGGCGGCCTCGGTCACTGGTCGATCTCGCCGCCGAACCAGTCCTCGATGATCGCCCGGGCGATGGACGTCCGTCCGGGCAGGACGATCTCGCCCAGGCCGGCGACCAGGTCGTCACGACTGAACCAGCGCAGGTCGAGGATCTCGGCTCCGTCAGGCGTGAGCGTCCCCGGGTCGTCGGCGTCGACCTCGGCCCGGAAGCCGAGCATGAGGCTCGCCGGGAAGGGCCACGGTTGCGAGCCGACGTATCGAGGCGACACGACGTTGATGCCGGACTCCTCGAAGATCTCGCGCTGCACCGCGTGCTCGAGGGACTCGCCGGGCTCGACGAAGCCGGCGAGCAACGAGTACCGGTTCTGCTCCCACAGGGCGTTCGAGCCGAGCAGGATTTGGTCGTCCGCGTCGGTGACGCCGACGATGATCGCAGGATCGGTCCGGGGGAAGACCTCGTGGCCGTCATCCGGGTCGCGACGGACCCAGCCCGCCTTGTCGGTGACCAGGCGGCGGCCGGTGCGCGGCGAGAACCGGTGCGAGTCGTGCCAGTTCGCCACGGCGACGGCCTCGACGGCGAGGCCCGCGTCCCGGGCACTCAACGCCGTTCCCGAGACCCGCGGGCTGCCCCAGGCGGAGTCGTCGGACGAGAGCGACCGCGCGCGCTCGTCGTCGAGCAGCGCCGCGAGGACGGGTGTGCCCACCGGCTCGACGGCGGAGGGGTCCTTCGAGACACCGAGGTAGACGTAGTCGTCGGCGGCCGGCACCGCGGCAGCCGGCAGGAGCGCGAGGGAATCCGGGGAGGCCATCAACGTCCGCCCCCGCCAGACCGGGAGCACACGGGTCACCTCCAACGCGAGCAGTTCGTCGACGACTCCGTCACGCTCACGGGTGAGGTAGTCCCGGTCGACCTGGTGTCGGGACAGCGGGAGCCGGGACGTGAGAGGCGAGGACATCGGACGACCAATCATCGCGAGTTGACAGCGTGGCGCACGGCAGGGCATCGCGTGCGGCGGCCTACCCTGAGGGCATGGCCAGATCTCATCTCACTCTAGCCGCGCTGGCCACGGCCGCCGTCGCGGACCTGGACGTCACGCGTGCGTCACGCCACGGCAGCGAGACGGGCGGCGACTTCGACTCCGCACTCGTCGACGGCCGTGGCGGAGAGCACTGCATCGTCCGCGTCCCTCGCTCGCAACGGGCCGAGGCCGAGCAGTCGGCCGATCTCGTCGCCCTCCGTGCCCTGAGCGCAGGCGTCCGAGGGCGGCTCTCGTTCGACGTGCCGGCCTACCGGGGTCAGGCCCCGATCGGCCGCACACGCGGCATCGTCTACGACGTCGTCCCCGGCGAGCACCTGTCGATCTCGCGACTGACCGCCACCAGCGACCTCCCGACGGCACTCGGCCGTGCCGTGGCGGCGATCCACTCGCTGCCGACGAGCTTCGTGACCGACGCCGGCCTGATCAGTCACACCCCGTTCGAGGCCATGCGCTCGTCGGCGGCCTTGGTCGATCGTGCGGCCTCGACCCGCCTCCTGCCGGCCGCGCTGCTCGAGCGATGGGAAGCCGCGATCCAGGACTCGGTGCTGTGGCAGTTCCAGCCCACGGTCGTCAACGGCTCCCTCGACGCCGGTTCGGTGCTCGTCCTCGGCGACACGGTCAGCGGTGTGCTCGGCTGGCACGACCTCCAGGTCGGTGACCCCGCCCGTGACCTCGCCTGGTTGCTGGGTGCCCCGAGCCCGACGGCGGTCGACACGGCGTTCGACGCCTACAACACCGCTCGCGGCACGAGCGACCACCAGCTGCGGCACCGGGCGACCCTCTACCGCGAACTCGACCTGGCGAAGTGGCTGCTGCACGGCACCGGCACCAAGAACACGTCGGTGGTCGACGACGCCGTCGAGATGATGACGAAGCTGGTCGACTCCTTGCCCGGTGACCGACGGGCCGGCATCGGCTCGGGCTCGACCGCGGCCTTGGACGTGGACGGCGTCGAGGACCTGCTCGAGGCCACCGAGCGCCGTCACGTCTGAGTCGACGCCTCGACCCGCTGCCAGAGTTCGACGAGCTCGTCGCGGTCGGCCACGTGCCGGGGCCGCAGCACCACGTCGTCGGCGACGAAGTAGAAGACCGCGTCGATCGTGTCCGCCGGGACACCCCTGAATCGCGCGTAGGCCTCGCGGTAGAGCGCCAGCTGGAGCTGCTTGAGCTCGAGGTCGGCGTCGTCGGTGGGTGCCTTGCCCGTCTTCCAGTCGACGACCTCGAACCGGCCGTCGCGTTCGAAGACGGCATCGATCTTGCAGATGACGGTGCGACTGCCGAGGGGGAGGTGGATCTCGAGCTCGACGTCCGTCGGTTCGAGAGACGCCCAGGCCGAGCGCTCGAAGGTCGTCACCAGCTGCTCGAACCGCCTCGCGTCGTCGGGATCGATCGGCCCCGACCCGGGTGAGCCGACCCGCTCGTCGTCGAGATCGCTCTCGTCACCCCAGGCGTCGAGGGTCTCGGCACGACCCGTCGGCCGGAAGCGCTCTTCGACCCACTCGTGGAACAGCGTGCCGAGGCGGGTCGCCCGGTAGGGCCGTTCGGGCAGGGGACGACGGAGCGCGGCGGCGACCGCGGCGGGGTCGTCGACGTAGTCCTTGAACCTCGAGGCCGGGATGCGCTGGGGAAGGGGGACCGCCCCGGCGCCCGCTCGCGCGGCGTCGCGCTCGAGCAGCAGCAGGTCGATGTCGGACGACCATCTCGACGCGGTGCCTGGCTGCTGCGTGTCGGCGGGCTCGTCTCGTGAGCGCCGGTCGACGGCCGTGGTGACCCGTGCAGCGGCGTCCTCGACCACCGCGCGGCGTTGCCCCAAGGGGTCGAGCGGCCAGCTGAGCTCTCGGGATGCGGCGGCCAGGGGGTTCTCGTCGTCGTCGGGTCGTTCGGGGAGGTCACCGGTCGGCACGAGCCCACGCTCGGCCAATTCGACGACGAACCGGCTGGCAGGGCGGGGGCGGACGGCACTCGTCCAGAAGGAGCCGCTCACGAGCAGGGCGTCTCGGGCCCGGGTGAGTGCGACGTAGGCCAGCCGCCGTTCCTCGGCCTGGTGCCGGACGACCAACTCGTCCTTGAACGCCTTCAGCGCTTGGTCGAACTCCTTCTGGTCGGCCACGCCCCGCCAGCCGAGCACGGGCAGCTCGGCGGCATCGCCGCGGAACTCGTACGGCAGTTCGCCGAAACCGAGCCACCCCACGCCTTCGCGGGAGGTGCCGGGCAACTCGCCCTCGACGAGTCGTGGCACCGCGACGACGTCCCACTCGAGCCCCTTGGAGCCGTGGATGGTCAGGAGCTGGACGGTGCCCCGCTCGGCCTGCTCGGACCGCGGACCCATGTCGTCACGCCGCTCGGCGGCTGCCAGCCACGACAGGAAGCCCCCGAGGCCGGCGTTCTCGTCGGTCGCGACGTACCCTGCCAGTTCGTCTTCGAAGGCTTGCAGCCACGCGCCCCCCGACGGCGCGCCGGTGGCCGCCGCCACCTCGACGTCGAGCAGCATCTCGTGCTCGACCAGCGTGACCAGGTCGACGAGATCGAGACCGGTGCGGGCCCGGAGGAAGGCGAGCTGCGAGCCGAGCCGCCTCAGGCGGACGAGCCCCTCGTCACTGAACTCGGAGAGCTGCCGATGCGTGACGGGCGCCGTGGCCACGAAGTCGAGGGCGTCGACGATCGACCCGTGCTCACCCGCGGCGACCGACGCCCGGAACCCGGCGGCGACCTCGTCGTCGAGGCGCTGTTGGGCGTGGTCGTGCGAGAAGAGCCACGAGGCGACGTCGCGCAACCGGGCGATGTCTCGAACGCCGATCCGCCATCGGGCACCGGCCATCAGACGGATGGCCTCGGAACCGGCCGACGGGTCGTGCAGCACCCGGAGGCAGGACACGAGGTCGACGACCTCGGGCCGCTGCAGGAGACCACCGACGCCGAGCACGTGGTACCTGACGCCGCGAGCGGCGAGGGCCTCGACGAAGACGGGCATGGTCTTCTTCGATCGGAAGAGCAACGCCGCCGTTCGGCGGGCGGGCTCGCCGTCGACGATCGTGGGCACGGCCAGCTCGCTCTGCAGCCAGGCCGCGACCTGGTCGGCCTCGCCCGGCAGCGTCTGGTCGAAGAGCAGTTCGACGCGCCCCTCGGGCGCACCCGGCCGGGCTCGCAGCTCGCCCACGACCGCCCCGGAGGACCGCGCGAGTTCGGCCACGACGGTGTTCGCGGCGTCGAGCACTCGTGACGCGTTGCGCCAGCTGGTCGAGAGGCTGAACACCGCATCGGGCCGGGCTCCGAAGTCCACCGGGAACCGTCCGAGGTTCGCGGCGCTGGCACCCCGGAACCCGTAGATGGACTGGTGGGGGTCCCCGACCGCCATCACCCCGGTGCCCTCGAAGAGGCGGGACAACAAGGTGGTCTGCACGACGCTGGTGTCCTGGTACTCGTCGAGCAACACGACGCGGTAGCGGTCGCGCAACTCGGCCACGACGTTCGGCGCCGTGTCGCACACCTCGAGGGCCAGGGCCACCTGGTCGGAGTACTCGACGAGGCCCCGACGGGCCTTCTCGTCGGCGAAGGCCACGGCGAGGTCGAGCAGCGGCGGGAGCGCCGACACCGCGCCGACGGCGTCGACGACCGACTTGTAGGCGCTGCCCTTGGTCGACGGAAGACTCGCGAGGTCGAGGAACCGGTCGGCCAGGTGTGCCACGGGCTCGGGCCCGGTGACGTTCTCGCTGAGGGCGTGGCTCAGGCGGAGGACGGCCTCGGTGATGCCGTCGACGCTTCGACCGAGCCCCGCGAGGCGCTCGTCGTGGCTGCCCACGACGAGTGAGCGTGCCAGTTGCCAGGCGGACGCATCGCCGAGCACCTGCGACTCGCTCTCTCGACCGACCCGCAGGGCGTTGTCGCGGAAGATCGCGTTGGCGAAGGCGTTGTAGGTCGAGACGGTGGGCACGTCGAAGGGATCGGCCTCGTCGCCGAGCAGTCCGACGGCGGCGAGCTGGCCGATGCGCCGCTCGATCCGCTCACCGAGTTCGCCGGCGGCCTTGCGGGTGAAGGTCAGGCCGAGCACCTGCGAGACGCCGACGAGACGGTTGGCCAGCAGCCACACCACGCGGTTGGCCATGGTCTCGGTCTTGCCGCTGCCGGCGCCCGCGACGACCAGGGCGGGTTCGAGAGGGGCCTCGATGACGGCTTGCTGCTCGGGGGTCGGCGTGGGAAGCCCGAGCGCCTCGGAGATCTCGGCTGCTCCGAGCCGGGACGAGGAGGCGCGCGTCGTGCCGTCGACGCCACGACCGTCGACCCCGTCACGCGTGCCCGCCGCGCCACCCCCGTCGGCGGCGCGACCCCCGGTCGTCACGAGCCGCTCACCTCGCCCACCACGTGGATGCGGCACGATCCGCCGTGCCGCCCTTCGCAGTGGTCGTCGAGACGGGCCACGAACACCCGCCCCGCCATGTGCTCGGCCGAGTCGACGACCCGGGCACGGAAGGCCGCGAGTCGGTCGTCGTCGAACGCCCCCTGGGCGGGCTCCCGGTAGAGCTTGCCCCGGACGCCCGACGACACGATCACGAGCTTCGCCCCGCCGGGAGGTGTGCCCTCGGGCACGGCCTCGACGGCACCGTCGGCGAGGGCGACCTGGTAGCTGCCCAGCTGGGGGTGTTCGGCGACGGCCTGGGGCGACGTCGGGGCCGACCGGCCCGTCTTGAGGTCGACGATCACGGCGGCGCCCTCGCGGGTGCGCTCCACCCTGTCGATGGACCCGCGCAGACGCGCCGGCCCGATGTCGAGGCTAAAGGTGGACTCGGCGCCGAGCAGGCTCCCGCCCGACGCCTCGAAGTCCCGCAGGTAGGAGGAGAGGCTCTCGGTCATGTCGCGCGCCCGGCGTTTCTCGGCCTCTGCGATCCAGGCCGACTCGAACTCGAGCTCGGGCCAGCGCCCCTCGACCGACTGCCAGAGCGAGTCGACGTCGGTGCCCTCGGCGTGCTCCATCACGTCGTGCAGCACCGTGCCGAGACCCATCGCCGCGTTGGGAGGGGACCCGCCGAACCGGTCGACGAACCAGTGCAGGGGGCACTCCTCGAACGACCCGAGTTGCGACGGCGAGACCGGCACGTGGGCCTCGGGAGCCTCCAGGTCGATGAGCGGCTCGACGGTGCTCGGGTCGAGCAACCCGTACCAGTCGTCCGGCGACGCCCCCGCCACGCCTTCGCCGGCGAGTCGGGCCAACGCCTCGACCGCGTCGTCGGCCCGTGGTCCGTGAGGCGACGAGACGAGCACGTGACGGAGGTGCCCCACGAGTCCTCGAAGCGACAGGGGGTGCCCGGCGGGTGCCTCGGGGCAGCCGTCGGGCAGCAGCCGGAAGAACGGCGAGGGCCCCTCGTCGTCGTTCGAGGTGCAGGAGAGCACGACCTGTCGGGTGGCCCGCGACACGGTGAGGGCGAACATGCGTAGTTCGTCGGACAGAACCGTGGCCCGCGCGTCGGAGGGGGCTGCCGGCTCGTCGTCGTGGTCGTGGTCGTCGACCGGACCACCGCGGAGCAGGCCGCGCTCGGCGAGGTCGACCAGCTCGTCGGGGGCGAGCAGGCCGCCCCGGACCCGGAGGTTTGGCCACACGCCGTCCTGCAGCCGAGCGGCGACGACCACGTCGACCTCGATGCCCACGGCGTTCGACGGCGAGCACACCAGCACGGTCTCGGCCGTCGCCTGCGGCGAGAGGGTGTCCTCGGGCACCTCGGCCCCGAGCAGCGAGTCGAGGAAGGCACCGGCGGGTGCCTCGGGGGTGCGTTCGACGAAGCGCTTGGCGGCCGTGAACAGGGCGACGACACCGTCGAGGTGACGGTCGGCCTCGGCGGCAACGATGCCGCGACCGTCGCTCTGGGCCGACCACTCGGCCGCGAGTCCGCTGCGCTCCCAGAGGCCCCAGAGCACCTCTTCGATGCTCGCGCCGGTCGCGGCTGCACGGCGGGCCGCGTCGAGACTGGTCGAGAAACGCCCGGCTCGGGCCGCGAACCTCGAGTCGATCGTGACGAAGCGACCGGCTCCCTCGAGCGCCTCGACGAGCAGGTCGTCGGCCGAGCGGACGCCGCCCGTGCCGAGCTCGTCGGCTCGCAGGGCGAGCCTCAGGCGTCGGAGCGACAACGCGTCGAAGCCGGCGAGCGGCCCCAGCAGCAGCTCGGTCGCGAGCTCGACGGTGAGCTCGTCGCGACCGACGGCGACGGCGGCGGCGAGCAACAGGTGGCGGGCCGCGTGTTCGTCGCGAACGGCGCGTCCGGCGACGGAGGTGCGGGTCGGGACCTCGGCGAGCTGCAGCCCCCGGGCGACTCCGGCCACCTGCCCACCGCTGCGGACGACCACCATCATGCGCGACCACGGCACCCTGCGGACCAGGTGGTGCTCGCGCAGCAGGCGGGCCACCGACGCCACTTCGTGGCTCGGGCTGTCGGCCCGGACGGTCACGATCGGGACCGCCACCGGGTCCGCCGCTCCCCCGGCCTCGGAGGGCTCGATCGCCGGAGCCGCCACCGCGGCGTGCTGGCGACCGGCGCCGGCCGTCCCGATGCGCGAGGTGACCCGCTGCACGAGATCGCGCAACGGAGGCTGGTGCCGGTGGGCCGTGGAGAGGTACAGGGTCTCGACGTCGGACAGGCCGAGCCGAGGGCCGAGACGACCGAGCACGTCGGGCGTGCCCCCGCGGAACGCGCTGGTGGACAGGTCGGGGTCGCCGAACGCGACCACGGCGACACCCCGCCGCGTCAGGGCGCGGAGCAGCGCCAGGGTCGACTCGGTCGCTTCCTGCGCGTCGTCGACGAGGACGACCCTCAGCCCCTCGACGACCGGGGAGGTCTCGCCGCGGTCGAGGGCGGCGACGGCGTAGTCGACCAGGTCCGCCGAGTCGAGGTGCCGCCCCCGTGCGGCGTCGAGGACGCTCAGGTACTCGTCGCGGAAGTCGGCCACCGCCGCCCATTCGGGCCGGTCGGCCCTCTCGGCGGCTCGTCGGAGCCCCTCGGACCCGATGCGGTGCTCGGTCGACCGCATGAGGACTTCGCGCAGTTCGGTGCGGAAGCCGCGGAGTCGACGAACGGTCGGGCCGAGCCCCTCGGGCCAGGACGGGCCCGTGCCGTCGACCTCGTGCCCCTCGAGGAGGGAACGGACGATGCTGTCCTGGTCGCCGCCCGTCAGCAGGGTCGGCGTGGGCAGGCCGACGAGCCGCGCCGCATGGCCGACCACGTCGAACGCCAGGGACGAGACGGTGCGGGCCAGGGGCCCCGGGGTCGGCACGGTGAGCCTCGACGCGATGACGTCACGGAGCGTCGTCGCCGTCGAGCGCGTCGGTGCGAGCACCATGACGGCGGCCGGACCCCAACCGCGCCGTTCGACACGGTCGACCACGAACTCGACGAGCGTGCGGGTCTTGCCCGAGCCCGGGGCACCCAGGACCGCGGCCGACCGCCCGTCGGCCAGGTCGAGCACGGCCCGCTGCGAGTCGTCGAGCACCGGCGGCACCGAGGCTCGGGCCGGACTCGAGAGGGGCGGTGAGACGGTCGAGGCCATGTCCCGACGCTACCGGCTGGCACCGACATCGAGGTCGGTCGCGTGGACCGTCGACGGCCCGACGGGCCACCCCGTGTGCGCCGACAGAGAACGTGCAGAGCCGGGACGGCGAGGTCGGATATCGTGACCTCGTGGACATTCGCATCGGCATCACCAACAGCCCCCGTGAGATCAGCTTTGAGACGGCCCAGACCGCCGACGAGGTCGAGAAGGTCGTCGGCGACGCGCTCGACGGCGGCAAGTCGTACGTCACCCTCGCCGACTCCAAGGGCAAGACCTACCTGGTCCCCACCGCATCGCTCGCCTACGTCGAGGTCGGCAGCGAAGAGAGCCGCAAGGTCGGGTTCGTCAGCTAGTCGTGGAACTCCTCTTCGTCGTCCTGGGCGGCGCCATCCTCGGGTTCGTCCTCCACTACGCGCTGCCCGACGGCGACACCCGCGGCGTCCTGCTCGCGCCCGCGTCCGGCGCCGTCGTGGCGGCGATCGTGTGGGAGGTCCTGACCTGGGCCGGATGGCCCGCCGACGGCGGATGGATCTGGGTGGCAGCACTCGTCCTCCCCGCCGTCGTCGCGTTCGTGGTCTGCCGTGTCGCGGCGGCCCGCCGCCGGGCTCACGACAGCGAGCACTTCGCCCGCCTGGTGCGCTCCGCCTCCTGACGCCGCGCCTCCGCCAGGCCCTCGATGCACGGCCGGTCGCCCAGGGCGGCCACGCCAGTTCGCCGGGCACGCGCCCGCCAGCCGGAGGGCTACCAGCGGTCAGCGCTCAGGCGGTGAGTCCGAGGGCGTCCATGCGGCGCGTGTGGGCGGCGATGAGTTCCGTGAAGACGGGTTCGAGACGCTCGTCGTCGGCGGACACGTGCGACGCGGACACCGCGGCGCGAGCGACCAACAGGGTGTCTCCCACCAACCTGCGCCCCCAGAGGGCCAGCCGTGACGCGAGCCGCGGGTCGGCCTCGATGGCCGCGGAGAGTTCTCGCACCACGAGCGGTGCGTCGTCGTGGGCCTCGAGCACCGCCACGATCCGCTTGTGGTGGTCCGCCGGCAGTCCGGCCGCCAACCGCACGAAGACGTCGTTGAGCAGGCCGGCCGCGACGTAGTCCGCGACGATCGCCTCGTACCAGTCCGTGCCTCCGGTCCGGGCCCGGAACTCGTCGATGGCGGCGATGTGGGGCTCCATCGACTCGGTGGCGTCGTGGCCGGACCGTTCGATCTCGGCCACCAGGCCGCGGTGTCGGGCCAAGGTCGTCTCGGCGATGCGGCCGGTGGTCTCTTTCGCACGGACGTCGGGGGCGAAGGCCGACGAGCGGCCCAGCGTCTCGAAGAGCGCGAGTTCGAGGTAGGCCGCGTGCCCCAGGAAGACCAACAAGTCGGGGGTGAACTGGTCGAGCTCGACCCGGGCCGCGGGGGTCGGCTTCGCCGCGGGCCGCGGCCACTGCAGGGACGGGACGCCGCGTTTCGCACCTCGACCGGGCCAGGACACCACGCCCACATCTTACGGGGTCCGAGGGGCCGCCCGTCGCGACGGGCTAAACTCGACGCATCCCCCTATATGAGACAGGGCAACACTTTGACATTCACTGACCTCGCGATCGACCCCGACATGGTCGACGCTCTGGCGTCGAAGGGGATCCTCGAACCTTTCCCCATCCAGACGCAGACCATCCCCCTCGCCCTCGCCGGGCAGGACATCATCGGCCAGGCCAAGACGGGCACCGGCAAGACCTTCGGCTTCGGCCTCCCGATCATCCAGCGCATCGGCCTCGACCCGGCCCCCGGCGTCAAGGTGCTCGTCGTCGTCCCGACCCGCGAACTCTGCGTCCAGGTGGCCGACGACCTCGAGCTCGCCACCTCGAACCGGGCGACCAAGATCGTCAGCATCTACGGCGGCAAGGCCTACGAGGGCCAGGTCGAGCAACTCAAGGCCGGCGCGCAGATCGTCGTGGGCACCCCCGGGCGCCTCCTCGACCTGGCCGGCCAGCGCCTCTTGAACCTCAAAGAGGTGCAAGAGGTCGTGCTGGACGAGGCCGACAAGATGCTCGACCTGGGCTTCCTCAGCGACATCGAGAAGATCTTCCAGCAGGTGCCGGCCACCCGTCACACCATGCTGTTCTCGGCGACCATGCCCGGCCCGATCGTGGCCTTGGCACGCCGGTTCATGTCGAAGCCGATCCACATCCGCGCGACCGACCCCGACGAGGGCCTCACGCAGGCGAACATCAAGCACGTCGTCTACCGGGCCCACTCGCTCGACAAGGACGAGGTGATCGCGCGCATCCTCCAGGCCGAGGGGCGTGGCAAGACCGTCGTCTTCACCCGGACCAAGCGCGCGGCCGCCAAGCTCGTCGAAGAGCTGAACGACCGCGGCTTCAACGCGGCGGCCGTCCACGGTGACCTCAACCAGGAGCAGCGCGAGCGCGCGATGGCCGCGTTCAAGGCGGGCAAGAAGGACATCCTGATTGCGACCGACGTCGCGGCCCGAGGCATCGACGTGAACGACGTCACGCACGTGATTAACCACACCGTGCCCGACGACCACGACACCTACCTGCACCGCGCCGGCCGAACCGGCCGCGCCGGCAAGACCGGCATCGCCGTGACGTTCGTCGACTGGGACGACCTGCACAAGTGGGCCCTGATCAACCGGGCCCTCGACATGGGCCAGCCCGAGCCGGTCGAGACCTACTCGTCGAGCCCGCACCTCTTCGCCGACCTCGACATCCCCGCCGGGACGAAGGGACGCCTGCGCGCGAGCTCCTTGTCAGCTGTCAAGGCGGGTTCGGTCGGCTCGCGCGAGCGCACCGGCGGCCCCCAGGGCGATCGTGACAGGGGTCGCGGTCGCGGTCGTGGCGACGCTCCCGTGCGGGCCTCCGGTGAGCCCTCGACCACGGGCCGCGGCGCCGCACAGGCGCCCGACGCGGCGGCTTCGGCCGGCGAGGGCACGGGTGAGGCCCCGCGCAAGCGCAGCCGCAACCGTCGCCGTCGTCCCGCCGGCGACTCGTCGTCACAGCCGCAGGGCTGACGACCGATCCAGCGCGAGACCCTCTCGACCGTCCGCGGCGAGGGGGTCTCGTGCGTCCGGCACGTCGCCGTCCGGCACGTCACCGTCCGGAACGCCGCCGTCCGGCACGTCATCGCCCGGCAGGGAGCCGTGCGGACGAGGAGGCGCGGGCCGGTTCAGCCCCGGACGGGCACCCACCCGGTCGCCGCGTCGACGATCCGGTCGAGTTGTCCGGGAGCCGTGGTGTTCTCGCCCAACCGGTTGGGCTTGCCGTCGCCGTGGTAGTCGCTCGACCCGGTCACGATGAGGTCGTACCGTCGGGCGAGCTCGAGCAGTCGCGCCTTGCCGGCCGAGGTGTTCTCGCGGTGGTCGATCTCGACGCCGAGCAGCCCGGCGTCGACGAGGGCCTCGAAGCCCTCGCTGGAGACGTTCGGCTCGCGACCCCGCGTCGCCGGGTGGGCGATGACGGGGACGCCCCCGGCCTCCCGGATCAGGCGGACGCCGATCAGGGGGCTGGGTGCCTCGTGCGGCTCGTAGTACCCGGACCGCCAGTGCAGGATGCCCGCGAAGGCGGCGCTGCGGTCGGGCGCGTAGCCCTTGGCGACGAGGGCGTCGGCGATGTGCGGCCGTCCCAGGGTCGCCCCCGAGCTGGCCTGGGCGAGGACGTCGCCCCAGGTCAGGTCGTAGTCGGCGGCGATGCGTTCGACGATGCGCTCGGCCCGGTGCAGACGGCTGTCGCGCAGGCGGGCCGTCTCGGCGACGAGGCCCGGGTGGGCGGGGTCGAAGAGGTAGCCGAGCATGTGGACGCTGTTCAGTCCGAGCCGGGTGCTGAGCTCCATGCCGGGGAGGAGGGTGAGACCGGTGCCGGCGACGGCGGCCGTGGCCTCGGACCACCCGGCCGTGCTGTCGTGGTCGGTCAGGGCGACGGTGTCGAGCCCCGCGCGCACGGCCGACGCGACCAGCGCGGCGGGCGCCTCGGTGCCGTCCGACACGCTCGAGTGAGTGTGCAGGTCGACCAGGCGCGTGGGCATCCCCCCATCGTAGGCGGCGCGCATCCGAGCCGTCCGTGCGGCGCCCGACGTGCGGTCGGGGGTTCCCCTAGGCTCCAGGGGCCATGATCCGTCGTCTCGTCGCCCTCGTCTTCGTCCTCGCCGTCGCCGCGGTGCTCCTGGCCGCCCTCTGGCCCCAGGCCGTCGGGCTGCAGCGCGTCTTCCCGGTCGGTCAGGTGGTGTCGTTCCGCCTCGTCGCCGGGGCCGTCGCGATCGTCCTGGTGGTGCTGCTGCTCGTGCTGGGCCTGGTCGCACGGCCGATCCGGTCGCTCACGGCGAGCGCGGCCGTGCTGCTGCTCGTGTTCGGCGTCCTCTCGGCGGGCGTCGTGACGGCTCGCGGCCTGGGCCGCACCGACTTCGTCGAGAAGACGCCCACCGACGTCACCGTGCTGTCGTGGAACACCCTCGGCGCGGCGACCGGGGCCGACGCCGTCGTCGCCCTCGCGACCGAGGTCGGTGCCGACGTGATCGCCCTGCCCGAGACCCGCCAGGAGGTCGGCGTCGCCGTCGCCGAGGCCATGGCCGCCGCCGGCAAGCCCATGTGGGTGCACACGGTGGCCTACGACCAGATCGCGAGCGGCCGCTCGACGACCCTCCTGATCAGTGCCGCGCTGGGCGACTACCAGGTCGCGATCGGTGACGACGGCACCACCGACGCACGGACGACGCCCGTCCTCCCGACGGTCGTCGCGACACCCGTGTCGGGCGAGGGCCCCACGATCGTCGCCGCCCATCCCGTGTCGCCGACGCCCGAGCACATGGGGCAGTGGCGTGCCGGCCTGGGGTACCTCGCCGACGTCTGCCGGTCGGGGAACGTGATCATGGCGGGTGACTTCAACGCCACCCTCGACCACATGGCCGGGCTCGGCACCGACGGTGGAGCGCTCGGAGCCTGCCGCGATGCCGCCGAGGCGACCGCGAACGCCGGCGTCGGGACCTGGCCGACCGACGTCCCTCCCCTCCTCGGTGCGCCGATCGACCACGTCATGGCCACCGAGCAGTGGCTGCCGACCGGCTTCCGGGTCGTGACCGAGCTCGACGACGCCGGCAGCGACCACCGGGCGGTCGTCGCCCAGCTCAGTCGCACGGGAGCCTGAGCCCGCCGACTGGGCGTCCGGCCCGTTTGGCGGGACAATGGTGGGCATGGCAGATCAGAAGGCGCCGCGCGCGACCACCAACCGCTCCACCACCCCCGGGTCGGACACGTTCAAGGACTACATCTCGTCGCAGTGGGCCGACCGCCCCGACGTCCTCCCCGAGCCGCGTGAGCAGGCGCCGTTCGCCGCCGACCGTCGCGAGCGGCTGTCCGCGCTGCACCCGGGCACCCGCCTGGTCGTGCCGGCCGGCTCCGCCAAGGTCCGGTCCAACGACTGCGACTACCCCTTCCGTGCGCACTCGGCGTTCTCGCACCTGACGGGCTGGGGTTCCGACACCGTGCCCGGCTCGGTGCTCGTGCTCGAGCCCACGGCCGAGGGCCACGACGCCACCCTGTACCTGCGGGCGAGCGCCGGGCGCGACTCGGACGAGTTCTACGCCAACCCCGAGATCGGCGAGTTCTGGATCGGCCCGCGCCCCTGTTTGACGCAGGTCGCCGCCGACCTGGGTCTCGCCACGCGTGACCTGGCCGACTTCGAGGCCGTGGTCGGCACCATCGACGCCGGCACCCTCGTCGTCCGCGAAGCCGACCCCGACCTGACCCGCCGTCTCGACGCCGTCGTCGAGGCCGCCGCCGAGCAGTCCCCCGTCTCGGCGGGGACGACGGCCGTCGTGACCTCCGACGACGACCGCCCCCGCGAGCGGGCGACCTCCGCCGACCTGGCCCGTGACCTGAGCGAGCTGCGTCTCGTCAAGGACGCGTACGAGGTCGCGCAGATGCGCCAGGCCGTGACGGTGACGGGCAAGGGGTTCACCGACGTGATCGCCGACTTCGACGACATCGTCGCGCACCCGCGCGGCGAGCGGCTCGTCGAGGGCACCTTCAACCGTCGGGCCCGCGCCGACGGCAACACGGTCGGCTACGACACGATCGCCGCGTCGGGTGACCACGCCTGCGTCCTGCACTGGACCCGCAACGACGGCGTCGTCCGCGACGGCGACCTCATCCTCATCGATGCGGGCATCGAACTCGACAGCCTCTACACGGCCGACATCACCCGCACGCTGCCCGTCTCGGGCCGGTTCACCGACGTGCAACGTCTCGTTTACGAAGCCGTGCTCGAGGCGGCCGACGCGGCGTTCGCGATCGTGCGTCCGGGCATCGCGTTCCGCGAGATCCACGCGACGGCCATGAAGGTCATCGCCGAACGGACGGCCGAATGGGGCTTCCTGCCGGTGTCCGCCGAGGAGTCGCTGAAGCCCGACCACCAGTACCACCGTCGCTACATGGTGCACGGCACGAGCCACCACCTCGGCATCGACGTGCACGACTGCGCCGCCGCCCGCCGCGACCTCTACCTCGACGGCGTGCTCGAGCCCGGCATGGTGTTCACGATCGAACCCGGCCTGTACTTCCAGCCCGACGACCTCACCGTGCCCGAGGAGTTCCGCGGCATCGGCGTGCGCATCGAGGACGACATCCTCGTGACCGCCGACGGGGCCGAGAACCTCTCGGTGGGCATCCCCCGCACGGTCGCCGACGTCGAGGCGTGGATCTCCCGCGGCTGAGGTCCTACACCGAAGGGCCCCGGGTGCGTCGCACCCGGGGCCCTTCGCCCGTTCACACCCCGATCAGCGAGGCAGGGTCATCGACCGTCGGACGACGAGTCGCCGTCCGGGGCCGACGTGTCGTCGGTCTCGGACGGTGTCCCGTCACGTCGCCGGCCGGTGACGATGGCCACGACCACACCGGCGGCGGCCAGCACGACGATCGCGACCGCGATGCCGATGACGAGTCCGGCGTTCACCGAGCCCGACTCGGGCCCAGCCGACGGCGTCGCCACGGTGTCGTCACCCGGGGTCGCCATGGTCGTCATCTCGGGCTCGGACGAGGCCGAGGGCGAGGCCGCCCCGGTCTCGTCACCGGTGGGGGCGCCGGCACCGCCAGCCGCGCCTCCCGCGCTGCCGCAGCTCGGACGGGTCGGCGAGCCTGCCCCCTCCGCGGTGCCCGCGGCGGGGGCGTAGGTGAACGGGACGGCGTCCGAGACCGTGTGGCCGTCGGCCGAGACGGCCTGGTAGGTCATCGTGTAGGCGCCGGGCGACCCGAGCGCGACACCGGTCGTCAGCGTCGGTCCCGAGGTCGTCGAGCAGCCGTCCTCGTAGTGCAGACCGGCGGCGTCCGTCACCTCGAGCACGTTCGAGCTACCGGTGCCCGAGAGGTCGAGGATCACGTCGTTGAACGTGATCGACACGGTCGCCGGGGACGAGTCGACGGTCGAGCCCGCGGCCGGCGTGCTGCTCACGACGTAGTCGTGCGCCGCGGCCGATCCCGCCGGTACGAGGGCGAGGGCACCGACCGCGGTACCCAGCCCGGCCGTCACGAGGACGCCGAGGAGGCGCGGTGTCCGCGAGCGCGCGGCCGTCACGCGTCCACCCCGCCGTTCGTCGAGGTGCGGGACGCGGTCGCCCGGGGCCGACGGGTCAGCGCGACGACCGAGACGACGAGCGCCAGCGCACCCAGGGCGAGACCGCCGATGCCCAGGCCGATCGAGAGCGGTCCGACCGCGCCGTCGCCGGAGCCCGACGCCGAGTCGCCGGAGGTGCCGACACCCGCGGTCGTCGCGTCGTCGTCCGTCGCGTGGCCGTCGTGCTCGTCGGCCGGCGGCGCGTCGTTGACGTAGAGGGTCGGTGCGGGGTGCTCGGGCTCTTCTCCCGAGGCGGGAGTCGCGTCGGCCCAGTCGACCACCGTGCCGTCCGAGTAGCGCTGGTGGGCCGGCAGCGCGATCGACCCGGTGTCGGGCACCGCACCGGCCGAGATGACGAACTGCTGGAACTGTCCGGGTGCGATCTGCGTGTCGCCCTCGGCCGTCCAGGTCACCTGCGTCGGCGCCTCGGTGATCGTCGTGCCGTCGAGCTCGACCGGCTCGGGCAACGTGCTGGTGGTGACCTCGGTGGTCCACCCCGGGAGGGGCTCGTACGACACCGAGGTGAACGGGGTGTCGGTGGGCAGGTCGACGACGAGCCCGACGGTGCCCGCGGTCGCCGACTCGTTCGGCACCTTGAAGGTCAACGTCTCGTACGACCCGGCCTCGGCCTGACCGGGCTCGACGTGGATGTGGGCCGAGGCCGCGAGGGGCGCGGCCAACGCGAGCAGGGCGGCGGCGCCGAGGGCCGCTGCCGAACGGGCGACGACGGCGGACGACCGGGGACGGCGGGACGCGACGGAAATGGGGTTGGTGCTGCGGTTCATGGATCTGGTCCTCTCGATCGCGAGTGCGATCGGT
Organism: Frigoribacterium sp. CFBP 8759; assembly: GCF_014841655.1. Lineage (NCBI taxonomy): Bacteria > Bacillati > Actinomycetota > Actinomycetes > Micrococcales > Microbacteriaceae > Frigoribacterium > Frigoribacterium sp. CFBP 8759. Next base: position 328,592 of record NZ_JACYUH010000001.1, read on the forward strand.
CTGCGGTGCATGACGATGGGGCCCGACGGCGCGACGGGCGCGTCCGACGGGGTCACCGGCGACGGAGGTCGGCGGTGTGCGGGGTCAGGCAGGGCAGGGCGGACCGCGACGGGGTCGGGCCGTGAGGTGTCGTCGGCCGGGCGGGCGCGGACGGACGCCGACCGGAGTCGGCGGGCGCCGGACGACGGGCGCCTCGGGCCGGTGCCCGGCGGTCAGGAGGCGCGCGACGGCCAGACCGCGGATGGCCAGTCGGACGAGGGCCCACGCGGCGCCCTCGCCACGCCGCAGGGCGACGATCGTGACCACGGCCGCGAGCGCGTGGGCCAGCCACATGGCGGGGCCACCCATGACCATGGCCTGGCCGACGCCGCCACCGGACGCGGCGCCGTCGGCGATCGTCGAGATCACGAGTGCGGAGTGGTGCCCGCCCGTCGCCGAGGCGCCCCCGCCGTCCGAGGCTCCGAGGGAGAACAGCAGGTGGAACGCGACCTGGCTGAGCGCGACCGCGACCGCGAGCCTCACGGTCGAGAGGTGCACGCCCGCCAGGGCGATCGAGACGGGCACGGCCACGGCCAGGGCGAGGACGACGCCGAGCAGTCCGGGCTCCATGCCACCGCCGGCCACGTGGGAGAAGGCCGCGACCAGGGTCGACGCACCGGCGGTCAGCCAACCACGCGCGAAGCGCTCGGCCCGGGTGGCCGTCGTGGAGGGGTCGCGGGGTGCCATGTCGACACCAGGGTACGTCAGCGGCGCGGGGTCTCGGGACGCGCGAGGATCTCGTGCGCCCGCCCGGAGACCTCGGGGTCGACCACGATCTGGTAGTTCGACGCGAGCACCTGGTGCGTCGAGGTGAAGTCACGGCGGCGACGGGTGATCGCGAAGCTGACGATGCCGTAGAGCATGCCGAAGCCGGCTCCGAGCAGGGCCGCCGCCCCGACGGTGGCCGCGGTGGCGGTCTCGGTCGCGAAGACGAGCATGACGAGCCCGAAGAAGACGCCGAGCCAGAGTCCGGTCACGGCCCCGGCCAGCGCGGCACGCCCGTAGCTCAGGCGACCGGTGACGCGTTCGACGGTCTTGAGGTCGTTGCCGATGATCGCCAGCCGCTTGATCGGGAACTCGGCCTGTGACAGCCGGTCGACCACGCGCTGCGCCTCGGGATACGTGTCGTAGGTGCCGAGGACGTCGCCCCGCGGCAGGGTGGGCACCATCGGCGGGCGGCGGCCCACGGGGCCCGGGTTCGTCATCCCAGCATTAAACACGGTGCCCCTGCCGGGCACCCGTCGGCGGCGACCCCGCGAGCGACTAAATTGGACGCGTGAGTGCAACCAGAGTCTTCGTCGCCCGGCTGGCCGGTTGCTCCGTCTTCGACCCTGCGGGCGACAAGGTCGGCAAGGTGCGCGACGTGCTGGTGGTCTACCGCCGCACCGGGGCGCCGCGCGTGGTGGGCCTCGTGGTCGAGGTCCCCGGCAAGCGCCGGGTCTTCGTGGGGATCGGACGCGTCACGAGCATTGGCTCGGGCCAGATCATCACGAACGGCGTCATCACGCTCCGCCGCTTCGAGCAGCGTGGCGGCGAGACCCGGGTCATCGCCGACCTGCTCGGTCGTCGCGTGTCGTTCCGGCACGGTGGCGGCCACGCCACCATCGAGGACGTGGCGATCGACGAGGTGAGCGAGGGCGACTGGGAGGTCGGCCAGCTCTTCCTGCGCAAGCCCAAGACGTCGCCGTCGCCGTTCGTCAAGGCGCCGACGGCGTTCGCGGCGTGGGACGACGTCGTCGAGGAGGCCGGACCGGGCGAGGCGCAGAGCGCCGAGCACCTGATCGCCGCGTACTCCGACCTCGTGCCAGCGGACCTCGCGAACACCCTGCTCGACCTCACGCCCGAGCGGCGGCTCGAGGTCGCCGGCGAACTGTCCGACGACCGCCTCGCGGACGTGCTCGAAGAGCTGCCCGAGGCCGAGCAGGTCGAGATCTTCACGGGCCTCGACGACCACCGTGCGGCGAGCGTCCTCGACCAGATGCAGCCCGACGACGCGGCCGACCTCATCGCCCAGCTGCCCGACGAACGCACCGAGCAGCTGCTCACGCTGATGGAGCCCGACGAGGCCGACGACGTGCGCATGCTGCTCAGCTACGACTCCGACACCGCCGGCGGACTGATGACGACCGAGCCCGTCATCGTCTCGGCCGACGCCACGGTCGCCGAGGGCCTCGCCCTCATCCGTCGTCACGAACTGGCCCCGGCGCTCGGCGCGGCGGTCTGCGTCGTCCTGCCACCCTACGAACCGCCCACCGGCCGGTTCCTCGGCATGGTGCACTTCCAGCGGATGCTCCGTTACCCGCCGAACGAGCGCCTGGGGACGATCCTCGACCAGACCACCGAACCGGTCCGCGTCGACGCCACGGCCCTCGAGGTCACGCGGGTCATGGCGACCTACAACCTCGTCTCGGTCCCCGTCGTCGACTCGGCGCACCGCCTCGTCGGCGTCGTCACCATCGACGACGTCCTCGACCACGTCCTGCCCGACGACTGGCGCAGTCAGGACCCCGACCAACCGCTGACCCCGAGCCGATCGCGTGGCCGCGCCCGTCGCCCCGCGATCGGCCAGAGCACGAGGAGCGACGATGGCCCGCGATAACCGCAACGACGTCCGCCTCGACGCCCCCAAGGGTCTGCGCCCCCGCGTGCTGCCCGGGCGCAAGCGGGTCAGCAGCGACCGCTTCGGTCGGGCGACCGAGTCCATCGCCCGGGGCATGGGCACGCCCTACTTCCTGATCGCCCTCACCCTGTTCTGCGTCGTCTGGATGATCTACAACACGGTCGCCCCGATCGACATCCGCTTCGACAGCGCCGCCATCGGCTTCACGGCCCTGACGCTGATCCTGTCGCTGCAGGCGTCGTACGCCGCTCCCCTCATCCTGCTCGCGCAGAACCGGCAGGACGACCGCGACCGCGTGCAGTTCGAACAGGACCGTCAGCGCGCCGAACGCAACCTGGCCGACACCGAGTACCTGGCCCGCGAGGTCGTCGCGCTCCGGATCGCGATCCGCGACATGGCCAGCAAGGACTTCATCCGGGCCGAGCTCCGCTCGCTGCTCGACGAGCTCGACCGGCGCGACGACGACGAGAGCCCCGCGGTCGAGCCGACCCGCACCTCCTCGTCGTCACGACGCGACGCCCGGCGCGACGGCCACCACCGTGGCTGAGCCGGTCGCCGCCACCCGCCCCGCGACGCCGGACGACGTCCGTCGCGCGCTCGCGCGGGTGCTCGACCCCGAGATCCGCAAGCCCGTCACCGAACTCGACATGATCGGTGACGTCGTCGTCGACGCAGGAGGCGCGGCGACGGTGGCCGTCAAGCTCACGATCGTGGGGTGCCCGGCAGCCGACACGATCGAACGCGACGTCCGCGAGGCCACGGCCTCGGTGACCGGCGTCACCGACGTTACCGTCGACGTGACCGTCATGACCAAGGACGAACGACACGCCCTCACCGAGAAGCTGCGGGCGGGCCGGGCGGCGCGCGGCATGCAGTTCGGCCCCGACACGCTGACGCGCGTGTACGCCGTCACGAGCGGCAAGGGCGGGGTGGGGAAGTCCACCGTGACCGCCAACCTCGCGGTCGCCCTCGCGGCCCGGGGTCTCGCCGTCGGCGTCGTCGACGCCGACGTGTACGGCTTCAGCATCCCCGGACTCCTCGGCCTCGTCGGCCCCGACGGCGCCTCGGTGAAGCCCACCCGCGTCGACGACATGATCCTGCCGCCCGTCGCCCACGGCGTGAAGGTCATCTCGATCGGCATGTTCGTCGACGACGCCTCGACCGCCGTCGCCTGGCGCGGGCCGATGCTGCACCGGACGATCCAGCAGTTCCTGACCGACGTGTACTTCGGCGACCTCGACGTGTTGTTGCTCGACCTGCCGCCCGGGACGGGCGACGTCGCCATCTCGGTGGGGCAGTTGCTGCCGCACGCCGAGGTGCTGGTCGTCACGACCCCTCAACCGGCCGCCGCCGACGTCGCCGAGCGCAGCGGGCTCGTGGCACGCCAGACGGGTCAGCGGTTGCTCGGGGTCGTCGAGAACATGGCAGGTCTGCCCCAGGCCGACGGCAGCGTCCTCGAGCTCTTCGGCTCCGGTGGTGGCGTCGAGACCGCCCGCCGACTGTCGTCCGGTCAAGAGGCCGAGGTGCCGTTGCTCGCCAGCGTGCCGCTCAGTCTGGGCCTGCGCCAGGGGGGCGACGACGGCGTACCGGTCGTGCTCGCCGCTCCCGACGATCCTGCGGCCACGGCCATCGACGAGCTGGCGGGCCGACTGGCGGTGCGGGCCCGGGGGTTGGCCGGCCGGAAGCTCGGACTCAGCGTCACCTGACCGGGGTCGAGCACCCCGCACGTGCAGAAAGGGCACCTCGCGTGGCGAGGTGCCCTTTCGTCACAGCGTCTCGCCCGAGGGGCGGCGACGTGCTCGTGCCGCACCCCAGCACGGAGGCGGCACACACGGTGACGGCACGCTCAGGAGGGAGACGCGCCGACCACCGCGAAGCGGACTAGGACCAGCGGTTGTAGGTCTTGGTCGGGATGGCGCGGAAACCGTCTCGGGCGACCGAGACGAGCGAGCCGGCGATTCCGACGACTGCGGCGATGGCGAGGACGATGATTCCGGTGAGCATGGGGGACTCTTTTCTGGCGCGGTTCGACGCGCGATTCTGCGTGGTGGGATGGATTCGCCACCGAGCCCGGGACCAGGTCGACCGGAGCTCGGGAGCGCTACGACGCGCTCCGGGGACTCTTCAATGATGCGCCCCGAGAAGCGGTAGATCAATCTCACGTTTCTACCGAAACAGCGTAGATTTGCTACATGGATGTCAAGCGTCTCGAACTGCTCCGCGAACTCGCCGAACGAGGCAGCGTGGCCGCCGTCGCCCGGGCCACCCACCGCACCCCGAGTGCCGTCTCGCAGCAGCTCAAGGTGCTCGAGCGCGAGGCGGGCGTGGCGTTGACCGAGCGGGTGGGACGCGGCATCGTGCTCACCGGCTCCGGGCGCGTGCTGGCCCAGACGGCCACCGACGTCGCCGTGGCACTGGAGCGAGCCCAGGCGGTCTGGGACGACTTCGTCGCCACCCCCCAGGGCGAGGTCACGCTGGCCACCTTCCCCACGGGCGGACAGATGCTGCTGCCGGGGCTGCTGCGCACGGTGGCCGAGACCCCCGGCCTGGTGGTCGTCGCGAGCGACCACGACCCGTCGATCCGCGAGTTCCCCGAGCTGGCCGCCGACCACGACGTCGTCGTGGCGCACTCGTCCGACGACAAGCCGTGGCCCGGACGCGGACTCGTCACCGTCCCCTTGTTGACCGAGCCCCTCGACATCGCCCTGCCCGCCGACCACCGTCTCGCCGGTCGCGCCTCGCTCGCACCCGGCGACCTCGAGGGCGAGAACTGGATCGGCGTCCCGCACGACTTCCCGTTCGAGTGGGTCTACCGCGAGATCGAGCGCGTGACCGGCAGCCCCGTCCGCGTCGCCCAGCGCTTCAGCGACACCAAGGTGACCGAGTCGCTCGTCGGGGCCGGCCTCGGCATCGCCGTGCTGCCGCGCTTCACCGCCAAGGACGCCCGGGACGACATGGTGCTCGTGCCGCTCGAGAGCATCCGGGCCGTGCGCTGGGTGTCCGCCGTGATGCGGCGCGACCGGGCCGAGCGTCCCTCGGTGCGACGGGTCGTCGACGCGCTCAGGGCCGAGGCCTCACGCGTGGCGGCACTGCACGGAGGCGTCTGACCACCACGCCGCCCGCGGGCCGCGTGGCAACCGAGTGAGGAGCTGGGGGCGAGGAGCCACGGGACGGCAGACCACGAGGCGGGCGACGAGGTCAGGAGGCGCGGTGCCGCAGGCGGGTCAGGTCGCCTCGGAGTCGTACGGCGGCACCTCGCCCGTCGCGAGCGGCACCACCTGCGCGGGGGAACGACCCCCCGGCAACCCTGCGGACACAGCCGCGGCGGCGGCACCGGCCGTCGCCATGCTCGGCGCCGAGGGCTTGGGGGCGCCATCCGTGCCGTCGAGCAAGGCGTCGCGGATGATGCGCCGCGGGTCGTACTGACGGGGGTCGAGCTTCTGCCACTCGACATCGTCGAACTCGGGGCCCATCTCGTCGCGCATGCGCGTCTTCGCGCCGTTGGCCATGTCGCGCACCGTCCGGACGAGCTGGGCGAGCTTCGCCGCGTAGCCGGGCAGTCGTTCGGGACCGAGCAGGAAGACCGCGAGCACACCGATGATGAGCAGCTTGTCGAACGTCAGACCGAACATGGACACGCAAGCAGACTAACCGGTGACGACTCGGGGAACCCCCTAGAGTTGGCCTTTCGAGGAGTGGGTGTGTCGCAGATAGAGTCAAGTTGGAAGTTCGCGGAAGAACTCGTCACCGAGAGCGACGCGATCGCCGAGGCTCGACAGCATTCGTTGGAGGTCGGGGTCGAGGCCGTCTCGCCGGCGGTCGGCGCCCAGCTCGCGGTCGTCGCCGCCGCCTCGAACGCCTCGTCGATCATCGAGGTCGGTACGGGCCTGGGCGTCAGCGGGCTCTGGTTGCTCTCGGGCGCCCCCGCGGCCGTCCTGACGACCATCGACCGCGAGATCGAGCACCAGCAGGCCGCCCGGGACGCCTACCTGCAGGCGGGCATCCCTGCCAGCCGCTTCCGCATGATCGCCGGCCGTGCCGCCGACGTGTTGCCCCGGATGAACGAGAACTCGTACGACATCGTCTTCGTCGACGCCGACCCCGGCTCGGTCATCGAGTACGTCGAGCACGGCCTGCGCCTCGCCCGCCCGGGCGGACTCGTCCTCGTCGCGCACGCACTCTGGCACGGACGGGTGGCCAATCCCGCCGTCCGCGACAGCACGACCACGGGCTTCCGCACCTTGCTGACCGAGGTGTCCACCTCACCGGCCGTGATCAGCTCGCTCTCGACGGCGGGCGACGGGCTGCTCTCGCTGATCAAGCGGTGACGCTCCCCCGCCGGGCTCCCTGCCCGTGCAGCAGGCAACCGGCGCGGTAGCCAGCGCACGGAGGCGGGCACGCGCACGGAGGCGGGCACGCGCACGGACGCCCCGCGCGCCGCAGGTGCGGCGGGCGGGGCGTCCGGGGTTATTAAGGAGGCGGCCGACTAGGCGCTGACGACGCCGGCGAGGGCGTCGTGCAACTCTTTGGCTTCGTCGTCGTTGACCGACACCACGAGGCGTCCCCCACCCTCGAGCGGAACACGCACGATGATGAGACGGCCCTCCTTAACGGCTTCCATAGGCCCGTCGCCGGTCCTCGGCTTCATGGCTGCCATCAGATAGTCCCCTTTCGCAAGTTGCTGGTCCCATTATCCGTGATTTCGGGCCCCCGACCTAAACGACGCCGTTCCCCGGCCGATCACGGCGGCGTCCAGTCGTACCCGTTCACCCACCAGCAGTAGTAGAGCCACACCCACTGTGCCGCCACGAACACGGCGACGAGCAGCGCCCGGTAGACCTTCGAGCGCGGCACCGCGAGGACGCCCAGCAGGGGGAAGAGCGGCATCAGGAGCCGGAAGGTGCTGGACTGCGGGAAGAACACCGCCAGCAGGTAGAGCCCGTAGGCGACGCCCCACAGCCTCAGGTCGGTGCTCGTCCGGCGTGCCCACGGCGACAGCAGCAGGGCTCCGAACGCCACGAGCGTGACCACGAGGAGGGCGATGCCGGAACCACCCGGAAACCACCAGTTCGCCCCGTCGACCCACGGGGTGAACGGCACGAGCGGTCCGTAGCCGATGTAGGGCGCCCGCCAGGCGAGTTCGGTCTCGGTGTACGCCCCCGGCACCCCCGTGACCGCGCCGGCGACGACGAGCCAGGCGACGCCGAACACGCCCGTGGCCGCCGTCGACACCGCCACCCGGACGCGCTCGCGCACCGGGAAGGGATCGTCGTGCCGGCGCCACCAGCGCAGCACCCCGTGGAGACCGATCGCCAGGGCGAGCGGAAGGGCTCCGGGCCGCGTGAAGGACATGATCAGCACGACCGGCAGCATCGCCAGGTACTGCCGCCGCACCAGCATGAGCAGGCTCGCGCAGAGCAGCAGCAGGAACATCGACTCGGCGTAGGCCACCTGCAGCAGCGGCGACAGGGGCGCCACGCAGAACAGGACGACCGCGAACAACGAGGTCGACTCGGGCAGCGCGTGCCGCATGAGGCGGTAGAACAACAGGGCCGTCCCCGCGGCACAGGCGACAGACACGACGACGGCCAGCGCCGCGAACGACAGGCCCGTCAGGCCCATCAGCCCACGGACGACGAACGGGTAGGCGGGCATGAACGCCCAGGCGTTCTCTCCGACGTGGCCGTCGCCGGTGATGGGGAGGTCGCGCGGGTACCCCACCACGGCGATGATGTTGTACCAGTGACCGTCCCAGATCGTGGCGAAGCTGCCGTAGTCCGGGCTCGCGAGGGTCCACGCGTTGGCCTGCTGGGCACCGGCGAAGGTGAGCAGCGCGATCGTGCTGACGGCGCGCGACAGGACGAACACCACGAGCACCCGGGCCCACCACGGCGTGAGCCGGTAGCGCAACAGGAGGCGCCGCGACGCCGAGGTCGGTCGTCGGGGATCGTGCCGCGTCGACGGGGACGAGGAGGCGCGACTCGCGTCGTCGACGGTCAGGCCGTCAGCCACGCCCGCAGTCCGCGCTCGTTGTCGAGGATCTGCTGCACGGGCACCCGCTCGTCGTCGTGGTGGGCCAGCATCGGGTCACCCGGACCGTAGTTGACCGCGGGGACGCCGAGCGCGGAGAACCGCGCGACGTCCGTCCACCCGTACTTAGGCTTGGCCTCGCCGCCCACGGCACGCAGGAACTGCTGTGCCAGCGGGGCGTCCAGACCGGGCCGGGCCCCGGGGGCGAGGTCGACGATCGTGACGTCGAAGCCCTCGAAGAGCTCGCGGACGTGGGCGACGGCCTCGTCGCCGCTGCGGCTCGGGGCGAACCGGTAGTTGACGTGCACCATGCACTCGTCGGGGATGACGTTGCCGGCCACGCCGCCCGTGATGCCCACGGCGTTGAGGCCCTCGCGGTAGACGAGCCCGTCGACCTCGACCTCTCGCGCCTCGTAGGCCGCCAGCACGTCGAGGATCGGCGCGGCCTTGTGGATGGCGTTGTCGCCGACCCACGAGCGGGCGCTGTGCGAGCGGGCGCCGAAGGTGCGGATCTCGGCGCGCAGGTTGCCGTTGCAGCCCCCTTCGACCCCGCTGTTGCTCGGTTCGCCCAGGACGGCGAAGTCGCCGGCCAACAGGTCGGGTCGGGCCCGCGCGAGGCGGCCCAGGCCGTTCAGGGCGTCGGAGACCTCTTCGTGGTCGTACCAGACCCAGGTGACGTCGACGCCGGGCTCGGTCAACTCGACCGCGAGCCTCAGGTGAACGGCACAGCCGGCCTTCATGTCGACGGTGCCGCGACCCCAGAGGTAGTCGACCCCGTCCTCGGTCTCGTAGCGCGTGGGCACGTTGTCGTTGATCGGCACCGTGTCGATGTGACCGGCGATGACGACCCGCGAGGCCCGGCCGAGCCGGGTCCGGGCGACGATCGCGTCGCCGTCACGGAACAACTCGAGGTGGTCGCAACCGTCGAGCGTGGACCAGATCTCGTCGGCGACGAGGCGTTCGTCGCCCGACTCCGATCGGATGTCGCAGAGCTGCCTGGTGACGTCCACGGGCGAGACGGAGAGGTCGATCGGTGCCATGCGGGCGAGTTTACGGGGCCAGGGCACGGGTCACCTCCGAAGCGGTCCGTCGGCGGCTGCCGATACGCTCGGGTCCATGACTTCCGACGCCACCGCCACCGCCCCGACCCACGCCTACGGGTACGGCCTCGCGACCGTCTCGCACGACGGCACCACGCTCGACACCTGGTTCCCCTCCCCCCGGCTCGGCACCCTCCCGGCCGACCGTGACCCCGAGATCGTCCCGGCCGAGCTGGCCGACGCGGCCGGACCCGACGAGCGCCGCGCGGTCGACCTCGTCCCGGTGACCGTCGAGATCGACCTGAGCGCGCCTCCTGCGTCCACGCCCGACGCGTACCTGCGACTGCACCTGCTGAGCCACCTCCTCGTCGAGCCCAACACGGTCAACCTCGACGGCGTGTTCGCGCACCTGCCCATCGTCACCTGGACGAACGCGGGGCCGGTCCACCCCGACGACTTCGCACGGCTCCGTCCGAGGCTGCAGCGTGCCGGCATCGTCGCGACCGGCATCGACAAGTTCCCCCGCATGCTCGACTACGTCTCGCCCGACCGCGTCCGCATCGCCGACGCGTCGCGGGTGAGGCTCGGTGCCCACCTGGCCCCCGGCACCACGGTCATGCACGAGGGGTTCGTGAACTTCAACGCGGGCACGCTCGGGTCGTCGATGGTCGAGGGCCGCATCTCCCAGGGCGTCGTCGTGGGTGACGGGTCCGACATCGGCGGCGGAGCCTCGATCATGGGCACGCTGTCGGGCGGCGGCACCCAGCGGGTGACGATCGGCGCCCGCGCCCTGCTCGGCGCCAACGCCGGCATCGGCATCGCGATCGGCGACGACACCGTCGTCGAGGCCGGGCTCTACGTGACGGCGGGCACCAAGGTCGTCGTCGTGGGCGGCACCCCGACCAACGACGGTTCGCCGCAGACGGTCAAGGCCGTCGAGCTCTCGGGCCAGCCCGGACTGCTCTTCCGCCGCAACTCGCTGACCGGCGCCGTCGAGGTGCTGCCCCGCAAGGGCCACGGCATCACGCTCAACTCGCAGTTGCACGCATAGGTCTTCGACGAGCACCACGACGAAAGGGGTGGGCACGACCCCAGGTCTGAACCCGGCGTCGTGCCCACCCCCTCGCGTCGTGCCGATCGATCCGGCGGACTAGCGCTGCGGCCAATCGCGTTCGGTCGCGCCCAGGTACAACTGCTGGGGGCGGCCGATCTTGGTCGTCGGGTCGGTGTTCATCTCGCGCCAGTGGGCGATCCAGCCGGGGAGGCGACCGATGGCGAAGAGCACCGTGAACATGCGGGGCGGGAACCCCATCGCCTTGTAGATGACGCCCGTGTAGAAGTCGACGTTCGGGTAGAGCTTGCGCTCGACGAAGTAGTCGTCGGCCAGGGCGATGCCCTCGAGCTCCATCGCGATGTCGAGCAGGTCGTCCTTCACGCCGAGCGATTCGAGCACCTCGGTGGCGCTCTCCTTGACGAGCTTGGCGCGCGGGTCGTAGTTCTTGTAGACCCGGTGGCCGAAGCCCATCAGCTTGACGCCGGCCTCTTTGTTCTTGACCCGCTCGACGAAGCGCTCGACACCCTGGCCGCTGTCGCGGATCTCGGCGAGCATCTTGAGGACGGCCTCGTTGGCCCCGCCGTGCAGCGGCCCGTAGAGGGCGCTGATGCCCGCCGAGATCGACGAGAACATGTTGGCCTGCGTCGAGCCGACGAGACGCACGGTCGAGGTCGACGCGTTCTGTTCGTGGTCCTCGTGCAGGATGAGCAGGCGTTCGAGCGCCTTCGACAGGACGGGGTTCACCTCGTACGGCTCGGCCATCGTGCCGAAGTTCAGCTTGAGGAAGTTGTCGACGAAGCTGAGCGAGTTGTCGGGGTAGAGGAACGCCTGGCCGAGGCTCTTCTTGTGTGCGTACGCCGCGATGACCGGCAGCTTCGCCAGCAGTCGGACGGTCTGGAGCTCGACCTGCTCGGGATCGTGCACGCTCATGCTGTCTTCGTAGAACGTCGACAGTGCGCCGACCGCGCTCGACAGCACCGACATCGGGTGGGCGTTGTGCGGCAGGGCGTCGAAGAAGCGGCGCAGGTCTTCGTGCAGCAGCGTGTGCCGCCGGATGCGCGCGTCGAAGTCGGCGAGCTGGTCGGGGGTGGGCAGTTCGCCGTAGATCAACAGCCAGGCCGTCTCGAGGTAGGTCGAGTTCTCGGCGACTTGTTCGATCGGATAGCCCCGGTAGCGCAGGATGCCCTGATCACCGTCGATGTAGGTGATCGTGCTTCGGGCGTTGGAGGTGTTCACGAAGCCCGTGTCGAGGGTCGTGTAACCGGTCTGCTTGGTGAACGTCGAGATGTCGATCGCCGAGGCACCCTCGGTGCTCGCGACGATCGGGAACTCGGCTGTTCCCCCCGGGAACTGCAGCGTGGCCTTCTGGGCGTCGTTGGCAGTGTCAGTCACCCGGTCAGCCTAGCGGTCAGCCGCCGAGTCGCCCCACGGCGGCGTCGATGCGCTCGTCGGTCGTCGTGAGTGCCACGCGGACGTGGCGATCACCGGCGGGCCCGTAGAACGACCCCGGGGCGACGAGCACGCCACGCTCGGCGAGCCAGGACACCGAGGCCCAGGCGTCCTCGTCCCGCGTGGCCCAGAGGTACAGGCCGGCCTCGCTGCGGTCGATGCGGAACCCCGCTGCCTCGAGAGCGGGCAGGAGGCGCGCTCGGCGGGCCGCGTACCGCGCCTTCTGCTCGACCACGTGGGCCTCGTCGGCCAAGGCGACGACCATGGCCTGCTGCACCGGGGCCGGCGGCATGAGGCCCGCGTGCTTGCGCACGGCGAGGAGCTGCCCGAGCACGTGGTCGCAGCCCGCGACGAAGCCCGCGCGGTACCCGGCGAGGTTCGACTGCTTGCTGAGCGAGTAGACCGAGACGACGCCGCGGAGGTCGTCGCCGACCACGCGTGGGTCGAGGATGCAGGGCGTGGGGCGGTCGGCCCACTCGCCCGTCCACCCGAGTTCGGCATAGCACTCGTCGCCGGCGATCACGGCACCGAGTTCACGCGCACGGGCAACGGCGGCGCGGAGAGCCTCGAAGCCCAGCACGGCCCCGTCGGGGTTGCCCGGGCTGTTCAACCAGACCAGCTTCGTCGAGACGGGCCACTCGGCCGGGTCGTCGGAGGCGAGGGCCGTCGCTCCGACGAGGGCGGCGCCGAGCGCGTAGGTCGGGTAGGCGTTCGTCGGGTAGACCACCGTGTCGCCCGGACCGATGCCCAGCCAGAGAGCCATGCCAGCGATGAGTTCTTTCGAGCCGATGGTCGGCAGGACGTTCGCGTCGCCGAGTCCGGTCACCCCTCGGCGGCGCGCGTACCACTCCGAGATGGCCGACCGCAGGGCCGGGGTGCCGGCGACCTGCGGGTACGAGTGGGCGTCGGTCGCGACCGCGAGGGCCTCACGGACGACCTCGGGCGTCGGATCGACGGGCGAACCGACGCTGAGGTCGACGATGCCTCCGGGGTGGCGCCGGGCGGTGGCCGCGTACGGCACCAGGGCGTCCCAGGGGAACTCGGGCAGGTCGAGCGCCACGGGGGCCGTCCTAGGCGCCGGCGCCCTGAGGGGGCAGCGCCGAGATCACGGGGTGGTCCTTGGCGATGACGCCGACCTTGGCCGCGCCACCGGGCGAGCCGATCTCGTCGAAGAACTCGACGTTGGCCTTGTAGTACTCGGCCCACTTGTCGGGCAGGTCGTCTTCGTAGTAGATGGCCTCGACCGGGCAGACGGGCTCGCACGCACCGCAGTCGACGCATTCGTCGGGGTGGATGTAGAGCGAGCGTTCGCCCTCGTAGATGCAGTCGACGGGGCACTCGTCGATGCAGGCACGGTCTTTGACATCGACACAGGGAAGTGCGATCACGTACGTCACGTCTGGGGGGTTCCCTTCGCGTCGGGCAGGGCGTCCAGCTTATCGTCTGCCGGCTGTGCCTCGACCGAGGAGGCGCGGGCCGCGTCGCGGGGCGGCGTCGCTCCCCCGGCGGCCGGGCCCCGCAATCGCGGCCACCCGAGCACCACGAGGCAGATCAGGAACACTCCGCCGAGCCAGACCAGGGCGGGCGTGTTGTCGGGCACGAGGATCGACCCCCCGGGACTCGCCTGCCACAGGACGACGAGCGCCCCGATGAGACCGACGGCGGCGGCCCCGGCCACCGCCCGCGAGCCGAAGACCGAGCGGAGACCGGCGAGGAGCGTGAGGCTCATGAGCAACGCGAGCACGAGCCCGGACCAGAACGGCGAGCCGGCGACGGTGATCGTCGACTGGTGCATGACGGTGCCGATGGTGCCGAACACGGCCCCGGCGGCGAGCGCCAGGACGAGCGCGACGACGCGTCCGCCCGTCGTCATCCGGGCCATCTCGGAATCGCCCTCGTCCACCGTCGGCTCGGGCACGAAGCGGAACGACTCGCGGACGGTCACGGGCTCGACGGCACCGTGGGGGAACCGGATGCCGGCCCGGCCACCCGGGAGGTCGACGACCTCGACCTGACTGCGGTGGTCGCGGAGTGCGGCGAGCTTGCGAGGAGCCACGTGACGCGTGTCGGTCGTCAGCACGGTGTCGTCGGTGGCGAGGGCCTCGGCCTCCGCCCCCACGGCCGACTCGGCACCGGCCACGATCGCGAAGAACGGCACGCCGACGAGGCGGGCGGCACGTACGGCGACCCGGTTGGCCCGGACGTGGTCGGGGTGGTGGTACCCGCCGTCCTCGTCGTAGCTGATGATCGCGGTCGGGCGCACGGACTGGACGACGGCCGACAGGTCGCTCACGACCTCGCCGAACTCGGCGGCGCAGAATGCGGCGGGGTGCAGGTCGGGCGTCGGCCCGGCCACGCCGTCCGACCGCCAGACCATGCCGCTGTCGCGATAGACCCGTTCGGGGAGCCCCGGCGTGCGGGCACCGGCCGAACCGAGGAACCGGTGGTCGTCGACGCCGAGGTCTCGCATGGCGGCGGCGATCTCGCCCTCTCGGTGGACGGCGAGGGCGGCCTGGTCGACCCGGAGGGCGGCGAGGTCGTCGGGGATCACCTCGCCCAGTTCGCCCCGGGTGCAGGTCACGACGGTGACCGCGGCACCGGCCTCGACCATCGCGGCGATGGTGCCACCCGTGGTGATGGTCTCGTCGTCGGGGTGGGCGTGGACGAAGAGCACGCGCTCGAGCCGAGGGTCGCCGGCGGTCGAGGGCGACGCGGGCGTCGGCGAGGCGGAGGAGTTCATCACTGGACAGGATATGCCGCGCCGCACTACTGTCGGTCTGGCTCAGGGTGCCCTTAGTGAGGTTAGCCTAACCATACCAGTCCGTTCGGTCCCTCTGCGGTCCGACCGGTCGACCGCGTCCCTGATCCTCATCCTGCTCGACGACGAGCTCCACTCCCCCGAGAAAGCCGTCCCCGTGCTCGCCAACTACCTCATCGGACTCCGAGAGGGCCTCGAGGCCGCTCTCGTGGTCGGCATCCTCATCGCCTACGTGGTCAAGGTCGGCCGACGCGACGTCCTCCCCCGCCTCTGGCTGGGCGTGGGCGCCGCGGTCGTCCTCTCGCTCGGCCTCGGCGCCGTGCTCACCTTCGGCACCTACGGGCTGACCTTCCAAGCTCAGGAGATCATCGGCGGCGGTCTCTCGATCGTGGCCGTGGGCTTCGTGACCTGGATGGTCTTCTGGATGGCCCGCACCGCGCGCGGCCTGCGCGGCGAACTCGAGTCGGGCCTCGAGCGAGCCCTCGGGGGCGGCGCCTGGGCGGTCGTCGCGCTGGCCTTCCTCTCGGTCGGTCGCGAGGGCATCGAGACCGCTCTCTTCGTCTGGGCCACCGTGCAGTCGACCGGCGGCGGCGCGACGCCGCTGGTGGGTGCGCTCCTCGGCATCGTCACGGCGGTCGCCGTCCAGGTGGCGATCTACCGTGGCGTGGTCCGCCTCGACGTCGCCCGGTTCTTCCGGGTGACCGGCTACTTCCTCGTCGTCGTCGCGGCGGGCGTCCTCGCCTACGGGGTGGGCGACCTCCAGGAGGCGTCCGTGCTGCCGGGCCGCTCCTCCCTGGCCTTCGACGTGAGCGCTGCCGTTCCGCCGACCAGCTGGTACGGCACCCTGCTCCAGGGGCTCGTCAACTTCACCCCGACGCCGAGCTGGCTGCAGGTCGTCGTCTGGCTCGCCTACCTCGCCGTCGTCGTCCCCCTCTTCGTGCGGGCGACCCGCCGACGTCGACCCGGTACCACGACCCCGTCCGGCTCGTCCGCGACCCTCGGCACGTCCGCCCCCTCGACCACCCCGTCACCCCGCACCGCAGGAGCATCACGATGATCGCCAGCCCCCTCCGCCCCCTCGCCGTCGCCTCGGGCGTCGCCGCCCTCGCGCTGGCCCTGACCGGCTGCGTCGCGAACGCTCCCGCCGGCTCCTCCGCGGCCACCGCCGTGACCGTCGACGGCTCCGACGACACGTGTTCGCTCTCGACCACCTCGGTCCCGAGCGGCCCCGTCACGTTCACCATGACGAACACCGGCAGCGACAACAGCGAGTTCGAACTGCTCGCCGACGACGGTCTCCGCATCATCAGCGAGAAGGAGAACATCGGCCCCGGCACGACGGGCTCGATGACGGTCTCGGTGCCGGCCGGCGACTACTACACCGCCTGCGTCCCGGGACTCGTCGGAGAAGGCGTCCGCGCCTCCTTCACGGTGACCGACTCGGGCGCGGCCGTCGAGGCGACGGGCAGCGAGAAGCAGCAGATCGACGCCGCGGCGACGGCCTACGTGGGCTACGTGAAGGACCAGACCGGGCAGCTCGTCACGGCGACCGACGAGTTCCTCGCCGCGTACACCGCCGGCGACGACGAGAAGGCCCGGTCGCTCTACCCGTCGGCGCGGGCGCACTACGAGCGCATCGAGCCGGTGGCCGAGTCGTTCGGCGACCTCGACCCGAAGATCGACTTCCGCGAGGCCGACGTCGAAGCCGGCACCGAGTGGACCGGATGGCACCGCATCGAGAAAGACCTCTGGCAGCCCGCGGCGTCCGAGAACGGAGGCGCGGCGTACGCCCCCCTGACGGCCGACGAACGTGCCCACTACGCCGGCCTGCTGACGAGCGACACGAAGGACCTCTACGACGAGGTCACCGCGGACGACTTCACGGTCGGGATCGACGCGATCGCCAACGGCGCGGTCGGCCTGATGGACGAGGTGGCCACCGGCAAGATCACCGGCGAGGAAGAGATCTGGTCGCACACCGACCTCTACGACTTCCAGGGCAACCTCGAGGGCGCCCGGGTGGCGTTCGACGGCGTGCGCGACATCGTCGACCAGAAGGACCCCGAGCTGGCGACCTCCATCGACGACCGGCTGACGAAGGTCGAGACGCTGCTCGCGGGATACGGCAGCCTCGACACGGGGTACCCGTCGTACACCGACCTGACCGACGCCGACAAGAAGAAGCTGTCGGATGCCGTCAACGCCCTCAGCGAGCCGCTCAGCGAGCTGACCTCCGCGCTGGTCGCCTGACGGTGACGGAGGGAGGCGGCCTCTCGCGCCGCGGTCTGCTGGGGCTCGTCGGGACGGGCGTCGGAGCCGGCGTCCTCGGCCTCGGGGTCGGGATCGGCACGGACCGAGCCATGCAGGCCCACGCCGACGGGTCCTCCGGGGCCTCGGCGTCGTACCCGTTCTTCGGTCGGCACCAGTCGGGCATCGTCACCGCCGCGCAGGACCGCCTGCACTTCGCCTCGTTCGACGTGGCGGACGGGGTCTCCCGCGCCGAACTCGTCGAGCTGCTGAAGGACTGGAGCTACGCCGCGTCGAGGCTGACGGCCGGCCTCGACGTCAGCCCGACCGGTGCCACGGGCGGCAGCCCCCTGGCGCCGCCGGACGACACGGGCGAGGCCACGGGTCTGCCCGCGGCCGGGCTGACCGTGACGATCGGCTTCGGTCCGTCGCTGTTCACCACGAGCGACGGCACCGACCGTTTCGGGCTCGCCTCGAAGCGGCCTCCGGCCCTCGTCGACCTGCCCCACTTCTCGGGCGACCAGCTCGTGGCGGCCGCGAGCGGCGGCGACCTGTGCGTACAGGCTTGCAGCGACGACCCGCAGGTTGCGGTGCACGCGATCCGCAACCTCTCGCGGATCGCCTTCGGCCGCGCCTCCTTGCGGTGGTCGCAGCTGGGATTCGGTCGGACCTCGTCGACGACCCGTGGCCAGACGACGCCCCGCAACCTCTTCGGCTTCAAGGACGGCACGGCCAACGTCAAGGCCGAGGACGTCACCGCGGTGGAGGACGGCGTCTGGGCGACCGCGTCCGACGGCGCCGGGTGGATGAGCGGCGGCTCGTACCTCGTCGCGCGCAAGATCCGCATGACGATCGAGACGTGGGACCACGCCTCGCTGGCCGAGCAGCAGACGGTCGTGGGTCGGGACAAGGGCGAGGGGGCTCCGCTCTCGGGCGGCACCGAGTTCACGGTCCCCGACTTCGCCGCGTCCGCCCCGACCGGTGGCGGGCCGGCCATCGCACCCGACTCGCACGTCGCCCTGGCGCACCCCCAGAACAACGACGGGGCCACGCTGCTGCGCCGCGGCTACAACTTCGTCGACGGCAACGACGAACTCGGCCGCCTCAACGCCGGGCTGTTCTTCATCGCCTTCAACCGGGACCCGCGGCGACAGTACGTGCCCATCCAGCAGGCGCTGTCGCGGAACGACCGGATGAACGAGTACGTGAAGCACGTCGGATCGGGCATCTTCGCCGTTCCGCCGGGGGCGTCGCAGGACGGCTGGGTGGGCGAGACCCTCTTCGCCTGACGCGACCGTCGGGCCTCGGGACCCGCGCAGTCCGTCGGGATGCGCCGCGGTCGCTCAGACGGACGTGACGACGTAGGTGGCGATCGCCTGGCCCTCGCTGTCGGTCGAGACGGTGAGCACGACGCGGTAGGCGGTACCCGTGAACGTGCCGAAGCCGCTCTCGGCGTCGGTGTCGACCCCGGAGGCCGTGAACCCGGCGGCCTCGAGCTGCTGCTGGGCGACGGTGAACTGGTCGGCACCCGAGACGGCGATCTGGGCGACCCAGCCGGTGCCGTCGGGACCGGCTCCCCCACCGCGGGTCGTCCCGGGGACGAGCGGGACCTCGGTCGGGAAGCTCGCGGGCAGGGTGCCGTCGGTCGTGATGCCGGCCCCGTTCAGCGCCTCCCCGGCGGCGTCCTCGACGGCCTTCAGCGCCGTGCCCTTGAGGCTCTCGATGCCGCTGTCGACCGCGCCACCCACGATGTTGTCGACGGGCGAGCCCGCGCCGCAGGCGGTGAGGCCGGTCACGAGGCCGGCCGCCAGCGCGAGCGTGGCGGCGGAGCGGGCGAGGGTCGTCTTCTGGATCAGCACCTCGCGAGGCTAACCGGGGTCGCTGAGGGCGGGCGTGGAACGTGCCGACGATGCACGAAGGAGGCGGCCCGCAGTGGTGCGGACCGCCTCCTCGGCGGGTGGTGCGGTGGAGCGGTGCTGCTTACGCGTTCTGCTTCTTCAGGCGAGCGGTGCTGCGCTGGCGGGCGCTGGCGTCGAGCTCGACCTTACGGATGCGGATGGCGTCGGGGGTGACCTCGACGCACTCGTCGTCACCGGCGAACTCGAGGGCCTCTTCGAGCGAGAGCACCTTGGAGGGCGTCATCGACTCGAAGTTGTCGGCCGTCGACTGACGCATGTTGGTCAGCTTCTTCTCTTTGGTGATGTTGACGTCCATGTCGTCGGCGCGCGAGTTCTCGCCCACGACCATGCCCTCGTAGACCTCTTCGGTCGGCTGCACGAAGAACGACATGCGCTCTTGCAGGTTGATGATCGCGAAGGGGGTGACCACGCCGGAGCGGTCGGCGATGATCGAACCGTTGGTGCGGGTCGAGATCTCGCCGGCCCAGGGGCCGTAGCCGTGGCTGATGCCGTTGGCGATGCCGGTGCCGCGCGTGTCGGTGAGGAACTGCGTGCGGAAGCCGATCAGGCCGCGCGAGGGGACGATGAACTCCATGCGGACCCAGCCCGAGCCGTGGTTCGCCATGTTCTCCATGCGGCCCTTGCGGGCGGCCATGAGCTGCGTGACGGCGCCGAGGTACTCGTCGGGCACGTCGATGGTCATGTGCTCGAACGGCTCCTGGAGCTTGCCGTTCTCGTCACGACGCGTGACGACCTGCGGCTTGCCGACGGTGAGCTCGAAGCCCTCACGGCGCATCTGCTCGACGAGGATGGCCAGCGCGAGCTCGCCGCGACCTTGGACCTCCCACGCGTCGGGACGTCCGACGTCGAGGACCTTGAGCGAGACGTTGCCGACCAGTTCGCGGTCGAGGCGGTCCTTGACCATGCGGGCGGTCAGCTTGTGGCCCTTGACCTTGCCGATGATCGGCGAGGTGTTCGTGCCGATGGTCATCGAGATCGCCGGGTCGTCGACCGTGATGGTCGGCAGCGGGCGCACGTCGTCAGGGTCGGACAGCGTCTCGCCGATGGTGATGGTGTCGAAGCCGGCGACGGCGACGATGTCGCCGGGGCCCGCGCTCTCGGCGGGGTAGCGGCTGAGCGCCTTCGTGATCAGCAGCTCGGTGATCCGTGCGTTCTGGACGGAACCGTCGGACTTGACCCAGGCGACCGTCTGACCCTTCTGCAGGGTGCCGTGGAAGACGCGGAGGAGCGCGAGACGACCGAGGAACGGCGAGGCGTCGAGGTTGGTGACGTGCGCCTGCAGGGGGTGCTCGTCGTCGTAGCGCGGTGCCGGCACGTGCGTGAGGATCGCCTCGAAGAGGGGCTCGAGGTCGGGGTTGTCGGGCAGCGAGCCGTCGTCGGGCTTGTTCGTCGACGCGGCGCCGTTGCGACCCGAGGCGTAGACCACGGGGACGTTGAGGATGGCGTCGAGGTCGAGGTCGTCGACCTCTTCGCTCAGGTCGCTGGCGAGACCGAGGAGGAGGTCCTGGCTCTCGGCGACGACCTCGTCGATGCGCGCGTCGGGGCGGTCGGTCTTGTTGACCAGCAGGATGACGGGCAGCTTGGCCGCGAGGGCCTTGCGCAGCACGAAGCGCGTCTGGGGCAGAGGGCCCTCGGACGCGTCGACGAGCAGCACGACGCCGTCGACCATCGACAGGCCGCGCTCGACCTCACCGCCGAAGTCGGCGTGGCCGGGGGTGTCGATGACGTTGATGGTGATGGGGCCGTCGGTCGCGTGGGCACCGTTGTAGAGCACCGAGGTGTTCTTCGCGAGGATCGTGATGCCCTTCTCGCGCTCGAGCTCGTTGCCGTCCATCATGCGGTCTTCGGTGTCGAAGTGCGCGTCGAACGAGTTGGTCTGCTTGAGCATGGCGTCGACGAGGGTCGTCTTGCCGTGGTCGACGTGGGCCACGATCGCCACGTTGCGCAGGTCGCTGCGGATGGCAGTCGCCATGGATGTATTCCTTACGAGAAGAGAGAGGGGGAAGTGGTCGGGTCGGAGCCCGGCGAGAACAGTCTACGGCACGTGGTAAAGGGGCCCCTCCGCCGTGCTCTCGGCACGGCGGAGGGGCCCCTTCGACACCAGGAGGCGCGGGTCGACTACCGGCCGAACTCGAAGTTCGCGCCGGGGATCGCCTCGAGCAGTTCGCGGGTGTACTGCTGCGCCGGGTTCGCGAAGATGTCGTCCGTGGTGCCGGCCTCGACGACGCGACCCTTCTGCATGACGCTGACGTTGTCCGCGATGAGGCGGACGACGGCGAGGTCGTGCGTGATGAAGAGGTAGGTCAGCCCGAGTTCGGTCTGCAGGTCGGTGAGCAGGTCGAGGATCTGCCCCTGGACGAGGACGTCCAGTGCCGAGACCGCCTCGTCGAGGACGATGACGTCGGGCTTGAGGGCGAGCGCCCGAGCGACGGCGATGCGCTGGCGCTGACCACCGGAGAGCTCGTTCGGGTACCGGTTGACCGTCGACGCGGGCAGGGACACCTGGTCGAGCAACTCGCGGACGCGGGCTTGACGGCTGGCCCGGTCGCCGATGCCGTGCGTGACGAGCGGTTCGGCGATGGTGTTGCCCACGCTGTACATCGGGTCGAGCGAACCGTAGGGGTCCTGGAAGACCGGCTGGACGCGACGACGGAAGTCGAAGAGCTCGCGGCCCTTAAGCGCCCCGACGCTCTGGCCGCCGACCGCGACGGTGCCCGAGGTGATCGACTCGAGCTGGAGCACGAGCTTGGCCACGGTCGACTTGCCCGAACCGGACTCGCCCACGAGTGCCATCGTCGTGCCCCGCGGGATCGAGAAGGACACGTCGTCGACGGCCCGGAGTTCGGTCGTCTTGAAGCCGCCCTGGCGGATCTTGTAGACCTTGGACAGGTTCGTCACCGAGATGTACTCGGAGTCCTTCTTGCCGGCCTCCTCGCGCTGACGGGCGCGAGCGATGAGCTCGGCGTCGTCGGCGCCTTCGTCGGAGATCGCGAGCCCGTGGGAGTGCGTGGGTGCGATGCTCGACTGGATGCGCTGGCTGGCCAGCGAAGGAGCGGCGGCGACGAGTCGCTGCGTGTAGGGGTGCTGAGGATTGGCGAGGATCTCTTTGGACGGCCCCGACTCGACGACGCGACCCTTGTACATGACGACGAGCTTCTCGGCCCGTTCGGCGGCGAGGCCGAGGTCGTGCGTGATGAAGAGCACCGAGGTGCCGTAGTCGCGGGTCAGGGTCTCGAGGTGGTCGAGGATGCGGCGCTGGACGGTCACGTCGAGGGCCGAGGTGGGCTCGTCGGCGATCAGGAGCTTGGGCCGCGACGACAGGCCGATGCCGATCAGCACACGCTGGCGCATGCCGCCCGAGAACTGGTGGGGGAACTGCTTGAGGCGCTCGCCCGCGTCGTTGAGCCCGGCCTCCTTCAGGACGTCGATGGCTCGCTGGCGCACGGCCTGCTTGCCGGTCGCGACGCCGTTCGCCCGGATGGCCTCCTCGACCTGGAAGCCGATGCTCCAGACGGGGTTGAGGTTCGACATGGGGTCCTGCGGCACGTAGCCGATGTCGCGACCACGGATGGCCTGCATCTCGGACGCGCTGACCTTCGTGAGGTCCTTGCCCTCGAAGAGGATCTGGCCGCCGGTGACCTCTCCCGTGCCGGGCAGCAGGTCGATGATCGACGTGGCGGTCGTCGACTTGCCCGAGCCGGACTCGCCCACGATCGCGAGGCTCTCGCCCTGGCGGATCGTCAGGTCGACCCCGCGCACGGCGTCGACGTACCCGGCCTGCGTTTTGAAGCCGATCTTCAGGCCCTTGATCTCGAGCAGGGGCGTCGAGGACGACGCGGTGCCCGCCGTCTCGGGTCGGGTTGAGGTGTCGGTCATCGACGTGCCCTCGCCTTCGGGTCGAGGGCGTCGCGCACGACGTCGCCCATGAGGAGGAACGACAGCACCGTCACGGACAACGCCGCTGCGGGCCAGAAGAGGGGCATCGGCGCGACGCGGAGCGAGTTGCGTGCGGCGTTGATGTCGTTGCCCCAGGACATGGTGCTCGGCGGCAGCCCGATGCCGAGGAACGACAGCGTCGCCTCGGCCACGATGAACGTGCCGAGTGAGACGGTCGCCACGACGATGACCGGGGTGATGGCGTTCGGCACGACGTGTCGGACCAGGATGCGGAAGCGGGACACGCCGAGCGCCGCGGAGGCCGTGACGTAGTCGGCGGCCCGAGCGCTGAGGACCGAACCACGCATGACGCGCGCGATCTGGGGCCAGGCGAACACCGACAGCACGAGGGCCACGGTGAGGGGCGTCCTGGTCGGCAGGATGGACATCAACACGATGGCACCGAGGACGGTGGGGATCGCGAAGAAGATGTCGCCCAGGCGCGAGACGATCGCGTCGAGCCATCCGCCGTAGAACCCGGCGAGCGACCCGATGACGATGCCGACGATCGTGACGATGATCGTCGCCAGCAGTCCGACGGTCAACGAGGCACGGGTGCCCCAGACGATGCGGGCGAACACGTCGGTTCCCTGGAAGGTGAAACCGAGCAGGTGACCGGCCGACGGGCCCTCGTTGCTGCGGGGCAGGTCGGCGGCCGTCGGCGAGACGCTGGTGAACAGCCCGGGGAAGAGCGCCACCATGATGACGACGACGATGAGGAACGCCGCGATCCAGAACGTCGGGCGACGCTTCATGGCGTCCCACGCGTCGTTCCAGCTGCTGCGGGGCTTCTCGGACTCGTCGATCGCGTCGACGGCCTTGACGGGCGTCTCGTCGAGATCGGCGACGAAGTGGTCGGCGGACAACGCCGACGAGTCGTTACTTGGCATAGCGGATCCTCGGGTCGAGAAGGGCGTACAGCAGGTCGACGAGGAGGTTGGCGATCATGAAGATGATCACCATCACGGCGACGAACGAGACGACGGTGGGGCCCTCGCCGAGCGTGATCGCCCGGTAGACGGTTCCGCCGACGCCCTGGATGTTGAAGATTCCCTCGGTGACGATGGCACCGACCATCAGCGAACCGATGTCGACGCCGAGGTAGGTGACCACGGGGACGAGCGAGTTGCGCAGGATGTGCACCGTGACGACGCGGCCACGGGTGAGGCCCTTCGCCGACGCGGTGCGCACGAAGTCCGCGCTCGAGTTCTCGGACACGGAGGCGCGGGTCAGGCGGACGATGTACGCGAACGACACCGAGGCGAGCACGATGGCCGGCAGGACGAGTTCGTCCCAGGGCGCCTGCGAGCTGACCGTCGTGCGGAACAGGCCGAGCTGGATGCCGAAGACGTACTGCAGCAGGAAGCCGATGACGAACGTCGGCACCGAGATGAGCAGCAGGCTGACGACGAGGGCGCTCGTGTCGAAGAGCTTGCCCTTGCGGAGCCCGGCGATCAGGCCCACGACGATGCCGGCGACGGCCTCGAAGAGCAGGGCGAGCATCGCGAGCCGGAACGTGATCGGGAACGCGCGGATCAGCTCGTCGACCACGGGGCGCCCGGAGAAGGTCGTGCCGAGGTCGCCGGTGAACAGGCCGCCGATGTACAGCAGGTACTGCACGATGAACGGTTGGTCGAGGTTGTACTCGGCGCGGATGGCCTCGATGACGGCCGGCGACGGGGTCTTGTCGCCGAACAGCGCCGCCACGGGGTCACCGGGCAGCGCGAAGACCATGAAGTAGATGAGGAACGTCGCCCCGAAGAAGACGGGGATCAGTTGGAGGAGCCGGCGTCCGGTGTACCAGAGCATCAGGCTTCCTCGGACGTCTGCGCGTGCATCGTTATCGCAATCGTGTGGAGGGAGAGGTGGGTGGGCCCGCCGAAGGGGTCCGGACAGTGCGAACACTGCCCGGACCCCGTCGAGCGTCGGTCGAGCGCGTGAGCGACGACCTTACTTGGTTACTTGGTGATGTTCTCGTAGATCGGCACGGAGTCCCAGCCGTACTCGACGTTGCTCACCGTGTCGGCCCAGACGCCGTTGACGTTCGCGTACCACAGCGGGATGATCGGCAGGTCCTTGAGCAGGACCTCCTGGGCCTTCTGGTACGAGGCGTTCGCGTCGTCCACGTCGCTCGCGGCGCTGCCCTCGGCGAGCAGGTCGTCGAACTCGGGGTTCGAGTACTTGCCGTCGTTCGAGCTGCCGTCGGTGGCCATCGTCGGGTACAGGAAGTTGTACAGCGACGGGTAGTCGGCCTGCCAACCCGAACGGAAGGCGCCGGTCATGGCACCACCCGAGGCGTCGGTGCGGAACTCGGCGAAGGTCGGGTAGGGCTTGCCCTCGGCCTTGATGCCCAGCGTCTTCGAGATGTTCGCGGTGACCGCGTCCACCCACTCCTGGTGTCCACCGTCGGAGTTGTAGCCGATGGTGAACGTGGTGTCGCCGTAGGGCGAGATCGCGTCGGCCTGGTCCCAGAGGTCCTTGGCCTTGTCGGCGTCGAACGAGAGGACGCTCTCACCCTCGAGCTCGTCGGTGTAACCGGGGATGACGGGCGAGGTGAAGTCCTTGGCCGGCGTCCGCGTGCCCTGGAAGATGACCTTCGTGACGTCGTCGCGGTTGATGGACATCGAGATGGCCTGACGACGCAGGTCGCCCTCTTCGTCGTCACCGAAGTGAGCGAGGTACTGCGGGATCGTCATGCCCTGGAAGACCGCGGCGGGCTGGTTGACGTTCGTGTCGGGGAAGTCGCTCTGGTACGTCTGGAACGCCGCCGGGCCGATCTGGTCGAGCACGTCGAGGTTGCCACCCTGCACGTCGGCGTAGGCCGAGTCGAGCGAGGTGTAGAAGTTGATGTCGAGCCCGCCGTTCTTCGGCTTGCGGTTGCCGTCGTAGTCGGGGTTCGTCTTGAGCTTGATGCCCTGGTTGTGCGTCCAGGCGCCTTCACCGTCGAGCATGTACGGGCCGTTGCCGACCGGGTTCTCGCCGAACGCGGCGGGGTCGGCGTAGAACGACTCGGGCAGCGGCGAGTAGGCCGAGTAGCCGAGGCGCAGCGGGAAGTCGGCCTCGGGGGTGTTGAGCGTCACCGTGAATTCGGTCGGGCTCTCGACGGTGAGGTCGAGGTCGCTCTGCTCGGTGTCGCTGTAGCCCTTGAAGTTCTCGAAGAACGAGCTGCCGGACGAGTTCGCGACGTTGTCGAAGCTCGCCGCCCAGTTCCAGGCCTTCGTGAACGACTCGCTCGTGACGTCGGTGCCGTCGGTGAACTTCCAGCCGTCCTTGAGCGTGACGGTCCACACGGTGGCGTCGTCGCTCTCGATGCTGTCGGCCACCTCGTTCTTGGTGGTGCCGTCGGCGTTGTAGCTGACGAGACCGGCGAAGATCGAGGTGACGATGCGGCCACCACCGGTCTCGGTGGTGTTCGACGGGACGAGCGGGTTCTCGGGCTCGGTGCCGTTCGTCTTGATGATCGCGGTAGCGTCACCGGACGACGTGTCGTCGTCCCCGCTGCCGCTGGCGCAACCGGTGAGGACGAGTGCTGCCGTCCCCACGACGGCGACGGCCGACAGGCCCATGCGCGTCTTCTTCAATGTTCCTCCTGATGCGGGAAAGGACGCAGCACTGTGCCCAGGGGCCGTGCCGCGTTGGATGGTGTGAGCCTAGGCACCCCGTTCGGGCATCACCAAACCCCGACGTCAACGGTTACACGACGGAAACCAACTCGCCGGATCGTTGCGTCGGCACCCGGTTCGTTGCGCGTAGGGCCTGAAGTTCGCATGAATCGGCTGCGAGAAATCCGCCACCTGGCAGGTATTGTTCTCCGCCACGGCAGGAGGCGCGGGTCGGCCCACCCACGCCGGTCCCGTACGATCGCCCCCGTGAGCCGCCCCCAGGACCCCGCCTCCGCCGTGACGCCACGTGATGCCCTCGCACCGCGCCCGGCCCCGTTGACCCGAGCGCGCCTCCGGGTCGAGATCGCGATCGTCCTCGGCCTCTCGCTCGGCACGTCGGCCGTGTACTCGGTGCTCTCGATCGTCAACCGGCTCACCCAGCAGACCGCCCTCTCGCAGCAGACCGCCACGCTGAACTCACCACTGAGCAGTCGGGAGTTCTTCGACCTCGCCTACCAGGTGCTCGGCGTCGCGGTGGACCTCGTGCCGGTGGTGCTCGTGGCTTTCCTGCTGTGGCGCGAGGAGCGACCCCACCTGGGACGTCTCGGCGTCGACTTCTCGCGTGCCGGACGGGACACCCTCGGCGGCGTCGGGCTGGCCCTCGCCATCGGCATCCCCGGCATCGGCCTCTACCTCGTGGGCAAGGCGCTCGACCTGACGGTCACCGTCGTGCCGACGAACCTCGGCGAGCACTGGTGGACCGTCCCCGTGCTGCTGCTCTCGGCGCTGCGCGCGGGGGTGACCGAGGAGGTGATCGTCGTCGCGTACCTCTTCGCGCGCCTCCGCGACCTCGGTTGGCGCACGTGGTCGATCATCGTGACGGCGGCCCTGCTCCGCGGCAGCTACCACCTCTACCAGGGGTTCGGCGCCTTCGTCGGCAACGTGGTCATGGGCGTCGCCTTCGGCTGGCTCTACGTACGGTTCGGCCGGGTGCTGCCGCTCGTCGTCGCGCACGTCCTGATGGACGCGGCCGTCTTCGTGGGTTACCCGTGGGCCGCGACGACCTTCCCCACCCTCTTCGGGCTGCCGTCCTGACGCACCGGGAGGGATCGTCCGGGGACGCTCGCGGGCGGAACTGGGTCTTGACACTCGTTCGGGGGGCGAGTCTGATGTACCCACGGGTCGGAGCACCCCGAGCTAGCCACACAGCGTGAGCTGTCCCCCGGGCGTCGATCGGGACGGTCGCCGCTACGTGAACGCCCTCCGCGACACTCGGCGGCCGACGCCCGAGGGACCCAAAGGGAACCGCCAGCACTCGACGGGATCGGGTGCTGGCGGTTTCCCGTCCGAGGCGCGGTCGGCGCCCGACGCGATCTAGGCGAACGCCTCGGCCGGCGGGCAGTTGCAGAACAGGTTGCGGTCACCGTAGGCCTGGTCGATGCGACGCACCGGCGGCCAGTACTTGCTGCGCACGAGCGAGCGGACCGGGTACACGGCCTCTTCGCGGCCGTACTCGGCGGTCCACTCGCCCACGACGACCGACTCGGCCGTGTGGGGCGCACCGCGCAACGGGCTCGACTCGGCGGTGTACCGACCAGCCGCCACGGCGTCGGCTTCGCCCTTGATCGCGATCATCGCGTCAACGAAGCGGTCGATCTCGGCGAGGTCCTCGCTCTCGGTCGGCTCGACCATGAGGGTGCCCGCGACGGGGAACGACATGGTCGGGGCGTGGAAGCCGTAGTCGATGAGGCGCTTGGCCACGTCGTCGACGGTGACCCCGGTCGCGTCGCGCAACGGCCGCAGGTCGAGGATGCACTCGTGCGCCACGAGGCCGTTCTCGCCCGCGTACAGCACGGGGAAGTGCTCACGGAGGCGGGCGGCGACGTAGTTGGCCGCCAGGACGGCCGCCCCGGTCGCCCGGGTGAGGCCCTCGGTGCCCATCATGCGCACGTAGGCCCAGCTGATCGGCAGGATGCTCGGCGACCCGTACGGAGCACTCGAGACGGGCACGCCGGCGTGGGCGAGACGGTCCCCCTCGGCCGCGGGGGCCGAACCCGTGCGACGGTCGGCCTGCTGGGCCATCGGGTGACCGGGCAGGAAGGGCGCGAGGTGGGCTTTCGCCGCGACCGGGCCCACGCCCGGACCGCCCCCACCGTGCGGGATGCAGAAGGTCTTGTGCAGGTTGAGGTGCGAGACGTCGCCGCCGAAGTCGCCGAAGCGCGCCACCCCGAGCAGGGCGTTGAGGTTCGCCCCGTCGACGTAGACCTGGCCTCCGGCCGCGTGCACGGCGTCGGTGAGGGCGACGATGTCGTGCTCGTACACGCCGTGCGTCGACGGGTAGGTGATCATGAGCGCCGCGAGCTGGGCCGCGTGCTGCTCGACCTTGGCGCGCAGGTCGTCGAGGTCGACGTTGCCGCCCTCGTCACAGGCCACCACGACGACGCGCATGCCCGCGAGCACCGCGCTGGCCGCGTTCGTGCCGTGCGCGCTCTGCGGGATCAGGCACACCGTCCGCTCGCCGTCGCCGTTCGACAGGTGGTAACCGCGGATCGCGAGGAGACCCGCGAGTTCGCCCTGGCTGCCGGCGTTGGGCTGCAGCGAGACCGTGTCGTAGCCCGTGACCTCGGCCAGCCATCCCTCGAGCTGACCGATCAGGTCGAGGTACCCTGCCACGTCGTCGGCCGGGGCGAACGGATGCACGCCGGCGAACTCGGGCCAGGTGACCGCGGCCATCTCGGTCGCCGCGTTGAGCTTCATCGTGCAGCTGCCGAGCGGGATCATCCCGCGGTCGAGCGCGTAGTCCTTGTCGGCCAGGTGCTTGAGGTAGCGCATCATGCTGGTCTCGCTGCGGTGGGTGCGGAAGACCGGGTGCGTGAGGTAGTCGCTCGTCCGCAGCAGCGCCTCCTGCAGGCCCGAGGGTGCGGCATCGTCGAGCAGCTCGACGCCGAGCACCTCGGCGACGACCCGGACGTCGTCCCGCGTCGTGGTCTCGTCGAACGAGAGACGGACGCAGTCGTCGTCGACGGCGTGCAGCAGGTAGCCCCGAGCGTGTGCCGCGGCGACGATCTCGGCCGCCCGACCCGGGACGAAGACCTGAAGGGTGTCGAAGAACGAGTCCCGCTCGAGCTCGAGCTCGCTCGCCCCGATTGCGGCCGCCAGGTCGGAGGCGTGGCCGTGCACGCGCGTCGCGATGTGCCGCAGCCCCCAGGGGCCGTGGTAGACCGCGTACATCGACGCCATCACGGCGAGCAGCACCTGCGCGGTGCAGATGTTCGACGTGGCCTTCTCGCGACGGATGTGCTGCTCGCGGGTCTGCAGGCTGAGGCGGTAGGCGGGCTGCCCGACGGCGTCCTGCGAGACCCCGACCAGGCGCCCGGGCAGCTGACGCTCGAGCCCCGTGCGGACGGCCATGTAGCCCGCGTGCGGACCGCCGAAGCCCATCGGCACGCCGAAGCGCTGGCTGGTGCCCACGGCGACGTCGGCCCCGAACTCGCCGGGTGCCTCGATCAGCGAGAGCGCGAGCAGGTCGGCGGCGACGACGGCCAGACCGCCCTGGGCGTGGGCCGCCTCGACGACGGCACGCGGGCTCCAGACGGACCCGGACGCCGCGGGGTACTGGACGAAGAGGCCGAACGACTCGGGCAGCTCGGCGGGGTCGAGCACCGAGAGGTCGAGCTCGACGAGTTCGATGCCGACGGCCTCGGCGCGGCCGGCGAGCAGGGCCTTGGTCTGCGGGAAGGTGTCGCTGTCGACGACGAAGACGTCGGTCTTCGCCTTGGACGCACGGCGGGCCAGCAGCATGCCCTCGACGACGGCCGTGCCCTCGTCGAGCATCGACGCGTTGGCGGTCGAGAGCCCGGTCAGCTCGGCCACCATCGTCTGGAAGTTGATGAGGGCCTCGAGTCGACCCTGCGAGATCTCGGGCTGGTACGGCGTGTAGGCGGTGTACCAACTGGGGTTCTCGAGCACGTTGCGCTGGATGACGGCCGGGGTGACGGTGTCGTAGTACCCGAGACCGAGGAGGCTGCGCGAGACGCGGTTGCGCCCCGCGAGGGCCCGCAACTCGGCGAGCGCCTCTTCTTCGCCGATCGGCTCGGGCAGCACGCTGCCCTCGACGGGCGCGGCGTGGATCGCGTCAGGCACGGCGGCCGCGACGAGCGACTCGACGCTGTCGTGCCCCACGGCGGCGAGCATGGTCGCCTGGTCGTCCGGGGTGGTGCCGACGTGGCGGTCGACGAAGCCGGTGGCGACCTGGTCGGACCAGCCGCCGAAGACGGACCCGCCCGTCTGCTCGGCGCTCATTCGGCGGTCAGCGCGACGTACTCGTCGCGCGAGAGCAGGCCCTGGCCGTCGGTCGACGACAGGGTGATCTTGATGAGCCAGCCGTCGCCGAACGGGTCGCTGTTGACGAGGTCGGGGCTGTCGACGACGGCCTGGTTGGCCTCGAGGACCGTGCCGAGCGCGGGGGCGAACAGCTCGCCGACCGACTTGGTCGACTCGATCTCGCCGACGACCGTGCCGGTCTCGACCTCGGTGCCCTCGGCGGGCAGGTCGACGTAGACGACGTCGCCCAGCTTGTCGGCGGCGTAGTCGGTGATGCCCACGGTGGCGGTGTCGCCGTCGATCAGGAGCCACTCGTGCTCGGCGGTGTACTTCAGTGCGGTGAGATCGGTCATGGCCGGTCCTTTCGAGGGAGGGGGTGCCTAGGAGCGCTTGTAGAAGGGCAGCGGGACGACGGTGGCGGCGACGGCGGTGCCGCGGACGTCGACGGCCAGTGCGGGACCGCGGTCGACGACGTCGGGGTCGACGTAGGCCATGGCCACCGGGTGGCCGAGGGTGGGCGACAGCGCGCCGCTCGTGACCTCGCCGACGACGGTGCCGTCGTCGGTGACGACCGGGTAGCCCGCCCGGGCGGCCCGGCGCCCGGTGAGCGTCAGTCCGACGAGGACGCGGGCGCCGGCGGCGGGCTCGACGTTCGAGCGCCCGACGAAGTCCTTCGAGGTGTCGACGACCCGGCCGAGCCCGGCCTGGTCGGGGCGGACGTCGAGGCCGAGTTCGTGGCCGTAGAGCGGCATGCCGGCCTCGAGACGGAGCGTGTCGCGGCTGGCCAGCCCCGCGGGGACGATCCCCCGGGGTCCGCCGGCCTCGGCGATCGCGGCCCACAGCGACGGGGCGGTCTCGGGGTCGACGTAGAGCTCGAAGCCGTCCTCGCCGGTGTACCCGGTGCGCGCGATCAGCACGGGGGCGTCGTCGAAGGTGGCCTGCAGCACGCGGTAGTACCGCAGCGTGGACAGCGGGGCGTCGGGCTGGAGGCGGTCGGCCGTGACGAGTTCGTCGAGCACGCCCTCGCTCTCGGGCCCCTGGACCGCGATCAGCGCGGTGTCGTCGCTCTCGTCGTCCACGGTGACGTCGAACCCGGAGGCGCGGGTCGCCAATGCCGCGAACGCCGCCTCGCGGTTGCCCGCGTTGGCCACGACCAGGAAGTCGTGCTCGTCGAGGCGGTAGACGACCAGGTCGTCGACGATCCCGCCCTCGGCGGCGAGCAGGAGCGAGTACTTCGCCCGCCCGACGGCGATGGTCGAGAGGGTGCCGGCCAGGGCGTGGTCGAGGAAGGCGCCGGCGTCGGGCCCCACCACGGCGATCTCGGCCATGTGCGAGAGGTCGAACAGCCCCGCGGCGGTGCGGACGGCGTGGTGCTCGGCGAGGTCGGAGTCGTAGCGGACCGGCATCTGCCACCCCGCGAAGTCGGTGAAGACGGCGCCGGCGGCGACGTGGACCTCGTGCAACGGGCTGTAGCGCTCGTCGGGCTCGTCGGTACCGGTCAGGTCGTGGGCGTCGCCCGGCCCGGTGGCGATGCCCTCGGTGCCGTCGTCGGAGAGGACGACGTCGCCGTCGAGCACGGCGGACGCGTCGGCACCGCCGAGGTCGTCGTCGTCGGGCCCGGGGGCGGCGGGAAGGTTCGAGGCTGCGTCGGACATCGTGCTCCTGAGAGGGACGGACCGGCCGCCAGGTGTCTCGGCCGGGAACGGTGTCGTGCGGATGGGGCACGACGGGGCAGCCCCGTCCGGCGGTCCGCCGGTCGGGGCTCCCCCTCTGTCATGGGCCTGAGAGCTTCACCGGCCGAGGCCGGTTTTCACCGTGGGCGAGGACCGGCGAGGGGGTCTGTCGACCGCCTCGCGCCTCCTGCTTTTCAGAGTGGCCAGTCCGTCGCGGTACGCGTACCTGAGAGATTGGCGGGGAGCTTGCTCCTTCGGTGCCCGGTCGGCGCAGTCTCTGCGCACCGGGGCTCTCCCGCGACGTGTTCGTGGCCCGATGTTCGATTGTGGCGCCAGCCTAGCGTCGTCGTGTGACACGCAGGTTTCGGGATCTCACGCGATCCGGGCCACCCGGACGACGACGGACGCCCCGACCGGGTGCGGTCGGGGCGTCGTGGGGTCGTGCGGGTGCGTCAGACGGCGCGGGAGGGCTGCCCGGGCTCGGGCGAACCGGCCGCCTCGTGCTCGGCGACGAGCTTGCGCACGTCGTCCGCCAGTTGGGCGACGCCCTCAGGCAGCATCTCGAAGCCCTCGCGGTTGCCCGGGTTGACGACGAGGCCGGTCTCGGCCGGGATGGCCTGGACGAGCTCGGCCGCCGGGAGGGTCGCCGAGAACTCGGCGACGCCCTTGACCTGCTCGCCGATCATGTCGACGTGGGTGAAGGCGGCCAGCATGGGCACGCCCTCGCGGTCGAAGAGCACGGGCTGCAGGTCGTTCAGCGACTCCTGCGCGTCGGTGGCCGTGGCGACGACGACCTGGGCGTTGACGAACTCGGCGAGCACGCTGTTCATGTCGCCCTCACCCGCCTGGCCCTTGCTGATGGCCTGTTCGAGTGCGGTCTTTTCGCGGTTGTCCGTGTCGGTCATCCGACCAGCCTGCCGGGCGAACCTCCGTGTCGGCTCAGCGTCGCGCGTGGTGGGCGGCCCGGCCACTCGCTACCCTGTGCAACACCCCGCCGTGTCGCACCCACCTCGAGGAGCCCTCGTGCCCCGCAGCCTCCGCCCGTCCCCCCGAACCACCGCCCCGGCCCTCGCCGTCACGGGTCTGGCCCTCGTGCTGCTCGTGTCCGGGTGCGCCGGGGGCGCGCCGGCCTCGTCGCCGGGCCCGACGGCCGCGGCGTCGCGGACGCCCACGCCCACGGCCTCGGACGACGCGACGGCCCTGCCCGACGCCACCGCGCTCCCGACGACCGAGCCGCCCGCCCCCGCCACGGCCCAGGCCCAGGAGGCGCCCCCCGCCTGGCACGCGTGCGTCACGGCGATCGGTCAGCAGTACCCCGACCTGCCGTACCTCGGCGACGTGTGGGCCTACGAGGCCGATGACGTCCGCGACAGCGCCACGGGCGCGGTGGCCACCGTCACGATGGGCCACCTCGCCGACGGCCGCCCCGCGACGGAGTGGACCTGCCAGATCTCGGGCACCCCCGACGCCCCGGTCGTCGACTCCGTCACCCCGGCCGACGTCTGAGTCCGGTCACGGACCACCGCGCCGGGGGCCGACCGCCTCACCGCGCGACGGCGACGACGACCGTGCCGTCGATCTCGCCGTCGCGCACGACCCGGGCCCGCAGGCCCGCGGCGACCAGCGCCTCCTGCGTGTCGGAAGCCTGACGCTCGCTCGTCTCGAGGACGAGGGTGCCGCCCGGTGCCAGCCACTCGCCGACCTCGGCGGCGATCCGTCGGTGGAGGTCGAGCCCGTCGGCCCCGCCGTCGAGTGCGAGCGACGACTCGTGGAGGCGCGCCTCGGGCGGCAGGGACGAGATCGCCCCGGTCGGCACGTAGGGCGCGTTCGCCGCGATCACCCGGAACCGGCCGCGCAGCGACGGGGGCAGCCCGTCGAACAGGTCGCCCCGGACGACGGTCCCCCTCCCGTCGAGGTTGCGACGGGCGCAGTGCACGGCGACCGGGTCGAGGTCGGTGGCCCAGAGGTCGAGACCGGGGTGCTCGGCGGCGAGCACGGTCGCGACGGCGGCGGCACCGCAGCAGAGCTCGAGCACGGCGGGGGAACGGGTCGCCGGACCGTCGCCGTCGTCCACGGGTGCCGCATCGTCCACGAGCGCCGCGGAGGCCTGCCCCAGGACCAGCTCGGTCCGGCGGCGGGGCACGAAGACGCCCGGCTCGACGACGATCCGCCGCCCCGCGAACTCCGCCCAGCCGAGGATCTGCTCGAGCGGTCGTCCGGCGACGCGGTCGGCGACCATCGACTCGAGCGCGTCGGCGACGGCCTCGGTTCCGGCGTCGGGCCGGGTTCCGGCGTCGGCGGCGGCCACCAGCAGGCGCGCCTCGTCCTCGGCGAAGACGCAGCCCGCGGCTCGGAGGCGACGCGCGACGATCTGCTCGCGGTCGGCCTCCGGGATCGTCACGCGCCCACGCTAGACCGACGCGTAGGCTGACGAGACCCGACGGCACGAGGGAGAACATGAAGCCGCTGACCGAGACCGACATCCGCGAGTCGTTCGTCAACGCCCTGCCGGGCGACCTCGACCGCCTGCCGATCCCCGGACTGCACGAGATGCTGTGGGAGGAACGCGAGTTCCTCGGCTGGCGCGACCCGCAGGCCCACCACCGCGGCTACATCGTCCACTGGATGGACGGCCGACCCGTCGGACTCGTCGTCCGGTCGTCGAGCAGTTCGCTGCGCCCCGGCATCGCCGCCATGTGCTCGCTCTGCCACTCACCCCAGCCGGCCACGCAGGTACGCCTCTTCACCGCCCCCAAGGCCGGCGAGGCCGGGCTCAACGGCAACACGCTCGGCACCTACATCTGTGAGGACCTCGCCTGCTCGCTGCTGATCCGGGTCGCTCCCCCGCACCTCAACCCGCCCGAGCAGATCGCCCGCCGCTCGGCCGGCCTCGCCGAACGGGTGCAGGGCTTCACGGCCAACGTCATGAAGACCGCCTGACGCGCGGCCGTCCCGCCGACCGCACCGCGCCTCCCGTCGTCCCCCACCCGCTCCCCCTCCCGTCCCCACCGAAAGGCACCGTCGTGTCCGTCGTCAAGATCAACGCCATCCACGTCCCCGAGGGCTCCGGCTCCGAGCTCGAGAAGCGCTTCGCCGCCCGCAAGCACTCGGTCGACGGGGCGGAGGGGTTCGAGGGGTTCCAGCTGCTGCGTCCCGTCAAGGGCGAGGACCGCTACTTCGTCGTGACGACCTGGCGCAGCGAAGAGGACTTCGCGGCCTGGTCAGCCGACGGCGCCAAGGCCGCCCACGCCCGCCCCGCCGGATCCGGTGACGCCCCGCGCGGGCCCGTCGCGACGGGTGCCGACCTGCTCGAGTTCGAGGTCGTCGACCTCTGACCGGGACGGTCGCGCCGGGGCGTCCGGCCGGCGTCGGCACGGCTCGTTCGACGTCGAGCGACCGGGGGCGAGGATGACAGCGATCTCCAGGCTTCGCGCGTAGTCTCCTGCCCAATCGCCGACCCGCTCGGGGCCCGGCGTGAGAGGTCGCGATCGTCATGAAGAAGTCCACCCGCTGGGCCACCGCCGCCGCCGTCCCCGTGGCCGTCATCGCCGCGAGCATCGTGGTCCCCGCCGTCTCGGCCACGGCGGACGTCGACCTGCCCGACAAGACGCCGCAGCAGGTGCTGGCCCTCGCCGCCTCGAGTTCGGGTGCGTCTTACTCGGGCACGGTCGAGCAGACCTCCGACCTCGGGCTGCCCGACGTGTCGGCCCAGGCCACGGGCGGCGGATCGTCGTCCGACGCCGCCGGTGCCCTCGAACTGCTGACCGGCAGCCACACGGCCAAGGTCTACGCCGACGGCGCCACGAAGCAGCGCGTCCAGGTGATCGACCAGCTCGCCGAGCGGGACGTCATCCGTGACGGGTCGAGCGTGTGGGCCTACGACTCGAAGACGAAGGAAGCGACGCACGCGACGCTGCCCGACCAGGGGAGCACCCCGACGCCGAGCGCCCTCCCCGACGGCACCGCCGTGCCGCAGACGCCCGCCGAACTGGCCGACCTCGTCCTGTCGTCGGTCGAGTCCACGACGACCGTCACGGCCGACTCCGACGTGAGGGTGGCCGGACGCGACGCGTACCAGGTGGTCCTGACCCCGAAGGACTCCTCGACGCTCGTCGCGAGCGCGACCCTCACCGTCGACGCCGAGACCGGCGTCCCGCTCAAGGTGGTCGTCGCCGCGAAGGGGCAGAGCGATCCGGCGCTGTCGGCCGGCTTCACCTCGGTCGACTTCGGCGCCCCCGCGGCGTCCGTCTTCGCGTTCACTCCCCCGGCGGACGCGACCGTGACCGACGTGACCGTGCCGACCGGCGCCTCCGGACGGTCGCACGGTGACGCGGCGCACGCCGAGAAGACCGTCACCGGCTCCGGCTGGAGCACGATCGTCGGGGTCACCCCGGCTGCCGGGTCGACGGACGGCACCTCGCCGACCGATGCCGACACCCGGGGTCTGCTCGACCAGCTGACCACGAAGGTCGACGGTGGCCGGGTGCTCGAGACGTCGCTGGTAACCGTCCTGCTGACCGACGACGGTCGGGTGTTCGCCGGGGCGGTCGACGCCTCGACCCTGCAGGCCGCCGTGGCCGGGCAGTGACCTCCGGCCGGTGAGCCTCGACACCCCCGCCGCCCGGGTGCCCGCCGTCGGCGACGCACCCCGAGGGGCGTTCGCCGTCGAGACGAAGGGCCTGACGAAGCAGTTCGGACGCCAGCGCGCCGTCGACGGAGTCGACCTCGCGGTGCCGCACGGCAGCGTCTACGGGTTCCTCGGTCCGAACGGCTCGGGCAAGACCAGCACGATCCGCATGCTTCTGGGGCTC
Source organism: Frigoribacterium sp. CFBP 8759 (assembly GCF_014841655.1). Lineage (NCBI taxonomy): Bacteria > Bacillati > Actinomycetota > Actinomycetes > Micrococcales > Microbacteriaceae > Frigoribacterium > Frigoribacterium sp. CFBP 8759. The sequence goes on from NZ_JACYUH010000001.1 coordinate 366,093, forward strand.
ACCTCGGCGTCGAGCGGCGACATCAGGGTGCTCGGCGGGTCGATGCCGGACGACCTGCGCCGCGTCCTCCCCCGCGTCGGCGCCCTGGTCGAGGGTCCGGCGTTCTACCCGTTCCTGTCGGGACGGGCGAACCTGCACCGCCTCGACTCGGGCGACCGCTCGGCCCCGGCCTCGACGCGACGCGCCCGGGTCGACGCCGCCCTCGACCGCGTCGGCCTCGGTCACGCGGCGTCGAAGAAGGCCCACGCCTACTCGCTCGGCATGAAGCAGCGCCTCGGCATCGCGAACGCCCTGCTGATGCCGCGGGACCTGCTGGTGCTCGACGAGCCCAGCAACGGCCTCGACCCGCAGGGCACGCGCGAGGTCCGCACCCTCATCCGTTCCCTGGCCGACGAGGGCACGACCGTCTTCGTCTCGAGCCACCTGCTCAGCGAGGTCGAGCAGATGTGCACGCACATCGGCGTGATGAGCGCCGGGCGGCTGCTGACCCAGGGCACGCTCGACGACCTGCGCGCGCTCGGCACGCACCGGGTCCGCCTGCTCACGCCCGATCCGGACGCCGCCCGCGACGTGCTCGTCCGCCTGGGGCTCTCCCCGGAGGCGCGGGCACGGCCCGACGCGACGCCCGCGACCGCGGATGGCGCGGTCGGCGTCGAGGCCGAGCTGGCGGTCGATGGGCTCTCACCCGAGTCGATCGTCGCGGCGCTCGTCGTCGCGGACGTGCGCATCCGCGGGTTCGAGGTGGCCGGTGCCAGCCTCGAGGACCGGTTCGTCGACCTGACCGGGGAGGGCTTCGATGTCGCCGGCTGAGTCCGCGGGCGCGCGTCCCGACGCCGCCCCCACCGTCGACCGCCCCCGGAGCGCGCTGGGCCTCGGCCTGCTGGGCAGCGAGCTGGCGATGCTCTTCCGCCGCGTCCGCACGATCGCGCTGCTCGCCGCGCTGGCCCTCATCCCGGTGCTGCTCGCGGTCGCCGTGCGCGTCACGTCCTCCGACGGCGGCGGTGGTCGCGGGCCCGCCTTCCTCGGCGACATCACCCAGAACGGCCTCTTCGTCTCGCTCACCGCCCTCACGGTGGCGATCCCGCTCTTCCTCCCGCTGACCGTCGGCGTCGTCGCCGGCGACACGATCGCGGGCGAGGCGAGCCTCGGCACCCTGCGGTACCTGCTGGTGACGCCGGTGGGCCGGGTGCGCCTCCTGCTCGTCAAGTTCGCGGCGGCCGCGGCGTTCTGCCTCGCCGCCACGCTCGTGGTGGTCGTGTTCGGGGCGATCGCCGGGGCCGCGCTGTTCCCGGTCGGGCCGGTCACCCTGCTCTCCGGGCAGACGATCGGCCTGGGCGAGTACGCCCTGAGGCTGCTGCTGATGGCGCTCTACGTCACGATGTCGTTGCTCGGCCTGAGCGCCATCGGCCTGTTCGCCTCGACGCTGACGAGCGTGCCCGTCGGGGCCATGGCGGCCACGATCGTGCTCTCGACCGTCGCCCAGATCGTCGATGCGCTGCCGCAACTGGACGTCCTGGACCCCTGGCTGTTCACGCACCACTGGCTGGGATTCGCCGACCTCATGCGCGACCCGGTCTCGTGGGACTCGTTCGGCGCCAACGCCCTGCTGCAGGCCGGCTACGTCGTGGTCTTCGGCGCCCTGGCACTCGGCCGGTTCACCACGAAGGACGTCCTGAGCTGAGCCGTCGGCGCGCCCGTGTCGGCGGTCGCGGTTACCGTGGATCGGTGCTTTCCCGTACCCGCCGATCTCGCGTCCCCTCCCGCCCGTCCCGCCTGACCGTGGCGGCGTCGCTCGCCACCGTGGCCCTGCTCGCCGCGACCGGCTGCACGTCGACCTCGACCGACGACGCCGACGGGCGCACGGCCCTCGTCACCCACCAGCAGGAGGCGCGGGTCACGGTGGTCGGCGGCGCCAGCGCCCCCGACAGGGCCGTCGAGGCCAGCCGGGCGCTGTTCGCCTCCAGTCCGGTCGCGGTGCTGGCCGCGGACGGGGACGCGGCGGGCCAGGCGGAGGCGGCTCACGAGGCGGAGCGACTGGGCGTGCCCCTGCTGCTCGCCCCGGCGGGGGCGCCGGCGGCCTCGCCGTCCGCCGGCCCGTCGAGCGACAGCCCCTCGACCGGGCCGTCCGTCCTGGCGGCCGAGCTCGACCGGCTCGGCGTCGAGACCGTGCTGGCGGTCGGCGACGTGGGGACGATCGACGGGGCGGGCGTCGAGATCGCGACCCGCGCCTCCTCGGTCGACGTGCCCGACCCGGCGACGCCCCTGGACGACGTCCTCGCCGTCGTGGCCGGAGCCGACGACGTCGCGGCCACGGCCACCGCCCGGGCCGCGGGGGCCGAGGTCCAGGCCCTGCCCGAAGGGGTCGTCGACCTGCAGGCCTCCGGTGAGGCGATCGACGCGCTGCACGCCTCGACGACGACCGACACCGTCCTGATCGGCTCGTCCTTCTCGACCGTTCGCGACGCCGCGTGGTCGGTCGCGGCGGCCCGATCCGGGGCACAGCTGCCCGGCGGCGGCCAACGGTTCTTCCCGGACCGGCGGTTCGTGGCGCTCTACGGCGCGCCCGGCACCGGGGCGCTCGGCGTCCTCGGCGAGCAGGACGTCGCCGCGACCGTGCAACGTGCCGCCGACGTCGCGGCGAGCTACGACGCGGCGAGCGACCGCCCCGTGGTGCCGATGCTCGAGGTCATCGCGACGGTCGCCGCCGGTGCCGCCGGGGACGACGGCGACTACTCGAACGAGCTGTCGGTCGAGAGCATCGAGCCCTACGTGGACGCGGCCGCCGCCGCGGGGCAGTACGTGGTGATCGACCTGCAGCCGGGTCGGGCGGACTTCCTCAGCCAGGCGAAGCGCTACGAGTCGCTGCTCTCGCGGCCGAACGTCGGCTTGGCCCTCGACCCCGAATGGCGCCTCGAGGCCGACCAGGTGCCGTTGCGCCAGATCGGCGGGGTCGAGGCGGGCGAGGTGAACGCCGTGTCGACCTGGCTGGCCGACCTCGTGGCCTCGAAGGGTCTGCCGCCGAAGATGTTCGTGCTGCACCAGTTCCGACTCGACATGCTGCGCGACCGGGCGTCGATCGACACGTCGCGGCCCGAGCTGGCCACGCTGATCCACGCCGACGGTCAGGGCTCACAGCCCGACAAGCAGGCCACCTGGCGCGCGCTGCACGACGGCGCTCCGGCCGGGGTCGCCTGGGGCTGGAAGAACTTCTACGACGAGGACGTGCCCGTGCTGAGCCCCGAGCAGACGATGGCCGACGTGTCGCCGACGCCCGACCTCGTGACCTACCAGTAGCGCGCCACCCGGGTCGCCCCGGCGACCCGTGCGGACGATTCACCGGCAGGTGGACGAAGATGAGGAGTCCGAAACCGACCGATGGGAACGCAGCACCGTGGCCACGAACGACGAAGTCGACCTGATCATCGACGCCTGGGCCCGCGAGCGCCCCGACATCGACTTCGCACCCCTCGACGTCTTCTCGCGCCTCCGCCGCCTGTCGCGGCGCCTCGACCGGATCCGCAGCGAGGCGTTCGCCCACGCGGGCCTCGAGATCTGGGAGTTCGACGTGCTCTCGGCCCTCCGTCGGGCCGGCGACCCCTTCCAGCTCAGCCCGAAGCACCTCGTCACGGCGACCATGGTCACGAGCGGCACCATGACGAACCGACTCGACCGTCTGGTCGAGCGCGGCCTCGTCGAACGCCACGGCGACCCGAGCGACGGCCGTGGTGTGCTGGTGCGCGTGACCGAGGACGGCATCGCGCGGGTCGACGCCGCCATGCTGAGCCTGGTCGACGCCGAGAGCGCCCGGCTGCACTCGCTGTCACCCGCCCAGCAGGCCCAGCTCGCCGACCTGCTGCGGCTCGTCGGCGACGAGTTCAGCTAGCAGCGTCGGGCCGGTCGGGAATCAGCTCGAGAACGCCGAGCTCGGCAGGTCCTTCTCGCCGTCGACGATCGCCCGCACGATCCGCTCGGCCACCGCGTCGGGGTCGAGGGCCGCGCCGAACGCCGGCGCCTTCCCGGCGACCGCCCGCGTGGCGAGGCCGGTGTCGGTGTGCCCCGGGCGCGCGTCGAGCACGCGGATGCCGTCTCGCCGGTACTCGCGTCCAGCGGCCGACGCGAAGGACGCCAGGGCCGCCTTGGACGCCGAGTACGCGGCCATCCCCACGGTCGCGGCCTCGGACACGACGCCGCTGATCGTCACGACGAAGGGTTCGCGACCGGCCGCCGCGGACTCCGCGAGGGCGGCGTGCGCGGCGCGCACCAGACGGATGGGCCCGAGAGCGTTCGTCTCGACGAGTTCGTCGAGCGTGTCGTCGTCGAGGTCCTTCGCCGCTCCGAACGCGACGACGCCCGCGGCGACCACGACGCCGTCGAGGCGTCCGTGCTCGTCGAGCGCCGACCGGACCAGCGCCGCGCCTCCCGACCGGTCACGCAGGTCGGCGAGGTAGGCGCCGGGGCCCGAGAGCGACTCGGGTCGTCGGGCCGCGCGGACGACGACGGCCCCCTCGTCTTCGAGCATCGCCGCGAGACGCTGCCCCAGTCCGCCGGACGCACCGGCCACGAGCACCACGGCTCCGTCGAGATCGGTCATGCCGCCGACCCTACGCGCGCGTCCCGGTGGGACGCCGGGGCGAGGGACCGCAGGAGGCGCGGGTCGCGTCACGCGGACGCGCGCACCACCAGCTCGGTCGGCAACGTCATGGCAGCCGGCTTCTCGCCGTCGATGACCTGCAGGAGCAGGCGCACCATCTCGCTGCTGATGCGGTCGAACGGTTGACGCATGGTCGTGAGGGCCGGCGACGTCGCGGTCGCGACGCTCGAGTCGTCGAAGCCCGCGACCGCGACGTCGTCCGGCACGAGCCGCCCCGCGGCCGTCAGGGCGTCGATCGCCCCGGCGGCCATGCGGTCGTTGGCGGCGAAGACGGCGTCGAGGTCCGGCCGTTCGGCGAGCAGGGACTGCATCGCGACGCGGCCGCTCTCACGCCCGTAGTCGCCGTGGCGCACGAGCGCGTCGTCGGCGTCGTCGCCCAGCTCGGCCCGGTACCCCTCGAGGCGGGTGATGCCGCCGGGGGTGTCGGCGGGGCCGGCGATCGTGGCGATGTGCCTGCGCCCCAGGCCGCGGAGGTACGCGACCATCTCGCGCGCGCCCTCGCGGTCGTCGGCGGCCACCCACCCCATCTTCTTCTCGTGGCCGATCGGGATGCCGCAGGCGATCGCGGGGACCCCCGACTCGACCACGTCGGCGAGCAGCCTTCCGCCGCTGTGCGCCGAGACGAGCAGGACGCCGTCGACGTGCCCGGCCCCGATGTAGGCCAACGCCCGCTGCTGTTCGGCAGGCGACCCGGCCATGATCAGCACGAGCGAGACGTCGCGCTCGGCGAGCGCCGAGGCCGCCCCCCTCAGCAGGATGGAGAAGTTCGGGTCCTCGAAGAGCTGTTCGTGGTCTTCGGTGAGCAGGAAGGCGACCGAGCCGGTGCGGTTGGTCGCGAGGCTGCGCGCGTGCGGGTTGACGCGGTACCCGGTGGCCTTGATGGCGGCGTCGACCGCGGTCTTGGCCTCGGGGCTGACCCACCGGCCGCCGTTCAGGGCCCGTGACACCGTGCCCCGCGAGACGCCGGCGGCGGTCGCGACGTCGTCGATGGTCGGTCGGCCGCGGCCGGTCGTGCTGCTCACGCGGCCAGCATAGGGTGCGGCGACCGCCGGACCGACGGCGCGCTCCGCCCCGCCGGCACGACCGGTCGTCGAGGCCGCACTACTTGACCGCGCCGGCCGCGAGGTCGACCTTCCAGAACCGCTGCAGCACGAGGAAGATCGCGATCAGCGGGATGACCGAGAGCAGGGCACCCGTGATGACGAGCGTGTACAACGCCGGCGCCGAGGCCCCCTGGTTGAGCAGCCCGTTGAGTCCCACCGTGAGGGGGAACAGCGAGTCGTCGCCGAGCATGATGTACGGCAGCATGAAGTTGTTCCAGATGGCGACGAACTGGAACAGGAAGATCGTCACGAGCCCGGGCAGCAGCATCGGCACGGCGATCCTCGAGAAGATGCCCATCTCGCGGGCCCCCTCGGTGCGCGCGGCCTCGATCACGTCGGTGGGCACGGCGGCCGCGGCGTAGATGCGGGCGAGGTAGATGCCGTAGGGGCTGATGATCTGCGGCAGCAGCACGCCCCAGAAGGTGTTGGTCAGGCCGACGTTCGCGAGCAGGAAGTACTGCGGGATCGCCAGGATGACGCCGGGCACGAGCACGCCCATCAGCAGCACGTTGAAGACGACCTTCTTGCCCGGGAACTCGAATTTCGCGAGGACGTAGCCCGAGAGCGCCGAGACGAAGGTCGAGGCGATCGCGCCGAGGCCGGCGTAGAGGGCCGTGTTGAGCATCCATCGCCAGAACAGCCCGTCGCGGTACTGCGTCAGGGCGACGACGTTGTCGAGCAGGTGACCGCTCGGCGCCAGGGTGAAGGTCGAGAAGAGCTCGCCGCCGTCCTTGGTCGAGGCCATGACGACCCAGAGCACCGGGAACAGGCAGTAGACGGCGCCGATCAGCAGCAGCACCGTCGAGACGACGCTCGGCCGTTCGGCGTGCAGGCGCGGTGCGGACGGGTCGCGCGGCACCCTGCCCGAGGGACGGCGGTTCGTCGAGGAGGCGCGGGTCGGGTCGGGCACCGGGGCCGTGGCGTCTCGGGAGCCGTCGAGGTCGATGGTGGTCATGGTCAGTCCTCCTGGCCGAATGCGCGCTTCTGGACGACCCGGAGGAAGAAGAAGCTGACGATGAAGGTGGCGAGCGCGATGACGACCGAGGTCGCCGCCGCCGAGTAGATGTCGTCGCGGGTGAAGGCGTCGCGGTAGACGAGCATGAGCGGCGACCAGCTGGTCGACAGGCTGTTCGTGAGCGGACGGAGGGTGGTCGGCTCGGCGAACACCTGCAGCGTGGCCACCATCGAGAACAGCGCGGTCATGACGAGCGCCGGCGCGACCATGGGGATCTTGATGCGCAGGGCGATCTGCACCTCGCTGGCACCGTCGAGGCGGGCGGCCTCGTAGACGTCGGTCGGCACGGCCTTGAGCGAGGTGTAGATGACGATCATGTTGAAGCCGACACCGCCCCAGAGGGCGATGTTCGCGATCGCGAACAGCACGGTTCCCGAGCCGAGCACCCCGTCGACGTCCCAGCCGAGCCGGTCGAACACGTAGTAGAAGGGGCTCACGGCCGGGAGGTAGAGGAAGCCCCAGAGCAGTGAGCTGATCACGGCGGGCACCGCGTAGGGCAGGAAGATGGAGACCCGCGAGAAGGCGGTGGCCCGCGTGCGCTTCGAGTCGAGCAGCAGGGCGAAGAGCAACGCGAGGCCGAGCATGCACGGGATCAGCACGACGCCGTAGAGCAGGACGCGACCCACGCTGGAGGCGAACTCGGGGTCGGTCAGCGAACCGACGTAGTTCTCGAACCCGGCGAACACCTGGCTCTCGCCGCCCGAGCCGAGCCCCAGGCCGACGACCTGTTTCTTCTGGAAGCTGAGGAACAGCGTGTAGACGATGGGCGCCGCCATGAACAGCACGAACAGCACGATGCCGGGGGCCAGCATGGCGTAGGGGGTCAGCACCCGCGTGCGGAAGCTGCCGTTGCCCTTGCGGGTCGCCGGCCGGGGCGCCTCACGGCCGGCCGAGGACCGCGGAGGGCCGGCCCCGTCGGTTCGCGGGCTGAGGGGGGTGAGGGTGTCGGCCATGCCGTGTCCTTGGGTCGAGACGGGTGTGACGGAGGGGTGACGGGGCGGGCGGGGCGACCCCGGCCGCCCCGCCCGATGTCGCTACTTGACCGAGAAGCCGCTCTTGGTCAGGTCGTCGACGGTGATCTTCTGCATGGCCGCGACCGCGTCCTCGAAGGCCGCCTGCGTCTTGGCGTCGGCCGCCTTGGCGAACTCGTCGTTGTAGGCGCTGAAGGCCACGTTGACGTTCGGGCCGTAGGTGAACGGCTGCACCGACTCGGACGCCTCGGCGGCGATGTCGTAGAAGTCGTCCTGCTGGCTGAAGAACTCGGGGCTGGTGGTCAGTGCGTCCGAGGCCGCGTCGGTGGCCGCCGGGTAGACGCCGGCGATGTCGGCGAGCGCCGCCACGGCCGTGGGGTCGGTGTTGAGCCACGTCGCGAACTCGACCGCCGCCTCCTTGTGCTCGGACTGGGTCGTGACGGCCGTGGTCGAGCCGCCCCAGTTGCCGTCCGCCGGCTTCGAGGCGTCCCACTGCGGCATCGGGGCCGCGGTCCACTTGCCGGCGGTGTCGGGGGCGTTGCCGCCCAGCACGCCCGGCGCCCAGACCGAGCTGATCCAGCCGACCTGGCTGCCGTCGTTCAGACCGGCGTTCCACTCGGGCGTGTACATCGGCTTGTTGTCGATCGCCCCGCTCTCGACGAGTCCGCCCCAGTACGAGGCGACCTTCTCCGTCGGGCCGCCCTCGATGTCGACGCCCCAGCTGTCGCCGTCGATCGACCACCACGAGGCCCCGGCCTGCTGCGTGAGGCCGGCGAACCAGCCGGCGTCGTTGGCCGAGAAGGTGCCGAGGTACTTCGTCGGGTCGGCGGCGTGGAGCTTCGTGGCGACGTCGGCGTACTCGTCCCACGTGGTCGGGACGCTCAGGCCGTACTGGTCGAGGACGTCGGTGCGGTAGTACGCCATCATCGGGCCGGAGTCCTGCGGGATGGCGTAGACGCCGTCACCGCCGAGGGTCACCGACGACCAGGTGCCCTCCGAGAAGTCGCCTTCGAGGTCGGCGGCACCCTGGTCGGAGATGTCGGCGAGCGCGTCCGAGGACACGAGCGTCGGGATCTTCTGGTACTCGGCCTGGATCAGGTCCGGTGCGCCGCTCCCGGCCTTGATGGCGGTGAGCAGCTTGGTGATGGCCGGGTCTCCGCCGTCCTGTTTGTTGACGGTGACCTGGATGTCGGGGTTGTCCTGGTTCCAGAGGTCGACGACCTTGTCGAGGTTCGGGGCCCAGGCCCAGTAGCTGAGCTCGACGGGACCGTCGTCGGCCGCGCCTCCCCCGGCGCCGGAGCACCCGGCGGTGAGCAGTAGGGCGGCGGTCGCGACCGTGGCGACACCGAGACGGCGGAATGAGCTGCGCATTCGTCCTCCTTGAGGAAAGCAAGAGCTGTGGTGGGGGCGGGACAGCGCGTGCTTCGGAGAACCACGTCGCCGTGCCTGTGAGCGGTTACAGTTACGCACAGCGGTTTTCACTTGTCAACACCGTTACGGGCCCTTTCGCCGCTCGATACCGGTGTGTTACAACTGGGAGCGCACACAGTCAAAGGAGATCACCGCATGTCACTCGAGCTCGACGCCCGACCCACGCCCCAGGCCACCACGACCTGGCTGCCCGGCCGAGCCGACCTGCGCTACGGCGGCGACTACAACCCCGAACAGTGGCCGCGCGAGGTCTGGCTCGAGGACATCGCCCTGATGAAGCAGGCGGGCGTCAACCTGGTCAGCGTCGGCATCTTCTCGTGGGCCCTGCTCGAACCCCGCGAGGGCGAGTACGACTTCGGTTTCCTCGACGACATCCTGGGCCTGCTGCACGACGCCGACATCGACGTCGACCTGGCCACCCCGACGACCGTCCCGCCGGCCTGGTTCTGGAAGGCCTACCCCGATTCCCACCCGGTCACGCGGGACGGCGTCACCCTGGGCCGCGGCTCCCGCGGCATGGTCAGCCCGAGCAGCCCCGACTACCGCCGGGCGGCCCTCGCGATCACCGAGCGACTGGCCGAGCGCTACGCGAACCACCCCACGGTCGTGCTCTGGCACGTCCACAACGAGTACGGCGCCCCGATCAGCGAGGACTACGGCCCCCACTCGGTGCTCGCCTTCCGCACCTGGCTCGAGGAGAAGTACGTCACCCTCGACGCGCTCAACGAGGCCTGGGGCACCCGCTTCTGGGGCCAGACCTACGGCGAGTGGGACGAGATCGACGCCCCGCGCACCTCGGCCACGGTCGTCAACCAGACCTCGCGCCTCGACTTCGCCCGCTTCACCTCCGACGCCCTGCTGGCCTGCTTCACCGCCGAACGCGACGCGATCAAACGACACGCGCCGCACCTCCCGGTCACCACGAACTTCATGGCCACCAACTGCCCCTCCATCGACTACTGGAGGTGGGCCCGCGAGGTCGACGTCGTCGCGAACGACCACTACCTCGTGGCCGAGCGCCGCGACAACCACGTGCTGCTCGCCATGGACGCCGACCTCACCCGGTCGCTCGCCGGCGGTGCCCCGTGGATGCTGATGGAGCACTCGACCTCGGCCGTCAACTGGCAACCGCGCAACATCGCCAAGCGCCCCGGCGAGCTCGCCCGGAACGCCGCGAGCCACCTGGCCCGGGGCGCCGACGCGATCCTGTTCTTCCAGTTCCGGGCGTCGCGGTACGGCGCCGAGAAGTTCCACTCCGCGATGCTGCCGCACGCCGGCACCTCGACCCGCACCTGGCGCGAGGTCGTCGACTTCGGCGCCGACCTGGGTCGACTCTCGGCCGTCCGCGGCAGCCGGGTGGAGGCGCGGGTCGCGATCCTCTGGGACGTCGAGTCCTTCTGGGCCCACGACCTCGAATGGCGGCCGTCGGTCGAACTCCAGCACCGCGAGCGCGTCGTCGCCTGGTACTCCGCCCTGTGGCAGCTCGGCGTGACGGTGGACTTCCGCCACCCGCACGACGACCTGTCGGGCTACGACCTCGTGCTCGCGCCCTCGCTGTACCTGGCCGACCGGCGGACGACCGACGGCCTCGGCGCGTTCGTCCGCGAGGGCGGCACCTTCGTCGCGTCGTACTTCTCGGGCGTCGTCGACGAGAACGACACCGTCCACGCCGGTGGTGCACCCGGCGCCCTGCGCGAGGTGCTCGGCCTCTCGGTGCCCGAGTTCCTGCCCCTGTACGCCGACCAGGTCGTCACCCTCGACGACGGCACGACGGGCACGGGCTGGTCCGACGACATCGTGCTCGAGGGCGCCGTGGCGGTCGCGAGCTACGTCGACGGCCCGGCGGCGGGAGGTCCGGCGGTCACCCGCCACGCCCACGGCGACGGCTCGGCCTGGTACGTCTCGACGCGCACGACCGGGGCCGACCTCGAGGGTCTCGTCCGGTCGGTGCTCGACGACGCCGGGGTGCCGCTGCCGGTGGACCACCCCGAGGGGCTCGAGGTCGTCGTGCGCCACGGGGACGACGTCGACTTCACCTTCCTGGTCAACCACGCCGAGACCGCGACCGACGTCGTGGTCGGTCAGGGCACCGAGCTGATCACCGGCGACGCCGTCGACGGCCGCGTGGGCGTCCCCGCCGGTGCGGTCCGCGTCGTGAGCCGCCCGCGCGGCTGAGCCGCGACGCGAGGCGACCGCAGGAGGCGCGGTGCCGGCGTCGAGACCGGCACCGCGCCTCCTGCGCCCACCGTCCCGAACCCCGTTCCGCACCCGCAGCACCCGCCCCACCGATCGTCAAGGAGGACGACGCGATGACACGACCCACCACCACACCCCGGCCCCCCGTCGATCGGAGGGGCCGGCGCGGTCTCGCCGTCGGCGCCGCCCTCGCCACGGCGGCCCTGGGAGCCGGCCTGCTGTCGGGCGCCCCCGCGACCGCGGTGCCCGGCGGCCCAGCTCCTCGCCCCGTCGTCGTGCAGGACCCCGGCTTCGAGCACGGCGCGACGGGCTGGGTCTCGAAGGGGTCGGGCACCACGACGCTCGAGGCGGGTGGGCACGACTCGGCCACGCGCCTGACGCACGTGCTGCCGACGGCCGGCACGGCCACGACCAGCCAGAAGCTCAAGAAGGTGACGCCCGGGTGGTGGACCTTCTCGGCCTGGGTGAAGAGCGGTGGCGGCCTGGCCTCGAGCACGCTGTCGCTGACCGGGTGCGGCACCGGCTCGAGCAAGGACGCCGCGGCGACGACGGTGATCCCCTCGACCGAGTCCGACGACGGGTGGCTGCGCCTCTCGGTCTCGGCCGAGGTGACGCACAGCCAGTGCACTCCGACGTTCACCACGAGTGGTGCGGCCGGTGCCTGGGCGAGCATCGACGACGTCACCGTCACGCCCGGGCGGGTGACGCGCGACGTGCGGGGTGCCGACCTGTCGGGTCTGCCCCGCAACGAGGATCGCGGAGCCGTCTACCTCGACGCCGCCGGCCGCCCCACCGATCCGGTGACGCAGCTGGCGGACCACGGGGCGAACATGGTGCGGCTGAAGGTCTGGGTCGACCCGACCGACGGCTACAACGACCAGGACGACGTCGTCGCGATGGCGGCGCGGGTGAAGGCGGCGGGCATGCAGCTGCTCGTGGACTTCCACTACAGCGACCGGTGGACCGACCCGGGCGCCCAGACCATGCCGAGGGCCTGGCTCGGGCTGAGCGCCCCCGAGGTCGCCGCGAGGATCCACGACCACACCCGCAGCGTGCTCGACGCCCTCGCCGCCGAGGGGATCACGGCGGACGCCGTGCAGGTCGGCAACGAGATCAACCCCGGCATGGTCTGGCCGCTGGGCCAGACCTGGGACGTCGACCCGAGCGACGGCGTCAGCGGCGCACAGTGGAGCAACCTGGCCATGTTCCTCACGGCCGGAGCGACGGCGGTGAAGGAGGTCTCGCCCACGACGCAGGTCGTGCTGCACCTGACCAACATCAACGCCGGCGTCGACGGCCTCACCTGGTGGTTCGACGAGGCGACCTCACGCGGCGTGCCGTTCGACCTGATCGGCCTGTCGTACTACGGCTACTGGCACGGCGGACTGTCGGGCATGCAGCAGGCGGTCACGACGCTGTCCGAGCGCTACGACCGCGACGTGCTGATCGTCGAGACGTCGTACCCCTGGACGCTCGAGGACGACCCCGACCACCTCTGGGAGAACGTCGTCGTCGACCCGTCGCAGCTCGTCGCGGGCTACCCCGCGACGCCCGAGGGGCAGGCCGCGAACTTCCGTGCGATCCAGGACGTCGTGGCCTCGGCCCCGGGCGGCCGCGGAATCGGCGTCGTGGCGTGGGAACCCGCGTGGACCGCGGTCGACGGTGCCGGATGGGACCCGGACGACCCGACCTCGGGCAACGCGTGGGAGAACCAGGCGATGTGGGACCACGACGGTCGCCCGCTGCCCGCACTCGACGAGTACGCGGCCGACTGAACCGGGCGAACGACGGGTGATCCGGCGGGCGGTGGTCGGCGCGGCACCCGGTCTCCCCCCATAGTGGGCACATGCCCCGCACGCCCGAGCCCCTGGCACGCCTCTCCCGTCGAACGGTCCTGCTCGGCGTCGGCGGCGTCGCCGTCCTCGGGACGGCCGCCGTCGCCCTCGGGTTGCGTTCCGTGCGACTGAGCGAGGAGGCGCCGGTCACCCGAGCCGCGCCTCCTCGGCCCGTCGACACCCTCCTGGCGGTTCGACCCTCCACCGTCGCCCACCGCGGCGGGTCCGGCGACTGGCCCGAGATGTCGATGTTCGCCTACCGGCAGTCGGTCGCCGCCGGGGTGGACGGGCTCGAGGTGTCGCTCTCCCGCACCTCGGACGGCGTCTGGTTCGGACTGCACGACGAGACCCTCGACCGCACCTCGGGCACGACCGGGTTCGTCCCCGCCGACCACACGTGGAGCGAGGTGCAGCAGTACCGCATCTCGGCGGCCGAGACGAACGACCCCGAGCAGTCCGACCAGCCGTACGCCCGCTTCGACGAGATCGTGCGCGAGTTCGGCCGGGAACACGCCCTGTTCGTCGACCCGAAGTACGTCGACGCCCGCTTCTACCCCGAGCTGTTCGAGATCGCATGGATGCAGCTCGGGACGTCGGAGGTGGCGCAGACGCTCGTCGGCAAGGGGTACTGCACGCAGACCGAGTGGGGCGACCTCGCCGCCTCCGAGGGGTGCGCGACCTGGGGGTACTACTACGCCGACGAGCTGGCGGCCGACCCCGAGCTGCTCACCCGGACCTCCGCCAGCTGGAGCATGCTGGGCCTCGACTGGTCCGCCCCGGCCGCGACCTGGGCGACGATGACGGCCACCGGCAAGCCGGTCCTCGGCCACATCGTGTCCGACCTGGACGCCGCTCGCGCCGCACTCGACGGGGGTGCGTCCGGGCTCGTCGTCTCGGGCGTCGCCGAGGTCGTCCGGCAGCTGACGACCGAGGGCTGAGCCCGGCCGCACGCGGACCCGACCCGCGCCCGGCGCACCGCGCCCGGCGCGCCGCGGCTCAGGCGGCGGTGACGACCACGCGCTCGGGACGGTCGGCGTCCGCGCCGAAGACCAGACGCCGCGTGGCGACCTTGTCGGCGAAGAACCGGTCGTGGCTGACCACGACGACCGCCCCGGGGAAGTGCTGCAGCGCCCGCTCCATGACCTGGGCGCTCGGCACGTCGAGGTGGTTGGTGGGCTCGTCGAGCAGCAGCACCGAGGCCCCCGAGAGCAGGCACTGCGCCATCGCGACGCGGGCCCGCTGACCACCGGAGAGCGCGCCGATGCGCTTCTTGAGATCGGCCTCGCTGAACTGGAACATCGCGAGGAACCGCCCGACCGACTTCCGCGTCGCGGTCAGGGCGAGGCTGTCGGGCATCGCGTTGACCGAGTGCGTGACGGTGTCGTCGTCGTCGAGCTCGGCCAGCACCTGGTCGTACGAGACCACCTTGACCCCGCCCGCCCACGCGGCCCGACCGGCGTCGGCACGTTCTTCCCCCGTCAGCACCCGCAGCAGCGTGCTCTTGCCGCTGCCGTTCGCCCCCGTGACCACCAGGCGGTCGCCGCGCCGCAGCTCGAACGTGAGGTCGTCGAAGAGCGTCCGGTCGTCGCGGGCCTTGCCGAGGCCGTCGACCCGGCACAGGACGTCCTTGACGTGCAGCCCCGAGTAGATCTCGGTGATGATCTGGTCGACGGGGCGGGGTGCCCGCGACTTCTTGACCTTGGCGAGCTGCTTGAGCAGGTCGCCACCGTCCTGGCGCTTGGCGGCCTTGGCGGCGTCGCGGCGGTCCGAGATGCCCTCGGCCTCGAACGCGAGCAGCTCGGACTCGTGCACGAACTGCTGCTCGAGGCTCTTCAGCCGGAACTGCTTCTGCACGACGTACTCGGCGAAGTCGCCCGGGTAGTCGTGCAGGTGGAAGTTCTCGACCTCGACGATGCGGGTGACGACCGCGTCGAGGAAGCTGCGGTCGTGCGAGACGACCACGGCCGCGCCGTGGAAGTCGCGGAACCACGACTCGAGCCACTCGACGCCGGCCACGTCGAGGAAGTTCGTGGGCTCGTCGAGCAGCAGCACGTCGGGGTCCTCGAGGACGATCTTCGCGAGGGCCGCCCGGTTGCGCCAACCACCGCTGAGGTCGTCGATCGGGCTGGTGCGGTGCGCGTCGCTGAATCCGAGCACGCTCAGGGCCGTGTCGATGCGGCGCGGGTACTCCCAGCCGTCGACCCGGTCCATCTCGGCGAACAGTTCGGACTGTCGGTGGATCAGCTGGTCGAGGGCGTCCCCGCCGTCGGGGTCCATCGCGACCACGGCGATGTCGGCGTCGATCTGCGCCAGGTCGGCCTCGATCGCCCGCTCGTGGGCGAAGAGCCCGGTCAGCACCTCGACGATGGTCTGCGTGCCGTCGAGTTCGGAGAACTGCGAGAAGTACCCCACCCGGACGCCCTGCTCGATCGTGACCGTGCCCTCGTCGGGCTGCACCTGGTCGAGCATCAGCTTGAGCAGCGTGGACTTGCCGCTGCCGTTGCGACCGACGATCCCCACGCGCTCCTTCTCGTCGAGGCGGAAGAACGCCTCGCGCACCACCGGGGTGCCGTCGAAGCGGACGGTCACGTCGTTCAGTCGGATCAGGCTCATGCGTCGATCCTCGCAGGCCGACGGAACACCCGGCGCCGCCCGGTTGTTGTCGTGAGAGGCATCGAGGCGACCGCGGGCACCCGACCCATCCGATCGCACCGACGCCGACGAACAGGAGGCATCATGTCGGACCAGTACCGGAAAGACCCCGAGGCGGTCGCCCGCCTCACCTCGACCCAGCGCCGCGTGACCCAGGGCGGTGGCACCGAACCCGCCTTCCGCAACGAGTTCTGGGACTCGAAGGACGCGGGCATCTACGTCGACGTCGTCTCGGGCGAGCCCCTGTTCGCCTCGGTCGACAAGTTCGACAGCCGCACCGGCTGGCCGAGCTTCACGCGACCCATCGACGCCGAACACGTCGTCGAGAAGCGCGAGGGCTTGTTCTTCAAGCGCACCGAGGTGCGCTCGACCGCCGGGGACAGCCACCTCGGCCACGTCTTCCGCGACGGACCCACCGCCACCGGCGGGCTGCGGTACTGCATCAACTCGGCGGCTCTCCGCTTCGTCCCCCACGCCTCACTCGAAACCGAAGGATACGGTGCCTACATGACGCTCTTCTCCCCCGAATCCACCCCCGCCCCCAGCGGCACGACCGAGACCGCGATCCTCGCCGGCGGCTGCTTCTGGGGCGCCCAGCAGCTGCTCCGCCGCCGACCGGGCATCGTCTCGACCCGCGTCGGCTACTCGGGCGGCAGCGTGCCGAACGCGACGTACCGCAACCACCGCGGCCACGCCGAGGCCGTCGAGATCGTGTTCGACCCGGGTCTGACCTCGTACCGCGAGATCCTCGAGTTCTTCTTCCAGATCCACGACCCGTCGACGAAGGACCGCCAGGGCAACGACGTCGGCGACAGCTACCGCTCGGCCATCTTCTACGCGGACGACGAGCAGCGCGCGACGGCCCTCGACACCATCGCCGACGTCGACGCGTCCGGCCTCTGGCCCGGCAAGGTGGTCACCGAGGTCACCCCGGCCGGCGACTTCTGGGAGGCCGAAGAAGAACACCAGGACTACCTCGAGAAGGACCCCTACGGCTACACCTGCCACTTCGTCCGTCCGGGCTGGGTGCTGCCGAAGCGCGACCAGCAGGTCGCCGCGGGCTGACGCCCGTCGGAGACCCAGGAGGCGCGGTGCCGGTTCGATCGGCACCGCGCCTCCTGGCGTCCGGTCGCTCCTCAGCCCCAGAGGCGCGTGACGATCGATCCCATGAGGTCGTCGGTCGGGAAATTCCGTTGCGACACCGTGACGACGACGTCGTCGCGCACCAGCACGGTGTCCGCCATGTCGACGCCGTACATCGGGTGGGTCGTGACGTACCGGCAGAGCGAGCCGCCGTACGCCTCGGAGCAGTCGTAGACCACGCCGTCGAGCCAGAAGACCGAGGTGGGTTCGCGTCCCTCGGCGAGCCAGGCGGGATACGCCGCGGCCGTCGCGGCGTCCACCGTGCTGACGTCGGCGAAGAGGCCCGTGACGTCGGCCCGCACGTCGGCCCAGCCACAGCGGAGCACCTGGGCGGACGCCACGACGTCCCTCAGGTCGGCGTCGGCGCCGGGTGCCGTGGGAGCGACCTGTCCCATCGGCTGACCGAAGTAGGCGGGGTCGTTGAGGGGGGCGTCGCCCATCGTGGCGGCGTAGGTCGCGGCGTCCACCAGGTCGGTGCAGTCCGTCGGGATCGACACGGGCCGCGTCGTCGGGGTCTGCGACGGAGTCGCCGTCGGGGTCTCCGACGGGGTCGCGGTGGCCTCGGGCGAGGCGGCGACGTCGGTCGCCGGGGCGGTCGGACCGGACGTCGACGCGCCCGCTCCACCCGTCGCCGGCGCGCAACCGGCCAGCAGTCCGGCCAGTGCAAGACCGACGAGGGCGGTGTTCACGGAACGCTTCATGGTCGTCTCCCCCTCGCCAGGCCGATGCCGGACCGGTCTGTCGGCTGATCTCTCCAGCCTAACGACAACGACACGAGGAAGCCTCGGCTCCGAGGACGACATCGGATCATCCTCCGGGATGGCCTCGCCCCGAGGACGCCGGTCGAGGGCAGGTCTAGGCTCGCGGCGTGGACGCGGGTGGCAGGGCATGACCGGGGACGCCGGGTTCGACGCCGTCCTGCTCGCCGGGGGTCGCGCCTCCCGGGTGCACGGTGCCGACAAGACCGGCTTCACGAGTGGCGACGCGACGCTCCTCGACCGGGCCGTCCAGGCGGCGGCCGGAGCCCGGACCCTCGTCGTGGTCGGCCTGCGCGACGGTCGGGTGCCGCCCGCCGGAGCCCTGCTCACCCGTGAGGAGCCCGCCTGGTCCGGGCCGGTGGCCGCCCTCGCGGCCGGTCTCGCCGTCGTCGGCGACCCGTCACCGTGGGCACTCGTGCTGGCCTGCGACCTGCCGCGGGCGCCCGAGGCCGTGGCGGCCCTCCTCGCCGGCTGCGCCGAGGACGACGAACACCGGGACGGTCGGCTCGCCGTCGACTCGGACGGGCGACGTCAGCCACTGCTCGCCCTCTACCGGACCGACGCCCTGCGGACGCGACTCGGAGGACTGCGGGCCGACGGCCCCCTCGAGGGCCTGTCGCTCCGCCGTCTGCTCGACGGGCTCGACCTGCTCGAGGTCCCCGTGCCCGACGCGCTCTGCGCCGACGTCGACACCGTCGCCGACGCCGACCGCCTGGGTGTCGTCCGGCGCGAGGCCGACGCGACTGGTTGAGTGTCGACCATGACCGACACACCTGCCGAACTCGACGCCTGGGCCGCACGACTCGTCCGGGCCCTGGGCCTGCCCGACGACTTCGTGGTCGACGTCCCCGTGGTTCTCGACCTCGCCCGCGACGCGGCGCACGGCGTCGCCCGCCCGGCCGCCCCGCTGACGACGTTCCTCGTCGGCTACGCCGCGGGGCTCGCCGGCGGCTCGCAGGCCGAGCTGGACCGGGCGACCGCGACCGCCACCGCCCTGGCCACGGCCGACCCGGCGTGACGGTCCGGCGGGCCGACTGGCGGGTGGCCCGCGCCGAGGCGTCCGACGCCGCCCGGGCCCTGCCCCGCGACCTCGAGACCGTCCTGCTCGCCGACGCGGTCGGTCGCACGCTGGCCCGGGACGCCACGAGCCTCGCGCGCGTGCCCGGCTCCGACGTCTCGGCGATGGACGGCTGGGCGGTCGCCGGCGAGGGCCCCTGGCGACTCGGCCCGTCGATCGTCGCGGGCCGGGTCGCGGCCGACGACGGCGGGTCGCTGCCGACCGGGGTCGCACGACCGGTCACCACGGGCGCCGTCGTCCCGGACGGGACGGACCGGGTGCTGCGCTCGGAGTCCGGGCACGTGGCCGACGGCGTCCTGACGGCCGACGACGACCCCCGCCGCCCGCCGCACGTCCGGCGGGCCGGAGAAGAGATCGACCGCGGCGACGCCCTGATCACCGCGGGCACGCTCCTCACCCCGCCCCGCGTCGCCGTGCTGGCCCTCGGCGGGCACGACGCCGTGCCCGTGGTGACCCGCCCGACGGTGGCCCTGGCCGTGCTCGGCGACGAGGTCGTGGCCGAGGGCGTGCCCGAGCGCGGCACGGTCCGCGACGTGTTCTCGGTGCCGGTGCCGCGCCTCCTCGGCTCCCTCGGCACGGCGTCCGCGACCACGACGCGGGTGGCCGACGACCTCGACGCGACGATCGCCGCCCTCGACCGCCCGGACCGTCGCCTCGTGGTGACGACCGGAGGCACCGCGCACGGCCCGACCGACCACGTCCGCGCCGCCCTCGACCGGCTGGGCGCCGAGCTGGTGGTCGACGGTCTCGCGATGCGTCCGGGGCAGCCCCTGGTCGTCGCGCGCCGCGGCGACACGGTCTACCTGTGCCTGCCGGGCAACCCGATGGCCGCCTACGTGGGGCTCGTGGTCGTGGGGACCGCGGTGGTGGACGGCCTCCTCGGGAGGCGACCCGCGCCTCCCGGGTCCGTCACGCTCGCCGTCGACGTGGCCCACCCCCGACCCGGCGCGCTCGTGCAGGCGTACCGGGCGACCCCGGACGGAGCCGTGCCGACCGAGCGCCAGTCGTCGGCGATGCTGCGCGGCCTGGCCGACGCCGACGGGCTGCTCGTCGTGCCCGAGGGCGGGGCGCGGGCGGGCGACGTCGTCCCCTCGCTCGGCCTCCCGTGGTGAGGTGCGGACCCCGCCGGCTTTCGATTCCGGGGTTCGAGGGGTAGACCTGACCCATGGCACGCATCACGTCCCGCAAACCGGTGACCCGCATCACGGTCGGTGACGACGGCAGCGCGGGCGTCCGCAAGACCATGGACACCCTCGCGGTCGAGGAACCCCTCGAGATCCGCGTCGGCGGCACGTCGCTCGCCATCACCATGCGCACGCCCGGTCACGACTTCGACCTGGCCGCGGGGTTCCTCGTGTCCGAGGCCGTCATCTCGACCGGTGACGAGTTCTTCGCCGCCCGCTACTGCGCCGGGGCCACCGCCGAGGGGCTCAACACGTACAACGTGCTCGACGTCACGCTCGCGCCCGGGGTGCCGGCGCCCGACCCGAGCCTCGAGCGGGCGTTCTACACGACCAGCTCGTGCGGGCTGTGCGGCAAGGCCTCGATCGACGCCGTCCGCACGACGTCGCAACACGACGTGCGGCACGACCCCCTCGTCGTCGACCCCGCCCTGCTCGCGACCTTCCCCGACCGCCTGCGCGAGGGCCAGGACGTGTTCGAGAAGACCGGCGGGCTCCACGCCGCGGCGCTCTTCGACGGCCGCACGGGCGAGCTGCTCGTCCTGCGCGAGGACGTCGGTCGGCACAACGCCGTCGACAAGGTCGTCGGCTGGGCCGTCAAGGAGGCGCGGCTGCCGTTGGGCGGGACCGTCCTGATGGTCTCGGGTCGCGCCTCGTTCGAGCTCACGCAGAAGGCGTCGATGGCCGGCATCCCGGTGCTCGCCGCCGTGTCGGCACCGTCGTCGCTCGCCGTCGACCTCGCGACCGAGCTGGGCGTCACGATCGTGGGGTTCCTCCGCGGCCGGTCGATGGTCGTGTACTCGCGACCGGACCGGCTCGGCGAGCCCGACGGGACCGAGCCGTCGGCCCGCTCGCGCGACGCCGGCGACGCGACCCGCGCCTCCTCGTCCCGCGAATCCGCCGACGCCGATGACGCCGACGCCCTCGACTCCCCCGGCGGCGCGACGCGCGCCTCCTCGCCCGTCCCCCTGACGATCGGAACCAGACCGTGACCGAGAAACCCCCCGTCTCCGACGTGACCGACGCCGACATCGAGGTCGGCCCCCCGCGCGAGTGGGCCGCCGGCGTGCCCGGCGTGCTGCACTCGATGGACCCGGCCATCAAGCAGCTCGGGCTGGCCCGCACCGTCAAGCTCATGACGTCGCTGAACCAGAAGGACGGCTTCGACTGCATGAGCTGCGCCTGGCCCGACCCGAACCACCGCAAGGTCGCCGAGTTCTGCGAGAACGGCGCCAAGGCGGTCACCTGGGAGGCCAACCCGGTGCTCGTGCCCGACACGTTCTGGGCCGAGCACTCGGTGACCGACCTGCTCGACAAGACCGAGTACTGGCTCGGCATGCAGGGCCGCCTCACCAAGCCCGTGCACAAGCCCGCCGGCAGCGACCACTACCGCGAGGTGTCGTGGGACGAGGCGTTCCGCATCGTCGGCGACAAGCTGAGGTCTCTCGACAGCCCGGACGAGGCGTCGTTCTACACGTCCGGCCGCACCTCGAACGAGGCGGCCTTCGCGTACCAGCTGTTCGTGCGCGCCTTCGGCACGAACAACCTGCCCGACTGCTCGAACATGTGCCACGAGTCGACGAGCCTCGCCATGGCCGAGGTGGTCGGCATCGGCAAGTCGACCATCGCCTACGACGACTTCGAGCAGGCCGACCTGATCGTCATCCTCGGGCAGAACCCGGGCACCAACCACCCGCGCATGCTGACGGCCCTCGAGGACGCCAAGCTCAAGGGCGCGAAGATCGTGGCGGTCAACCCGCTGCCCGAGGCCGGCCTGCGTCGCTACAAGAACCCGCAGCTGCCGCGCGGCGTCGCGGGTCGCGGCACGGAGATCGCCGACCAGTTCCTGCAGATCCGGCTCGGTGGCGACATGGCGTTGCTGCAGGCCGTCGCCAAGCGCGTCCTCGAGGCCGAGGACGCCGCCCCCGGCACGGTGCTCGACCACGAGTTCCTGGCCGAGCACACCGTCGGGCTCGAGGCCTTCCGCGAGCACATCGCGCAGGTCGACGACGACGAAGTGCTGCTCGCGACCGGGCTCGACCGGGCCGAGATCGACGAGCTGGCCGACCGCTACCTGGCCTCGGACCGCGTGATCATCACCTGGGCGATGGGCATCACGCAGCACCGCAAGGCCGTCGACACCATCAAGGAGATCATCAACCTGCTGCTCCTGCGCGGCAACATCGGCAAGCCGGGTGCCGGCGCCTCGCCGATCCGCGGGCACAGCAACGTGCAGGGCGACCGCACGATGGGCATCTGGGAGCAGGTCTCGGACGAGTTCCTCGACGCCCTGCAGAAGGAGTTCCGCTTCGACCCGCCGCGCGAGCACGGCGTCGACGCCCTCAAGGGCATCAAGGCCATGCAGGAGGGGCGCATCAAGTTCTGGATGGGCATGGGCGGCAACCTCGTGGCCGCGATCTCGGACACCCAGCTTGCCGAGGCCGCGATGCGCGGGACCGACATGACCGTCCAGGTGTCGACGAAGCTGAACCGCTCGCACGCCGTGGTCGGCGCCGAGGCGCTCATCCTGCCGACGCTCGGCCGCACCGAGATCGACGTGCAGGAGGCCGGGCCGCAGTTCGTCTCGGTCGAGGACACCGTGTGCTCGGTGCACGGCAGCCACGGCCAGGTGCCGCCGGTCGCGCCCGACCTGCTCAGCGAGGTCGCCATCGTCAGTCGCCTGGCGCGGGCGACGCTCGGCGACCGGGCCGACCTCGAGATCGACTGGAAGGGCTTCGAGGACGACTACGACAGGCTGCGCGACCACATCAGCCGGGTCGTGCCGGGCTTCGAGCGCTACAGCGAGCGGGTGCGCAGCCGTGACGGCTTCGTGCTGCCGAACGGGCCGCGCGACTCGCGGACCTTCGCGACGAAGGTCGGCAAGGCGATGATCACGGTCAACGACCTCGAGCACGTCGAGCGCCCCGAGGGGACGCTGCTGCTGCAGACCCTGCGCTCGCACGACCAGTACAACACCACGATCTACAGCCTCAACGACCGCTACCGCGGCATCAAGAAGGGTCGGCACGTGGTCTTCGTCAACCCGCTCGACCTCGACGACCTCGGGCTCACCGACGGCCAGAAGGTCGACGTGTCGACGGTCTGGACCGACGACGTCGAGCGGGTGCTAAGCGACTACCGCATCGTCGCCTACCCCACGGCCCGCGGGTGCGCCGCCGCGTACTTCCCCGAGGCGAACGTGCTCGTGCCGCTCGACAGCGCGTCGATCGGCAGCAACACCCCGGTGTCGAAGGCCGTGCTGGTGCGGGTGACGCCGGCGGCGGTGCCGGTCGGGGTCTGACCCCGGGTCGGCCCGTCGCCGGGCGGCGCCGTCCGAGCCGGCCCGGTCCGGTCAGCGGGCGGCGGCGCGGACGGCGGTGACGGCCGCGGCCACGCCACCGTCCCAGGGGGCGCCGTGGCCCGGCAGCACCCAGGTCGCGCCGGTCCCGAGCAGGGCGTCGAGCGAGGCGAGGGCCTGCTCGGGCTCGTCGGTGAACGGAGCCGGTGCGGGCCCGACGTGCCCGGTCGTCACGTGGCGCGTGGTCAGGGCGTCGCCCACGAACACGGCGTCGACGCCCGGGACGAACACGGCGATGCTGCCTTCGGAGTGCCCGGGCATCGGGATGATCCGAGGCGCACCCGGCAGGTCGAGCGTCTCGCCCCCGTGCACCTCGACGACCTCGGTGAGCCACGCGGTCCTCGCCCCGCCCTTGCGCAGGCTGTAGCCGGCGAACCCCAGCAGGGGGCCGAGCTTCATCGGCGGCATGCCGTTCCCCGGCTTCGGCCCGCCCTTCGCCCGCGAGGCGTCGGCGGCGTGGACGTACACGGGCACCCCGTGTTCGCGACGCAGCCGCTCGGCGAAGCCGACGTGGTCGGAGTCACCGTGGGTGAGGACGACGCCCTTCACGTCGTCGGGGGTGCGTCCGACGGCGGCCAGCTCGGAGACGAGTTCGGACCAGAGGCCGGGCAGACCGGCGTCGATCACGGTCACGCCCTCGGGCGTGACGACGAGGTACGCGGCGACGATGTCGTTGCCGATGCGGTGGAGGGAGGGGGCGAGTTCCATGATGGCTACGGTAGTTAGCCATCATGGCTATTGTCAATAGCTATACTCGACGGATGCCCACACCCGACCGCACCTCACCCGACGCCATCCTGCTCGCCGCGCGCGAGCTGCTCGAGGCCGACGGCCCGTCCGGCCTCACGATGGCCGCGGTCGCGGCGCGGGTCGGCGTGCGTGCACCCTCGCTCTACAAGAGGGTCGAGAACCGGGAGGCGCTGCTGCGGTCGGTCGCGGAGGCCACCCTCACCGACCTGGCCGCGCGGCTCGACGGGGCGGGGTCCGCTCGCGAGGTGCTCGACGCCTTCCGCACGTTCGGGCACGAGCGCCCGGCCGCGTTCCAGCTGGTCATGACGCCCGGGCCCGGCGTCCCCACCGCGCGCCGCGAGTTCGGCGCCGCGGCGAGCGCCGCCGCCCTCCGGGTCGGCGAGCAGCTCGTCGGGCCGGAGCGAGCCCTCGACGCCGCCCGCACGCTCACGGCGTGGGTGGCGGGCTTCGTCATCATGGAGCTCAACGGCGGTTTCCAACTGGGCGGCGACGTCGACGGGGCGTGGGACTTCGGGGCCGGGCGCGTCCTCGCGGCCCTCGCCGCGCCTCCTGCGGTCTGAGCCGTCCCCGCGACCGCCCGGCCTGCGGCTCCGCTCAGTCGAGCGGTGCGTGCGGGTACGAGGAGGCGCGGTGCTGGAACTCGAGGATCGCCTCGTTCTCGACCCGCCCCTCCGCGATCTCGACGGCGCGGCGGATCGTGTCGGACGCCGCCCACGAGGTCGGCCCCTCCATGACGGTGCGCAGGAAGGGCAGGAGGGCCTCGCTGATCTCCCACGTCGTGGAGTTCCAGAGCAGTGAGGGGCTGTGGTCGACGGCGTAGTAGTTCGTGGTCGCGCCGACGGTGACGAGCGGCTCGGCGAAAGTCGTGGCGCGGGCCCACTCGAAGCCCATGCCCTCGTCCACCGAGACGTCGACGATGAGGCTGCCGGGGCGGAAGGCGTCGAGGTCGGTCTCGCGGAGGTAGGTGAGCGGGGCGTTCGGGTCCTGCAGGGTGCAGTTGACGACGATGTCGGCGGCGGCGAGGAACGGAGCGAGGGCGACCGGCCCGTCGGGGGTGTTCACGGTGCTGGCGCCGGGCGTCTCGGGGTCGTGTTCGAACTGGAAGATGTCGACCGACGGGATCGGCGAGCCGACGGCGGCGATGTTGCGGTTCGTCAGGACGCGCACGTCGTGGATGCCGTGGGCGTTGAGGGCCGTGACGGCGCCGCGGGCGGTGGCGCCGAAGCCGATGACGACGGCGCTGAGGCGACGGCCGTAGTCGCCGGTCGAGCCGCAGAGCTGGAGGGCGTGCAGCACCGAGCAGTAGCCGGCGAGCTCGTTGTTCTTGTGGAAGACGTGCAGGCCGTAGCCCCCGTCGGACTGCCAGTGGTTCATGGCCTCCCACGCGATGAGGGTGAGCCGTTTGTCGATGGCGAGCTGGGTGATCTCGCGGTCCTGGACGCAGTGCGGCCAGCCCCAGAGGGTCTGACCGTCGCGCAGGCCCTCGAGGTCGGCGGCCTGGGGCTTGGGCAGCAGGACGACGTCGCTGTCCGCGACGATCTGCTCGCGGTCGGCCATCGCCACGAGGGGTTCGAGGTCGGCGTCGGGGATGCCGAAGCGCAGGCCGTAGCCGCGCTCGAGGGTCATGTTCGCCCGCAGGTCGGCGTCGATGCGGTCGAGGTGGGCGGGGTGGATCGGCAGGCGCCGCTCGTCGGGCTTGCGCGAGGTGGCCAGGACGCCGAGGCGCAGCAGTGCGGGGGCGCCGGAGGTGGTGCCGGTGGGCGGGGAATCCGTTTGGCTCATGCTTGAGAGTAGATGAGTGGCGCTCGCCCCCGAGCCCGGGGCGTCAGTTGTTGAAGCGGAACTCCACCACGTCGCCGTCCTGCATGACGTATTCCTTGCCCTCGATGCGGGCCTTGCCGGCCGAGCGCGCCTCCGCGATGGAGCCGGTCTCGACCAGGTCGTCGAACGAGATGACCTCGGCCTTGATGAAGCCCTTCTCGAAGTCGGTGTGGATGACCCCGGCGGCCTGCGGGGCCTTCCAGCCCTTGCCGATCGTCCAGGCGCGGGTCTCCTTCGGGCCGGCCGTCAGGTAGGTCTGCAGCCCGAGCGTCTCGAAGCCGATGCGGGCGAGCTGGTCGAGACCGGACTCGTCCTGCCCGAGCGACGCGAGCAGCTCGGCGGCGTCCTCGTCGTCGAGGCCGATCAGCTCGGACTCGACCTGCGCGTCGAGGAAGATCGCCTCGGCCGGCGAGACCAGGGCCTGCAGTTCGGCCTTGCGCGCCTCGTCGGTGAGGACGGCCTCGTCGACGTTGAAGACGTAGATGAAGGGCTTCGCGGTGAGCAACCCGAGTTCGCGGATCGGCTCGAGGTCGATGCTCGTGGCCGAGAGCGCCTCGCCTCGCTCGAGCGCCTCCTTGGCGGCGACGGCCGTCTCGTGCACGATCGGCTCGACGCGCTTCAGCCGCAGCTCTTTCTCGTACCGGACGAGCGCCTTCTCGACCGTCTCGAGGTCGGCGAGGATCAGCTCGGTGTTGATCGTGCCCATGTCGCTCTCGGGGTCGACCTTGCCGTCGACGTGCACGACGTCGGGGTCGTCGAAGCCGCGCACGACCTCGGCGATGGCGTCGGCCTCGCGGATGTTCGCCAGGAACTTGTTGCCCAGGCCCTCGCCCTCGCTCGCTCCCTTGACGATGCCGGCGATGTCGACGAACGACACCGGCGCGGGCAGGATCTTCTCGCTGCCGAAGAGACCGGCCAACACCTGGAGGCGCGGGTCGGGCAGGTTGACGATGCCCACGTTGGGCTCGATGGTCGCGAACGGATAGTTCGCCGCCAGCACCTGGTTCTTGGTCAGGGCGTTGAACAGGGTGGACTTGCCGACGTTGGGCAGTCCGACGATCGCGATAGTGAGAGCCACGAGGGTCAAGCGTACCGGGCCTGCCGAGCCGTGCCGTCGGAACCGCGTCCGCCGTGGAGGGAACGGTCGCCCACCGCGCCTGGGGAGGCGGTGTCGGAGGCGCGTGAGAGCATGAGTCAATGCCCATCGACTTCACCGCGATCGACTTCGAGACCGCGAACTCGAGCAGCGCCAGTGCCTGCTCCGTCGGCCTCGTCAAGGTCCGCGACGGCGTCGTCGTCGACAAGGTCGGCTGGTTGATCCAGCCACCCACCGGGCACGACGAGTTCTCCGAGTGGAACACCCGCATCCACGGCATCGTCGCGAACGACGTCGTCGGCGCCTTCGGCTGGGCCGAACAGTTCGAGCTGCTCGCCGACTTCGCCGGCGACGACGTCTTCGTCGCCCACAACGCCGGATTCGACATGGGCGTCATCAAGGCCGCCTGCGCGGCGACCGGGCTCACCCCTCCCCCGTGGTCGTACCTCTGCAGCCTGCAGGTCGCCCGCAAGACCTACTCGCTCGACTCGTACCGGCTGCCGATCGCCGCGACGGCCGCCGGGTTCGACGCCTTCTCCCACCACGACGCCCTCGCCGACGCCGAGGCCTGTGCGGCCATCGTCGCCCACGCCGCACTGTTCCACGGCGCCTCCGACCTGTCCGAACTCGCGACGATCGCGTCGGTCAAGGTGAAGGTGCTGCAGCCGGCCGGGGCGCCGACGGCGCCCGCCGTGCCCCGGGCCGACCGACGCCCGATGGCCTTCGGCTAGGCGCCTCCCTCACGCCAGTCCGACGCCCCCGGGGCGCGTCGGTCTCTCCCGACCCCACCGCGTCGACTCCCGACCGGTGTCGGTGGCCGCTGCCACACTTCCGCCATGCCCCTTCCGCTCGCGCTGTTCCTCGCCCTGCTGCTCGGTCTCGTCCTCGGCGTCGCCGTCGGGGCACTCGTCGCCCGGACCCGCGCCGCGGAGGCGACGGCACGCCTGTCGTCCGACCTCGCCGCAGCCCGCGCCGTGGCCGATGCCACTCGTGAGCGCCTCGACGGTCAGGACGACCAGTACCGTCGACAGATCGCGCAGCAAGAAGACCGCCTCCGCGAGTTCCAGGACCGCCTCCGCGACGTCCGCATCGCCGAGGCCGAGAGGGCACGCACCGACGGTCAGGTGCTCGTCGCGCTCAGCCCGGTGGCCGAGAGCCTGCAGGCCGTCCAGCAGAAGGTGGCCGAGCTCGAAGCCGAACGCACCCTCCAGTACGGCGCCCTCAGCGAGCAGCTCCGCACCGCCGCCGAATCGGGTGAACGGCTCCGCGGGACGGCCGAGTCGCTCGCCTCCGCGCTGAAGTCGAACAGCACCCGCGGCGTGTGGGGCGAGACCCAGTTGCGCAACGTC
Organism: Frigoribacterium sp. CFBP 8759; assembly: GCF_014841655.1. NCBI lineage: Bacteria > Bacillati > Actinomycetota > Actinomycetes > Micrococcales > Microbacteriaceae > Frigoribacterium > Frigoribacterium sp. CFBP 8759. Next base: position 394,481 of record NZ_JACYUH010000001.1, read on the forward strand.
GTGCAGGCCGCGGGTCTCGTCGAGCGCGTCGACTTCGACGTGCAGACGTCGATCTCGTCGGACGCCGGCTCCGGTCGCCCCGACATGGTGGTGCACCTCCCCGGCGGCAAGAACATCGCGGTCGACGCCAAGGTGCCGTTCTCCGCCTACCTCGAGGCCAGCGCCATCCCCGCATCCGCCACGGGCGACGAGGGCGCACGACGCGACCAGCTGGTCCGGCAGCACGTCAAGGCGCTGCGGGCCCACGTCGACGCCCTGGCGGGCAAGACGTACTGGGCCGGACTCGAGTCCTCGCCCGAGCTGGTCATCGCGTTCATCCCGAGCGAGTCGCTCGTGTCGTCCGCCCTCGAGGCCGACCCGGCCCTGATGGACTACGCCTTCCAGAAGCGCGTCGCCCTCGCCTCGCCCGTGACCCTCTGGTCGGTGCTCAAGACCGTCGCCTTCAGCTGGCAACAGGACGTCGTCACCGCCGAGGCGAAAGAGCTCTTCGACCTCAGCCGCGAACTCTACGGTCGGCTGTCGACCATGGCCGGCCACGTCGACAAGCTCGGCCGGTCGCTGCGCGCCGGCGTCACGGACTACAACCGGTTCGTCGGGTCGCTCGAGCGGACGGTCCTCCCGTCGGCCCGTCGGCTCAGCATGCTCGACGAGTCCAAGGTCCTCGCGACCCCGACGATCGTCGAGGAGTCTCCCCGAGAGCTCACCGCCCCCGAGCTCGCGTCGGCCCTCGTCGAGGGCAGCACCGACCACGACTGACCCCCGGTGCGACGAACGCCCGGCCGAGGCCGGGCGTTCGTCGTGTCAGGCGGGTGTCGCGCCGATCAGGCCTTCTCGCCGTACCACTTCGAGACGAGGTGGTCGGCCTCGACCCGGCGGATGGTGCCGGAGTGCGAGCGCAGCACGATGCTCGAGGTGCGGATCATGCCCTGCTTGCGCGTGACGCCCGCGACGAGTGCGCCGTCGGTGACACCCGTGGCGACGAAGTACGCGTTGTCGCCCGTGACGAGGTCGTCCTGGTCGAGGACGCGGTCGAGGTCGTGACCGGCGTCGATCGCCTTCTGGCGCTCGGCGTCGTCCTTCGGGGCGAGGCGGGCGAGGATCAGGCCGTCGAGGGCCTTGACCGCGCAGGCCGTGATGATGCCCTCGGGCGTGCCACCGACGCCGACGCACATGTCGATGCGGGAGTCGGGACGGGCGGCGTTGATGCCACCGGCCACGTCACCGTCGAGGAGCAGGCGGGTCGACGCGCCCACGGCCCGGATCTCGGCGATGAGGTCGGCGTGACGGGGACGGTCGAGGACGGCGATCTGCATGTCCTCGACGGCGATGCCCTTGGCGGTGGCCAGGGCGGTGATGTTCTCGCCGATGGGACGGTCGAGGTCGATGATGCCGCGGCCCTCGGGGCCGGTGACGATCTTGTCCATGTAGAAGACGGCGCTGGGGTCGTACATGCTGCCGCGGTCGCTGACGGCGATCACCGAGAGGGCGTTCATGCGTCCCGCCGCGGTGAGGCTCGTGCCGTCGATCGGGTCGACGGCGATGTCGCAGGCCGGGCCGAAGCCGTTGCCGACGTGCTCGCCGTTGAAGAGCATCGGGGCTTCGTCCTTCTCGCCCTCGCCGATCACGACCACGCCGTCGAACGCCACCGTGCCCAAGAACTTGCGCATGGCGTCGACCGCGGCCTTGTCGGCGGCGTTCTTGTCGCCCTTGCCGATGAACGGCGCCGAACGGATCGCGGCCGCCTCGGTGGCCCGGACCAGTTCCATGCCGAGGTTGCGGTCGGGGTGCGAGTAGAGGGTTCCGGAATCCGTGTCAGCCATGCTCCGGATCTTACCCGCGCCGCGCCTCCCGACCGGGCTCCGACGACCAGGACGAACAGACGTGCGCTGACTAGGGTGGATGAGCCACCAGCCGTGATCGAAGGAGATTCAATGCCCGTCGCAACCCCCGAGCAGTACGCCGAGATGCTCGACAAGGCGAAGAACAAGGGCTTCGCCTACCCCGCCGTCAACGTCTCGTCGTCGCAGACGATCAACTCCGTGCTGCAGGGCCTGACCGAGGCGGGCAGCGACGGCATCATCCAGGTCACCACCGGCGGCGCCGACTACTTCGCCGGCCACACCGTCAAGAACCGCGCCGCGGGCGCCATCGCCTTCGCCAAGTTCGCGACCGAGGTCGCGAAGAACTACCCGGTGACCGTCGCCCTCCACACCGACCACTGCCCGAAGGACGCCCTCGACGGCTTCGTGCTCCCGCTCATCGCCGCCTCCGAAGAAGAGGTCCGGGCCGGTCGCAACCCGCTGTTCCAGTCGCACATGTGGGACGGCTCGGCCGTCCCGCTCGACGAGAACATCTCGATCGCGCAGGACGTGCTGAAGCGCACCAAGGCCATCAACGCCATCCTCGAGGTCGAGATCGGCGTCGTCGGCGGCGAAGAAGACGGCGTGCAACACGAAGGCACCAACGACGCGCTCTACACCACGGTGGGCGACGTCACCCGCGTGGTCGAGGCGCTCGGCCTCGGCGAACACGGCCGCTACATCGCCGCCCTCACCTTCGGCAACGTGCACGGCGTGTACAAGCCGGGCAACGTCAAGCTGCGTCCCGAACTGCTCGGTGAGATCCAGCAGGGCATCCAGGAGAAGTTCGGCACCGCCGCGAAGCCCCTCGAACTCGTCTTCCACGGTGGTTCGGGGTCGTCCGACGCCGAGATCGCCGAGGCCGTCTCGAACGGCGTCGTCAAGATGAACCTCGACACCGACACGCAGTACGCCTTCAGCCGGTCCATCGCCGACACCGTGCTCAAGAACTACGACGGGTTCCTCAAGATCGACGGCGAGGTCGGCAACAAGAAGCAGTACGACCCCCGCGCCTGGGGCAAGGTCGCCGAGAGCGCCATGGCCGCCCGCGTCGTCGAGGCGACGAAGCAGCTCGGGTCGTACGGTCAGTCGGCGAGCTGACCCGCGCCTCCTGATCGCACGACGAAGCCCCCGAGCGAGTGCTCGGGGGCTTCGTCGTCGGGGCGAAGGGCGGACGTCAGTTCGACCCCGAGAAGTAGTCGTTCGTGAAACTCTGCATCGCCTCGGCGAAAGCCGGATCGCCCATCAAGATGGCCGCCGCTCCGAAGCCCTGCACGAGGCCGAAGACCACACCGGCGACGAGGGGCACCACGAAGCCGAGACGCCCGGCACGCAGCCGCCGGAGGGTCCACCAGGTCGAGACGGCGAACATCGTCACGGCCAACACGGCCATGACGACCCCGAAGGTCTGCAGCGCCGCCGACGAGCCGAACCCCGAGAGGTCGAGCCCGAACGTCTCGAACTGGGCGAGCTGCGTCGTCGCGTAACCGGGCACGCGGGCGACGGCCTGGATCGCCCCGAAGGCACCCAGCCCGATCAGGGCGAACGTCGCCACCCGGTCGATGCGCCGCCCGGTCGAGAGCGCAGGAGGCGCGGTGCGGGTCTCGTCACCGGGGCGGACGTCGGTCGAGACCGCGGGCCGGGCGTCCTGACCGGCGACCCGCGCCTCCTCGGCGGCGTCGGCCTCGGCCGCGGCGGGATTGACCCAGCCCTCGGGCGCGTACTCGCCATAGCGCGGCTTCGGTCGGTCGTCGGTCATCGGGTGCGACCGCCGAGGCCGCGGGCGTCGACCTGGCCCGTCGCATCTTTCCGCAGCTCTTTCGGCAGCGAGAACATCAGGTCTTCCTCCGCCGTGACGACCTCGTGGACGTCGACGTAGCCGGCGTCCGACAGGTCGGCCAGCACCTCGTCGACGAGGACCTCGGGAACCGACGCTCCGGAGGTGACCCCCACCGTCTCGACGCCGTCGAGCCACTCCTGCTTGATCTCGTTGGTGTAGTCGACGCGGTAGGCGGCCTTGGCGCCGTGCTCGAGGGCGACCTCGACGAGACGCACGCTGTTGGAGCTGTTCGCCGATCCGACGACGATGACGAGGTCGGCGCCCTGGGCGACCTTCTTGATGGCGACCTGGCGGTTCTGCGTGGCGTAGCAGATGTCGTCGCTCGGGGGGTTCTGGATGTTCGGGAACCGCTCACGCAGTCGACGCACGGTCTCCATCGTCTCGTCGACGCTGAGGGTGGTCTGCGACAGCCAGACGAGGTTGTCGGGGTCGGCGACGACGAGGTCGTCGACCTCGCCCGGGTTCTGCACCAGGGTGGTGCGATCCGCCGCGTGGCCCATCGTGCCCTCGACCTCTTCGTGCCCGGCGTGGCCGATCAGGATGATGTGTCGGCCCTGGTTGCCGAAGCGCACGGCCTCGCGGTGGACCTTCGTGACGAGGGGGCAGGTCGCGTCGATGGCCTGCAGCTCGCGATCCGCCGCACCCTTCACGACGGCCGGCGAGACGCCGTGCGCGCTGAAGACGATGTGCGACCCCGGGGGCACCTCGTCGACCTCGTCGACGAAGATGGCCCCCTGGCTCTCGAGGGTCGCGACCACGTGCACGTTGTGGACGATCTGCTTGCGGACGTAGACGGGCGCGCCGTAGTGCTCGAGGGCTTTCTCGACCGCGATGACGGCGCGGTCGACGCCGGCGCAGTACCCGCGGGGTGCCGCGAGCAGCACCTGCTTGCGTCCGTTGACGGGGGTATCCTTTAGCCTGTTCCGCACCGCAGGAACACGCGGTGTCGGCAGGTCGATGGCGAGGGCGCCGTTGGAGATGTGGCTCACCCGACGAGTCTAGGTGTGCCGGACTGGTCGCGTACTGGGAGCGACCGTGGGACCGGTCGATCACCGGGGTCGCCGCTCGTCCTGCCGGTGTCGACCACCCCTCGAACGGAGCTCCATGACGATCGTTCCCCCACCCCCCACCGCCGAGTCCCCGTGGCCCGTCGGGCTCCTCGCGAGCAAGGTGCGCGACTGGATCGACCGCCTGGGGACGGCCTGGGTCGAGGGCGAGATCACCCAGTGGAACGTCTCGGGCGGCAACGTCTACGGCAAGCTCCGCGACCTCGAACACGACGCGACCGTCTCGTTCTCGATCTGGTCCAGCGTGAAGTCACGCGTACCCGCCGACCTCAAGCAGGGCGACCGGGTCATCGCCGCCGTCAAGCCGAACTACTGGGTCAAGGGCGGCAGCCTCACGATGCAGGTCTTCGACATGCGCCACGTCGGGCTCGGCGACCTCCTCGAACGACTCGAGCGCCTCCGACGCCAGCTCACGGCCGAGGGGCTCTTCTCCCCCGAGCGCAAGCGGGCCCTGCCGTTCCTTCCCGGCTGCATCGGCCTCGTCACCGGCAAGGACAGCGACGCCGAGAAAGACGTCCTGCGCAACGCCCAGCTGAGATGGCCCTCGGTCTCGTTCCGCGTCGTGCACGCCGCGGTGCAGGGCGATCGCATGGTCGGCGAGGTCACGGCGGCGATCCAGCGCCTCGACGCCGACGACGAGGTCGACGTCATCATCGTCGCGCGAGGCGGCGGCGATTTCCAGAACCTCCTCGGCTTCAGCGACGAAGGCCTCGTCCGCGCCGTCTCGGAGTGCACCACGCCGGTCGTCAGCGCCATCGGGCACGAGGCGGACCGGCCGCTGCTCGACGACGTCGCCGACCTGCGCGCGTCCACGCCCACCGACGCCGCGAAACGGGTCGTCCCCGACGTGACCGAAGAACTGTCGCGCGTGCAACAGGCGCGCACCCGCATCGGAGTGCGTCTGACCTCGCTGGTCGCCACCGAGATCGACCGGCTCGAACAGATCCACAGCCGGCCGGTGCTGGCGTCGCCCCAGACCCTCGTCGACGTCCGGGCCGACGAGGTCGTCCGGGCGGTGGCCCGCGGCGAAGAACTCGTCGGCCGGGCCGTCGAGAGCGCGCACACCCGCGTCTCGGAGCTCACGGCCCAGCTGCGCGCCCTGTCGCCGCAGGGCACGCTGCGCCGCGGTTACGCGATCGTGCAGCTGCCGTCGGGCGGGGTGTTGCGGTCCCCCGCCGAGGCCCCCGCCGAGACGCGCCTGCTCGTGACCACCGACGGAGGCGCGGTGGGCGCCGTCAGCACCGGCGCCTCCTCCCCAGGCTCCGACGCTCCCGACGAGTCGTCACCCGTGGCGTCCGCCACGACCTCCGCCAGCACCCCTCGTTAGGATCGTCACGTGGACACCACCCCGACCAGCACCCCGCCCGACGTCTCGTCGCTCAGCTACGAGCAGGCCCGCGACGAGCTCGTGTCCGTCGTGTCCGAACTCGAGCAGGGCGCCTCGACCCTCGAGCGCTCGCTGGCCCTCTGGGAACGCGGCGAGGCGCTCGCCCGGCGCTGCGAAGAATGGTTGATGGGGGCGCGCGAGCGCCTCGAGGCGGCCCGCCGTCAGGTGTCGGCAGAATGACCTCCCCCTCCGACGGCGGCCCCCGGGGCTCGCGACGCCCCCGAGAGCCCCGCATCGTCGCCGAACTCGGCCGACCCGAGACCCCGGACGAGACCGCCGCGCGCAAGGCCGAGAACACCCGCAAGCACTACGCGAACCAGACGGCGATCAACCTGACCCTGTCGATCGTCGCCTCGCTCGGCATCGTGCTCTTCCTGGTGCTCGTCGTGGTCCGCCCGAGTGGCACGGTGAACCGGCAGGAGATCGACTACGTCCAGGTCGCGTCGCAGGCCCAGGCGAGCGTCGACGCCCCCCTGGCCGCGCCTCCGCTGCCCGACGGCTGGAGCTCGAACGCCGCCGAGGTCCGCTCCACGACCCGCGACGACGTACCGACCTGGTACGTGGGGTTGATCACGCCGGCCCAGCAGTTCATCGGGCTCGAACAGGGCATCGACGCCAATCCGACCTGGGTCAGCCTGCAGGTGCAGAACGCGGCGGCGACGTCGACCCGGTCGATCGGCGGTCTGACCTGGGACGTCTACGATCGGCGCGACGCCGACGACCCGGGCAACTACGCCTATGCCCTGACCACCACGGTCGACCGCAGCTCGTACGTGCTCTACGGCACGGCCGACGACGCCGAGTTCGACGTCCTGGCCACCTCCCTGGCCGAGCAGATCTCCAGCCAAGAAAGCGAATGACGTGACCCGACACGACCCCGCCGCCGGTGTGCCCGCCACCGCGGCCCCTTCCGCACCCGAGAACACCGCGACGTCCCTGCCCACGGACGTCTCGGCCATCGCGCCGGCGAGCGCGTCCGAGCCGGGGACGGCATGGAGCCGGATGGTGGACGGCAACCACCGCTTCGTCGAGGGGGCACCTCGCCACCCCCACCAGGACAGTGACCGGCGATCGTCCCTCGCTGGCGGTCAAGAGCCCGTGGCCGCCCTCTTCGGATGCGCCGACTCGCGACTGGCCGCCGAGATCATCTTCGACGTCGGCCTCGGTGACCTCTTCGTCGTGCGCAACGCCGGCCAGGTGGTCGGCGACACCGTCATCGCCTCGCTCGAGTTCGCGGTCTCGGTGCTCCACGTCCCCCTCATCGTGGTGCTCGGCCACGACAGCTGCGGCGCCGTCGCCTCGGCCATCGACTCCATCGGCTCCGACGCCGCCCCCGGGTCGGCCTTCCTGGGTGGGCTGATCGACATGATCATGCCGTCGGTCGAGCGTGCCCAGCTCGACCTCGAGACGGGTGCCGACCTCGACCCCCGCACGGTCGGCCAGTTGCACATCGAGGCGTCGGTCCGCACGCTCGTCGACCGGTCCGCCCTCATCGCGTCCGCCGTCGCGGACGGTAAGTTGGCCGTGGTCGGCGCGAACTACGACCTCGCCAACGGGCGGGTCGACCCTTCGGTCGTCGTCGGCCGACTCTGAACCGAGTCGGGGCGAACGCTCCGACGCCCCGCGCCCTCGACGGGCGCAGCAGCCCGGCAGGGCCCGAGGAAAGGACCACGACGTCGTGACCACATCCGAGACCGAGTACCGCATCGAGCACGACACGATGGGCGAGGTGCGGGTGCCCGCATCGGCCCTCTACCGCGCCCAGACGCAGCGTGCCGTCGAGAACTTCCCCATCAGCGGGGCCGGTCTCGAGCCGGCGCAGATCGTCGCGCTCGCTCGCATCAAGCGCGCGGCCGCCCTGGTGAACGGCGAGATGGGCATCATCGACCGACCCGTCGCCGACGCGATCGTCTCGGCCGCGGACCAGATCATCGGTGGCAGCCATCACGACCAGTTCCCGGTCGACGTCTACCAGACCGGCAGCGGCACGTCCTCGAACATGAACATGAACGAGGTGCTCGCCACCCTCGCCGGAACGGTCGACGGCGTCGCCGTCCACCCCAACGACCACGTCAACGCGTCACAGTCGTCGAACGACGTGTTCCCGACCTCGGTGCACGTGGCCGTCACGGGCGCGCTGCTGCACGACCTGGTGCCCGCCCTCGACCACCTGGCGGTCGCCCTCGAGAAGAAGGCCACGGCCTGGTCCGACGTGGTGAAGGCGGGCCGCACCCACCTCATGGACGCCACGCCGGTCACGCTCGGGCAGGAGTTCGGCGGCTACGCCCGCCAGATCCGTCTCGCGATCGAACGGGTGCAGAGCGCCCTGCCGCGCGTGGCAGAGGTCCCCCTGGGCGGAACGGCCACCGGCACCGGCATCAACACGCCCCAAGGCTTCCCGCAGCGCGTCATCGCCGCCCTCGCGGACGACAGCGGGCTGCCCGTCACCGAGGCGCTCGACCACTTCGAGGCGCAGGGGGCCCGCGACGCGCTCGTCGAGGCCTCCGGTGCCTTGCGCGTGCTCGCCGTGAGCCTCACCAAGATCAACAACGACATCCGCTGGATGGGCTCGGGGCCCAACGCGGGTCTCGGCGAGCTGCACATCCCCGACCTGCAGCCCGGCTCGTCGATCATGCCGGGCAAGGTCAACCCGGTCATCCCCGAGGCCGTGCTCATGGTCTCGGCACGGGTGATCGGCAATGACGCGACGATCGCCTGGGCCGGCGCGTCCGGAGCCTTCGAACTCAACGTGGCGATCCCCGTGATGGGGACGGCGTTGCTCGAGTCGATCCGCCTGCTCTCGAACGCCACCCGCGCCCTGGCGGACAAGACCGTCGACGGGCTCGAGGCCAACGTCGAGCACGCCCGGGCCCTCGCCGAGTCGTCCCCGTCGATCGTGACGCCGCTCAACCGCGTCATCGGCTACGAGGCCGCCGCGAAGGTGGCCAAGCACGCGGTGGCCCAGAAGCTCACCGTTCGCGAGGCCGTCGTCGATCTCGGGTTCGTCGAGCGGGGCGAGGTCACGGAGCAGCAGCTCGACACCGCACTCGACGTGCTCAGCATGACCCACCCGGGCTGAGCCCACCGGTCAGAGTCCAGCCCCGAGCGGCCCGGGTCGAGCCCTCCGGCCTGAGCCCATCCCCGGCCGGCCGGGACCACAGCACGTCGAGGAGGCGCGCGCCCGTCGTCGACGGACACGCGCCTCCTCGACCTTTAGGCTTCTCTACCCTCTCGCCTGCCTGTTCGCGTTCCTGTTCCCGTTCCCGTTCCCGTCGACGGGGGCACGCCGCGACGCGGACCTCACGGACCCGTCACGACGGCATCGACGGCGACGGCCACCGACGGGCTGGCCACGACACACCAGAAGGCCGCGAGCAGGCACGGCCCGAAAGGGATGCCCCGGCTGACCGATGCCAGCTCTGGCCACGGAGGCGTGCCGGCCCGTCGCGACCTCGAGCCCAACGCCCGAACGCCGGCCACCCCGACCGCGAACGTTCCGGCAAGAGCCCAGAGACCCAGGAGGGCCGCCGGGCTACCCGTCGCGACGAGTCCGCTCAACACGGCGCCGAGCTTGACGTCCCCCATGCCCAGGCCGCCGGCGATGGCGGCCACCAGACCGAGCAAGGCGGCGACCAGGGCGAAGGCCAGGCTCGTGGCCGCCGTGGCGATACCGCCCCCCGCGACGAGCAGGACGGTCGACACCCCCCACGCACCCGCGGCCACTCCGACGAGGACGTTCGGCAGTCGACGCTCGGCGATGTCGATCCGGACCAGGGCCGGAGTCACGGCCGCGACTCCGAGACATCCGACGAGCGTCACCGCCCCGGCGCTCGCGCCCGTGAGGGGGCCGGCATCCAGTGTGGCGGCAGCGACCGTGACCGCCGACAGTGCAGCCGCGGCGACTGCTTCGAGGGCCTGCGTGCGCTCCTGTCGCGGTCCATCACCACCTCGAACCGCTTCCCCGTCCGACGAGCGCGTCCCGTCCGGCGAGCGCGTCCCGTCCGGCGAGCCCGTCCCGTCCGACGAACCCGTCCCGTCCGGGGACGCCGTCTCGTCCACGAGACCTTCCGACGAGCTCACGATGCTCCTGATGACGAGGCCGTCTCCGATCTTGACCGACCCGGATGCGGAGTACGTCCCCGAGCTGGTCGGACCAGATGCCACGGGCGTCGACCTCGCGTGCGCCGGGTTCGCGGACGGTGGGCACGGCCCGTCGTCACGACGAGTCGCCGTCGAGGTCGCCGGGCGTCGTCGAGCACCGCGTGCACGGCCTCGACGATGAGCGATCGATGGTCGCGCACCATCTCGTAGCTGGCTCGAAGGGCGGTTCGTCCCTGAACCGTGATCGCGAGGTCCTTCAGACGGTCCGCGTCGAACGTGTCGCCGTGCCACCTGCGCCCGTCGAGTTCGAGGGCGACGACACCGTCGACGACGATGTCGATGCGGCGGAGGTCCTGCGGGCCGACCCGGGTCTGGGACTCGACGCGGTGCCCCAGGTCGGCGAACGTCACCCTCATGACGCTCTCGATGAAGCTCTCGCTCCGTGGGTCGGCCCAGTCGACGATGCCCCTCACATCCGCGGGAGCCTCGGCGAAGGCCGCGTGCAGTCCGGCGACCGAGAAGTGACCGCTCGACAGCGCCCAGTCCAGGAGGGCGACGGCCTCGTCGAGAGGAGCCGCCGTCACGGCGTCCACCAGAGCGGTGCCGACGGGGACGGCCCAGGCCGCCCGCCGTGCGTCCTCCGATCCGTGTTCGTCGTCATCCGGCGGACAGGGCACCGTCCCGGGGGACGGACGAGGGGGCACGCGCCCGTCGGACCGCCACAGCACCCTCGCACCGTGCCTGGCCCGAAGTCGTGAGGCTCCAGGGGGCACCACGACGCTGACGATCGGAACGGTGGTCCACATCCACGCCCCGAGCAGGGCCAAGAGCGACGCCCCGGTCAACCGGCCCCCGATGCGCACGGCCTCGTACCGTGCGTCCCCCGGCGCGAAGGTCGTGTACCACCCGCGTCGGGCTCGGTGAACGTGCCCGGATCGCACTGCTGCGGTGAGCATCCGGTCGGTGGCTCCGAGGGCGACGAGATCCCGCTTGTGGAGGACGCCGCCTGCCCTCCTGACGTGGGTCGCGATCTGCTGCATGCCGACAGGCTGACGCGACCCGCGCCTCCTCCGCGGAGCACGAGAGCCCGCCGGTGGAGAACGTCCGCGTCGCGCGAGGTGGGGCCGAGGCGTCCCTCACGGCGGCTCGTCGACCCCGCGGCTCGTCGACCCCGCGGCGCGCCCGTGCCCGTGCCCGCGCCCACGCCCGCGCCCCGCGCCCGTCCGGGCGTTCCCGACCGCGCCCCGCGCCCGTCCGGGCGTTCCCGACCATGCTGGCAAGTCCGGAGAACGCCGCCCACCGGCCTCGAGACGGCCTCGAACCGTGTCGGATTGCTGAGTTGCCGACCGGCAGGTGGTCCCTCCTGCCGGTCGAGCACGGCACGGATCGCACCGAAACGCCGACTCGTCACGGACCTCCGAGCACCACGCGACCCCGAGCACGGTCCGGTGGGCAACTCAGGAGAACGGCGACCAGGTGCGGCCCTGACTCCTCGCAGCCTGCCGATCGCCGGAGTTGCCGACACGACGCGCGGTGCCGGACACGCAGGAGGCGCGACGCCAGACCGCAGGAGGCGCGACGCCGGACACGCAGGAGGCGCGGCGCCAGAACGCAGGAGCCGCGGCGCCAGACACGCAGGAGGCGCGGGTCAGGTGACCCGCGCCTCCTGCGTCCCTGCTACACCAGGTCGTTCGACTCGAGCATCTCGGTGACGAGGGCGGCGATCGCGGACCTCTCGGAGCGGGTCAGCGTCACGTGACCGAACAGCGGGTGACCCTTGAGCGTCTCGATGACCGAGGCGACCCCGTCGTGCCGGCCGACGCGCAGATTGTCGCGCTGCGCCACGTCGTGGGTCAGCACCACCCGCGAGTTCTGGCCGATGCGACTCAGGACGGTCAGCAGCACGTTGCGCTCGAGGGACTGCGCCTCGTCGACGATCACGAAGGCGTCGTGCAACGACCGGCCCCGGATGTGCGTCAGGGGCAGGACCTCGAGGATGCCCCGCTCGACCACCTCGTCGAGGACGTTCTGAGACACGATCGCGCCCAGCGTGTCGAAGACGGCTTGCGCCCACGGGTTCATCTTCTCGCCGGCGTCGCCCGGGAGGAACCCCAGGTCTTGGCCGCCCACCGCGTAGAGCGGGCGGAACACCATGATCTTCTTGTGCTGCTGCTTCTCGAGGACGGCCTCGAGGCCGGCGCAGAGCGCGAGGGCCGATTTGCCCGTGCCGGCGCTGCCGCCCAGCGACACGATGCCCACCTCGGGGTCGAGCAGCAGGTCGATCGCGAGGCGCTGCTCGGCCGATCGACCGTGCAGCCCGAAGACGTCGCGATCGCCGCGGACGAGACGAGCCTCGCCGCGGGCGACCACGCGCCCCAGTGCCGAGCCCCGCTCCGAGTGCACGACCACCCCGGTGTTCACGGGGACGTCCGCGAGCGCACGGGCGGACATCTTCTCGGACTCGTAGAACGAGGCCATCTGGTCGCTCGAGACGTCGATCGAGGTCTGCCCGGTGTACCCGCTGTCGACGACCTGTTCGGCCCGATACTCTTCGGCGGCCAGTCCGATCGACGCGGCCTTCACCCGCAGAGGCAGATCTTTCGAGACCACCGTGACGGCCAGCCCGTCGGCGGCGAGGTTCGACGCGACGGCGAGGATGCGCGAGTCGGCGTCGTTCAACTGCAGGCCCGAGGGCAGGACCGACATGTTCGAGTGGTTGAGCTCGACCCGCAGGGAGCCCCCGTCACCCACGGCCACCGGGAAGTCGAGACGGTCGTGCTTCACGCGGAGGTCGTCGAGGAGGCGTAGGGCCTGGCGCGCGAAGTAGCCCAGCTCGGGGTCGTGACGTTTGCCCTCGAGTTCGCTGACGACGACGACTGGAAGCACCACGTCGTGCTCGGCGAAGCGGAAGAGCGCCTGCGGATCGGACAGCAACACCGAGGTGTCGAGCACGTACGTGCGTTGGGCGACCGCCTGGTCACCCCCCGTGGCTGATGCGGTGTTGCGTTCGGTTGAGGTGATGTTCGACGCGGTCACGACCACTCCGTCCTCGGGCGGCTGGGCACCCGGGTACCTTCGGCAGAGACGGCCGCGGAGCAGTTGCGAGGCGAACTTTCGTGGCCGTCTCGATCGGGCTCCTTGCCCGATGTGACGAACCTACGACGCGCCTCCGACATCCGCATCATCGACGCCACCGTGTCGTGTGACGATCAGGTGAACGACCCTCATGTGACGGTCGAGGGTGCGGCGCGCGAGCCCCACCCCGCAGGGCGGTCCCGCCTAGTAGAAGACGGTCGTGCCGAACGAGGTGAACGCACCCCGCAGCATCTCGAACGAATCGTCGCCCGTGGACACGTGCACGCTCAGCCGCACGGTCGTGTCGCGCACGGTGGCCGTGACCCCGTGGTTGATCAGTGCAGCCGTCAGCGTCGTCATCTGGTCGAGGGCGGGTTCGAGCACGACGATGCCGGCGCGCTCCGCCTCGTCGCGCGGCGAGACCACCGGCACCGCGAACTCGTCGGCGAGGTCGATCACCCGCGTGGCCCGCTCGGCCACGGCCCGCGAGACGGCGGCGACGCCCACATCGGCGAGGTCCTCCAGGGCCGTGGCGAGGCGCGCCTGGGCGATGGGGTCGGGATTCGTCAGCTGGAACGCCGCAGCACCCGGACGGGTCGGCTGCCGTCCGTGGTACGAGCCGCCGAGGGTCAGGTCGCTCCCGGCGACACCGCTGAACACCGGTGTCAGGGCCGAGAGAGCGCGGTCGCTCAGGGCCAGGAAGCCCGTCCCCCACCCGGCGCGGACCCACTTCTGACCGCCCGACGCCACGACGTCGGCCACGGCGTAGGGCGCGTCGACCACACCGAACCCCTGGATCGCGTCGACGATCAGCAACCGGTCGCCGATCACCTGGCGGATGCCCTCGAGGTCCACCAGGTACCCCGTGCGGTAGTCCACCAGGCTGACGGCCACGGCGGTGACCGAGTCGGTGAGGTGACGCTGCACCACGGCCGGCGTGACCACGTCGTGGTCGAGGTCCATCCAGACCGGCTCGAGCACGCGCAGGGCCTCGGAGGAGCGGGTCGCCGCGACGGGCATGCTCGGGTAGTCGCGCGCCGACATGAGCACCTGCCCGGTGAGACCGAACAGCGTGTGCGTGAGCCCTTCGCTCGTGTTCGGCTGGAAGACGACGTGGTCGGGTGCGAAGCCGACGAGGGACGAGATCGCCCGTCCGACGCGACCCGCTTGCTCGGTCAGGGCGATCTCGGACCCGAAACGGGCCCTCGCCTGCACCTCGACCAACGAGCGCTGCTCGTCGGCGACGGAGCTCGAGATGGGACCCCACTTCGCGAAGTCGAAGTATCCGGGCTCGTCGGTGAACCCCGAGGCGAGGTCGTCGATGGTCTTCACGGTGTTCTCCTAGGCGGCGGTGACTGGTCCACCGTAGTGCCGTCGGCGGTCCGCCGACCCGCGCCTCCTCGTCCGGTCGTCCGCGCGGGGGCGTGCGCGGCAGGCCCGCACACGGCCGGCAACTCAGGAGAACGACACACCAGAACCCCACCTGGAGGCGCGGCGCAGCCGGATTCCGGAGTCACCGACACCAGCCCCGTCACCGAGCCGGCGGCTTCTCGGGCGTCAGCTGCCGTAGCGCCGGTGCCGGAGGGCGAAGGCGAAGGCGAAGGCGAAGGCGAGCACAGCCGGCAACTCAGGAGAACGACGCACCTGCACCCCACGAGGAGGCGCGGCGCAGCCGGATTCCGTAGCCACCGACACCAGCCCGGTCACCGCGCGCACAGTCGGCAACTCAGGAGAACAACGCACCAGAACCCCCTCAGGAGGCGCGACGCAGCCGGATTCCGGAGTCACCGACACCAGCCCCGTCACCGCGCGCACAGCCGGCAACTCAGGAGAACGGCACACCAGAACCCCAGCAGGAGGCGCGGCGCAGCCGGAGTCCGGAGTTGCCGACACCAGCCCGGTCACTGAGCCGGCGACCGCACCCCGCGTCAGCTGCCGTAGCGCCGGTGCCGGAGGGCGAAGTCGCGCACGGCCCGGAGGAAGTCGACCTCGCGAAGGTCGGGGTAGAAGGCCTCGACGAAGTAGAACTCGCTGTGAGCGCTCTGCCACAGCATGAAGTCGCTCAACCGTTGCTCGCCCGACGTGCGGATCACGAGGTCGGGGTCGGGTTGGCCGCCGGTGTAGAGGTGGTCGGCGATGAGCTCAGGGGTGAGCACCTCGGCCAGGGCGTCGAGCGTGCCCCCCGCGGCATCGTGCGCCCGCACGATGCTGCGCATGGCGTCGGCGATCTCACGGCGCCCGCCGTAGCCGACGGCGAGGTTCACGTGCAGCCCCGTCTTGTCGGCGGTCCGGGCCTGGGCCTCGCGCAGGGCCGAGCAGAGCGCCGGCGGCAGGTCGTCGGTCGCGCCGACGTGCTGCACGCGCCAGTCCCGCTGACGCGAGAGCTCGTCCGCGACGTCGCCGATGATGCCGAAGAGCTCGGTCAACTCGTCGGACTGTCGGTTGCCGAGGTTGTCGGCGGAGAGGAGGTACAGCGTGACCACCTTGATGCCGAGGTCGTCGCACCAGGTGAGGAACTCGCTGATCTTCGCGGCACCCGCGCGGTGCCCGTGGGCAGCGGTCTCGAGCATGCGCTGCTTGGCCCAGCGCCGGTTGCCGTCGACGATCATGGCGACGTGGTGCGGCAGCTCTTGACCGTCGAGGCTCCGGCGGATGCGGTTCTGGTAGAGGCCGTACAGGACTCCCCTGGCGAGGGGAGAGGGACGGCGCTTTTTCACAGGGCTACGGTAGCCCACGGCCGGCCGTCCACAGAGCCGAGGATTCTCAGCCCCCCTCCTCGGGCGCTCCCCTAGGCTCGGCCCCATGAGCAGCCACACCGACGGAGATCGCGCGAGCCTCGGGGCCGACGAGGTCGACGGAGCCGACCGGGCAGACGGGTCCGACGGGGCCGACATCCCGAACCTGCCGTTGCTCGACGACGCCCTCGCCTACCCCGACATCGAGCGCAAACCGAGTTGGCGCGGCTGGATCCATGCGGCCACCTTCCCGGTCGCGATCGCGACCGGCGTGGTGCTCGTCGTCCTCGCGCAGGGCGTGGCGGCGACCTGGGCCTGCGCGGTCTTCATGACCACGTCGCTCCTGCTCTTCGGCATCTCGGCGACCTACCACCGCTTCCCGTGGAGCCCGAACGCGAAACGCTTCCTGAAGCGCCTCGACCACGCCAACATCTTCCTGCTGATCGCCGGCACCTACACGCCGATCGCGGTCATCGCCCTGCCGCCGTCGAAGGGCGTCACGCTGCTCGTGCTCGTCTGGACGGGCGCCGTGTTGGGCATCCTCTTCCGGGTGTTCTTCCTGAACGCGCCGCGGTGGTTGTACGTGCCGCTCTACGTCCTGCTGGGCGTCGGCGCCCTGGGGTTCATCGTCGACCTGCTCGACGCGAACGTCGCGATGATGGTGCTCGTGCTGGTCGGCGGCGCGCTCTACATCGCGGGTGCCGTGTTCTACGGCATCAAGAGGCCGAACCCCGTACCGGGGCACTTCGGATTCCACGAGCTGTTCCACACCATGACGGTGCTGGCGTACCTCTGCCACTGGACGGGCATCCTGCTCGTGGCCCTGGACCCGCCGACCTTCTAGCGCGAGGTCGCCCGAGCCGAGGAGGCGCGGGTCGCCACCCCGGCACCGGTCGCGTCGGTCACGAGTCGCGCTCGCGCCTCCTGCGGTCGCCGTCGTCGTCGAGGTCGCCCTCGACGGGGCGAGCCCGCCGATCGGCGTCTCCGGGGAGTTCTTCGTCGTCGAGAGCCGCGGCCGCCAGGGTCGCCTCGTCGCGCTCGGCCTGGATGCGCTCGCGCACCTCGCCTCGGTACCGGGTGCGTCGGACCCGACGGGTCATGTCGACGACGATCAGCACCGTCGCGACGGCGACGAACGCGATGGCGACGAAACCCCAGACGCCGGGCGTGACGGCCTCGTCGGGGATGGTCGACGGCGGCAGCGTCGGGTCGGGGGTCTGCGGCTGCGCCAGCAGACGGGTCGTGACCGCGACCACCGATTCGGAGAGCACGCTCATCGCTGCACCCCCACGAGGCCGGTGTCGGGGTCGACGACCCCGGCGAAGAGGTCGACCTCGGGCAGGTCGGACCCGACGTTCGACTCGACGAGCTGGAAGTCCTCGGTGGGCCAGGCGGCGACCTGGAGGTCGTGGGGCCAGAAGAAGAACGCGCTGTCGAGCGGCACCTGGCTGGCGTGCGACCGAAGGGCGGCGTCGCGCACGGGGAAGAAGTCGGAGACCGGCACGCGGGTCGTGGCCAGGTCGGGCCGGTCGCTGAAACGGGCCAGCATCTCGGTCAACGACTCGATGAGGGGCGACTCGGGGTCGCTCTCGCGCAGGTGCGTGATCATCGCGCCGATGCGTCCGGCACTGAACATGCGGTCGTAGTAGACCTTGTCGATCTGCCACGCGTCGCCGGTCGCCGGGTAGCGCTCGGGGTCGGAGGCGTCGCGGTAGGCCGCCATCGAGATCTCGTGCGTGCGGATGTGGTCGGGGTGGGGGTACCCGCCGTTCTCGTCGTAGGTCACCAGCACCTGCGGCTTGAACCGACGGATGATCGCGACGAGCGGCTCGGCGCTGATCTCGAGCGGGATGGTGGAGAACGAGTTGACCGCGACCGACTCGCCCTCGGCCGGCAGGCCCGAATCGGCGTAGCCCAGCCACAGGTGGTCGATGCCCATCGCCGCCTGGGCGGCCGCCATCTCGTGCACGCGCAGGCCCGCGATGTCACGCTCGGCGTGAGCTCGGGCCTCGAGCTGCTCGTTGAGGATCGACCCCTGCTCGCCGCCTGTGCAGCTGACGACGAGGACGTCGACGCCGAGGCTGCGGTAGTAGGCGTAGGTCGCCGAGCCCTTGCTGGACTCGTCGTCGGGGTGGGCGTGGACCGCCAGCAGGCGCAGGGTCAATTCTTCCTCGCAATGTGTGCCGGGCAGACGTTGCTACCCTGGGGACAGCTTAATCGGACGGAGATCCGCGTGACGTCCACGCCCCGTGTCACCTCGCCCTCGTCGCGCCTCGACGCACGGTACGGGCGTTCGCCGCGGGGTCGGCGCAGGCGCCTCGTCGTGGGCCTGTCCGTCGCCGTCGCCTTCGTCGTCGTCTTCGCGGCGTGGGTCGTCTTCGCCGCCTTCGACGGGACCTCGTCCCAGCTCGAATCCGCCGACGTGGGCTACCAGGTCACCTCCGACCGAGCCGTCGAGGTCCAGTACACGGTCACCGCGGACACGGGCGAGGCGGTCGACTGTGCGGTCGAAGCCCAGAACAGCGGCTTCGCGGTCGTCGGCTGGAAGATCGTGCACCTGCCCGCCTCCGAGCGGCGTTCGGTGACCTACACGACCTCGCTCGCGACGTCGGAACGGGCGGTCACGGGCTTGATCTACCGGTGCTGGCTTCCCTAGACTGCTCGGAATCGCACGACGAGACCGGCCACTCGGCCGGTCTCCTTTTTTCGGTGGGCGACCTCGCCCCGGCTCCCGGCACCGCGCCTCCTCGGCTCGAGTCGCCCGACCGGGTTCGGCCGCCGCACGAAACGGAGACACCATGAGCACTGACAACGAGACCACCTGGCTCACGACGGACGCCCGCGACCGTCTGCAGGCCGAGCTCGACACCCTCAGCGGCGAGGGACGTCGCGAGATCGCGTCACGCATCGAGGCGGCCCGCGAAGAGGGCGACCTGAAGGAGAACGGCGGCTACCACGCCGCCAAGGACGAGCAGGGCAAGATGGAGGCGCGCATCCGCACGCTGATCAACCTGCTGAAGCACGCGACGGTCGGTGACTCGACGGCCGCCGACGGCATCGTCGGCCCCGGCACCGTCGTCACGGCGACCATCGCCGGCGACAAGAGCACCTTCCTGCTCGGCAACCGCGAGATCATCGCCGCCGGCAGCGACCTCTCGGTCTACAGCGAGACCAGCCCGCTCGGCCAGGCCATCAACGGGCTGAAGGTCGGCACGACGACCAGCTACACCGCCCCGAACGGCAAGGACATCTCGGTGTCGATCACGAACGTCGAGACCTACCAGCCGTAGGTCCGACGCCGAAGGCCCCCGCTCGAACGGAGCGGGGGCCTTCGTCGTCCCGGCCGCGGGGGCCCGGACCCTCGACGGGGGTGTCGGCAACTCCGGAATGCGGCGTCGTCCGCGGCAGTCCTGCGCCCGCGGGCGGCCGTTCTCCTGAGTTGCCGACGGGGACGCGGTGCCGTCAGGAGGCGCGGGCGCGGTCGGGACGCGCAGACCCGGTCAGGAGGCGCGGGCCACCGTCAGGAGGCGCGGACACGGTCAGGACGCGCAGACCTGGTCAGGAGGCACGGCCACGGTCAGGAGGCGCGGGGCACGTCTCGCGGAGTCGGCTCAGAAGTCGACGTTGGGCTCGTACCCGGCGTCGCGGAGCCGTTGCAGGACCTCTTCGACGTGGTCCGGCCCGCGCGTCTCGACGCTGAGCTCGAGTTCGACCTCGCTGATCTGGAGCCCGCGACCGTGGCGGGTGTGCAGCACCTCGACCACGTTCGCGTTGGCGTCGGACAGCACCTCGCTGACGCGGGTCAGCTGGCCGGGGCGGTCGGGCATGCCGATGCGCAGCTTGACGTAGCGGGCGGCGGCCGCGAGGCCGCGACCGATCACGCGCTCCATCATCAGCGGGTCGATGTTGCCGCCGCTGAGGATCACCACGGTCGTGCCGAGGTCACGCACCTGCTCGGTGAGGATCGCGGCGATGCCCACGGCACCCGCGGCCTCGACGACGAGCTTCGCGCGCTCGAGCAGCACGAGCATCGCCCGGGCCGTGTCGTCGTCGCTGACCGTGACGATCTCGTCGACCGTGTCGCGGATGATCTCGAAGTTGAGCACGCCGGGTTTCGCCACGGCGATGCCGTCGGCGATCGTGGGCTGGGCGTCGATGTCGGTCCGCACGCCGAGTTTCATCGAGACGGCGTACGGGGCGGCGTTGGCCGCCTGCACGCCGATGATGCGGACGTCGCGCCCGGTGCGTGCCGCGCTCTGCTTCAGGGCGCTGGCGACGCCGGCCGCCAGCCCACCTCCGCCAACGGGCACGATCACGGTGTCGACGTCGGGCACCTGTTCGAGGATCTCGAGCCCCAGCGTGCCCTGGCCCGCCACGACGTCGGCGTGGTCGAACGGGGGAATGAAGACGGCGCCGGTCGTGTCGGCGAACTCTTGTGCGGCTCGCAGCGACTGCTCGACCGTGTGCCCCCGGAGGACGACGTCGGCGCCGTAGTGCCGGGTCGCCTGCAACTTGGGCAGGGCCACGCCGACGGGCATGAAGATCGTGGCCACGATGCCGAGTTCACGGGCCGCCAGGGCGACACCCTGAGCGTGGTTGCCGGCCGACGCGGCGACGACCCCGCGCGCCTTCTCGTCGTCGCTCAGCTGGGTCAGGCGGTTGTAGGCGCCTCGGATCTTGTACGACCCGGTGCGCTGCAGGTTCTCGCACTTGAGGTGCACCCGCGAACCGAGCACCTCGGCGAGGTACTGCGAGGTCTCCATCGGGGTGACGCGGACGACCTGCGAGACGCGGTCGCGCGCCTCCTCGATCTCGACGAGGGTGGGACCGGCCAGGGTGCGTTCAGACATCGGTGAGGCCTCCGGGCTGCGTGACGTCGTGCTCGACGGGTCGCGGCTTCTCTCGCCACGTACCCCTCGCGACGTAGGTGATCATGACGTTCAGCACGGCCACGAACGGGACCGCGAAGAGGGCGCCGGGGATCCCGGCGACCAGGGTGCCGGCCGCGACGGCGAAGACGACGGCCAACGGGTGCACCTTGACGGCACTGCCCATGACGAACGGCTGCAACAGGTGCCCCTCGATCTGCTGCACGAGGATCACCACGGCGAGCATGAGCAGGGCCACGACCCAGCCGTTGTAGACGAGGGCGATGACGACGGCGACGGCTCCGGTCGCGACGGCGCCCACGACGGGCACGAACGACCCGAGGAAGACCGCGATGGCGATCGGTGCCACCAGGGGCAGGCCGAGGAAGAGCGCCCCCAACCCGATGCCCACGGCGTCGACGAACGCGACGAAGATCTGCACCTTGACGAAGTTGGTCAGGGTGAGCCAGCCCGCGCGGCCCGCCCCGTCGATCGCCGGGTGCGAGGCCCGGGGGAAGAGCCGGACGACCCACCGCCAGATCTCGGCCCCGCCGACGAGCACGAAGATCGTCGCGAAGAGCCCCAGCACGAGCCCGGCAGCGACGTGACCCGCGGTCGACCCGACCGAGAGCGCACCGCGCACGAGCGGCTGACTGTCTTGCTGGACGGCCGCCACCGCGTCGGACACGTACCCGTTGATCTGCGCCTCGGTGAGGTGCAACGGCGAGGTGAGCAGGAAGTCCTTGAAGTCGCCGTAGGAGGCGATCGAGCGATCACGCAACGAGGGCCAGCCGTCGACGATCTGGAGGACGACCAGGACGACGAGGCCCGAGACCACGACGAGGAACCCCACCAGGACGGACACGACCGCCAACCACTTGGGCCAGCGGTGCCGCTGCAGCCACCCCGAGAGCGGGACGAGCAGCGCAGAGATCAGCAGGGCCACCAAGAAGGGGATGACGATGACCCGCAGCTGGGTGATCGACCAGATGACGACGCCGGCCACGGCCACGATCACCAGGATGCGCCAGGACCAGGCCCCGGCGATGACCATGCCCCGCGGCACCGACGGATCGGCGACGACACCGGCCGCGCGACCGGTCGTGACGTCGCCCTGCACCTCGTCGCCGCGCGTGGGGCGGTTCCGCCAGATCATCGCGTCAGTTTATGGCCCTGCGGGGCCGGTCACCTACCCCTCCACATGCCGGTGCACGCATGTGTCGACGAGGACCAGGCGACACCGGGAGGCGCGGCGCGCGTCGGTGGCCGTCGCTACAGTCGTCCGCGTGCCCCGTCAGCAGCTCTCCCCCGCCCAGGCCCGTCGCGTCGCCTTGGCGGCGCAGGGCTTCGGGAGGCCCGTCGACGGCCCTGCCCGCCCGGGGACGCGGCAGCTGAACGGCCTCGTCGATCGCCTCGGCCTGCTGCAGATCGACTCGGTGAACGTGTTCGAGCGCAGCCACTACCTGCCCGCGTTCGCACGACTGGGCGCGTACGACCGCGCGACCCTCGACCGCCTCACCTTCGCTCCCCGTGGGCGGTACGTCGAGTACTGGGCCCACGAGGCCGCCATCGTCCCGGTGTCGACCTGGCCCCTGTTGCGGTGGCGCATGCGCGACTACGACGCGAAATGGCGGGGGGACGCCTCCTCGTGGCTGTCGACGAGTCCGCGCATGGAACGCTGGCTGCTCGACGAGATCCGCGACAAGGGGCCGCTGCCGGCCAGCCTGGTCGAGGCCGACGCCGCCCTCTTCCCCCAGCCCGACCGGACGGGCCCGTGGTGGGGGTGGGGTGACGTGAAGCGCGGCCTCGAGTCGCTGTTCCGCACGGGCGCCCTGGTCAGTGCCGGTCGCCGTCGGTTCGAGCGCGTCTACGCGCTGCCCGAACAGGTGCTGTCGGCCGAGGTCCTGGCCGTCGACGTCGACCGTCACGAGGCCCACCGGCGCCTCGTCGCCCACGCGGCCCGCGCCTCCGGGGTCGCGACGGCCGCCGACCTCGCCGACTACTTCCGCCTCAAGGCCGCCGACGTCGTACCCGCCCTGCGCGAGCTCCACGACGACGGTGTCGTCGAACCCGTGGACGTGGCGGGTTGGGGTGCGACCGCGTGGCTGCACCGTGACGCCCGCGTACCCCGTCGGCTCGAGGCCGACGCCGTGCTGTCACCGTTCGACCCCGTCGTCTGGCACCGGCCCCGGGCGGAACGCCTCTTCGACTTCCGCTACCGCATCGAGATCTACACCCCGCGCGAGAAACGCGTGCACGGCTACTACGTCCTCCCCGTCCTGCAGGACGACCAGCTGGTGGGGCGG
Source organism: Frigoribacterium sp. CFBP 8759 (assembly GCF_014841655.1). NCBI lineage: Bacteria > Bacillati > Actinomycetota > Actinomycetes > Micrococcales > Microbacteriaceae > Frigoribacterium > Frigoribacterium sp. CFBP 8759. The sequence goes on from NZ_JACYUH010000001.1 coordinate 417,719, forward strand.
GTCGACCTCAAGAGCGATCGTCAGGCGGGCGTCCTGCGGGTGCAGGCGGCATGGCTTGAGCGCGACCTCCCCGTCGACGTCGAGCGGCTCGTGACGACGCTGCGCCGGGCGGCCGCCTGGCAGGGACTGGACGCCGTCGAGGTGGCCGATCGGGGCGACCTGGCGGGCCGACTCCGCACGGTGCTGACCGGCCGGGCCGACGCGGCCGGCCCGGCCGACCCCCTCGGTTAGAAGGTCCCGGCGTTCTGTCGCAGCCGCTGGATGCGATCGGCGAGCGGAGGGTGCGTGCTGAAGAGTCGGTCCATCACGCCGGGCTTCATCGGATCGCTGATCCAGAGGTGCGACATCGAGGTGTTCTGCTGCCGCATGGGCCGCCCCTGGGCACCGAGCTTCTCGAGGGCTCGGGCGAGACCCTCGGGGTACCGCGTCGTCAACGCCCCGGTGGCATCGGCGAGGTACTCGCGCTGACGCGAGACGGCCGCCTGGACACCTGCTGCGGCGAGAGGGGCGATGATCATGGCCACCAGACCGAGCACCAGGAAGACGGGGTTCCCGCCGCCCCCACCGTTGTTGTTCGAGTTGCGGTTCCCCCCTGACAACGCGCTGAAGAACGACATGCGCAACAGGATGTCGGCCAGGAAGCCCACGGCCACGACGAGGCCGAACACCATGGTCGACACACGGATGTCGTAGTTCTTCACGTGACCGAGCTCGTGAGCCATGACGCCCTGGAGCTCGCTGTCGTCCATGATCTCGAGCAGGCCGGTCGTGGCGGCGACCACGGCGTGTTCCGGGTCGCGGCCCGTGGCGAAGGCGTTGGGGGCCGGATCGACCACGACGTAGACCTTGGGCATCGGCATGCCCATCGTGATGCTGAGGTTCTCGACCGTGCGGTACAACCGCGGAGCCGTCACACCGTCGACCTGCTGGGCGTTGCTCATCGAGAGCGCCTGCCCGCTGGCCGCGAAGTACTGGATCACGGCGTACACCGCGGCACCACCGAGAACCAGGAAACCGATCGACCCGTTGTTCCAGATGGCGCTCGCGGCGAACCCGAGGGCCCCGACGATCACCAGGAAGATCAGGACGATGAAGACGGTGTTGCGCTTGTTGCGCGAGATCGCGGAGTACACGGTGTCGAGGACGACTCGGGCTGGATCAGAACTGGACGCGCGGCGGTTCGGCGATCGCCGACGGCTCGGAGACCTCGAAGAAGTCCCGCTCGCTGAAGCCGAGCCGCTTCGCGAAGAGGGAGTTGGGGAAGACGCGGTTCTTGGTGTTGAACTCGCGGACGCCGCCGTTGTAGAAGCGGCGCGCGGCTTGGATCTTGTCCTCGGTGTCGACCAGCTCGGACTGCAACTGCAGGAAGTTCTGGCTCGCCTGGAGCTGCGGGTAGGCCTCGGCCACGGCGAAGATGCTCTTCAGGGCGGTCTGCATGTGCCCTTCGGCAGCCGACGCCTCGGCCGGTGTGCCCGCTCCGATGGTCTCGGCACGGGCCGCCGTCACGTTCTGGAAGACGGACGATTCGTGCGAGGCGTATCCCTTGACCGCCTCGATGATGTTGGGGATCAGGTCGGCCCGGCGTTTGAGCTGGATCGTGATGTCGCTCCACGCCTCGTCGACGCGCACCTTCAGGGTCACCAACGAGTTGTAGGTGGCCCAGAGGTAGATGCCGATGATGACCGCGAGCAGGACGATGATCCCTGCTGCTACCAAGATGCCGATCGTGGCCGGTTGCATGACGTGTCACTCCTAGGTGGTGGACCGATGACGGCGGGCGCCGGATGGTCGCCCGCGACCGGGGTCGGGTCGTCGGGAGTCCGTTGGACACTATAAATGCGCTGCATGTGGGGTCCCTGCCCGTCGGGTGATCTCGAAGCAGACTCCCGAGGAGGGCCCGACCGGGCATCTCCCCCGCACGACTCCCCCGCACAACGGATTGACTTGTACCCCGCGAACGTGCTGAATGGGTGACAGTGTTCGAGCCGCCGACCCTGCGTCCCCCGCGTCCGTCGACCCCCGTCGACGGACGGCTCGTGGTCGAGTCGCGACACGGACGACGTGTCGCCTCGACCCTCGCGACGGTCGTGCTGGGTCTCTCGCTCGCCCTGACGGGCGGAGTCGGCGCGCTCGCCGCGGGCAGCCCGTCGGGTACTCCCGCACCCGGCCCGTCGCTCGGCCAGTCCCCTCCCGGTCCGGTCGCACCCACGATCGGCGACGTCGGAGACCGGGACGTGAACGCCGTCGTGGTCGGCGGGACCGGCACGCCCGGAGCCACCGTGAGGGTGCTCGACCCCCGCGTCCCCAGTCGAGCCCTCTGCGAGGTCATCCTGCCCACCGGTGACCCGGCCGGCGTCCCCTGGTCGTGCCCGGTGACGCTGGAGGACGGTGCCGACCAGACCCTCACGGTCCGAGACGTGACGAATGCCGCCGTGGTCGACGACGCCGTCAGCGCTCCGTTCTCGGTGCTCGGCCCGCCCACGGTCCAGGGAGGACCCGCCGTCGGTGGCAAGGTCGCGGGCACCGCTTTCCCCGGTGCCCGCATCACCGTCGGCGGGGGCGCGGCACCGGTCTCGGCGACGGCCGACGACGCCGGGGCCTGGTCGGCCGTGCTCCCGTCGGCGACCTGGCCGACCGGCCGGTACACGGTCACGGCGTCCCAGTCCTCGGACTCCGTTCCCGCCGTGCCCCGGTCCTCGACCTCCACCGGCGTCACCGTCACGATCGACCGCGACCCACCCGCCCCGCCGGCCGTGCTCTCGCCCCGGGCCGGCGAACGGGTCGCCTCGCAACCGCTCACCTTCTCGGGGACGGGAGAAGACGGCGCGACCGTCACCGCCTACGTCGACAGCACCCCCGCCTGCCAGGCCACGGTCTCCGGCGGCGCATGGGCCTGCACGTCGTCCGATGCCGCCCTCGCCGATGGCGAGCACGTGGTCCAGGCCGCCCAGATCGACCCGTCGGTGAACGTCGGGCCGCCCAGCGCGGGCATCTCGATCACGGTGACGTCGTCGGCCGCGCAGCCCGCGCCTCCTTCGTCCTCGGCCGCTCCGGCACCGACGGCGGCGCCCGGCGCGTCCGGGGGCGCCGTCCCCTCCGAGCCGTCTGCCGGGGCGCCCGGAGCCCCGGGGCCCGGTGACGGGCCGGGAGGCGCTCCCGGTGGCGTCGGCGAGGTACCACCCGAAGCCTCCACACCGACGGCGGACTCCTGGGCGGCCGCGACGACGTTCGGTCGCGACCTGCCGTCCCTCGGCCGGACGATGACCGGGTCGGGATGGTTGATCGCTCTCGGCCTCGCAGCCGCGTTCGTGCTGCTCGTCGTCGCCCCGGCACGTCTGCTGGCCACGGCGATGCGAGGTCGCCTCGCGCCGCGCGCCCCGCGGCTCACCGGCCGGAACCGTCGTCGGGAACTCCCGACCTCGTTCTCGACCGCCACACTCGACCCGCGCCTCGCCGCCGTGCTGACCATCGCGGCCGGAGCCGCCGTGGTCGGGCTGGCGGCCGGCCTCGACGACGAGGTCCGCTACGCACGCCTGTTCGCCGGGATCGTCGTCGGAGTCGCCCTGGTCAACGTGCTCGCGGTCGTCGTCCCCACCCTGGTGATGGGGCGTTCCCCGGACCGCGAGACGCGCATCCGCATGTCACCGCGCCTCCTCCTCGTCGCCGTCGTCGCCTGCGCGGTGACGCGGTCGCTCGGCCTGGACCCGCCCCTCGTGCTCGGGGTGGTGCTCGTCGGGAACCTCGCCGCAGCGCCCCGGTCGGAGGCGCACCACGGCCGGACCGGCGAGGTGGGCGATCGCGACGCAGGGCTGCTCGCGCTCCTCCAGGTCGCCGCCCTGGTGGTCGTGTCGGCCGGAGCCTGGGCCGTCCACGGCGCCCTCCCCGCCACCGGTGGGTTCATCACCGAGCTGGCCCTCGAGACGAGCGCGACGGTCTGCCTGACCGGGCTCGGATCGCTCGTGCTCGCGCTCGTGCCGGTGGGCTCCCTGCCGGGTCGACGCCTCTGGGCCTGGTCGCGCCCGCTGCACGTGGCGCTCACGGTCGTCGGCGTCACGGCGGCCGCCGCCGTGCTCACGGGCGGCTCGTCGTCCTTCCCGATCGGAGGCGCGGTCGTGGCCGCCGCCGTGACCGCGGGCCTCTGCGTCGCGGCCTGGCTCTGGACGTCGTTCGTCGAGATCGACACCGACGACGCCTGACCTGACGCGCCTCCGTCGCCGGCCGTCCCGACTGCGGTCCACGCGACGGCGGTCGGGGCGGCGGCGGGCGGGGCGGCGGATGTCACGCGGACGGCTGCCAGGCCGTCGGGCTGCCGGTGGTCCCGGTCTCGCCGCATTGCCTGCCGCAGTCGGCGTCGTCGGCGTCGTCGCCGTCGGCAACTCAGGAAATCAACGCACGAACGGACGGAAACGGCCTGCCGATCCTCTGATCTCCTGAGTTGTCAACGTAGGGCAGGGCAGGGCTAGGCAGGGCAGACGGAGCAGGGCAGGGACAGGGCGGAGCGGGGCAGGGCAGACGGAGCGGAACACGCGGGCGGACGGCGCGCGACAGGGGCCGAGGCGATGCGGCCATACGGCGGACGCGACCGCCGGCCGGACGCGTGAAGTCGGCAACTCAGGAGAACGACGCCGGAACGCGCGCGACGTGCCCCGGAGCACGCCGATCTCCTGAGTTGCCGACGATGCTCGCGCGGTGCGGGCAACCGGGCGGCCGGGCGCTCTGGCTGGCAGAGCTGGCGGGGCTACGGGGTGGGAGCGGACGAGCGGGCGCGCGGGCTGGGGCCTACGCGAGAGCAGGAGGCGCGGGCAAGAGCTGGAGGCGCGGGCGAGGGCGAGGGGCCTAGGCGCGAGCAGGAGGCGGGGGCGAGAGCAGGAGGCGCGGGCGAGGGGGCGGGGCCTACGCGAGAGCAGGAGGCGCGGCGGGGTCGACAGCGAGGCGCTTGCGTTCCGCAGGGGCCCGGCCGCGATCAGCACCGAGCGCCGGGGCAGATGCCACCTCGCCACCTCGGGCGGCACGTGACCTGGCAGGGAGGGGCGGCACGTGCCCCCGCAGGGACTCGAACCCTGACTGAAGCGATTTTAAGTCGCCTGCCTCTGCCGATTGGGCTACGGGGGCCCGAGCGACCAGCCTACGAGACGCGGACGCCCGCCACGCTGCAGGCAGCGGGCGGGCGTCTCGGACGTGCTCGAGGGTCACTCGGAGGCGGGCACCTCGTCGGTCACCGCGGTCTCGCCGGTGATCTCCTACTTGGCGGCGGGCTTTCGCGCGGGCGCCTTGCGAGGAGCACCGGTCGCTGCCTCGCCGACCTCGGCCGTGCCCTTCTTGGCCGTCCCGTCGTCCTCGACCGGGTTCGCATACGCAGGCCCCGCCTCGCCGGCGGGCTGGCCGGCACCGACGGATGCGGGCGCGGGAGCCTCGGCGGGCGTTTCGACGGCCGCCTTGGGACGCGAGGCGAACTCTTCGAAGGCCGCCCGGGGACGCTCACGGTTGTCGAGCGAGACGATGTCGCGTCCCAACCAGAAGTTGTTCCACCAACCGCCGACGACGCGGAACTTGCGCTCGAAGGAGGGCATCGCCATGCCGTGGTACCCGCGGTGGGCGGCCCAGGCCGGGAAGCCCTTCATGGCGAACTTGCCGCTCTGGAAGACGCCGACGTTCAGCCCCAGGCCGGCGACGGCTCCGAGGTTCTCGTGCTTGTAGTCGACGAGTCCTTCTCCGCGGAGCGAGGCGACGATGTTCTTCGCGAGACGCTTGCCCATGCGGACGGCGTGCTGGGCGTTCGGCACGCAGAAGCCGCCCACGCCCTTCCCGGTGAGGTCGGGGGTGGCGGCGACGTCACCACAGGCCCAGGCGTCGGGGACGACGGTCTCACCGTCGACGATGCGAAGGTCGGCCTTGACGGTGATGCGTCCGCGCTGTTCGAGCGGGAAGTCGGTGCCGCGGACCATCGGGTTGGCCATGACGCCGGCCGTCCAGACGATGAGGTCGGACTCGAACGACTCGCCCGTGGACAGTTCGATCTTCCCGCCGACCGCCGACTGCAGCTGCGTGTCGAGGTGGACCGTCGCGGCGCGTTCGGCGAGGTTCTTGAGCACCCAGTGGCTCGTCTCGAGCGAGACCTCGGGCATGATGCGACCCATCGCCTCGACGAGGTGGAAGTGCGTGTCGTCGATGGTGAGGTCGGGGTAGTTCTTGAGCAGGTCGCTGGCGAAGCTGCGCAGCTCGGCGAAGACCTCGATGCCGGCGAAGCCACCGCCGACCACGACGACCGTGAGCAGGCGGTCGCGCTCGGGACCGGCCGGCAGGTTGGCGGCCTTCTGGAAGTTCGTGAGCACCTTGTCGCGGATCGCGGCGGCCTCTTCGATGGTCTTGAGGCCGATGGCCTCGTCGGCGACGCCCGGGATCGGGAAGGTGCGGGACACGGCGCCGGCCGTCATGACGATCTGGTCGTACTGCATCGTCCACGCGTCGCCCACCTCGGGCGTGATCGTGGCGGTCTTCGAGGCGTGGTCCACGCCGGTGACCTTGGCCGTGACGACGTTCGTCTTCTTGAGGTGGCGGCGGAGGGCGACGACCGCGTGGCGCGGCTCGATCGACCCGGCGGCGACCTCGGGCAGGAACGGCTGGTACGTCATGTAGGGCAGCGGGTCGACGATCGTGACCTCGGCCTCACCCGCGCGCAACCACTTCTCGAGCTTCCAGGCAGTGTAGAAACCGGCGTAGCCGCCGCCGACGATCAGGATTTTGGGCACGGCGAATGTCTCCTTGAGGTGGGGGTGTCGCAGACGACCTTACCCCGAGCGCCGCGCACGCCTGAACTGGCGGACCGCCCCGACGGCGACGAGGACGGCCGCTCCCCCGAAGACCGTGAGGACGATCAACGGGATGCCCGTCGACCTCATGGTCTCGACCGTGGGCAGCAGGACCGCCAACGGCTGACCCGGATCGGTCACCGGTGTCGGCACGGGGGCCTCGACGGTCGGGTTCGTCGCCTGCGCCGACGGCGCCGGCACGTCCGCCCGCCGGTGCACCCGGATCCACTCGGCCAGGTCGCCCATGGGGTTCTCGGCGACCGTCGGCACCGAGGCCGTGACGGCCGCGGCCGCGTCGACGAGGCCGTGCCCGTACAGCGGGTCGGGTGTCGTGGCGCCCTTCGGCGTGGCCGTCGCGACGACGCGGTTGATGACGTCGTCGGCGTCGAGCTCGGGATGGGCACTGCGCACGAGGGCGACGATGCCCGCCACGAGGGGCGTGGCACCGCTCGTGCCGCTCCAGCTGTAGTGGACGTCACCGGGACCGACACCCACGAGGTCCTCGCTCGGGGCGGCCACACCGATCGTGATGCCCTGGCTCGACGCGTCGAAGCTCGCCGTGCCCTGGCGATCCACGCCGGCGACGGTGAGGACGCCCGGCATGGTCGCGGGCGCGCCGACCTCGGTCGTGCCGCTGCCGCGGTTGCCGGCCGCCGCGACGACGACGACGTCGTGCTGCATGGCGTAGAGGAAGGCGTCGTCCCAGCTGGTCGGCCAGTCGAGCGTGTTGCGGGTCAGGGACATGTTGATGACGTCCGCCCCTGCGTCGACCGCCCAGCGCACCGCCCGGGCGATCTGGTCGTCGGAGTCCACCGCCGACGAGCCGAAGCCCACCGACACCGAGAGCAGGTCGGCCTCGGGCGCGACGCCGATCACGCCGTCGCCGGACCCGGTGCCACGGCCGGCGACCATCGATCCGACCAGCGTGCCGTGGTTCGGGTCGTCGCCGACGGGCGTCTGACCGTCGGCCGAGCCGAGCCCCGACACGTCGGTGCCGCCGACGACGACGCCCTGGAGTTCACGCACCGACGAATCGACGCCGGTGTCGATCACGGCCACGGTCGTCCCCGCCCCCCGTGTGGTCTGCCACGCCCGCTGGATGCCGTAGTCGGCGAGCCAGTACTCGGCATCGCGGACCTGGTCGGCCGATGCGGCCGACGCCGGCACGACGGCAGCGACGAGGGCCCCCAGCACGATCGCCACCACGAACCCCCCGGAACGGCGCACGCGCGTCAGGCTCCCCCACCGATCTCGGGCGAGGCGGCGGCCGGCTGGTCGTCGGCCAGGAAGTCGGGGCACCGGCACACGTCGGGACTCCACGACGCCCGCTCGAGGGCGAGGTCGCCGAAGGGGTTGACCCCCGGCCCGGCCGCCAGCGAGTGACCGACGAGGGCGTGCAGGCACTTGACCCGCTCGGGCATGCCACCCGCCGTGACGTGGTCGATCTCGTCCACGTGCTCGATGCCCTCGCGGTCGGCCAGGTACGCCTCGTGCGCGGCGTGGTATCGGCCTCGCAACTCGGGGTCGGACTCGAGGAGCTCGGTGAACTCGGCCATCACCCCGGTGGCTTCGAGGGTCGACACGGCAGCCGTGGCACCGGGATGGCACAGGTAGTAGAGCGTGGGGAAGGGCGTGCCGTCGGTCAGCCGCGGTTTCGTCGCCACGACGGTGGGTGCGCCGCAGACGCAGCGCGCGGCGATGCCGATGACGTCGCGCGCGGGCCGCCCGAGCTGGGCGGTCACGACACGGACGTCGTGGTCGGTCACGGGGTCGAAGGGGGGCGTGGTCACGGCGTGCCACCTGTCTGCTCGGAGGTCGGGGCGGGCACCTGGCTGCCGCTGATGTCGGGGGCGACGAGTTCGGTCGCGGGCTCGTCGCTCAGCCCGGCGTCGAGCACCGAGGCCGTCATCGCCGCCACCCAGTCGACCTGGGGCGTCTGGAGCGAGTCGCTGATCGTCGTGCCGGTGCCCGGAGCCGTGCCGGGCGCCTGGGCCGCGTCGTCGCCCATCACGAGGTAGCTGTACTCACCCGGGTAGACGTAGAGCAGGCGGTCGCGTGCCTGGGCCTCGATGTACGCCGGATCGCTCCATCGCGCGACGTCTTCTTTCAACTCGTCGACGGACTGCTCTTGCTGCCGGACGTCGTCCTGGAGGGCCGCGATCTGCTGCTGCTGCTGCACCAGGGTGCGCAGCGAGGGCGCGAGGATGACGACGAACATGACCAGGATGACCAGCATGAGCACGCTGAACCCCGAGAACCGGATCGACCGCAGCCAGTGGCCCGTCGGCGTCTCGCCGGTCGGCAGGGTCACCGGCACACGGCGGTTCGCGGTCTCACGGGGCATGGGACGAGCCTAAAGGACGTCTCTGGGGAACGACGGAGGCCCGCCCCGCACGAGCAGGACGGGCCCCGAGGAGGCGCGGGTCGCGTCAGGCGGAGAAGCGCGGGAAAGCGCTGTACCCGGCGTAGACCGCGGCGTCGCCGAGCTCTTCCTCGATGCGGAGGAGCTGGTTGTACTTCGCCACGCGCTCGCTGCGGGCGGGGGCACCGGTCTTGATCTGGCCGGCGTCGGTCGCGACGGCGAGGTCGGCGATCGTGGTGTCCTCGGTCTCACCCGAACGGTGCGAGAGGACCGTCGTGTAGCCGCTGCGCTGGGCGAGCGCGACGGCGTCGAGCGATTCGGTCAGCGTGCCGATCTGGTTGACCTTCACGAGGATCGAGTTGGCAGCGCCGGCCTTGATGCCCTTGGCGAGTCGCTCGGGGTTCGTGACGAACAGGTCGTCGCCGACGATCTGCGTCTTCGAGCCGATCTCGCTCGTCAGGTGGGCCCAGCCCTCCCAGTCGTCCTCGTCGAGCGGGTCCTCGATGGTGACGAGGGGGTACGACGCGACGAGGTCGGCGTAGTAGTTCGCGAGGAAGGCCGAGTCGCGCTTCTCGCCCTCGAAGGTGTAGCTGCCGTCCGCGTAGAACTCGCTCGAGGCCACGTCGAGACCCAGGGCGAGGTCCTTGCCGGGGGTGAAGCCGGCCTTGGTGATGGCCTCGACGAGCAGGTCGAGCGCGGCGCGGTTGCTGTCGAGGTTCGGCGCGAAGCCACCCTCGTCGCCCAGACCGGTCGAGAGGCCCTTGGCCTTGAGCTCGCTCTTCAGGGCGTGGTACGTCTCGGCACCCCACTGCAGCGCCTCGGCGAACGAGGACGCGCCGACCGGCAGGATCATGAACTCCTGGATGTCGACGTTGCTGTCGGCGTGCGAACCGCCGTTGATGACGTTGAGCATGGGGACGGGCAGCGTGTGCGCGTTCGGCCCGCCGAGGTAGCGGAAAAGGGGCAGGTCGGCCGAGTCGGCCGCCGCCCGGGCCACGGCCAGCGAGACGCCGAGGATGGCATTCGCGCCGAGACGCTTCTTGTTGTCGGTGCCGTCGAGTTCGATCATGGCCTGGTCGATCAGGCGCTGGTCGGTGGCGTCGAGCCCCTCGACCTCGGGGCCGATCTCGTCGATCACGGCGGCGACGGCCTTGAGCACGCCCTTGCCGAGGTAACGGCTCTTGTCGCCGTCACGGAGCTCGTAGGCCTCGAAGGCCCCGGTCGATGCACCCGAGGGGACGGCCGCACGCGACACCGTGCCGTCCTCGAGCAAGACCTCGACCTCGACGGTGGGGTTGCCCCGCGAGTCGAGGATTTCGCGGGCGCCTACGGCGTCGATTGCTGCCACTGGAGAGCTCCTTAGTAGTCGTTCGTCTGGGGACGCGAGGTCCGCGGCCCAGCTTAGCCGCGCCTCCTGCCCTGGTTCGCGGCGAGGAGCCGTCGGCGACGGTCAGCCGATCGTGCGGACCTCGAGGTCGGCGGCCGACTCGCCCCCGCGCACGGTGACGAAGCGGCCGAACCCCGCCGCCGCCAGTCCGTCGAGCTGGTTGGTGAAGTTCTTGGCCTTCTTCTCGAGGCGCACGCGCCGTTCGCCGCCCGCCAGCAACGCGCGCTGCAGGGCGAGCAGCTCGACCGGTTGGACCTTCTTGTCGTAGACCACCGCGAGCCCTTCGTCGCCGTCGGCCTCGAGGGTCACGAGGTCGACGAGGCGTTCGAAGCCGAGGGAGAAACCGGCCGCGGGCACGTCGCTGCCGAGGAAGCGGCCGATCATGCCGTCGTAGCGACCGCCGCCGCCGAGGGAATAGGGCACGTCCGGGTGGGCGATCTCGAAGATCGTGCCCGTGTAGTACCCCATGCCGCGGACCAGGGTCGGATCGAACTCGAGGGTGGACCCCGGCAGCGCCTCGCGCAGCGCGACGAGGTCGGCGAACGCCGCACGGTCGAGCCACGGGACGTCCGTGGCCTCACCGGTGGCCCAGGAGGCGCCGGCCAGCTGGGTGAGCGCCTCGCCGAGACCCGGCGTGGTGACGCCGAGGTCGGCGAGTTCGGCGACGACGCCGTCGACGCCGATCTTGTCGAGTTTGTCGACGACGATCAGCGCCTGGTCGGTCAGCGCCTCGGGTACCGCCCAGTGGGCGAGCATCGCCAGCAGAATGCGGCGGTCGTTCACGCGGATCGTCGTGCCGGTGAGGCCGAGGGCGTCGAGCACGGCGGTCGTGGCCTGGATCAGTTCGATCTCGGCCAGCGGCCCGGCCTCTCCCAGGACGTCGATGTCGCACTGGACGAACTGGCGGTAGCGGCCCTTCTGCGGACGCTCGGCCCGCCACACCGGGGCGATCTGCACGGAGCGGAAGACCGTCGGCAACTCGGCTCGGTGCGACGCGTAGAAGCGCGCGAGCGGCACCGTCAGGTCGAAGCGGAGTCCGAGGTCGGCGAGTCCGAGCACGCTCTCGGCCGACCGCAGATCGTCGAGGTCGAGGCCCCGCCGGAGGACGGCGAAGACCTGCTTCTCGTTGTCGCCCCCGAGCCCGGAATGGAGGCGCGAGCTCTCTTCGACCACGGGCGTCTCGATCTCGTCGAAGCCGTAGGAGCGGTAGACGCCTCGGATGACCGAGAGCACGCCCTCGCGGCGCCTCTTGTCGGCGGGCAGGTGGTCGCGCATGCCGCGCGGCGGGTTGACGGGGGTCGGCATGAGGACATCATCCCAGAGACGCCGCACCCCTGACGTCGGTACCGACTTGCAGGCATGTCACATTCTACGTTATGGTTTTCTCGGGTGATCGGCGCGAATCGGGTTGCGTGTCGGTCACACCACTCGGCCCTCCCTTCCCTGCGGTGAGGGCCCTGGCCGGGCCGGGCGCTGAGCGCTCGGCCCGGTTCAGCCCGACCCGACGCCCGCCGACACCATCAGGTTCCACCCACCCCGAGGCCGACGGCGAGCAGGGTCAGTGCTGAGGAACACGCGAAACGAGGGTCTCGACGGCATGTTTGTACGCTGCGGACGCACGACGTCCGTCCCCCGAGACGATGGCGTCGTACTGCAGGCCGAACAACGCATCGACGAAGACCCGCGCCGCGACCTTGGCCTCGGCCGGCGCGACCCCGTTCGCCGAGACCCAGCCCGCCACGTGGTCGACCCATCGCCCGACCGCCCCGCGGGCCGTGCCGCCGACCTCGCCCGCCACGGTCTCGAGCAGGGCCGCCTCGAGCTCGAGGCGGTGCAGGTCCCGGCCACGCTCGGTGGTGACCTCGTGCCAGACCTTAGTCAGGTGCTTGCCAAAGGCCTCGCGGTCGAGCTCGGAGACCGCGACCGACAGCAAGGCATCGTTGCGGGCGACGACCGCGCGGACGATCTCGGCGATGAGCTCGGCCCGGTTGCCGAAGTGGTAGACGAAGACGTACGTGCTGACCCCCAGGGCCTCGGCCAGGGTGCGGAACGACACGGTGGCGAGGGAGCGACCCCGGAGGTGCTCGAGGATCTGGCCGAGGAGCTCGGGCTTGCGGGTGGGATCAGGCTTGCGAGGCATGGTGCCGCTCCTTCGTGCCGACGAGTCGTACTCACCCTGCGCGGTCGCCGTCGTCGTAGTGGACCATAACAGACGTCTGTCGTGGCCGACCGGTCGGTCGACCGGCACCCGCGAGGCCCCCCGAGCACCCCGGGCGGGACGCCGAGTGGACCGACATGTCGGCTTTTGACATGTCAACACACATCCTCTACATTGAGGACACCACTCGGACCCCACCGGGTCGCTGCCCCTCGGGCCGACCCTCTGGTGGACGAGCGCCGGCCTCGCCACTCATTCGGGTTGAGCGGGCGACGCCGAGGTGCCCCCTCATTCGGGTTGAGGGGGCACCTGCTCGACGGGACGGCCTTCGATCGTGCCGCCTTCGATCGTGCCGCCTCCGGCCTGGGCGCCCTCGGGCTGCTCGCCTTCTGCCTGGCCGCCCTCGTGCTGCCCGCCTCCGGCCGGTTCGGCCTCGTCTCGCCGAAGCAGCATCTCGCGCTCGCGCACGGCGGCCCGAAGCGCGCGCTCGGCGTCCATGCCCCGATCGGTGGCCTCGTCGACCTGCGCCAGCAGCGATCGGCCCCACGCGAGTTCGCGCGACTCGGCCAGGGCGTCCGTCGCCGTTGTGCCCGTCGCCTCCGTGCCCGTCACCTCCGTGCCCGTCACCGCCGTGCCCGTCACCTCCGTGCCCGACGTCGTGGTCGGTGCCCGATCGGGCTCGGGGCGGACGCCACCTGCGGCAGCCCGTCGCGCATCGAGCTTCTGGGCGCGGGCGAGAGCGGGCTGCCCGACGGGGACGCCGTCGTAGGCACTCGTCCGCTGCGACTTCTCGTCGGCCTTCGCCGCCGACCAGAGTCGGACGATCTCGTCGACGTCGTCGGCCCGGTCGGCCCCGAAGACGTGGGGGTGACGCCGCACGGTCTTCTCGGCGACGTCACGCACGACGTCGGCGAGGTCGAACGACCCCGAGGAGGCGCGGGCGGCGAGGGCCCCGTGCAGGACCACCTGGTAGAGCACGTCCCCGAGCTCCTCCCGGACGTCGTCCGAGGTGCCGTCCTCGATCGCCTCGACGAGCTCGTAGGTCTCTTCGACGAGGTAGGTCACCAGGGACCGTGGGGTCTGCGCACGGTTCCAGGCGCATCCGCCCTCGTCGGCGAGGAGGGCGTCGACCACGCGGACGAGCTCGTCGAGCCGAGCGCCCGCCCCGGGTTCGGAGGCGCCCCGCGCCTCCTCGTCGTGGGCTCCGTCCGGGCGACGCGACACGGTCAGCTCGCCGCGGCCGTGTCGGTCGCCGGACGCGCGACCGGGGCCGCGTAGATCGCCGACAGCAGCTGCTCGACCCAGACGATCAACTCGTCGTCGCTCGGTGCCTGCCCATGGGCTCGTGGCAGGGGCACGCTGACGGCGTTCGTCTGCGCGAACCACCGCGCACCCGGATACATCCGTTGCAGGCGGACCTGCATGCTGTCGGGCAGGTCGACGCCCGAGACCCGCAGGTTGCTGCCCATGACCACGACCTCGCTGAGACCGGCCTTCTGGGCCGCCCGACGCAGGCGGGAGACCTCGATCAGCGCCAGCACGGGTGCCGGGGGCTCACCGTAACGGTCGGTGAGTTCGTCGAGCACCGAGTCGATCTGGTCGTCGGTGGACGTGGGCGAGCTGGCTGTCGAGAGCTTCTGGTAGGCCTCGAGGCGCAGCCGCTCGCTCTCGACGTACTCTTCGGGGACGTGGGCGTCGACCGGGAGTTCGAGCCGGAGTTCGGTCTGCCCCTCGGCGACGTCCCCGCGGAAGGAACTGACGGCCTCACCGATCATGCGGAGGTAGAGGTCGAAACCGACCCCGGCGATGTGCCCCGACTGCTCTCCGCCGAGCAGGTTGCCGGCCCCACGGATCTCGAGGTCTTTCAAGGCGACCTGCATGCCCGCACCGAGCTCGTTGTTGGCGGCGATCGTCTCGAGCCGGTCTTGTGCGGTCTCGCTGAGCGGCTTGTCGGCGTCGTAGAGGAAGTACGCGTAGCCTCGCTCCCGGCCTCGACCCACCCGCCCACGCAGCTGGTGCAGCTGGCTCAGACCGTACTTGTCGGCCCGGTCGATGATCAACGTGTTGGCGTTGGCGATGTCGAGACCGGTCTCGATGATGGTGGTCGACACGAGGACGTCGAACTTGCGCTCCCAGAAATCGACCATCACCTGCTCGAGCGTCGACTCGGCCATCTGGCCGTGGGCGACGGCGACGCGGGCCTCGGGCACGAGCTCGGCGATCTGCGCCGCGATGCGGTTGATGCTCGACACGCGGTTGTGCACGTAGAACACCTGGCCCTCGCGCAGCAGCTCGCGCCGGATCGCGGCGGCTTTCTGCCGGTCGCTCTCGGGGCCCACGAAGGTGAGGATCGGGTGGCGGTCCTCGGGCGGGGTGGCCAGGGTCGACATCTCGCGGATGCCCGTGACGGCCATCTCGAGCGACCGCGGGATCGGGGTCGCCGACATGGCCAGGATGTCGACGTTGGTCTTGAGCTTCTTCAGGGCGTCCTTGTGTTCGACGCCGAAACGCTGCTCTTCGTCGATGATGACGAGGCCGACGTCCTTGTACGAGATGCCCTCGCTCAACAGTCGATGAGTACCGATGACCATGTCGACGGTGCCGTCGCCGAGCCCGGCGATCGTCTCCTTGGACTCTTTCGCCGACTGGAACCGGCTGAGGCTCCGGAGGTGCACGGGGAACCCGGCGAAGCGATCGCTGAAGGTGTCGAAGTGCTGTTTCACGAGCAGGGTCGTCGGGACGAGCATGACGACCTGCTTGCCGTCCTGGATGGCCTTGAACGCCGCTCGGACGGCGACCTCGGTCTTGCCGTAGCCGACGTCGCCCGAGAGCAGGCGGTCCATCGGGATCGGGCGCTCCATGTCGGCCTTGATCTCGTCGATGGTCGTGAGCTGGTCGGGGGTCTCGGCGAACGGGAACGCCTCTTCGAGCTCGCGCTGCCACGGGGTGTCGGGCGGGAACGCGTGGCCCTTGCTCGCCATGCGGGCCGAGTAGAGCTTGACCAACTCGACCGCGATGTCGCGGACGGCCTTGCGCGCCTTGCCCTTGGCGGCCGCCCAGTCCCCGCCGCCCATCTTGCTGAGCGTCGGGGCCTCGCCACCCACGTAGCGGCTGAGCAGGTCGAGCTGATCGGTCGGGACGTAGAGCTTGTCGCCGGGGTAACCGCGCTTCGAGGGCGCGTACTCGAGCACGAGGTACTCGCGAGAGTGCTTGACGGCGTTCTTGCCACCGCTCGACACCTCGCGGCTGGTGAGCTCGAGGAACTTGCCGATGCCGTGGGTCGAGTGCACGACGACGTCGCCCGGCTTGAGCTGGAGGGGATCGACGACGTTCTTGCGTCGGGTCGCGAGCTTCTTGACCTGCCGCGAGTCGTAGTTGGCCGAACGGCCGTAGAAGTCGGACTCGCCGAGGACGGCGATCTTGGACTCCATCAGTTCGAAACCGGCCTCGACACCACCGGCCACGAGGTGGACGACGCCGGGTTCGAGGGTCTCGGGCAGGCTCTCCTCGAGGCGGGCGGCGACCTCGCGCTCGGCGAGGACGTCTCGGGCCCGCTCGACGAGCCCCGTGCCGCGGGCCGTGACGACGACGGACCAGCCGTCGCGCACGCGCTCGACGACGTGCTCGAGCGCCCCCTCGGCGTGTCCGCTGAAACTCGGGACGACGGCCGCGTCCACGCGGACGTAGTCGCCGGCCGCGGCGACCGCCTCGTCGTCGGACAGGACCTCGCCCGAGTCGAAGCCGCTCATCGTGAACCAGGACCGGTCGCCCGCTGCGTCACGCAGGTCGCGGAGGCTGAGGAAGTCGCCCGAGTCGAGGTCGATGGGTGCCTCGGCACCGGCCGTCGCGGCGTTCCAGGCGGCCGACAGGAACTCGCGGTTCGTCTCGGCCAGGCTCTGGGCGCGCGACACGACCCGCTCGGGTGAGAGGACGACGATGGAGGCGCCGGCCGGCAGGTAGTGCGTCACCGGCACCAGCCGGTGCACGAGCGCGGGTGCCAGGCTCTCCATGCCCTCGACCGGGATGCCCTCGGCGATCTTCGCGAGCATCTGCGAGAGGCTGGGGAACTCGTGCTGCATCTCGCGAGCCCGTTGACGGACCGCCTCGGTGAGCAGCATCTCGCGACTCGGCGGCAGCTCGACCGACGTGACCTCGCCGTCCAGGCTTCGCTGGTCGGCCACGGAGAACCGACGGATCTGGTCGACCTCGTCGCCGAAGAAGTCGACGCGCACCGGGTGTTCGGCCGTGGGCGGGAACACGTCGAGGATGCCGCCGCGGACGGCGAACTCGCCACGGCGGGTGACCATGTCGACCCGGGCGTACGCCAGGTCGACGAGATGGACGGCGATGCCCGAGAGGTCGTGGCCGCGCTCGCCCACGGTGAGCCGCACGGGGTCGAGCTCGACGAGGTTGTCGCTGAGCGGCTGGAGGGCGGCGCGCACACCGGCGACGACGACGATGGGGCGGACGGAACCCGGCGCCTCGGCAGCTTCCTGCCGCCAGGTGGCGAGACGCCGCAGGGCGTGGATCCGCTTGCCGACCGTCTCGGCGCTGGGGCTGAGACGTTCGTGGGGCAGGGTCTCCCACGCGGGGAACTCGATGACCTCGGCCTCGGGCAGGTAGCTGGTGAGCGACCCCCGCACCGCCTCGGACTCCCGACCCGTGGCCGTGACGACCAGCATCGCCTGCGGACCCTCGCGACGGTCGAGCAGACCGGCCAGCAGGGGAACGCGGAGGCCGTCGACGACGGAGAAATCGGTGCTGCGTGCGGCCCGGTCGAGGGCGGCAGAGAACGTGGAGGCGCGCGAGAGCGCCTGGATCAAGCCCGCGAGTATCACCCGGACGATGTTACGCGGCACCACCGACACCGCGGTCGGGGTTCGCTGTCGGCGACACCGGGAGGCGCCCGGAGGTCGGTCACCGGCGGGACGGACCCGCTCGTCGCGGTCCGCGACTCGACCACGTCCGTGGTCGGCCGGGCTCCGGACGCGTCAGCTCTTCGCGGTGTGGAACTTCAGCTGCGCCGCGGTGAGCCCGTCGGTGGCGATCATCTCGACCGCGTCGGCCGCGTCGGCGAGCAGGAACGGAAGTTCTTTGCGTTCCGTGGAGGAGAAGTCCTTGAGGACGAAGTCGGCGGCTGGCTGCCTGCCGGGCGGACGGCCGATGCCGACCCGAACCCGGGTGAACTCGTTCGACCCCGTGGCGGCGATGATGTCGCGGATGCCGTTGTGGCCGCCGTGGCCGCCACCGTGCTTCAGCCGGACGACGTCGAAGTCGATGTCGAGCTCGTCGTGGACGACGATGAGGCGCGACACGTCGAGGTCGTAGTACTTCAACAGTGCCTGCGTCGGCCCGCCCGAGACGTTCATGAAGGTCGCGGGCCTGGCCAACACGAAGCGAGGGCCGCCGGGAGCGGTGCGCCCCTCGGCGACCGTCGCGTTCGTGCGGTGGTTCTTGAACCCGGTGGAGAGTCGGTCGGCCAGTTCGGCCAGGACCATCTGCCCCACGTTGTGCCTGTTGCCGGCGTAGCCGGGCCCGGGGTTGCCGAGCCCGACCACGAGCCACTGGTCATCGAGTGCCATCGTCGTGGTCGTCGTTCTCTCAGTGGGTCTGCGCCGGCAGGGTGTTCGAGCTGCGTCGTGTTACTCGGAGCGCTCTTCGTCCTCGATGGACTCGACGTCGCCCTCGGCCTCGGCGGCCTCGCCGTCCTCGTCGGAGACCGCGTCGGTCGTCAGGTCGAGCTGGGGCACCGAGACGGCGAGCACGAGGGTCTCGGGCTCGCTGACCAGGGTCGCGCCCTTGGGCAGCACGAGGTCGGCGGCCGAGATCTGGGCGCCCTCTTCGAGGCCCTCGATCGAGACGACGACGTTCTGCGGGATGTGCGTGGCCTCGACCTCGAGCTCGACGGCGTTGAGCTCGACGACGTGGATCGTGCCGGGAGCCGACTCGCCCTCGACGTGCACGGGCACCTCGACGGTGACCTTCTCGCCCTGGCGGACGACGATGAGGTCGATGTGCTCGATGGTCTGCTTGACCGGGTCGCGCTGGATGTCCTTGACGAGGGCGAGCTGGTTCGTGCCCTCGATGTCGAGCGTGATGACGGCGTTGGCACGACGCGTGATCAGCATGGTCTCGTGACCGGGCAGCGTGACGTGCTGGGGGTCGGTGCCGTGGCCGTAGATGACCGCGGGGATCTGGTCCTTGGCACGGATCTTGCGGGCCGCGCCCTTGCCGAAGCTGGTGCGCACGAGGGCGCTGAGGTTGTTCTGGTCGGACATGTCGTCTCCTTGCAGGGGCCGTGACGGCCCGGGGGTGTGTGGTCGGTGTCAACTCGAACGCGAATCGCGTGAGGAAGGACCCGCAACCCGAGGGGTGCCGCCCGAGGGACGATCACCGCTGCACGAGTGGTGCGTGAGCACCGAGCGCCTGCCTACCGCGTCGATCACGGGTGCCGGAGCACCCCTCGCCGAGGTTCAGCTACCAAGGCTACACGTCGGCCGGGCGTGTCGCCAACCCGCGCCTCCTCGGCTCGTCCGTCCGCGAGGGTGCCCCCTCAGCGCCCGAGTCGGGCTCGTCAGTGCTCGAGCTCACCTCGTCGCACGGCCCCGAGGTGGGCCGTCACGGCCGCCACGACGTCGTCGGGACCGGGCTCCACGTCGACCTCGAAACCAGCCTCGTCGTCGGTCAGCGGCTCGAGGGTGGCGAACTGCGACTCCATCAGGCCGGCCGGCATGAAGTGCCCCTTGCGCTCGCGCTGACGTCGGGCGACGAGGTCCCGCACGCCGGTCAGGTGCACGAACCGGAGGCGCGGGTCGCCCTCCCGCAGGACGTCGCGGTACGCCTTCTTCAGCGACGAGCAGGCGACGACCACCGAGGCGTCGCCCGCCGCGGCGATGCGGTCGGCGACGATGCGGAGCCACGGCCACCGGTCGTCGTCGTCGAGCGGCTGCCCGGCGGCCATCTTGAGCCGGTTGGCCTCGGGGTGCAGGTCGTCGGCGTCGACGAACGGGACGCCGAGGGTCTCAGCCAACAGCTCGCCCACGGTCGACTTGCCCGATCCGGAGACCCCCATCACGACGACGGGCGGGAAGGGAGCGGGGTGGGGCTGGTCGGTCACGGACGGCCTTCGATCGGGGAAACGGTTGCGTCAACCCTAGGCGAGCCGCCGTGGAGGGGTACGGACGGAGCCTGTCGGACGCTCGGCACCGAGGCATAGTCTGCGAACACCACCGACCGAGAAGGAGGCACCGTGACCGAACACGGAGCAGCATCGCAGTCCACCGCCCAGGCGAACATCGGAGTCGTCGGCCTGGCCGTCATGGGCTCGAACCTGGCGCGCAACCTGGCCAGTCGCGAGGGCAACACGGTCGCCGTCTACAACCGCTCCCCCGAGCGCACCGACACCCTCATGGACGAGCACGGTGACGCCGGGTTCATCGCCTCGAAGTCGATCGAGGACTTCGCCGCATCCCTGCAGAAGCCGCGCACCGCGATCGTCATGGTGCAGGCCGGTCGCGGCACCGACGCCGTCATCAGCCAGCTCGCCGACGTGTTCGACGAGGGCGACATCATCGTCGACGGCGGCAACGCGAACTTCCAGGACACCCGCCGACGAGAGGCCGCCCTCAAGGAGCGCGGACTGAACTTCGTGGGCGCAGGCATCTCGGGCGGCGAGGAAGGCGCCCTGAAGGGGCCGTCGATCATGCCCGGCGGCTCGAAGGAGGCCTACGAGACGCTCGGCCCGATCCTGGCGTCGATCGCCGCGGTGGCCGAGGGCGAGCCCTGCGTCACGCACGTCGGGGCCGACGGCGCGGGCCACTTCGTCAAGATGATCCACAACGGCATCGAATACGCCGACATGCAGCTCATCGCCGAGTCGTACGACCTGCTGCGCCGGGTGGGCGGCCACGAGCCCGCCGCCATCGCCTCGGTCTTCGAGGAGTGGAACACGGGCGAGCTCGAGTCGTACCTGATCGAGATCACGGCCGAGGTGCTCCGCCAGACGGACGCCAAGACGGGCGGCCCGCTCGTCGACTCGATCGTCGACCAGGCCGGCTCCAAGGGCACGGGCGTCTGGACCGTGCAGAACAGCGTCGGGTTGGGTGTGCCGGTCGGCGGGATCGCCGAGGCCGTCTTCGCCCGCGCCGTGTCGTCGAAGCCCGCCCAGCGCTCGGCCGTGCAGAAGACCCTGCAGGGACGGCCCGAGATCCAGGAGGCCGGCGACGGCTTCGAGGACGACGTGCAGAAGGCGCTCTACGCCTCGAAGATCGTCGCCTACGCCCAGGGCTTCGACGCCATCATCGCCGGTGCCGACGAGTACGACTGGGACATCGACAAGGGCGCCATCGCCAAGATCTGGCGCGGCGGCTGCATCATCCGGGCACAGTTCCTCAACCGCATCGTCGACGCCTACGAGAAGGACGCGTCGATCGCGACCCTGCTCGAGGACGACTACTTCGCCGCGGCCGTCCGGGACGGCGAAGAGGCCTGGCGCCGCATCGTGGCCAAGGCCGCCCTCTCGGGCATCCCCGTGCCCGGGTTCGCCTCGGCCCTGTCGTATTACGACTCGCTCGCCTCCGAACGCCTGCCTGCCTCCCTCATCCAGGGACAGCGGGACTTCTTCGGGGCACACACCTATCAGCGCGTCGACGAGGAGGGCACGTTCCACACCCTCTGGTCGGGCGACCGGTCCGAGATCGAGACGGAGCCGTCGACCCACTGACGGGTGCAGGGGCGCTCACCGCGCCTCCTGCGTCCTGACGGGCGTGCCCGTCGATGCGGTGCCGCTGCGGCGGGCGGCATCAGGCACGCCCGTTCGTCGTTCCGCCGCAGCGGATCTCGGAGCTTCCGACGTCGACGTAGACAACTCAGGAGAACGGCCGCCGAATCGGCCCTCTGGAGGCGCGGCGCAGCCGAACTCCTGAGTTGTCGACTTCGCACGGGCAGGTCGCGGGCCAGGCGGGCCGCTCGGGCCGCCGTGGCCTGCCGGTCGCGTGACCCAGGCGGCACGGGCCGGGCGGGTCGAGCAGACCCACGTCGGCAAGTCAGGAGAACGACCGCCAAGACGGCGCGCAGGACGCGCGGCGCAGCCGGACTCCGGAGTTGCCGACTTCGCGCGGGCAGGTCGTGGACCAGGCGGGCCGGGCCGCACGCAGCCAGGCCCCACGCCGCCCGCGTGGCCAATTCAGGAGAACGTCCGTCGAAACGGCCCGCAGGAGGCGCGGCGCAGCCGATCTCCGGAGTTGCCGACATCGGACGAGCAGGCCGGGCCCGTCGGGGCCGAGCGGCCGGGGGGGGGTCGAGCAGGTCCCCGTCGGCAAGTCAGGACAACGACCGCCGAAGCGGCCCGCAGGAGGCGCGGCGCAGCCGGACTCCGGAGTTGCCGACATCGGACGAGCAAGCCGGGCCGGTCGGGGCCAGGCGAGCCGAGCGGTCGGAGCCAGGCGAGCCGAGCGGTCGGAGCCAGGCGAGCCGAGCGGTCGGAGAGCCAGGCGAGCCGGGCGGTCGGAGCCAGGCGAGCCGAGCGGTCGGAGAGCCAGGCGAGCCGGGCGGTCGGGCCAGGCGGGTCGGGCCGGTCGACTCCGTGCGCCGAGGCGACGGGAGGTGCCGGGAGGGGGCTAGGCGGCGCCGTCGAACATCGAGGTGACCGAACCGTTGTCGAAGACCTCGTGGATCGCCCGGGCGATCAACGGGGCGATGGGCAGGATCTCGAGCTTGTCGAACTTCTGGTGCTCGGTGAGCGGCAGGGTGTCGGTGACGACGACCGAGTCGATGAACTCGCTGTTGAGGATCTCAGGGGCGGGGTCGCTGAAGACCGCGTGGGTCGCGGCGACCACGACGCCGATCGCGCCGTTGGCCTTGAGCGCCTCGGCGGCCTTGACGATGGTGCGACCCGTGTCGATCAGGTCGTCGACCAGCAGGCACACGCGACCCGAGACGTCGCCGACGATCTCGTGGACGGTGACCTGGTTCGGCACCAACGGGTCACGGCGCTTGTGGATGATCGCGAGGGGGGCGTCGAGCTTCTCGCTCCAGATGTCGGCGACGCGGACGCGGCCCATGTCGGGCGAGACCACCGTCAGGGTGGTGTTGTCGAGCTTGGCGCGGAAGTGCTCGAGCAGCACGGGCATGGCGAAGAGGTGGTCGACCGGGCCGTCGAAGAAGCCCTGGATCTGCGGGGCGTGGAGGTCGACGCTCATGATGCGGTGCGCGCCGGCCGCCTTGAAGAGGTCGGCGACGAGCCGGGCGGAGATCGGCTCGCGGCCCCGGCCCTTCTTGTCTTGCCGGGCGTACGGGTAGAACGGCGCCACGACGGTGATGCGCTTGGCCGAGGCCCGCTTCAGTGCGTCGACCATGATCAGCTGTTCCATCAGCCACTCGTTGATCGGCGCCGAGTGGGACTGGATGACGAAGGCGTCCGAGCCACGGACGCTCTCGTCGAACCGGGCGTAGAGCTCGCCGTTGGCGAAGGTGCGGGCGTCGGTCGGGATCAGCTCGCTGCCGAGCTCGGCGGCGATCTGGTTGGCCAGTTCGGGGTGCGCACGCCCCGAGATCAGAACGAGTCGGTTCTCGCCGGTGATCTTGATTCCGGACACGTCACTCGCTCTCCGGCCCCGAGGGGCCAACCCGACCGGGTTCAGTCGGTCGTTCGTTCGGCGCGAGCGGCGGCCTCGGCAGCCGCCGAGCCGGGGCGGTTCGCCTCGACCCATCCGCTCGCATTGCGCTGTGGAGCGATGCTCAAGGCCAGGGCACCGGCCGGCACGTCTTTGCGGACGATCGTTCCGGCGCCTGTGTACGCTCCGTCGCCAATCCTAACGGGGGCGACGAAGACGTTGTGCGACCCGGTGCGGACGTGCGACCCGACCTCGGTGCGGTGCTTGTCCACGCCGTCGTAGTTGGCCGTGATGGTGCCGGCGCCGATGTTCGACCCCTCGCCCACCTCGGTGTCGCCCACGTAGCTGAGGTGCGGCACCTTCGACCCGGCGCCGATCTGCACGTTCTTGGTCTCGACGAAGGTGCCGATCTTGCCCTCGGCGGACAGGAGCGTGTTGGGCCGCAGGTACGCGAACGGCCCCACGGAGGCGCGGGCACCGATGACGGCGAGCGTCGCGTCCGTGCGCTTGACGGTCGCCCCCTCGCCCACCTCGGTGTCGACGAGGGTGGTGTCGGGGCCGACGACCGCGCCCGGGGCGATGTAGGTCGCGCCGCGGAGCTGGGTGCCCGGCAGCAGTTCGACGTCGGGGCTGAGGGAGACGTCGCGGTCGATCCAGGTGGTCTGCGGGTCGACGATCGAGACGCCTTCGCGCTGCCAGTGCTCGACGATGCGGTCGTTCAGCCGACGGGCCGCGGCGGCGAGCTGCACGCGGTCGTTGATGCCCTCGAGGCGCCACGTCTCGTCGATCGCCCGTGCGGCGACGACCTCGCCGGCACCGGTGAGCAGGCCGACCATGTCGGTGACGTACTTCTCGTTCTGCGCGTTGGCCGACCCGATGCGGGGCAGGTGGGTGCGCAGGGCGGCGACGGTGAAGACGTAGGTGCCCGAGTTGATCTCGCGCACGGCCCGCTCGTCGTCGGTGGCGTCCTTGTGCTCGACGATGCGGTCGACGTCGCCCGACTCGCGGCGGACGACCCGCCCGTAGCCGGTGGCGTCGGGCAGCACGGCACTCAGCAGCGTCGCCGAGGCGGAGGCGGCACGGTGCTGGTCGAGCAGGGCGGTGAGCGTCGCGTGGTCGAGGAAGGGCACGTCGGCACTGACGACCACGACGTCGCCGGTGAAGTCGGCGGGCAGCGCCTCCACCGCTTGTTCGACGGCTCGACCGGTGCCGGGCACGTCGTCCTGATCGACGACGAGCGCGTGCGGGGCGGTGTCGAGCACGCTCGCGACGACCAGGTCGCGCTCGTGCCGCACCACGGCGACGAGGTGGTCGGGCCGGAGCGCGCCGGCGCTCTCGAGCACGTGCTGGATCAGCGGCAGCCCCGCCAGGCGGTGCAGGACCTTCGGGGTCGAGGACTTCATGCGGGTGCCCTGCCCTGCGGCGAGGACGACGACGGCGAGCTGGCGTTCGGGCATGGTGCTCCTTGGTGAGGGGTGGCGCGTGATCACCGCCGATCCTCCCACGGGAGGCCGCCCGACCACGGGTCACCCGCCCGGCGTGGGGACGCCGCCGACGCCGAGACGAGGTGGGGAGGAGTCAGCGGGAGCGGACGACGGCGACCGAGCCCGAGACCGCGACGGCGTCCTCGACGAGCGCGACGGCGACATCGGGCAACCCGGTCTTCTCGACGACGGCCTTCCGTGCCCGGTAGAAGAGCCAGCTGCCGACGAGGGCGCCGGACGCCCCGGCGAGCGCTGCGGCCACGGGGGTGCCCCGACGGCCGGTGCCGGCCATCGCGATCCCCGCGACGGCGCCGGAGACCGCGCGACCGAACAGCGGGCCGGCACCGACCCGGCTCGGCGTGGCCGGCAGCTTGTCGCCGACGAGCTCACCGACGCCCGCGGCCACCAGGGCACCGCGGCCGAGGGGTGAGCGGAACAGGCGCCAGCGCTGCCAGGGGCCCCGCGCCTCCTGGGCGTCGTGGTTCAGGGCCAGGACGGCGAGCGGCGTCGCCGAGCGCGACCCGCTGAGGACGCCGAGCAGGACGGCCCGGACGAGGGATGGCGTGGGATCGGTCTTCGACATGGCAGGAGTCCTCGTCGTCGGATGGACGCCAGGGCGCCCGCGGTCGGGGCGGGACGGACCCGACGAGCCGACCGCGACCTGCGACGCTCGGGGCTCCGCCACCAGGATTCGAACCTAGACCTAACAGCTCCAAAGGCTGTCGTGCTGCCGTTACACCATGGCGGACCGCGCGTGCGCGCCGGTCCATTCTGCCAGACCACGACTCGACCGAGGTGCCCGCGCGGGGCGACGGGCCCGCCGGGCCGCACCGCGCCTCCCGCACCCGACGACGGCCTCGGGCATGATGGGCTGATGCCCGAGCAGGACGAGGTCGACCGCATCGTCGAGGCGTGGCGCCACGAGCGACCCGACCTCGACTTCGCGCCGCTCCAGGTGCTCTCGCGCGTCGGGCGGCTGTCGAAGCACCTCGATCGCGCCCGTCGCGAGGCGTTCACCGCCAGCGACCTCGAGTCGTGGGAGTTCGACGTGCTCTCGGCGCTGCGTCGGGCCGGTGCCCCCTACCAGCTGAGCCCCAAGACGCTGCTGCAGCAGACCCTCGTCTCGAGCGGCGCGATGACCAACCGCATCGACCGGCTCGTGGCCCGCGGCCTGGTCGAACGCCGCACCGACCCGAACGACGGCCGGGGCATCCTGGTCACGATGACGGGCGACGGACGGCGCGCGGTCGACGCCGCGATCGAACGTCTCGTCACGGCCGAGGGCACCCTGCTCAGCGACCTCAGCGACGACGACCGCCGCCGCCTGACCGACCTGCTGCGGACGCTGAGCCTCACGCTCGGCGACTGAGTCGGGGCGACCTGCGGAGCACGCCAGCCCGCTCGCCCGCTCGCTCGCTCGCTCGCTACGCCAGCAACTCGCTCAGCTCGAGCCAGCGCACCTCGAGCTCGCCCGTCTTGTGGTCGAGCGCCGTCAGCTTCGCCTGCAACGCGGCCAGGCCGTCGAAGTCGGACTGGTCGAAGGAGGCGAACTGGGCCAGCAGGGTCTCTCGCTCGCCCGAGGCCTTCGCGAGCTTGCGGTCGATCGATCCGAGCTCTTTCTCGGCGTTGCGCTTCTCGGCTCCCGACAGGCCCGAGGCGGCGGCCGAGGCCGCGACCGATGCCGAGGCCCCCTGGACGGCCGTCGGGCGGTCGGTCGCGCCTCCTTGGTTCTGGGTCGCCTCGCGACGCAGCTGCAGGTACTGGTCGACGCCCCCGGGCAGGTGCCGGAAGCGGCCCTCGAGCACGGCGTACTGCTGGTCGGTGACGCGCTCGAGCAGGTACCGGTCGTGCGAGACGACGAGCAGGGTGCCGGGCCAACCGTCGAGCAGGTCCTCCATCGCGGCGAGCATGTCGGTGTCGAGGTCGTTGGTGGGCTCGTCGAGGATGAGCACGTTCGGCTCGTTCAGCAGGATCAACAGGAACTGCAGGCGGCGCTTCTGGCCACCGGACAGGTCTTTGATGGGGGTCTGCAGCTGAGCGCTGGTGAAGCCGAGGCGCTCGAGCAGCTGCCCGGGCGTCATCTCTTTGCCCCCGGTGACGTACGAGGTGCGCTGCCGGCCGATGACGTCGTTCACCCGCTCGTGCGCGACCTCGTGGAGGTCGGCGAGCTGCTGGTCGAGGATCGCGAACTTGACCGTCTTGCCCTGTTTGACGCGCCCCTCGGTGGGGGCGATGGCCCCGGTGACGACCTTCAGCAGCGTCGACTTGCCGGCGCCGTTCACGCCGAGCACGCCGGTGCGCTCCCCCGGCGCGATGCGCCACTCGACGTCCTGCAGCACGCGCTTGTCGCCGAACGAGACGCCGACCTCGACGAGGTCGACGACGTCCTTGCCGAGGCGAGCGGTCGCCATCTGCGACAGCTGGACGGCGTCACGCACGGGCGGCTCGTCGGCGATCAGTTCGTTGGCCGCGTCGATGCGGAACTTGGGCTTGGTCGAGCGCGCCGGGGCCCCGCGACGGAGCCAGGCGAGCTCTTTGCGCATGAGGTTCTGGCGCTTGGCCTCGGAGGCGGACGCCATGCGGTCCCGCTCGACGCGCTGGAGCACGTAGGCCGCGTAGCCGCCCTCGAAGGGTTCGACGATGCCGTCGTGGACCTCCCAGGTGTCGGTCGAGACCTCGTCGAGGAACCACCGGTCGTGGGTCACGACCACGAGGGCGCCCGAATTCGTCGACCAGCGACGCGAGAGGTGCTGCGCCAGCCAGGCGACGCCCTCGACGTCGAGGTGGTTGGTGGGCTCGTCGAGGAACAGGACGTCCCAGTCGCCGACGAGCAGGGTCGCGAGGGCCACGCGTCGACGCTGGCCGCCGGAGAGGTCCTCGACCCGCGCCTCCCACGGGATGTCGGTGGCGAGGCCCGAGATGACGTCGCGGATGCGCGCGTCGCCGGCCCATTCGTGCTCGTCGCGGTCGCCGACGATCAGGCTGCCGACCGTGGCGCCCTCGGGCAGGACGTCGCGCTGGTCGAGCATGCCGATGGTCAGGCCGCGACGGGTCGTGACACGACCGTCGTCGGGTTCGAGCCGACCCGCGAGCACCGACATGAGCGTCGACTTGCCGTCACCGTTGCGGCCGACGACACCGATGCGGGAGCCCTCGTCGATGCCGAGGGTCACCCCGTCGAGGACGACCTTGGTCGGGAATTCGAGACGGAGGTTTTCTGCGCCGAGTAGATGAGCCACCACAGAAGCGTAGACGGCCCGGGCCGGGCGGCCGACTCGACGGTGCGCGACCGGGGTCAGCCCAGCGACGCCACCCACTCGTCCGAGCCGTCGGTGAACTCCTGGCGCTTCCAGATCGGGGTGCGGGCCTTGACCTCGTCGACGAGCGCGGCGCAGGCCGCGAACGCCTCGGCGCGGTGGGCCGACGCCACCGCGCAGGCCAGCGCGACGTCGCCCACGACGAGGTCGCCGTAGCGGTGCTCGACCGCGATCGCGACCTCGGGGTGCGCCTCGGCCACGGCGACCGCGACCTCGTGGATCACCTCGGTCGCCGTCGGATGCGCCTCGTAGTGCAGCGCCTCGACCCCCCGCCCCTCGTCGTGGTCGCGGACGACGCCCTCGAACGTCACGACCGCCCCGGAGGCGCGGCTCGTCACGAGCGCGGAGCACTCGGCCACCGACACGGTCACGTCGACGACGCGGGCGAGCAGCACGCGCTCGGAGGCGGGAGGCGCGGCGGGCGCCCCGGCGGAGGCGCCGCCGGGCAGGAGGGTCGGATCGTCGGTGGTCATGCGGCCCCCTCGGGACTGGGATGGCGGTTCTGGGCGTGGTCGACCCCGTGCAACTGGTCGACCACGTGGTCGAGGACGTCCTCGAGGACCGCGAGCCCGTCGCGCACCCCGCCGCGCGAGCCGGGCAGGTTGACGACGAAGGTGCCGCCGGCCACGCCCGCGAGCCCCCGGGAGAGGACGGCCAGGGGCGTCGAGGCCGCACCCCTGCGCCGGAGTTCTTCGGCGATGCCGGGCAGTTCGCGGTCGAGCAGCGGCAGGGTCATCTCGGGCGTCGCGTCGGTCGGCGACACCCCGGTGCCGCCGGTGGTGACGACGGCGTCGACGCCCCACTCGAGGGCGGCCTCGAGCACCGCGCCGACCGGTTCGCCGTCGGCCACGACGACGGGCCCCTCGACCAGCCACCCCCGCGCGACGAACCAGTCGCGGATGACCGGCCCGGTCGTGTCGTCGGCGGTGCCGGCGGCGGCCCGGGTGGACGCCACGACGACGACGGCCCGACGGCGCGCGGTCTCGTCGGGCGCGGTCACGCCGGGCGCGGTCACGCCGGGCGCGGTCACGTCGGCCGTCTCGTGCGGGGCGCCGCTCATCGCGACCAGTCCCCCGACTTGCCGCCCTGCTTGTCGAGCACCTTGATCTCGCCGATCACGGCGAGCGCGTCGACCGCCTTGATCATGTCGAAGAGGGTCAGGGCCGCGACGGACGCCGCGGTCAGGGCTTCCATCTCGACCCCGGTGACGCCCCGGGTCGAGACGCGGGCGATCACGGTGACCTGCGCCTCCGTGGTCTCGAAGTCGACGGTGATCGCGCCGAGCGGCAGCGGGTGGCACAGCGGGATGAGCGTCGGCGTCTGCTTGGCCGCCAGGATGCCGGCGATGCGGGCGGTGCCGAGGGCCTCGCCCTTGGGCAGCGATCCGTCGACCAGTCGCGCGACGACGTCGGGCCGGGTGGTCAGCACGGCCTGGGCGGTGGCGATCCGCTTCGTCTCGGACTTGCCGGTCACGTCGACCATGTGCGCGGTGCCGTCCTCGCGCACGTGCGAGAGCGGGGCGTCGGTCGGGGCGTCGGTCGGCGGCACGTCGGGCGGGGTCGGGGTCATCGGTCGGCCTTCTCGTGGGGGGCGGGGTCGTCGAGCGCCCAGACCTCGACCCGGTCGTCCGCGTCGACGCGGTCGACCCCGACGGGGATCGAGACGAGCACGGTGGCCTCGGCGTGGGCGGCGAGCAGGTGCGAGCTCGGCCCGCCGACGAGGTGGGCGCGCCCGTCGACGTCGACCCGGCCGCGACGCAGCTGGTGCTTGCCGACCGGCGAGTCCACGGGGTGCGCCATCGGCACGGTCCATCGCCGTCGGGGCAGGCCGACGCCGGTGACGCCCTGCAGGGCGGGGCGCAGGAAGGCCTCGAACGACACGAGCGAGCTGACGGGGTTGCCGGGGAAGCAGACGACGGGCAGCTCTCGGTCGTGCACGCGGATCGTCCCCCAGCCCTGCGGCCCGCCCGGTTGCATGGCGACCGGACCGAACGTGACGCCGGCACCCTCGAAGGCGTCGCGGACGACCTCGTAGGCACCCGCGCTGACCCCGCCGCTCGTGAGCACGAGGTCGACCTCGTCGGCGTGGCGGGCGACGACGGCGAGCAGGGCGGCCGCGTCGTCGGTCACCCGGGCGGAGGTGACGACGACGCCGACCTCGGCGAGCCCCGCGGCCAGGGCGACGCCGTTCGCGTCGTGGATCTGGCCGGGCCCGAGCGGGGCACCGGGTGCGGCGAGCTCTTCGCCGGTCGACACCAGCAGGAGGCGCGGGCGGCTCCGTACCTCGACCGCGTCGATCCCGGAGGCGGCGAGCACGCCCCACCGCGCGGGCGTCAGTCGCGTCCCGGCCGCGAAGAGCACGGAACCCGCGGCGACGTCGCTGCCCGCGGCGCGGACGAAGGCCCCGGCGGCGACGCCCGGCGGCACCTCGACGACGGCCTCGACGCCCACGGGAGGGAAGGCGTCCGGCGAGACCTTCTCGATGGGCACGATCGCGTCGGCACCGGCGGGGACGGCCGCGCCGGTCATGATCGGGGCCGCGGCGCCGGAGACCAGGTCGGGGGCGGCCCGCCCGGCGGGGATGCGCGCCGCGACCCGGAGGCTGGTGGGCGCGTCCGGGTCGAGCCCGGCGGTCGAGACGGCGTAGCCGTCCATCTGCGAGTTGGCGAACGGCGGCAGGTCGATCGGGGCGACGACGTCGGCGGCGAGGACGCGGTCGCGGTACCGGTCGGAGCGCGAGGCGAGCGCCTCGGGGCTCACCACCAACGCGTCGACCGGACGGGCCCGCACGGCCGCCTCGACGACGGCCGTGACCTCGGCGAGGTGGGTCTCGATGGTGCGCACGCGGTTCCTCTCGGGCGATCGTCAGTAGCGTATCGGGGGTGACCGACCCCGCGACCGAGCCCGACGTCCCCCAGCCCACCCGCGCCTCCTCGGGGCCGCCGCCCGTCGACGTCGCCGTCATCGGCGGATCGGGGCTGTACTCGCTCTTCGCCGAGGGCGAGGCGACCCGGCACGTCGTCGAGACGCCCTACGGCCCGACCTCGAGCGAGGTGACGATCGGCGAGTTGGGCGGCAAGCGCGTGGCCTTCCTCACCCGGCACGGCGCGGGCCACGCGGTGGCGCCGCACCTGATCGACTACCGGGCGAACGTGTGGGCACTGGCGTCGCTCGGCGCGAAGGCCATCGTGTCGTCGTCGGCGGTCGGCGGGGTCAGCCCCGACGTCGCCCCCGGCACCATGGTCGTGACCGACCAGTTCATCGACCGCACCTGGGGACGACGCGACACGTTCTTCGACGTCGAGGGGCAGGTTCAGCACCTGATCGCCGCCGACCCGTTCGACCCCGTGCTCCGGACCGCGGCGATCGCGGCCCTCGAGGCGCAGGGTGAGCCGTTCTCCCCGACCGGCACCTGCGTGGTGATCCAGGGGCCGCGGTTCTCGACCCGGGCCGAGTCGCTGTGGTTCCGGGCCGCGGGCGCGCACACGGTCAACATGACGATGTACCCCGAGATCCCGCTCACCCTCGAACTCGGCATGGGAGCCGTCAACCTCTCGTACGTGACCGACAGCGACGCCGGCCTGGCCCCGGCCGAGGGCGACGCACCCGACGCCGACGCCGTGAGCGCCTCGCTCGTCTTCGAACGGCTCGCGGCCGCCCAACCGCGCATCGTCGCGGCCATCGCGTCGATCGTCGCCGCGATGCCCGGCGACTACTCGCCCCGCGAGCTGATGCCGCCCGGGGCGGTGGCCGAGGTGCTCGCCCGGCCCGTCTCGGGTCGGAGGGCTGCGCTGTGAGCGCGACCGGCGCCTCCTCGTCCACCGACGGCCCGGGCCTGCTGCTCGTCACCGGTGGGGCCGGCTTCATCGGGTCGGCGATCGTCGACCTCGCCCTCGACCGCGGCTGGCGCGTGCGCGTGCTCGACTCCCTGCGGGCCGACGTGCACGGCGGCGAGCCGACCGTCGACCCGCGCGTCGACTTCGTGCACGGCGACGTACGTGACGCCGAGACCGTCGACCGGGCACTCGCGGGCGTCGACGCGGTCTGTCACCAGGCGGCCAAGGTCGGGCTCGGCGTGGACTTCCAGGACGCGCCCGACTACGTCTCGTCGAACGAGCTCGGCACGGCCGTCGTGCTCGCGGCGATGGACCGCGCCGGCGTCGACCGCCTCGTCGTCGCCTCGTCGATGGTCGTCTACGGCGAGGGCAGCTACCGCACCTCGACCGGTGCGACCGAACGCCCGGCACCCCGCCGCATCGCCGACCTCGACGCGGGCGTCTTCGACCCGCGTGACGAGGCGGGCGAACTGCTCGAGCCGCAACTGATCGGCGAGGAGGCCCCGCTCGACCCCCGCAACGTCTACGCCATCACGAAGCTGACGCAGGAGCACCTGTCGACCTCGTGGGCGCGCAGCACCGGCGGTCGGGCCGCCGCCCTGCGCTACCACAACGTCTACGGCCCGGGCATGCCCCAGAACACGCCCTACGCCGGCGTGGCCTCGCTCTTCCGCTCCGCCCTCGAACGCGGTGAGGCCCCGCGCGTGTTCGAGGACGGCGCCCAGCGTCGCGACTTCGTCCACGTCCGCGACATCGCGTCCGCCAACCTCGCGGCCCTCGAGTGGACCGCGGACCAGCCGACCGACACGTTCCGCGCGTTCAACGTCGGCAGCGGGACGGTGCACACGATCGGCGAGATGGCGGAGGCCCTGGCGCGCGAGGCCGGCGGACCGACGCCCGTCGTCACCGGCGAGTACCGCGCGGGCGACGTGCGGCACGTGACGGCGTCGTCGGCGCGGCTGCAGGGCGAGCTGGGCTGGCGACCGAGCGTGACCTTCGAGCAGGGCATGCACGAGTTCGCCACGGCCCCGCTGCGCGCCGCGGTCGTCCGCTAGGCGGGCGCGGCCGCCCCCCGTTCGGGTGCGCACCGCCCGCTCCCATCACCTTCATGGGATCGCATCCGTACAGTCGAGAGGATGAGCAGCCCCCGAGTCGACGTCGTGCTTCCCTGTCTCGACGAAGAAGGCGCGTTGCCCTGGGTCCTCGGCCGCCTGCCCGAGGGCTGGCACGCGATCGTCGTCGACAACGGCTCGACCGACGACTCCGCCCGCGTCGCCGCCGAGCACGGCGCGACCGTGGTGCAGGAGGCGCGGCGCGGCTTCGGCAGCGCCGCCCACGCCGGTCTCGAGGCCGCCACGGCCGACTACGTCGCGTTCTGCGACGCCGACGCGTCGATGGACCCCGCCGACCTCGTCGCCCTCGCCGCCCCCGTGATGGCAGGTGACGCCGATCTCGTCCTCGGCCGCCGGCGCCCGACGACCCGGGGCGCCTGGCCGGTGCACGCCCGCATCGCCAACCTCGCCCTCTCGCACCTCATGCGGCGGGCCAGCGGCGTCGCCCTGCACGACCTCGGCCCCATGCGCGTCGCGCGGCGCCGGGCACTGCTCGACCTCGACCTGAAGGACCGCCGCAGCGGCTACCCACTCGAGATGGTGCTGCGCGCGAGCGAGGCCGGCTGGCGGATCGTCGAGCAGGACGCGCCCTACTCGCCCCGGGTCGGCCGCAGCAAGGTGACCGGCACCATCCGCGGCACGTCCGTCGCGATCAAGGACATGTCCCGACTCCTGAGGGAGGTCGGCCGATGACGACCCTCGTGGTGATCGCGAAGGAGACGATCCCGGGCAAGGTCAAGACGCGCCTGCACCCCCCGCTCAGCCTCGAGCAGGCCGCCGACGTCGCGGCCGCCGCGATCCAGGACACCCTCGACGTCGTCCGTCGGCTGCCCGCCACGCGTCGCGTGTTGCTGTTCGACGGCAACCGCAGGCCCGTCGGCTCCGAAGACTTCGATGTGATCCCTCAGATCGGTGGCGACCTCGACGCACGCCTCGGCGCCCTCTTCGACGAGGTCGACGGGAAGACCGTGCTGATCGGCATGGACACCCCCCAGGTCACGGTCGAGGCCCTCGCCCCCGTCTTCGACGCGTGGACCGACGACGTCGACGCCTGGTTCGGCCCGGCGAACGACGGCGGGTTCTGGGCCCTGGGCCTCTCCCGGCCGACCGGCGACCTGCTGCGCGGCGTCCCCATGTCGCGTGACGACACGGGTGCCCACCAGCTCCGCCGACTCGCCGACGCCGGCCTGACCGTGCGCATGCTGCCCGAGCTCGTCGACGTCGACACGATCGACGACGCCCGCCTCGTCGCGTCCGTCGCACCCGACAGCCGCTTCGCCGCCGCCCTGCGGCACGCCGAGGCGCCCCCCACGACCACCACCACGAACGGCGTCGCCCGCACGACCGATCCCGCCACCGAAGGGGTCACCTCATGACCATCGCCCCCGAACAGCCCGCCACCTTCGGTTCAGGAGGCGCGGAGCCGTACGCGCGCGCCCTGCGTCACGAGGGGCTCCTGCAGCTCGTCCGCGCGGCCGGCGGTGCCGGACGCCCCGCGTCGCCCCCCGAGGCAGGCGACGACGAGGCGTTCGACGTCGCGCGCTGGAGCGCCGACGCCGACGCGGCCGACCTCACCACCCTCGACGGCGAGACCGGCCCCGTGCTCGACATCGGCTGCGGGCCGGCCCGCATGGTGCGCGCCGCCGTGGACCGCGGCCTGACCGTCCTGGGTCTGGACGTCTCGCCCACGGCCGTGGCGATGGCCCGCGAGGCCGGCCTGCCCGTGGCCGGCGGGTCGGTCTTCGACCCGCTGCCCCGCGAGGGCCAGTGGAACCTCGCGCTGCTGCTGGACGGCAACGTCGGCATCGGCGGCGACCCGACGGCGCTGCTGACCCGCTGCGCCGAGATCCTCACCGCGACCGGCTCGGTCGTCGTCGAGACCGCCCCCGAGGCGTCGCTCGACGACAGCTACGAGGCCCACGTGGTCGACGACCAGGGTCACGCCAGCGCGACCTTCCCCTGGGCGGAGGTCGGCCGCGAGGCCCTGCACCGCCACGCTCGACGCGCGGGCCTGCGGGTCGCTCAGACCTGGTCGGTCGACGGACGCACCTTCTGCCGCCTGCGCGCCAGGTAGAGCGCGACCACAGCGGCCGTCAGCGCCGCGATGACGAGCCACAGCACGGCCAGGCGCAGGCCGTAGTCGAACGGCAGCACGGTGTCGTTCTTCGGCCCCTTCGCCTTCGCCACGATCTCGGGCACGACGACGAGCGAGAAGATCACCCCGACGACGACCGCGCCCTGCACGATCCAGAGGACCGCGGGCCGGACGCGGCGACCGGTCCGCCGCACGAGCAGCGAGACCGCGGCGACCACGGGGGCGAGCACGGCGTCGTGCACGACGACCGAACCGGCCAGCCAGAGCAGCAGTCCGCCGTACCGGTTCGGGGAGACGGTGTCGGTGAGCACCCAGCCGCCGAGGCCGACGAGGGCCACGCCGAGGGCGATCAGCACCCCGCGCACGACGCGGACGGTGCGCGACGTGCCCGCGCCTCCTGCACTCGACGCGGCCGAGGGCACCCGGGCGCTCACGAGAGCACCTCGATCGAGCTGAGCCACTTGGTCTGCAGCACGCCGGGTCGGCCCGGGGCGATCATGCGCGCCGGGTAGCCGTGGTCGATGCTGAGCGGCTCGCCGTTCAGCTCGAGGGCGACCAGGGTGCGCGGGTCGGAGGCGTACTCGGGGCCCATCTCGGTCACGCGGTAGCCACCCTTCTCTTCGAGGCTGGTGAGCCGGAGGCGCTGGTCGGTCGGGGCGCCGGCAGCCGCCAGCAGGTCGACGAGGCGGACGCCGCGCCAGGAGCCGGTCTGGCTCCAGCCCTCGACGCAGGCGATCGGCAGGCGTTCGTCGGCCCCGTCGAACCCGCGCAGCGCGTCGAGCGTGAACGAGGTCGCGACGCCGCCCACCAGGACGTCGAGCCGCCAGTCGGGGTCCATGGCCGTCTCGAGCACCCGGGCGGCGGCGGCCGTGCGGTTGATCGGCAGGTCGTTCGGGCCGAGCCCGCGCTGCCGCGGGCCGAAGGCGTTG
The DNA here is from genome assembly GCF_014841655.1 of Frigoribacterium sp. CFBP 8759. Classification (NCBI taxonomy): domain Bacteria; kingdom Bacillati; phylum Actinomycetota; class Actinomycetes; order Micrococcales; family Microbacteriaceae; genus Frigoribacterium; species Frigoribacterium sp. CFBP 8759. The sequence continues at coordinate 453,820 of NZ_JACYUH010000001.1, forward strand.
AGCGGTGACAGCGGGGCGAAGGACTGCCCGGCCGTGAGCGCGACGACTCCCCCGGTGGCGACGCCGGCGGCGGTGAAGAAGCCGCGGCGGGACACCCGGGCGCGGCCCGGTTCGCGGTCGACCTCGTGTGCGGAGTCGATCCAGCGGAGGACGCGTCCGGTGAGGCCGCGGGCGGGCGCAGGAGGCGCGGCGTGCGGATCACGGTCGCGTCGCGTCCCGTCGGCGTCGCGCACGGCACGGAACCGGGCGAGCTCGGCGGTCGCCTCGCTCTCGGCCACGAACGCGGCGCGGGCCTCGTCGAGCTCGGACGACGGCTCGACGAAGCGCCCCTCGGCGTCGTAGCTGTCCCGCGCCCGCCAGTAGCGGGTGATGAGCGGCAGCTTGACGGCGATGTGGATCGCGAGCGAGCCGATGATGACGAACGACAGGGCGAAGTGCACCTGCTTGAACGGGAACGGCCACGGGTAGTACTGGTACGTGTTCAGCAGGCCGGTGACGAGCTGGAGGATCGACGTCGCCACGAACAGGGCGATGGAGGCGCGCTCGAGCACGTCGACCGGGTGCTTGATCGGCGGGTGCTGGAAGAGCTGCGGGAACACCGAGTGCAGCTTGACCAGCAGCAGGGGGATGCAGGCGATGCCCGCGGTGATGTGGACGCCCTGGCTCACCTGGTAGAGCCAGACGGGACTCGTCGGGAACCGCATCCCGTCGAGCGGCTCCTGCAGGAAGTGGCTGTAGAGCCCGGTCAGCAGGCAGATGACGAACGCGGCGCCGAGGAGGCGACCGAAGACGGTCGCCGACCGGGCGTTGCGGTTCGGCGACGAGGCGGCGCGGCGCGCCTCGTACAGCAGGCGCCTCATGGTGTCGGTCGTCTCATGTGGCTCATCATCTCCGATGTGCACGACTCCCAGGGCCGATTCGGCCAGACTGGGGGCGTGCGTACTGTGTTCGCGGCCGTGGCCGTCCTCGGATTGGCCGGGGCGATCGCCTGGGGCGTCGTGAACGTCGGATTCCTCATGAAAGACCTGCGGACCGACTTCGTCGTCTGGACCGCCGTGTGCTGGGCGCTGTTCGCCCTGGCGGTGGTGCTGCTGCGCCGGGTGCCCGTGCGCCACGTCACCGCTCTCGTCGTCGCGGGCACGGCCCTGGTCGGCGGGGCGGGCCTGACCGGCGTGCCCAACACGAGCACCGACCCGGCGCGCTACGCCTGGGACGGCATCGTGCAGACCGCCGGCGTCTCGCCGTACGAGTACACGCCCGACGCGGGCGAGCTGCGCGACCTGCGGCCGGCCTGGATCTTCCCCGAGTCGACGCCGTTCACCCGCGACGACGGCACGATCGGCGAGCGCTGCGGCGAACCCGACCGCCAGGTCCACCGTGCCTACGACAGCCAGACGGGCGACGTCGTCTGCACGCTGATCAACCGGCCGGACGTGCCGACCATCTACCCGCCGATGGCCGAACTGTACTTCTGGGCGGTGTCCGCCGTGGTCGGCCCCGACGCCGGGTTCTTCCCGCTGCAGGCGATGGGCTTCGTGCTCGTGCTGGGCACGACCGTCGCCCTGCTGGCGACCCTGCGCCGGCGGGGTCTCGACCCCCGCTGGGCCGCGCTGTGGGGCTGGTGCCCGCTCGTGGTCGGCGAGGGCGTCACGAACTCGCACGTCGACCTCCTGGGTGCCGTGCTCGTGGTCGCCGCGTCGTTGCTCGTCGCCACCGGTCGGCGCTTCCGCGGCGGCATCGCGCTCGGGGCCGCCATCGCGACCAAGTTGATCCCGGTGATCGCGGCACCCGCCCTGCTGCGCGGGCAGCCCTGGAAGGTGATCAGCGCCTCCGTCGTCACCTTCGCCGTGCTCTACGTGCCCTACGTCGCGATGACCGGGTGGGGCGTGCTCGGGTACCTGCCGGGCTACCTGACCGAAGAGGGCTACGAGGACGGCTCGCGGTTCGTGTTCTTGTCGGCCTTCATGCCGGACGCGTGGACGACACCGGTCGCCGTGCTGATCGTCGGTGTCACGGCGGTGCTCGTGTGGGTGAAGACCCCGGCTCACGACCCGTGGCTCGGCCAGCTCGTGATGATCGGCGTGACGCTCGTGGCGGTGAGCCCCCGCTACCCCTGGTACGCCCTGCTGCTGGTGCCGTTCGTCGCGCTGACCGGGCGGGTCGAGTGGCTGGCGATCCCGCTCGCCCTGCTCGTGCGCCAGCTCGAGCCGGGCATGGCACTGCAGCGGGCGTCGCTCGCCTCGGCCGTGCTCGTCATCCTGCTCGTGACGCTCTGGCGGGCCGGCCCCGGGTTCACGGACCGGTTGCTCGACGCCGTCGGGCGCGACGTCGGCCGGCTGCGTCGGGTCGTCGGCCACCGACGGTCCGCCCCCTCGTCGAGCCCCGGGCCCGCTCAGACCAGGTAGGCGACGGCGTCCCCGGCGTCGAACGAGAACCGGACGACGCTGCCCGGCACGAGGTCGAGGCCGGCGACCACGCCGGGCGGGACGTCGGCCGACACGTCGCCGGCCCGGACCCGGACGACGTCCCCGCGGGGCTCGAGGTCCGTGACGACGACGTCGAGGACGTTCTCGGACGGCGTCGGACCCGAGGGGGTCCCGGTCGACACGCGCACGGCGCTCGGCCGCACGGCCACCGCGGCCGCGGCGCCCGCCGGGAGCCCGTCGGCGGACCGGGCGGTCAGCAGGGTGCCGTCCTCCAACCGGACGCCTCCCCCGCGGGCCGTGCCGGTCAGCAGGTCGAGCCCCGCGAGCCCCGCGGCGAACGGCGTGGTCGGACGGTCGAGGACGGCGCGCGTGGGGCCGGCGTCGACGACCCGGCCGCCGTCGAGCACGACGACCCGGTCGGCCAGCGTGTAGGCGTCGAGGACGTCGTGCGTGACGATCACCGCCGTGCGGTCGGCGAGGACGTCGCGCAGGGTCCGTCGCAGGGCGGGCGCGACCGACACGTCGAGGGCGGCCATCGGCTCGTCGAGCAGCAACAGGCAGGGGTCGGCGGCCAGGGCACGGGCGACGGCGATCCGCTGCGCCTGTCCACCCGAGAGCTGCGCCGGACGCCGCTCGGCGAGCCCCGTGGCGTCGACCCGGTCGAGCCAGTCGCGGGCTCGGCGGCCGGCCTCGCGTCGAGGCACCCCGGTGCTACGCGGGCCGAAGGCGACGTTGTCGAGCGCACTGAGGTGCGGGAAGAGCAGGGCGTCCTGGGCGAGCATCGAGACGCCGCGCTCGTGCGGGCGCAGCGAGGGCCCGCGCCCGCGGCCGTCGACGTCGAACAGCACGCGGTCGCCCAGGCGGGCCGTGCCGTGGTCGGGTCGCAGGAGGCCGGCGACCAGGGACAGCAGCGTCGACTTGCCGGCCCCGTTCGGGCCGAGGACGGCCACCGTCTCTCCGTCGGCCACCTCCAGCTCGACGTCGAAGCCGCGGTCCTCGACGACCGCCGCGAACTCGAGCGTCACGACCCGCGCCTCCGGGTGGCGACGCCGGACGGCCCGCCCGCCCGATGGGCCAGGGCGACGACGACGACCGCCACGAGGACGAGCACGAGCGACAGCGCCACGGCGGCGTCGGGGTCGGTCTCGCGTTGCAGGTAGATCTCGAGCGGAAGTGTGCGCGTGACGCCCTGCAACGATCCCGCGAAGGTCAGCGTCGCCCCGAACTCGCCGAGGGCCCGCGCGAACGACAACACGGCGCCCGAGACGAGGGCGGGCAACACGAGCGGCAGCGTGACCCGCCGCAGCACGGTCGTGGGCCGGGCGCCCAGGGTCGCCGCGACGGCCTCGTAGCGCGTGCCCACCGTGCGGAGGGCGCCCTCGAGGCTCAGCACCAGGAAGGGCAGGGCGACGAAGGTCTGGGCCAGCACGACCGCCGTGGTCGAGAACGCGATCGTCACGCCGAGCGCGTCGAACGCCTGACCGAGCAGGCCGCGGCGCCCGAAGGTGTAGAGCAACGCGATGCCTCCGACGACGGGCGGGAGCACCAACGGCAGCAGCACGAGCGACCGCAGCACCCTATGGCCCCGGAACCCGGTGCGGGCCAGCACGACCGCCATCGGGACGCCGAGCACGACGCAGAGGAGGGTCGCCGTGACCGATGTGCGGAGGCTGAGCCAGAACGCGGCCATCGACGACTCCGACGTGACCAGCGGCACGAACTCGGCCCAGTCGACCCGGGACACCATGGCGACGAGGGGCAGCAGGACGAAGGCCGCCCCCAGGGCCGCGACGACCGCGATCCACACCGGGACGCCGGCGTAGGCGCGGTGCAGGGCGGGCGTCACGGCGTGCCGAAGCCGGCGTCCCGCAGCACGCCCTGCCCGACCTCGCCGGTGACGAAGGCGACGAACGCCTCGGCCACCGCCGGGTTCGCCGTGTCGGCCACAGGGGCGATGGGATAGGTGTTGACGGCCTGGTCGGCCTCGGGGAACTCGATGCCTGTCACGCTGTCGCCGGCGGCCTCGACGTCCGTGACGTAGACCAGCCCGGCGTCGGCCTCCCCCGAGGTGACCTTGCCCAGCACGTCGGTGACCGAGGACTCCTCGCTGACCGGCGAGATCGTGACGCCGGTGGCCCGCTCGACCGCGACCGTCGCCGCCCCGCAGGGCACCTGGGCCGCGCAGACCACGGTCTTCACGTCGGACTTACCGAGGTCGGCGAAGCCCGTGACGTCGGCGGGGTTCGACGGCGGCACGGCGATGGTGAGGACGTTCGTGGCGAAGTCCTCCGAGGCCGACGGGTCGACGAGTCCGGCGTCGGTCAGCTTCGCCATGTTCTTCTCGTCGGCCGAGGCGAAGACGTCGGCCGGGGCTCCCTCGGTGATCTGCGTCACGAGGTCGGACGAGCCCGCGAAGGTCAGGTCGACGGTCGTGCCGGGGTTCGCCTTCTCGAACTCGTCGGCGAGCTCGGTGAACGTCGTCGTCAACGAGGCGGCGGCGTAGACGGTGATCGACCCCTCGAGGGTCGGGTCGGAGGCCGTCGGTGTCGCGCTGGTCGCCGTGTCGACGGTCGCGCCCGAGCACCCCGTCAGGGCGAGGGCCGTCGCCACCGCGAGGGCTCCGACGAGCGCCGTGACGACGCGGGGGGTCCGTCTCATGGTCAGGCCTTCCCGCCGGGCGTCTCGATGATGACCGTCGTGGCCTTCACGACGGCGATGGCCACCGAACCGGGTTCGAGGCCCAGCTCTCGGACGGCTTCGCTGCTCATCAGCGAGACGATGCGGTGCGGGCCGCACTGCAGCTCGACCTGGGCCATGACCCGGTCGGCGGTGATCTCGGTCACGACGCCCACCAGGCGGTTGCGTGCCGACCGCCCCACCTCGGACGGGTCGGCGGGCAGCACGGCGTTCTTCCGGGCGAGCGTCGCGAGCGCGAGCCCGTCGACCACGCCGCGCCCGGCGTCGTCCTTCTCGCTCTCGAGCAGGCCGAGGTCGATCCAGCGTCGCACGGTGTCGTCGCTCACGCCGAGGAACGCCGCCGCGTCCTTGATCCGCATCTGCGTCATGGACGCGAGCCTAGTTCCGAATGCGCGGTCGCGCAGCCGCAAGGAGTGGCCCCGGACGAGCCTGCGGGGCGGGGCGTCGTGCACGGCGGAGCGAAAGGAGGCGCGGGTCGCCTCCCATGGACACCCCACGTTCGGCCCCGCGGGCTTAACCTCGACGGATGACCGTCTCGCTCGGACTGCCCACCATGCCCGGCCGGGCCCCCGCCGACGACCTGCTGCCCGCGCGGCCGTCGAGCGACGCCGCTCCGGGACTGCTCGACCGCTTCGGTCGGACCGCGACCGACCTGCGGGTCTCGCTGACCGACAAGTGCAACCTGCGCTGCACCTACTGCATGCCGGCCGAGGGCCTGCCGGCCCTCCCCCGTGAACAGGCGCTCGACGCCGACGAGATCGTGCGCCTGGTCGGCATCGGCGTGCGCGACCTCGGCGTCCGGCAGGTGCGGTTCACCGGGGGCGAGCCACTGCTGCGTGCCGACCTCATCGACATCGTGCGACGGGTCGCCGCGATCGACCCGCGGCCCGAGGTGTCGCTGACGACGAACGCCATCGGCCTGGCGCACCGCGCCCAGGCCCTGGCCGACGCCGGGCTCGACCGGGTCAACGTGTCGCTCGACTCGCTGCACGCCGAGACGTTCATGAAGGTCTCGCGTCGTCCGTTCCTCGACAAGGTGCTCGCCGGCGTCGACGCCGCGGCGGCGGCCGGCCTCACCCCGGTCAAGATCAACGCCGTCCTGCTGCCCGGCATCAACGACCACGAGGCGCCCGACCTGCTCGCCTGGGCGCTGCGCGGCGGCCACGAGCTGCGGTTCATCGAGCAGATGCCGTTGGACGCCGACCGCAGCTGGGACCGCGCCTCCTTCGTCACGTCACGCGACATCCACTCGCTGATCGCGACGCGCTTCGACCTCAGCCCCGCCGACGTCGAGCGCGACGGAGCACCCGCCGAGCTGTTCGACGCCGTCGGCCGCGGCGACGACGCCGGACTGGCCGGGCGGGTCGGCATCATCGCCTCGGTCAGCGAACCGTTCTGCGCCGACTGCCGGCGCACCCGGATGACCGCCGAGGGCGGCATCCGCAGCTGCCTCTTCAGCGGCGGCGAGACCGGCCTGCGCGACCTGCTGCGCAGCGGGGCGAGCGACCTCGAACTGGCCGACGCCTGGCGCGGTGCCATGTGGGCCAAGCCCTCGGGCCACGGCATCGACGACCCGGACTTCGTGCAGCCGGAACGCACCATGAGCGCCATCGGAGGCTGAGATGACGACCACGAACCCCGCCCCCACCGTCGACGGAGCCACCCCGGCCCCCGTCTCGTCGACGCTGCGGTTCTTCGCCGCCGCCCGCACCGCCGTGGGCCGCGACGACCAGCGCGTCGAGGTGCCCGCGGGCGAACGCCCGACCATCGGGCGCCTGCTCACCGAGGTCCGCCCGGTCGAGGGCGTGTCGGCCGCGGACTTCCGCGACGTGCTGCTGCGCTGCTCGTTCCTCGTCGACGGCCTGACCACGCGGGACCGCGAGCAGCTCGTCCCCGACGGCGCGGTCATCGACGTCATGCCGCCGTTCGCCGGCGGCTGAACGCCCGCCTACGGCCGCGTGGGTGCCCCCTGCGCGAGCTGCCACCCGAGCATGCCGCCGTGCAGCACCGACACGTCGAAGCCCTCGCCCGCCAGCAGGTCGGCCGCGGCGCGGGCCCGCGGCCCTCGGGCGCAGTAGACGACCACCCGCTGCGCCGGATCGAGCTCGGGCCGCTGGCGGGTGCGCGTGCCGTACCCGGGAGCCTGCACGTCACCGGAGATGTGGGCGAAGTCGTGCTCGTCGACCTCGCGCACGTCGAGCAGCGTGAAGTCGGCATCGCCCGTCGCTCGCGCCCCGAGCAGGGTCGTCAGCTCGGCCGCGTCGACGTCGGGGCCGACGCGGCGACCACGGGCCGGGGGCGCGTCGGCGGTGGTCGCCTGCGCCTCGGAGGCCGAGGACGAGGAGGCGCGGCGCGCGTCGTTCACCGTCGCCCGGGCCTCGGCCCGGTGCGGGGCGCGGGCCAACCGGCTCTCCCGCCAGGTGCCGCCCAGGGCGTCGACGGTCACGACCCGGCCGAGCAGCGGATCGCCGAGACCGGTCAGCAGCTTGACGACCTCTCCGGCCATGCCCGCGCCCACCGTCCCGCACAGCGGCCCCAGCACGCCGACGTCGGCGCAGGACTCGTCCCAGCCCGAGGCGGGCGGGGCAGGGTGCAGGTCGCGGTAGTCGACCGCCCGGGCGTCCGGGGCGTCGTCCCAGAAGACGCTGAACTGTCCGTCCCAGCGGTTGACGCTGCCCCAGACGACCGGCAGACCGCGCTCGGCCGCGGCGTCGGCCACCAGGTAGCAGGTGTCGAACGAGTCGCTGCCGTCCACCACGAGGTCGTAGTCGTCGAGCAGGTCGGCGGTGCGGTCGCTCAGTCGGACGGGGTGGGCGACGACGGTCACGTCCGGGTTGGCGGCACGCACCCAGTCGGCGGCGGCGCGGGCCTTCGGGAAGCCCAGCTGGTCGGGGCGGAAGAGCACCTGCCGTTGTAGGTTCGACAGATCGACGGCGTCGTCGTCGACGATTCCCAGGGTTCCCACACCCGAGGCTGCGAGATATTGGATGACCGGCGCGCCCAGCCCGCCGGCCCCGACCACCAGCACCCTCGACGCCGCCAGGCGCCCCTGGGAGCCCAGACCGAACCCCGGCAGGCGCACGCTTCGCGAGTAGCGTTCGCCCTCGACGGGGTCGCCGCCGTGTCCACCGTCGCGCACGCCGGCACCGTGCACGCCACCGTCGTGCACGGCCGCCCCGCGCGCGTCACCCCCGTGTCGCACGCGAGATCCTCCGAGAGGGGGAAGAGACGACATGACGAACCTCCTGCATCCGGCCGACGGTCGATCGACCGCGCCCACTGTATCCACGACGCCCGGGACCGGCCGCAGCACGGCCCTCACGCGCCTCCGGCACTGGCGTCATCTCGACGCCGTGCTCGTCGGCCTGCTCGCCGCGTTGCTGTCGGGCGCCTTCCTCTGGGTGCCGTCCGTCTGGTACGACGAGGCCGCGACGGTCATCTCGGCGACGCGCAGCTGGGGCCAGCTCTGGCAGATGGTCCAGACCGTCGACCTGGTGCACGCCACGTACTACGCGTTCATGCATCTGTGGTTCGACGTCTTCCCGTACTCGCCGATCTCGCTCCGGGTGCCCAGCACGATCGTCACGGGGCTCGCCGCCGCGTTCACGGTCGTGCTCGCCCGCACCCTGGCCGACCGCCGGACGGCCGTCGTGGCGGGCCTGCTGTTCTGCCTGATCCCCCGCGTGACCTGGATGGGCGGCGAGGGCCGTTCGTACGCCTTCTCGGCGATGTTCGCCGTCGCCCTGACCCTCGTCCTCGTCACCGCCTCGCGCCGGACCGCCCAGGTCGGCGAGACCCGCACCCGGGCCTCGGCCGTCCGCTGGTGGGTCGCCTACGCCGTGCTCGCCGTCGTCTCGGTTCTCTTCTTCCTGTACGTCGCCTTCGTCGTGGTGGGGCACGGCGTCACCATGCTGGTGCAGTGGCGACGCGAGCGCCGGCTCCGCGCCTCCTCGGGGTCGGTGGCGACGTCGCAGGACGCCGTGGCGTCGACCCCGCTCGTCGGCGCACCGCACGGAGCACGCGGTTCGTTCCTCGGCTGGTTCGCCGGTGCGGCCGTCGCCGGACTCGCGAGCCTGCCCGTCGTGTACTTCACGTCCGAGCAGAGCGGCCAGGTCGGCTGGCTCGACCGGCCGAGCTTCGCGACGATCGACCAGGTGCTGACGACGCAGTGGTTCTACCAGAACGACCGTTTCGCCGTCTTCGGCTGGATGCTGGTGCTCGCCAGCCTGGTCGTCGTGGTCGCCGGTCTCGTGCCCCGTGCCCGGGGACTGGCCGAGGTCGTCCTGCCCTGGATGATCGTGCCCACCGTCGGCCTCGTGGGCGTCTCGCTCGTGACCGAGCCGCTCTACTCGCCCCGCTACCTGACCTTCGGCACCCCGGCCGTCGCGATCATGATGGCCGTCGCCGTGGCCGCCATCCCTTGGCGGCGGGTGATCGCCCTCGTCCTGCTGGTCGCCGTGGTGCTCACCGCCCCGACCTACGAACGTCAGCGTCAGCCCGAGGCGAAGGACTCGGCCGCGTGGAACCAGGTGGCCGACCTCGTGAGCGAGCAACGGGCGCTCGAACCGGCCGGGACGGCCGAGGGCGTCGTCTTCGGCCCCGTGCGTCGACACCCGAAGGCCACGTCGCGCATCATCGAGAACACGTACCCCGCGGCGTTCGAGGGGATGTCGGACTTCACGCTCGAGACCCCCGCGGCCGAGACCGGCGGGCTGTGGGAGGTCCAGCACCCGCTCGAGGACGTCATCGACCGCACCGACGACCTCGACGTCGTCTGGCTGATCACGAGCGACAAGCAGGACTGGAGGCCCCGGGTCACCGCGGACCTCGCCGCCAAGGGCTTCCACGTCGCCGACGAGTGGCACCTCACCCGCACGAACGTGCTCAAGTACGAGCGCTGAGCCCGCGAGACCCCGGGGCGTCGCCGAGCCCCCCTGCGCGCGCGGGGGGGCTCGGCGACGCCCTGGGGCCCGGGCCTAGTCGGTGACGACGCGGGCGCCGTGGACCGGGCCCGTGGCGCGGACGACCGTGAGGCGGGCTGCGCTCAGCGCGATCTGCAGCTCGAGAGCGCCGTCGAGGTCGGGTGCGAGGAACGCCACCGTCGGGCCGGAGCCCGACACGATGCCCGCGAGGGCCCCGTTGCCCTCACCGAGCTCGAGGACGTCGGCCAGGCCCGGCTGGAGGTGCAGGGCGGGCGCCTGGAGGTCGTTGTGCATGGCGTCCGCGAGCATGCCCGGGTCGCCCGCCCGGAGTGCCTGCAGGACGCCAGCGTCGACGACGGGGTGCCGCACCGAGCGGATCTCGCCCTGGTGCCGCAGACGGTGCGCGTCGAGTTCGTCGTAGACGCGCGGCGTCGAGAGGCCGACGTCGGCCACGGCCAGGACCCACTGGAACTGCCCCTTCGCCAGGGCCGGGCTGAGCTCGTCGCCGCGACCGGTACCGATCGCGGTGCCCCCGGCGAAGGCGAACGGGACGTCGGCACCGAGTCGGGCCGAGAGCCGCAGGAGTTCGTCACGACCGACGCCGGTTCCCCAGAGCGTGTCGCACGCGAGCAGCGTCGCGGCGGCGTCGGCCGATCCGCCCCCCATGCCGCCGGCCACGGGCACCGCCTTGTCGACGGTCAGGGCGACGCCGCCCGTGTAGCCGGTCGTCTCGGCCAGCAGGCGGGCGGCCTTGATCGCCAGGTTGGACCCGTCGGTCGGCACGCCCGACACGTCGATGGACGGGCCACCCGTGACGCTGACCGTGAAGTCGTCGGCGCGACGCGCGCGCACGTCCTCGTAGAGGGAGACGGCCTGGTAGGCGGTCGCGAGGTCGTGGTAACCGTCGTCCTGCAGGTCGCCGACGGCGAGGAAGACGTTGATCTTGCCCGGCGCACGCGTGTGGACCACGGTCGGGGCGGCCACGGACGTCATGCGTCCAACCTAGTCAGTTCTGGCGATCACTCATGACGCCGAACGCCCGCGTCAACCCCTCTTTCACGGGCTGCACCCGTTCGGGCAGGCGCAGGCTGCCCTGCGTCAACGACACCGAGCACTTCGGACCGGCGGTCGACACCACCTGGAGGCGCAGCGTGTCCCCGTGCGCGAGGGTCCAGTCGGCGGTCGGGCGCGTCGCGGACCGGGCGACGACCTCGGGCGGACCGCCGGCGTACCGGGCGAACCGGTCGACGGCGAGGTCGAACAGTTCGAGCGGTGCACCCCTCAGGCTGCGGCCGACGGTGACCGCGTAGCTGCCGTCGGGCTGACGCCCCGGCGGCTCGACGCCGCGTTCTTGTTCGTAGCGCACCGTGATCCCTTCGGCCCACCACGGCACGACCTCGAACTCGTCGACCAGGAGGCGCGAGATCTGCTCGTGGGACAGTCGCGCCGCCCCCGCGGCGTCGAGCCGTGCGAACCACTCGGCCGCACCGCGTCCGGTGCCCGACCCGAGCCGGGCGTCACTGAGCCGCTGCTCACCGTGCCCGCGCTCGTCACCGCCACCGTCCCTGCCCCTGGCCCTGCCGGACGGCGCGCCGTCGGGGCCGTTCTTGCGTCGGGGCACGGCTCAGCCGGCCTAGCCCTCGTCGGCGTGCAGCACGGCGGCGACGGACGCCCCGGCGAGGGCGTCGACGTCGCTGACCCGGGCCACGGCGAGGAAGTCGTCGACGGTGAGCTGCTCTCCCCGCTGGGTCGGGGCGAGTCCGGCACGCTCGAGGGCCTCGGAGGCGGCGGCGGACGACCCGTAGAGGGAGGACAGCGACTGGCGCAGCATCTTGCGTCGCTGCTGGAACGCGGCATCGACGAGGGCGAAGGTCGCCCGACGCTCGAGCTCGCTGCCGCGGGCCGGCTTGCGGTCGAACGCGACGAGGATGCTGTCGACGTTCGGCACGGGCCAGAACACCTGGCGGCTGACCTGGCCCGCGGCCCGGAACTCGCCGTACCACGCCGCCTTGATGCTCGGGCCGCCGTAGACCTTCGAGCCGGGCTCGGCGGCCAGGCGCAGACCGACCTCGGACTGCACCATGACGAGCCCGTGCTCGAGCCCGCCGAAGTGCTCGAGGAAGTGCAGGAGCACCGGCACGCTGACGTTGTACGGCAGGTTCGCCACGAGGTGGGTGGGTTCGTCGGGCAGGGTCGTCACGCGCAGGGCGTCGTCGACGACGACGGTGAGGTCGGCCGCCGGCTGCAGCTGCGCGACGGTCTTCGGCAGCTGTTCGGCGAGGCGCTTGTCGATCTCGACGGCCACGACCTTGGCACCCGCCTCGAGCAGGCCGAGGGTCAGGGAGCCGAGCCCGGGGCCGATCTCGACGACGGTCATGCCCGCCGAGACACCCGACGCGGCGACGATGCGACGCACGGTGTTGGCGTCGTGGACGAAGTTCTGCCCGAGCTTCTTGGTCGGCTGCACGCCGAGGAGGTCGGCGAGGTCACGGATCTCGGCGGGGCCGAGCAGGGTGGCGCGCGACATCAGCCCTCGACCGTCACGGGCTCGCTGTCCCAGCTGCCGTAGACCAGTTCGGTCGTCGACGAGATCTGGGCCGCGAGCATGGACACGTCGGTGCCGATCGTCTCGGCCATCGACCGCAGCGTGAAGGGGATCAGGTACGGCGCGTTGGGGCGACCGCGGTAGGGCACCGGCGTCAGGTAGGGCGCGTCGGTCTCGACCATGATCAGGTTGCGCGGCAACTGCACGAGGGCGTCGCGCAGGGGCTGGGCGTTCTTGAACGTCACCGTGCCGGCGAAGGACGCGTACCAGCCGTTCTCGGCGAGGATGCTCGCCAGCTCGGGCCCGCCGCTGAAGCAGTGGAAGACGGTGCGTTCGGGAGCGCCCACCTCGAGCAGCAGGTCGACCACGTCGTCGTGGGCGTCGCGGTCGTGGATCTGCAGGGCCAGGCCGTGGCGCTTGGCGATCTCGATGTGGCCGCGGAACGCCTCGAGCTGGGCCGCCCGACCGTCGTCGCCGGTGCGGAAGAAGTCGAGCCCGGTCTCGCCGACGGCGCGCACGCGCGGCCTCGCGGCGAGCCCGTCCAGTTCGGACAGCGCCTCGTCGAGGGTGCCCGCGGCCGCGAGGGCCGGGGCCTCGTTCGGGTGGATGGCGACGGCGGCGAGCACCCGGGGCTCGCGGCTGGCGATCTCGGCCGACCAGCGGGACGTCTCGAGGTCGGTGCCGACCTGCACCACGCCGCGCACGCCCACGGACGAGGCCCGGTCGAGGTGCTCGCGGTAGTCGAGGGGGCCGTCGCCGTCGTCTCCGACGCCGTCGGCGATCTCGAGGTGCGTGTGGTTGTCGTAGACCGGCACGACGAGGGGCTGGGGAGGCGCGGGGTAGGTCAGGTCGCGCTTCTGGCCGTCCGCGCCCGACGAGCGGTGGCGGACGTGCGTCGCCGGGACTCCGTCGGCCGGCCCGGAGGTCGCGCCGCCGCCACCGGACGTGTCGTCGCTCATGCCGCGGGCTCGGGCTGTTCGATGCGCGGGAAGAGACCGGCGGCGAGCGGCTGGACGTCGGGAGCGCTCGACCACTCGGCCGCACGATCGACGGGCTGGCTGGTCAGCTCGCCCTGCCCGATCGACTGCCACAGGGTGCGCGTGGCCGTCGGGATGAACGGCGACAGCAGCACGGTGAGGGTGCCGAGACCCCGCAGCGCGGTGGCGAGGACCGTCGCCAGGCGCTCGCGCTGCGACTCGTCCTTCGCGATGGCCCAGGGCTCTTGCTCGGTGATGTACCCGTTCAGCTGGTCGACCAGTTGCCAGATGGACGCGAGCGCCTCGTTGATGGCGAACCGGTCGATCGCCGCGTCGGCCTCGGCCGTGACCCGCAGTTCGGTCTCGCGGACCGCCAGGTCGGCCTCGGTGAGGTCGCCGGCGACGGGCACGGTGCCGTCGAAGTAGCGGGTGATCATGGCCACGACGCGCGAGGCCAGGTTGCCGAACCCGTTGGCCAACTCGGCCTGGTAGCGGGCCGCGATGTCTTCCCAGCTGAAGTTGCCGTCCTGACCGAAGGTGATGGCGCGCATGAAGTAGTACCGGAACGCGTCGGCACCGAAGACGTCGGTGATCTGCTGAGGGGCGATGCCCGTGAGCTTCGACTTCGACATCTTCTCGCCACCGACCAGCAGCCAGCCGTGGCCGAAGACGTTCTTGGGGACGGGCAGCCCGGCCGCCATGAGCATCGCGGGCCAGATGACGGCGTGGAACCTCACGATGTCCTTGCCGACGAGCTGCACGGCCGGCCAGCGACGCCGGAACTCGTCGTCGTCGACGCCGTAGCCGATGGCCGTGACGTAGTTGAGCAGGGCGTCGAACCACACGTAGACGACGTGCTTCTCGTCCCAGGGCACCTTGACGCCCCAGTCGAAGCTCTGTCGCGAGATCGACAGGTCGCGCAGACCCTGCTTGACGAACGAGACGACCTCGTTGCGCACCGAGTCGGGCTGCACGAAGTCGGGCTGGGCCTCGTAGAGGTCGAGCAGTCGCTGCTCGAAGTCGCTCATGCGGAAGAAGTAGTTGCTCTCTTGCAGCACCTCGACCGGGATGCTGTGGATCGCGCAGACCTGCTCGCCCTCGTAGGCGCCGGTGCCGGGCACCAGGTCGCTCGGCTGCTTGTACTCTTCGCAGCCGACGCAGTAGAAGCCCTCGAACTCGCCCTGGTAGATGAAGCCGTCGTCGTAGAGCTTCTGCAGGAACTTCTGCACGCCGGCCTCGTGGCGGGCGTCGGTCGTGCGGATGAAGTCGTCGTTGGCGATGTCGACGGTCTCGAGCAGGGGCTTCCAGGACTCGGTGACGAGCTTGTCGGCCCACTCCTGCGGGGTCACGCCGTGGCTCGTGGCCGTGCGCAGGATCTTCTGACCGTGCTCGTCGGTGCCGGTCAGCAGCCAGGCGTCGTCACCCCGCTGCCGGTGCCACCGGGCGAGCACGTCGGCTGCGACCTCGGTGTAGGCGTGACCGATGTGCGGCACGTCGTTGACGTAGAAGATGGGCGTTGCGATGAAGAAGGAGTCGCCGGCGGGCATGGGGACCATCTTAGGTGGGGGCACCGACGTGATGACGCGACCCGCGCCTCCTGCGTCCGCCGCCGGGGACGAGGAGGCGCGGGTCGCGTCGACCGGTCAGGTCGCGTCGTGCTCCTCGGTGCGGTCGTCGGAACCCGCCCGCTCGCCGGCGTGCTCGCCCGGGTACTCGACGACGTCCATGCCGAGCACGTACTTGCCCCGGGCGTGGCCGTCCTCGAGGTCGCGGTAGGCGTCCTTGACGTCGTCGAGGGGGAAGATCCCGTCGATCGGCACCATGATCTTATTGGTCGAGATCAGCTCGAGCAGCTCGGACAGCACGGCCTGCGACGTCGCCTGGGCGCTGCCCTCGGCCTTGACGCCGTGCTGCTCGACGGCCGCGAAGTCGATGATCGTGTCGATGCGCTGCGGCGCGACGCCGAGCTCGAGGGCGTACCCGACGTTGCCCTGGCCGAAGCAGTCCACGAACGCGTCCACGCCCTGGGGGGCGGCCTCACGGATGCGGTCGACGACGCCGTCGCCGTACTCCACGGGCGTGACGCCGAGCTGCCGCAGGAAGTCGTGGTTGCGCTCGCTCGCGGTGCCGATCACGGTGAGCCCGCCGAGGACGGCGAGCTGCGACACCATCACGCCGACGCCGCCGGCCGCGGCCGAGACGACGATCGTGTCGCCCTCGGTGGCCTGCACGGCACGCAGCGCGGCGTAGGCGGTGGGTCCGGTCACGCTGATGCTGCCCGCGACCTCCCACGGCACGTTCTCGGGCTTCGCCACGAGTTCGTCGTGGTCGACGACGACGAACTCGGCGTGCGACGACCGGTTGGCCCACCCGACGACCTCGTCACCGACGGACCACTCGTCGACCCCCGCACCGACCTCGTCGACCACGCCGGCGAAGTCGGTCCCCTGCCCCGACGGGAACGCCGCGGGGAACGCGTCGTGCATCAGTCCGGCGCGGATCGCCGCCTCACCGGGGTTCAGGCCCGCCGCCTTGACGGCGACCACGACCTGGCCGGCACCCGCCTCGGGCTTCGCCACCTGTTCGACCTTCAGCTCGTCGATGTCGCCGTACTGCTCGAAACGGACCGCCTTCATGTCGTACCTCCTGCTCGTGGTGGGCCGCGCCTCCTCCGGGCACGCGCCTCCTCCGAGCTTGCACCCGCCGGGCTGGGCGGGGTACGCCACGCCCTACGCGCGGGGCGGGCGGGCGGCGAGGGCGGCCTGGTAGAGGTCGCGCCTCGACAGACCCGTGGCGGCGGCCACGTCGGCGGTGGCCTCTTTGAGGCGGGTGCCGTCGGCGACCAGGGCCTGCACCTGCGCGAGCCCGGCGGCCAGGTCGACGACGCGTTCGGGGGCGCCCTCGACCACGATGCAGATCTCGCCCCGGACGCCCTCGGCCGCCCACTCGGCGAGCTCGGCCGCGCTGCCGCGGCGCACCTCTTCGTGCAGCTTCGTCAGCTCACGGCAGACGACCACGCGGCGCGTGGCCCCGAGAGCGGTGACCAGGTCGCCGAGCGAGTCGGCCAGGCGGTGGGGCGACTCGAAGAACACCATGGTGCGGCGTTCGTCGGCGAGCGCCCCCAGCACGCGCAGACGGTCGCCCTGCTTGCGCGGCAGGAAGCCTTCGAAGCTGAAGCGGTCGGTGGGCAGTCCCGACACGGCGAGCGCGGTGAGCACCGCGGACGGGCCGGGGATCGCCGTGACGGTGACGCCCGCGGCCGCGGCGGCCTCGACGAGCGGGAACCCGGGGTCGCTGATGGCGGGCATGCCGGCGTCGGTGAGCACGACCACGTCGGAGGCGCGGGCCAGCTCGACGATCTCGCCCGCCTTCTCGCGCTCGTTGTGCTCGTGCAGGGCGATGAGGCGGGGGCGGTTCTCGACGCCCAGGGCGCGCATCAGGTGGATCGCCGTGCGCGTGTCCTCCGCGGCGACGACCTCGGCGTTCGACAGCGTCTCGATCAGGCGACGGCTGGCGTCGCCGAGGTTTCCGATGGGGGTGGCGGCGAGCACGATCACCCGCCCATTGTCCCCCGGTCCCGGACCGCCCACTTACGATGGCCCGATGACGACCGGGCCCGAGCGCGAATTCGACGCGCTCGTCGAGGCCGGCACCGCGCCTCCTGCCCGTCCGACGGCGGGCGAGCCGGGCCTCGCGTCGGCCGACCCGCTCACCGACCGGGTGACCGTCCCGCCCGTCGGCACCCCGGTCGACGACGCGACCGCGGCCCACGCCCGCGAGGCTCCCCCGACCCGGCTCGACGCCTGGTGGGGGCGCGTGCTGCGCACCCCGGTCAGGAGGCGCGTCTGGGCCTGGGCGGGCCCGCTCGCGGTCACGCTGCTGGCCGCGGTGCTGCGCCTGTGGCACCTGAACTCCCCCGCGACCCTCGTGTTCGACGAGACGTACTACGTCAAGGACGCCTGGTCGTTGTTCAACCTCGGCTACGAGGGGTCGTGGCCGGCCGACTACGACCCGACCTTCGCCGCGGGCGGGGTCGGCGGGTTCCTCGCGGCACCGTCGTTCGTGGCGCACCCGCCCCTCGGCAAGTGGCTGATCGGCCTCGGCATGGCGGCGGTCGGTCCCGAGAACCCGGCGAGCTGGCGCATCAGCACGGCAGTCGTGGGCATCCTCGCGGTCGCCCTGGTCGCGGTCATCGGGTCGTTGCTGCTGCGATCGACGCTGCTCGGCACGCTGGCGGGGTTCTTCCTGGCGATCGACGGGCACGCGATCGTCATGTCCCGGGTGGCCCTGCTCGACAACTTCGTCATGTTCTTCGGCCTGCTGGCCTTCGGGGCGGTGCTGCTCGACCGCCGGCAGAGCGCCCGCCGGCTCGAGGCCTGGCGGGCGAGGAGGCGCGGTGCCGGTCGCGACATCGCCTGGGGCCCCGCCCTGTGGGCGCGTCCCTGGCTGGTGACGGCCGGCCTCCTGTGCGGGCTGGCGACGGCCGTGAAGTGGAACGGCCTGTACTTCCTGGCGTTCTTCGCGGTCTACACGGTGGTCGTCGACATGGTGGCGCGCCGCCGGGCCGGCGTGGAGTTCTGGCTGTCGGGCACCCTGTTCAGGCAGGCACCGGTGAGCTTCCTGCTGACCGTGCCCGTCGCCGTGGTGGCCTACCTGGCGAGCTGGACCGGCTGGTTCGCGACGTCGGGCGGCTACTACCGCAGCTGGGTCGAGGACGGCGGCACGCGGTGGACGGGAGCCCTGGCGTGGGTGCCCGACGTGGTGCAGAACTTCTGGCACTACCAGGCGGGCGTCTACGGGTTCAACGTCGGCCTGCACACCCCGCACGCCTACCAGGCGAACCCGCTCACCTGGCTGCTGATGCTGCGACCGACGAGCATGTACTACCAGGGGTTCGACGAGGGCCAGGGCGGCTGCGACGTGGCCCGGTGCGGCGAGGCGATCACCTCGGTCGCGAACCCGCTGATCTGGTACGCGGCGGTCGCGGCCTGCCTCTACCTCGTCTACCGCGTCGCGCGGTACCGCGAGTGGCGGTACGGGGCGATCCTCGTCGGCGTCGCGGCGGCCTACCTGCCGTGGCTGGCCTTCACCGACCGGACGGTGTTCCAGTTCTACACGATCGCCTTCGAGCCCTATCTCGTGCTCGCCCTGGCCGCGGTGCTCGGCATCGTCCTCGGCCGACGCACCGACGACCGGTCCCGTCGGCTGAGCGGCATCGGCGTCACGGCGATCGTCGTCGTGGTCGCCGTCGCCGTGTCCGTCTTCTTCTACCCCCTGTGGACGGCGCAGCTGGAGGACTGGGAGTTCATCCGGCTGCACTACTGGATTCCCAGCTGGAAGTAGGCGCCGGAGCCGCCTCCGGCCGACCGACGGCTCCTCCCCCGCAGGAGGCGCGGGTCGGCCGTGTTCCGCCGTGTGACGTCCCGGGTCCCCGCGTGACGACCAGCGGCTAGCGTGGGGGCATGGCAGATCGTGAGTACGGCTTCCGCACGCGGGCGATCCACGCGGGCAACATTCCCGACGCGGCGACGGGGGCACGGGCGCTGCCCATCTACCAGACCAGCGCCTTCGTGTTCGACGACACCGACGACGCCGCGGCGCGGTTCGCCCTGCAGAAGTACGGCAACATCTACAGCCGCCTCGCCAACCCGACCACCGCCTCCTTCGAGGAGCGCGTCGCCAGCCTCGAGGGCGGCCTCGGCGCCGTCGCGACGGCGAGCGGCCTCAGCGCCCAGTTCGTCACGTTCGCCTCGCTGGCCGGCGCGGGTGACCACATCGTCGCGAGCGCGAACCTCTACGGCGGGTCGATCACCCAGCTCGACGTCACCCTGCGTCGCTTCGGCGTCGAGACGACCTTCGTGCAGTCCTCCGACCCGGCGGACTACGCCGCCGCCATCCGTCCCGAGACGAAGCTGGTCTTCGTCGAGACGGTCGCGAACCCGTCCGGCGAGGTCGCCGACCTCGAGGGCCTGGCCGACGTGGCCCACGCGCACGGCCTGCCCCTGATCGTCGACTCGACCATCGCCACGCCCTACCTCAACCGGCCGATCGAGTGGGGTGCCGACGTCGTCGTGCACTCGGCCACGAAGTTCCTCGGCGGTCACGGCACCACGCTCGGCGGCGTCGTCGTCGAGTCCGGCCGCTTCGACTGGGACAGCGAGCGGTTCCCGCTCTTCGACCAGCCCGTGCCGAGCTACGGCGGGCTCAACTGGTCCGGCAACTTCGGCGAGTACGCCTTCCTCACCCGGTTGCGCGCCGAGCAGCTGCGCGACATCGGCCCGGCCCTCGCTCCCCACTCGGCCTTCCTGCTCGCCCAGGGGGTCGAGACCCTGCCGTTCCGCATGCAGGCCCACGTCGACAACGCCCGCCAGGTCGCCGAGTGGCTCGACGCCGACCCGCGCATCGAGCGCGTTCGCTGGGCCGGCCTGCCCGGGCACCCGCACCACGAGCGCGCGGCGAAGTACCTGCCGAAGGGCCCCGGCTCGGTCTTCACGTTCGAGCTGAAGGGCGGTCGTCCGGCCGGCAAGACCTTCATCGAGTCGGTCGAGCTCGCCAGCCACCTCGCCAACATCGGCGACGCGAAGACGCTCGTCATCCACCCGGGCTCGACCACCCACGCCCAGCTCAGCGAGCAGCAGCTCGTCGACGCGGGGGTGCTGCCCGGCTCGGTGCGCATCAGCGTCGGCATCGAAGACCCCGACGACATCATCCACGACCTCGACCAGGCGCTGGCCGCGGCGACGAAAGGCGAGTGACCCGACGTGACCGACACCGTCACCACGCAGCTGACCAACGGGCTGACCTGCGAGCTGCCCGCGTCGTCCCCCCTCGCCAAGCTGCTCAAGTCGCAGCGGACGTGGGTCGGCCCCACGGCCCGCGAGCGCCAGGCCATCCTGCGCTCGGCGAAGAGCGTCGCCGTCGTCGGCGCCTCGCCCAACCCGAGCCGGTCGAGCTCGTTCGTGGGCACCTACCTGCAGCAGTCGACCGACCTGCGCGTCTATTTCGTCAACCCCCGTGCCGACACCATCCTCGGCCAGAAGGCCTACCCCGACCTGGCCTCGCTGCCCGAGGTGCCCGACGTCGTCGACGTGTTCCGCAAGGCCTCCGACATCCGCTCGGTCGTCGACGACGTGCTCGCGATCGGCGCGAAGACGATCTGGGTCCAGCTCGGCATCTACGACGAGGAGGCCGCCCGGTACGGCGAAGAACAGGGGCTCACCGTCGTCATGGACCGCTGCATGAAGGTCGAGCACGCCCGGTTCAACGGCGGGCTCAACCTGATGGGCTTCGACACCGGCGTCATCACCGCGAAGAAGGCCGGTCGCTGACACGACCGTCGGGGCGGGTCGCGGTTTCCCCGTTCGTCGCGGCGCACACGTTGTGACGCTTCATTGCGGACTCAGGGTCCGATGTCACCGGTCGGCGTTACCGTGGCCCGCATGGCACCCGTCCTCACCTCACCCGTCGTCTCGACACAGTGGTTGGCCGACCACCTCGGCGCCGACGACCTGACGGTCGTCGACGCGACGGTGCTCGTCGATCTCGATCTCGACGTCGACCTCGACGTCGATCCGGGTCGCGGCGTCGGCCCGGGTCGCGGCGTCGGCCCGGCGGCCCTCACCACGGGCCGCGACGGGTTCGAGCGAGACGGTCACGTCCCCGGGGCGGTCCTCGCCGACCTGCTCGTCGACTTCAGCGACCCCGGCTCCGACCTGCCCTTCACCCGGCCCGGGGTGGACCGCTTCCAGGCCGCGGCGGCCGCGCTGGGCGTCTCGAACGACAGCACGGTCGTCGTGTACGACACGGTCGACGGCCGCTGGGCGTCCCGCCTGTGGTGGCTGTTCCGCGCCTACGGGCACGACGCCGTGGCGGTGCTCGACGGCGGGTGGTCGCAGTGGCTCGCGCAGGGCAAGCCGTACGACCTCGGCGACGTCCTGCCGACGCCCGCCCCGTTCGTCGCGACCGAACGTCCCGACCACTGGGTCGACAAGGCCTTCGTCGAGTCCGTGGTGGCGGGCGACGAGAGAGCGGCGCTCGTCTCCGGTTCGCCCCGCGTCGAGTTCGACGGCACGTCGAGCCCGCTCACCCGTGCCGGGCACATCCCCGGCAGCGTCAACGTGCCGGCCGAGACGCTCCTCGCCGACGACGGCACGCTCGCCCGCGACCCGGTCCTCCGCGACCGCCTCGCCGTCGTGCCCGACGAACCGCGCACGGTCGTCTACTGCGCCTCGGGGGTGTCGGCCAGCGTCGACGCCCTCGCCTTCGCCGTCCTCGGCCGCTCGGACGTCGCGGTGTACGACGGTTCGCTCGCCGAGTGGGTCGCCGACCCGACCGCACCGCTCGTGCCCGCCGCCGCCTGACGCCCCCGCCCGGCGCCCCGGACGGTTCACCCGCCGGGCGCCCCCGCCCGGCGCCCCTACCCGGTGCCTCGCCGGGCGGGTGCCCCTACCCGGTGCGTCGCCGGTGCCTGGGCGACCGACGCGGTCGTGTCGTCACTCCTCGAGCAGCAGTCCGTCGAGGTCGTCCACGGTCGTGACCGGCAGTCGGCAGACGAAGTCGCGGCAGAGGTACGCGGTGGGGACGCGCCCGGGGGCCGAGCGACCCGCGAACAGCTCGAAGCCCGCGTGCTCGAAGGCGACCAGCGCCTCCTCGTCCAACACGGCGACGACGCTGCCCGGGCGGACGACGCGGCGTGCCCGGCGGGCGAGGCCGTCGTCAGCGCGGTCCACCGGGGACGGCTCGACCACGACCAGCTGCGTCAGCGGGGCCTCGAGCTCGACGAGCAGCCCGAAGGCGGCACCGTACGCGAGCGGGTTGTCGAGGGCCGAACCGGCCACCTCGGCGACGAGCCGTCCGGCCACCGACCGGTAGCGCGCCTCCCCGGTGAGCTGGTGGAGGGTGAGCGCGGCCGCCGCGACCGCACTGCGTCCCGACGGGTAGGCACCCTCGCTCGGGTCGCTCGACAGGGCCACGCCCTGCGAGACCAGCACGGGGTCGCCACCCGACGGGGCCGCGACGACCCGCGGGTCGGCGTCGTCGAGCAGGCAGGCGTCGACGAACGACCGCGCGGCGACGGCGTACCGGGCCTCGCCCGTCGCGAGCGCGAGGGCCAGCAGGCCGGACGCGAACAGGCCGTGGTCCTCGAGGGTCGCCACGGCGTCCGACACGGTCGACCCGACGGAGGCGCGCAGCAGACGACCATCGTCGGTCACGTGACGCGAGAGCAGCAGGTCGGCCGCGCCGCGGGCGGTGCGCACCCAGTCGGGGCGGCCGTGCCGTGACCCCGCCTCGGCGAGCGCCGCGATCGCGAGGCCGTTCCAGCCGGTGAGCACCTTGTCGTCGACGGGCGGCGGGTCGAGGGCCGCGCGGCCCGCGGCGTCCCTCCGGTAGTAGCCGCCCTCGTCACGGACGCCGTCGATCGTGCTCTCGCTGTCCTGCGCCGAGCCGAAGGCCCCGTCGGCCGTGCGCAGTCGGGAACTCAGGAAATCGGCGACCCCGGCGGCGACCCGGGCCGGATCCGAGCCGATCTCCTGAGTTGCCGACGTCGGCGCGGGGCCCGGGGCCGGGGCCGGGTCGAGCACCGAGAGCCGCGAGTAGGCCAGCAGCAGCTGGGCGTTGTCGTATAGCATGCGCTCGTAGTGGGGTTCTGACCAGTCGCGTCGGACCGCGTACCGGAAGAACCCGCCCTCGACCGGGTCGCGCAGCGGCGACGCGGCCATGCGGGCGAGCGTCCGCGACACGAGTTCGAGCGCGCCGTCGTCCCCTCCCGCGCCGAGGGCGAGCAGCGCCAGCTGGGCCGGCGCCGTCGGGAACTTCGGGGCCCCGCCGAAGCCGCCGTGCTCGCGGTCCTCGTGGGCGACGAGCCGGGCGACGGCGTGGGCGAGCTCGGGCCGTCCCGGCAGGGCGACCCCGGCACCGGGACCAGGAGGCGCGGTGCCGGTGACCGACGCGGGCCCCGCAGCCAGCGCCTCCTGCACCGCCGACGCGGTCGCGTCGACCTCGGACCGCCTGGTGGTCCAGGCGTCGGTGACGGCGTCGAGCACCTGTCGGAACGACGGCCGACCCTGCACGGGCACCGGCGGGAAGTACGTGCCGGCGTAGAACGGCCGACCCTCGGGCGTGACGAAGACGGTCAGCGGCCAGCCGAGCCCCTCGGTGAAGGCCGAGGCGGCGGCCAGGTAGCTGGAGTCGACGTCGGGGTGCTCCTCGCGGTCGACCTTGACCGAGACGAAGCCCGCCGAGAGCTGGGCAGCGACCTCGGGGTCGGAGAAGCTCTCGCGCGCCATCACGTGGCACCAGTGGCAGGTCGAGTAGCCGATCGACACCATCACGGGCACGTCCCGCTCGACGGCCTCGGCGAACGGCCCCGTCCCCCAGGCACGCCACTCGACGGGGTTGTCGGCGTGCGACCTGAGGTAGGGGCTGACGGCGTCTCGCAGCTGGTTCGGCATGCGGGCCACGGTAGGCGTCAGCGCGCGGGGACGTCCCTCAGGGGTGCGCCGTCGTACTCGCTCAAGGGGCGGATGAGCGAGTTGGCCTCGCGCTGCTCGATGACGTGGGCGCTCCAGCCGAGGACCCGCGACGCGACGAACAGCGGCGTGAAGACCGGCGTCTCGAACCCCATCAGGTGGTACGCCAGCCCGGACGGGTAGTCGACGTTGGGCTTCAGGCCCTTGCGCTCGAACACCGTCGCGGCGACGACGTCGTAGGTCTCCTTGAGCCCGTCGACCCGGTCGTCGCCCCGCTCGCGGGCCCGGTCGACCAGACGGCCGAGGGCGTCCTCCATCGTGGGAACCCGGCTGTCGCCGTTCTTGTAGACCCGGTGCCCGAATCCCATGATCTTCTCCTTGCGCGCGAACGCCTCGTCGAGCCAGGCCACGGCCCCGTCGGCGGGGCCGACCCGGTCGAGCAGCTCGAGCGCGGCCTCGTTGGCGCCGCCGTGCAGCGGGCCCTTGAGCGCCCCGATCGCGCCGACGATCGAGGAGTGCAGGTCGGACAGCGTCGAGGCGACGACCCGGGCCGTGAAGGTGGAGGCGTTGAACGAGTGCTCGGCGTAGAGCGTCATCGAGGTGTCGAACGCGTCCACGTCGAGCGGGTCGGGCTCGCGGTCGAACACCTGGTGCAGGAAGTCGGCGCTGTAGCCGAGGTCGTCCCGCGGCGGAACCGGCGGCAGGTCGTGGCGGCGCCGCTGGTCGTAGGCGATCACGGCGGGCAGCACGGCGAAGAGGTGCGTGGCGAGTCGACGCGTGTCGGCGACGTCGTAGGCGCCCGCACCCGTCGTGGGTTCGGGCCGGGCGGCGCCGATGGCGCTCACCGCGGTGCGGACGACGTCCATGGGGTGCGCCGAGGTGGGGATCAGGTCGATGAGGTGCTGCAGCCCGGGGGCCAGCGTGCGGTGCGAGCGCAGCTCGGCGTCGAAGTCGCGTCGCTCGTCGACGGTCGGCAGGTCGCCGTGCAGCAGCAGCCAGGCGACGTCCTCGACGTCCCGCTCGGCGGCGAGCTGCTGCACCGGGTAGCCGCGGTAGAGCAGCGAGTTGCTGGCCGCGTCGACCTTCGAGACCGCCGTCCGGTCGACCGTGACGCCGGCCAGGCCCTTGTGGATCTCGGGACCGTCGGAGGCGGCCGGGGCGGGTGCGGTGATGGTGTCGCTCATGTCACTCCTTCGTGATGAGGCGGGCCCGCCGGAGCGGGCCGGTCGTGCCGGGACGGGGCCGCGACACGATCGTCGAGGCTCCACTCTAGGTGGCGGGCGCCTCGGGACGGGAGGGGCGGACGGGTCTCGTCAGCACGATCGAGACGACACCCGCCAGCACGAGGGCGAGGCCGATCCAGCCCGGCGGCTCGAGCCGCTCGCCCACCACGAGCACCGCCAGCAGGGTCGCGACGAACGGTTCGAGCAACGTCACGGTCGTCGCCCGAGAACTCGACACCGTGCGCAGGCCGTGGCCGAAGAGGAGGTAGGCGACGAACATCGGCCCGACGGCGAGGTAGGCCGTCGCCCCCACGGAGGCGCCCGACTGCAGCAACGGAGCCCCGGTCGCCAGCAACACCGGCAGCAGGAGCACCGCACCGAGGCCGAACTGGGCCGACACGGCCCCGCGCGACGGGTGACCCTCGGCCATGAGCCGAGCCGCGGTGTAGGTGTACGTCGCGTAGGCGAGACCCGCGAGGACGCCCAGTGCGATGCCGAGCGGGGCCCACCCGGGGGACGCCGCCGTGCCCGCCTGACCGTGCTGCCCGGTCGCCGCGAGCACTCCGACGCCCACGACGGCCAGTGCCGCACTCGCCACCCAGCGGGGCTCGAGGGGACGCCGCCGGCCGGGCGGGTCGAGCAGGCGTTCGAGCAGCGCCGCGAAGACGGGCGCCGTCCCGAGCGAGACCACGTTGCCCACGGCGACGCCGGCGAGCGACATGGACGAGTAGAACGCCAGCGGGTAGACCACGACGCCCAGTGCCCCCGGCACGAGCCAGCGCCACGCCGCCGGGCCACCTCGCAGGGCGGCGCGCGTGGCGCGGGGGGCCGTGAGCGCCAGCAGCAGACCGCCGACGCACATCGTCGCGGCGCCCGTGGCGAGCGGGCCGACGTCGCCGGGAAGAGAAGACGCCACCGTGCCCGTCGTGCCCCAGAGGAGCGCGGCGAGCACGATGGCGATCATCGTGCGAGGGTACCGACGGCGCGGGTCAGGTGCGCGGCGGGCCCGGGCAGTAGTTCAACGCGGCCGCGTTCTCGGAGACGGCGGCCGTGCCACCGATCGTGACGACCTTCTCGGACGCGAGGCCCGCGATGAGGTCCTCGGCGTAGTAGTTCGTGCAGCCGGGCGCGGTGAGGAGCACGGGCGACTTCTCGGCACCGGCGACCGCGGCGATCGCGAGGGCGTCCGGGAAGTTCTGCCCGGAGGCGAGGTACACGGTGCCCGAGTCGTCCGTGCGGGGGACGTCGCCCGTCGCGTCGCTGAAGGCGAAGAACGACACGAAGGCCGAGGTCTCGTAGCGGTCCTGGCCGGCCAGCAGGGCGACCTCGCCCGGGAACTGCGCGTCGAGATCGGAGACGATGCCGTCCGAGATGACCGCGGGGCCACCCACGACGGCGACGGACTCGACGCCGAGCGATTCGAACAGGTCCGACGTGGGCTGGTCGACCCCGTCGGCGGTCCCGGGGACGAGCACGACCGCGTCCGGCGCACCGGTCGAGTCGGTGCTGCCGGCACCGGCGGCGGCACTGGCGCTGACGGCGTCGGGGAAGTTCAGGCCCGAGGTGACGAAGGCGCGGTAGACGCCGGTCTCGGCGAAGAACGCGTCGACGACGGCCCGCGAGGTCGCGTAACGGTCGGCGCCCTGGACGCGCTCGACCGTCGCCCCGGTGATCTTGCCGATCTGGGTGGCGACGGCGGGCGACACGGCGTTGACGCCACCGATGACGACCACGTTCCGCGGCTTGAGGGCGACGAGGCGGTCGGCCACCGACGACGGGAGGGCGTTCGGAGCCGTCAGCAGGAGCGGCGCCTCGATCAGCGCGGCGGCCGGAGCGGCGCTCAGCGCGTCGGGGAACTGCACGCCGTTCGCGATGATGACCGTGCCGGCACCGTCCGGGTAGGCCCGGCCGGCGATGTCGGCGGCCGTCGCGAAACGGTCGGCGCCCTGGTAGCGGTCGAGGGCGGGGGCCGCCGCCGCGGAGGCGTCGGACCCGGTGAAGGAACCGGTGGCGGGTTCGGCGGTCGCCGCGGTGACGCCTGCCAGGCTCAGGGCGACGAGGCCGCCCACGGCGGCGGTGACGCCGAGGACTCGGGACATGGAAGGGTTCACGGGGGTCCTGTCAGATCGGGCTGAGGTTCTGCTGTGAGGCTAGGAGCCCGATCGTCCGCCCGGCAGCCCCCGTCCGGGCAGCCCCCGTCCTGGTGATCCCCGTCCGGGGGGTGCCCTCGCGACCCGGTCAGCGGGGCGCCGCGGCTCCCTCGCCGACCCCGGTGACGGCGGCCGAGAACCGGTCCACGAGTTCGCGCTTGAGGACCTTGCCGCTGGGGCCGAGCGGCAAGGCGTCGAGGACGTGGACCACGCGGGG
This sequence comes from Frigoribacterium sp. CFBP 8759, assembly GCF_014841655.1. Classification (NCBI taxonomy): domain Bacteria; kingdom Bacillati; phylum Actinomycetota; class Actinomycetes; order Micrococcales; family Microbacteriaceae; genus Frigoribacterium; species Frigoribacterium sp. CFBP 8759. Next base: position 481,446 of record NZ_JACYUH010000001.1, read on the forward strand.
GTACTTGTAGGCCGCGATCTCGTCGGCGACGAAGGCGACCAACTCGTCGGGGGTGGCCGTGGCCCCGTCACGGAGGACGACGGCCGCCTCGATCTCCTGCCCGTGGAGTTCGTGCGCCACGCCGAAGACGGCCGCCATCGTGACGTCGGGGTGCTGCGCGAGGACCTCCTCGACCTGCCGCGGGTACACGTTGTAGCCGTTGCGGATGATCATGTCCTTCGTGCGGTCGACGATCGTCAGGTAGCCGTCGTCGTCCTTCGTGCCGAGGTCGCCCGTGCGGAACCAGCCGTCGACGATCGCCTTCGCGGTGTCCTCGGGCCGGTCGAGGTAGCCGTTCATGAGGTTGTGCCCACGGATGACGAGTTCGCCGATCTCGCCGTGCGGCAGCAGCACGATCGAGTCCTCGACGTGCTGGTCGGCGATCTCGACGTCGACGCCCCAGATCGGCGTGCCGATGGTGCCGGGCCGCGGTGGCACCCCGACGTGGTTGAAGGTGGCGACGGGCGAGGTCTCGGTCAGCCCGTAGCCCTCGTGGATCGGGGCGTCGTACACCTGCTGGAACTTCTCGAGCACCGCGAGCGGCAGCGACGCCCCGCCCGAGACGGCGTAGCGCAGCGGTGGGCGCGCCTCGCTGCGGGTGGCCGCGGCGATCAGGGCCATGTACATCGTGGGCACGCCCATGAACACCTCGCAGCCGTGCTCGACCATCGCGGCGAGCGCGGCGTCGCCGTCGAACTTCGGCAGCATGACGATCGTCGCGCCGACCCGGAACCCGGTGTTCATCGTGCAGGTCTGTCCGAAGGTGTGGAACAGCGGCAGGGCCCCGAGCAGCACGTCGCCGCGATGCATGTCGAACGTCGTCATCAGGTTGGTGTTGACCTGCTCGATCAGGGCGAGGTGAGACCCTTCGGCCCCCTTGGGCTGGCCCGTGGTGCCGCTCGTGTAGAGGATCGTGGCGGTGTCGAACGGGTCGCGGGGCACGTAGGTGTCGAGGGGTGCGGCGGCCGCGGCGAGGTCCTCGAGGCGGTCGGGCCCGTCGTCCTCCTGGCCGGCAGGAGGCGCGAGCACGGTCAGGACGTCGACCCCCGCGAGCTGCGCTCCCGCGCCTCCTTCACCGAGCAGCGGTGCGGCGCAGACGAGCAGGCGGGAGCCGCTGTCGCGCAGCACGTACTCGATCTCGTGTCGCTTGAGGAGGGCGTGGACCGGCACGGCGACCGCGCCGAGCGCGAGCGTCGCGTAGTAGACGCGGGGGAAGTCCGCGACGTTCGGGACGAGCATGGCGACCCGGTCCCCGGGGCCGACGCCCCGGGCGCGGAGGGCCCCGGCGTAGGCCAGGGTCTGCTGCCAGAGCTCGGCGTAGGTGGTCGAGGTGGGCCCGACGATGACGGCGACGTCGTCGGGGTACCGGCCGGCCGACTCGGCGAGGATGGCCGCGACCGACGCGGTGGCGTGGCCTCGGGGGCTGGGTGCTGATGACATGGTGTCTCTCCGTCTCCGTTGACGTGCGGTCTGCCGCGATCCTACGACGCGCCACCCGTCGCCCGGTCCGGCCCCGGGCGGCTTACGATGGAGGGCTCATGATCCCCACCATCACGTATCCCGCCGAGCTGCCGGTCAGCCAGAGGCGCGACGACATCGCCGCGGCGATCCGTGACAACCAGGTCGTCATCGTCGCGGGCGCCACCGGTTCGGGCAAGACGACCCAGCTGCCCAAGATCTGCCTCGAGCTCGGCCGGACCAAGATCGGCCACACCCAGCCGCGCCGCATCGCGGCCCGCACCATCAGCGAGCGCATCGCCGAAGAACTCGGCGACGAGGTCGGCGGCGTGGTCGGCTACCAGGTGCGGTTCACCGACAAGGTCGGTGCCGACACGCAGATCAAGCTGATGACCGACGGCATCCTGCTGAACGAGATCCACTTCGACCGCGAGCTCGAGCGCTACGACACGATCATCATCGACGAGGCCCACGAGCGCAGCCTGACCATCGACTTCCTGCTCGGGTACCTCAAGCAGCTGCTGCCCCGCCGCCCCGACCTCAAGCTCATCATCACGAGCGCCACGATCGATCCCGAGTCGTTCTCGAAGCACTTCGGCGACGCGCCCATCGTCGAGGTCTCGGGTCGCACCTACCCGGTCGAGGTCCGTTACCGACCGCTCGTCGCCGACGACACCACGAGCGACGACGACGGCGACCTCGACGACGACGACCGCCCCGCGGGTCGCCAGGGCGACCGTCAGGAGGCGCGGGCCGGCGACCGCAGGCAACGCGCCGACGACAAGGACTACCTGCAGGGCATCAACGAGGCCCTCGACGAACTCGCCCGCGAGTCGAGCGGCGACGTCCTCGTCTTCCTCAGCGGAGAGAACGAGATCCGTGACGCCGAGGAGAGCATCCGCGGCCGCAACCTGCCGTTCACCGAGGTGCTGCCGCTGTACGGCCGGTTGAGCGCCGCCGACCAGCACCGGGTCTTCCAGCCCAGCACGACCGCGGGCACCCGGCGACGCATCGTCCTCGCGACCAACGTCGCCGAGACCAGCCTCACCGTGCCCGGCATCAAGTACGTGATCGACGCCGGCACGGCCCGCATCAGCCGCTACTCGACCCGGGCCAAGGTGCAGCGCCTGCCGATCGAGGCCATCTCGCAGGCGAGCGCCAACCAGCGGTCGGGCCGCTCCGGTCGCACGAGCAGCGGCATCGCGATCCGCCTCTACAGCGAGACCGACTTCGAGAAGCGCCCCGAGTTCACCGAGCCCGAGATCCTGCGGACCAACCTCGCCGCGGTCATCCTGCAGATGATCTCCCTGAACCTCGGCGACATCGCCGCCTTCCCCTTCCTCCAGCCGCCCGACTCGCGCGGCATCAAGGACGGACTCGACTTGCTGCGCGAGCTCGGCGCCGTCACCCAGGGCGGCCAGATCACCCGGGTCGGCAAGCAGCTCACGCGACTGCCGATCGATCCGCGCCTCGCCCGCATGGTCGTCGAGTCCAAGACCCAGGGCACGACGCGCGAGGTGCTCGCCATCGTCTCGGCCCTGAGCATCCAGGACCCGCGCGAGCGGCCCCTCGAGCGGCGTGCCCAGGCCGACGAGAAGCACTCGCGCTTCCGCGACCCCAAGGGCGACTTCCTCACGCTGCTCAACCTGTTCGAGTACCTCGAGGACAAGCAGAAGGAGCTCAGCGGCAACGCCTTCAAGCGTCTGTGCCGCGACGAGTTCCTCAACTACCTGCGCATCCGCGAGTGGCAGGACGTCTACCGCCAGCTCAGCCGCGCGGCCAGGCCCCTCGGCCTGCACATCGGCGAGCGCAGCGCGAACCCCGACGGCGTCCACCGCAGCCTGCTGGCCGGCCTGCTCAGCCAGATCGGGCTGTTCGACCCGCAGAAGAAGGACTTCGTCGGCGCCCGCCAGACGAGGTTCCTGATCTTCCCGGGCAGCAGCCTCGCGAAGAAGCCGCCGGCGGCCGTGATGACGGCCGAACTCGTCGAGACCAGTCGCCTGTTCGCCCGCGTCGCCGGCTCGATCGACCCGGCGTGGGCCGAACCGCTGGCGCCCGACCTGGTCAAGCGCAGCTACGGCGAACCCCACTGGGAGAAGAAGCAGGGCGCCGTCGTCGCCTACGAGCGCGTCACGCTCTACGGGGTGCCGATCGTCGAGCGACGACGCATCCAGTTCTCGCGCATCGACCCGGCCTACGCCCGCGAGCTGTTCATCCGGCACGCGCTCGTCGAGGGCGACTGGGAGGGGCACCAGGCCTTCGAGCAGAAGAACCGGCAGCTCATCCGCGAGCTGACCGAGGTCGAAGAGCGCACGCGCCGCCGCGACATCCTGGTCGACGGCGACGCCGCGTTCGAGTTCTTCCAGCGGCGCATCCCGGCCGACGTCGCGAGCATGCGCGACTTCGAGGGCTGGTGGCGCAGGGCCAAGGTCGACACGCCCGACCTGCTCACCATGACCGCCGCCGACCTGCTCGGGGACGACGAACCCGACGTCGACGAACAGGGTTTCCCGAGCACGTGGCAGCAGGGCGACCAGACGTTGACCCTGCGCTACAAGTTCGAGCCGGGGGCCGACGACGACGGCGTGACCGTGATCGTTCCGCTGCCGCTGCTGCCGCGCCTCCGTCCGGTCGGCTTCGACTGGCAGGTGCCGGGGTTGCGCGACGAGCTCGTCACGTCGCTCATCAAGTCGCTGCCGAAGCAGATCCGCAAGAACGTGGTGCCCGCCGCCGACTGGGCGTCGAAGATCACGGACGAGCTGCCCGACGCACCACCGGCCGACGTCGACGAGCCGTTCACGGCGACCGTGGCCGCGGCGATCAAGAAGCTCACCTACACGCCCGTCTCGACCGACGACTTCGACCTGCACCGCGTGCCCGCGCACCTGCGGGTCACGTACGCCGTGGTCGACGAGCGGGGCCGCACGGTCGGGGCCGACAAAGATCTCGACGCGCTCCAGCACCGGCTGCGCGACGCCACGCGCGACAGCGTCGCGCGCGTCACGCAGGGCGGCGGGCGCGACGAGCGCGGCCGTGGCCGGGGTCGCGGACGAGGAGGCGCGGGGGGCGACGCCACGCCCGTCACGCCTCGCCCCACGAGCTCGATCGAGCGCGAGGGCCTGACGTCGTGGGACTTCGACGAGCTCCCCGCGGTCGTCGACACCCGCCACGGCGACACCGTGATCCGGGCCTACCCGGCGTTGGTCGACCACGGCGACTCGGTCTCGATCACGTTGATGGCGACGCCCGCCGACCAGGCCCTCGCGACGCCGAAGGGCGTGCGGCGCCTGCTGATGCTCGCGACCCCGTCGCCCGTGGCCTACGTGCAGCAGCACCTGACCAGCGCCGAGAAGCTCATCCTCGCGACGAGCCCGTACCAGAACACGTCGGCGCTCTTCGCGGACTGCCTCGTGGCCGTCGTCGACGACGTGCTGTTCCGCGTCAAGCCCGACGGCATGGTCATGACGAAGAAGGAGTTCCTCTCGACCCGCGACCGGGTCTCGGGGGCCGTGATGGACCAGATGTTCCAGACCGTCTCGCTCGTCGCCCGTACGCTGACCGCCGCCCGCGACGCCGACAAGGCCCTGAAGGGTGCGACCTCGATGACCCTGCTCGCGGCGCTGACCGACATGCGGCAGCAGCGGGATCGCCTGATCCGTCCGGGCTTCGTGTCGCAGACCGGGCTCCAGCAGCTCCAGCGCGTGCCGGTGTACCTCGTGGGCATCACGAAGCGCACGGCGAAACTGCTCGAGAACCCCGGGCGGGACCGCGTCTGGCTCAGCGAGGTGCAGCAGGCGACCGAGCGGTACGAGGCCGCGGGCGGGACGTTCCCGCCCGCCGACACCGCGCCTCCTGCACTCGTCCGCGCCCGGTGGATGATCGAGGAGTTCCGCCTCAGCCTGTTCGCACAAGACCTGCGGCCGAGCGAGAGCGTCTCGCTGCAACGCATCGTCAAGGTGCTCGCCTCCGCCTGAGCGCCTGCCGCCACTAGCCTGAACGCATGCGCGCGACGGTGAAGGACGTGGCGGCACTCGCCGGGGTGTCGCCGAAGACCGTCTCCAACGTGATCAACGGCGTCGTCTTCGTCCGGCCCGACACCCGCACCCGGGTCGAGAGCGCACTGGCCGAACTCGACTACGTGCCGAACCTCAGCGCGCGTGGCCTGCGCACCGGGCGCACCGGGTCGATCGCCCTGGCGTTCCCCGACCTGAGCACCCCGTACAGCGCCGAGATGACGCACTGGTTCGTCGAGCAGGCGCACGAGCGCGGCTGGTCGATCCAGCTCGAGCAGACCGGCTCGCGGCCCGAACGCGAGGGCGAGCTGCTCTCGCGCGGCAAGGAACACCTCGTCGACGGCCTCGTCCTCAACCCGATCACGCTCGACGCCAGCGCCCTGTCGTCCGCCGGCAGCGGCTCCGGCACCGGCTCCGGCTCCGGCTCCGGCTCGGGGGCCACCGACTCGCTGCCGCCCGTGGTCGTCATCGGAGAGGTCGAGCAGACCCTCGTCGACCAGGTGCGGGTCGACAGCGTCGCCGCGGCCCGCGACATGACGGCCCACCTGATCGCCGCCGGACACCGCCGCATCGCGACCCTCGGCGACTCGGCCGGCGAGTTCGACACGGCCACGGCCCGCGCCCGCACCCGCGGCTTCGAGCAGGCCATGGCCGAGGCCGGGCTGCCCCTCGACCACGCCCTGCAGTACTCGTGCCCGGAGTGGACCTCGGCCGACGCCTTCTCGGTCGTCCGGGCGGCCGTCGAGCGCGGCGACCGGCCCGACGCGATCTTCTGCTTCACCGACTCGCTCGCCATCGGCGCCGTCAGCGCGCTGACGTCGGCGGGCCTGCGGGTCCCCGACGACGTCGCGGTCGCCGGTTTCGACGACATCGTCGACGGGAGGTTCTCCGTGCCGCCGCTGACGACCGTCACCTTCGACAAGCGCCTCTTCGTCGACCGCACCCTCGAACTGCTCGCGGCCCGCATCGCCGACCGGCAGGGCGCGGCCGAACTCGTGATCGTCCCCCACGAGATCGTCGTGCGCGCCAGCACCCGCGGCCGCGCCTGACACCACGAGAGGGGCATGACGCCAGAAGAGAGCCTGGCGCTGTGGCCCTGTCCTGATGGTGTGCCGGAAACCTCTTGCGCATCCGTTACAACGATGGAATAGTCGCTTTCGTCACGCATCACGAAGGAGTGAAGATGACCGAGAACCATCGGACGACCCCGGCACCGCGTCCGGGCACCACCGCCGGCACCGCCACCCCCCGCGGCCTCAGCCGCCGCAGCATGTTGCTCGGCTCCGCCGCCCTCGTCGGCGGGGCGTTCGTCGCCACGGGCCTCTCGGGCTGTGCGCCCGGGGCGGTCACCGGCTCGGGCACGGACGTCGCGCAGCTGAAGTTCTGGCACCTGCTCAGCGGCGGTGACGGCATCAAGATGTCGGCGCTGATCGACCAGGCCAACGAGCAGAACCCGGGGTTCCACGCGACGCAGACCGTGCTCGCCTGGGGCACGCCGTACTACACGAAGCTCGCCATGGCCTCGGCCGGCGGTCGCGCGCCGGACGTCGCGATCATGCACGCCTCGCGCGTGCCCGGCTACGCCCCCGGCGGCCTGCTCGACCCGTGGGACGTCGAGAAGCTCGCGTCGTACGGCGTCCGCGAAGAGGACTTCGCCGAGGCCGTGTGGAAGAAGGGCTTCAACGGCGGCGACCTCTACTCGGTCGCCCTCGACTCGCACCCGTTCATCCTGTTGTACAACACCGACATCGCCGCCCAGGCGGGTGCCCTCGGCCCCGACGGCAAGCTCGTCGAGATCACCAGCCCCGAGCAGTTCCTCGAGGTCGCGAACGCCATGCAGCAGGTGACCGGCAAGCACGGCGCCTCGTGGGGCTACCTCAACGACGGCGCGCAGCTGTGGCGCATGTTCTACACGTTCTACAAGCAGCAGGGCGCCGACATGGTGCTGAAGGAAGGCGGCACGGTCGAGTACGACGAGCAGGCCGCCGTCACCGCGCTCCAGTTCATGCAGCAGCTCACGGACGGCACGGCGATGGCCACGGCCAGCGACATCCAGTCGGGCATCGCCGAGTTCGTCAGCGGCGAGAGCGGCATGCTCTTCACCGGCGTGTGGGAGGTTCCGAGCGCCGAGAACGCGGGCATCCCGTTCGACGGCAGCATCATCCCGACGCTCTTCGGCACGCCGGCCGTCTACGCCGACTCGCACGCGTTCGTGCTGCCGAGGCAGAGCGAGGTCGACGACGTCAAGCGCGAGGACGCCTACAAGATGGTCTCGACCATCCTGAAGGACTCCATCTCCTGGGCCGCGGCCGGGCACATCCCGGCCTACCTGCCGATCGTCGAGAGCCCCGAGTACGCCGAGCTGCGACCGCAGGCGAACTACGCCGAGGCGGCGGACTACCTGAACTACGACCCGCCCGCCTGGTTCACCGGCTCGGGCTCGGACTTCCAGACGTACTTCCTCGACTCGATCCAGTCCGTGATCCTCGCCAAGGACGACGCGGCCGACGGCATGCGTCGGTTCGTCGCGCGAGTCAACACGCAGCTGTCGCGGCCGGCTCCGGTGTGACCGTCGTGCCCTCCCCCACGCCGACGCGGCACCGCCGCCCCGTCCGCCCGACACCGCCCTCCTCCCCCTCCGCACGACCCGACCATCACGACGACGAAGGAGTCGATCTGTGACCTCCACCACGGTCAAGGCCCCCCGGGCCACCGCCGAGCGCACGCGGTCCGACGCCCGCGCGACCGACAGCAGCCGCGCCTCCCGCAAGCGGACCGGCCCCTCCGACAACCGCATCGGCTGGGGCTTCGCCGCTCCGTTCACCGTGCTCTTCGCGGTGTTCCTGGTCTGGCCGCTGCTCCACGGCTTCTACCTGAGCTTCACCGGCCAGAGCCTGACCGGCCAGGGCGGCGAGCTGATCGGCGTCGCCAACTACGCCGAGGCCTTCGCCGACGGCGACATGTGGCGTTCGATGCTCAACACGCTGTGGTTCACGGTGCTCAGCACGATCCCGCTCGTCGTCGTGGCGCTCGTGCTCGCCATCCTCGTCAACACCGGGCTGCCGGGTCAGTGGCTCTGGCGGCTGAGCTTCTTCCTGCCGTACCTGCTCGCCTCGACGGTCGTCTCGCTGTTCTGGATCCAGCTCTACAGCCCCACCCTCGGCCCGATCAACAACGTGCTCGGCACGCTGGGGCTGCCGCAACCCGCCTGGCTGCAGGACCCCGACACCGCCATGATCGCCGTGGTCGCGACCACCGTCTGGTGGACGGTCGGCTTCAACTTCCTGCTGTACCTCGCCGCCCTTCAGAACATCCCCGACCAGCAGTACGAGGCCGCGTCGCTCGACGGCGCCGGACGCTGGCGGTCGCTGCTGTCGATCACCATCCCGCAGCTCGGCCCGACCACCGGCCTGATCGTCATCCTCCAGGTGCTCGCCTCGCTGAAGGTCTTCGACCAGATCTACCAGATGACCACCGGCGGACCGGCGGGAAGCACCCGCTCGGCCGTGCAGTACATCTTCGACACCGGCTTCACCGGCTACCGCTTCGGCTACTCGTCGGCGATCTCGTACATCTTCTTTGCGGTCATCGTCGTCATCTCGATCGCGCAGTTCAGCATCACGGCCCGCAACCGCAAGGGAGCCCAGAAATGACCGCCCCCGCCCTCGCCCCCACGTCCGACCTGCGGGCCCCCACCGCCGGCCGGGGCCGGAAGGGCCACAAACCCGGCCAGAAGCCGTTCGGCCCCATGGCCGTGATCAGCGTGGCCATCCTGGTCGTGCTCGCCGTCCTCTGGCTGCTGCCGTTCCTGTGGTCGCTCGCCACCTCGTTCAAGAGCGAGACCGACGCCGCGGCGACGCCGCAGACCTGGATCCCGGCCGGCGGCTTCACGCTGGACGCCTACCGCGGGGTGCTCGAACAGGGCAACATCCCGGTGTGGCTGTTCAACAGCCTGTTCACCTCGATCGTCATCACGCTGATCGTCGTGGCCACCTCGGCCCTCGTCGCCTACGCCTTCTCGCGCCTCGACTTCCGCGGCAAGAAGTGGCTGTACGTCGCGACGATCGCGTCGATCATCATCCCGCCGCAGGTGCTGATCGTGCCGCTGTTCTACCAGATGCTCGCCTTCGACATGGTCGACACGTACTGGGGCATCATCCTGCCGCAGGCGATCGCCCCGGCGATGGTGTTCGTGCTGAAGAAGTTCTTCGACCAGGTGCCGATCGAGCTCGAGGACGCCGCCCGCGTCGACGGCGCGGGACGCATCCGGGTCTTCTTCACGATCCTGCTACCGCTGTCGCGCCCCATCCTCGGCGCGGTGTCGATCTTCGTGTTCATCGGCGCCTGGAACAACTTCCTGTGGCCGTTCATCGTCACGAACGACGCGTCGCTGCTCACCCTGCCGGTCGGCCTGCAGACCATCGAGAGCGCCTACGGCATCCAGTACGCGCAGAACATGGCCGCCGCGGTCCTCGCGGCCCTGCCGCTCATCCTCGTGTTCCTGTTCTTCCAGCGGCAGATCATCAAGGGCATCTCGACCACCGGGTTCGGAGGTCAGTGATCCGACCGCCCCGGACGCGACCGCCCTGCCGCACCGCGCCTCCTCGTCCCCACCACACGCACGCCGATCCCCTCACCTAGGAGACCCATGTCCACCGCCCGCATCACCGTCGACCGCGAGTTCACCATCGGCCCGGTCCCCCGCCGCCTGTTCGGCTCGTTCGTCGAGCACATGGGCCGCTGCGTCTACACCGGCATCTACGAACCCGGTCACCCCACCGCCGACGAGAACGGCTTCCGCCAGGACGTCCTCGACCTCACCAAGGAGCTCGGCGCCACCGTCATCCGCTACCCCGGCGGCAACTTCGTCTCGGGGTACAACTGGGAGGACGGCGTCGGCCCGGTCGACCAGCGCCCCCGTCGCCTCGACGGCGCCTGGCACACCGTCGAGACCAACGCCTTCGGCCTGCACGAGTTCGTCGCGTGGTCGAAGCTGGCCGGCACCGAGGTGATGGAGGCCGTCAACCTCGGCACCCGGGGCGTCGACGCCGCCCGGGAGCTCGTCGAGTACGCCAACCACCCCGGCGGCACCGCGCTGAGCGACCGCCGCATCGCCAACGGCGCCAAGGACCCCTTCGACATCAAGCTCTGGTGCCTCGGCAACGAGCTCGACGGCCCGTGGCAGATCGGCCACAAGACGGCCACCGAGTACGGCCGCCTCGCCCAGGAGGCCGCCAAGGCCATGAAGTTCGTCGACGACTCGATCGAGCTGGTCGCCGTCGGCAGCTCGGGCCGCGGCATGCCCACCTTCGGCACCTGGGAGCACGAGGTCCTGACGCACGCCTACGACGAGGTCGACTACGTGTCGATGCACGCCTACTACCAGGAGCACGACGGCGACGCGAAGAGCTTCCTCGCGACGGCCGTCGACATGGACGCGTTCATCGAGGAGGTCGTGTCGACGATCGACGGCGTCAAGGCCGCCGGCAAGCACACGAAGCAGGTCGACATCTCGTTCGACGAGTGGAACGTCTGGTACCAGACGGGCCTCGACTCGGACGACCAGCCGCACAACGTGTCGAAGGGCTGGCGCGAGCACCCCCGGCTGATCGAGGACCAGTACAACGTCACCGACGCGGTCGTGGTCGGCACCTTCCTCAACTCGCTGCTGCGTCACGGCGACCGGGTCAAGATCGCCAACCAGGCGCAGCTCGTCAACGTCATCGCGCCGATCCGCAGCGAGGCCGGCGGGCCCGCGTGGCGTCAGTCGATCTTCTGGCCGTTCGCCCGCATGGCCGCGCTCGCCACCGGGCAGATCCTGCGCACCCTCGTCACGAGCGACAAGGTCGACACCGAGAAGTACGGCGACGCCGACCTGGTCGACGTCAGCGCCACCTACGACGAGGAGGCCGGCACGGTCGCGTTCTTCCTCGCCAACCGCGGGCTCGACGAGGCGGCCGACGTCGAGGTCGCCCTGCGCGGCTTCAGCGGCGGGCGCGTCACCCGCGCCGAGGTCCTGGCCGTCCCCGAGGGCGGCGACCGCTTCTCGTCCAACACCGAGAACGCGCAGGACACCGTGGGCCTCGTGCCGCTGACCGGCGTCACGGTCGACGGCGGCACCGCGCGCCTCCGCCTGCCCGCCCTCTCGTGGGCGGTCGTCGAGCTCGAGGTCGGCAAGGCCTGACCCACGGCACGACCGCAGGAGGCGCGGTGCCGGTCACGACCGGCACCGCGCCTCCTGCGTCCGGTCGCGTCGACGCCCCGGATCAGCCGCGGGGCTTGAAGAGGCGGGCGATGCTGTCGCGCACCGACTCCTCGATGGTGTCGGTGAAGCCGTTCGAGAAGCCCAGGGCGTCGGCAGGGGCCGACGCGGCCGTCATCGACTCGACGACGCGCTGACCGTGATGGGCACGCGCCTCGCGCACCGAGCCGAAGCCGAGGCCGAGGTCGACGGCCGCCTGGGCGAGGAGCGCCTCACGGGCGTCGTCGGTGCTGGTCTGTGCCTCGGCGAGCGCGAGCACGGACAGGTCGTCCACGCCGTCGTCCACCCATCGGGCCGCACGCCCCGGCAGCACGCCGGAGGGCAACAGGCCGAGACGGCGCTGTGCCTCGCTGTCGCGGATCTCGGCGCGGGCGACGGACGGGCCACGGGGAGTCGGGTCGGGGTTCACGACGATCACGATACCGGTGGGCATCCCGGAGCGGCTGCCCCGCCTTCGGGTCGCGCTCAGCTGAACAGGCGCGTCGGGGTCGTGACGTCGAGCTCGTCGGCGCGCAGGTCGCCCACCGCCAGGTCGACGCGCGCGTCGCCGTCGTCGAGGGTCTGCTTGATGCGCCCCTTCTCGGCGATGCTCGAGCGGATCAGCGGCAGGCCGCGCTGGATCGCGTGGCGGATGCGCTCCTGCAGCAGAGGGGCCGTGACCGCGTACTTCTCCGCGCCTCCGGTCGCCGTGAAGTCGGTCGTGTGCGCGTAGACGCCCAGCGGCAGGGTGAGGGCCTGGAAGAACCCGAACAGTGGTCGCAACGCGTGCTCGATGATCAGCGCGTGGCGCTCGCTGCCCCCCGTCGCGGCGAGCAGCACGGGCACGTCCACGAGCGCGTACTGCTCGACGAAGTCGAACAGGTGCTTGAACAGCCCGGTGAAGGAGGCGCGGTAGACGGGCGAGGCGACGATCAGCAGGTCGGCGGTCTCGATGGCGACCAGCTCGCGCTCGACCCGCTCGTCGAGCTGGTCCCGGGTGAGCGCGCCGGCGAACAGGGGGCCGAGTTCGCTGACCCGGATCACGTGCGCCTCGATCGGCAGGACGTCACCCAGCGCCGTCACGATCTCGTGCACGAGGGCGTCGGTCTTCGACGGCGTGCTGAGGGTGCCGGACACCGCGACGACCCGCAGGGGACGGGTCGGACGCGGGGACGAGGGGGTCGGAGGCAGCGAGGAAGTCATCCCCTCCATGCTGCGCCCGAGGCCGACGTAACAGAGGGTGTGTGACGGATCGTGACGTGCGACAGTGTTCCGGTGACACATCAACCACTCCAGGAGGGGTTCGATCCGGCCGCCCACGGCTTCGACCCCGCACGACCCGATTCCGACCTCGCCGCCTCGTTCGGGCTGGCCGCCGACGTCTACGAGAGGGGTCGCCCGTCGTACCCCCTCGACGCCGTCGACTGGCTGCTGCCCGAGGGCGCCTGTCACGTGGTCGACCTGGGGGCGGGCACGGGCAAGCTCACCCGTCTGCTGCTCGACCGTGCCCCGTCGGTCACGGCCGTCGAGCCCTCGCCGGGCATGCGCGCGACCCTCGAGCAGGTCGTCCCCGGGGCGACGTCGGTCGCCGGGTCGGCCGAGGACATCCCCCTCGGCGACGACTCGGTGGACGCCGTCCTCGTCGCGCAGGCCTGGCACTGGGTCGACCCCGCCCGCGCCGTGCCCGAGATCGCCCGCGTCCTGCGTCCCGGCGGCACCCTCGGCCTCGTCTGGAACATCCGCGACGAGTCCGTGCCGTGGCTGGCGGAGCTCAGCCGGGTGATGCGCCAACCCCGAGAGCGCGACATGGGGTCGGACGCACCGGTCGTCGGTGCGCCGTTCGGCACCGTCGAGCGGTACGACGTCCCCTGGGTGCACGAGCTGGGTCGCGACGAGTTCCTCGCCATGATCGCGTCGCGCAGCTACGTCATCACGCTCTCGCCCGACGACCGCGCGGCCCTGCTGCGCGACGTCGAGCGGCTGCTCGACACGCACCCGGACACCCGCGGCGCCGACCTCATCCGCCTGCCCTACGTGGCGCGGTGCTCGCGGGCCGTCCTGCCCGGCTGAGTCGCGCCTCCTCGGCACCCACCCTGCGAGCCCGCCTCGTCGTCCCCGGACGCGGGCGGGCCTGCAGGGCACGGGCAGCACGCACGAATAGGGTCGGGTCATGGACCAGGAGGCGCGGCTCGTCACGGTCGACCACGCCTGGTCGGGCCGGTGGTCCGGTCGCAGCCTGTTGCGCCTCGACGCCCACGGCGTGGTCTTCGCCGGATCGGCCGACGCGCACGACGCCGACACCCTGGCCGGTGCCGAGCTGCCCCACGTGCCGGGCACCGTGCTCGCCCCCTTCACCGACTCGCACGTCCACCTCGGCCTGATCGACGCCACGCAGCTGCCCGTCGGCGGCATCTCGCGGGTCGTCGACCTCGGGTGGGATCCGACGGTCGCGTCCGGCTGGCTCGGCCGGTCCGGTCGTGACGGCTGGCCCGAGGTGGCGATCGCCGGCGGGTTGATCACGGCGCCGGGCGGGTACCCGAGCCGGGCGGGCTGGGCGCCGTCCCGCGCCTCCCTCCCGGTCGGCGGCCTCCGCGCCTCGACCCGGCTGCGCCGCGCGGCCCGGCTCGTCGAGCAGCAGCACGCCCTCGGCGCCTCGATCGTCAAGGTCGCCCTGAACTCCGACGTCGGCCCCGTCCTCGACGACGCGATGCTGGCCGCCGTCGTCGACGCCGCACACGGGCTCGACCTGCCCGTGGTCGCCCACGTCCAGGACGTCGGCCAGGCGGCACGCGCGGCCGACGCCGGGGTCGACCGGCTCGCCCACACGCCCTTCAGCGAACGGCTCGACGACGACCTCATCGCCCGGCTGGCCGCGTCCACGACGTGGGTGAGCACGCTCGACATCCACGGCTACGGTCTTGGTGGGGCCGCGCACGAGACAGCCGTCGACAACCTGTCGCGGTTCCGGGCCGCCGGGGGCCGGGTGCTCTACGGCACCGACCTCGGCAACGGCGACCTTCCGCTCGGGGTGAACGAACGCGAGCTGCGCGCGATGGGTCGGGCCGGCTTCGGGCTGGCCGGCCTGCTCGACGCCCTCGCCCCCGACGTCGCCGGGCCCACCGGCGGTGCGCGCCTGCCGTTCACCCGCGTGACCTGGATCGCCGACGCGCCCCGCGCCTCCGCGTCCTCCGACGAACGGGCCGCCTGGCTCGCCCGCGCGACCGCACTGACCGCCGACGAGCTGCTCGCCGTCGCCCTCGAGGAGAAGACCCGATGACCGATCCGCTCGCCTACCCCGTCGACTCCACCGACCCCGACGAGCAGGCCTCGGCGCACCCCGCCGGCCCGCTCGACGCCACCGACCCGCTGGCGTCGTTCGTCGACCGGTTCGTGCCGGCCGTCGACGTGGTGTCGTACCTCGACGGCAACTCGCTCGGGCGGCCCGTGACCGCTACGCTCTCGCGACTGTCCGAGTTCGTCGAGGGCGCCTGGGGCACGCGGTTGATCCGCTCGTGGGACGAACGCTGGATGGCCCTGCCGACCGAGCTCGGCGACCGCATCGCGGCGGCCTGCCTCGGTGCCGCCCCGGGCCAGACGGTCGTGGCGGACTCGACGACCGTGCTGCTCTACAAGGCGATCCGTGCGGGCCTGCGGGCTCGGCCCGACCGCCACGAGATCGTCATCGACGACGACCAGTTCCCGACCGACCGCTTCGTCGTCGAGGGCATCGCCCGCGAGCACGGGGCCACGATCCGCTGGATCGCCGTCGACAAGGCGACCGGCGTGACCGTGTCGCAGGTGCGCGACGTCGTGGGGCCCGACACCGCACTGCTGCTGGTGAACCACGTGTCGTACCGGTCGGGCTGGCTGGTCGACCTGCCCGCGATCACGACGCTCGTGCACGAGGCGGGCGGTCTCGTGCTGGCCGACCTCTGCCACAGCGTCGGCGTCGTGCCGATGCAGCTCGACGAGTGGGGCGTCGACCTCGCCGTCGGCTGCACCTACAAGTACCTGAACGGTGGGCCGGGAGCTCCCGCGTTCGTCTACGCCCGCGCCTCGCTGCTGCCCGAGCTCGACCAGCCGATCCAGGGGTGGATGGGCGCCGCCGACGTGTTCGCCATGGCCGTCGGGTACCAGCCGGCGACCGGCATCCGGCGGTTCATCAGCGGCACTCCCCCGGTGATGGGCATGCTCGCGATGCACGACATGCTCGACCTGATCGACGAGGCCGGCATCGATGCCATCCGGTCGAAGTCGCTCGCCCTGACCGACTACGCCTTCGACCTCGTCGACGCCTGGCTCGTGCCGCTCGGGGTGACCGTCGCGACGCCTCGCGAACCGGACCGCCGCGGCAGCCACGTCACGATCACGCACGACTCGTTCCGGTCGATCGTGGCGCGGCTCTGGGAGGCCGGTGTCGTGCCGGACTTCCGCAACCCCGACGCCCTGCGCATCGGACTGTCGCCGCTCAGCACCTCGTTCGCCGAGGTGCGGATCGGCATCGCCGCGATCCGTGCGGCACTGCTCGCCGACTGAGCCCGCACGCGGTCGGACCGGACGCAGAACAGGCGCCGCCCGGGATGGGCGACGCCTGCTGCGTGGTGCGGGGGTGGGTCAGAAGTCCCAGTCCTCGTCTTCGGTGTTGACGGCCTTGCCGATGACGTACGACGAACCCGACCCCGAGAAGAAGTCGTGGTTCTCGTCGGCGTTCGGCGAGAGCGCGGACAGGATCGCCGGGTTCACGTCGGTCGTCTCCTTGGGGAACATCGGCTCGTAGCCGAGGTTCATCAGCGCCTTGTTGGCGTTGTAGTGCAAGAACTTCTTGACGTCTTCGCTGAGGCCGACGCCGTCGTAGAGGTCTTGCGTGTACTGGATCTCGTTCTCGTAGAGCTCGAAGAGCAGGTTGAACGTGTAGTCCTTGATCTCTTGCTTGCGCTCGTCCGAGGCGCCTTCGAGACCCTTCTGGAACTTGTAGCCGATGTAGTAC
The DNA here is from genome assembly GCF_014841655.1 of Frigoribacterium sp. CFBP 8759. Lineage (NCBI taxonomy): Bacteria > Bacillati > Actinomycetota > Actinomycetes > Micrococcales > Microbacteriaceae > Frigoribacterium > Frigoribacterium sp. CFBP 8759. The sequence goes on from NZ_JACYUH010000001.1 coordinate 498,184, forward strand.
CCGTGCACGGCCTCGTCGCGGATGATGAGGCGGATGAGGTCGGCCGTGTTGGTCAGCTTGGCGCGCGACGACCAGTACATCGGCAGGTAGAAGCCGCTGTAGAACAGGAACGACTCGAGCAGCGTCGAGGCGACCTTGCGCTTCAGAGGGTCGTCGCCCGTGTAGTAGTCGAGGACGATCTGGGCCTTCTTCTGCAGGTTGACGTTCTCGGTCGACCAGCGGAAGGCGTCGTCGATCTCGGGGGTCGACGCGAGGGTCGAGAAGATCGACGAGTAGCTCTTGGCGTGCACCGACTCCATGAACGCGATGTTCGTGTAGACGGCTTCTTCGTGCGGGGTGATCGCGTCGGGGATCAGGCTGATCGCGCCGACGGTGCCCTGGATGGTGTCGAGCAGCGTCAGGCCGGTGAAGACCCGCATCGTCATCTGCTGCTCTTCGGGCGTGAGGGTGTTCCACGACTGGACGTCGTTCGACAGCGGGATCTTCTCGGGCAGCCAGAAGTTGTTGACCAGCCGGTTCCAGACCTCGACGTCCTTGTCGTCGTGGATGCGGTTCCAGTTGATCGCACTGACCGACGAGATCAGCGGGACCGACTTGCCGGTGGCGTGGACCGGATCGGTGAGGGTCATGACGTGCCTTTCAGGAGCAGGAGTGTGAGTTCAGGAGGCGCGGGCCGGTCGTCGAGACCGGCCCGCGCCGGGTGGCGCAAGGACTCGAGGCGCGAGGGCCTAGAGCATGCAGCTGACGCAGCCATCGACCTCGGTGCCCTCGAGCGCGAGCTGGCGGAGACGGATGTAGTAGATCGTCTTGATGCCCTTGCGCCATGCGTAGATCTGCGCCTTGTTGATGTCGCGCGTGCTCGCCGTGTCTTTGAAGAACAGCGTGAGCGACAGGCCCTGGTCGACGTGCTGCGTCGCCGCGGCGTAGGTGTCGATGATCTTCTCGGGCCCGATCTCGTAGGCGTCGGTGTAGTACTCGAGGTTGTCGTTCGTCATGAACGGCGCCGGGTAGTACACGCGACCGAGCTTGCCCTCTTTGCGGATCTCGATCTTCGACGCGATCGGGTGGATCGACGACGTCGAGTGGTTGATGTACGAGATCGACCCGGTCGGCGGCACGGCCTGGAGGTTCTGGTTGTAGATGCCGTGCTGCATGATGCTGGCCTTGAGCGCGAGCCAGTCGTCCTGCGTGGGGATCGCGACGCCGGCGTCGGCGAACAGTGCCGCCGCCCGCTCGGTCTCGGGCTTCCACTCGGTCTCGGTGTACTTGTCGAAGAAGGTGCCCGACGCGTAGGTCGAGTCCTCGAAGCCGCCGAAGGTGACGCCACGCTCGATCGCGATGGTGTTCGAGGCGCGCAGGGCGTGGAACAGCACCGTGTAGAAGTAGATGTTCGTGAAGTCGATCGCCTCGGGCGTGCCGTAGTGCACCCGCTCGCGGGCGAGGTAGCCGTGCAGGTTCATCTGGCCGAGGCCGATGGCGTGCGACTGGTCGTTGCCGACCTCGATCGAGCGGACCGACGTGATGTGGCTCATGTCGCTGACGGCGCTGAGGCCACGGATCGCGGTCTCGACGGTCTTGCCGAGGTCGGGGGCGTCCATCGACAGGGCGATGTTCATCGAGCCGAGGTTGCAGCTGATGTCCTTGCCGATCTCGTTGTACGAGAGGTCTTCGTTGAAGGTCGTCGGCGTGTTGACCTGCAGGATCTCGGAGCACAGGTTCGACATGTTGATGCGACCCTTGATCGGGTTCGCCTTGTTGACCGTGTCCTCGAACACGATGTAGGGGTAGCCCGACTCGAACTGGATCTCGGCGATCGTCTGGAAGAAGTCGCGCGCCTTGATCTTGGTCTTCTTGATGCGCGAGTCGGCGACCATCTCGCGGTACTTCTCGCTGATCGCGACGTCGCCGAAGGGGACACCGTAGACCTTCTCGACGTCGTACGGCGAGAAGAGGTACATGTCTTCGTTGTTCTTGGCGAGCTCGAACGTGATGTCGGGCACGACGACGCCGAGGGACAGCGTCTTGATGCGGATCTTCTCGTCGGCGTTCTCACGCTTGGTGTCGAGGAAGCGCATGATGTCGGGGTGGTGTGCGCTGAGGTACACCGCACCGGCACCCTGGCGGGCACCGAGCTGGTTCGCGTAGCTGAAGCTGTCTTCGAGCAGCTTCATGACGGGGATGATGCCCGACGACTGGTTCTCGATCTGCTTGATCGGGGCGCCGGCCTCGCGGATGTTCGAGAGCGACAGGGCGACTCCGCCACCGCGCTTCGACAGCTGCAGCGACGAGTTGATGCCGCGCGAGATGGACTCCATGTTGTCTTCGATGCGCAGCAGGAAGCAGCTGACGAGCTCGCCGCGCTGGGCCTTCGCCGTGTTGAGGAAGGTCGGCGTGGCCGGCTGGAACCGGCCCGCGATGATCTCTTCAACGAGGTCGACGGCGAGCTTCTCGTCGCCCTGGGCCAGGCCGAGGGCGGTCATGACGACGCGGTCCTCGAAGCGCTCGAGGTAGCGCTTGCCGTCGAACGTCTTGAGCGTGTACGAGGTGTAGTACTTGAACGCGCCGAGGAAGGTCTGGAAGCGGAACTTCTTCGAGTACGCGAGGTCGTTCAGCTTCTCGATGAAGGCGAAGTCGTACTGCTCGATGGTGGCGAGCTCGTAGTACTCGTTCTCGACAAGGTAGTCGAGACGCTCACGCAGGTTGTGGAAGAAGACCGTGTTCTGGTTGACGTGCTGCAGGAAGTACTGCTTCGCCGCCTCGCGGTCCTTCTCGAACTGGATCTCGCCGGACGGACCGTAGAGGTTCAGCATCGCGTTCAGGGAGTGGTAGTCCATCCCCGAGCTGAGACCCTGCCCCGGGGCGGCGATCACTTCGAGGTCATCGACTGCTGCGTCCAAAATTCTTCCAATCCTGTGTGTACGGCTTGTACGTCGTCTGGTGTTCCGAAGACTTCGAAACGGTAGAGAAGGGGAACGTCGCACTTGGCGGCGACGATGTCACCGGCCAGGCAGTAGCCCTCTCCGAAGTTGGTGTTGCCCGCCGCGATCACGCCTCGGATGAGGCGCCGGTTGCCCTCGTCGTTGAGGAACCGGATGACCTGCTTCGGGACGGCGCCTCGTCCTTCGCCGCCACCGTAGGTCGGCAGGACGAGGACGTAGGGGTCACGGACGTGGAGCGGCGGCTCGGACGGGAACAGCGGGATGCGCCGGGCCGGGAGACCGAGCTTCTTGACGAAGCGGTCGGTGTTGCCCGAGACGCTCGAGAAGTAGACGAGTTCGTTCGTCATGACGAGTCCTCGCCTCCGACGTGGTGTGGGCCCGAGCCCCGGGTCATCCGACTGGTGGGGCGCTGTGCGCCGGGTCGACTAGTCGACCTTGGCGGCCAGCGCGGCGATCTTGTCGGGGCGGAAACCGCTCCAGTGGTCGTCGTCGGCGATGACCACGGGGGCCTGCATGTAGCCGAGGGCGCGGACCTTCTCGAGGGCGGCGTCGTCGGCCGTGACGTCGAGCACGTCGTACTCGATGCCCTTGTTGTCGAGGGCTCGGTAGGTGGCCGTGCACTGGACGCAGGACGGCTTGGTGTAGACGGTGATGGCCATGGGATCCCCTGTGTTCTGGCCGGCCCCTGAGGCCGGATCGGTGGTTCGTGAGCCTGCGGGTCGTGGTGCCCGTGGCGACTCCTCGATACTACATCTAGTGGCCCGGGGTTGCCCCCACAACTAGATGCGGTGTTACACGCCTGTAGTTCGTCTCGCAGAGTTGTCCACAGGGAACCGCACACGTTTTGCACAGAACGAGGGCGGTTCTCCCCGGTTCTGCGCCGTTCTCCACATGTTCGTCCCCACCACCGACACTCGTCGACGGATGTCCCCAGTTCGGGACCACGGCGTGTCGCGGACCGCGGACCCACTCGTAGACTTGTCCCCTCGTGAGCACCTATTCGACCCTGCTGAAGACGCCCGGCGTCTCGCGCATCATCGCGGCCCAGCTGACCGCGCGCTTCCCGTTCGGCATGCTGTCGCTCGCGTTCCTGCTGCACGTCGAGCACGTCCACCACTCGTACGCCGCGGCCGGTCTCGTCCTCGCGGCGACGAGCATCGGTCAGGCGATCTCGGGGCCGCTCACCAGCCGGTGGATGGGCCGCTGGGCGATGCGCCCCGTGCTCACCCTGACCCTGGTGGTCTGCCTCATCACGATGGTCACCTTCACCCTGTACGACTTCTCGGTGCCGGTGTTCATGGCGCTCGGCTTCGTGACGGGCCTCAGCGTGCCTCCCGTCCAGCCGGCCGTCCGCACCATCTACCCGAAGATGGTCACCTCGAACCAGCTCACCCCCCTCTTCTCCCTCGACGCGTCCGCGCAAGAGATCATCTGGGTCGCCGGTCCGGTCATCACGACCTTCGTCGGCACGCAGGTCGGCACGCGAGAGGCGATCTGGCTCGCGGCCGCGTTCCTGGTCGGCGGCGGCATCTGGTTCATCGCCTCGCCCGAGGTCGGACGCGTCCGCATCCCCCGCAGCAAGCGGGCCTTCGGCAAGGTGCTGGCCCGGCCGACCGTGCTGCTCGCGACCGTCGCCGGGTTCCTGCTCATCGGCGCCTGCGCCGCGGTCGAGGCCGGCGTCGTCGCGCTCTTCGGCGAGGGGAGCGCCGACTCGGGCATCGCCCTGGCGATCTTCGCCGCGGGGTCGCTGGTCGGCGGTCTCGCCCTCGGGCACGTCCCGGTCGGCCCGTGGGCGCTCGCCCGCCGCATCGCCATCGTGTTCGTGGGCATGACCCTCGCGATCTTCGCGACGGGCCTCTGGCCGATCAGCATCACGCTGCTGATCGCGGGCGTCGGCATCGCACCCGCCCTGGCCGTGATGTTCGCGATCGTCTCGTCGAGCGTGAAGTTCAGCGACACGGCCGAGGCCTACGGCTGGGCCGGCACCGGCCAGCTGATCGGCTCGGCCCTGGGTTCGGCCATCGCCGGCTTCGCGATCGACCACGTCGGCGGCCAGGGCGGGCTCATCGTCGCCGCCTGCTTCGCCTTCGTCGGCATGATCGTCGGGGCCGCGTTCCACAAGGCGCTGCCCGACCTCCGCGGCCGTGACGCCAGCCCCCTGCCCGACACCGAACCGGTGCCGGTCCAGACGAGCTGACCCGCGCCTCCTCGTCCATCGGGCGACGGGCCCGGCGCGCACCGTTCACCGGACGGTCGCCCGGTGCGTGCGACACGCGTCGGTCGGTCGCTGGCAGAGTTGGGGCATGCCCTCCATCGACGTGCCCCAGATCACCCTCAACGACGGCCGCACGATCCCCCAGCTCGGCCTCGGCGTCTACAAGGTCGCCGACGACGAGGCCGAGCGGGTCGTCGAGACCGCCCTCGCCGAGGGGTACCGCCACCTCGACACGGCCGAGTTCTACGCCAACGAGCGGGGCGTGGGCCGGGCCCTGCGGGCCTCGGGCGTGCCGCGCGACGAGGTGTTCCTCACGACCAAGGTCTGGAACACCGCGCACGGCTACGACGAGACGCTCCGCTCGTTCGACGAGAGCCTGACGAAGCTCGGCACCGACCACGTCGACCTCTACCTCATCCACTGGCCGGCTCCGCGGCAGGACAAGTACGTCGAGACCTACCGCGCGCTCGAGACGATCCGGGCCGAGGGCCGCGCGCTCTCGATCGGCGTGAGCAACTTCCAGATCGCGCACCTCGAGCGCCTGATGGCCGAGACCGACGTCGTGCCGGCCATCAACCAGGTCGAGGCGCACCCGTGGTTGCAGCAACGCGAGCTGCGCGACTTCGACGCCACCCACGGCATCGTCACCGAGGCGTGGTCGCCGCTGGCGCGAGGGCGCATCCTGGACAACGCCGCCCTGGTGCGCATCGGTGCGAAGCACGGGGTCACCCCGGCCCAGGTGACGATCCGCTGGCACCTGCAGCAGGGCCTCGTCGTGATCCCGAAGTCGGTCACTCCGTCGCGCATCCGCGCCAACCTCGACGTCTTCGGCTTCGAGCTCGACGCCGGCGACCTCGCCGCCGTCGCGGGCATCGAGACGGGCGAGCGCACCGGGTCGCACCCCGACCACAACGGCTGACCCGGGCGGGCGCCACCCCACCGGGCGATCGCTGACACCCCGCAGGAGGCGCGGGTCCGGTCGGTCGCGCCCGGCACGTTACCGTGGACCGGCAACCCGTCGACGCAAGGAGCACCCCGCATGACCATCACCGCCGCAGCAGACGGATCGGCCCTCGGCAACCCCGGTCCCGCCGGATGGGCCTGGTACGTCGACGACGAGCGGTGGGCGGCCGGCGGCTGGCCGCGTGCCACCAACAACCAGGGCGAGCTCACCGCCGTGCTCGAGCTGCTGCGCGCCACGGCCGGAACCGACGACGACCTGCACATCCTGTGCGACAGCCAGTACACGATCAAGGCCTGCACCGAGTGGATGCCCGGCTGGAAGCGCAAGGGATGGCGGAAGGCCGACGGCAAGCCCGTGCTCAACGTCGAGATCCTCAAGGAGCTCGATGCCGCCCTGGCCGGGCGGAAGGTGCGCTTCGAGTGGGTCCGCGGCCACGTCGGCCACGAGATGAACGAGGCGGCCGACGTGCGGGCCCGGGGCGCGGCCACGGCGTTCCAGAACCGCACCGACGTGCCGTCCGGGCCCGGCTGGCCGGGGGCACCGGTCGCCACGACCGACCCGATCGCGGCGCCGGCGACCCCGCCCGCGCCTCCGGCGACGCTCTTCTGACGCGCCCCACCCGCACCGCACCGCACCGCACCGCGAATCGGGCACCGCACCTGATCTAGACGCGGTGCCGTGCACGAGTCGCGGTGCCGCACCGCGCAAGGCAAGCAGCGCCGCGCCGCGCGGCTACATCGAGGGGTGCGTGCTCGACAGCCCGCCGTCGACGACGAACTGGGCGCCCGTCGAGAAGGCCGAGTCGTCGCTCGCGAGGTGCAGGGCGAGCCCGGCGACCTCGTCGGGCTTGGCGAGTCGACCCCGCGGGCTCATGGCGCGGAACGCGTCGAGCACCTGCGGCTGGGCCTCGACCTGACGGCGGAACAGGGCGGTGTCGGTCGGGCCGGGGTGGAGCGAGTTGATGCGGATGTTCCAGCCCTCTTGGGCGGCGTGTGCGGCACTCGACCGGGTGAGCCCGACCAGCGCGTGCTTGCTCGCCGTGTAGGCCGCGTCGTCACCGAAGCCGAGGAAGGACGTCGCCGGAGCCAGGTTGATGATCGACCCGCCCTCGCCGTCGGGGTTCGCGCGCATCTGTTCGATGGCGAAGCGCGTGCCGAGCATGACGCCGGTGACGTTGACCGCGAAGACGCGGTTCCAGCTCTCGAGCTGGGTGACGTCGATCGACTGACCCGAGACGATGCCGGCGTTGTTGACCAGCACGTCGAGTCGGCCGTAGTGCTCGGCGATGCGGTCCATGACGCGCTTCCAGTCGCCGCCGTTGGCGACGTCGTGCTGCACGAACTCGGCCCCCGTCTCGGCGGCCACGGCCGCCCCGTCGACGATGTCGGTCGCGACGACCCGGGCCCCCTCGTCGGCGAACCGGCGGACGATCGCCTCGCCGATGCCCGAGGCTGCCCCGGTGACGATGGCGACTTTGCCGGACAGACGAGACATGGCGACCTCTTCGTGGTGGAACGCGGGTGGAGCTGGTCGGCTGCCGGGGTGGGGCGCGACCCTACGAGATTACCCCTCGACGGGTGACGGTCGGCTCCGCTCGGAGGCCGGCCCGACGGCCGTGACGGTCACGACGGCCTCGCCTCGCTCGTCGCTCGAGGCGAGGTCGACCACGGCCGAGATGCCGAAGTCGTGGTCGCCCTCGGGGTCGGCGAGGATCTGCCGCACCCGCCACACCGTGGGCAGTTGCTCGACCTGGAGCATCTGCGGGCCCCGGGCCGCGGCGTCCGTGCCGATGGAGTCGTACTCGTCGTAGTACCGGTCGAGGGCCTCGCCCCAGCGGTCGGCGTCCCAGCCCGAGCCCGCGTCGAGGGCCCCGAGGGCGTCCGCGTCGTCGCGGGCGGCGAGTTCGACGCGACGGAACAGCTCGTTGCGGACCATGATCCGGAAGGCCCGCGCGTTGGCGGTGAGGTTGCGGAGCGTCGGGGGCACGATCTCGTCGTGGGCCTCGAGCTCGCTCGGGTTCACCATCTCTTCCCACTCGTCGAGCAGGCTGGAGTCGACCTGCCGGACGAGTTCGCCGAGCCACTCGATGACGTCGACCAGCTCGTCGGTCTTCGCCTCGTCCGGCACCGTCTGCCGCAACGCACGGAAGGCGTCGGACAGGTAGCGCAGCACGAGCCCCTCGGAGCGGGCCAACCCGTAGAAGGCCACGAAGTCGCCGAAGGTCATGGCCCGCTCGTACAGGTCGCGCACGACCGACTTGGGGCTGAGCGCGAAGTCGCCGATCCAGGGCTGCGAGGCCGCATACGTCTCGAACAGGGCGGTCAACAACTCGTCGAGCGGCTTGGGCCAGGTGACCTCCTCGAGGAGTTCCATGCGCTGGTCGTACTCGATGCCCTCGGACTTCATCGCGGCCACGGCCTCGCCGCGGGCCTTGAACTGCTGCTGCGACAGGATCGGCCGGGGGTCGTCGAGGGTCGCCTCGACCACGGACACCATGTCGAGGGCGTAGGTGGGCGACTCGACGTCGAGCACCTCGAAGGTCGCCAGGGCGAAGGGCGACAACGGCTGGTTCAGGGCGAAGTTGGCCTGCAGGTCGACGGTCAGGCGGATGGTCGGAGCGCCTCCGTCGGGCGAGGCCTCTTGTACGACGACCTCGGCGGTGCGCAGCGTGCGGTAGATCGAGATGGCCTGCCGGGCCATGGCGTACTGCTTGGCGAGGGGCTCGTGGTTGTCGAAGACCAGCGAGCGCACGTTGGCGAAGACGTCGCCGCCGCGCCCGATGACGTTGAGCAGCATGGCGTGGGTGACCTGCATGTGCGAGGTCAGGGCCTCCGGCTCGGCGGCGATGAGCTTGGTGAAGCTGGGTTCGCCCCAGGACACGAAGCCGTCGGGCGCCTTCTTGCGGACGATCTTGCGCTTCTTCTTCGGGTCGTCGCCCGCCCGCTCGATCTGCTTGAGGTTGTCGATCTCGTGCTCGGGCGCCTGGAGCGTCACCGTGCCCGAGGTGTCGTAGCCCGCGCGACCGGCCCGCCCGGCGATCTGGTGGAACTCTCGCGCGCTGACCTGGCGCATGCGGGTGCCGTCGAACTTGGTCAGCGCCGTCAGCAACACCGTGCGGATCGGCACGTTGATGCCGACGCCGAGCGTGTCCGTGCCGCAGATGACCCGCAGCAGGCCGCGTTGCGCCAGTTGCTCGACGAGGCGACGGTACTTGGGCAGCATGCCCGCGTGGTGCACCCCGATGCCCGAGCGCACCAGGCGGTTGAGGGTCTTGCCGAACCCGGTGCTGAACCAGAAACCGCCGATCAGTTCGGCGATCTCGTCGCGCTGCTCGCGGCTGGCGACCTTGATGCTCGACAGCGCCTGCGCCCGCTCGAGCGCCGCGGCCTGGGAGAAGTGCACGACGTAGACGGGCGCCTCGCCGGTCGAGAGCAGTTCTTCGACCGTCTCCTGCACGGGCGTCTGCGCGTAGAAGTAGTGCAGCGGCACGGGACGCTCGACACCCGTGACCCGCGCCACGGGCCGACCGGTGCGCCGCGCGAGGTCGTCGGTGATGCGGGTGACGTCACCCAGCGTCGCCGACATCAGCAGGAACTGCGCACGCGGCAGCAGCAACAGCGGCACCTGCCAGGCCCAGCCGCGGGACTGGTCGCCGTAGAAGTGGAACTCGTCCATCACGACCTGGTCGACGGCGGCGTCGGCCCCGTGCCGCAGGGCCAGGTTCGCGAGGATCTCGGCCGTGCAGCAGATGATCGGCGCGTCGGAGTTCACCGACGAGTCGCCGGTCACCATGCCGACGTTCTCGGGCCCGAAGAGCTCGACCAACGCGAAGAACTTCTCGCTGACCAAGGCCTTGATCGGGGCCGTGTAGTACGACCGCCCACCCTGGCTCAGGGCGACGAAGTGGGCGCCGGCCGCGACGAGCGACTTGCCCGTGCCGGTCGGCGTGCTGAGGATCACCGAGGCGCCTCCGACGAGCTCCATCATCGCTTCGTCCTGGGCCGGGTAGAGGGGCAGCCCCCGCGACTCGGCCCACTCGGCGAAGGCCGTGTACGCCGCGTCGGCGTCGTACGAGTCGGCGCCCGGCGTCGAGGGGAGCAGGGCGGCGAGGGGGGCGACGGGAGCGGGCGACATGATGAGTCAACCCTGCACCATCCACCGGTCCGAGGGCGACGACCACGGACGGGTCGTCCGGCCGCGGGAGCGCGACGACGCCCCCGCGGCCGGTCCCCCGCCTCGTGCCCTGAACCTCCACGAGGTGAGGGGGACTCAAGTAAATCACGAGGAGGCGCGACTCGCGACCCCGAGGACGACCGGTCTGCGACGACCTCCGGGACGAGAAGAGGGCACGCCCCGGTCGACGAGCGGAGCTCGGACCAGGGCGTGCCCACCGGACCCACGGCCGAGGACCTCACGAAGTCGGATCAGGAGACCACGCTGCGTTCGTCGGCCGCTTGACGGGAACGGGCGCCCCGGTAACCAGCCGGTGAGCGCACTACACCGTACCTCGGACGATGCCCGAGGTGGTGGGTGACTTCCAGGTGATTGGAACACCTCGTAATCCGGATGAAACACCGGACGGCTAACGTCGCGATGAACCAACTGGTTCACATCTCTCGACGGGAGCCCCGATGAACCGCACCACGTCGCTCGACCCGGTCGAACGCTCGGCGTTCGCCGCCTTCCCGAGCGGGGTCGCCGCGCTCGCCGCCACCGGGGTCGACGGCCCGGACGGCATGGTCGTCTCGAGCTTCACGGTCGGGGCCTCGTTCGACCCGCCGATGGTGACGTTCTCCGCGCGTCAGGACTCGGCGACCTGGGCCCGCCTGCGCACGGCGCCGCGCCTCGGCGTCTCGGTGCTCGCCGCCGACCAGGGCCTGCTCTGCCGTCAGCTCTCGTCGCGCACGCGGGCCGCCCGGTTCGCCGACGTCGACCACGTCGTCACCGACGACGGGGCCGTCCTGGTGTCGGGCACCCCGCTGCGGCTCGAGTGCGTGGTGCACCGCGAGGTGCCCGTCGGCGACCACGTCGTGGTCATCCTGCAGGTGCTCGGCGCCCGGGTCGACGACACGGCGGCACCGCTCGTCTACCACGGCACCGCCTTCCACTCGCTGCAGCCGATCGGCTGACGCGTCGACCGGCCCGACGGCTCAGGCGACGCGTCCCGGGCCACCGAGGAGCCCGTCGACCTGCTCGACGGCACCTTCGACCGCGGCCTCGTCGGCCGGGGACTCGCCGTTCAGCTCGACCTCCTCGGGGCTGTCGCCGTGCACGGCCGCCGGGTCGGTGCGCTCGTCGGCGTCGTGGTTCGCGGGGTTCGTGGGCGTGCTCATGAGGGCCTCTCTCGGGGGCCGACGGTCGACCCCGGTCAGGCCGAAGCTACCCGGCACGTCCGACACGGCTCCCAGCGGATGCGGACCCTCGCCGCGCCTTCCGGGCGTCGGGACGGAGTCGGCCCGACCACCCGCGTCCGACCACGGAGGCCCGCCGGCTAGTAGAAACGACGGAGGCGCGGAGCCCGATCCGCGCACCCCCAGACCCGCCGGGCGTCCGGCAGAAAGGGCCGACGATGTCGTCTCCCCGCACCCCCACCACCCGAGTCGCCGTCACCGGCGGCAGCGGCAAGCTCGGCCGCGCCGTCGTCCGCGACCTCGCCGACCACGGCTACGAGGTCGTCCTGCTCGACCGCGTCCCCAGCCCCGACCCCGTCGACGGCGTCGTCTTCGTCAGGGTCGACCTGACCGACTACGGCCAGGTCGTCCAGGCGCTCACCAGCGTGGACGACCGGTACGACCACATCGACGCCGTCGTGCACCTCGGCGCCATCCCGGCCCCCGGCCTGGTGCCGAACGCCGCCCTCTTCACGAACAACGTGACGTCGAGCTACAACGTGTTCGCGGCCGCCCGTGCCGCGAAGATCCGCAACGTCGTCTGGGCCTCGAGCGAGACCCTGCTCGGCATCCCGTTCGACATCGATCCGCCGTACCTGCCGCTCGACGAGGAGTACGCCGTGCGCCCCGAGTCGTCGTACTCGCTGGGCAAGGCCGTCGAGGAGGAGATGGCGCGGCACTTCACGCGGTGGGACCGTCAGCTCAAGCTGATCGGCCTGCGCTTCTCGAACGTGATGGACGACGGCGACTACTCGGAGTACCCCTTCGACGAGACCCCCGAGAAGCGCACCTTCAACCTGTTCTCGTACATCGACGCCCGCGACGGCGCCCAGGCCGTGCGCAAGGCGCTCGAGAGCGACCTCGTCGGCTTCGAGGCGTTCATCATCGCGGCGGCCGACACCGTGATGAACACGCCGACGGCCGTGCTCGCCGAGCAGTACTGGCCGCAGGTCGAGAAGCGCCGGGCGGTCGAGGGCGTCGAGCCGCTGCTCAGCAGCGACAAGGCCCGCGACCTGCTCGGCTTCGTGCCCGAGTACTCGTGGCGCGAGTGGGGCGAGCGCACGGGCAACCACCGCGGCTGACGCCCCCTCGGCGCACCGACGACCCGCGCCTCCTGCTCCGACGGACCAGGAGGCGCGGGTCGCGTCACGCGGCGCGCCTCACCCCTCGAGCACGACCGTCGCCTCGAGCGGCAGCTCGGCGACGGACGACCCGACGTGCACCGTGAAGGCGCCCGGCTCGTGGGCCCAGGACCCGTCGCGCCAGTCGGCGAACGCCCGGGCCGGGACGGTCACCTCGACACGGCTCGTCCCCCCGGCCGGCACCACGACGGGCGCGAACCCGACGAGCCACCGCGCCGGACGGTCGACCACGGAGTCGGGGCGCGAGGCGTAGACCTGGACCACGTGCTTGCCCTCGCGGGCGCCGGTGTTGGTGACGTCGACGGCCACCTGCACCGCGCCTCCTGCGCTCACCGTCGAGGTCACGTCGAGGCCTGAGAGCGACCAGGTCGTGTAGCCGAGGCCGTGCCCGAACGGGTAGGCCGGGGTCGTGCCGGCCTTCAGCCAGGCGCGGTAGCCGACGTGGATGCCCTCGTCGTAGACCACCTCGCCGTCGACGGGGGTGACGTCGATCACGGGCACGTCCGCCTGCGTGGCGGGCCACGTCGTGGGCAGACGGCCGCCGGGCTCGACGGCACCGGTGAGGACGTCGCCGAGCGCGTGGCCGTACTCCTGACCTCCGAACCAGGTGAGGAACAGGGCGTCGACCTCGTCACGCCACGGCATCGTCACCGGCGATCCCGCGTTGACGACCACGACGGTCGTCGCGGCGGCCGCCGCCACGCGCGAGACGAGCTCGTCCTGGCGGCCGGGCAGGTCGAGCGAGGTGCGGTCGAAGCCCTCGGACTCGACCTTGCTGTTCGTGCCCACCACGACGATCGTCAGGTCGGCGGCCGCCGCGGCCGCGACGGCCTCGTCGATCAGCCCGGACGGGTCGGCGTCGTCGGGCTCGATGCCGAAGGTGTAGCTCAGGGCTCCGCCGAGTGCGCTCGCCCCGATGGTGTGGTCGATGACGACGTCGATCGGTCGCCCCTCGACGACCGCCACGGCCGCCGACTGCGACGGCGGTGCGAGGAACGCCGCGCCGAGGTCGTCGCCGACGGCCTCGCTCGTGCCGTCGAGCACGACCTCGCCGTCGACGCGGATGACCGAGTGGCCGACCGAGGCCACGCCGAGCAGGATCTCGCCCGTGACCTCCGGCGTGTAGCGGGTCGAGAATCGCACCGTGTCGCTGCGCTCGATGGGGGCGTCGCCACCGAACCAGACGAGCGCGGTGGCCCGACGGTCCTCCGAGAACAGCTCGTCGTCGCCCGAGCGGAACGACACACGGACGCCGGGTTCGCCCGTCTCGGGATTGGTGATGCGGTCGAGGGGCAGCTCGGCCACGCCCTCTTGCACGACGGCGCCGACCGAGTAGGTCACGGTCGCGTCGGGGAAGGCCTGCTCGATGCCCTCGACGGGCGTGACGACCTTCTCGGGCAGCACCGTGGCGCTGCCGCCGCCCTGGGTCCGCGCGAACCTCGCGTTGTGGCCGACGACGGCGACGGACCGGACGATCGCGGGGTCGACCGGCACCGCGCCTCCCCGGTCGTGGGCCAGGACGGTGCCGGCGGCCGCGGCCTCGCGGACGAAGGCGATGCCGTCCTCGACCGTGGTCGGCGTCGCGGCGATCGGCTCGAAGCCGTCGAGGGCTCCGACGCGGGCGGCGAGCTGCAACAGGCGCAGCACCTTGCGGTCGATCGAGGCCTCCGGCACCTCTCCCGCCCGCACGGCGGCGACGAGGGCGTCGCCCCAGGGACCGTCCGGGCCGGGCATCACGAGGTCTTGCGAGTGCTTCGCGCTCTCGACGCTCCGCACGCCGGTCCAGTCGCTGACCACGACGCCGTCGAAGCCCCACTCGCTGTTCAGCGGCGTCTCGAGCAGCTCGTTCTCGGTCGCGGTCACGCCGTTGATCGAGTTGTACGACGACATGACCAGCCAGGCGTGCGCCTCGGTGACGGCCTTCTCGAACGCCAGCAGGTAGAGCTCGCGCAGGGCCCGGTCGCTCACCACGGTGCTCGCGGTGAAGCGGTCCGTCTCGTAGTCGTTGGCGACGTAGTGCTTGGGGGTCGCGCCGACGCCGTTGTCCTGCACGCCGTGGACGTACGCGGCAGCGAGCTCGGCGGTGAGCACCGGGTCCTCGCTGAACGCCTCGAAGTGCCGACCGCCGAGGGGTGACCGGTGCAGGTTGATGGTCGGGCCGAGCACGACGTCGACGCCCTTGCGGCGGGCCTCGACGGCGGCCGCGGCACCGTAACGACGGGCCAGGTCGGGGTCCCAGGACGACGACAACGAGGAGGCGCTGGGCAGGTTCAGGGACGGCGAGCGTTCGTCCCACACCTCGCCGCGCACCCCGCTGGGGCCGTCGCTGACCAGGATGCGCCGCAGGCCGATCTTCTCGTTCGGGTGGGTCGTCCAGAAGTCGCGGCCGGTGAGCAGCTGCACCTTCTCGTCGAGCGTGAGTCGCCCGAGCAACTCGGTCAGTCGGGCCTGGTCGTCCCGGGCCTGGTCGTCCCGGGCCTGGTCGTCTCGGATCTGGTCGTCGGCCGCGTCGCCGTCGTGGTGGAGGGTCATGACGTGACGCTACCAGCGAAAACCGAGTGACGGTGGGTTTCGGGCCCGACCGCCGACGGTCGCGCTAGCCTGACCGCATGGCACAACGGGGTTCGTACGCGAAGGGTGTGGCCAAGCGCACGGAGATCCTCGACACGGCGCTCGAGGTGGTCTCCCGCAACGGCTTCCGCGGCACGTCGGTCCGGGAGCTCGCCGACTCGGTCGGCCTCAGCCAGGCCGGGCTGCTGCACTACTTCGACAGCAAGGACGAACTCTTCACGGCCATCCTGCGCCGACGCGACGAGGTCGACCTCGCCCTCGCCGACCCGCAGGCGGACATCGTCGAGCAGTTGATCACCGTCATCCGGCACAACGCCGACGTGCCCGGGCTGGTCCAGCTGTTCGCCAGCATGTCGACGGCCGCGACGAGCGATCCGAGCCATGCCGCCCACGCGTACTTCGTCGAGCGCTACGCGTCGATCCGCGCCCAGGTCGCCGAGGCGATCACCGCCCGACAGCGACGGGGCGAGGTGCCGGCGGGCGTCGACCCCACCCGCCTCGCGACCGTCCTTCTCGCGGTCAGCGACGGCATGCAGATCCAGTGGATGCTCGACCCCGCCACCGACATGGCCGAGCACGTCGAGCTCGTCTGGCGCCTCGCGCTGGCGACGGTGGGCACCCACGCCTGACCCCGTCCGGCCGGCGCCCGGCACGTCTTCCGAGCCCGGGACGGGACACGCCCGTCCGGCTCAGGCCCGCAGCATGCCCGTCGTCACCAGTTCGCGGACCTGGGGCAGCAGCTCCGCCCGCAGAGCGGCCTCGTCAGCCCCGAGCAGCTGGGCCAGGGCACCGACGATCGCCCCGACGCTGAGCTCGCCGTCGCAGGCACCGACCAGGGCCGACAGGGCCGTCCCCGAGTCGACCGTGCGGGCGAAGCCGCCGCCCTGCCGCAACGAGATCACCGTGGGGTCGTCGTTGCCCGGCCAGTAGTGGCGCTCCTCGGTGACGTCGCCCGCGACGACCAGCCGACGCGCGGCCAGCCGCTCGTCGTCGAGGTCGCGCAGCAGGTCGATGGCGTCGAGCGTGCCGAGCAGGTGGGCACCGAGTCCCACGTCGTTCTGGCCGAGACCGCCGAGGAGGCGCTCCGTGCGCACCACGGGCAGGCTCGCGTCGTCCTCGGGCCGACGCACCGTCAGGTAGCCGAACCCGACCTCGACGACCCCGCGGGCCTCGAAGTCGCCGAGCCACGCCTCGTACAGGCGCTCGAAGTCGGCGGAACCGGGTCGGGTGCCGCCGTCGCGGATCCAGGTCTCGGAGTACGCGGTCGGGTCCTGCACCTCGCGCTCGACGACCCAGACGTCGACGGGCACGCCACCCCGGGCCGCCCAGTCGGCGACCGAGTACGCGCCCCTCTTGCCGGCGACCGCACCCGCGCCTCCGGACTCCCAGTTGCCCAGCAGCTGTGCGATGCCGCCCGGCGCGAGGTGTCGCCCGAGGCCCTCGACGACCGAGGCGACGAGGTCGTCGCCGACCATGCCGCCGTCGCGGTACTCGTACTCGGGCACGCCCTCGGCCCGGGGCGTGATGACGAAGGGCGGATTCGAGACGATGTGGTCGAAGGTCTCGCCGGCGACGGGCTCGAACAGGCTGCCCAGCCTCAGCTCGATGCCGTCGACCAGGTTGAGCGCGGCGTTGAACGCGGCGTAGTCGAGGGCGCGCTGCGAGATGTCGGTGGCCACGACGTGTCGCGCGTGCCGGGCCGCGTGCAGCGCCTGGATGCCGCAGCCGGTGCCGAGGTCGAGCGCCCGGTCGACCTGGCGCGAGATCATCAGGCCGGCGAGCGTCGCCGAGGCTCCCCCGACGCCGAGCACGTGGTCCTCGCGCAGCGCCCCCTCGACGACGAGCTCGCCGAGGTCGGAGGCGATCCACCAGCTCGCCTCGCCCGAGGCGTCGACGAAGGCGTACGGACGGAGGTCGACGAGCGCACGGACCGAGTCGCCCTCCCTCGCGACGAGCCCGAGGGCGACCGCGCCCTCGGCACCCAGGGTCGGCAGGGCGCCGGCCACCGCGTCGACGGCCTGCGGGTAGCCGAGCACGAAGAGCGACGCGAGGGTGGCGGCCGGACGCACGGACTCGTCGCGAGCCGCGCTGCGGGCGAGGGCACGACGGGCCGCGACCCGCTCGCCGCGGAAGAGTGCGGCCCCGGCGTGCGAGCCCCACGCGTCGGCACCCTGCAGCCGCTCGACCGTGAACCCGGACGACGCCAGGTCGGCCCTCAGCCGCGCGAGCAGCTCGGGATCGGTCGAGAGGTGGGGCGTCGGGGCATCGGTCGGGGTCGTCGGAGGCACCCGACCATCATGGTGCAGGAGGCGCGACACCGGTCGCCCCGGACGCCACGGAGCCCCCGTCGCGGACGACGGGGGCTCCGCCCGACACGGGGCCGGTGGACGCGGAAC
The DNA here is from genome assembly GCF_014841655.1 of Frigoribacterium sp. CFBP 8759. Taxonomy (NCBI): domain Bacteria; kingdom Bacillati; phylum Actinomycetota; class Actinomycetes; order Micrococcales; family Microbacteriaceae; genus Frigoribacterium; species Frigoribacterium sp. CFBP 8759. Next base: position 515,801 of record NZ_JACYUH010000001.1, read on the forward strand.
GGCTCAGCTGGTGAACACCACGTCGTCGTAGTCGAACGACGGGGACATCTGGAAGACGATCTGGTCGGCGTCGGCCACCGAGAACACGATGCGGTACGAGATGGACTGGCCGGCCGGGACGACCGTCGTGGGCGAGCTCTCGATGTCGGAGTCGTAGACCTTGCTGGCCTCGACGCCGCCCGAGGTGGCCGTCTCGTAGGGCATCGGGTCGAAGTTGGCGTCGGTGCCGTTCTCGATCGTCACGGTGAAGACCACGGAGGCCGCCTGGTCGGCGCCGCTCGAGTACTCGCCGGGCGTGTACGCCTCGGGGGCCGAGACGGTCAGGGCGATGCCGTCGTCGTAGGTGAAGGTGTCGCCGAAGGCGTTGTTCTCGGCCGAGGCGTCGCCGTCGGCCGTCCCGGTGTCACCCGAGTCGATCGAGCCGCTCGTGGGCAGGGACTCGTTGATGGCCTGGACGGAGGCGAGCCCGACGATGACACCGAAGATCACGACGGCGATGCCGATCAGGACGCCCAGCCCCGACACGATCGTGCCGATCAGGGCGAGCATGCGCGCACCCTTCTTCTTCACGAGCGCGATGATGCCGAGCACGAGGCCGACGATCGCGGGGATCACGCCGAACCCGACGAACGACAGCAGCAGTCCGACGCCGCCGACGACGATCGAGGCGATGCCCAGGCCGTTGCCACCCTGCGGCGACTGCGGGGCCTGACCGTAGGCGGGAGCGCCGGTCGGGGCGCCACCGTAGGGCTGCTGCTGGCCGCCGTACGGCTGCTGCGGCTGTCCGCCGTAGGGCTGCTGCGAGCGGTCGCCCTGCGGCTGCCCGCCGTAGGGCTGCTGCGGGGCTCCGTAGGCGGGCTGGGGAGCACTCGGCGGGGGCGTCGTGCCGTAGGCCGGCTGCGGGGGCCGGGGTGCCGACGGCGGAGGCGTCTGGTCGCCGCGTCCGTTCTCGTCGCGAGGGTCACGGGGCTCGTCGGACGAGCCGTAGGGCGGCTGCGGAGTGCTCATCAGGCAAGCATGTCGTGATCTCGACGTCCCCAAGGGTCGAACAGGCTGCGCGACCGGTTTTCGTTACCGATCTGTCGTAATTGATTCACCCTCCGCAACCTCTCGGCGGTCATGCGCCGAATCGGGGTGGTCAGGCCGGCAGCACCGAGATCTCGAACTCGCCGTACATGTGGGCGGCGTCGCGCAGGTGGCGCAGCGCCTCCTCGGCCTCGGATCGGGAGTGGTACGGCCCCCGGGCCGGCGCGCCGGGCAGGGCGCGGGCGTACGAGTACTGCAGGTACCAGACCGGGTGGTCGTGTTCGTCGTGCTGCACGATGCTGACTGCGAGTGACATGCCCGGATGCTACGACCACCCTCGGCCCGCCGCACCCGCTCACAGCGGATCCATCAGGTCGCTCGGGCCGACGACGGCGGCGCCGGCATGAGGAAGGCCCGGGTCGTGATCGACCCGGGCCTGATGTGGTGGAGCTAAGGGGATTCGAACCCCTGACCTTCTCATTGCGAACGAGACGCGCTACCAACTGCGCCATAGCCCCAGAAACTGCTCTGCCACGATAGCACCTCGTCGACACCCGGATGAACCCGGGCCGGGCGCTCCGCGGGTCAGACGGCGCGGCGACGCTGCAGGGCCTCGTCGAGCGAGAAGTCCGACTGCGGCAGGTCGTCGATGATGCCCATGCGGGCGAAGCGACTCGGGGGGCGAGGGGGCGCGACCGGCTCGACCCGCGCCTCCTCGGCGGGGACGGCGGGAGCCGCGACGGGTGCAGGAGGCGCGGTGCGGGCCACCGACGCCCGTCGCGTCGACTGCAGCGCGGCCTCGGCCCGGGCGGCCTCGCGCAGGGCGTCGTGTTGGGCCGACCGGAGGGACTCGACCGAGCGACGGGAGTCCCGCTGCAGCTCGGCCGCCGCGTCGGCCGACGCGGCGTCCACCGACGCGTCGGGGACGGGGCGCTGGCGGCCGCGCCGCAGGTAGAGGGGCTTCGGGACGGGCACGGGGGTCCACAGGCGCGACTCGGCCGAGGCCTGCTCGTCGCGGATGACGACGCCGTCGCCCAGGACGCCGGAGAAGTCCTTGAGCGGCTGCGCGACGGGGGCGACGACCGCCCGGCGGGCGCGCGCCCGCGACACGGCGGCGAGCTGGGTCAGCATCGCGACCGCGCCGGCGCCGAAGACGAGGCCGGCGACGACGAGCACCCACGACGACGTCAGGCCCGCGGCGACGCCGCCGACGACGGCGACGACGCTGACGGCGAGCACCACGGTCGAGACCAGGCGTGAGCGTCGGAGCCGACGGGCGGCGAGGGCCGGGTCACGGTCGGCGGCACGCAACACGGGGGCGGCCGCGGCGAGCTCACGGGTGACGGCACGCTGCCGCGCCGCCTCGTGCGCACGCCTCAGGGCCTCGCGCCGCGCCTCCTCGTGTCGCAGGATCTTCTGCGCGTCGGCGACCGAGCGGGCGTTCGCCTCGATGCGCACCTCGTCGGGGACCTCGGCCGTCTGGGCGAGGATGCGCAGGGTCTGCTGCAGCCGCACGGCGTTGCGTTCGGTCGCGAGGTACTCGCGTCGGCGCTGCCAGGTGGGCACGAGGTAGACGAGCCAGAGCGCGGCGACGAGAGCGAGGACGACGCCTCCACCCCACGACTCGATGTTCATGGTGACCAAGGTATGAGCGGGCGGGCCCAGGAGGCCGCTGATCGACAGGTGTGTCCGCGTGTCGCGGCACGGATGTGCCTCGCGACCCGACGAGCGCCCCCGGGGGCGGAGTCGCTACAGCGGCAGCGCGCGCCCGGCCTCGGCCAGGGCGTCGGCGGGCACGCTGCCCTGCCCGACCGGCACGGTGCCCGTGGTCCAGCGACGCAGGACGCCTTCGGGGACCTCTTCGGCGACCAGCGCGAAGCAGAAGTGGTCGCGCCACGAACCGTTGATGTGGATGTACCGCCGCCGCAGACCCTCGTAGCGGAAGCCCAGCTTCTCGACGACGCGCAGGCTGGGGGCGTTCTCGGGCCGGATGCAGATCTCCATGCGGTGGAGCCCCAGTGCCCGGAAGCAGTGGTCGGTCGCGAGTGCCACCGCGATCGGCGTCGCGTTGTGGCCCGCCGCGGCCTGGGTCACCCAGTAGCCGATGGTGGCCGAACCGAGCGAGCCGTAGGCGATGCCCGAGACGTTCAGCTGGCCGACGAACCGGCCGTCGAGCTCGATCGCGAACGGCAGACCGAGCCCGGCCCGGGCGTTCGTCTGCAACGAGCGGATGCTGCCGCGCACGTCGTGGCTGGTGAAGCCGTTCGGGTTGGTGGCCTCCCACTGCCGCAGCCACGACCTGTTCTCCATCAGGGCCTGGTCGAGGTCGCGGGTGTCACGGAGACGGAGGGGGCGGATGGTCACCGCCCCCTCCGTCAGCGTGGGGATGTTCGTCACGGAACGAGTCGCCTGCTTACTTCTCGAGCCCGGCGGTGAACTCTTGCAGCCACGGGCGCAGCTCGCCACCGATGTCCTCGCGGTCGGACGCGAGCTGGACGATGGCCTTGATGTAGTCGAGCTTGTCGCCGGTGTCGTACCGACGGCCACGGAAGACGACGCCGTACACGCCGCCGGTCCACTCTTCGGCACCGGCCATCTTCATGAGGGCGTCGGTCAGCTGGATCTCGCCGCCCTTGCCCGGCTCCTGCTTCTCGAGGACGTCGAAGACCTCGGGGCGGATGACGTAGCGGCCGATGATGGCCAGGTTCGAGGGCGACTCGCCCTGGGCCGGCTTCTCGACGAGGCCGGTGACCTTGACGACGTCGTCCTCGTCGGTCTTCTCGACCGTGGCGATGCCGTAGAGGTGGGTCTGCGAGGGGTCGACCTCGAGGAGGGCGATGACGGTGGCGTTCTTCTGCCCCTGCACCTCGACCATGCGCGTCAGCAGCGGGTCGCGTGCGTCGATGATGTCGTCACCGAGCAGCACGGCGAACGGCTCGCGACCGACGTGCATCTTGGCGCGGAGCACCGCGTGGCCGAGGCCGAGCGGGTCGCCCTGGCGCACGTAGTGCATGTCGGCGAGGTCGGTCGACTGGTTGACCTTGGCGAGCTTGTCGTGGTCGCCCTTCTTCTTCAGCGTCTCCTCGAGCTCGCTGACGTGGTCGAAGTGGTTCTCGAGCGCGTTCTTGTTGCGTCCCGTGATCATCAGCACGTCGGTGAGGCCGGCGTTGACGGCCTCCTCGACGACGTACTGGATCGCCGGCTTGTCGACGACCGGCAGCATCTCCTTCGGCATTGCTTTCGTGGCGGGCAGGAATCGTGTCCCCAGGCCCGCGGCGGGAATGACTGCTTTAGAAATCGTGAAGCCCATGCGGGTCAGCGTATCCATCCCCGACGTTTCGCGGAGGTTAATAGTCGGACGGTTAAGCTCGTCGTCATGACTGACGACGTCGGCAACGCCAAACGCGCCCTGCGAGCCGAGATCCGCCAGAAGCGTCGCACCCTGGGTGCGCACGAGAGGGACCAGGCCACCGAGGGCATCACGCGGCACCTCACCGACCTCGCGACGGGCCTGTCGGTGCGCTCGATCGCGGCCTACCTGTCGACCGACGTCGAGCCGAACACGCGTCCGTTCCTGAACTGGGCCTTCGCGAACGGCGTCCGCGTGCTGTTCCCGATCACGCGGGCCGACGGCCTGCTCGACTGGGCGGTGGGCGACGGCGAGAGCGAGACGCGGGGCCTCTTCGACCTGCCCGAGCCCGTCGGCGAGGTGCTCAGCCCGATGGCGGTCAACGACGTCGACCTGATCGTCGTGCCCGCGGCGTCCATCGACCACGGCGGCATGCGCATGGGCTGGGGCCGGGGCTACTTCGACAAGACCCTCGGCTCGATGGAGCGTCGTCCGCCCGTCTATGCTGTGGTGTTCGACCCCGAGTACGTCGAGTCGGTGCCCCGAGAGCGGCACGACCAACCCGTCGACGGCGTCGTCACCCCCTCCGGCATCCACGAGTTCTAGACTCGCCTTCCTTCAGGAGCGCCTCCGTGCCCACCTACTCGTACCGCTGCACCGAGTGCGACAACGCCTTCGACATCGTCCAGTCGTTCACCGACGACACCCTGACGGTCTGCCCGGTCTGCCAGGGCAAGCTCCGCAAGGTGTTCAGCCCCGTCGGCGTGACCTTCAACGGGTCGGGCTTCTACCGCACCGACTCGCGTTCGAAGAGCACGTCGGGCTCGGGCTCGGGCTCGTCGGGCGGCTCCGGCGAGAAGGGATCGTCGTCCGGCTCGTCCGAGAAGAGCTCAGGAGGCGCGAGCGGCTCGTCCTCGTCGGGCGCCTCGGGCAGCGGGTCGGGCTCGTCCGGCTCCGGCAGCGGCTCGTCCGGCTCCGGCTCGTCGGGCTCGAGCTCGTCCGGTTCGAGCTCGTCGGGCGGCTCGTCCAGCTCGTCCTGACCGGCCGCGGCGACCGACGGGGCCACCCGAGCGCGCCTCCGTGGTTTGCTTGACGTCGAGAATCTCATCTCGTCCGATCAGAAGGAGTCGCCCGTGAAGGGTTTCAAAGAGTTCATCCTGCGCGGCAACGTCATCGACCTCGCCGTCGCGGTCGTCATCGGTGCGGCCTTCACCGCCATCGTGACGTCGCTCGTGACCAACGTGTTCAACCCGCTGATCGGGGCCGCGTTCAACGCGACCATGCTCGACGAGGCGCTCATCGTCACGATCCCGACGCTCGCCGGCGGCGAGGCCCAGCTGAAGTTCGGCGCCGTCATCGGGTCCGCGATCCAGTTCTTGATCATCGCGGCCGTCGTCTACTTCGTGCTCGTGCTGCCGGTCAACAACCTGCTCAAGCGCACCTTCGCCAAGCAGAAGGCGGAGGAGACCCCCGCCGACGTCCCGCCGACCGACGTCGAACTGCTCAGCGAGATCCGCGACCTTCTGCGTGCGCAGGCCGCACCCGCCGTCGGCGGCGGTTCCCACGCCGCGCCCGTGCTCGAGTCGCGCGACCCCCACAGCGAGAACGGTCCGCTCGGGAGCCGCTGACGCCCCGGCGACTCTCCCGGGCTCCGCCCGCCCGTGAACCCCGAATGCGACGATGAACCCCCCGGAATCGGGGTTCATCGTCGCATTCGTGGTTCATGCCGACGTCGGGCGCGCGTCGCCGCCCGGGGCCGACTCAGCCCCAGTGCGGCGGGACGTCGGCACGCAGTCGCTGGTCGTTCTCGCTGGACCCCTGCCGAGCGGGTTCGGGAGCGGGCGTCGGGTCGCTGCCCGGCACCGGGTCGGTGCTCACGCGACGCCCGGACCGCCGACGCACCACCAGGGGGCTCGGCTCGGCCGCCTCGAGGGCGTGAGGGGCGTCGCCCTCGGACGCCGCGCCTCCTGCGGTCATCGACGGTTGACGTGCTGGCTGGCCGACAGGGCCGGCACCTCGTGCGTAAGCGAGTCACCGATGCCGAGCACCTCGGCGACGCGCTCGGCGACGGCGTCGGGATCGGTGAAGAGCTGGAACGCGTGCACGCGGATGTAGTGCCAGCCGAGCCGCCGCAGCACCTCGGGACGCGAGCGCAGCGACTCGCGCAGGCTGGTGCGCGAGAGCGTCGTGTCGGTCTCGATCGTGACGCAGACGCCGTCGTGGGCGGCGACGAGACCGAGCTTGCCCCGGTGCCCGAGCGCGACGGGGATGCCCTTGACCTCGAGCCGGCGGGCCAGGTCGACGAGCATGGGCTCGCTGTCGTCGGGGACGTGCTCGGCCGACGTCCGGGCCTGCACCTCGGTGAGGATCTCGCTGAGCGCGACCGTTCCGTGGCCCATGCGACTCGAGTCGATGTCACCCGGCTGGAAGCAGGTGACGATGACCATCGAACGACGCGCACGCGTCATGGCCACGGCCAGCAGGCGCTCGCCACCCGGCTGGCCGAGCGGCCCGAAGTCGCTGAGCACGCGGCCGTGCGGGGTGCGGCCGTAGCCGATCGAGAACACGACGTGGTCGCGGCTCTGCGCGACGCTCTGCTCGAGGGTGGCGATCATGAACGGCTCGCTGCGGTCGCCCACGACGAACTCGGTCAAGTCCTTGTGCCCCGAGACGGCGGTCAACACGGCCTGCTGGACGCGGATGGCGTGCTTGGCCGACGCCGTCAACACCATGAGCGACTCGCTCGGGCGCGTGCGGGCGTGTTCGAGGACGAGGGACACGACGCGGTCGACCTCGGCGTCGACGCTCTCGACGGCGCCGGACTCGGGATCGGGGACGGCGGTGCCGCCCGAGACGTAGTCGAGCGCGATGCTGCCGTGGCCGAGGAAGCTGCCCGCCCAGGGGAGGGACTCGATGCGACCGCCGTAGAAACGACGGTTGACGAGTTCGGCGAGGTCTTCTCCGCCGGCACGGTAGCTGCGCGTGAGGGAGAGCGTGGGCAGCAGGGTCGCGAGGCGCGCCAGGGCGCTCTCGGAGTGCGACGCGGCCAGGGCCTCTTCGTCCGCGTCGACGGGCGGCTTACCCGGCACGACGCCGATGTCGAACTCGGAGGGGGTCTGGGTCACGGGGTCGCCGAACGCGACCGTCTGCTTGCCCCGACGGATAGCCCCGACGTTCTCGGCCAGGGTCGTGGCCCCGGCGTCGACGAGCACGACCGTGTCGAACGGCACGGTGTCGGCGATGGTGTGGACCTCGTACGGCGACGCGACCCAGACGGGAGCGATGGCGCGCGACAGGTGCGGGGCCGCGTCGTGCAGCAGGCGAGCGGTCAGGTGGCCCTGACGCAGCAGACCCTTGAGCGCCGACGCCTCGTCGGGCCAGTCCACCAACCCGATCTTCCAGTTCTCGGCCAGGAGCCATGCGAGCAACTGGGCGCTGCCCGCGGCGTGGGCCTCGTCGACGAGGCGGAAGTCGGCCTCGAGTCGGTCGAGCATCGCGGTGTTGGCGCCGAGCAGGGCCCGGTCGGCCTCGAGCAGCGACTCCAGCGCCGAGCGCCACCAGGCGAGCTCGAGTTCGGCCGCGACCTGGTGCTCAGGCACGTGGCGGTTGGCCAGGTCGGTGATCAGCGGGGTCAGTTCGAGGTCGCGCAGGGTCGTCATGAGCTCGGTGCGCTCTTGGAGGTTCTGCAGGACGTCGCTCTCGGCGGCGAGGGCCTCGAGTCGTTGCTGCAACTCGACGATGCCGATCTCGGTGAGCCCGTCGTCACCCTTGAGGCCGAGGGGGCCGTCGAGGCGCTCGAGGTCTTGCGACACCTGCTGGTGCAGCACGTGCGTGTCGGCGATGCCCGTCGGCACCTCGGGCGGGGTGCCCGCCGACACGTAGCGCTGCCAGACGACGCGTTGCTGCTGGATGCGCTGCAGCGCACCGTGCAGGTCGGCGATGTGGACGCCGGGTCGCACGTACTCGCGGGCGAGCTTCTTGAGCCGACGGCGGTTGGCGCTCGACATGTCGGGTGCCTCGCGCTTCGGCGCCGTCGCGGCGACGAGCTCGGCGACCGAGCGGTCGAACACGACGGGCATGAACTTGTCGAGGGTGTCGCGGATCTCGGTGAGCAGGCGCAGGTAGACGCCGAGCTCGGCGACGCTCTCGAACGGGCGCATGCGCGTGCTGCCGATCACCTCTTCGGCGCGTTCGAGCAGACGCGGCAGGTCACGGTGGTGGAGGTTCTTGGCGAGCTGGTGCGCGTCACCGGCCCCGACGCTCTCGGTGAAGCGCGCGCCGTACCAGGGCGAGTCGCCCGGGCCGTACTTGAACTCGCCCAGGTTGGCGGCACCGACCATCGTCTCGGCGACGCGGCCGCGACCGTCGACCATGGCGGCGATGCTGCGGCGGCTGAGGCGGGCGGTGGTCGCCGGGGCGGCGGGCAACAGGGCCAGCCGCGAGAGCTCGGTGAGGCAGTCGAGCACCGAGACGCCGAGCTCGGGGTCCCGGCGGCTGAGGGCGCCGCGGTAGTCGACGAGCACCTTGCGGAGGCGCACGAGGGCGTCGTCGACCTCACCCATCTGCGGGTGGGTGGCCTTCTCGTTGCGGGAGATCGACCGGATCACGTCACGACGCAGCGTGGTCGGGCTGACGGCGACGCCCGGCAGGCCGACCTCGGCGAGACGGCTCGTGATGCCGCGCAGGGTCGCCCGGCGGGCGCTGACCACGAGGACGCGCTTGTTCTGCGACACCAGACGACCCACCGCGTTGACGATGGTCTGCGTGCCACCGGTGCCCGGCAGGGTCTTGACGACGACCGAGTTGCCGGCGGCGATCTGGGCCACGACGTTCTCTTGCTCGGGATCGGCGTCGAGCAGCAGGGTGTCGGTCTCAGGACTGCGCTCGTCCTGCGGGGTGGCGGTCGTCGGGCGGTAGGCCTCCTCGACCTGACGGATGGCCATCGGGTTGCCGGCGAGCGCGTCGAGCACCGGGTGCCCCAGCTCGCGGGCGTCGAGGGCCATCTCGGTCGAGACCTCGGTGAAGGTCGAGACGACCAGGCGGGGCTGCACCGTGAACCACTCGAGGTGGGCGGTCAGCCCACGGAGCCGGTCGATGACCGGGTTGGGCGTGAACGACCCCTCTCGGCTGGCGAGGGAGACGAAGGACTCGGCGTCGAGCGTGATGCCGAACTGGTCGTGCAGCGCGTCGACCAACGCCGGGTTGAGGAAGGGCTCGCCGAGCAGCTTGACCTCGAAGTCACGCCCGTGGCGACGGATCGCCAACGGCCGCAGCAACACGGGCGCCCGGAAGTCTTCTCCGGCGAAGGACCAGGCGGCGACGCCGATGGCCAGGTGGACGGCGTCGATGCCACGGACCGTGCTCAGCTCGAGCCCCTTGGCGGCGATCTCACCGGCCGCGGCACGGGCCGTGCGCAGGGCGAGGTCGTCGCGGATCAGGCTGGAGAGCAGGGTCGTCTTGCCCGTGATGAACTGCGCGAGGCCACCGGGGTGGGTCGTGCTCAGCTCGATGCGGGACCGCTGCGAGTCGCCGAAGTGCAGCAGCGTGGAGGGGCCGCCCACCCGGCGGAGGGACTCGCGCCAGGTGTTCCAGACGGGCTCGGCCACGTTGCCCAGGGACTGCCCCGGGTGCCCGAGGCTGACGGCGTGGGGTGTGATCACGCCCGTGGGCGCGCCGGTCGGGACGGCGACGGAGTCGTTCTCGTCGTCGTCGTTGTCATGCTGTCTGTCGGCTCGCCACACCCTGACACCTTAAGCGGTCCGCCTCGACAACTCCCGGAGGACGGGCGGTTCCGCCGCGAGTCGCCGTGGGGCGCCACCCCGGCGGCGGCGGTCGCATCGGCGACACCTGACGCCCATCGACGGTCGTGTTACACCATCCGTCAACATGCGCGACATGATCGGTTACGTGAGTTGTCGTCATAACCGTGCGCTCGTACGTCACCGTACAGTACGGTCATCACGGGGGCTATTCAATGAGCCGACACGACACCGTGTCTCGACACCAGGAGCGCACATGCCTTTCGAACAGAAGTACAGCGACGAGACGCGAGAGAAGTCGCTCGCCCGGGTGCTCGAGCGTCGCGAGGCCGAGCCGGGCAACCGGTCGATCATCCGCGAGACGGCGTCCGAGTTCGAGGTCGGCGAGCAGTCCCTGCGCGGTTGGATCCGGGCCCACGAGCGGGCGACCGCCCCCACGCCGGCACCCGACGACGCGGTCGAGAAGGAACTCGACGTCACCGCGGACGACGACGAGCCCGCCCCGTCGACCACCGCGGCCCCGCGCCGAGGTCGCCCCCCGGGCTCGGGGTCGGCCGCCACGGCCGAACGCGTCGCCGAGCTCGAGGCGGAGGTCGCCAAGCTGCGCCGCGACCGCGAGGCCCTGAAGGGCGCCATGGCGGTCCTGCTGGCCGACTGACCTAGCACCCGAGACCCGCGGCCACCGCCCGGGACGACGAGAGCGCCCGACCCCGCGACTGCCATCCGGGGTCGGGCGCTCTCGTGTGCTCGGTGCGCGACCGAGACGGACCGGTGCGGCCGCCCGGTCTCGGAGGGGGGACGAGACTCGCGGGCGGCCGCACCGACTCACACAGTGTGACAGTTGGAATGTCACATGTCAAGTGGTCGCCGGGTGGCCGACCCGCGGGAGGCGCCACCCGACTCCGCGACGCGCGTGGCCTCCCGCCCGGGGTACGGCCCTATGCTGTCGCCACGCAGAGCGCGTGCACCACTTCGTGCAAGGGGACCCCCATGGCAGGCACCTTCGTCGTCACCCAGGACGCCTCGGGCGAGTACCGCTTCGCCCTCACCACCGGCAACGGCGTGGTCATCGCCTCCTCCGAGGGCCATCGCCAGAAGGGCGCGGCGATGAACGCGATCGACGACCTGCGACGAACCGCCGTCGACGCGGTGGTCGACGACCGGACGAGCGTGCCCGAACCGGGTCACGCCGACTGACGGACCGCGCCCCGGCGACCCGGGCGCGACTCAGTCGGGGCGGTCGCCGGTGGCGACGGGTCGCGACGGGTCGTTCGACCAGGCGCTCCACGACCCGGCGAAGAGCACGGGGTCGAACCCGGCGATCGTCGCGGCCAGGGCGTTGTGGGCCGCCGTGATGCCCGACCCGCAGTAGACGGCCACCGGCGTCGCCGGAGTGACCCCCGCCTCCTCGAACCGGGCCCGCAGCGCCGCGGCGTCGACGAAGCGGCCCGACGGGTCGAGGTTGCCCGCCGTGGGCAGGTTGACGGCACCCGGGACGTGACCGGCCCGCGGGTCGACCGGTTCGACGTCGCCGCGGTAGCGCTCGGCGGCCCGGCTGTCGACCAGCACGCCCGTGGTGGGCCACGAGGCCGCCGCGTCGGCGTCGATCACGGGCCACGGATCGTCGCCGAGGGTGACGTCGCCGGGCACCACGTCGGCATCGCCCTGTTCGAGGGGCAGGCCCGCGTCGGTCCAGGCCGCGAGCCCGCCGTCGAGCAGACGCACGTCGGCGACGCCCGAGGCCCGCAACAGCCACCACGCGCGGGCCGCGGACTGCCCGCCGAGGTCGTCGTACACGACGACGGCGTCCCCGTCGCGGAGTCCCCAGCGTCGGGCGGCGGCCTGCAGGTCGGCCCGGTCGGGCAGCGGATGACGCCCCTCGACGGGTTCACCGTGACGGGCGAGCTCGGAGTCGAGCTCGACGTAGACGGCGCCGGGCAGGTGCCCCTCGCGGAAGGCGGGGCGGCCGTCCGGCCGGTCGAGCCGCCACCGGACGTCGAGCAGGCGGACGACTCCCCCGCCCGTCAGGGTGGCGTCGAGCTCGGCGGCGGTCACGAGGGGATGGCTCATGCCGACGAGGCTAACCGGCGTCCCACAGGTGAGGACTTCTCGACGTCGAGGGACCGCGCCGACGGTGACCGTCCGGTCCCCTAGTTTGAGCGCATGACCGACCACATCGTCCTCGCCGGAGCCAGCGGCTTCATCGGGCAGCACCTCGCGGCCGCGTTCCGCGCCGAGGGTGCCCGCGTCAGCCTGATCGGCCGCCACGGACCCGACGCGTCATGGGGTGACACCGCCGGCATCACCGCCCTCCTCGAGGGCGCCGACCTGCTCGTCAACCTCGCCGGGAAGAGCGTGAACTGCCGCTACGGCCCGGAGAACCGCGCCGAGATCGTGCGCTCGCGCGTCGAGACCACGCGCGAACTGAAGGAGGCGGTGCTCGCGTGCGCCGCGCCTCCTCGGGTCTGGATGAACTCGTCGACGGCGACGATCTACCGCCACGCCGAGGACCGCCCGATGACCGAGTCGGACGGCGAGATCGGGTCGGGGTTCTCGGTCGACGTGGCCACCGCGTGGGAGGCCGAGTTCTTCTCGGGCGAGCTGCCCGCCACCCGCCGCGTCGCCCTGCGCATGGCCATCGTGCTGGGCGACGGCAGCGCGCTCGTCCCCCTGATGAACCTGGTGCGGGTCGGCCTCGGCGGGCCGCAGTTCGACGGCCCGTGGCCGGCCACCCGGGCGCGGCTCGCGGCGGGCACGTACCACCACGAGGGTCGCGGCGGTGGACGGCAGAAGTTCAGCTGGATTCACGTCGACGACGTGCTCGGGGCGATCCGGTTCGCCCGTGAGGACTCGTCCGTCGAGGGCCCGCTCAACCTGTCGTCCCCGAACCCGAGCGACAACCGCACCGTGATGCGCACCCTCCGTCGCGTGCTGGGCGTGCCGTTCGGCCTGCCTGCCTGGCGGTGGATGCTCGAGCTCGGCACGGCCGTGCTCCGCACCGAGACCGAGCTCGTGCTCAAGAGCCGGTGGGTGCTGCCCGAGCGCCTCGTCGACGGCGGGTACGAGTTCGTCCACCCGCACCTCGACGAGGCCCTGAAGAGCATCGTCGCCGGGAGGCGCGGCGCGGCCTGAGTGCCCCTGGTGCGACCAGGCCGAGGACGGCGGCCGCCGCGCGGGTGCCGGTCAGCGGAGGACGGAGCTGAGCAGCAGGCTGGTCTCGCTGTTGACGACGCCCTCGACGCTGCGGATGCGGGCGAGCACGCGGTCGAACTCGCCGAGCGACGACGTGCGCAGCTCGGCGACGAGGTCCCAGCCGCCGTTCGTCGTGTGGAGCGACGCCACCTCGGGGAACCCGCGCAGCTGCCGGATGACGTGGTCGGTCGACCGCCCCTCGATCTCGATGAAGCCGATCGCACGGATGAGGTCGGGATCGTCGGCCTCTCGCACCCGCACGGTGTAGCCGAGCACCGTTCCCGACGCCTCGAGCCGGTCGAGCCGTGAGGTGATGGTCGCCCGCGTCACGCCCAACCGCCGCGCGAGGCTCGCGGCCGACTCGCGCGCGTCGACCCGCAGGGCCGCCAGGAGGCGCCGGTCGAGTTCGTCGAGATCCGCCATGGATCGAAACGTACAGCACGACCGCGCACAACGGGTGATCGAGCGTGCGGAATGGCGCTCGATGGTGATTGTGGCTGCACATCGCCCAGTCCTAACGTGGTGCCACCCGGACGCGACGACCGAACCGGGCCGAGCAGGAGGAGGTCGCCGTGGTGCGCTTCGTGGACGTGCAGAACATGATCCGATGGGTCACCGACCGCGGGGTCGGCCCGATCACCAGCGGCATGGTGACCGCCCTCGAACGCGACTTCGCCCGGTGGCCCGCCTTCGACAAGTCGCCCCGCGTCGCCTCCCACAGCCCCATCGGCGTCATCGAGCTGATGCCGGCCAGCGACAGCGAGACCTACGGCTTCAAGTACGTCAACGGCCACCCGTCGAACCCGGGCCGCGGCTACCAGACCGTCACCGCGTTCGGCGTGCTCGCCGACGTCGACACGGGCTACCCGACCTTCCTCGCCGAGATGACGATCCTCACCGCGCTGCGGACCGCCGCCACGAGCGCGATGGCCGCCAAGCGTCTCGCCCGGGCCGACTCGCGCGTGCTCGCCCTGATCGGCGCCGGCTCGCAGGCCGAGTTCCAGGCCCTCGCGATGCGCTCGACCCTCGGGCTCGACACGGTCCGCGTGTTCGACGTCGACCCGGGCGCCACGGCGAAGTTCGTCCGCAACCTCGAGCCGCTCGGCTTCGACATCACGGTCTGCGCGAGCCCCGGTGAGGCGGCCGACGGCGCCGACGTGATCACGACCTGCACGGCCGACAAGCAGAACGCGGTCGTCCTGCCCGACGAGGCCGTCCGCCCCGGCGTCCACGTCAACGCGATCGGCGGCGACTGCCCGGGCAAGACCGAGCTCGACCCCGCGACGCTGCGCCGGGCCGACGTCTTCGTCGAGTACCCCGAGCAGACCCGCGTCGAGGGCGAGATCCAGCACCAGCCGGCCGACTTCGCCGTCACCGAGCTGTGGCAGGTCGTCGCCGGGCAGCGCCCCGGGCGCACGAGCGACGAGCAGATCACGATCTTCGACTCGGTCGGCTTCGCCATCGAGGACGTGTGCGCCCTGAAGTACCTCCGACAGGACGTCGTCGGCACCGACTACGCCGTCGAGATCGACCTCGTCGCCGACCCCGACGACCCGAAGGACCTGTTCGGCCTCGTCGCCGCCCGCCGACCCGTCGGCGCCTGAGCCCCCGACCGCCCCGGACCGCACCCACCGCAGAAGCCGCGCCGAGACCGTCGTGACGACCGTCGCTCCCCCGCCCCGCGCCTCCTCGTCCCCGGCGACCGCCGTGGTGACGCCGCCGGCGTCCCCCGCACTCCGCGCCTCCTCGCGCACCCGAAGCGCCGACGAGGAGGCGCGGACGGCCGTCCAGTCCCCCGCCGCGGTCGTGATGGTGCGGCCGCACCACTTCACGCCGAACCCGCAGACCGCGGCCGACAACGCGTTCCAGACCGACCCGGCCGAGGTCGACGCGACCCGGGCCCAGCTCGCGGCGCGCGCGTTCGACGAGGTGACCCGGGCGGCCGAGGCACTGCGCGCGGCGGGCGTCACGGTGCACCTCGTCGACGACGAGCGGACCGACCGGCCCGACGGGGTGTTCCCGAACAACTGGTTCTCGACCCACGACGACGGCCGGGTGGTGCTCTACCCGATGCACTCGCCCAACCGTCGGGGTGAGCGACGCACGGACGTCGTCGACCTGCTGCGCGAGCGGTACCGCGTCACCGAGGTGCTCGACCGTTCCCCGCTCGAACGGCGCGGGATCGTCGTCGAGGGCACCGGGGCGCTCGTCCTCGACCACGTCGGGCGCGTCGCCTACGTCGCGCTCTCGCACCGTGCCGACCGGGCGGCCGTCGCCCTGGTCTGCTCCGACCTCGGCTACGAGCCCCTGACCTTCACCGCGACCGACGCGACGGGCGTGCCGATCTACCACACGAACGTCATGATGAGCGTGGCGTCGCGGTTCGCCCTGGTCGGACTCGAGTCGATCGCGTCACCGAGCGAACGGAGGCGCGTGGTCGAGCGCCTGGCGGCCTCCGGACGCGAGGTGGTCGCCCTGACCCGCACCCAACTCGGCGAGTTCGCGGGCAACGCGCTCGAACTGGCGGGGGCCGACGGGCCCGTGCTGGCGATCTCGGCACGAGGATGGGCGTCCCTCACCCCGTCGCAACGCCGCACCGTGTCGCGGCACGCACGGCCACTGCCGCTCGAGGTGCCGACGATCGAGCTCGCCGGCGGGTCCGTGCGCTGCATGCTCGCCGGGGTGCACCTGGCGCCCCGGTCGTAGCCGGGGCACCTCCTGCCTCGGTGCCGGCCGGGGCATCGGCCGCCCCGGTGATGCGGGTGCGGGCCTTGCACGCACTGCAGCTTCTCAGCACTGTCACGGTCGCTTGAGGGCACGCCCCCAGCGGACCCCCACGTACCGTCGTCTCAGGAGCCTTTCCGCTCGTCACGAGCCTTCTCCGCTGTCCGGCCGTTCGCGCCGCTCAGCCCGACCCGCCTCATCAGCCCGACCCACCCGGAGCATCCCCGTGGACGTCTCACTGACCACCTGGCTCATCACGATCGCCGTCACCATCGCGTTCTTCGTGTTCGAGTTCTTCACCCACGTGCGCAAGCCGCACGAGCCGACGATCGGCGAGTCCGCCCGCTGGTCGGCGTTCTACATCGGCCTCGCGCTGCTGTTCGGCGTCGGCATCGGCTTCGTGAGCGGCTGGGGCTTCGGCGGCGAGTACTTCGCCGGCTACCTCACCGAGAAGGCGTTGTCGATCGACAACCTGTTCGTCTTCCTGCTGATCATGACCGGGT
This sequence comes from Frigoribacterium sp. CFBP 8759, assembly GCF_014841655.1. NCBI lineage: Bacteria > Bacillati > Actinomycetota > Actinomycetes > Micrococcales > Microbacteriaceae > Frigoribacterium > Frigoribacterium sp. CFBP 8759. The sequence continues at coordinate 532,354 of NZ_JACYUH010000001.1, forward strand.
TCGCCGTGCCGCGCATGTACCAGCAGAAGGTGCTGATGATCGGCATCGTCATCGCGCTCATCATGCGTGCGGGCTTCATCGCCGCCGGCGCCGCGCTGATCGAGAACTTCTCGTGGGTCTTCTACCTCTTCGGCGCCCTGCTCTTCGTGCTGGCCTACCAGCAGATCAAGGGCGACCACGGCGGCAACGCGGCCGACAACGCCTTCGTCAAGATCGCCCGCCGCGTCCTGCCCGTCGACGACGAGTTCCACGAGGACAAGTTCACCGTCAAGAAGGGCGGCAAGCGCTTCGTGACGCCGCTGCTGCTCTGCGTGATCGCGATCGGCTTCGTCGACCTGGTCTTCGCCCTCGACTCGATCCCCGCGATCTACGGCCTGACCAACGAGGCGTACATCGTCTTCACGGCCAACGCCTTCGCCCTGATGGGTCTGCGCCAGCTCTACTTCTTGATCGGCGGGCTGCTCGAACGCCTCGTGTACCTGTCGCAGGGCCTCGCGATCATCCTCGCGTTCATCGGCGTCAAGCTCGTCTTCCACGCCCTGCACGTCAACGAGGTGCCGTTCATCAACGGCGGCGAACCGCTGCTGTGGGTGCCCGAGATCCCGATCTGGTTCTCGCTGCTCTTCATCGGCGCGACCATCACCGTGGCCACGATCGCCAGCCTCGCCAAGACCCGCGGCGACGCCCAGAAGGCCAAGCGCGACGAGGTCGACGGCGAGAAGGTCACGGTCGCCAAGGACTCGGACGACCCCACCCGCCACTAGGCGCCCGCCCGCACTGCACCGCGTTTCGTGCACCGCACCACGACCAGTCGGGGTGCGGTGCACGAAACGCGGTGTGGTGCGTCACGAGCGCGCGGCACCAGGCCGCCACGCCACCGCGACTTGGTCCGTCGACGGCCGTGCGCGAAGATCGGGTGTTCTCCCGCGGTCGTCGAGGGGGACCGCCTGAGAGGGGTTCTCCGTGGTCGCCGATCGACATGCCGGCTGAGACGCTGGCGCTGCTGCTCGGCCGGTGGTCCGTCACGCGCGAGATCGACGACCACCGCACCGGCGAGCACGCCCGGTTCGACGGGACGGCGACCATCGAGGAGGCGCGGGCGGGTTCCGACCTCGTGGCGACCTACGACGAGTCCGGCGAGCTCGTCGTGGCCGACCGGCGGACGCCCGCCACCCGACGACTCGGCTACGGGGCCCGGGGTGATGGATCGCTCGACGTGCGCTTCGCCGACGGCCGCCACTTCGTCGACCTCGACCTGCGGTCGGGTGCCTGGGAGGCGCACCACCCGTGCGCCCCGGACGCCTACCTCGTCGAGACCCGGGTGCTCTCGCCGACGTCGTTCGAGGAGCGGTGGACGGTGCGCGGGCCGGCGAAGTCGTACGACGCGCTCACGACGTACGAGCGCCTGCTGACGAACCCCGCCACGATCTGAACAACCCGCCACACGTTTGCGTGGCGGATCGTTTACTTCGTGGCGGGGTGGAGGGTCGGCGCGGCCGGAGGCGCGGCGACGCGGCGCGGCCGTGCCGGACTAGAGCTTGGCGGCGAGCTCGGCGTCGGTCGGCTCGACCAGGTGGCTGCCGTCGGGGAAGACCACGACGGGGATCTGCGTGCGACCGCTGACGGCGTAGGCGCGGTCGGCACCGTCGGCGACGGCCTCGAGGTCGACGTAGTCGTAGGCCACGCCCTCACGGTCGAGCAGCGCCTTCGAGCGGCGGCAGTCACGGCACCACTCGGCGCCGAACATCAGGATGCGGTCGGGGGCGGTGTCGGTGCTCATGGCGACCAGGGTACGCGCGGTGACGGGACGCGGGCACGCCACCCGCGCCTCCTCGTCCCCGACCGGTCTCGAGATCCGGTCCGGGAATCCGGTCGGACGCCGGATCGCCGCCCGGTTCGCTCGCCGCGAGCGAACGCCGTTCGGTTTCTCGTTCGGGGGCCTTGCGAGCCCCCGGGGGTGGCATGTCACACTGGATGAGCGCCCTCGTCGTGGAGTGGCAATCCCCCCAATCCACCCGCCAGCAGCATGGCCCGCGACGAGTGTGCTGCATCGTGCAGACCGGGGTCGACCACGAGTCGGCCGCCGACGTCCACGATGCCCCCGACGAGATGATCGCCGTGCGCACGCGCCCCGGGCCCGGAGGCATTCCCGTGACCGACACCCTTCAGCGCCCGCCCCAGACCTCGAGCACGCCCGCCGTGCGCACGCCCGCCGCCGCACCTCCCCCGCGCTCGTCGTCGACGCACCCGCGCGACACCCGCCCCACGCCCCAGCCGCACCGCCTGACCCCCTCGGGCGTCGTCGGCATCGCCGTGCTCGGCCTCGCGACGTTCTTCGCGATCACCACCGAACTGAGCCCGGTCGGCCTCCTCTCGACCATGAGCACCGACCTCGGCGTCAGTGAGGCGCGCATGGGCGTCGTCGTCACGGTGTACGCCGTGGCCGTCGCCGCGTTGGCCCTGCCCCTCACCTGGGCCACCGCACGCTTCCCCCGCAAGGCCGTGCTCGTCACGACCCTGGTCGGCTACACGGCCTCGAACCTGATGGTCGCGCTCGCCCCGAGCTTCGGCGTGCTGCTGACCGGTCGCGTGGTCGGTGGCATCGCGCACGCCCTGTTCTTCTCGGTGGCCTCGGCCTACGCGACGCGCATCGTGCCGCCGCGCCTGGCGGGCCGCGCCATCGCCTTCGTCTACTCGGGCAGCTCGCTGGGCTTCGTCGTCGGCGTGCCGCTCGCGACGACGGTCGGCGACCAGCTCGGCTGGCGTCCCGCCGTGGGCGCGGTCGCCGTCGCCACCGCGGTGCTGGCCGTCGTGGCCGCGCTGTTCCTGCCGCACGTCCAGGGCGAGTCGTCGCCGCACGTCGGCTCGGTCCGCTCGTGGGCACGCTCGGGGCTGCTCGCCGTGGTCGTGGCCGACCTCATGCTGTTCGCCGGCCACTACGTCGTCTACACCTTCATCGGCCCGTACCTGACGGGGGCCGGCCTCGGCGAGGACCTCGTCGGCGGCGCCCTGCTCGTGCTCGGCGGCACGGGCGTGGTCGGCCTGCTCGCGGCCGGCGCGTTCGTCGACCGGGCACCCCGGCAGACGCTGATCGTCGCGGTCGCGGTGATGATCGGCGCCCTGGCCGCCCTACCGTTCGTGCACGGTTCGCTCGTCGGCACGTTCGTGGTCGCGGGGCTGTGGATGGCCGCCAACGGCACGACCGGGACGCTCTTCATGGCGGCCGCGATCCGCACCGGCGGGGTCAGCCCCGACATCGCGGGCGCGCTGATCAACGCCGGCTCGAACGTCGGCATCGCCGCCGGTGCCGCGATCGGCGGGCAGGTCTACGGGATGACGGGCCTCGCCACGGTGCCGTTCGCCGCCGCGGCCATCGTCGCGATCAGCCTCGTCGTGATCGTGGCGGGCCGACGCGGATTCCCGCTGACCGGTCACGCGCAGGCGACCCTGTCGACCTCGTCGCTCGCGGTCATCACCTCGTCGGTGGCGGTCGTCACGACGTCGATCCCGACCGTGGGCCAGGGCCACGGCGGGCGTCGCCCCCGCCGGTAGGACGCAGGAGGCGCGGGTCGCGTCCTCGGCACCGCCATCCGCCCCGCTGTACCCCGATGTCCCCCACAAGGCGGACGAAATCACCCCTGCTCTGGGGACTCCACTCGACAAACGAGAAGCTTTACTGTCGAGGCATCCACTTCCGTGGAGCCCCCGTACCCGTGGGGGCGACACGCGGGCACCTGAACCCCCGCGTGTCGAGCAGGACCGACGTCCGACCGGATCCGACCCGGCCGGACGCCCCACCCGAGGACACCCCCATGTCGCTTCTCCGCGCCTCCGTGCGCCCCCGTCGTCGCGCCCTCTCGTTCGCGGCCTTCGCCACCGCCTCCCTGCTGGCGGCCGTCGCCGTGACCCAGGCCGTCTCGCCGGCGCCGGCCCAGGCCGCCGCAGCGCTCTCGTGCGACCAGAACACGATCTACGCGACGGCCGGTCAGGGCCAGTTCGTCGCCATCAACGTCGCGGCCAACACGGTGTCCGACGTGATCGCGGGGACGGCGAACCCGTTCTCACCGGCCAACAACGGCCTCGGCGTCGGGCGGAACGGCCTCGACGCCTACGCCTTCACCAACGGCGCGGCCAACAACTCGAACGGCAACACGCTCGCGCGCTACGACTCGGCGGCCGGGGCCGTCACGACGGTCGCCAACGCGAACCCGTCGGGCGCACCCGCCTCGACCCTGCGGGGCGCCGTCAACCCGGTGACCGGGATCTACTACTACGCGACCGGTGGCGACCCGTCGACGATCTCGGCGTACGACCCGAAGACCGGGGACAAGATCGGCGTCGTCGGCCGCATCCCCGGCCTGCAGGCCGGCAACGGCGACTTCGCCTTCAGCACGCAGGGGCTGCTCTTCGTCGTGGCGAGCAACGCGGTCTACCGACTGAACGACGAGACGATCCCGACCACGGCCGGCACCACCTCCCTCGCCGCCACCAAGCTGACCGATCTGCCCACGGGCACCAACAGCCCCGGCATCGCCTTCTCGTCCGACGGCTACCTGTACGTCTCGTCGGGCATGCAGATCATCAAGCTCGACTCGAGCTCGGGTACCGAGGTCAGCCGCATGACGACCCCGGCCATCAGCAACGTCACCTCGTACTCCGACCTCGCGAGCTGCAACTACGCCAACACCCTGACGGGCAAGGCGGACGTCACGGGCCGCTGGAAGTCCGGCGACCAGTTCGCCCTCAAGGTCGACGGCGGCAACCTCTCGTCGCCGTCCACCGCGACGACCTCCGGCACCGCGAACGGAGTCCAGGCCCAGAAGGCCGGCGCCGCGCTCGCGATCCCGGCCCGGACGTACACCGTCTCGCAGACGGCGGGCAACAGCTCGACGCGCCTCGCCGACTACTCGACGACGTACCGCTGCGCGAACGTCACCGACGACGCGACCGTCGCGTCGGGCTCGGGCAACACCGCGCAGTTCACCTTCCCGGCCGCGACCAGCGCCGACGGCACGGACGTCGTGTGCACCTTCGCGAACACCGTTGCGGCGATCTCGGCCGCAGCCTCCGACGACACCGGGACCACCGCCTCCGGAACCTCGCTGAGGGTCGGCGCGCCCGGCGTCCTCGCCGACGACGCGGGCACCGACCTGACCGTGACGTCGAACACGCAGCCGGCGCACGGGCAGGCCACCGTCGCTGCCGACGGCTCGTACGTCTACACGCCCGCGACGGGCTTCTCGGGCACCGACACCTTCCAGTACACGACGACCGACGGAGGCGGTGGCACGTCGACCTCGACGGTCACGATCACCGTCACCCCGGTGAGCAGCGACGACGTCGCGACCGCCCGTGCCGGCCAGGCCCTCGTGGTCGACGCGGCCTCGGGCGTCCTGGCGAACGACTCGGGCACCGGTCTGACCGCCGCCGTGGCGACCGGACCCTCTCACGGCTCCCTCGTGCTCGGTCGTGACGGCTCGTACCGCTACGTCCCGGCCGACGGGTTCTCGGGCACCGACACCTTCACCTACACGGCCACGGACTCCGAGGGCGCGAGCACCACGAGCACGGTGACCGTCACCGTGCTGCCCACCGCCGTCGACGACACGGCGAGCGCGGTCGCGGGCACCCCGACGACCATCGCCGGAAGCGCCCTGACCGCGAACGACGACGGCACCGGCCTGAAGGTCACCGCCGCCTCGACGCCGGGTCACGGCACCGCGTCGGTGACCCCCGCGGGCGACGTGCTCTACACGCCGGCCGACGACTTCTCGGGCACCGACCTCGTCGACTACACCGTCAGCGACGGCACGGGCGGCACCGACACCGGCACGGTCACCGTGACCGTCGCGCCGCGCGCCTCGGCCGACACCGCCGACGCCGTCGCGGGCTCGGCCCTCGACGTGCCCGCCGGGCGTGGACTGCTCGGCAACGACGGGGGCACCGGTCCCCTCGAAGCCACCCTCGCCACCGCCCCGACCACCGGCACCGTCGTCGTCAACCCCGACGGCTCGTACGTCTACACGCCGGCGAAGGGCTTCTCGGGCACCGACGTCTTCACCTACACGCTGACCGACGCGAACGGCGTCACGAGCACCGGGACCGTCACGGTCGCCGTCGCCCCGAAGGCCGTCGACGACGCCATCACCGTCGTGGCGGGCGGAAACGCCCACGTCGACGGACCCGGCGTGCTCGGCAACGACCTCGGCACCGGCCTCGGCGCCGCCATCGTGACCGGCCCGCAGCACGGCAGCGCGACGATCGCGCCGAACGGCGAGTTCGACCACACGCCCACGCCCGGCTTCTCGGGTACCGACACCATGACCTACCAGGTCACCGATGCCGCGGGTCGCACCTCGACCGCGACGGTGACGATCACCGTGAAGCCGGTGGCCGTCGACGACGCGGCGACCACGCCGAACGGCACCACGGTGACCACGCCCGCCTCGGCCGGACTGCTCGCCAACGACCTCGGCACCGGGCTGCGCGTGACCGACCACGGCACGCCCGCCCACGGCACCGTGACGGTCGACGCCGACGGCAGCTGGAGCTACACGCCGGACGCCGGCACCTCGGGCACCGACTCGTTCGAGTACCAGGTGACGGACGCCGCGGGGCAGACCGCGACGGCTCGCGCCTGGGTCGTCGTCGGCGACCTGGCCATGGCCGACCAGGGCACCGCGACCGCCGGTCGCGACCTGACCGTGTCGGCGAAGGACGGCCTCCTCTCCAACGACCGCGGCACCGGCCTGGCGGCCACGCTCGACGGGACCCCGCACCACGGCGACTTGACCGTCGCGACGGACGGCTCGTACGTCTACGCCCCGGCGAAGGGCTTCTCGGGCACCGACAGCTTCACCTACACCGTGACCGACGTCGAGGAGCAGACGAGCACGGGCATCGTGACGATCGTCGTCCTGCCCGACGCCGTCGACGACACGACCTCGACGACCGCCGGCACCACGGTCACGGTCACGGCCCCCGGCGTGCTCGGCAACGACCTCGGCACCGACCTGCGCGCCGAGATCGTCGACGCCCCGACCCACGGCACGGCCACGATCGCGGCCGGCGGCACCATCACCTACACGCCTGCCGACGGCTTCTCGGGCACCGATCAGCTGACCTACCGCGCCACCGATGCATCCGGCGGCTCGGACGTCGCGACGGTGACGATCCACGTCGGTCCGATCGTGGTCGACGACTCGCCCGTCGGTGGCACCGTGGCCGACCAGCCCCTCGTCGTGGACGCCGCGCACGGGGTCCTCTCGAACGACAAGGGCACCGACCTGACGGCGAAGGTCACCGACCAGCCGAAGGCCGGCACCGTGACCACGGGCCCCGACGGTTCGTACACGTACACGCCGAAGCCCGGCACCTCGGGCAAGGACACCTTCGGCTACGAGGTCACGGACGGCAACGGACAGACCGGCACGGGCACCGTGACGATCGTCGTCAGCCCGAAGGCCGCCCCCGACGTCGCCTCGGTCGTCGCCGGTGACCGCGTCACCGTCGGCGCGCCGGGTGTGCTCGGCAACGACGTCGGAACGGGCCTGACGGTCACCACGGTGACCCCGGCCGCGCACGGCACCGTCACGATCGCGCCGGACGGCACGTTCGACTACACGCCGGCCCCGGGCTTCTCGGGCGACGACATCGTCGTCTACACGGTCACCGACCGGGACGGCGGCACCGCCACGGCGACGGTCACCGTCTCCGTGACGCCCCGCGCCCTCGACGACCGGTACTCGACGCCCGCCGCGACCACGCTCACCGTGCCGGCCCCCGGCTTGCTGGTCGACGACCTCGGCACCGGCCTGACGGTGACGGGCGTCGACACCCCGGCGCACGGCACGATCGACACCCGGCCCAACGGGTCGTTCGTCTACACGCCGGTCCCTGGTTTCTCGGGCACCGACCGGGTCGGGTACACGGCGACCGACTCGGCCGGCCGGTCGGTGAAGGCCACGGCGACCATCGTCGTCGGTGCCCTGGCGCTCGACGACACGGGCAGCACCCGTGCCGGCACCCCGCTGACCGTCGACGCCCCGCACGGCGTGCTCTCGAACGACTCGGGCAGCTCGCTGACCGCGACGCTCGACGCCGCGCCCACGCGCGGCACGGTCGAGCTGGCTCGCGACGGCTCGTACGTCTACACGCCGAAGCCCGGTTTCTCGGGCACCGACGCCTTCACGTACACGGCGACCGACGGTGAGGGGCAGACCCGCACGGGCACCGTCACCATCACGGTGCTGCCGACCACGGTCGACGACGCCGCCTCGACGCCGGCCGACACGACGCTGACCGTCGCCGCCCCGGGGGTGCTGGGCAACGACCTCGGCATCGGCCTGCGCGTGACCTCGACGGGTCTCGCGGCTCACGGTACGGCGACCATCGACCCCAGCGGCCGCCTGGTCTACACGCCGGACGCCGGGTTCTCGGGGAAGGACGCCGTGACCTACGCGGTGACCGACCGCGACGGCGGCACCGCGACCGCCACGGTCACCCTCACCGTGGGCGTCAAGGCCATGGCCGACTCGGGCAGGACGATCGCCGGCAAGCGGCTCGTCTCGGGCACGGTCGGCGGCGTGATGCGCAACGACGACGGATCGGCCCTCTGGGTCGCCCTGGCGTCCCCGCCGTCGCACGGCACGGTCACCCTCGACCGCGACGGTTCGTACGACTACCTGCCGGCCGCCGGCTTCGTCGGGGTCGACGCGTTCGACTACACCGCGACCGACGAGGCCGGGCAGACCGCCCGGGCGACCGTCGCCATCACGGTGCTGGGCGCGGCCGTCGCGGTCGACGACGAGAAGCGCGGCACGACCGACCACGCGGTCGCCGTCGACGTCACGACGAACGACGCCCCCACCGAGGGTGCGACCTTCGACCGCGGCACCGTCGTGATCGTCGACCCGGCCACCGGTGACGGGGTCAGCACGCTGACCGTGCCCGAGCAGGGCACCTGGACGGTCGTCGACGGAACCGTCGTCTTCACCCCCGCGAAGGGCTTTGACGCCAAGGCATCGGTGCAGTACCGCGTGACCGACACGGCCGGCGAGACGGTCCAGGCGGTCGTCACGGTGTCGTTCCCGATGATCCTGTCGGCGACGCAGCTGGCCTTCACCGGCAGCGCGTCGGTGCTCGGCATCGCCGCCATGGCCCTGCTCGGGGTCGCGCTCGGCCTGGCGCTCTCGCGTCGCGGCCGTCGCGTGGTCGGCCCGATCCGAGGCCGCCGCCGGGCCGAGTAGCCCCCGACGCGCCGACGTCCCCGTCCGCCCGCCCCTCCTGCCGAGGTGGCGGGAGGACGGGGACGTCCGTCGCACGGCAGTCCGTGCAGCGGAACGCTCTCGGCGGCTCCGCGGCACGCGACCCCGCCGGGGGTGTCATCCGTCGGGAGGACGCGCCCGCGGCTCGATGCTGAGAGGGTCACGAGGAGGCGGACGGGTCGTCGTCGAGGGAGAGAGGGATCGTCGTGACATCACCGGGAAGGACGTCGGAGCCGCGGTCCTGGGCCTGGGCCCTGGGCTGGCTGAGCCTGTCCGGCCCGGTCCTGCTGGTCGCGGGCAACGGCCCCTCGCTGATCGGCACCCCACTCGTGCCCTGGGCGAGCATCCTGCTGGATCTCTGGGCGGCCGTGTCCGTGTTCTTCGGAGTCGCCGCCGTCGCCTTCGCCCGCGACGACGTCGAGTCGGCTCCTGACGACCGACCGCGCGTCGTCACGGCCGGGATGGCGCTCGGCCTTCTCGGCCTGGCGGCCAGCGGGTGTCTGCTGCTTCTCTGGCTGCTGACGCCCCTGCCCTTCTGACCCGTGAGCGAGCGCCGGCAGAGACGGCGTGATCGTCGTGGACGACAGCGCCGGCGCGTGCCGGCGGCCCGCACGCCAGGAGCACGCCCCGCCGCCTCGCGACGGGTGTGAGCACGACTCGCGTCGGACACGCCGCAGGGACGCGAACGAGTGCGCCACGATCCTGCGCGGTCGGCGCAGGCGGTTCCACGATTCCGACCTCCACGTGAGTGGCTTACGAGAAAGTGCGTACCTGCCGACGACGGGGCTTCCTGCGATGCTGCGATCACCCGCCGACCACACGAGCAGGAGAGCACATGACGAACGACCTGACCACGCGCAGCTCCTCCCGCCGCCTCGCCCGCGGCACGGCCGTCCTCGCCGGAGTCGCCCTCCTCACCGGACTCGGCGTCGCCACGCCGGCGGCCGCTGCTCCCGGGACCCCACCGAAGTCGACCGTGACGGCTGCCGCGGACCGGCGAGACACCACCAGCGAACACCGCAACGCCTGCGCCGTGCGGACGCTCCTCACCCAGACCTTCGCCGACCCGGACGGCACGTCCTCCCGCGAGCTCGCGGCCCGGCTCGTCTCCCCGACCGCGGTCGCGCACGGAGCAGGGACCGCGGCGGGGCCGGAGGGATTCCTCGCCCAGTTCGCGGCGGACCGCATCCGCGTTCCCGGTGCCCACGCCGTGATCAAACACGTCGCAGCCGACGGCGACCTCGTCGCGGTGCACTGGCAGATCACGCCGGACCCCGGCGACGAACGACGCGGTGACGCCGCCGTCGACCTGTTCCGCCTCGAGCACGGCCGGATCGTCGAGCACTGGTCGCTCGAGCAGCCCGTTCCGACCGGCACACCGGCCAGCGGGAACACGAACTCGATGTTCAGCGACCTCTACCGGTCGGCGCGTCCGACCGCCGCGCCGTCCGAACGTCAGGAAGAACGCAATCGCGTCCTCGCGGTGTCGGCGTACGACACGCTGTTCCGGGACCACGACCCCTCGATCCTCGACCGCGCGTTCGACCCCGCGTACCTGCAGCACAACCCGGTGGCTCCGAACGGGACGGCAGCGCTGAAGCAGCTGTTCGGGAGCGGTGCGCAGTTCCCGGCGCAGCAGTCCGTCATCTCGCTCTCGGACGGCGACATCGTCTGGACCTTCTCGCAGGCGGTCGGCGCGAAGCCCGGGGACCCGCTGCTCGCGGCCGACCTGTTCCGCATCGACGGCGGCCTCATCCGCGAGCACTGGGACGTGGTCCCCACCGACTAGCCGCCGAGGCGGCCTCGCGCACCGGGCGTGCGGCGTCGATGCCAGGTGAGGGCACTCGCCGCGAGCACGCCCCCCACGACGGCACCGACGGTGTTGGTGATCCAGTCACTCGTGTCGCAGGCCCGACCGATCACCACCACCAGCGCCTGGAGCAGCTCGATGGCACCCGACAGTGCGACGGCACCGAGAACTGCCACCACCGGTCGTCGCCAGAGCACCCCCGCGAAGAACGAGACCGGGACGAACAAGAGGACGTTCGCGGTCGACTCCACCGCAGTGGGCGAGAGGTACGGCAGGCCCGGGTTGCACGTGATGCCCGGGTAGGGCGCGCCATCCGGGTACAGCGTGAGCGCCAGGACCGCGAGCACTGCCAGGCCGAGGAGAACGCCGGTCGTCCGTCGGCGTCCCACGAGCCACAGTCCGGCGACCGGACCGACGACGACGACGCCGACCAGGACCGAGAAGGCGAGCCACGGCACCAGGGCGAGCACGGTCGAGAGCACGGACCGAGACTAGGACACGTCGGATCTGCTGAACGCGGCGGTGGAGGTCACGGCGGGGTAACGAAGTAGATGCGTTCCAATCCTTTTCGGGCCCGGTGGCGAACCCAGTACATCCCCACCGGGACCAACTGACAAGGAGCTTCACCATGAACGCTTTCACTCGCAAGAACATCACCAAGACCACCCTCGGCCTCGTCGCCTCGGGCGCCCTGATCTTCTCCCTCGCCGCGTGCTCGATGGACTCCGGCACCTCGACCGACACGTCCTCCTCGTCGAGCTCGTCGTCCTCCGAGCCCAGCGCCGCGTCGACGCCCGCCGCGTCCATCGCCGACCTCAGCAACGGCGTCGACACCCAGGTCGCCGTGGACGCGTCCTTCGTCGACGCCCTCACGAGCCTGGGCCTGACCCCCGGCGTCGTGGGCACCGCGACCTTCACCGACGGCACGTTCGCGTTCCCCATCACGGGCGGCAACGTCGACTACTACGGCCCCGACAGCGACGTGCGACCCTACGTCCAGGGCGAGATCGACCACGACGGCTCCGGCCTGTCGCTGACCGCCGCCGACGGCACCGTCGTCGAACTGACCGACTTCCGCATCGACCCGGGTGAGAGCAAGCTCTACGGCACCGTGACCGCCAACGGTACCGTCGCCGCCGAGGACGCCTACCTCTTCAACCTCTGGGGTGGCACGCTGAAGCCGATCCAGATGGAGGGCTCGAACGCCGTCCTCGAGGGCACCACGGTGCACATCAGCCCCGACGCCGCGTCGCTGCTGAACCAGACCTTCAAGACCGACGCCGTCCAGGACGAGATGCTCGTCGGCGTCGCGAAGATCACCGCCGCCACGGAGTAGTACCTGTCTGGCCGCACTCCGCCTCGCGAGGTGCGGCCAGGAAACCGGGTCGTCTCCGTGACGACGCACCGGCCCNGCTCGTGCCCGTCCGGGCGTCTCGGTCAGCCGCGCCCGGTCAGCGCCGCGTGGGCTCGTGCCCGTCCGGGCGTCTCGCGCAGGGACGCCGCCAGCCCGGCCAGGCGCCCGGCCGCACCGGGGTCGCGCGTCGGCAGGTCGAGCACGTGCCGCAGCGCCTCCGCCAGTTCGTCGACCGTCGCCGTGTTCGGGGCGAGCGCCACGCCCACCCCGGTGCGCTCGAGGGCGGCGGCCCCGGCGAACTGGTCGGTCGAGAACGGCAGGACGACGACGGGCACGCCCGCGGTCATCGCCTCGGTCACGCTGTTGTTGCCGCCGTGCGTGACGGCCGCGGTCGCCGCGTCGAGCAGCGTCACCTGCGGCAGGAACTCGCGGACGAGCCAGTCGCTCGGCACCTCGCCGAGGTCGGCCCGGTCGCCCGAGCCGAGCGCGATCGCGGCCCGCACCCCGACCCGACGCAGGGCCTCGGCCACGCGCCCGAGCACGTCCGACCGCACCGAGAGGAAGCTGCCGAAGCTGACGTAGACGAACGGGGCGGGATCGGGGTCGGACGTGGGGTCGAGGTCGGGGTCGGGGTCGGACGTGGGGTCGCGATCGGGGGTGGGGTCGAGGTCGGGCGCGGGCGCGGGGTCGGCGCCGTCGGCCAGCCAGGCGGCGACCTCGGCGTCCACCGGCTCGGCACGCACGGCCGATCCGAGCCAGACGTGCGGGGGCAGCAGGGCCTCGCGCTCGGGGTCGGCCAGCTCGCCCGGGTAGTTGTAGAGCAGCAGGTCGCCGTGCTCGCCGAAGGCGCTCGTCGACGGCGGCAGGTGCGGAGCGAGCTCGGCCAGCGCGGCGTTCCACTCGGCGGTGAACGAGGCGTCGACCCGCTCGCACAACTCGCGCAGCCCGGCGACGCCGTCGGGCGCCGCGCCGGCGTCGGATCGCACCGCCGACGCATCTCCGGCAGCTCGCACCACGCTCGCGTCGTCGAACCGCGTTCCGGGGTGGTTCGACGACTCGACGGTGGTGCGGCCTCCGGCCAGCGCCGGGTCGGCACCGGCGCCGGCACCGCCGAACGCCGCGGGCCAATCGGGCGGGCAGCCGTACACCTCGTCGCCCACGGGCAGCGCGGTCGGGTGCCCCAGCACGACGTCGGCGAACGGCACGCCGCCGGCCACGAGCGCGAGCCGGGCGCTGAACGCGAGGTGGTCCACGACGATCTGGTCGGGCTGGACGGCGGCGACCACGTCGAGCACGGCCCGGGCCGTGGCGACCGGTTGCCACATGAGGTCGGTGAGGCGTTCGCGCGCCTGGTACGAGAGCGTCTCGACCATGCCGAGCCGGGTGGCGTCGAAGAAGCCGCGCAGCGACGCGTCCTCCTCGGCCACCTGTTCCTCGGCACGGATCACCCCGGGGTTCGAGCCGCGCCCGAGCTGCAGGTGCACGCGCTCGAAGCCGAACGACTCGACGATGGCCGCGGTGGCCGGGCCGGTCGCGACGACGACGCGCTCGCCCCGGTCGCGCCACTCGGTGGCCAGGGTCGCGAGCGGCAGCAGGTGCGACGCGTAGTCGGGGCTGACGACGAGCAGGGTCATCGTGCGCTCACGCTCCACTCGCGCTGTTCGAGCTCGTCGTGGTGCACCGTGTCGTAGACGCCCGACAGCGACCGCGCCATGGCCTGGATCGTGAAGGACCGCTCGACGGTGTCGCGTGACCGGGCCGCGCGCGCCTCCGTCGTCTCGACCGAGGCCGCGGTGAGCGCCTCGCCCATCGCGAGGCGCAGGGCGTCGACGTCCCAGGTGCGGGTGAGCCAGCCGGTGTCGCCCTGGCGCACGTAGGTCGAGGGCCCGCCGCCCTGCGGCGCGACGACGAGCAGACCGGAGCCCATCGCCTCGAGCAGGGCGATGCCGAACTCCTCTTTCAGGCTGCCGCAGACGTAGACGCCGCGGGGCGCCGCGAGCCCGGGCAGGCCGAAGCGGGCCGCGGCGACCCACCGGGCGACCGTGTCGTTCGGCCGGTGGCCGGGCAACAGGAGTCCGGAGGCGCGGTGCCGGCTCGCGGGGACGATCGCGTCGATCAGGTCGAGCTGTTCGCGCTCGTCGGCGCTCGGGTGCTCGAGGTCGCCGCCGATCAGCAGGAGGTTCGCGCGGTCCCGCAGGGGTCCGTCGGCCCAGGCCTCGACGATCGTCGCCATGCCCTTGACCCGGTGCAGTCGTCCGACGCTGACCAGCAGCGGCAGGCCGCGACGCTCGGGCGGCAGGGTCTCGAGCAGCGCGCCCAGCTCGGCGAGCGGCGGGGTCGCGGGCAGGCCCGCGGCGTGCTCGGCGGCCTCGGCGACCGAGCGGTCGACCACACCGAGGTCGATGCCCTCGGGCACGATCGTGTGGCGCTCGGGGTGCGACGTGACGTCGATGCCGACGAGCTCGCGCATGTCGCGCTCGAGCTCGGGCCGGGGGAACAGCACGGTGTGCGACGCGTTCGACGCGAGCTGCTGGACGAGCCGGGTGCGGAACCAGAAGTGCTCGACCTCGTCGACGTCGCCGAAGGTCTCGCGGGTCAGCGCGCCCGACAGGTCGAGCGACTGGATGACGGCGTGCGGGTCCGGTGCCACCGTGAAGACGACGGGGATGTCGAGCTCGCGGGCGACGTCGGCCGCCGCGAGGCTGCCCACGTCGGCCATCCGCAGGTGCAGCAGGTCGACGCCGCCCGCGGCGCGCAGCACCCGCCGGATGCCGCGCCGGGCCGCCACCCGCAGCGGCCACGCGGTCGCCGACGAGACGGGGTCGCTGAGCAGCGGCACGCGTCCGTAGACGTGTCCGGAGGCGCGGGTCGCCAGATCGTGGACGCTCTCGACCGCCGCGTCCGCCGACCCGCGCGAGAGGGTGACCACCCGCTCGACGCGACGGTCGCCGAGGGCCGGCACCGCGCCTCCTGCGGGGAGCACGGCTCCGGCGGGGAGCACGCCGCCCGCGGCGAGCGCGTCGCCGAGCCGCACGAGCAGCGTCGCGATGCCGCCGTTGTCGCCGCTGCCGGCGTGGGTGAGGCCGGCGTCGATGTCGGCGTGCAGGAAGAGCTGCGCGATGGTGAGACCGTCGCGCCCGGCGGGGTGGTCGCCGTCGGGTCCGTCCTCGACTCCGCGGTCGTGCACCCGGTGGCCGTCGGGCACCTCGTCCGGGGCGGAGAGGTCGATCGCGGACAGGCGCGCGACGTCGCCGAGGTAGCCGTCGTGGCGGGCGAGCTCGTGGACGACGGCGGCGACCGCCTGGTCGCCACGACGCTGGCCGAGGGCCGAGACGGCGGCGACGCGGACGTGCTCGTCCTCGCCCCGGTCGCGGGCGATCGTCAGCAGCGGGCGGGAGGTGATGCGGGCGCGCACGAGGCCCAGCGTCTCGACCAGGCGGTACCGGGCGTCGGGCTCGTGCACGCCGATCAGGGCGCCCTCGAGGGCGACGCCGACCACGGCGGGGGCGGCCGACGACCACTGCTCGAGCGTGCGCTGGGCGACCATGCCGGTGAAGCCCCCGGCGACGACGAGCCCGATCAGCCGACCGACCGTGTCGTAGCGGGGCAGCCGCTGGCTGAGCGCCGACGCGGCGTGCTCGCGGAGGAAGGTGCGGTCGCTCGACAGCAGATCGCTCAGCACGACGTCGGCCTGCTCGTCGAAGACCTGCGCGAGGGCGTTCGTCGCCGCGATGGCGACGAGCTGGTCGGGGCTGCCGAGCGCGCCGCGCAGCACGCGGATCGTCCGGGCCCCGCCGGTGCGCGCGGCGTCGAGCGCGAGGTCGTCGGCGAGGCGCATCGAGTCGACCAGGCGGTCGGCCTCGTGGATCGCGTCGAGCGAGGTCTGGATGCCCATGGCGGTGCCTCTCGGGTGCGGCGGGGTGGTGGTGCGGTGCCCGGCCCGGGGAGCCCGGGGCCTGGTGGAGCCTATCGCCGCCCGGTGGCCGCCCGGTGGCGGGCCGGTGTGCTCGACGCCGCGGGGGTCCGGTACCGTCGTGGGCGGCATCGATCCCGCTGCCGAGTCCCGCAGCGAGAGGTCCCACCCGTGCGAATCGTCACCATCGGAGACGTCGGCGTGCTCGACGGCATGGTCCACATCGGCGACGAGGCGATGTTCCACGAGGCGACCGTGCAGCTGCGTGCCCGCGGCGCCACGATCACCGGCGTCTCGTCGAACCCGGCCGAGACCGCCGAGCGGTACGGCATCGACGCCGTGCCCGCGATCGGCTTCCACCCCGCGACGACCGGCGGCCGGCTCGGCCAGCGCGAGCGACGCGCCCGCGTGCTGTCGGCGATCGACGGAGGCGCGGGTCACCTCCCGCAGGACGACCCGGCCTGGCAGGTGGTCGAGGCCGTCCGCGAAGCCGACGGCGTGCTCGTCGCCGGCGGCGGCAACATGGCCTCGCTCTGGCCGATGCACGTCTACGAGCGGAACACGCTCGGACTCATCGCCCGACGCTTCGACAAACCGCTGGTCGTCAGCGGGCAGACCATCGGGCCGGTGCTCGAGGGCGAGGACCGCGAGCTCGTCACCGAACTGCTCGACGCCGCCGCGCTCGTGGGCCTGCGCGAGGGCGCGTCGCTCGAGCTGGTGCGGTCGCTCGGCGTCGACCCGGCGACGACCGTGGGGACGGTGGACGACGCGAGCTTCCTCGGGTTCGAGGCCGCGCCTCCTGCCGGGGGTGCGGCGAGCGCGGCGTCCGTGGCGGGCGCGGCGGCGCCGTACCTCGCCGTCAGCCTGTCCGCACACGTGGGCGACGCCGACCGGGGAGCCTTCGCCACGGCCGTCGCCCGACTGCTCGACCGGGTGGCGGGCGAGGCGGGGCTCGAGGTCGTGTTCCTCGCGCACTGGGGCTCGCTCGACCCGACCGAGGAGCGCGGCGACTCGCTGCTGCACCGGGCCGTGCTCGACCAGCTGACCGTGCCGGCGCGGGTCGAACCCACGACCGACTCCCCCGCGGCCGCCCGCTTCGCCCGCGGGGCGGCCCTCCACCTGACGAGCCGCTACCACCCGGCCGTGTTCGCCGTCGCGGGCGGCGTGCCGACGGTCGGGCTCGCGGTCGACGACTACACGACGATCAAGCTGACCGGGGCGCTCGGCAACTTCGGGCAGACGAGCGTCGTCTCGGCCGCGCAGCTGCTCGCGGGCGAGGCCGACGCGGTCGCGCTGGCGGCCTGGGCCGGACGCGACGCGGTGCGCTCGGCGTGGGCCGACCGCCTCGACGGTACCCGCGCGGCGTCGGCCGCCTGGTGGGACCGGGTCGCCGCCGCGCTGCGCGGCTGACGCGACCCGCCTCGCGCACCATCGGGCACAACCCGCGGCCCGCGACCCGCGCGCCGTCGGGCGCGACCCGCGTCGGGTGGCGACCCGCGCCTCCAGGAGGCTGCCCCGCGTCGCGCGCACGCCGCCGGGTGACGGGCACCGCGCCAGGAGGTGGTCAAGGCGCCAGGACGTGGTCACGGCGCCAGGTTTTCCCGTGGCGCGGTGACCACCTCCTGGCGTGGTGGCTGGTGGGCTGGTCGCGCCACACCCCATCCCGCCATGAAGTAAACAGTCCGCCACACAAAGACGTGGCGGACTGTTTACATCGTGGCGGCGTGCCCACTCGAGGAGGCGCGGCGCGGCCTGCTCGCGCCGGCGCGGCTGACGGCGGGGGCTCAGCGCTGCAGCGTCGCGCTGGGGTACTCGCCGAAGCGTCCGACGTACGACGCCGTGAAGCGGCTCAGGTGGGTGAAGCCCCAGCGCTGGGCGACGGCGCCGACGGTGGCCTCGCCCGGGGCGAGCTCGATCAACTCGGCCCGCACGTGGTCGAGGCGGATGGTGCGCAGGTACTCGGTGGGCGTCACGCCGAGCTGTCGGCTGAAGGCCTGCTGCAGCCCTCGCGGCGTCAGGTGCACGGACTCGGCCAGCTGGGTCATGTTGACCGGCAGGTGCGAGTGCGTGTGCAGGTACTCGACCGCCTCGCGCAGCCGGGCGTTGCGCGGCACGAGCAGGGCGGGCGGCAGGTCGATCGACCGGTGCGAGAACGTGTCGAGCAGGGCGAACGCCGACTCGCGCTTGAGCTCGGAGCGCAGCAGCTCGGTCGACTCGCCGCCGAGGATGGTCTTCGCGGCGTTGGTGATGGTGGACTGCCAACGACGCAGGTTCGCCAGGTCGGGCACGGCCGTGTGGTCGAACTGCAACGGCCCGGCGAGGGCCCCTTCGTGCTCGGCGGCCATGCGCTCGAGGTAGGCGGCGTCGAAGTGCACCAGGTTCTGGCGGTACTCGCGCACCTCGAACTCGAAGGCCTTGCCGGTCGGGAACATCAGCGGACGGCCGATCTCGAACGCGGCCTCTTCGGCGCCCACGTCGACCCGGCCCTCGCCCGCGGTGATCCAGGCGACGACGTACTCGCGCTCGGGCTGGATGGCCCCGCGGATGTCCCCGAGGAACATCGCCGACCGCAGGGTCATGTCCTCGTCGCCCGCCGTCGTGTAGCGGTAGGCGAAGGTCTCTTGCCGGGTGTCGGTGCGGAACCCGGCGCCGTTGTAGGTGTCCTCGAACAGGGCGCGCGCCTGGTCCATGTCGCGGCCGCCCATCTCGGAACGCACCGGGGGCAGGGTCTGTTCGGGTTCCATCACAGTGATCCTGCCATGACCGGGCCCCTGAAAGAACGTCCTGACCGGGCCGAAGCCCCGAAGCGGGGGCGGAGGTGCGCGGGGCTCACGCGCCGGCGGGGCTCGTCGCCGGGCCGAAGGCCTTCGTGAACGCCGCCTTGAGCACGGCCTTGAAGCCCGTCGGCAGCCGCGTGCGGTGCAGCACGTCGGCCTCGACGACCAGCGCGAAGAACGTCTCGCCCTCGACCAGCCACCAGGCCCGCACCGTCTCGGTCGAGAACACGGCCTCGCCGTCGGGCTCGTCGGGGCTCTCGACGATGACGCGGTCCTCGTAGAGGGCCACCGCACCGTGTTCGCCGTTCATGGACGCCGAGCACTCGAAGACCAGGTCGGGGTCGAGCGGGGGCGCGAAGTCGCCGAAGAAGAGGTCGGCCGCCGCCGTGCGGGTCGCGTCGCCGATCTCGCCGAAGTCGCTGGCGACGTTGAAGTCGCCGAACGCCGCGTCGGAGGCGCCGGGAGCGTCGACCTCGGGGGCGCGGCGCGACATGTCGCTCTCTGCGTCCACTGGTTTCTCGACTCTCGTCCCGATCCGGTGCGTACCTTCTCACCGCCGTGCATCTTCTGCACCGGTCCCATTAGAGCGCCTAGCTACTGTGAGTCGCATCCGGGGGCGACCACAGTTCGGTTTGTGGCCATGTCGAGCGGAACCGCAGGAGGCGCGGCCGGCGACGGTCAGGAGGCGCGCGTGATGCGGTCCACGGCCTCGCGGGTCAGCGCACGACTCGGCGGGGACGGGTCGAGGGCACGGTGGATCGAGAGCCCCTCGATCAGGGCGTCGACCTGGCGGGCGGTGTCCGGGTCGAAGTGGCGCTCGAGCTCGACCCGGCTGCGGCGCATCCACTCGCGGGTGATCTCGCGGAACCTCGGCTCCCGCGCGGCCAGCGTGTAGAGCTCGTAGCTGAGCACCTGGTCGCGGACCGCGGCAGGGCCGGTCAGGTCGTCGTGGACCAACGCGACCACCGCCTCCTTGGCATCGTCGCGAGTGGTCGCGGCACCGAGCCGGCTCTCGAACCGCACGATGATCGTCTCGGCGAAGCGCGAGAACGCCTCGTACAGCAGCTCGTCCATGCCGTCGAAGTGGTACGTCATCGAGCCGAGGGGCACGTCGGCGCGCGCCGCGATCTTGCGGTGCGAGGCGCCGGCGACGCCGACCTCGGCCACGACGTCGAGCGCCACGTCGATGAGGCGGTCACGACGGTCGGGCTCGGTACGGCGAACGGCGCCCACGACTAGATGCTCCTCAGCACGCGGGCCGGATTGCCGACCGCGACCACGTTCGCCGGGACGTCCTTCGTCACCACCGCCCCGGCGCCGATCACGCTGTTCTCGCCGATCGTCACCCCGGGCAGCACGATCACGCCGCCGCCGAGCCAGACGTTGTCGCCGATCGTGATCGGCTTCGCGGCCTCGAGCTTGTCGCGACGGGGCTGCGGCTCGACCGGGTGCGTCGGGGTCAGCAGCTGGACGTTCGGGCCGATCTGGCAGTCGGCCCCGATCGTGATCGGGGCCACGTCGAGCGCGGTCAGGCCGTAGTTGACGAACGTGCCGGCCCCGATGGTGATGGAGCTGCCGTAGTCGACGTACACCGGCGGCCGGACGTGGGCCGTCTCGTGCATGCTGCCGAACAGCTCGCGCGCGACGGCCTGCGCGGCGTCGACGTCGTCGGCGAAGACCGCGGCGAAGCGCGCCTGCAAGGTGATCGCCCGCTGCTGCTGCGCCGCGATCTCGGGGTCGTCCGCGATGTAGAGGTCGCCCGCGAGCATCCGCTCGTGGTTCGTGCGCGGGTCGCCGGCGAAGTGGTCGGTGGTGGTCATGCACGACACCCTAGACGACGAGCGTACGAACGTACACACTGGACCCATGACCAACCGACCGCCGTTCAGCCCCGAGCTCGCCCGACGCCGGGCGGCGGTGTTCGTCTTCATGGCGGTCGTCGGCGTCTCGCTCGCCTCGTGGGTCGTGCGGACCCCGGCCATCCGCGACCTGCTGCAGGCGTCGACGGGCGAGATGGGCCTCGTCATCTTCGGCCTGTCGATCGGGTCGATGGGCGGCGTCCTGTCGTCCGCCCCGATCGTGCGACGGCACGGAGCCCACCGCGCCGTGGCGATCGGCGGCAGCTCGTTGGTCGCCGGCGTGGCCCTGGTCGGCGTGGCCGCCTCGCTCTCGATCACCCCCGGCGTCTTCGTCGGCCTCGCCCTGGTCGGGGCAGGGGTCGGCCTGGCCGAGATCGCGGTCAACATCGAGGGCGCCGCCATCGAGACCGCCTCCGGCCGGTCGGTGCTGCCCGTGCTGCACGGCTGCTTCAGCCTCGGCACGGTCGCGGGGGCCGGCCTCGGCATCCTGCTGACGGCGACGCACGTCCCCGTCCAGTGGCACCTGCTCGGGGTCGCGCTCGCGGGTGGCGCCGCACTGGCCTGGGCGGTGCCGATCGTGCCGCGCTCGACCGGACGCGCCGACGAGCGGGCCGAGCGCGCCTCCGGGGTGCGGGCCCGGCTCGCCGGGTCGCTCGCGGTCTGGCGCGACCGCCGGCTCGTGCTGCTCGGCCTGATCGTGCTCGCGCTCGCCCTGGCCGAGGGGTCGGCCAACGACTGGCTGCCGCTGCTCTTCGTCGACGGGCACGGGGTCTCGGCGACCGCCGGCACGGTCGTCTTCACGGCGTTCGCGGCAGCGATGACGGTCGGCCGCTTCCTCGGCGAACCGCTGCTCGCCCGCTTCGGGCACGCCACCGTGCTGCGCGCCAGCGCACTGGTCTCGGCGGTCGGCATCGCCCTCGTCGTCTTCTCGGACTCGGTCGTCGTCGCGGGCGTCGCCGTCGTGCTGTGGGGTCTGGGTGCCGCCCTGGGCTTCCCGGTGACCGTCTCGGCCGCGGCCGACGGCGACGACCCGACGACGGCGGTCGGAGCCGTGGCGACGATGGCCTACGTGGCGTTCCTGGTCGGGCCGCCGCTGCTCGGCTTCGTCGGCGAGCACGTGGGCCTGCGCAGCGCGATGATCGTCGTGCTGGTGGTGGTCGCGGGCGCCTCGCTGATCACCTCGGCGGCGCGTCCCCGCGAGCGGTCCGCGGCCGCCCGGCCTTAGTGTACGTTCGTACACCATGACGTCACCGACGACCTCTCCCGCGGCGCCGGCCCGCACCGTGCCGACGCGCGAGGACCGCCGAGCCCGACTCGGCGTCGCCCTGCTCTTCTTCACCAACGGCGCCCTGATCGCGAACCTCCTCCCGCGCTACCCCGCCATCAAGGACGGCCTCGAGCTGTCCAACGCCGACTTCGGCCTGGCGGTCGCGGCGATGCCCGTCGGCGCGCTCGTCGCGGGGCTCGGTGCCGGATGGCTGATCCGCCGCCTCCGGTCGTCACGGGTGGCCGTGGTCGGCACGGTCGTCACCGGGGTCGCCGTCCTGCTGGCCGGCATCGCCCCGGTCGGTGGGCTGCTCGCCGCGGGCTTCCTGCTCGCCGGCGCCCTCGACGCCATCGTGGACGTCTCGCAGAACTCGCACGGACTGCGCGTGCAGTACCGCTACCGCCGGTCGATCCTCAACTCGTTCCACGCCGTGTGGAGCATCGGGGCCGTCCTCGGCGGGCTGATGGGCGGGGCGGCGGCGGGACTCGGCATCCCGATCGTCTGGCACCTCGGGGCCTCGGCGCTGATCTTCGCCGTCGTGGCGCTCGTCGCCTACCCGCTGCTGCTCGCCGGGCCCGAACCGGCCGAGGGGGCGGCCGAGACGGCCGACGCGGCGGTCCTGCCCGGCGACGACGTGACCGCGGGTGCCGGGGCGGCGGCCGCGCCCGTGGCGACGGACTCCCCCGACGGCGGAGCGCAGGAGGCGCGGGCCGGCTCGGTGACCGGGGCGGGCTCCGTCGACGACGCGACCCGCACCTCCTCGGCTCGTGACCGTCGCCGCGTCTCGCCCGGGTTCGTCGCGAAGTGGGGCGTGCTGCTGGCCCTCGTCGTCATCGCGTCGTCGGGCGCCGTCGTCGAGGACGCCGGCAGCACGTGGGCCGCGCTCTACCTGGGCTCGCTCGGGGCCGGCGTGACCGTCGCCGCCCTCGGGTTCGTCTCGCTGCAGGGGGCCCAGTTCGTCGGACGACTGCTGGGCGACGGCATGGTCGACCGCTTCGGCCAGAAGGCCGTCGCCCGGGCCGGGGGCGTCTTCGTCGCGGTGGGCATGGGCATCGCCCTGGCGTTCCCGTCGGTGATCGGCACGATCCTCGGCTTCGCGGCGGCGGGGTTCGGCGTCGCGACCCTGATCCCGGCGGCGATGCACGCGGCGGACAACCTGCCCGGGTTCCGGGCCGGCACGGGGCTGACGCTGGTGAGCTGGCTGCTGCGACTGGGGTTCCTGGCGTCGCCGCCCGTCGTCGGGTTCGTCGCGGACTCGGCCGGGCTGCGGTACGGACTGCTGCTCGTGCCCGTGGTGGGCGTGGCCGTGGTGCTGCTCGCCGGGGTGCTCGAGGGACGTCGGGCCCGGGGGTCGGCACCGCGCGGCAGCTGATCCGGTCGGTGCCGGACCGGGTCGGGTCGGGTCGGGTCGGGTCGGGTCGGGTCGGGTCGGGTCGCACCACCGTCGCGTCGTCGAACCGTGTTCCGAGGTGGTTCGACGACGCGAGCGTGGTGCGGCCTCGGGGCACCCGCCGGTCACGGTGCGAGCCCGGGTCGGCGGTGCGACGGTGACGCGGCACGGCCGGTCAGGGCAGGCCGAGTGGTTCGGGCTCGAGGGTCGGCGGCACGGTTCCAGCGGAGGGCGGACGATGCCCCGGGCCGAGTGAGGTCGCACCACCGATGTGTCGTCGAGCCACGCACGAGGGTGGTTCGACGACACGTCGGTGGTGCGACCTGGTCGGGCGGGGACGTGGCCGGGACGCGGCGGGGACGTTGGGGCCGGGGGCGGACCTGTCAGCGCCCAGAAGTGGGGAGTGCGGCGGGGCGGGACGCCGTGCAGAATCGGTCCAGCCCTGAGCCCGAGGAGGCCCACCCGTGCTGTCCACCGTGTACGTCAGTCGATCGTCGTACCCCTTCACCGACGACGACCTGGCCAACCTGCTGATGACCAGTCGCTCGAACAACGCCCGCCTGGGCATCACCGGCATGCTGCTGCACCGCGAGGGCCGCTTCATCCAGGTGCTCGAGGGGCCCGAGGAGGCGGTCCGTGAGCGCCTCGCCGTGATCGCGCGCGACCCCCGGCACACGGCCGTGCACACCATCGTCGACGAACTCGTCGAGGACCGGCTGTTCCCCGCCTGGACCATGGGCTACCGGGCCGTCACGGACGACCTGGCGACGGTCCTCCCGGGCTACGCCGACGTCTTCGACTCCGGCTCCGGCACGGGCACCGGCACGGCCTCCGTCGCGGGTGCCGGCGTCCACGACGACTTCAGCAACCTGTCCCCGTCGTCGTCGCACAAGGTCCGCACCCTGCTGCGCTGGTTCCGTGACCAGCCGACCGATGTGACGGACGGGCTGTTCTCGCCCCGCGCCTCCTGATCGGGGCCTGCTGACCGGGGCCTCCCGACCCGCGGTCGGACCCCGCCGGGGTTGTGACCCCCGCTCGGCGTCGGAGATACTTTTCGGACGAAAGTATCTGCCGCCGTCTGGAGCACCCGTGTCGCACCCCACCCCGTCGCCCACCGTCGTCGCGCCGTCCCGAGCACCCGACGCCTTCGTCCACCTGAGCAGCGCCGGCGTCAGCCTGCTGCTCGACGTCACCGACGCGCGCCTGCCGGCGGTCCTGCACTGGGGCGCCGCCCTCGGCCGGCCGACGCTCGAGGACGTGCGGTCCCTCGCCGCCGCGGCGGTGCCGCCGTACGTCAACAACCTGATGGACGAACCGGTGCGCCTGGCGATCCTGCCCGAGCACCACGCGGGCTGGTCGGGCAAGCCCGGCGTCGGCGGCCACCGCTCGGACGGCGCCGACTGGTCGCCGCGGTTCATGGTCGACGCGCTCGACGTGACGGGCGAGGCGGAGGCGACCCGCGCCTCCTCGGGTCCCGAGCTGGTCGACGCCGGCGCCGCCGTCGTCACGGTCGAGGCGCACGACGACGTCGCCGGGCTCGCCGTCGTGCTCGAGATCGAGCTGACGGCGAGCGGGCTCGTCCGCACCCGGGCCGAGCTGACGAACGTCGCCGGGCGACGCGGAGGCGGTCGGTCGACCCCCGGCGACGACCGGGCGGCGAGCACCGCGGCCGGCGCCGCGAGCACGGCGGCGGACGTGTACACGCTGACCGACCTGCACCTGGCCCTGCCGGTGCCGCCACGAGCCCGCGAGATCCTCGACTTCGCGGGCCGCTGGGGCAAGGAGCGCACGCCCCAGCGCCGCGAGCTCGTCGTCGGCGTGCACGAACGCGAGGGACGCAAGGGCCGCACCGGCCCGGACGCCGCGACCGTGCTGAGCGTCGGCGTGCCCGGGTTCGGCTTCGGCACCGGCTCGGGAGAGAGCTGGGGGCTGCACGTCGGGTTCAGCGGCGGCCACCGGCACTACGCCGAACGCCTGTCGACCGGGGCGCAGGTGCTGGGCGGCGGCGAGTTGCTGCTGCCGGGCGAGCTGCGGCTCGAGGTGGGCGAGTCGTACCGCAGCCCGTGGGTCTTCGGCTCGTACGGCGACGGCCTCGACGACCAGGCCCGGCGGTTCCACCGGTGGTTGCGCTCCCGCGAGCAGCACCCGACCCGCCCGCGCCCGATGACGATCAACGTCTGGGAGGCCGTCTACTTCGACCACGACCTCGCCCGCCTGCGCGACCTGGCCGACCGGGCCGCCGCCCTCGGCGTCGAGCGGTACGTGCTCGACGACGGGTGGTTCCGGGGGCGACGCGACGACCACGCCGGCCTCGGCGACTGGGTGGTCGACGGCGACGTCTGGCCCGACGGCCTGTCACCGCTGATCGACCACGTCACCGGCCTCGGCATGGAGTTCGGCCTCTGGTTCGAGCCCGAGATGGTCAACGAGGACAGCGACCTCGCCCGCGAGCACCCCGAGTGGATCCTGCAGACCGGCGACCGCCTGCCCCCGCGGTCGCGCGACCAGCAGGTGCTGAACCTCGGCATCGCCGGGGCGTTCGAGCACGTGCTCGGCCAGATGACGGCGATCCTCACCGAGTACGACATCGCCTACCTGAAGTGGGACCACAACCGCGACCTCGTCGACGCCGGCACCTGGCCGACCGGCGCCGCGGGCGTCCACGAGCAGACCCTCGCGGCGTACCGGCTGATGGACGAGCTCAAGGCGAGGTTCCCCGGTCTCGAGATCGAGTCGTGCTCGTCCGGCGGCGCCCGCGTCGACCTCGGCGTGCTCGAGCGCACCGACCGCGTCTGGGTCAGCGACTGCATCGACCCGCTCGACCGGCAGCAGATGAACCGCTGGACCATGCAGCTCCTGCCGCCCGAGCTGCTCGGCTCGCACATCGCCTCGGGCGTCAGCCACTCGACCGGCCGCTGGCACGAGCTGTCGTTCCGGGCGGGCACCGCCCTGTTCGGCCACCTCGGCATCGAGTGGGACCTCGCCCGGGCCACCGACGCCGAGAACCGCGACCTCGCCGGGTGGATCGCCCTCTACAAGGAGCACCGCCAGCTGATGCACACGGGCGACCTCGTGCGGGTCGACGAGGCCGACCCGTCCCTGCTGGTCTACGGCTCGGTCGCCGCCGACGCGAGCGAGGCCCTGTTCTTCCTCGCCTCCGTGGGGCGGTCGGACGTCGCACCGCTCGGCCGCGTGCTGCTGCCCGGGCTCGACCCCGAGCGCCGGTACCGGGTCGCCCCCGTCACCGTCGGCTCGCCCGACCACGGCCTGACGCCCCCGCCGTGGTGGGGCACGGTGGACGAGGCCGGCGCCTACCCCGGGGTCGTGCTCGACGGGCGCGCCCTGGCGGTCGCCGGGCTGCAGGCGCCGTCGTCGTTCCCCGAGCGGGTCGTGTTGCTGCGGGTCACCGCCGCGGGGTGAGGCGGGGGCGGCTGCCCGGCTCGCTGCCCGACGAACCCCGTTCACGACGATGAACCCCGATGAATCGGGGTTCGTCTTCGCATGCGGGGTTCATCGGCGAACGGTCGGGTAGGAGGCGCGGGTCGGGCAGGAGGCGCGGGTCGCGTCCCGAGGGGCGCTCGCGGCCTCAGCGACCGAGCACGCGCGGCCTCGACGAGCGAGCACGCGCGGCGTCAGCGACCGAGTGCGTGCATCTGGATGGCGACGGCGGCGGCGCCGCGGGCCCACTCGTCGAACCGGAACTCCTGGACGAGCAGGCGGGGCGGCGGGACCGCCCGGTGGGCGTCGCGTGCGATCGCCGCGTCCACCGCGGCCCCACCGACGGTCGCGAGCCGCACGCCCTCGCCCGACAAGAGGACCACCTCGGGGTCGAGCACGTTCAGCACGCCCGCGATCAGCTGGCCCAGGACGTCGGCGGCGGTGTCGACGACGACCCGCGCCTCCTGGTGTCCGTCGGCGGCGAGGACGAGCAGGTCGTCGTAGGCGACCGGGCGGCCGAGGGCCCGGGCGGCGGCGGCCTCGACCGCGGCGACCGTGAGGAACGCGCTCGCGCAGTCGTGGTGGCCGAGGTCGCAGGTGGGGGCCGGCACGTCGGCGCGGGCCGCAGCGGCGGCCGACGCGGGCGCGGGCACGGGCACCGGCACGGGCACCGGCACCGGCACGGGCACCGGCACCGGCGCGGCCACGCCCTCGGGCGCCACGATCCGCTGGTGTCCGACGCTGCCCGCCGAGGAGTGCGCCCCGCCGAGCACCTCGCCCGCGGCGACGAGGCCGAGCCCCACGCCGGCGCCGATCGTGACGAGGGCGAACGAGCGCAGCCCGCGTCCCTCGCCGAACCAGAGCTCGGCCTGGGTCAGTGCGCGGACGTCGTTCTCGACCCAGGTCGGCAGGCCGGTCGTGGCGGTCAGCAGCTCGGCGAGGGGCACGTCGTCCCAGCCGAGGAACGGCGCGTGCCGCACGTGGGCACGATCGACGACCTGTCCGCCGACGGTGACGCCGACCGCGCGGATGCGATCGTCCCGGCCGCGGGCCGAGGTCACGACCGCCGCGACCTGGGCGACGACGGCGGCGGGCGACTGGTCGGGCAGGTCGTCGTCGTGCCCGTCCAGCACCCTGCCCCGCTGGTCGGCCACGACGACGAAGAGGCGGTCACGGGTCAGCTTGACGCCGACGAAGTGGTGGGCGTCCGGGTCGAGGTCGAGCGGGACCGAGGGGCGACCCGAGCCGGACGGCGCGAGGGACGCGCGTTCGACCAGCAGCCCGCTCTCGAGCAGGGGTCTGGTGATGCGCGTGAGGCTCGGGCCCGACAGGCCGAGCCGGGCGGCGAGCTCGGTCCGGGGGCGGGCGCCGTGCACGAGGATGTCGAGCACCACGGCCTGCGCGCTGCCGGCCAACGGGGACCAGCCGCCGTCGGCGTGGCCGAGGGAACCGTGAGCGGGAGCGGCGTGCCCGGGAGCGTGGGAGTCCGTCACGCGACGATCCTAGGTGGCCGACCCGCGCCTCCTCGTCCCGACGTCGGGCCCCGCCCGGGCCGAGCCGGCGCCGCGTCGGGTCCCCCCGACGCCCGTCGCTGCGTACCCCGCCACCCGAAGTGGGGGACAACCGAGGGGCCCCTCGTGGCCGAACATGAGTCGTGGTGATCCTCATGGACGAAACGCGCGAACTCCCCCTCTGCACGCTGTGCGCATCGCCGACCCGTCTCGAGCCCAACCCGTTCTACGGCACGGCCCTCTCCGTGCACCGTCACGTGCTCGTCTGCACCTCGTGCGCGACCGTCGGCTTCGCGCCATCCGTCGCCGACGCCCCCGAGGAGGCGCGGCGCCGGTCCCGCCCCGTCGGCCTGCGTGCCCGCGTGGCCGGCTGGTATCGCGCGCTGCCCTGACGCCACGGCCGCGCCTCCCTGGGCGTCCCGTGTCGCCGAGCGGTCGGTCAGCCCTGCGGCCGGCCGCCGCGGGAGCGGTCGGTCAGCCCTGCGACCGGCCGCCGCGGGAGGCCGCGGCGTGTTCGGCGTCGGCCTGGAACCGGCCGGCCGCCTCGGCGTCGAGCTCGGTGCCCGCGCCGCAGTAGGCGCAGGTGTAGACGTGCTTCGTCGAGTACGGGATCACCGGGATGAAGAACAGTGTGAACCACCGACGGTGCTTGACCAGTCGCTGCGCGGCCTCGTTGCCGCAGACCCGGCAGACGAAGAAGAGGACGCCGAGCAGGGCGCTCGTGCCCTTGGTGCCGAAGATGATCATGCGCTCACCCTAGGCGGCGTCGGAGCAGCCGGCGGGGAGCGGGTCCCGGGGCCTGGTGGCCCCGGGACCCTGTTCCCAGCCCTTGCTCACCAGGTCGACCGCGAACCGGGCGACGGTCACGACGAGAGTCGCGATCTGCCACCACGGCACGGTCTTCCTGGGCGGGCGGCGGTCGTCGTCGGACATCCGCTCCCTCCTCTCGGTGTTCGCGCCGGCGAACACCGCGAGAGAGCCAGGGACCCACCCCGTGGGATCGACGTTTGCACGTCGATCGTCATGGGATTACACTTCCGATCAGATGAAGCGGGATCTCTGTTGGGTCCCTGGTTCTCTTCACGGAGAGCACATCGAAGCCCGAGATCGGTTGGACGGTCTCGGGCTTCGCCATGCCCGGGGGTCGTTCCGGCGGTGCGACTCGAGCGGGCACGCGGAGCCCGCCCCGCCTCACCCGGCGCGGAACCGCCGCAGGCGCAGGCTGTTCGTCACGACGAACACGGACGACGCCGCCATCGCCGCGCCGGCCAGCACGGGGTTGAGCAGCCCGAGCATCGCGACCGGGATCGCCGCGACGTTGTAGGCGAAGGCCCAGAACAGGTTGCCCTTGATGGTGCCGAGCGTGGCCCGTGACAGGCGGATGGCGTCGGCCACCCCGGCGAGCTCGCCGCTGACGACGGTCAGGTCGCCGGCCGCGATGGCCGCGTCCGTGCCGGTCCCGAGGGCGATGCCCAGGTCGGCGGTGGCGAGGGCCGCCGCGTCGTTGACGCCGTCGCCGACCATGGCGACGACGCGACCCTCGGCCTGCAACCGGGCCACCGCCTCCACCTTCTGCTGCGGGGTCGCCTGCGCCACGACGTCCGCCGCGGCGATGCCGACCTGCGCCGCGACGTGCCGTGCCGCGCCCGCGTTGTCGCCGGTCAACAGCACGGGCGTCAGGCCCAGGCCGCGGAACCGCTCGACGGCCTCGCGCGCACCGGGCTTCACGGTGTCCGCGACGGTGACGACACCGCGCACCCGACCGTCCCAGGCGACGGCGACGGGGGTCGCACCGGTCGCCTCGGCGGCGGTGAACGCCCTCTCGAGCCCGGGAGGCGCGGTGACCGACGACTCGTCGGCCAGCCACCCGGGGCGGCCGACCAGCACGAGCGTGCCGTCGACGAGGGCCTGCACGCCGGCCCCGGCGTGGGCGGTGAACTGCTCGGCGGTCGGGACGACGAACCCGCGCCGGGCGGCCTCGGCCTCGACCGCGCGGGCGACCGGGTGCTCCGAGCCGGACTCCACGGCGGCGGCCCGGGCCAGGACGTCGTCGACCCCGGTGGCCGCGGCGTCGTCGAGGACGACCTCGCGCACGCTCATCCGCCCGGTCGTGACCGTCCCGGTCTTGTCGAGGACGATCGTGTCGACCGTGCGGGTGCGCTCGAGCACCTGCGGCCCCCGGATCACGATGCCGAGCTGCGAGCCGCGGCCCGTGCCGACCAGCAGCGCGGTGGGCGTCGCGAGCCCGAGCGCGCACGGGCAGGCGATGATCAGGGTGGCGACGGCGGCGGTGAACGCGGTCTGCAGCGACCCGGCGAAGAAGCCCCCGCCCCCGGCACCCCCGACGAAGCCGCCGAACGCGAGCCAGCCGACGAAGGTCAGCACGGCCAGCCCGATCACGACCGGCACGAACACGGCCGAGACCCGGTCGGCCAGTCGTTGCACCTCGGCCTTGCCGCTCTGCGCCTCCTCGACGAGGCGACCGAGCCGGGCGAGCTCGGTGTCGGCCCCGACGCGGGTGATCTCGACGAGCAGGCGTCCGCCCACGTTGAGGGTCGCTCCGACGACGCGGTCGCCCGGGCCGACCTCGACCGGCACCGACTCGCCGGTCAGCATGCTCAGGTCGACCGCCGAGGTGCCCTCGCGCACGAGGGCGTCGCTGGCGATCGCCTCGCCCGGACGGACGACCACGAGGTCGCCGGGCACCAGACCCGCGGTGGCGACCCGCGCCTCCTGACCGTCGCGCAGCACGGTGGCCTCCTTCGCGCCGAGTTCGAGCAGGGCGCGCAGGGCCTCGCCCGAGCGGCGCTTGGCGCGGGCCTCGAGCCAGCGGCCGAGCAGGATGAACACGGTCACGGCCGACGCGACCTCGAGGTAGAGCTCGGTCGGACCGCCGTGGGTGGCGACCAGGCTGAACGACATGTGCATGCCCGGCCGGCCGGCGTCGCCGAAGAACAGGGCCCAGAGCGACCAGGCGAAGGCGGCGACCACGCCGACGCTGACGAGGGTGTCCATGCTCGCGGCACCGTGGCGGAGGTTGACGGCGGCGGCACGGTGGAAGGGCCAGGCACCCCACACGGCGACGGGGGCCGCGAGGGTCAGCGCGAGCCACTGCCAGTTCGAGAACTGCAGGGCCGGGACCATCGAGAGCACCACGACGGGCAGAGCGAGGGCGGCGCTGACGAGGCTGCGCCGGCGGAGGGCGTCGACCTCGGTGGCCCGGGCGTCCGGGGCGGCGTCGGACGAGCCGTCGGCCGCGCCGGTCGGGGACGCAGGAGGCGCGGGCACGGTCGCCCCGTACCCCGCGGCGGCCACCGTGGCGATGAGCGCGTCGACGTCGGGCACCCCGGGGTCGCCTTCGCGTGCGTCGTCGACCGCACCGGCCACGACCCGCACGTGCGCCTTCTCGGTCGCGTAGTTCACCGAGGCCTCGACGCCGGGGAGCTTGTTGAGCTTGCGCTCGATGCGGTTGGCGCAGGAGGCGCAGGTCATGCCGGTGATGTCCAACTGCACCGCGTCGGGTGGCAGGGTGCTCCCGGTGACGCCCTCGCCCGGCCGACCCGCGCCTCCGGCGGTGGTCATCGTGCGGAGAGCTGGTAGCCGGCCTCTTCGACGGCGGCGCGCAGCTGGTCGTGCTCGACGGTGGCGTCGGCCTGGACCGAGACGGTGGACGCGCCTCCGGGGTTGAGGTCGACCTCGACCGAGTCGACGCCGTCGACCTCGGAGAGCTCTTCGGTGACGCTCGCGACGCAGTGCTCGCAGGTCATGCCGTCGACCTGCAGGGTGGTGATGGTGGTGTCGGTCATGCGCTGTCCTCTCGATCGGGCCTCATCTTATACCCCCTAGGGGTATCCCTGCCAAGCCTGCCCGCCGGTTGTCCCCCACCTCCGAGATGCCTCCGAGATGGCCCGGCCCCCAGGGAGGCCGACTACGAACGGAGGGGTACCCGCCAGGACGGCGGGAGAGAGAAGGCACCCGACCATGACCGAGATCACCGCACACCACGGCCTCTTCAAGGACACGAACCTGCACGTCGACGACACCGGCGGCACGGGTCGCACCGTCGTCCTGATCCACGGCTGGCCCCTGTCGGGTGAGTCCTGGAGCAAGCAGGTCCCCGCGTTCGTCGAGGCCGGCTACCGCGTCGTCACGTACGACCGCCGCGGCTTCGGACGCAGCGACAAGCCCAAGACGGGCTACGACTATGACCACCTGACCGAGGACCTGCACACCGTCCTCACCGAGCTCGACCTCGACGACGTCACGCTCGTCGGCTTCTCGATGGGTGGCGGCGAGGTCGCGCGCTACTTCAGCACGTACGGCACCGAGCGCCTGCACAGCGTCGTCTTCGCCTCGGCCGTGCCCCCGTACCTGCTCAAGACCGACGACAACCCCGACGGCCCCCTCACCAAGGAGGCCGCCGCCGAGATGACGGCCGGCCTGACCAAGGACGAGGACTCGTTCTACGACGACTTCACGACCGGCTTCTTCTCGGTCGACGGCGTGCTCAAGGTGTCCGAGGCCGACCGCCAGGACGCCCTGCGCCTCGCGAAGCAGGCGGACAAGGCCGCCGCGCTCGAGGCCATGGCCTCGTTCGCGAACACCGACTTCCGTGACGACCTGACCAAGGTCACCGTGCCGACGCTGGTCATCCACGGTGACGGCGACGCGACCGTGCCGTACGAGGGCTCGGGCGCCCGGACGCACGCGGCGATCGCCGGGTCCGAGCTGCACGTGATCGCCGGCGCACCGCACGGCGCGAACGTCAGCGACGCCGACGAGTTCAACCGCGTCGTGCTCGAGTTCCTCAAGAAGTAGAGCGGAACTCGACGCGACCGCAGGAGGCGCGGCGCCGGTCCTCGAGACCGGCACCGCGCCTCCTGCGCACCGGCTTCGACCCCTCGGACACGACCACCCCTCGTTCGGGGGTGAAGGTCACGGGCGGGTAACGAAGTGACCGAGATCCAAACCTTCTCGCCCTCGGTGGCGAACCCTGTACATCCCCACCGGGACCAACTGACAAGGAGCTTCACCATGAACGCCTTCACTCGCAAGCGCATCACGAAAGCCGCCTTCGGCATCGCCGCCTCCGGCGCCCTGATCTTCTCGCTCGCCGCCTGCTCGTCCAACTCGGGCACCGCGACCGACACCTCCTCGACGTCGTCGTCCTCCTCGTCCGAGCCCTCGGCCGCGTCGACGCCCGCCGCGTCGATCGCCGACCTCAGCAACGGCGTCGACACCCAGGTCGCCGTCGACCAGTCCTTCGTCGACGCGATCACCTCGCTCGGCCTGACCCCCGGCGTCGTCGGCACCGCGACCTTCACCGACGGCACGTTCGCCTTCCCGATCACGGGCGGAAACGTCGACTACTACGGCCCCGACAGCGACGTGCGACCCTACGTCCAGGGCGAGATCGACCACGACGGCTCCGGCCTGTCGCTGACCTCGGCCGACGGCACCGTCGTCGAACTGACCGACTTCCGCATCGACCCGGGCGAGAGCAAGCTCTACGGCACCGTGACCGCCAACGGTACCGTCGCCGCCGAGGACGCCTACCTCTTCAACCTCTGGGGTGGCACGCTCAAGCCCATCCAGATGGAAGGCTCCAACGCCGTCCTCGAGGGCACCACGGTGCACATCAGCCCCGACGCCGCGTCGCTGCTGAACCAGACCTTCAAGACCGACGCCGTCCAGGACGAGATGCTCGTCGGCGTCGCGAAGATCACCGCCGCCACGGAGTAGTACCTGTCTGGCCGGCTACCCGCTGGCCCGGCCCCAGGGCCGTACCCCGCCTCGCGAGGTGCGGCCTGGAACCCGGGTCGTCTCCGTGACGACGCACCGGCCCCGCCCTGCTCGACGGGGTCGGCGATCCCGGTGGACCCCGCCTCGTGCTCACGCACGGGGCGGGGTTTTTCCGTTGCCGCCCGGGGCCGGCCCGGGGTCAGGGGGTGCGGCGGCGGCGACCGGCGGAAGGCTCGGGAGGCGCGGCGGGCGGCCACGGGTCGGGCTCGGCCGTGCTGCGGGCGATGAGCGCGCGGACGTCGGCGTCGTGCTGCAGCGTCCACGCCACGGCCGAGTTCAGCGACGACGCCGTGTGCAACCAGGGCCGACGCCCGCCCTCGTCGCGGCAGTGGGCGTAGACGTCGAACGCGAAGCCGCCCGTGACCGGCCGCTGGCGCACATAGCCGAGCGGAGCCGCCTCGCCCTGCCGGATCAGCCACAGCCCCTGCCCGCCCGGGATCGGCGGGATCGCGCACGGGTGCTCGGCCGGTGGCTTGCGCAGTGCCGCCCGCGCGTTCTCGAACTTCGTCTGCACGCCCATGTCGGCGACCGTAGGCGCGACCACCGACGCCCGCCGTACGACGAAAGTCGTACGGCAGGTCCCGACTCCTGCACCCGGTGCCGCGGCGGCGCAGCCGCGAGCGTAGAGGCATGATCACGACACCGACCCGAGAAGCCCCTCCGTCCCGCCGGCGCCACCCGCGCCTCCTCGTCCGCACGACCCGCACGACCCGTCTCGCCGCCGCCGCGGCCGTCGTCGCCCTGGGCGTCACGCTCGCCGGGTGCGCGTCCGGGGCGACGGGCGCGACCGCCGACCCCGCGCCTCCTGCACCGCCTCAGCACCAGCCCGGCGGTCACTCGCTCACCAAGGACGACGTCGACACGTGGCTCGACGGCGCCGTCGGATCGGCCTTGCAGACGACCGGCATCCCGGGGGCGACCGTCTCGGTCGTCGCCGACGGGAAGGTGCTGACCGCCCGCGGCTACGGCATGGCCGACACCGGCACCGGCGAGACGCCCGGCGAGGCGGTCGACCCCGAGCGCACGCTGTTCCGCGTCGGCTCGGTGTCGAAGGTGGTCTCGGCCACCGCGATCATGCAGCTCGTCGAGAAGGGCGACCTCGACCTCGACGCCGACGTGCAGCAGTACCTCGACTTCGACCTCGACACCCCGAAGGGCGCCGTCACCCTGCGGCACCTGCTCACCCACACGGCCGGCTTCGAGGAGGTCATCGCGGGGCTGATCGGCACGCCCGGCAGCGAGAAGACGCTGCGCGAGGCCGTCTCGGAGGCGCCTCCCGCCCAGGTGTTCACGCCCGGCACCACCCCGGCCTACTCCAACTACGGAGCCACCCTGGCCGGGTACGTCGCCGAGCGCGTCAGCGGCGTCCCGTTCGCCGACCTGCTGCAGCGGGACGTCTTCGACCGTACGGGCATGACCTCGTCGTCGTTCGCCCAGCCGCTGCCCGCCGACCTCGACGCCCGCCTGGCGCACGGCTATCCGGACGACTCGAAGCCCGCCGTCGCCACCGAGGTCGTCAACGCGGCCCCGGCCGGTGCGATGTCGGCCACCGCGACCGACATGGCCCGCTTCATGCTCGCCCAGCTGGGCGACCTGCCGGACGACCAGGCGCTGCTGCAGCCCGACACGCTCGCCGAGATGCACCGTCCCGCCCTCGACGCCGACGACCTCGGCACGCTCGTGGCCGGCCAGCGCATGGACCTCGCGTTCTTCGACGACAGCACGCCCGGCCTGGCCGCCTTCGGGCACGACGGCGACACGCAGGTCTTCCACTCGGCCATGCGGATGTTCCCCGAGCACGACACCGGCATCTTCCTCAGCATGAACGGCAGCGGACGATCGGCCACGGCCTCCCTCGACCTGCGCACCACGGTGCTGCAGGGGTTCGCCGACCGGTACCTGCGTGACGCGGCGACCGCGGACTCGACCGACCCGGCCGACGCGGCCGACGCGGCCAGCCGAGGAGGCGCGGGCACGGTCGACGGCGACGCCTCCGACGGCCCCGTGGCCGCCGACCTGGCCGGCACGTACCTCTCGTCGCGCTCCCCCGTCACCAACCCCGGGGCCCTGCTCGCCCTGAGCGGTCAGACCACGATCGTCCCCCGCTCCGACGGCACGGTCGCCGTCACGCCGAAACCCCTCGGCATGACCACCGGCGTCTACGAGAAGGTCGGGACCGACCTGTGGCGCGAGGTCGGTGGGGACGCCCTGCTCGCGACGCGGACCACCGACACCGAGGGGGACGCGACCGTCGAGGCGATCTCGTGGGGCGCCTCCTTCACCATGCTGCGGGCGCAGCCCTGGCAGGCGGCGTCGGCCGTGCTGCCGAGCGTGGTCCTGGCCGTCGTGGTGCTGCTCGCCTCGATGATCGTCTGGCCGGCCACCGCCCTCGCCGGCGTGGGACGACGGCGGCGGGATCTCCGGGCCGGCCTGTCGACGGGGTCGGCGACCACCACCCCGCGTCGCCGCGACCGCACCCTGTTGCTGTCGCGCTTGGGACAGGCGTCGACGCTGCTGGCCCTCGTCGGCTGGGCGGTCGTCGCGGTGCAGGCCATGTCGTTCGCCGAGGTGTCGGCCGTCACCCTGCGCCTGCTGCAGGGACTGCAGCTGCTCGGCGTCGTCGCGATCGTGCCGGCCGCCCTGGTCGCCTGGCGGGCCGTGCGCGACCGTCGAGGCTGGGCCGTGGTGACCGGACGCGTGCTCGTCCTCGCGTCGCTCGTCGTGCTCGCCGGCTTCGCCTTCGGCTTCCGCCTCATCGCCCCGAGCGTGAGCTTCTGATGACCCGCCCCCAGCGCGACACCCGGGCCGACGGTGCACAGCCGTCGTCGGCCCGGGGCCGGGACGCCCGCGGCACCTGGCATGCTCGGACGGTGACCACGACCCCCGACACCTCGCCCGCTCCGGGCGGTCCGCGCGGCCACGCCGGTTCGGCCGGGCCCGGGCAGGCCGGGCAGGCCGGGCAGGCCGGGCAGGCCGGGCAGGCCGGGCAGGCCGGGCAGGCCGGTTCGGCCGGGCCCGGGATGGCGACGGTGCGCCGCGTCCTCGACCGGCTGGGCGTGCACACGGTGCTCGGCCGCGACGTCGCCCTCGCCGGCGTCTGGGCGCTCGTCACGGTCGCCTTCCTCGCCACGCTGCTGGCCGCGGGCGAGTTCTACGGTGCGAACCGCAGCATCCCGACCGCCCAGATCGTCGCCGTGATCGTGCTGGCGCTCGTCCAGCACGTGCCCCTGGCACTCCGGCGCGTCCGACCCGTCACGGCCCTGCTCGCGGTCGCCGTCCTGCAGGCCGCCCTGCTCACCGTGCTGCCGACCGGCCTCGCCCTGTGGACGGCCGCCCCCGTCGTCACGGCCTACACGGTCGCCACCCTGCGGCCGACCCGGGACGTCGTCGGGGCGGTGCTCGCCGCCGTGGGCATCGAGGCCGTCGGTGCCGCCGTCGGGGCGTCGGCGATCGTCAAGGACCAGCTGGGCGCCCCCGCCGGGCTCGGCGAGGTCGGCGTCGTCGTCGAAGCGCTCGCCCTCGTGGCCAGCGCCGTGCTGATCAACGGCGTGAGCGCCGCCGTCGGCTCGTGGGTGACCCTGCGCCGCGCCCACGACCGCGACGCCCGGGCCCGCGCGGCCGAGAGCGTCGAGCACCAGGCGACGCTCACCCGGGCCGCGGTCGCCGCCGAGCGCACCCGCATGGCCCGTGAGTTGCACGACGTCGCCGCGCACCACCTCACCGGTCTCGTGGTGCAGGCCGGCGCGGCCGAGCGCCTCGTCGACGGCGACCCCGAGCGCGCCAAGGAGTCCCTCCGCAGCGTCCGGGCCCAGGGCCGCGAGACCCTCGACGCGCTGCGGTCGATCGTGGGCATCCTCCGCGAGACCGGCGACGGGCCGAGCGGCACCGTGCCGGTCCCCGGTCTCGGCGACGTGGCCGACCTCGTCGACCAGGCCCGCGCGTCCGGGGCCGTCGTCGACTCGCACGTCGACGGGACGCTGCCGTCGCTGGCCCCGCTCGCCGACGTCACGGCCTACCGCACGGTGCAAGAGGCGCTCGTCAACGCCCGTCGGCACGCGCCGGGCGCGACGGTCGAGCTGCACCTGACCGCGACGGCCGGGTCCCTCGTGATCGTCGTCGAGAACGACCTGCCCCTGGCTCGCGACACGTCGGGGGGCAGCGGCTTCGGGCTGGTCGGCATGCGTGAACGGGCCGACCTGATCGGTGGGCGGCTCGACACCGGGGTGACCGCCGAGGGGCAGTGGCGGGTGCGGCTCGAGCTGCCGGTCGAGGCGGACGCCTCGGCCGAGGCCCCGGCGGGCGGGCCGTCGGCGACCGCTGCGGCGTCCGGGGCCGACGGCGGGGCCGCCTCGGGGCCCACCTCGGGGCTCCGGCCGGGGCCGGACACGGGGCTCACCGGCGGGGGTGCCGAGTGATCCGGGTCGTGCTGGTCGACGACCAGGCGATCGTGCGCACGGGCTTCCGGGTCGTGCTCGAGACGGCGGGCGGCATCGAGGTCGTCGGCGAGGCCTCCGGGGGGCGCGAGGCGGTCGACGTCGTGCGACGCACCCGACCCGACGTCGTCGTGATGGACGTGCGCATGCCCGGCGGCGACGGCATCGAGGCGACGCGGGCGATCGTCGACGCCCGGGTAGGGCCCGGTG
Source organism: Frigoribacterium sp. CFBP 8759 (assembly GCF_014841655.1). Lineage (NCBI taxonomy): Bacteria > Bacillati > Actinomycetota > Actinomycetes > Micrococcales > Microbacteriaceae > Frigoribacterium > Frigoribacterium sp. CFBP 8759. The sequence goes on from NZ_JACYUH010000001.1 coordinate 571,384, forward strand.
CCGCCGGAACGGCCGCTGCCGACGGCCTCGGCTCGTCAGCGCCCCTCGGCGGCGGTCCGGCTCTCGGCGGCGGTCCGGCTCCCGGCGGCGATGCGACCCTCGGCGGCGATGCCGTCGACAGGCAGGAGGCGCGGGTCGGGTCGGCGAGCACCCCCGCGGTCCTCGTCGCCACGACCTTCGACCTCGACGAGTACGTGTTCGGTGCCCTCGAGGCGGGCGCGAGCGGGTTCGTGCTCAAGGACGTCGAGCCCGACGAGTTCGTCGGTGCCGTCCGCGCCCTGGCCTCGGGCCGCGCGGCGATCGACGGCGCCACCACGAGGCGGGTGATCGCCGAGTTCACGCGGCGCCGGCGGACGTCGGCGGTCGAACCGTCGCCCGACGTCCTGACGGAGCGCGAGCGCGAGCTCGTCCGTCTGCTCGGCGAGGGGCTCTCGAACGACGAGATCGGCGAGCGCCTGGTGGTCGAGACGAGCACGGTCAAGTCACACCTCACCCGCATCACGACCAAGCTCGGCACCCGAGACCGCCTGCAGACCGTCGTCTGGGCCTACCGCTCGGGCCTGCTGCCCTGAGCCCGGGGCCGAGGCCGATCGGCCTCCCGTCATCGGCCCGGGTCGCACCACGAACCGGACGTCGCACCGCCGATCTCGACGGTGCGACGTCCGGTCCGCGGTGCGACGCGCGGGCCCGAGCAGCATCACGACCCGCTGGTAGCCTCGGGGCGTCGCGGGACCACGGGGGTGCCCGGACGGAGGGGACGACATGTCGATCAGGACCACGCTGCCCGTCGGGGCCGCCACTCTCGTGTTGCTGTTGACCGGGTGCTCAGGGGGTGCCGGCGACGAGCCGACCACGACGCCGAGCGCCACCACCACGGCGAGTCCGTCGGCCACGGCGACTGCCGACGCCTCGTCGGCCGCCCTCTCGGACGCCGAACTGGCGTCCGTCTTCACGGGCATCCAGTTCGTGCCCGACGAGTTCGACACGACCGACCAGCTGCTCGACTCGGTCTACCCGGGGCTGACCGCGAGCGACCCGAGCTGCCTCGCCCCGTTCGGCGTCGGCTGGGACGACGCCGCCCCCGACGGCGCGCTCGAGTTCGGCACGAGCAACGACCGCTCGATGACCACCGTCGTCGCGAGCACGGGTGACGACGACGCGGCTTCGGCCCTGGTCGCCGAGGCGTCCGACGCCCTGACCCGCTGCGCGGACGGAACCGCCCTCTTCACGATGCAGGGCCAGCCCGTGCAGACCACGGTCGAGACCACCGAGCCGACCCTCACGGGCACCGACGAGTCGCTCGGCTGGCGCGTCACGGGCACCGTCGGCGGCGGCAGCTTCACCCTGGTCGGCCTGACCGCCCGCGTCGGCGGGGACGCCGTCGCGGTCGTCGGCTGGGACCCGTCGTCGAACGCCACGAACGTGCCGCTCGCGACCCAGATGTTCGTCGACGCCCTCTAGTCGGGCCTGCCCGGAGCCGTCACCGCACCGACGTCGGCCGTGCTGACGAGGCACCGCCGAGTGGACAGGACGCCGCGGCGTTCGGCGGTGTCCTGTCCACTCGGCGGTGTCGCAGGGGCGGGGCGGTCAGGCGACGGGCTCGACGAGCGTGACGTGCTGCGTCGCCACCCGCACGGGCTGGCCGGCGAACGCCGCGGCCCGCGCCTCGGACTGCAGGTAGGCGGCCTCGACCTCGGCGAACCGTGCAGCGTCGCCGGGGGTGCTGACGGCCCAGACGAACTGGTTGGCGTCACGGTCCGCGTAGGCGAACTCGATCGCGAAGCCCTCGGACAGCCGGGCGGGGATCAGCGTCGAGGTGAACCAGGCGACGAAGTCGTCGAGCACCCCCTCGACGAGCTCGTAGCGGCGCAACTGGACGGTCTTCGACGAGTCGGTCATGCCGCCACCCTACTGACGCCGCCCCTCTGCCCTGCCCCAGCCCGAGCCCCAGCCCCAGCCCCAGCCCCACAGCACCACGAGATGGCCACCGCACCACGACTAGTCCTGGCGCTGTGGCCATCTCCTGGCGCCATGCCGACCCGGCCCGGCACGCCCGGCACAGCCCGGCACGGCGCAGCCCGGCCCGGCACGCCGGGTAGCGTGGCGGCGTGACCCCGCTGACGCTCGCCCTCGCCGCCGCGGCCATCGTGGTCGGCGCCCTCACGCAGCGCATGGCGGGCATCGGCTTCGCGCTGACCGCCGCCCCCCTCCTCGTGGTGGTGCTCGGCCCCGAGGCCGGCGTCTCGGTCGGCAACGCCCTCGCCGCCGTGCTCGCGCTGGTCGTGCTGGCGAGCACCTGGCGCACGGTGCGGTGGCGGACGGCTGCCCTCCTCGTCCTGCCCGCCCTCGTGACGATCCCGATCGGCGCGTGGGTCGTGCAGACCGCCCCGACCGGCCCGCTGACCATCGCGGTGGGCGCCCTGGCCCTGGTCGGCGTGCTCGTGATGGCGTTCTCGAGCCGCGCGCGCCTCCTGCCCGGCCGCGTCGGCGCCGTGGCCGCGGGCGCCCTCGGCGGCTTCATGAACGTGACGGCCGGCGTCGGCGGTCCGGCGCTGACGGTGCACGCCACGAGCGACCGCTGGCCCCGGGAGGTCTTCGTCGGCACCGGCCAGGTGTTCCTGCTGGCGATCAACCTGACCTCGGTGCTGACGAAGGGCATCCCGTCCGAGCCGGTCCCCGTCTGGGCGGGAGCCCTCGGCCTGCTGTTCGTCGGCGCGTTCGTCGGACACCACCTCAGCAAGGTCGTCCCGGCCCGGGTCGGCCGCATCCTCGTCCTAACGCTCGCGGCCGTCGGCAGCGCCCTCGCCCTCGTACGCGGCATCACCCAGCTCTGACCCGGCCGCACCCGGCCGCGCCCGGCCGAGGAGGCGCGGGTCGCCACCCCACGCCCCTCGCCTAGACTCGGCCCGCCATGCAGTGCGACTACTTCGACGCGGGGCTGTGCCGTTCGTGCACGCTCCTCGACCGCCCCTACCCGGTCCAGGTCGCCGAGAAGGAGGCGCGCGTCCGCGACCTCCTCGGCGAGCGCCATGCGCCCTCGGCCTGGCTGCCGACGCTGACCGGCCCCGAGTCGGGGTTCCGCAACAAGGCGAAGATGGTCGTCGGCGGCACGATCGACGAGCCGACGCTCGGCATCCTCGACGGCCGCGGGCAGGGCGTCGACCTGCGCGGCTGCGGGCTGCACACGTCAGGAATCCAGGAGGCGCTGCCGACGCTGGCGGCGTTCGTGACCCGGGCGCGCCTCCTGCCCTACGACGTCCCGCGTCGCCGCGGCGAGGCGAAGTACGTGCACGTCACCGAGTCGCCCTCGGGCGAGCTGATGGTGCGCTTCGTGCTGCGCAGCGAGCAGGCCCTGCCCCGGCTGCGGTCCGAACTGCCCTGGCTGCTCGAGACCCTGCCCCGGGTCGCGGTCGTGTCGGTCAACCTGCTGCCCGAGCACAAGGCCGTGCTCGAGGGGACCGACGAGATCGTGCTGACCGAGCGCGAGACGCTCACCATGCAGCTCGGCGGGGTCGACCTCGAGCTGCGCCCCCAGAGCTTCTTCCAGACGAACACGGCGATCGCGGCCGGGCTCTACGCGCAGGCCGCCGAGTGGGTCGACGCGATCGACCCGGCCACGGTGTGGGACCTCTACTGCGGCGTCGGAGGCTTCGCCCTGCACGTCGCGCGCCCGGGCGCCGGCCGCACGAGTCGGCACGCGCACCGCGAGGTCGTCGGCATCGAGACCAGCGAGGAGGCGGTGGCCAGCGCCCGGGGCAGCGCCCGTCGCGCCGGCCTCGAGCACGTGCGCTTCGCGGCCGACGACGCGACCCGGTTCGCGACGGGCGCGTCCGCGGGGGCGGCGTCCTCGGGTACCGGCACCGCGCCTCCGGAGCTGGTGATCGTCAACCCGCCGCGACGCGGGATCGGGGCGACGCTGGCCGGCTGGCTCGAGGGGTCGGGAGTCGAGCACGTCATCTACTCGAGCTGCAACCCCGTCACCCTGGCGAGCGACCTCGACGCGATGCCGTCGTTCGACGTGGTTGCGGCGCGCGTGTTCGACATGTTCCCGCAGACGCCGCACCTCGAGGCGATGGCCCTGCTGCGTCGCCGCTGAGCGCTCCGCCGCCTCCCGACGACGAACCCCGTTCACGAAGACGAACCCCGATCGAACGGGGTTCGTCTTCGTGAACGGGGTTCGCGGCGGACGTCCCGCCGGGCCGGGGCTCAGAGCACGACGGTGCTGCTGCGCCAGCCGAGCGAGTCGTCGCCCGTCTGCCACACGACGGTGAGGCCGCGGCCGGCCCCGCTCGACTCGCCGATCTCGGTCGTGAAGCGCTTGCCCGATCCGGCCGACACGGCCTCGATCGACGGCAGCTGCTGACCGTCGAGGAAGGCCCAGAGCGTGTCGGGGTAGCCGACGACGCTCGGCTCGGTCTGGTCCTGGCTCAACGGGCTGGCGAACGAGATCGACGCGGGGGCCGTGGTGTCGTACACCGCGCCTCCTGCGCTCTGGTCCTCGGCCCCGACGGCCGGGTTGTCCCACTCGTAGACCGAGTCGCCGGTCGGCGGCACGCCGGCGTCGTCGACGCGCAGGCCGTCGGCCGTCTCGCGCACGATCCAGGCGTCGGCGAGGTCGTCGGTCGTGGCGCTCACCAGCGTGAACGCGCCCTCGGGCCCCTCGGCCACGGCCAGGTCGGCGTCGACCAGGACCGAGGCCTCGTCGGGCGTCACCGTGCCGTCCACCGGCGAGTACTCGGCGAAGGTCCGCTCGGCGCCGTAGAACTGCTGCGCCTCGGGGGTCAGCAGGGCCCAGGCCGCCGCCGTGTCTCCGTCCGAGATCGCGTCGAGGTAGCGGACGACGATCGCCTGCTCGGCCGAGTCCTGTTCGGAACCGGCGGGGGTCGCGCTCGTCGCGGGGGCGCTCGGCACGCCGGTCGCCGCGGCGGTCGGGGCCGTCACGGCGGGGTCGGAGGTGCATCCGGTGGCGGCGACCAGCGCACCGACGGCGAGGGTCGAGGTCATGAGTAGCTCTCGTGTCTTAGCCATGCGTGGCACGGTAGCGACGGCCCGCCCGGGTTCGTCGCGACTCCCAGGGGATGCCCACGGGGGGCGGAGGGACCCCGGAGGCGCGGGCCGCGTCAGGCGCGCGCGACGACCGCCCAGCCGTGCGGCCCCACCGACAGGACGTCGCCGTCGAGGCCCGCGTCCCGACCGGCCACCCACTCGCCCGGGGCCGGGTCGGCCACGCGCAGCTCGTCGTCGCCGAGGTTCAGCGCGACGACGAGCGACCGGCCCGCCCCGGCGCCCGTGACCTCGAGCACGAGCGACTCGTTCGCGACCGACACGGTGCGGCTGCGGGCGGTGTGCAGCCACGGGTGCCGACGTCGCACGCCGATCAGCTCCTGGTGCAGGGCGAGGACCTCGGGGAGGGCGTCCGGGACGCCGGCACCCGGAGCCTCGGCACGCGGCGAGGGGAACGCCGGACGCACCGCGTCGTCGCCGCCGACCCGCGCCTCCTTGACGGCCCGCAGGCCGAACTCGTCCCCGTAGTAGACCGAGGGCGTGCCGCCGAGGGTGAAGAGCAGCACGATCGCGTGGGCGTGGTGGCGGTCGTCGTCGATCTGGCTGGCGATGCGCGTGACGTCGTGGTTGCCGACGAAGGTCAGCGGCACGAAGTCGTCGAGGAACCCGTCGTGGCGCTGCAGCGCCCACTCGAGCTCGAACAGGTTGACCTCGGCCAGTGCGTGCCAGACGCCCTGCCACAGTTCGTACTGGGTCACCGAGTCGAGGCCTCCGTCACGGACGGCCGCCGCGTAGTCGCCGTGCAGCACCTCGCCCACGACGTACACGTCGGGGTGCCGTTCGCGGAGCGGCGGCAGCACGGTCGCCCAGAACGACGACGGCACCGAGTAGGCGGCGTCGAGCCGCCAGGCGTCGGCACCGCGGTCGGCCCAGTACGTCAGGACGTCCGTGACCGTGCGGGCGACCTCGGGCGACGAGTGGTCGAGGGCGATGAGCCCTCCGTGCCCCTCGAAGGTGCCCAGGCTGCCGTCGTCCTCGCGCCGGAACAGGGAGGCCGCGCTCGAGTCGGGGTCGCGACGTGCCTCGACCAGCGCGGGGAACTCGGGGCCGACGTGGTTGAAGACGCCGTCGAGCATGACCTTGACGCCCTTCGCGTGGGCGGCCTCGATCAGGGTGACGAGGTCGGCCTCGGTGCCGAGGCGCGGGTCGACCGCGAACCAGTCGATGGTGTCGTAGCCGTGGGTCGACGACGCGAAGACCGGCCCGAGGGCGAGCCCGTTGGCGCCGAGGGCCACCAGGTGGTCGAGCCACGGCACGAGATCGAGGAGGCGCGGTGCCGGCGAGCGGTCCGCTCCCGTCGTGTCCGCCCCGACGAACCCGAGGGGGTACACGTGCCACCACACGACGTGCTCGGTCCAGGAGGGGCCCGGCAGGGCGGTGGCCGTCGTCGGGGACTCGTGTTCGCTCATTCGCGCCACCCTAGTGACGGGCGGTCGTGAGGTGTCCCCCGGCCAGCTCGCGGGGCTCAGCTCGCCGGGCGTCGGCGTCAGCTCGCGGGGCCGAGCAGGACGGCGAGCAGGGCGGCCGCGCCGCCGACGATGAACAGCATCGTGCCGGCCTGCATCGTGCGGGTCTTGTTGCGGTCGGCCGTGGGGACGTCGACCTCGAGGATCGGGCAGCCCGACCACCCGATGAGCCCGACGCTCAGGGCGACCAGCGCGGCACCGACCCAGAACAACGTCGCGAGCCCGGCCGAGAGGAGGGCCGGCCGCCAGCCGGTCGCGAGCAGCAGCCCCAGGGCCACCGCCACGCTGCCGACCGCGGCGACGAACCAGATCGTGCCGGTCCACATGATGCGTTGGACGTTCTTCTCGGGGGTCATCAGGTCGTGCAGCTCGTGGGTCACCAGAACATCTTTCACCCTCTGCAGCGATCCGGCCCGCACGGGTGCGGCGACTACTCCGTGGCGCCCTCGAGCAGCGGCACCAGCTGGTCGAGCGCGTACTGGCGCGAGAGCGCCGAACCGAGCGAATACGCCGCGGCGACGTCGCCGTCGATGACGACGGCGTGGCCGTCCTGCACCGCCGACAGGGCCTTCCACTGCGGGTCGTCGGTGATCTCGGTCGTGTCGATGTAGATCGGGAAGGCCACGATGACGTCCGCGTCGATCTGGTCGAGCTGCTCGCTCGAGATCGACACCGAGAAGCCACCGGCGTTCGGGGACAGCGCCGAGATGGCGGGGTTCTGCTCGAAGCCGAGCGCCTCGAGCTGCTCGACCCGCTCGCTGTCCTCGACGTAGGCGCCCCAGCCCTCGCTGGTCTTCGTGGCGGCGGTGATCGTCTTGCCCTTCCACTCGGGGTGGGCGTCGGCGACGGCCTCGACGGCCTTCTCGTTCTCGTCGACGAGCTGCTCACCCTTGGCCTCTTCACCGAGTGCCTTCGAGACGAGTTCCATCTGGTCCTCGAAGTCGGTCAGGTAGCTGTCGCCTCCCTCGGGCACGCCCACGGTCGGGGCGATGCTCGACAGGCGGTCGTAGCGCTCCTGGTCGCCCGAGCTCTTCGTGTCGAGGATGACGTCGGGCTCGAGGGCCGCGATGGCCTCGTAGGAGGGCTCGAGGGTGCCGATGATCTCGGGGGCCTGGTCGTAGAGGCCCTGTGCCCAGGGGCCGACGCCGTCGGCCTCGTCACCGAAGGCGAGCCAGTCCGAGGCCCCCACGGGCTGCACGCCCAGCGCGAGCGCCGTCTCGGCGTCGCCCCAGCCGAGCGCGACGACGCGCGTCGGCTTCTGGTCGATGGTGACCTCGCCGAACTTCGTGTCGATCGAGACGGGGAACGAGCCCGATCCGCCCGAGGCTCCGCCGCCGGCGGCGTCGTCCGGGTCGGCGTCGGCCGAGCAGCCGGCCAGGGCGAGGGTGGCGACCGCGACGGCGGCGGCGATCGAGAGTGTCTTGCGCATGTGTTCCTCAGGGCTGTGACGTCGGTGCTGTGACGTGGTGTCGGGCGGAAGGTCGGGTGCGGGGGGCGGGCCTGGACGGCGACGTGCGCCACCCGGCCGGACTCCAAGTGAGGGTAGCCTAAGCTAATCATCATGGCGATGCCCCGAGCGCTCACGGTCGGCCGTGCCCCGCGACCGACGCGGGGCTCCCGGCGCACCCGCACGCGCCTCCTCGCCCTCGTGGCCGCCCTGGCCCTGTTGGCCCTCGCCGTCGTGCTGGGACTCGCCGTCGGCGCGCGGCCGGTCGCGTTCGACGAGGTGTTGCGCATCCTCACCGGCGCCGCGAGCCGCGACACCGCCGACGCGACCGCCGTGCTCGACCTCCGCCTGCCGCGGACGGTCGCCGCGATCGTGGCCGGGGCCGGGCTCGGGGTCGCCGGGGCCGTCGTGCAGGCCGTGACGCGCAACCCGCTGGCCGACCCGGGCATCCTCGGCGTCACCTCGGGCAGCGCCTTCGCCGTCGCCCTCGCGGTCGGCTTCGCCGGGGTCACCTCGGCGAGCGGCTGGGTCTGGTTCTCGTTCGTCGGTGCGGGCCTCGCGACGGTCGCCGTCGCCCTGATCGGTGGCGCCGGACGAGGAGGCGGTGGTCCCGCCCGCCTGACCCTCGCCGGCCTCGCGCTCGGGTCGGTGCTCGCGGGGATCACCTCGTCGATCGTGCTGGCCGATCCCCGCCGTTTCGACGCCGTCCGCGCGTGGGAGGTCGGCTCGCTCGCCGACCGCGGCTGGGAGCCCGTGCTCACGGTGCTGCCCTTCGTCGCGGCCGGGGTCGTCGTCGCCCTGATCGCCTCGCGCCCGCTCGACGCCGTCGCGCTCGGCGACGAGCACGCCGCGTCGGTCGGCGTCTCGGTGCCGGCCGTGCGCGTCGTCTCGTTGGTCGTCGTCACCCTGCTGGCCGGAGGCGCGACCGCGGTGGTCGGGCCCATCGCGTTCGTGGGGCTCATGGTCGCGCACGCCGCCCGCGGCGTCGTCGGGCCCAGCCAGCCGTGGATCACCGCCCTCTCGGCCGTGCTCGGGCCGGTGCTGCTGCTGCTCGCGGACGTCCTCGGCCGCGTGGTCGCTCCCCCGGGCGAGCTGGCCGCTGGCCTCGTCACGGCCGCCGTCGGCGCCCCCGTGCTCATCGCGATCGCCCGACGCCGACGGGTGGGTGGCGCGTGACCCGGGGCACGGGGCCGGACACGCGCCCGACCCGGGGTACGGGCACGTCGTCGGGTACGCGGACGACGTCGACCTCCCCGGGTGTCGGCCCGCGCCTCCTGCGCTCGTGGCGCTCGACCGGCGGGCGGCGACGCACGGCGACGCTGACGCTGGTCGTGGTGGCCGTCGTCGTCGCGATCGTCGCCCTCGGCATCGGCGACTACCCGCTCAGCCCGCCCCAGGTCGTGCGGGCGCTGTTCGGCGGCGACGGGTTCGCCTCGACCATCGTGCTGAACTGGCGGCTGCCGCGCGTCCTCGCGGCCCTCGTCTTCGGCGCCGCACTCGGCGTCTCGGGCGCCGTCTTCCAGTCCCTGACCCGCAACCCGCTGGGCTCGCCCGACGTGATCGGCTTCTCGACCGGCGCCTACACCGGGGCGATCGTCGTCATCGTGTCGGGTGCGGCCTCGACGATCGGCACGGCGGCCGGCGCCCTGATCGGCGGGCTCGTCACCGCGCTGGTCGTCTACCTGCTGGCCTACCGTCGCGGCGTGCACGGGCTGCGGCTGATCATCGTGGGCATCGGCGTCACGGCCCTGCTGCACTCGGTCAACAGCTGGTTGCTGCTGCGCGCGCAGAACGAGGTCGCCCTGACCGCGTCGTTCTGGGGGGCGGGCTCGCTCGCGCTGGTCGGCTGGAAGCAGCTCGTCCCGGCGCTGGTGCTGCTCGTCGTGCTGACCCCGCTGGTCATGGGGTTGTCGCGTCCCCTCCGGCAGCTCGAGCTCGGCGACGACGCCGCCCGGTCGCACGGCCTCGGCGCCGAGCGGTCGCGCCTGGCGCTCGTCGTCGTCGGCGTCGCACTGACCGCCGTGGTGACCGCCAGCACCGGGCCGATCGCGTTCGTGGCCCTGGCCGCGCCGCAGCTGGCCCGACGCCTGGTGCGGTCGGCCGGGGTGCCGCTCGTCGCCGGCGGACTCGTCGGCGGGGTGCTCCTGCTGGTCGCCGACCTCGTCGCCCAGCACGTGGCCGCCAACCCGGTGCCGGTCGGCCTCGTCACCCTCGTGATCGGCGGGGTCTACCTGATCACCCTGCTCGTCTCGGAATCCCGGAGGTCCGCGTGAACGCCGACGACACCCGCCCCTCCCGCCTCGTGGCCCGCGGCGCGCACCTCGCCTACGACCGGCGGACGGTGAGCGAGGCCGTCGACGCCGACGTGCGCGACGGCTCGTTCACCGTCATCGTCGGGCCGAACGCCTGCGGGAAGTCGACCCTCCTGAGGGCCTTCGCGCGCCTCCTTAAGCCCCGGTCGGGGTCGGTCCTGCTCGACGGACGCGAGCTCGCGGGCGTGCCGGCGAAGGAGGTGGCCCGCATCGTCGGCCTGCTGCCCCAGACCTCGACCGCGCCCGACGGCATCACCGTCGCCGAACTCGTCGCCCGGGGCCGCTACCCGCACCAGGGGCTCTTCCGGCAGTGGACCGGCACCGACCGCGAGGCCGTCGACGCGGCCCTGGCCGAGACCGACCTCACCGAGCTGGTCGACGTGCCCGTCGACGAGCTGTCGGGCGGCCAGCGCCAGCGCGTGTGGGTCGCGATGGCGCTCGCGCAGCAGACCCCGGTGCTGCTGCTCGACGAGCCGACGACCTACCTCGACATCGCGCACCAGTACGACCTGCTCGACCTCTTCGCCCGGCTGCACGGGCAGGGCACGACCGTGGTCGCGGTGCTGCACGACCTCAACCAGGCCGCGCGGTACGCGACCGACCTGATCGTGATGGCCGACGGCGACGTGGTGGCGACGGGAACCCCGGCCGAGGTGCTGACCGAGCAGCTGGTGACCGACGTGTTCGACCTGCCCTGCGTCGTCGTGCCGGACCCCGTGACCGGGTCGCCGATGGTCGTGCCGCGCCGCCGCTGAGGTCGGGTGGGCCCCCGGGGCTCCAACGAGCAGGATGGCCCCATGAAGATCGAACTCGACGGCACCACCGCACTCGTCACCGGCTCGACCCAGGGCATCGGCTTCGCGATCGCCCGGGGGCTCGCCGCCGCCGGGGCCCGCGTCATCGTGAACGGACGCTCGACGGAGACCACGGGGGCGGCCCGGGCGCGCCTCCTCGACTCGCTGGCCGACGACGCCGCCTTCGCGGTCCTCGACGCCGGGCCCCGGGAGGCGCGGGTCGTCACGCTCGCGGCCGACCTGGCCACCGAGGCGGGCGCGCAGGCGGCGGTCGAGGCCTTCCCCGAGGTCGACGTGCTGGTGAACAACCTCGGCGTCTTCGGCTCGGCCGACGCGTTGAGCATCGACGACGACGAGTGGCGCCGCTACTTCGAGACGAACGTGCTCTCGGCCGTGCGCCTGACGCGGGCCTACCTGCCCGGCATGATGGAGCGCGGCTGGGGCCGCGTGCAGTACATCGCGAGCGACTCGGCGATCGTGACGCCGGTCGAGATGATCCACTACGGGGTGTCCAAGACGGCCCTGCTCGGGGTGTCGCGGGGGTTCGCGAAGGCGGCCGCGGGTTCGGGCGTGACGGTCAACAGCGTCATCGCCGGGCCGACGCACACGGGCGGCGTCGAGGAGTTCGTGCGCGAGCTGGTCGGCGACGACCTGCCCTGGGACGAGGCCCAGCACGAGTTCATGCTGAAGCACCGACCGCAGTCGCTCATCCAGCGACTGATCGAGCCGGAGGAGATCGCCAACATGGTGGTCTACCTCAGCTCGCGCTTCGCCTCGGCGACGACGGGCGGGGCGCTGCGGGTCGACGGCGGCTACGTCGACGCGATCGTCCCGTAAGGCGGGAGGCGATGTCGAACCACCGACGTGGTGTCGAACCATGCACATCGGCGGTTCGACACCACCCCGGTGGTGCGACCCGGGGGCACAGGCGGGTGCAGGCGGGTCAGGCCTGGGCTTCGGCGATGACCTCGGCGCTCCAGCCGTCGTACCGACCGCCGGATCGCTGCACGACGTCGAACACCTCTCGGGTGAAGGTCACGGCGCGGTCGTCGTCGAGCGCGTCCTCCCGGCTGGCCCGGAGATCTGCCCCCAGCAGACCGTGCCGGGTGACCGTCGCGTCGTAGCCCGCCGTGCGGAGTTCGTCGGCCGCGCGTTCGGCAGCCGATCGGCGCGAGAAGTCGGCCGCGTGCGTGACGGTCCGTGCGAGGTCGAACCGATCACGGAGCTCGTTGCGGGTCACCAGCTGGGCGGCACACCGCTGGAGGTGGACGACGAGTCCCTCGTCCATCGTCGTACCCCGGGCCCCGACTAGCGGGTGCGGGCGGCGGGACGTCCGCCGCGGCCCCGGCGGTCGGCACGAGGCGCACGGGTGGGCAGCACCGCCGCGACCAGGAAGAAGACGATGCCGAAGATGACGACGATCGACCCGATGACCATGAGGGCGATGATGACGGTTTCCATCCGCCCATCCTCCCGGGCGGGCGGGGCGGGCACAAGGCGCGACTCCTGAGCATCCGCCACCCGCGCCTCCTCGGGGTACGCCTCCCAGCGTCGGGACCACCCGCGGTGGGCAATCAGTCGTACCACCGGCACGGTCCGCACGCCCTCATTCGGCCCGATGACGGTGGCGCGCCGTAGCGTCGAGTCCGCCGGGACGACGGGGGTCGTCGCCCGGCCCCACGTCTTCTCCGAGGAGTCCGAGTGACCAGCGACACCACCACACGCCCCACCCTGTTCTGCCTGCACGCGCTCGGCATGAGCCGGCTCGAGTACGGTCCCGTCACCGAGGCGCTCGGCGACGACGTCGAGGTGGTCGCCCTCGACCTGCCCGGCTTCGGCGACGCCACCACGGCCGACGGGGTGACCGTCGACGACATGGTCCGTCAGGTCACCCGGCAGATCCGCCGGCACGGCGCCACCCGCTGGCTGCTCGTCGGTCACAGCATGGGTGGCAAGATCGCGTCGATCGTCGCCGCGCGCACGCTCGCCGGGCAGGGCGGGCTCTTCGGCCTCGCCGGGGTCGTGCTGCTCGCGGCGTCCCCGCCGTCACCCGAGCCCATGAGCGAGTCGAACCGCGAGCAGATGATCGCCGCGGCCGCCGCCGGCCCGCTCGACGCCGACACGGCCCGCAGCTTCGTCGACGACAACGTCGGCGCTCCCCTGGCCACGCCGCTCGACGACCAGGCCCTCGCCGACCTGCACCGCACCTCCCCCGAGGCGTGGACCGCATGGTTCGACCGCGGCAGCCGCGAGGACTGGTCGGCCGAGGTCGGCACCCTCGACGTGCCCGCCCTGATCGTCGCCGGGGGCGCCGACGGGCCGTTGGGCGAGGACGCCCAGCGTCGCCTGAACGGCGCCGTCTACCCGCGTGCCACGCACCTCACCCTGGACGGCGCGGGGCACCTGTTGCCGCTCGAGCGCCCGACCGAGGTCGCTTCGGCCGTCCTCGACTTCTGGCGCGACGACGCGGGGCGGGCTCCGGTCATGTCGGACGACTTCGCCCGCGTCATCGCCTCGAGCCGCACCGCCTCGAACACCCGCGGCATCCTCGCCCGGCGCGCCGTCGCCGACGACCCGCGCTACGTCCCACAGGTGCTGACCGAGGCGCAGCTGACCACGTTGCGTGCCGTGGCCTCCCGCGTCGTGCCGCAGGACGACCCCGACCACTCGGTCGACCTCGCCGCGCGGGTCGACGCCCAGCTCGCCGCCGGCTACGGCGACGGCTGGCGCAACGCCGACCTGCCGAGCGACCCCGAGGCCTACGCGCTGGGCCTCGACGCCCTCGCCGACTTCACGGGGCTGACCTACGAGCAGCAGGACGAGCGGCTCGCCGCGATCGTCGCGGGCGATCCCGACGACGCCCTCGGGACCGTCGGCGACAGCGGTGGCGGCGACTCGCACCACGGCGGCGACCAGGACGACGCCGGGATGACCGGCGGCACCCCCGGGCGCACGGGGCAACCCAGCCCCGACGAGGCCCACCCCTTCTCGGTCGAGCAGCTCACCGCGTGGTTCGAGGACTGCCGCGTCGACCTGGTCAAGCTCTGGCTCGCCCACCCCGCGACGATGGAACGCATCGGCTTCGACGGTTTCGCGAACGGCCGTGCCGGTCGCGCCCTGCAAGGATTCAGCCGGCTCGGTGCCGGCCAACGAGAGGGCTGGGAACCAGCCATGGAGGTCACCCGATGAAGCTCGACGGACAACGCACCTACGACGAGTCCGAGGTCGTCGACGCGGTCGTGATCGGCACCGGCGCCGGTGGCGCCCCGATCCTGGCGAAGCTCGCCCTGCAGGGCCTCTCGGTCGTCGCCCTCGAGGCCGGCCGCAACTTCGAGCCCGACGAGTACACGCAGGACGAGATCGAGGCCGTCAAGATCAACTGGATGGACGAGCGCCTCAGCGGCGGCGAGACCCCGACCGCGTTCGGCCAGAACAACAGCGGCAAGGGCGTCGGCGGTTCGACCCTGCACTGGGGCGCCTTCACCCCCCGTCCCGACGAGCGCGACCTCAAGCTCAAGTCCCTCACGGGCAAGGGCGAGGACTGGCCGGTCGACCACGCCGAGCTGATCGGGTACATCGAAGAGGTCGAGCACTTCGTCGGCGTCTCCGGCCCGGCCGACTACCCGTGGGACCCGTCGCGGTCGTACCTGATGCCGCCGCCCGCCCGCAACGCGTCGAGCGACATGATGATCCGCGGGTGCGAGGCCCTGGGCATCCGGGCCACGGACGCCCCGGCGGCCCTGGTCAGCCGTGACTGGCGCCAGGAGCACGTCGGCACCCGCCCGGCCTGCGTCGGCTGCGGCAGCTGCCACCAGGGGTGCCGCAGCGGCGCCAAGGTCAGCATGGACACCAGCTACCTGCCGATGGCCGTCGCGAACGGGGCCGAGATCCGCCCCGAGTCGATGGTCACGGGCATCGAGCTCGACGAGGCGGGCGAGGTGTCGGCCGTGGTCTACGTCCGCGACGGGGTCGAGCACCGCCAGCGCACCGCCGCGCTCTTCCTCTGCGCAGGCGGCGTCGAGACCCCGCGCCTGCTCTTGCACGCCGGCATCGCCAACAGCAGCGACCAGGTCGGCCGCAACTTCATGGCCCACGGCGCGACGCAGGTCTGGGGCACGTTCGACACCGAGATGCGCGGCTACCGCGGGTACCCGTCGTCGATCATCACCGAAGACACGATGCGGCCCGAGGGCGTCGACTTCGTCGGCGGCTACCTGATCCAGAGCCTCGGCGCCATGCCGTTGACGCTGGCGACGACCCTGGCCCGCGGTGCCGGCCTCTGGGGCCCCGAACTCGTGGAGGCGCTCGACGACTACCGCTTCATGGCCGGCGTCGGCATCAACGCCGAGTGCCTGCCGAGCGAACAGAACCGCCTGACGCTGTCCGACGAGGTCGACGAGTTCGGCATGCCCAAGGTCGTCGTCACCTTCACGCCCGGCGACAACGAGAAGGCGATCGACGACCACGCCGTCGAGACGATGACCGCGATCGTCGAGGCGGCCGGGGGCCGCGACATCCGCGTCCTGGCCCGCACGGCGCACACGATCGGCACCTGCCGCATGGGCACCGACCCGGCGACGGCCGTGGTCGACCCCGACGGGCGCAGCTTCGACGTGCCGAACCTCTGGATCGCCGACAACTCGGTCTTCCCGAGTGCCGTCGTCGCGAACCCCGCCCTGACGATCATGGCCCTCGGCCTGCGCACCGCCGACCGCTTCCTGGCGAGCGCCGGGCTGACGGGCACCGTCGCCGGCGAGCGCGTCGGCGCGGACGTCTCGCGCGTCGTCGACGCGGCCTGACCTGCAGCACGCGACCCGCGCCTCCTGAGCTCCCCAGCCCAGGAGGCGCGGGTCGCGCCGGCGAGGAACGCCCCCGTGACGCAGGGCCACGGGGGCGCCCTCTCTCCTAGCCCTTACGCCACAGGTCGAACACGAACCGGGCCACGGTCACGAACAACGTCGCGATCTGCAGCCACGGCACGGTCTTCCTGGGCTGGCCCTCGGCGTCTTTCGACATGAGGATCACCTCCTGGTGTGCGCGCCGGCGGACACGAGGAGCGGAAGGTGCCAGGGATGCAATCCAGGAGGACCTGGATTACAATTGACCGAGTAGTGAACTCGGGATTGCTAGCATCCCTGGTCTTCCACTCGGAGGACAAACGAAGCCCACGATCGTTCTAGCGGTCGTGGGCTTCACTCTTGCCCGGGGCCGTGACCCGGCGGTGCCCGGCCCCAGGGACGATCCTAGATGAGACATGTCGGTCCGGCGGCGGGGGGTTCGTCCTCCCGGCGCGCGGCGTGGTCCCCGAGACGGACGCGACCCGGCTCGCCCGTTCGTAGGCTCGACGGATGACCTCTCCAACCCCGCGCCGGGCGATCGCGACGTCGGTGGTGGCTGCGGTTGTGGCCGGGGTGGCCGACGGGCGGTCGGCCGACGGCCTGTCGTTCGGCGTCCAGACCGGGTGCCTCTCGTGACGCCGCCCGTCGAGTGGTCGCGAAGCGTCCCTCCCGCTGTGCGGAAGGACGATTCGGGACCACTCGACCCGCGGGCCGCAGATCCGGGGGATGCTCGACGACTGCGGCCGCGGGCGCGGCGGCGGCGGCTGCTGACGGCGGTCGCGGCGGCGGCGACCGTCGCCCTCGGCGTCGTCGCGAAGCTCGCCGTCCCCGGGCTGACGGGCGACCTGCTCGGCTCGGCGCTCTACACGGTGCTGCTCGCCCTGCTGCTCGCGCTCGTCGCCCCGCGTCTCGTCGCCCCGCGCCTGGCCGCCCCCGCCGCGGCCGGGGCCGCCACCGCGGCGTCGGTCGGCATCGAGCTGCTCCAGCTGACCGGACTGCCCGCCGCCGCCGCCGACGCGTTCCCGCCCGTCGCGTGGGTGCTCGGCTCCACCTTCGTGGCGACCGACCTGCTCGGGTACCTGGCGGGAGGCGTCGCGGGGCTGGTGCTGCTCCGGGTGCTGCGCCGCGCCTCCTGACGTCCCGACCCCGGGAGGCGCGGGTCGAGTGGGCAGAAAACGTCCTTCGTCGAGGCGGGAAGGACATCTTCTGCCCACTCGACCGGCCCGGGGCGCGGACGCCGGGCGCCAAGGCAGGCGGCCAGGGCGTCAGTGCGCCGGGGCGTCAGCTCGCGGAGGCCCGCCCGCGCCAGAGCAGCCAGACGAAGTACGGCGTGCCGATGACGGCGGTCAGCAGGCCGGCGCCGAGCTGTGCCGGGGCGATCAGCGTGCGGCCGAGCACGTCGGCGGCGCAGACCAGCACCGCGCCGAGCAGCACGGCCACGGGCAGCACCCGTGCGTGCCGCCGTCCGACCAGCGACCGGGCGGCGTGCGGGGCGACGAGTCCGACGAATCCGACCACGCCCACGGCGGCCACGGCCGTCGCCGTGAGCAGCACCGCGAGCGACAGGAAGACCAGGCGCGACCGCGAGAGCGAGACCCCGAGGAGGCGCGGGGTGTCGTCGTCCACCCCCAGCAGGTCGAGGCGACGGCGCAGCAGCACGACCACCACGAGCGCGGCCACGAGCACCAGCGACACCGGCAGCGCGTCGTCCAGCGTGCGGCCGTAGGTCGAACCCGACAGCCAGGTCAGCGCCTTCGCTCCGTTGAACGGGTCGGTCAGGACGATCAGCAGGCTGATCGCGGCCGCCGTCGCCGTCGAGACGCCGATGCCGATCAGCACGAGCCGGTTCTGCGGGAAGCCACCGCGGGAGGCTAGGCCGAACACGACGACGGCCGCCACGACGGCTCCGGCGAACGCCGCGC
This sequence comes from Frigoribacterium sp. CFBP 8759, assembly GCF_014841655.1. Classification (NCBI taxonomy): domain Bacteria; kingdom Bacillati; phylum Actinomycetota; class Actinomycetes; order Micrococcales; family Microbacteriaceae; genus Frigoribacterium; species Frigoribacterium sp. CFBP 8759. The sequence goes on from NZ_JACYUH010000001.1 coordinate 589,227, forward strand.
CGGCGATGCCCCAGCCGGTCGCGAGCGGCACGCTGGTGACGAGCAGCACGGCCCCGAGGCCGGCTCCGCCCGTCACGCCGAGGATGCCCGGCTCGGCGAGCGGGTTGCGCGTGACGGCCTGAACGAGCGTGCCGGCGAGCGCCAGCGCCGCCCCCGCGGCGAGGGCGGCCACGACCCGGGGGACGCGGGTGTCGAGCACGTAGGTGACGACGCGGCCGGACCGACCGACCACCCAGTTGGCGACGTCGCCGAGCAGCAGCTTGGCGTCGCCGAGCAGCACCGAGCCGAGGACGACGGCGACGAGGGCGGCGAGCACGACCACGACGACGACCACGAACCGCAGGCGGGAGACCACGGGGTGCCGGTCGGTCGGGGTGACGCCTCCGTGGTCGCGGGCACGGAAGGCCAGCACGACGAGGACGACCGCCCCGAGCAGCGAGGTCACGACGCCGGTCGGCACCTGGACCGACGTCTCGGCACCGACCAGGGCGCGCAGCAGCACGTCGGCGCCGAGCACGAGGGCGGCGCCCGCCAGGGCCGCGAGGGGCAGGAAGACGAGGAAGCGGCGGACGGAGGGCACGGCCCGACGCAGCAGGCGGACGAGGGCGGGGGCGCAGAGGCCGACGAAGCCGATCGGCCCCGCGAGGGTGACGGCGGCGGCCGAGAGCAGCACGGCGGCGAGGACGGTGACCACGCGGGTCGTGCGGACGTCGACGCCGACGCTGCGGGCGGCGTCGTCCCCGAGCGCGAGGGCGTCCACGCGGACGTTCATCGCGACGAGCACGAGCAGCCCCACGACGATCACCGGGGCGAGCTGGACGACGCCGTCGAAGCCGTTCTGCGAGATGCTGCCCTGGCCCCAGGCGTAGAGCCCGGCGGTCTGCTGCGGGAAGAGCAGCAGCAGGGCGCTCGTCACCGAGGCGAGGCCGAGGGCGAGGGCGCTGCCGGCGAGCACGAGCCGCACGGTGCCGGCGCCCAGCCCGGACACCGCGAGCACGAGGCCCGCGGCGAGCAGCCCGCCGACGAACGCGACGCCGGACGAGGCGAGCAGGGGCAGGCTGAGCCCCGTGACGGCCGCGAGCGCGAGCGCCGCGTAGGCGCCGGCGTTGACGGCGAGGGTGTCGGGCGAGGCGAGCACGTTGCGGCTCATCTGTTGCAGGGCCGCACCGGCGGCTCCGAGGGCGACGCCGACCAGCAGGCCGGCGACCATCCGGGGGAGGCGCGAGGCCACGACCACGGACGCGTCGCCTGCCGTCGCGGTGCCGGTCAGCGCCTGCCAGACCTGCCGGGCGCCGACGTCGGCGGTGCCCTGCGTGACGTCCACGAGGGCGAGCACCACGACGACGGCGACCAGCGCGACCGTCACGCCCACCGACCCGAGCGTGACCCGGCGGGGGGCGGCGAGCCGCGCCTCCTGGGCTCGCGCCGCGCGGATCGCCCGCTCGTCGCGCCCGGTGGCGGGCTCGCCGAGCCGGGGCGGCGCGGGGTCGGTGGGGGTGACGGTCGTGCTCACGGTGCCGGTTACTTCGTCAGGGTCGACACCAGCGAGTCGACGTAGGCGGTCATCGCGGCGGGGCCGCCGAACATCCAGATGCCGTCGTCGAGACGGTGCACGTCACCGGACTGCACGAACGGCAGCGACGTCCAGACGGCGTTCGAGGCGAGCGACACCGCGAACGGGTCGTCGGCACCGGCGGCGGTGTTGTCGATGTAGAGGAACTGCACGTCGGCCGGCAGCTGGGTGAGGCCCTCGACGTCGGTCGTGGCGAGGCCGTACGCCTCGTCGCCCTCGACGGTCCAGGCGTTCGTCAGGCCGAGCTCCTCGGTGACGTCGGACACGAGCGAGCCCTTGGCGTAGGGGCGGATGCTCACCTGGCCGGCGTCGACATAGGCGTCGGCGAAGGCGAAGGGCTGACCTGCGAGACCGGCGTCGGCGAGGGCCTGCTTGCCCGCCTCGACGGCGTCGGTGAACTCCTTCTTCACCTCGGTCGCCTTCTCTTCGGTGCCGGTCGCCTTGGCGATGAGGTCGAGGTTGTCCATGCTGTGCTCGATCTGGCGCGAGGCGTCGGCCGAGGTGATCTGCAGCACGGGAGCGATCTCCTTCAGCTGCTCGACGGCGTCGGCGCTCAGGCCGTCGGTCGCGACGATCAGGTCGGGTGCGAGCGACGCGACGGTGTCGAGGCTCGGCTCGCCGCGGGTGCCGATGTCGGTCGGCTCGTTGGTGAGCGGCACGGCGGCGTCCCACTCGTTGTACCCCTTCACGTCGGCGACGCCCACGGGTTCGACGCCGAGGGCGACGAGGTCCTCGACGACGTTCCACTCGGTGCCGACGACCTTCGTCGCGGGACCGTCGAGGGTGATCTCGGCCCCCGTGCCGTCGGTCAGGGTGATCTGCTCGCCGCTGCCCGAGGTCGAGCCGGCGTCGGCCGACTCGGTGGTGCCGCAGCCGGCGAGGGTCAGGGCCGCGGCCGCGGCGACGGCGGTGACCGTCAGCAGTCGGCGGGCGGGGCGGCGGGCGGGGCCGCCGGTGGTCGGGGTGTGGCGGGGCGTCGTCATCAGGCGCTGGGTCACGGGTGGTGTCTCTCTCATCGGACGGGCGTCTCGGCCCGGGTGTGGTGTCGGCCGATCGCGCGGGTGCGCAGGTGGCCGGTGGTGGGGTCGGTGTCGACGTCGATGCGGATGCCCCAGACGTCGGTCAGGAGGCGCGGTGTCAGCACGTCCCCGGGGTCGCCCTCGGCGACGATGCGGCCTTCGCTCAGCACGACGATGCGGTCGGCGAGCGCGGCGGCCTGATCGAGGTCGTGCAGCACGACTCCGACCGCGATGCGGCCCGAGTCGGCCAGGTCGCGCACGAGGTCGAGCAGCTCGACCTGGTAGCGCAGGTCGAGGTAGGTGGTGGGCTCGTCGAGCAGCAGCACCCCGGTGTCCTGAGCGAGGCAGCTGGCCAGCCAGACGCGCTGCAGCTGACCGCCCGAGAGCTGGTCGACGCCGCGGTCGGCGAGGTCGGCCACGCCGGTGAGTCCGAGCGCGCGGTCGACGGCGGCGGGGCCGTCCGGGTCGGAGCGCCCCCAGCGGCCGCGGTGCGGGTAGCGGCCGAACTCGACGACGTCGCGCACGCTGAGGCCGCCGGGGGTCGGGCGCCCCTGCGTCAGCAGCGCCACCCGCCGCGCGAACTGCCGCAGCGACAGCTCGAACCCGTCGACCGTCTCGTCGCCCGCGTCCGCGCTCGCGCGGTCGAGTGGTCGCGAATCGTCCCTCCCCGAGGCGCGGACGACGTTCTCGGACCACTCGACCCCCGCAGGAGGCGCGGCGAGGGTCAGCGAGCCCGTGCGCGGCTTCTGCAGCCGGGCGAGGGTGCGCAGCAACGTCGACTTGCCGCTGCCGTTCGGGCCGACGAGGGCGGTGACGCAGCCGGGTCGGAGCTCGAGGCGGGCCCCGCGGACGACGTCGACGCCGTCGTAGGCGACCGAGACGTCGTCGGCACGGAGGGTGGCCGAGGCGGGTGCGGTGGCCGCGAGGGGCAGGTCGGTGGTCACGCGCTTAGGTTAGCCTAACCTCACCCCGGTGCCGCAACCCGACCTCTCGACGTCGAGCCGACCCGCGCCTCCGGGGCGTCGGCGAGACTGGACCGATGACCTCCCGGACGACGAAGACGACGACCCTCCTGACGGCCAGCGCCCTGGGCCTGGGACTCGCGCTGACCGGCTGCTCGACGCCCGGGTCCTCGGCACCCGCCCCGAGCCCGACCGCGACGCCGGTCCCCCTGCCCAGCCCGATCGTCGCGCCCGACCTCGCGACCCCCGAGGTCGAGGCCGCGCTGACCGACCTCGAGACGCGGTACGACGCGCGCGTCGGCCTCTCCGTGCTCGACACCGGCTCGGGCGCGACCCTCGACCACCGGGCCGACGAACGCTTCGGGTACGCGTCGAGCCTCAAGGCGTTCGCCGTGGCGGCCCTGCTCGACGCGACCGACGACGCCGACCTGGATCGCGTCGTCACCTGGACCCAGGCCGAGGTCGACGCCGCGGGGTACTCGCCGCTGACCAGCGAGCACGTCGCCGACGGGCTCCCGCTGCGGCAGCTCGCCGAGGCGGCCGTCCGGCAGAGCGACAACACGGCGCTGAACCTGGTGCTCGCCGAGCTCGGCGGCCCGGCCGGGCTCGACGCCGCCCTCGCCGCGCAGGGCGACGACGTGACCGACGTCGTCCACGGCGAGCCCGAGCTCAACACGCTCACCCCGGGCAGCACGGCCGACACGACCACGCCCGCCGCCTTCACCGCCACCCTCGCCCGCATCACAGACGGCGACTGGCTCGCCGCCGACGACCGCGCCACCCTGCTCGAGTGGATGTCGGGCAACGCGACCGGCGACACCCTGATCCGTGCCGGCGCTCCCGACGGCTGGCAGGTCGCCGACAAGTCAGGAGGCGCGGGCGGCATCCGCAACGACGTCGCGATCGTCGTCCCCCCGTCGGGCGACCCCGTGGTGATCTCGGTGCTCACCACGCGCNGTGCATCGTTCGGAACCGGGTTCTTCGCGCACTGACGGCCGGGGGTCAGGAGGCGCGGCGGGGGTGACGAGCGCCGTGCTCACCGCGCCGGTCACCTCCGCGTCTGCCCGGCAGCTGACGACCACCGCAGACACGACTCGTGACCCCCGGTCTGGGGTCACCGCTTTCAATTCAAGCGCATAGAGTTCGAGGGGTGCCGTCGGTGGCACGAAACCTCGATCCCGAGCCCCCCGGACTGGACGCCATGTCTCTTGCACCTGCGCCACCCGTGGGGACCGAGCGCTCCGACGACGACCTCCTCGTCCTCGTCGCCGAAGGCAACCAGCAAGCCTTCGCGGTCTTCTACGACCGGACGGCTGCCCGTGTCCTCGGACTGGTCCGTCGCATCCTGGTCGATCCGGCGCAGTCCGAGGAAGTCACGCAGGAGATCTTCCTGGAGGCCTGGCAGACCGCCGGGCGCTTCGATCCCGCGCGTGGCAAGGCATCGTCGTGGCTGCTCACGATGGCGCACCGCCGCGCCGTCGACCGGGTGCGCGCCTCCCAGTCCTCACGCGACCGCGACCTCGCGGTCGGTGCCAAGGAATTCGTCGACGCACGGGACGACGTGGCGGAGACGGCCGAGACCCGGGTCGAGCACGAGCGAGTGACGAAGGCCATGCGCACCTTGACCGACCTGCAGCAGCAAGCCCTCGAGCTGGTGTACTTCGGCGGGCTGAGCCACAGCGAGGCTGCCCGTGAGGCCGGCGTCGCCATCGGGACGATGAAGACCCGCATCCGCGATGCCCTGATCACCCTCCGTCGACTGATCGCAGAAACGGAAGCGGCCTGACCGATTCATCCCCCGGGATCGGGCCGGAGGCACGTGCCGAGCAGATCGGCGTCGAACAGCGGGCCTCACGACGTTCTCGTCGACGTCGACGCTCGGCATCGTCAGGGTGTTGGGTCGATGGATGGTCGCCGCCTCACCTGTCCTGACCGTCGACGCGTTCCCCGTCGGGTTCACGTTCCTCTCGTGGACCTTCATCGCCATCGGTGTCGTCTGCGCGGTCGGTGTCGCGGCCGACGTGGCCCGCCGCCCACAGCCGATGGCCGTGATGAACGTGGTGTGGCCCGTGACGATGCTGTTCGGCGGGCTCGCGTGGCTGCTGTTCTACCGTCGGACCGCGCGCGCCGCCCTGCGAGGACTGAGCCAGGACGAGCGCGGGAGTTCGATGGCGGTCTCCGTCGCCACGGGTACCAGCCATTGCGGCGCGGGTTGCGCGATCGGCGACCTCGTCGCAGAGTTCGCCCTCGTCGCCTTCCCCGTCATCGGCGTCGTCGTCGGCCGGGGCACCCTGTACGACGACGAGATCTTCGCCGGCTGGATCATCGACTTCGTCCTCGCCTTCGCTCTCGGGATCGTGTTCCAGTACTTCTCCATCGCCCCGATGCGCGGCCTCGGCCTCCGAGCCGGCATCGTGGCCGCCCTCAAGGCCGACGCCCTGTCGATCTCGGCGTGGCAGGTCGGAATGTACGGGGTGATGGCGCTGGCCCAGTTCCTCGTCCTGCCCTCACTCTTCGGCGGGCGCGCGGACGTCGTCAGTCCGGAATTCTGGTTCGTCATGCAGATCGCCATGCTCGCCGGGTTCGCGACCTCCTACCCCGTCAACTGGCTCCTCATCAGGTCGGGCGTGAAAGAAGCGATGTGATCCGATGCAGACCTCGACGCCGCACACGAACGCTCGGCCCGGGGGCTGGCGCCCGCGCTCGTTCCGTCGCACACTGGTGCCCAGCGAACGAGAGGACTCGTCATGAGCGACACCGTGGTCGATCAGTACATCGCGGGGTTCCCGCCCGAGAGACGCGAAGCGCTCGAACGGGTGAGGCGGGCCATCCACGCCGGGTGCACCGGCGGCGTCGAGAGCCTGCGGTACGGCATGCCGGCCATCCGCTTCGAGGACGGGCAGACGCTCTACTTCGCGGCCTGGACGCGCCACCTCGGCATCTACCCCGTGCCCCGGTTCGACGAAGCCCTCGAAGGCGACGTCTCCCCTCACCGACGCGCCAAGGACACCGTCGCCTTCGGCTGGGGCCGCCCCGTCCCCGACCAGCTGGTCGAGCGGATCAGCCGCGCGATCGCGTGCGGCGCGGCGACGATCGTGGACGCCCCTCCCCCGGCGTTCGCCGTCACCCGCTGACGGATCCACGCACCCCACTGACGCCCCCTCCGCACTCCTCCGAGCCGCGGCGCCCGCCACCGCTCGTCGCGACGCGTCGCGTCGCGTCGCGTCGCGTCGGGTCGGGTCGGGTCGGGTCGGGTCGGGTCGGGTCCCGCCAGCCGATCACCCGGCCTTCACGGTCCGAAAGTCGCTAGCTTCCACGAGAAATGCTCACCCCGATTCTGAGGAGACCCGACATGACCGACGCCACCCCCTACCCCGGCCCTGGCACCACCGGCCCCGCCACGACGACCAAGAAGACGATGGGCGTCCTGTCGCTCGTCTTCGGCATCGTCAGCATCGTCTTCTGCCTCTTCCTGCCGGTGCTGTGGATCCTCCTCGCCATCGCCGCCGTGGTGCTCGGCTTCCTGTCGCGCAAGCGCGAGCCGGCCGCCCGCACCATGGCGACGGTCGGCATCGTGCTCGGCTTCATCGGCATCGTGGCCAACATCGGCTCGATGGTCGCTGGCGCGCTGATCATGACCCAGGGCCTCTAGCCCGCACGACGATCCGGACGAGTGGTCGCCGATCGTCCTCCGCCACGATGGCGGGCACGATCCGCGGCCGCTCGTCCGCTGCGTCCGGGCCCGTACCCCGAACGCGCCGCGTCGGCGGAGGCGGCCCGGCGTAGCGTCCAGGGCACCCCCGAACCAGAGAGGACCCCGCATGACCCGCGACCAGTACACCTTCTCCGACCCGCGCACGCTCTACCCCACGATCAGCCCCGAGGTGCAGCACCAGGACGAGCCCGGCCTGCAGTCGCAGATGACGCCCGTCCCCGACCTCGGCGAGGAGACCTACCGCGGCACGGGACGCCTGCAGGGGCGCAAGGCCCTCATCACGGGTGCCGACTCGGGCATCGGCGCCGCCGTCGCGATCGCCTACGCCCGCGAGGGTGCCGACGTCGCCCTGAACTACCTGCCGAGCGAACAGTCCGACGCCGACCACGTCATCGCGCTCGTCGAGGCCGCGGGGCAGAAGGCCGTGGCCCTCCCCGGGGACCTGACCAGCGCCTCCTTCTGTCGCGAACTGGTGCAGAAGGCGGTCGACGGACTCGGCGGCCTCGACGCCGTCGTCAACGTCGCCGGCAAGCAGGTCTGGCACGAGGACATCGCCGACATCACCGACGAGCAGTTCGACCTGACCTTCCGCACCAACGTCTACGCCCCGTTCTGGATCGTCAAGGCCGCCGTGCCGCACCTCGCCCCCGGCTCGACGATCATCAACACCGCCTCGGCCGAGGCCCACACGCCCGCGCCCGACCGCCTCGACTACGCCGCCACCAAGGGTGCGGTCAACAACCTGTCGAAGGGCATGGCGCAGCAGCTCATCACGAAGGGCATCCGCGTCAACGTCGTCGCGCCCGGCCCGACCTGGACCGTGCTGCAGGTGACCGACGGCGTCGACCCCGAGTCGCTGCCCGAGTTCGGCTCGAGCGAGGCCCCGCTCGGTCGCGCCGGCCAGCCCGCCGAGCAGGCCCCGGCCTACGTGTTCCTCGCCTCGGCCGAGTCGAGCTTCGTCTCGGGCGAGACGCTCAACGTCAACGGCGGCATGGTCTCGCCGTAGCCCGACCGACGACGGAACCGAGGAGGCGCGGGTCGGCTGGACCGCGCCTCCTCGGCTCCTCGGGTCAGTGGCCCCGGCGGCTCAGGCGGGCAGCGCCGCCGCGAGGTACGGCGCGGTGCGACTACCGGTGGCTCCGGCCACCTGTTCGGGAGTCCCGACGGCGAGCACGCGCCCACCGGCGTCCCCTCCGCCGGGGCCCAGGTCGATGACGTGGTCGGACGCCGCCACGACGCCCATGTGGTGCTCCACCACGACGACCGTGTTGCCCGCGTCGACGAGCAGCTGCAACTGGGTGACGAGCAGCTCGACGTCGGCGGGGTGCAGGCCCGTCGTGGGCTCGTCGAGCAGGTAGAGCGTGTGGCCCGAGCGTGCCCGCTGCAGTTCGGTCGCGAGCTTGATGCGCTGCGCCTCGCCGCCCGAGAGTTCGGTGGCCGGCTGACCGAGTCGCAGGTAGCCGAGCCCGACCTGCCGCAACGTCTCGAGGGCCCGGGAGGCACTGGTCACCTCGGCGAGGAACGTCGCCGCCTCGTCGACCGTCATCGCGAGCACGTCCGCCACGGTCGCGCCGTGCCACGTGACCTCGAGCGTCTCGGCGTTGTAGCGGGCTCCGTGGCACTCGGGGCACGGCGAGTAGCTGCCGGGCAGGAAGAGCAGCTCGACCGAGACGAACCCCTCGCCCTGGCAGACCTCGCAGCGGCCCCCAGCGACGTTGAACGAGAAGCGTCCGGCGCCGTACCCCCGGGCCCGTGCCTCGTCGGTCGCGGCGAAGGCCTGGCGCACCGCGTCGAACAGGCCCGTGTACGTCGCGAGGTTCGACCGCGGAGTCCGGCCGATCGGCTTCTGGTCGACCTGCACGACGCGGTCGACCCGCTCGTGGCTCGTCGCCGTCTCGGCCAGCACGCCGCCGACCAGCGTCGACTTGCCCGAGCCCGACACCCCCGTGACCGCGGTCAGCACGCCGAGCGGCAGGTCGACGTCGACGCCGTCGAGGTTGTGCCGGGTGACGCCACGCAGTTCGAGGGTGGCGGTCGGTTCGCGGCGGACGGGCGACCCGCCCTGGGCGCGACCGTCGGCGGAGGGGTCGAGGAACCGCCTCGTGACGGAGTCGGCGACCCCGGCGAGCCCGGCGACGGGCCCGCTGTAGAGCACCGCGCCTCCTTGACTGCCCGCCCCCGGGCCGACGTCGACGACCCAGTCGGCGCGACGCACGATGCTCATGTCGTGCTCGACGACGAACACCGAGTTGCCGCTCGCCCGCAGCCGCTCGAGCACCTCGACGAGGGACTCGGCGTCGGCAGGGTGCAGGCCGGCGCTCGGCTCGTCGAGCACGTAGACGACGCCGAACAGGCCCGAGCGCAGCTGCGTCGCGATGCGGAGCCGCTGCATCTCGCCCGGCGACAGGGTCGGCGTCGCACGGCCGAGGCTGAGGTAGCCGAGCCCGAGGTCGGCGAGCACGGTCGTCCGGGCCAGCAGGTCGGAGGCGATGCGGACGGCGACCTCCGTGACCTCGCCCGACGACGCGTTCGACACCGCCGCCGACGCACTCGTCAGGGTCGCCGTCGGCCGCAGGACGTCGCCCAGCTCGGCGATCGGCAGGGCGTTGAGCTCGGCGATCGTCCGGCCGGCGAAGGTCACGGCGAGTGCCGCCCGGGTCAGGCCGCTGCCACCGCAGAGCGAGCAGGGACCGCTCTCGACGTACTGCAGGACCTTGGTCCGCTGGGTCTCGCTCTGCGAGTCGGCGAGGGTGTGCAGGACGAAGGCGCGGGCGCTCCAGAAGCGGCCCTTGTACGGCTTGGCGACGCGGTCGCGCTGGGGGGTCACCTCGACCACGGGCTGCTCCTCGGTGTAGAGCAGCCAGTCGCGATCGGCCTGCGGCAGGTCACGCCAGGGGCGGTCGATGTCGTAGCCGAGCACGCTCGTGACGTCGCGGAGGTTCTTGCCCTGCCAGGCTCCCGGCCAGGCGGTGATCGCGCCGTCGCGGATGCTCAGGTCGGGGTCGTGGACGACGGACGCCTCGGTCACCTCGTGCGCGATGCCGAGCCCGTGGCAGCGCGGGCAGGCCCCCGCGACCGTGTTCGGCGAGAACGAGTCGGACTCGAGCCGGTCGGCCCCCGCGGGGTAGCTGCCGGCCCGCGAGTAGAGCATCCGCATCGAGTTCGACAGGGTGGTCAGGGTGCCGACGGTCGACCGCGAGCTCGGGGCGCCGCGGCGCTGCTGCAGGGCGACGGCCGGGGGCAGGCCGGTGATCTCGTCGACGTGCGGGGCGCCGCCCTGGGCGATCAGCCGCCGCGCGTAGGGGGCGACGGACTCGAAGAAGCGGCGCTGCGCCTCGGCGAAGATCGTGCCGAAGGCCAGCGACGACTTGCCAGAGCCCGAGACGCCGGTGAACGCGACGATGCTGTCGCGCGGGACGTCGACGTCGACCGCGCGCAGGTTGTTCTCGCGAGCGCCGCGGACGCGGACGAAACCGCGGGCGTGGACGTCGGCGGGGGCGTCGGAGGGGGCGTCGGGCAGGTCGGGCACGTCGGGAGGGGCGGTGTCGGGCATCCGGTCGATGCTACGGGTGTCCGACGGAGTCGGCCCGGGTGCCGGTGGCCCGTCGGGGTGCCGGTGCGGTGTCGGTGCGGTGTCGGCGGGCTGCCGGGCTGCCGGGCTGCCGGGCTGCCGGGCCGAGTGTCGGTGGCCCGTCGTAGCGTGTGCGCGTGCCCGAGCCGATCGCCGCCTGGTGGGCGCGACGCCGGTCGTCGCGCGGCCTCGCCGTGCCCTACCCCGTGGGCAGCTACCGCGAGGCGTGGGCGTCGTACCCGGTGCTCGTGCGGCAGTACCGGCCCGAACACAACGGCGGCATCGTGCTCAGCCAGATCCCGCCCGCGGCCGACGTGTGGCTGTGCTGGCTCTGCGACGCGGGCCACGTCTTCGTCGCCACCCCCGACGAACAGCGGCACCGGCCCGGGCGCGAGCGCCGGCGGTCGTCGTGGTGCCCCGAGTGCAGCGAGCTCGCCGCTCCGCGCGCCCTGCCGATGAGACCGCCGATGGCACCCGCGGCGGCGGTCCGCGCACAGGCCGAGGGCATGCCGGCGCAGGGCGCGAGCGCACCGAGCCAGGCCCGGCCGGCACCGGGCGATGCCGGGACGGCGTCCGGCCAGGCCTGGGCGGCCCAGACCGCAGGAGGCGCGGTGCCGGCGGCCCCGTCACCCCCGCCCCGGCGTCGCCGCGGCTCGAGCACGGGTCTGCCGTCGACGACGCCGCGCGCGGAGGCGAGCCGCAGTCCCGAGCCCTCCCGCGCCTCCCCCACCTCGCCGCTGGTCAACGACATCCGCACCGAGCGTGCCTCCTCGTCCACCGGCGCCTCCCGCACCGCTCGCGCCTCCCCGCCCATCAGCGGCTCCCGCACCGAGCGCGCCTCCCTGCCCATCAGCACCTCCCTCACCGAACGCGCGTCCCGGCCGGCCCGCGCCCCTCGGCCGACCCGCGCCTCCCGGCCGGTGTGCGACAAGACGCCGGCCCTGCCGACCGGTACGCCCTTCGTCAGCGCGTGTGCCCCCAAGCCGGCGTCGGCGGTCGAGGCCGAGCTGCGAGCCGGACTGACGGCCCGGCTCGAGTTCGAGCCCGGTCTGAACGCGGTGCGGGTCGGGCGTCCCTTCTTCGACCACGTCGAGGTGTGGCCCGACATCGTGCTGAGCGAGCTGCGGGTCGCGATCGAGTACGACTCGACCGGGCGGCACGGGCTCGAGCACGTCGGGCACCGCGAGACCGCCGACCGCCGCAAGGACGCCGCGCTGCGGGCCGCCGGCTGGGAGGTCGTACGGCTCCGGACCGGAAAGCTGCCCCCGCTCGGCCCCCACGACCTGCAACTCTCGGGGCTGACGCGGCAGACGGTGCCCCTGCTGCTCGACGAGCTGCGTGACATCCGCGGCCCGCTGCTCGTCGACGCCTACCTGCGCCGCTGAGTACGGCGCGCCCCCCGGCACGGCAGGGCCGGGCGGGACCACGACACCGCACCGCGTTTCGTGCACGGCACCCGATCTCGTTGCGGTGCGCTGCACGAAACACGGTGCGACGTTCAGAACGTGGTGTGACGCGACCCCCGGGCCAGCCAGGCTAGCCAGGCCAGTCGGGCTCAGCCGCGCAGGGCCAGCGCCTCGCTGCGCCAGCGGGCGTAGCGCTGCCACGGATCGTCGATGCCCTCGGCGAGCGCCGCCACGTGGGCGTCGAGCTCGGCACTCCGGGCGAACCATTCGGTGCGACCGAACCGGGACGCCGCGAACTGGCCGTGCCGTCGCCGTTCGACCAGGCGGTCGCCGCGCTCGAAGGCCAGGAGTTCGTCGTGCCAGAGCGTCCTCAGCCGCTGTCGGGGGTTCGACGAGGTGCCGATCTTGATGCGGTCCTCGAAGCGGATGTAGTAGACGACGTCGACCCGCACGACCCCGAGCTCGCCGTCGGGCACGTCGCCCTGACGCCACTCGCAGACGGCGCAGAGCCACCCCGACGGCCAGTGCACGCCGAGCCGCGACCCGCACGCGAGGCACGGCGACGGCAGCAGGTCGGTCACTCCCTCGCCCGACCCCTCGAGCGAGGCGGCCCAGTCGGCGGCGAGCGCGAGGTGCCGATCGCAGAGCGGCACGGGGGACGACGGATCGACCGGACGACCGCAGGAGTCGTCGCCGAGCCGCCCCGTGCCTCCTCGGCAGGTGTCGTCGGGTCGGGGCGTCGGGCTGGTCACCCCCGCAGGCTAGGTGCGGCCACCGACACCCGGCCGGGCCCGGCTCAGTCGTGCTCGTGGTCGATGCGCAGCCCGAGCGGGTGCGGCCCGAGCAGCAGCCAGACCGCACCGGCACCGAGCGGGAAGAAGACGGCGGCGACCGTCCAGACCGTGCGCTCGAGCTGCGTCGTGTCGGCACGCCGTCGGACGGCACGCACGATGCTGACGACGATCACGAGGTACACGACCGCCACGACGATCGCCACCACCGCCGGACCCCAGTCACCCCATGTGCTCATCCACCCAGCCTAGGGTGCGGCCCCCAGCCCGCCTCAGTGACCGCTGAGCCGCGCCAGCACCTCGTCGTAGCGCCCCTCGGCCTCGGCGTTGCGCAGGAACTTGACCCGCTCGACCAGGATCTCGTGGGCGTCGGGCTGGGCCTCGAGCAGCGCCATGGTCTCGTCGAGGTACTCGTCGAGCGGCATGGCCGACGGGTCGTCCTGCTGGCCGAGCAGGGTGGTCTGCACGGCCGGCGGCACGAGTTCGACGACCTGGACGCTCGTGCCGGCGAGCTGCACGCGGATGCCCTCGCTGAACGAGTGGATCGCCGCCTTGGTCGCGTTGTAGGTCGGCGTGATCGGCAGCGGCACGCTCGCGAGCCCGGACGACACGGTCACGATCGACGCCGCCGGCCGTGACTGCAGGAACGACGTCCACGCGGCGATCAGGCGGATCGGCCCGAGCAGGTTCGTCGTGACGATCGCCTCGGCGGTCGGGAGGAACTCACCTGTCGTGACGTCCTCGGTCTGCATGATGCCGGCCATCGCGACCACGACGTTGGTCTCGGGCCAGCGGCGTTGCACCTCGGCCGAGACGTCGACGACGGCCTGCGGGTCGGTGGTGTCGAGCTCGACGGCCTCGAGGCCCGGGTGGTCGCGGACGATCTGGTCGAGCAGGGCCCGGCGTCGGCCCGCCACGACGACGGTGTTGCCGGCGGCCTGCAGGCGCCGGGCGAGGCCCAGGCCGATGCCGGACGTGGCTCCGGGGATGAACACGGTGTTGCCGCTGATCTTCACGGTTGCTCCTTCGGGTGTGCCGCGCTCGGCGCGGCCGGTGGTCGTCGCCGCGCCGAGGGTGGTCGGGGCGACGACCCCACTCTGACCCGGGGAGGCGCGAGGCGGCAGAGAGCGCTCGTCCAGGGATCGCCACTCCCTGGTCGGCGAGCGACGGGGCTGACAGCATGGGGCGATGGACCGCGCCGAACTCGCCGACTTCCTCCGCCACCGCCGCGAGGCGCTCCGGCCGTCCGACGTCGGGCTGCCCGAGGGCGTGCGTCGGCGAACCGCGGGACTGCGTCGTGAAGAGGTGGCGGGGCTCGTCGGCATGTCGACCGACTACTACGCGCGGCTCGAGCAGCAGCGCGGCCCCCAGCCGTCCGAGCAGATGCTGGTCGCGCTCACCCGGGCGCTGCGGCTGAGCCTCGACGAGCGCGACCATCTCTACCGCCTGACCGGTCACCACCCGCCGCGCCGCACACGCGGCGGCGACCACGTCAGTCCCGCCCTGCTGCGGGTGCTCGACCGTCTGGACGACACCCCCGCGCTCGTCCTCAGCGACCTGGCCGAGACGCTCGCGCAGAACCGGCTCGCGGTCGCCCTGCTCGGCGACCAGATGAGGCACGAGGGTCTCGACCGCAGCGCGTTCCACCGGTGGTTCACCGACCCGGCCGAGCGCGCCTCCTACCCGGTCGAGGACCACGCGCACCAACTCGAGCTGCAGGCGTCCGGGCTGCGGGCGGCGCTCAGCCTGGCGGGCGGCCGCGGGCGACCGCGCGAACTGGTGGAGGCGCTGCTCGCCTCGAGCGACGAGTTCGCGACGATCTGGAGCCGTCACGCGGTCCACCAACGTTTCGACGACCGCAAGACGCTGTTGCATCCCGAGCTCGGCCGCATCGAGGTGGACTGCCAGGCCCTCTTCACCGAGGACCAGTCGCAGACGCTCCTCGTGCTGACGGCGACGCCCGGGTCCGACGACGACGCCAAGCTGCGCTTGCTCGACGTGATCGGCATCGGGCGGTTCGCCGAACACGAGTGAGGGCGAGGGGCGACCGTCAGACACCCGCAGCCGCACACTGGCAGCCGCCCGCACCCACACCCACACCCACACCCGCACCCGCACCCGCACCCGCGAAGATGGATGCACCCACGACGACGTGACCCCGAGGAGAACGCATGTCCCTGCAGACCCCGAGCACCCAGAGCACCCCGAGCTTGCCCGCTTCAACGGCCGTCCCGTTGCGGGGCGGGCCGGTCCTCCGCTGGGGCGTGATCGGCCCGGGCGAGATCGCCGGCGACTTCACCGACGCCCTGCACGCGCACACCGACCAGCGGGTGGTCGCCGTGGCCTCGCGCAGCCTCGACCGGGCCGAGGCGTTCGCCCGCGCCCACGGCGTCGACACCGCCCACGGGGACGCGGAGGCGCTGGTCGCGTCCCCCGACGTCGACGTCGTCTACGTGGCCACGCCCCACACCCGGCACCTGCCCGACGCCCTGACCGCGATCCGTGGCGGGAAGCACGTCCTGATCGAGAAGCCGATGGCGACCAGCACCGCCGAAGCCGACGAGATCGTGGCTGCGGCGAGCGCCGCGGGGGTCCTCGCGATGGAGGCGCTCTGGACGCGGTACCTGCCGCACACCACCGTCATCGCCGAACTGCTCGCCGAGGGGGCGATCGGAGACGTGCGACTGGCGACCGCCGACGTCGCCTGGGCGAACGACCTCTCGGCCGGCGGACGCATGACGGACCCGGCCCTCGGCGGCGGCGCCCTGCTCGACATCGGCGTCTACGCCTTCTGGTTCACCCAGTTCGCCACCGGTCACCCCGTCGAGTGGCACGCCACCGGCTCGACCCGGGCCGACGGCGTCGACCTCGACGCGGCCGTCGTCACCCGCACGGCCGACGGGGTGCTGGCCACCGCGGCGACCAGCCTGCTCACGACCTCGCCCGGGCTCGGCACGATCTCGGGCACGACCGGCTCGATCCGCACCCTGCAGAACCTGGTCTTCCCCGCGACGTTCGAGCTGACCACGGGCAGCGGCTCGGCCGTCTGGAGCGACCCGTCCGTCCCGACCGGCCGCGAGGGCTTGGCCTACCAGGCGACGGCCCTGGCGTCCTACGTCGATGCCGGGCTGCGCGACTCGCCTCTGCACTCGCTGGCCGACTCGAGGTCGCTGCTCGCGACGATCGAGGCGACCCGCGCCTCCTTGACCATCGTCTGACCCTGCCGAGACGTCACGACGTGTGGCTCAGGTCCAGGGTGGAGCGGCACGTCGGACCTCTCGGCCACCCGTGCCCGAGCCCAGGACTCGGCTCAACTCGCGACCGGGGGCACCGACGCGACGGCGATGTCGTGGCCGTCCGCGGCACGGATCTCGACGGACGCCACGTCGGGCCGCAGCACGGCCGCGTTCAACCGACAGTCGACGCGCACGTCCGACCCGAGGAACGCACCGGACTCGTACTCACGCCCGTCGCCCCCGACCACCACGACCGTGAACGCCGAGCCCGTCGGCAGGCCGTCGATGCTGAGGACGGTCTCGGTGCCCCAGGTGTGGGCGACGAGGTCTCCGTCGAGGTCGACCCCGGCCGGCTGACCGACGAAGTCCACGTGCTCGACGGCACCGAGGGTGCCGGCCGGGCCGGCCACCACCGTGTCGCGAGGCATCGCGAGGAGGACTCCGCCCCCGGCCCCGATCGCCAGGCACGCGGCGGCGGCGACGGCGATCAGCAGCGGGCGACGGCCCCGGCCCGAGCGGGCGGTGGCGACGTGGGGACCGATGCGCGGGACCGTCGGGTCGACCCCCATCGTGCCGGCGCCGGACAGGATGCCGGCATCGGAGGCGGTGCCGACGCCCGAGGCGGTGCCGACGTCCGAGGCGATGCCGTCATCGGTCGCCCGCCCCACGGCCGGGTCGTCTCCGGCCCGTCCGACGGCGTCGACGCGCTCGCGGAGTCCGTCGCTCGGGGCGACCTCGTCCCAACGACCGAAGTCCGAGAGCCCTCCGACGACGACGCCCAGCGCCGCCAACTCGGCGTCGATCGACGGGTCGGCGGCCCGCAACGCGTCGAACTCGACGCGTTCGCCCGGCGAGAGGTCGTCCGCGAGCGCCGCGGCCGTCAACTCGTCACGACGGGCGTCGGCGCCCCCGACACCGTCGGCGCCCCCGCCGTCCCCGGCACCGGCACCGGCACCGTCACCGGCCCCCACCCCTGGCGTGCGGTCAGTCATCGGTCGTCTCCTGGTCGTCGAGGTGGGTGCGGAGGGCACGCAGCGCGTGGAACACACGGGTGCGGAGGGTCGCCACGGGCACGCCCGTGCGCTCGGAGACCTCGCGGTAGCTCAGGCCCTCGAGGTGGACGGCCACCACGGCCGCCCGGTGGTCGTCGCTCAGGCGGGCGAGCCCCTCGGCCATGCCCAGGCGCTCGAGCGGGTCGGCGACGGTCGCCACGGGGTCGGGGGCGTGCTCGAGCGGCACGACCGACGGCGTGCGCGTGCGTGCCCGGTACACGTCGAGCACGACGCGGCGTTCGATCGCGAACAGCCAGGTGCGGACGCTGCCGCGGTCGGCGTCGAACGAGTCGCGGGCGCGCCAGGCCCGCACGAAGGTCTCTTGCACGCAGTCCTCGGCGAGCGCCCGGTCGCGGAGGGCGTTGACGGCGAAACCGAGCAGCGACGAGCCGTGTTCGACGAACGCGGCCCGGACGTCGAGACCGGACGACCCCTCGCTCATCGGGCTCCGATCTGCGGCGCGGCCCGGGACGGGCCCCGCGCGACCCATGACGGCGATCATCCGCCTGCCCTCCAGCCTATCCACGCCGTTCGCGGATGCCGACGGGGTCTACGTCCGCTGCGCCTCCGGCGTTCACCGCACCGTCGAGAAAACTTTCTCGGCACCTGGTGAACGCATCGAGGCCCGACGACGTAGGCCCTGTCGAGCGGCACCCGCCCGGGCGCCGCCCCGTCGAGAGGACCCGGAGCATGCCGAAGATGACGCGCACGACCAAGAAGACCGCCATCCGCACCCTGACGATCGGTGGCGCCGCCGCCACCGCCGTCACCCTGTTCGGCGTGACGCCCGCGTTCGCCGAGACCGAGGTGCCCGAGCCCGCGACCTTCACCAGCGCCTACACGGTCATGGCGACGCCCGACCAGGTGATCAACAACGACGGGGTCGCCACACCGGGCGAGGCCGGTGCCACGGGCACGTTCGACTTCCGCGTCAACAGCGACACCGAGGTGATCTGCTACGACATCACCCTGCGCGGCGTCACGGGCGAGTACCAGAGCCCGGCGAAGACCGCGACGCACATCCACGAGGCCGCGAAGGGCCAGGCCGGCCCGCCGCGCATCTCGTTCCCGAACCCGGTCGACCGCGGTGACGGCACGCGCACGAGCAGCGGCTGCCTGCAGGGGCCCTTCACGACCGGCGTCATGAGCGCCGCCGGGGCCGACACGGGCACCGGCTTCAGCCTGAAGCAGCTCGAGGCGAACCCGGCCGGCTTCACGGGCGACTCGCACACGGCCACGTTCGCGGCCGGCGTCGTCCGCGGCCAGCTGACGCAGGTGCCCGTCGGTGGCGTCGACACGGGACTCGGAGGCGCGGCCGCCGAGAGCGCGTCGGCCGGCGGTCTCGGCCTCGCGGCCGGTGGCGCCGGGGCCCTCGCCCTGCTCGGTGCGGGTGCGTACGTCCTGACCCGTCGTCAGCGCGCGGCCCGGGCCTGACGTGCTCCGCTCCCTCCGCCCGGTGGTCGCCGTCGGCGTCGTGCTGGCCCTCGCCGGGTGCGCGTCACCCGGGGTGGTCGCACCGACGGTGACGCCGGCCCCGGGGGCGGGGGCGAGCCCCTCGACGACCGCGGCTCCGTCGGCGACGGGCACCGCACCTCCTGCGGTGGGCGGGGTCGACGGCGGCGGGGTCGACGGCAGCGGCGAGGTGGTCGGCGAGGGCGTCGCTCCGGCGGCCGTCTCGGTGCCGGCCATCGGGCTGGACGCCCCGCTGATCGATCTCGGCATCGCCGACGACGGCGCCATGGAGGTACCCGTGGACGCGGACGACGTCGGGTGGTTCACCGGCGGGGGCCGACCCGGCGGGCGCGGGCCGACCGTGATCGCCGCCCACGTCGACTCGGCGTCGGGCCCCGCGGTCTTCGCCCGCCTCGACGAACTCGTCGTCGGCGACCGGGTCGACGTGACCACGGTCGACGGGGACGTCGTCGGCTACGCCGTCACCGAGGTCGTCGACGCGCCGAAGGCGGAGTTCCCGACCGCCCGCGTCTTCGGGGCGCAGCCGACCGACCAGCTGCGGCTGATCACCTGCGGCGGCGTCTTCGACCGCGGCTCGGGCCACTACGACCAGAACCGGATCGTCTTCGCCGAGCCGGTGGCCTGAGCCCGGCACCCGCCGCCCGCCGACCGGGCACGCGGGCACGCCGGGACGCCACGAGGTGCCGTGCCGGCTGGTCTACAACACCCCGGGAGGCGCGGCCCGCGTCGGTCGCGCCAGGGTCGCCACGAGGTGCTCGACGAGCGGCACGGTCCACGCGACGTTCGCCGCGATGCCGCGGTTCGGTTCGTCGTCGGGCTGGTGCAGGCGGTGCAGGTCGTTGAAGGTCAGGAACGCGCTGGGCACGCCCGCCCGGTAGAACGACGCGTCGTCGGTGCCGGTCGTCGGCGGGAACCGGGTGACCAGCTCGAGGTCGGGCCGGGTGTCCGCGGCGTGCTGCAGCAGCGCCCCGCGGAACGCCGTCGAGAACGCCTCGGGGGCGCCGAACGCCTCGACGAACGATCCGCGCCCGAGCCCGTCGACGTTGAGCACGTAGTCGATGGCGTCCAGTTCGTCGGACGAGGCGCTGTCGACGAAGTGCCGGGACCCGCCCAGGTGCCACTCCTCGGCGGTGAAGAAGACGAGGCGGACCGACGAGACCGGCGGGGCCGCCGCCCACCGCTCGGCCAGCTGCAGCAGGGCGATCGTGCCGCTGCCGTTGTCGTAGGCGCCGACCGTGTTGAAGAACGTGTCGTAGTGCGCGCAGAGCAGCACCGACCCGTCGCCCGTGCCGGGCACGTCGACGACCAGGTTGTCGCTGGTCGCGGCGTCGACCGGGCCGCCGTCGGCCTCGATCTCGACCTCGACGGGCTTGCCGTCGGCGATCCACTCGGTCAGCTGCAGACCGTCCACGCGGCCGATCGCGAGGTGGGCCACGTCGTGGTCCGACCCGGAGGGCAGCGGCTGCGGCGCGGCGGGTCCGTCGTCCCGCGCGTGCAGGTAGGCCACGACGTCCCCGTCGTCCGCCCGCACGACGAACTTCTGCCAGACCATCGAGTCGCCCCAGAGCCCCTGCGGGCCGACGGCCTCGACCGTGCCCCGGCGCGGACCGCCGGTCGACCCGCTCCAGAGCATCGGCCAGGCGGGCAGCTCACGGGCGATCGGCTGCTGCACCGCGACCCGGTGCACGCTGCCCGGCTGCCAGCCGGGCAGCGTCACGGGCTGCCGGGCGACCGGCCACCCGACCGCGGTCAATCGCTGCTCGAGCCAGTCGGCCGCGGCCGCGATCCCTGCGGTGCCGTGGAACCGGGGGCCGTGCTGGACCAGGGCGACGAGGTCGTCGTAGGCGCGTTCCGCGCGCTGCGCCGCGGCCGGGTCGGTGTCGTGGGTCATGTCGTGCCTCTCGGTAACGGCTCTGGGGTCGGGGTCGGTGACGGTGTCGTGGTGGCGGTCGACGACGCGGCCGACGGACCGAGGAGGCGCGGCGCGGCCCCCCGGGCGGCCTGCGCCACCGTCGTGGCGGGCACCCCGAGCAGGTGCTGGGCCACGCGGGCGACGTCGTCCGTCCTCCCCCGGAACCACCAGCTGGCGAACCGGTCGGTGACCGCCTCGGGTCGCGGCCCGAGGACGGGCGTGCCCCGGGCCTCGATCTCGGCGAACCCGCCGAGCCCGCCGTCGTCGTCGTACAGGTGCAGCGAGTCGCCCCGGACCCCCGGGGACGGGTCGGGCTCCTCCGAGTACTCGGCCGACGGGTCGCTGTGGCTGCCACGCACGAACAGCACGGCACGGTCGTCGGCCGGGTCGCCGACCGCGCGCACGTACCCGACGCGTCCGGTGACGTGCGGTGCCGCGAAGCCGATCTTGAAGCGGTCGGCACCGGTCAGCGACACGGCGACGCCGCCGGGCACCTCGGCGAGCAGCTCGCCGACCGGCTCGTAGTAGTCGGTCACCTGGGTGTCGGGCACGGCCGCGACGAACGCCGTGCCGCCCGCCCGCACCTGGTCGAGCATCCACGACTCGGCCTCGTGCGCGCCGTCCGAGGTGATGCCGAGCCGCACCTCCGTCACGTAGCCGCCGTACTCGACGGCGTCGACGAGCGGTGCGCCGCCGGGGCCCCCGGCCGACGCCCCGCGCAGGTGTCGCAGCGGGTGGGCCGCCGGCCGCACGACGAGCGTGAGGTCGGCCCGCACGAGCCCGGTCGGCTCCGTGAACGCCTCGAGCTCGGCGACCCGCGACAGCGTCACGCGGTCGCCCGTGCGGCCGAGGTCGTGGCGGCCGGGGTCGAGCGACGGCGGCATCTCGTAGCTGCCCCAGTAGTCGCTGCGGTCGCGGATCATGTAGGCGATCTCGGGTCCGATCCAGACCCGGTCGCCGCCGACGTTCCAGTCGCACGAGTCGACCAACGCGCCGAACGCGTCGTCGTCGGTGAACGCGTCGGGCAGCCAGTTCTCGGCCTCGCCCTCGGCGAAGAAGGGGCCGTAGACGCGGCCTCCGTAGGACGAGACGACCACGACGGCGTCGGCTCCGACGACCACCCGTTCGGAGGCGATGCCGGCCGCGGCGAGACGGGCCTCGACGGCGCGCAGGTCGATCGCGACCGGGCCGACCGGGTCGACAGTGGGCCCGGTCACGCGGCCACCTCGACGAGGGCGCTCGCGTGGAACGCGTCCTCGGCGCGCAGCATGCCGACGAACCAGGCGGCCAGTCGTGCGTCGGTCACGTCGGCGGGCAGCTCGTCGACCAGCTGGTGCAAGAAGGCCACCTGGGCGCGGAAGCCGTCGGTGACGTGCAGCTCGATCCACCGTTGCACGTCGTCCGGTCGGGGCACGGCACGCTCGACCGCCCGCGTGCACCACCGCAGGTAGAGCGTCTCGGCCGCGGCGAGGCTGGTGACGACCCCGGCGTAGCCGCCCTCGGCGAGTGCCGCCGTCACCGCCCCCTCGAGGACGGAGGCGCGGCGCAGCAGGTCGGTCGAGGTCACGTCGTCGACCGGTCGCGTCGAGAGCAACCGCTCGAAGTACCGGCTCTGCGGACCGACGAGGTCGGCGACGGCCTCGGCGTGGCGCTCGGCGCGGGACCACTCCGGCTGCTGCCAGAGGCAGTAGCCGGCGAGACGGGCCGCCGTCCGGACGAACGCCTGCTCGATCGCGAGGTAGCGACCGAAGGCGGGGTCGTCGAGCGTGCCGTCGGCCATCCGGGCCAGCAGCGGCACCGACGCCGAGGCGTCCAGCTCGGCCGAGCAGCGGGCGACCAGCGCCGCCGCCCGGCCCGTGCCGACGCCCTCGGGCCGGGTCGTGCCCGCCACCGTCAGCGGCCGGTTAGCCACGACACGATGCCGTTGAACACCCGGGCGTAGCCGTCCCACTCCTCGCAGAACGCCGGCGGCGCCCAGTGCGGCGAGCAGTCGCTCGTGAAGACCGCCGTGCGCCCCGCACCGGCCTCGCCGACGACGACGAGCGGGTCGCCGTCGAGGCGGGCGAGCTCGACCGCGCCCGGCTTCACGACGGTGCGGTTGTAGCCGAGCAGCAGCGGCCACTCGGTGCCCGCGCCGCCGAGGGCGGGGTGCTCGGCGTCGAGCACGGTGGCGACGACGCCGGCCGGGCGCTCGACGCGGTCGTCCCCGATCAGCATCTCGACCGGCAGCACGTCGGCGATCTCGGTGCGGGCGTAGCCCGCACGACCCTGCCAGCCCGAGAACGACAGGTAGCCGCCGATCATCAGCAGCGCGCCTCCGGCCTCGACCCAGCGGGCGAGCTCGCGGACGCGGTCCCGACCCGGGATGCTCTTCTCGAAGACGGCGGGCGCGAGCTGCAGCGAGTTGACGCCGATGTCGGACAGCACCACGACGTCGTAGGCGTCCAGCGCCTCCTGCGTCTCGGGGAAGCCGGTGGCGACGAGGTGGGCGGGCAGGTGGACGACCTCGTGGCCGCCGGCCTGCAGGGCCGTGCGCAGCTGCGCGACGCCCTCGGTGTACGAGTGGGCGGTGAACTCGTCGACGCCCTTGGTGTGGGTGGTCGCGGTGATCCAGCTCTCGCCGGCGATGAGGATGCGGGACATGGTGGGGCCTTCCGGTGGTGACGGGACGGTTCGGGACGAGGAGGCGCGAGCGGCTCGGTGCCGCGTCGTCGCCCCTCAGCGGGTCAGGGCGGCGCCCTCGAAGAGGTCGCGGACGTTGCGGGTGCCGACGCCGTGCACGATCTCGGCGTCGACGCCGAGGTCGGTCAGCCGGTCGAGGAACACGGCGGGGACGTACGAGAGGCCGTTGCCGCCGTGCTTGCGCAACATGCTCTTGAGGAAGAGGTCGTGGCTGAAGAGCAGACGGCGGCCGAACCCGGCCGAGGCCAGACGGGCGATGGCCGTGGCCGTCTCGACCGGCGACGGCGACTGCCCTTCGCCGGGCAGGGAGAAGCGGTACGGCATGCCGATCATGTCGAACTCGAGCCAGACCCCGCGCTCGGCGAGGCTGCGCTGGTAGTCGGGGTCGCTGCCGGACGGGTCCATGTGGCAGAGGACGACCGCCGTGGGGTCGACGCCCTCGTCGCGCAGCACGACGTCGAGCACGCGGCCGCCGTGCCGGACGAAGCCGGGCAGGTGCACGAACATCGGCAGGCCGGTCTCGCGTTGCAGGCGGCAGGCCGCGCGCAGCGAACGCTCCTCCCGCTCGGTGAACCCGGGCGAGACGCCGATCTCGCCGATCACGCCCGACCGGGGCACCCCGGTCTCGGCCGGGTCGGCCCGGTACTGCGCGACCAGGCGCGAGGCCAGGTCGTCGACGGTGTCGCGGCCCGTGGCCTCGGGGTGGAACCGCTCGAGGTACCAGCCGCCGCCGGTGACGACGGCGACCCCGCTGCGGCGCGAGATCTCGGCGAGACGGCGGGGGTCGCGCCCCTGTCCGTCCGAGGTCAGCTCGACGACCGTGCTGCCGCCGAGCTCGCGGAACGCGACGAGCTCGTCGACCGCGTCGTCGTCGCCGTCGAGCACGCAGTTGTCGCGGCAGGCGAGCGGACGGTCGCGCAGCAACCAGGCGATCTCGGGAGTGACCGGGGCGTCGAACAGCTCGGGGAAGTCGGGGTCGGGTTCGAGCCCGCCCTCCTCGATGCTGTTGATCAGGTGCTCGTGCGGCAGCGTGTAGCCGAGCCGGTCGCTCGGCACGGGACCGGTGACGGTCTGCACGTCGACGACGGTGGTCGTCTCGACCCCGAACCCTCCGACGCGGCTCATCGGGTCACCCGCTTGCGCACCAGGTCGGTGAACGAGCCGCCCCGCAGGTTGATCCAGATGACGATGATCAGGAGGCTGCCGGTCACGATGGGCACGATGTAGGGGCTCAGGCCGAGCAACGTGAGGCCGTTGGTGATGACGCCGGTCAGGATCGCCCCGATCGCCGTGCCGATGACGCTGCCCTTGCCGCCCAGCAGGTTCGTGCCGCCGATCACGACGGCGGTGATGACCGTCATGGCGAAGTCGACGCCCGAGTTGGCGTCGCCCGACCCCAGTCGGGCCGCGGTGATGATGCCGGCCGCGCCGGCCGCCGTGCCGCTGAGCACGAGGGCCATCATCTTGACGAAGCGGGTGTCGACGCCCGCCCGGCGGACCGACTCCTCGTTCGAGCCGATGCCGGTGATGTACTGGCCGAACCGCATGCGCTGCAGCCCCACGATGCCGACGCCGACGATGATCAGCGCGAGCCAGGCCGGGTACCCGAGCCCGAACAGCCGGCCCTGCCCGACCTGGGCGAAGATCAGCCCCGAGCCGATGGCGATCGAGTAGCCCTTCGTGATCAGCAGGGCGACGCCCCGCACGATCGACATGGTGGCCAACGTGACGATGAACGACGGGATGCCCTGGTAACTCGAGAACCAGCCGTTGACCAACCCGCAGAAGGCTCCGACGGCCAGGCAGATGACGATCACCAGCACCGACTCGAGACCGGCCCGCAGCAGGACCGCCCCGATCACCGAGACGAGGGCGAGCGTCGACCCGACCGAGAGGTCGATCATGCCCGCCGTGATGACGAAGGTCATCGCGACGGCCACGATCGCCGCGGGGGCGACCTGCACGGCGACGTTCCGCAGGTTCGTGCCGGTGAGGAAGGTCGGGGTCGCCACCGAGAAGACGACGATGACGACCAGCGTCACGACGAGCATCAACAGGGTGGACTTGTTGACGCGTTGCAGGGCTTCCCAGCGGCGCTCGCGCACGTCGGTGGAGCCGTGTCCGCGACCCGGCTCGGGGCCGTTGGTGCGGGTGGGGTCAGAGGTCGTCGCGGTCATGCGGCAGCGCTCCCTTCACGGGTGATCATGTCGACGAGCGACTCGATGGTGAGGTCGTCGATGCGGGCGTCGTTGACGCTGCGCCCCTCGTACATGACGGTGATGCGGTCGCAGACCCGGAAGAGGTCCTGCAGCCGGTGGGTGATCAGGATGACGCCGACCCCTCGGGCCGCGACCTCCTTGATGAGGCGCAGCACCGACTCGACCTCGGTGACGGCGAGGGCGGCGGTCGGCTCGTCGAGGATCAGCACGTCGGGGTCGACCGACGCGGCGCGCGCGATGGCGACGGACTGGCGCTGACCACCCGACAGCTGCGAGATCAGCTGGTGCGTGGACGTGACGCGGACGCCGAACTCCTTGAGCACGGCCGTGGCCTCGGCGTGCATCGCCCCGACCTTGAGGAAGGGCCCGACCCGAGGCTCGTGGCCGAGAAACAGGTTGGCGGCGACGTTGAGGCTGTCGCAGAGGGCGAGGTCCTGGTAGACGATGCCGATGTCCTCGGCCTGGGCGTCGCTCGGGGACTGGAACCGCACCTCCTTGCCCTTGATGCTGATGCGGCCGCCGTCGTGCTGGACCGAACCGGCGAGCACCTTCATGAGGGTGGACTTGCCGGCGCCGTTGTCGCCGACCAGGCCGAGCACCTCGCCGCGCGCGAGGCGCAGGTCGACGCCGCGCAGGACGTCGACGGCGCCGTACGACTTGCGGATGCCCTCGAGTTCGACGAGCAGGTCGCCGGTGGTGACGTCGGTCATCAGCCCTCCAGGTAGTACGAGAAGTCGGCCAGGTTGTCGGGCGTGACGATCGTGATCGGCACGTCGACGGTCGTCGGCACGTCGGCGGTGCCGCAGGCCAGGTTGATCGCGGCCTTCGCGGCCTCGTAGCCGAAGCCGAAGGTGTCCTGCTGGATGACGGCCTTCACGTAGCCGTCCTGCAGACCCTCGACGGCCGAGGGCGAGAGGTCCCAGCCGACGATCGTGACGCGGTCCTGGGCGCCCTGGCTCTTCACCGCGGCGATGGCGCCGTTCAGCGCGGGCTCGCCCGTGGCGTAGATGTACTCGAGGTCGGGGTTGCCGGTGAGCAGGTTCTCGGCCGCCGCCTGGGCGTCCTCGTTGACGTTCTGGCCGTCGACGATCGTGCCGATGGTCATGCCGCCGGCCTCGACCGCGTCGGTGAAGCCGTTCTGGCGCTGGATCTGGATCGCGCTGTTGAGCGCTCCGACGACGCCGACCTCGCCCTCGCCACCCGTGATGTCGAGGAAGGCCTTCCCGAGCTGGGCGCCGCCGTCCTCGTTCGCCGTGCCCACGTACGAGTCGATCGCCGAGGCGTCCTCGACCGAACCGTCGGCCGCGACGACCGGGATGCCGGCCGCCTTCGCCGCGGTGAGCGCCGGGATCAACGCGGTCGCGTCGACCGGGTCGACGATGAGCGCGTCGACCCCCGAGGCGACGAGGTTCTCGACGCCCGAGACCTGCGTGGCGCTGTCGTTGTCGCCGCTGACGATCTGCAGGTCGGCACCGGCCTCGTCGGCGACGTCCTGGACGCCCTCGTTCATCTGGGTGAAGAAGGCGGTCTGCTCGTTGATGTCGACCATGCCGAGCTGCAGGGTGCCGCCGCCCTCGGGGGCACAGGCCTGGGGGACGTCGGTGGGGGCCGGGCGGGTCGAGGTCGAGCCGCCGGACGCGGAGCCGGAGGCGGTGGTCGAGGACGAGTCGCAGCCGGCGAGGGTGCCGATGGCGATGGCGCCCACGGCGAATGCGGCGAGGACGGTACGGGTCGTGGGCATGAGGAGCCTTCCTGGGGAGGACGAGGTGGAGCATGCGGGACTGGCGAGGGGGCGATCTCGGTGGGGTCGAGATCGACGGGCAATCGATTTCCGTCGGGAACTGCGTCAAGAGTGACGCCTCCGTGTTTCGAGTGTCAACACCTTTGTGTTTCCGACGTGTAAAAGTGATCTCGAGCGGGCAATCGGTTTCCCGCGAGGGGACGATACGATGACGGCATCACCCGTCGTCCCCGGCGGCCACGCCCTGAGGAGCCCATGAACGCCGTCACCATCTCGGACGTCGCCCGCCGGGCGGGCGTCTCCGCCGCGACGGTCTCGCGCGTCATGTCGGCGTCGCGCCCGGTCGGCCGCGAGGTCGAGGCCCGCGTGCGGCTGGCGGCCGACGAGCTGGGCTACTCGGGCAACGGCATCGCCCGCGCCCTGCGCACCCGCCGCACCGACACGGTCGGCATGGTCGTCCCGAGCATCCTCAACCCGTTCTTCACGACCCTGGTCGACAGCCTCGAGAGCGCGCTGCACGGCGAGGGCAAACAGCTGTTCCTCTGCGACTCGCGGCAGGACCCCGCCGTCGAGGCCGAGCACCTCCGGTCGCTCATCGAGCGGCACGTCGACGGCATCGTGGTCAGCCCCGTGCACGACACCGAGAGCGCGGCGGCCGTCGCCGCGTCCGCCCGGGCCGTCCCGCTGGTGCAGCTCGACCGCCGGGTCGACGTCGCCGGCACCGACTGGATCGGCCTCGACGACGCCGAGGCGATGAAGCTCGTCCTGACGCACCTCGCCGGGACCGGTGCCCGCTCGGCCGCGTTCGTGACCTCCGAGCTGACGAACTCGTCGACGACCCTGCGCCTCCGGGGCTTCCGGCACTGGGCGGCCGAACTCGGCATCCGCGAGGTGCGCGACGGGGTCGTGCTCGGCGACTACTCGGTCGACAGCGGCGACGCGGCGGCCCGCCGACTGCTGACCTCCGACGACCGCCCGGACGCCATCGTCTGCGCGGACGACCTGATCGCCATGGGCGTGCTGAGGGCGGCCCGCGAGCTCGGGGTGTCGGTGCCCGACGAGCTGCAGGTCACGGGCTTCGACGACATCGTCTTCGCCTCGTACGTGACCCCGGCCCTGACGACCCTGGCGCAGCCGACCGACCGCATGGCCGCCGAGGCGCTGCGGCTGCTCTCGCTGCGGGGCTCCGACGACGGAGGACTCGGAGGCGCGCGCGTCTCGTTCGCGCCGAGGCTCGTCCGCCGGCAGAGCACGCGGTCGTCGACTCCCGAGCCCGCCTGACCCGTCCGCCCCGTCGGGCGTCGGTCAGTGCTCGACGGCCCACCGCCCGCCGACGCGGCCGAACTGCTCGACGGCCCGCAGGACCGCCTCGACCGACACGGACTCGTCCACCGTGTGGACGACGGTGGGGTCGCCCGGGCCCCAGACCACGACGGGCACCCCGTCCTCGAGCGACCGCACGAGCACCGAGGCGTCCGTGAAGTACGACGCGGGCGCCTCCGAGACCGGGGCGTCGAGCCCGGCGAGCCAGGGATGGTCGCGCGGGGTCCACACCGCGGCCAGGTCGAGGTCGACGCGGACGTCGGTCACCTCGGGCTGGCCACGCCACCAGTCGACGAGTTCGTCGACGTCCTCCCGGACGACGCGCAGGTCGATGCGCGCCTCGCAGACGTCGGGCACGATGTTCGGCACGCTGCCGCCCGACACGACGCCGACGTTGACCGTCTCGCGCCCGAGGTCGGCATGGGACGAGAGGGGCAGGTCGTCCAGGCGCCCGAGCACGGCCACGAGGTCGAGGATCGCGTTGTGGCCCCGCTCGGGCGTGCTGCCGTGCGCGGCGACGCCCGAGGTGCGGACGGTCGCCCAGAGCGCGCCGCGGTGACCGAGCACGACCTGCCCGTCGGTCGACTCGGGGATCACCACGGCCCCCACGCGCAGGCCCGCGAGCAGGTCGACGACGGCAGGAGCCCCGAGGCAGCCGACCTCCTCACCGGTCGAGACGGCGAGCGCGACGGGTGCACCCTGGCGCAGGAGGTCCCGTACGGCGACGATCGAGGCGGCCAGGCCGGACTTCATGTCCGAGGCACCCCGCCCGTACAGGCGGTCGCCGACGGCGGTCGAGGCGAAGGGATCGTGGGTCCAGGCCGAGGCGTCGGTCACCGGGACGACGTCGGCGTGGGACGCGAAGACGAGCAGCGGCCTGTCGGCGCCGACGACCACCGGCGAGACCAGCAGCGCCGTGGGCTCACCGTCGGCCCCGGGGGCGAAGGCGACCCGCGCCTCCTCGACGCCCTCGAACTCCGCGGCGACGCGGCGCAGGACGGCCGCCTCGCCCGGTGAGCCGCTGGTCGAGTCGATCGCGACGAGGTCGCGGAGCAGGGCGATCACGGGCGGTGCGGACAGCGTCGGGGCGGTCATGCCGTCACGTTATCGTCACGGCGACGGCGGCAGGGCCCGCTCGTCGAGCCAGGGACGCAGCAGCGGTCCGACGGGGTGGCCGGAGACGCGGGTGGCGAGGGCGACGAAGTCGGCCGTGGTCGCCACGCCGTGCCGGTGCTCGGCGGTCCAGGCACGCAGCACGTCGAAGAACGCGACGTCGCCGACCGCCGAGCGCAGGGCGTGCACCGCGAGCGCCCCGCGCTTGTAGACGCGATCGTCGAACATCAGGTCGGGGCCGGGGTCGCCGACGAGCAGGTCGCGGGGCAGACCGGCCAGCCGCGCGCGGGTCTGGGCGGCGATGCGCGCGGCCGACGGACCGCCCGAGGCCTCGGACCAGATCCACTCGGCGTAGCAGGCGAAGCCCTCGTTCAGCCAGATGTCGCGCCAGGTCGTCAGGCCCACGCTGTTGCCGAACCACTGGTGCGCCAGTTCGTGCGCGATCAGCCGACGCGACCCGCCCGCCCCGTCGGCGTGGTTCGCCCCGAAGATCGCGAGGCCCTGGGCCTCGAGCGGGATCTCGAGGTCGTCGTCGGTGACGACCACCGAGTACGACGCGAAGGGGTACGGACCGAACCGCTCGACGAAGCAGGCCATCATGTCGGCCACCTCGCCGAAGTCACGACCGATGCGGGACCGCATCGCGGGCACCCCGGCGAAGACGCCGGGCACCCCCGCGAGCACGACCGGCACCAACTCGTAGCGGCCGATCTGCACCGTCGCGAGGTACGTCGCCGTGGGCTCGGGCTGCTCGTAGACCCAGGTCGTGCGGCCGGACCGCGTGTGCCGGTCGGTCAGCTCACCGTGGGCGACGACGGCGTAGGGCTGCTCGGTCGTGACCTGCACCCGGTAGGTCGCCTTGTCCGCCGGGTCGTCGTTGCACGGGAACCAGGTCGCCGCCCCGTTCGGCTGCGAGGCGACGAGTGCGCCGTCGGTCAGCTCCTCCCAGCCGAGGGTGCCCCAGCGGGTGCGGCGGGGTGCGGGCGAGCCCGCGTACTCGACGACCACCTCGACCGGCTCACCCGGCACGGTCTCCTCGGGCAGCGTCACCGTGAGCTTCGTCGCCGACTGCGCGTGACGCGCTTTGCGCCCGTCCACCCGCACCTTCGCGGCACGGAGGCGGAGCAGGTCGAACACGAGCGTGCGGACGGCCTCGGTCGGCACGACCGTCAGCGTCGCCACGCCGTCCAGTCGGTTCGTCGCCACGCGGTACCCGACCACGAGGTCGTACGAGCGCACGCCGTACCCGGTGTTGCCGCTCTCGGGCGTGTAGCCGTCCGGGGTCGCCGCCGGACCGGTCACTGCGAGACGGCGTGGTAGTCCGCGAACGTGACGTCCCGCCACGGGCCGATCGGGTTGCCGCTCCACCGGCTGCCGACGGGGACGACCTCGCCGCGCATGACGAGCGACGCGGGACCGACCGTGGCGTGTTCGCCCAGACGGGCCGCGGGCAGCACGACGCTGTGGGGTCCGAGGGTCGAGCCCGCGGCCAGGGTGACGGTGTCCATGCTCATGATTCGATCATGGAACAGGTGGGTCTGCACGACGCATCCTCGATTCACCGTCGACGCGTCGTCGAGTCGCACCAGGTCGGCCTCGGGCAACCAGTAGCTGTCGGTCCACACGCCGCGACCGATCGAGGCCCCGAGCGAGCGCAGCCACCACACGAGGGCCGGGGTGCCGGCCGCCGCGTGGGCGAACCAGGGGGCCGCGCACATCTCGGTGAAGGTGTCGGACACCTCGCTGCGCCAGACGAACGACGACCAGAGCGGGTGCTCGCCGGCCCGGATGCGCCCGACGAGCGCCCACTTGGCGAGCGTCGTGACCCCGGCGGCCGCCGCCCCGACGGCGAGCATCACGACGCCGCCGACCGCGGCCGTCGCGCCGACCCCGATCGCGTCGACCAGCGCCCACAGTCCGACGACCAGGCCGAGGCCGATGCCGCAGGTGACGACGACGGGCACGATCCGGCTGAGCTCCCACGCGATGCGGGCCACCCGGAGGTGCGTGGCCGGGCGGAAGGTGCGGGTCTCGTCGGCGACGGCGACCGTGCGGCGCAGGCGCACCGCGGGTGAACCGAGCCACGACGACCCCGCCTTGGACTTGCGCGGAGCCGACGAGAGCACGGCCACCAGACCGTCCTTCGGCACCTTGTGGCCCGGGGCGGTCATGCCCGAGTTGCCCAGGAACGCCCGCCGACCGATCTCGGCCCGGGCCACGCGCAGCCAGCCGCCGCCGAGCTCGTACGACGCCACGAGCGTGTCGTCCGCCAGGAAGGCTCCGTCGCGGACGGTCGTCATCGACGGCAGCAGCAGGACGGTCGACGCCTCGACGTCCCGCCCGATCTCGGCCCCGAGCAGGCGCAGCCAGACCGGCGTGAACAGGCTCGAGTAGAGCGGGAACAACAGGGTGCGCGACAGGTCGAGCAGGCGTTCGGTGCTCCAGACCTGCCAACCGACCCTCGACCGCACCGCGAAGGTGCCCTCGGTCACCCCGAGGGCCCACAGCCGGGTGAGTGCGACGACCAGCACGGCGGCCACCAGCCCGGCCACGAGCGTGCCCGGCACCAGGAGGGCGAGGGCCCGCCACCACGCGTCCGTCAGCGAACCCGCACCCCGCACGCCGAGCGCGACGACCGCGCCTCCTGCGCTCAGCGACGCCACCGGCAGCAACGCGACGACGACGGCCGACGCCCCGTAGGCGACGAACCACCGGGTGGGTGCCGGGGGTCGGTCCTCCGGCCACCAGGCGCGAGTGCGGCCGATGCGTTCGGCCGGCGAACCGGCCCAGTGCTGACCCGAGGGCACCCGCCCGAAGACCGCGGACCCGGGCGCGATCGAGGCGTCCTTGCCGATCCGGGTGCCGGGCAGCAGGGTGCTCCGCATGCCGATCGTGCTGCCCGCACCGATGCGGATCGCCCCGATGCGGACGACGTCGCCGTCGATCCAGTGCCCGGCCAGGTCGACCTCGGGCTCGACCGACGCCCCGCGACCGATGCGCAGCATGCCGGTGACGGGCGGCAGCGCGTGCAGGTCGACGTCAGGTGCGATGCGAGCCCCGAGGGCCCGCGCGTAGTAACTGATCCACGGGGCGCCGGCGAGCCCGACCGCCCCGATCTGGTGCGCGACCTGCTCGGCCAGCCAGAGCCTCAGGTGCACGCTGCCGCCGCGCGGATGATCGCCCGCCTCGACCCCCCGGAGGAGGAGGCGCGAGGCCAGCACCGAGATCGCCATGCGTCCCGGCGGGGTCGCGAACACGAGGATCGCGACGACGAGCAGCCCGCCGTCGACCGCCGGCAGGGCGTCGAACCCGCTCCACCAGCGCAGCACGGTGCTCGCGGTCAGGGCGTAGGTCAGCCAGCGCGCACCCGACAGCACGAGGAGGGGCACCCCGAGCAGGGTCTGTAGCCATTGGGTGCGGCGCGGGGTCGGCACCGACCGGTGGAACACGGCCGGCGGGGCCTCGTCGTCGACGTCCGCCACCGTCAGCGCCTCGGCCAGCGCGCCGAGCCGGGGGTGCGAGTAGATCTCGGCGACGGTGAACTCGGGGTCGAGCTCGCGCAGCCGGGCCACGAGCTGGGCGGCGGCCAGCGATCCCCCGCCCAGGTCGAAGAAGTTCGCGTCGGCGTCCGGGACGGGTACGCCGAGGACCTCGCGCCAGCGGTCGGCGACGAGCTGCTCGACCGGGGTCATCGAACCGGCACCGTCGGGCCGGCCACCTCTCCCGTCGCCACCGGTCGACGAGTCGACCAACGGCCAGGGCAGCGCGTCGCGGTCGATCTTGCCCGACGTCTTCGTCGGCAGGTCGCCGGTGACCAGCGCCAGCAGCGGCACCAGCGCGGCCGGCAGTCCGTCCCGGAGGCGGGCGAGGGCAGCGCCTCGGTCGAAGGTCTCGGCCGACGCGACCGCGAGGTAGCCGACGAGCACCTGGTTGCCGGCCGCCGTCGTCCGCACCGCCGCGGCGGCGCCGCCGACCCCGGGCAGGGCCTGCAGCGCGGTCTCGATCTCCCCGAGCTCGATCCGGCGCCCGCCGACCTTGACCTGGTCGTCGGCCCGCCCCTGGAACACGAGTCCGGCCCGGTCGAACCGCACCAGGTCACCGCTGCGATAGGCGCGCTGCCAACCGAGCTGCTCGTGCGGGGCGTACTTCTCCGCGTCCTTGGCGGGGTCGAGGTAGCGGGCCAGGCCGACGCCGCCGATGATCAGCTCGCCCACCTCGCCCTCCGCGACCGGGTCGCCCTCGGCGTCGACGACGGCCACGTCCCACCCGTCGAGCGGCAGACCGATCCTCACCGTCTCTCCGGCACGCACCAGCGCCCCGGTGGCCACCACGGTCGACTCGGTCGGCCCGTAGGTGTTCCACACCTCGCGGTCGTCGCCGACGACCCGGTCGACGATCTCGGGCGGGAGCGCTTCTCCGCCGAAGATCAGCAGCCGGACGCTCTCGAGGGCCTCGTCCGGCCAGAGGGCCGCGAGGGTCGGCACGGTCGAGACGACGGTGATGCCGTGGGTGACGAGCCACGGCCCGAGATCGGCACCCGACCGGACGAGGCTGCGAGGGGCCGGCACCAGGCAGGCGCCACTGCGCCAGGCCAGCCACATCTCCTCGCACGAGGCGTCGAACGCGACCGACAGTCCGGCCAGCACCCGGTCGCCCGGTCCGAGCGGATCGAGCCCGGGCGACGAGAGGAACATCCTCGCCTCGGCGTCGGCCAGGGCGGCCGCCGAGCGATGACTCGCGGCGACGCCCTTCGGCGTGCCGGTCGAGCCCGAGGTGAAGATCACCCAGGCGTCGTCGTCCGGGGTCGGCGACCGGTCGTCGTCGGCGAGCGCCGTGCCCCGCCCGCTGACGTGCCCGGCCGGTGCGGCGAGCACGAGGCTGTCGGGTCGGTCGGCGTCACGCGGGGTGAAGCGTCCCCCCGCCGAGACGATGCCCACGACACCGGCCTCGCCGAAGACCAGGGCGGCCCGCTCGTCGGGGTCGTCGGCGTCGACCGGCACGTAGGCGGCCCCGGCGGCCAGGACGGCGAGGATCGTCAGGTAGAGCGACGAGTCGCCCGAGGGCATGCGCACGCCCACCCGGTCGCCGCGGCGCACCCCGGCGTCGGCGAGCGCGCGCGAAGCGGCTCCGACGCGGACGACGAGTTCCGCGTAGCTCCACGCGCCCCGCTCGTCCTCGAGGGCCGAGGCGTCCGGGTGCTCGAGCGCCGTGGCCCGCAGGACGTCGACGAGCGTCCGGGGTGCGGGGGCCGCGGGCGAACCGGCGATCACGCCGGGCAGTGTCTGGCTCACGGCCGCACGGTAGGGACCCCAGGTGTCACGTCGGTGAACTCGACCGCGTCCAGGGCCGGACCGGCGACGGCGAGGAGGACCCCGGTCGCCGAGCGCCGGTCGTGGACCAGTCCGCGTCGACCGTCCGTGGTCGTGCCCCCGGGCCCGGGCCCCAGACGGAGCGCCGACATCGCGGTGGTCAGCCCCTCCCCCGTCGACTTGAGCAGCGCCTCCTTCCGCACCCAGGCGCGCAGCACGTCCACGTCGACGTCCTCGGGGCTCACGTCGGGCCGGAGGTGCTCGAGCGCACCGGCTGGACGGGCCCCTTCGACGTCGACGCCGACGGGCGCGCCGGCCCGCACCGCCACGGCGGCCCAGCGACCGCTCCGGCTGAGGCTCACGTGCAGGTCGTCCGACGGCACCGGCACCGGCCGACCGTGCGGACCACCGCACGAGCGACAGGCCTCGCGTCCGAACTCGATCGACCCGGCCTCCCGGCCGGTCACGGACGAGAGCAGGAGGCGCAGCGCACGATGCGAGGCCAGGTACCGACGCGCGTCGGTCGCGTCCACGAAGGCCGCCGCGCGGACCCGCTCGTGCGCGTCGCAGACCTCGCTCGCCGGAGGCGCGCCGGCGTCGCCTTCTCGGCCGAGGTCGAGGTCGAGGTCGACCAGCCACACCCGCGCGCCCGTCACGGCAGGCGAGCCTAGCCGCGACCGCACTCGCGCCGCGGGTCCGTTCACCTGCCGTTCTCCGGGTGGGGTGATGATCCGGTCGGCGTCCGTGACCACTCCCGACCGGTCCGGGACGCCCCGCCACCCGTTTCCCTCACCCGAGAGGCCCCCGCATGGCCAAGAAGATCCCCACCGCGCTCGCCGAACTCGTCGACGCCCTCGAGCACCACGCCGAGGTCGTCACGGCGAAGTCGTCGTCGTCCAAACGGCTCGGTCGCGCCACCGCGAAGGTGCGCCGCGCCTCGGCCGCCTACACCGAGGTGGTGGC
Organism: Frigoribacterium sp. CFBP 8759; assembly: GCF_014841655.1. Lineage (NCBI taxonomy): Bacteria > Bacillati > Actinomycetota > Actinomycetes > Micrococcales > Microbacteriaceae > Frigoribacterium > Frigoribacterium sp. CFBP 8759. Next base: position 625,287 of record NZ_JACYUH010000001.1, read on the forward strand.
CGCCCGCACGGGGCAGCCGAACCCGTTCGTGGACTTCCTCGATCCCGAGACGATCGAGTCGCTCCGTGCCGAGCGGGACCGCATCGCGAGCGGCAAGACGACGCCGGTCGACTGACAGCCGTCCCAGGTGGGCGTGCCACGCTCACAGGCACGATTTCCGCACGTTCGAGAGAGGGGCCGATCCCGTGGCCGACCAGAAGAAGCTCAAGAAATCCGCCGCCAAGGCCTACGACAAGGCCGAGGACGCCGTCACCGATGCCCGCGCCGCGGTCGCCGAGGCCAAGCGTCGCGCCAAGAAGCTCGCCAAGAAGAGCCGCCCGTCGGTGAAGCCGCTCGAGAACGCCCTCGACGACGCCACGTCCGGCTTGAAGGACGCCAAGAAGACGGCCAAGGGTGCCGTGCAGGGCTCGAAGGGTTCGTCGTCGAGCGGTTCGTCGTCGAGCACGTCGTCCGCCACCCCGGCCGAGCCGCGCTCGATCTACACGCCGCCCCTGCCCGAGGTCGACGAGACCACCGTCCAGCTGTCCGACGGTCACGACGCCCACGTCGACCTGCACGCGCAGACCCTCGTCGCGCTGCGCGCCCTCGCCCGCACCAAGGGCATCACGAACGTGTCGCGTCACACCAAGGCGACCCTGATCGAGAAGATCGAGCAGGCCTGACCCGGACGCCGGCGTCGACCCGATGACCTCGTGAGCGGCTACGGGTCGGCTCCGCCTCACTAGGGTGAGGACATGACGCGCGCTCAGCTCATGGTCCCGTACCGGTTCGTCTTCGCCGCGCTCGCCCTCGTGGCCGTCTCCGCCCAGTTCGCGGACACCCTCGAGAACGACTACAGCGTCGTCAACTTCTTCTCGTTCTTCACGAACCTGAGCAACCTGTTCGCCGTCGTGGTCTTCACCGTCGGCGGCGTCCGGACGCTGCGCCGCCGTCCCGGCAGCCGGGCCTGGGACGTCGTCCGGCTGATCGCGGTCGTGAACATGGTGTTCGTCGGCCTCGTCTTCAACCTGCTGCTGACCGAGGTGGCCGGCGGCGTGCTGCCCTGGGTCAACGTCGTCGTGCACATGGTGATGCCCGTCGCCGTGCTGGTCGACTGGCTCGTGCTGCCCGTGGGCCGTCGCCTGCCCTGGGCCGCTGCGGGCCTCGGCCTCGTCGTGCCCGTCCTCTACAGCGTGTACTCGCTCGTCCGCGGCGCCGTCACGTCGTTCTACCCCTACCCCTTCTACGACCCGGAGGCGCTGGGCGGCTACGGCCCCGTGGCGCTCTACATGGTCGTGCTGCTCGTCGCACTCGCCGTGCTGTCGGTCGCGCTGGTCGGTCTGGCGCGCCTCGCCGGCCGCTTCTGGAAGCAGCGCTCGCGCCGCTGACGCGACCCGCGCCTCCTGCGGGCGGCATGTCGCGCCACCGCCGCGACGTCACGTCCCGCCACCCCGCCACCCCGCCACCCCGCCACCCCGCCACGATGTAAACGAACCGCCATGAGTTTGCGTGGCGGTTTGTTTACATCGTGGCGGGATGCGGCCATGACGCGACCCGCGCCTCCAGCGCTCGGCCTGCGGCGGCTCAGCGGTAGTGCTGCTCGCCGCGGGCGGCCGCCGCGACCACGTCGCGGATGCGGGCCGCCCGGGTCTCGGGCCGCTTCAGCGCGGCCAGCCGGAAGTACACCCGGAACCGCTCGGTCTTCGTCATCGTCGCGAAGTGCGCCGCCGCCACCGGGTCGGCGTCGAGGGCTGCCTGCAGGTCGTCAGGAGGCACGGCGTCCTTCTGGCGGTAGGCGGCGTCCCAGCGGCCGTCGGCCTTCGCCCGGTCGACCTCGGCCTGACCCGCGGGGGTCATCCGACCCTCGGCGGTCAGGCGTGCGACGTGTTCGCGGTTCACCTGGGACCAGGGGCTGTCCTTGCGCCTCGGTTGGAACGCCGTGAGCGTGAAGTCGTCGTCGAGTCGGCTGGTCTGGCCGTCGATCCAGCCGTGGCAGAGGGCGACGTCGAGGGCCTCCGACCAGGTCATGCCGGGCTTCGTCGACCGCACCTTGCGGAGCGTCAGTCGCACCCCACCCGCGTCGGGGTCGCCCTCGAGGTACTCGCGCCACTGCTCGACCGTCACGTCGAGCACGGGCTTGTCGGCGAAGCTGACCATGCGGCGACCCTACCGGCGGCGAGACGTCACGACGTGCCGCTCACCAGCGGAACCGAGCGGCCCGTCCCGACCCCTCGAGGGGCGGCCGGCCGTCAGAGCCCGAACAGCAGCCGCAGCCCGAGGGCGACCATCACGACGGCGATCACCGCGTCGAGCACCCGCCACGCGACCGGCTTCGCGAACAGGGGACGCAGGAGGCGCGCGCCGAACCCCAGCGCCGAGAACCACACGAGACTGCCCGTGACGGCCCCGCCCGCGAACCACCACCGCAGCTCGGGCGGCTGGTGGTTCGCCACCGAGCCGAGGAACACGATCGTGTCGAGGTAGGTGTGCGGGTTCAGCCAGGTGAAGGCGAGGGCGCCCAGGACGGCCGGGACGACCCGGGCGGGCGGCGCTCCGGCCTCGACCGTGAGCGCGCCGACGGGCCGGATCGCGCGCTTCGCGGCGAAGGCGCCGTAGACCAGCAAAAACCCTGCCCCGACGATCTGCACGACGACGACCGCCTGCGGCGCGGCCTCGACGAGCGCGCCGACCCCGGCCACCCCGGCACTGATCAGCACGGCGTCGCTCACCGCGCAGACCACGACGACCGGCACGACGACGCGGGTCACGGCCTGGAGCCCGACGCGCAGCACGTAGGCGTTCTGGGCACCGATGGCGACGATCAGGGCGAGGCTCGTGCCGAAACCGAAGAGGGCGGCGGGCAGCACGGTCGCGAAGGTCATGGCGACACGCTAGGCGCGCACCAGGCCATCACGCCAACTCATGTTCGTGATGCTGCATAAGCTCGACTCATGGCCCGTTTCGCGCTCGACCAGCTCGACACCCTCCGCACCGTCGTCGACGAAGGCACGTTCGAGGCGGCGGCGAGACGCCTGCACGTCACGCAGTCCGCGGTGTCGCAGCGCATCAAGCAGCTCGAACGAGCGGCCGGGCAGGTGCTGCTGCGACGCACGACACCGGTCACCACGACCGAGGCCGGTGACGTGGTGCTGCGTCATGCCCGCCAGGTTGACCTGCTCACGTCGGACGCGCTGGCCCGGCTCGGCGCCGGCCGACCCGACGGAGGGGACGACGGTGACGACCCCGTCCCCACCACCCTCCCCATCGCCGTCAACGCCGACTCGACGGCGACCTGGTTCCTCGACGCGCTGGCCGCCGTCCCGCCCACGGTGCCCGTGGTGTTCGACCTGCGCCGGGCCGACCAACAGCACACGGCCGAGCTGTTGCGATCGGGGGACGTGCTCGCCGCCGTCACCGCGACCCGGGAGCCCGTGCAGGGCTGCAGCTCGGAGCCGCTCGGCGTCATGCGCTACCGCGCGGTCGCCAGTCCGGGGTTCGTCGAACGGTGGCTGGGCGCCCGACTGAGCGCAGGGGGAACCGCCGAGCGCAGGGGCCTCCACCACGGACGGCTCGATCGTGCCCCGATGGTGGTCTTCGACCGCGCCGACGACCTGCAGCACGACTTCGCGCGTCGGCTCACCGGTCACGAGCCGCTCGCGCCCCGGCACCACGTGCCCGCCTCGGCCGACTTCGCCCGGGCCGTCGTGCTCGGCCTCGGCTGGGGCATGCTGCCCGAGGCGCAGGCCGGCCCCGAACTCGACGCCGGCCGTCTGGTCGAACTGGCCGCCGGCGACCCGGTCGACGTGCCGCTCTTCTGGCAGCGCTGGACCCTCGCCTCGCCCCTCCTCGAGGCCGTCACCGACGCCGTCCGCGCCACCGCCCGCCACGCCCTGCATCCCTGACGCCCTGTCTCGCCGGTCGAGTGGTGGGGAATCGTCCTTCGCGCGCCCCCGAAGGACGATTCGCGACCAGTCGACGACCGGCCAGACGAGGGCCCGACCCGACGGACGACGGGAGGCGCGGTGCCGACCGGCACCGCGCCTCCTGTTCTCGAGCGACCTGCGCCCGGCGACCGACGACCTACAGCGTCGCGAGCGCCTCGTTCAGCGTGCGCGACGGGCGCATCACGGCTTCGGTCTTCGCGGCGTCGGGGTGGTAGTAGCCCCCGATGTCGACGGCCGTGCCCTGGGGCTCGATCAGTTCGGCGACGATCGCCTCTTCGGCCCCGCCGAGGGTGGCGGCCAGCCCGGCGAAGGCGGCGGCCAGTTCGGCGTCGTCGGTCTGGGCGGCGAGCTCGTCGGCCCAGTACTTCGCCAGGTAGAAGTGGCTGCCGCGGTTGTCGATCGAGCCGAGCTTGCGGCCGGGCGACTTGTTCTCGTCGAGGAAGGTGCCGGTGGCGCGGTCGAGCGTGTCCGCGAGGATCTGCGCCCGCGCGTTGTCCGTCGACGTCGCGAGGTGCTCGAAGCTGACCGCGAGGGCGAGGAACTCGCCCAGGCTGTCCCAGCGCAGGTAGTCCTGCTCGACGAGCTGCGAGACGTGCTTCGGGGCCGAACCGCCGGCACCCGTCTCGAACAGGCCGCCGCCGTTGATCAACGGCACGACCGAGAGCATCTTGGCCGAGGTGCCGAGCTCCATGATCGGGAACAGGTCGGTCAGGTAGTCGCGCAACACGTTGCCGGTGACCGAGATGGTGTCGTCGCCACGGCGGATGCGCTCGAGCGAGAACGCCATCGCGTCGACGGGCGAGAGGATCTCGATCTGCAGCCCCTCGGTGTCGTGTTCGGCGAGGTACGTGCGGACGAGCCCGATCAGGGTCGCGTCGTGGGCACGGGTCTCGTCGAGCCAGAAGACCGCCGGGGTCTGGCTGGCGCGGGCCCGCGTGACGGCGAGCTTGACCCAGTCGCGGATCGGGACGTCCTTCGTCTGGCAGGCGCGCCAGATGTCGCCCGTGGCGACCTCGTGCTCGATGAGCGTCTCGCCCGCCTGGTTCACGACGCGGACGGTGCCGTCGCCGGGCACCTCGAAGGTCTTGTCGTGCGAGCCGTACTCTTCGGCGGCCTGCGCCATCAGGCCGACGTTCGGCACCGAGCCCATGGTCGCGGGGTCGAAGGCGCCGTTCGCACGGCAGTCGTCGAGCACGGCCTGGTAGATGCCGGCGTAGCTCGAGTCGGGGATGACGGCGAGGGTGTCGTGCTCGTCGCCGTCGGGGCCCCACATGTGGCCCGACGTACGGATCATCGCGGGCATCGACGCGTCGACGATGACGTCGCTCGGCACGTGGAGGTTGGTGACGCCCTTGTCGGAGTCGACCATGGCGAGGTCGGGCCCGTCGGCGATCCCCTGGTCGAAGGCGGCCTTGATCTCGTCGCCGTTCGGCAGTGCCGCGAGGCCCTGCAGGATGCCGTTGAGACCGTTGGCGGGGTCGAGCCCGGCAGCCTGCAGGTCGGCACCGTACTGCTCGAAGACGCGGGGGAAGAAGGCGCGGATCACGTGACCGAAGAGGATCGGGTCGCTGATCTTCATCATCGTGGCCTTGAGGTGGACCGAGAACAGGACGCCCTCGGCCTCGGCCCGGGCGATCTGTGCGGCGAGGAACTCGTGCAGCGCGGCGACGTGCAGCACGGTGCCGTCGACGACCTCGCCGGCCAGCACGGGGATCGACTCGCGCAGCACGCGGGTCTCGCCGTCGGCGCCGACGAACTCGATGCGCAGGGTGTCGTCGGCCGGGATGACGACCGTCTTCTCGTTCGAACGGAAGTCGTCGACGCCCATGGTCGCGACGTTCGTCTTCGAGTCGGCCGTCCAGGCGCCCATGCGGTGCGGGTGCTTGCGGGCGTAGTTCTTGACCGAGAACGGAGCACGACGGTCGCTGTTGCCCTCGCGCAGCACGGGGTTGACCGCGCTGCCCTTGACCTTGTCGTACCGGGCCTTGACGTCGCGCTCGGCGTCGGTCGAGGGCGAGTCGGGGTAGTCGGGAAGGTCGTAGCCCTGCGACCGGAGTTCGGCCACGGCGGCCTTGAGCTGCGGCATCGAGGCCGAGATGTTCGGAAGCTTGATGATGTTGGCCTCGGGCGTCTTCGCCAGGGCCCCCAGCTCGGCGAGGGCGTCGCCCTGGCGCTGCTCGTCGGTGAGGCGCTCGGGGAACTGGCTGATGATGCGGGCCGCCAGCGAGATGTCGCGGGTCTCGACGTCGACCCCCGCGGTCTTGGCGTACGTCTGGATGATGGGCAGGAACGAGTAGGTCGCCAGCATGGGCGCCTCGTCGGTCAGCGTGTAGATGATCTTCGCCATGCGGCAGGTGCTCCCTCGTTGTCGGGCATGCGTGTGCTCGGTGGTGCTGCCTCTACGCTACCGCGCAGAAGTCTCTCGACATGAAGATACATGCCCGGTCTGGACGGCCCGCCCACGCGGCTCAGGTCGTCCGTGTCGCCGGGCGGGTTCAGCGAGCACGCACCCGCACACGAGCCTGACGGCGATCAGGCACGGAGTTTCCACAGGAACATCTTCCCCTTGCATCCGCAATGGCAAAGACGACATATTGGTGACGCGGGTGGGCACGAGGCCCACCCGCGTCGGAGCCGGACGGTTGCACCCGAACCGGCCCCATCCCGAGGTCCCGAGAGGCGGGGCCTCGAGAAGCAGAACGGATGAACACATGGACAAGAACCGCTGGACCGTCTGGCACAAAGCAGTCGCTGTCGCCGTCCTAGTCTCCCCCGGCATTCTGGGAGTCAGCACGAGCGCCACGGCTGCCACACCGTCAGCTGCGACTGCGACTGCGACTGCGACCGAGGCGGCGACACGAGCCTCCATCGCGACGATCTCGATGACGGCGTCGTCGCCTGCAGGGGTCTCCGAGCAATCCCCCGTCTCGACTCCGTCCGGGGAACGGGAGAGCCGCAACAGGTTCACGAACCTCCTCAACGCTCTCAAGAAGATTCCGTCGCTCTTCACAGCCGTCGTGAACGGTGCGAAGAAGGCCTACTCCACGTTCGTGTCGACCGTGTGGCCTGCCGTGACGCGAGCGCTGGGGGCCATCGCGAATCTGCTGACGGCTTGGGAACTCTGGAACTACTTCCACTGATCATCTCCGGGGACGGGGCCCTCGGGCCCCGCCCCCGTCTCCGCACATCACGAAAGAAGAAGTCCTGTTGCCTGCTCAGTACGAGTCAACGAAAGCCACCCGCGCCCGGGTCACTGTTTTGTCCGCTCTGGCCGTCTCGCTCTCGGTGCTGACCTGCTTCGCGATGACGGAGCACTGGCCCATGCCATTCATCCCGCTGGCCGCTGGCGTCTGGTTCCTCAGCCTGGCGGCCCGTCGATCACCCAGAGCACCGCAACCGATCGCGGCATTCCTCATCATGTGCGTGTGCGCCATCACGTCTGTCCTCCTCGCCGCTCGCGCGTGAACGCCTTCGTCCGCGAAAGCGCGGCCGTCTCGGTCCGCAACCTGAGCAAAACCTACGGGCGACGGGTCGTCATCGACGACGTGAGCTTCGAAGCCGGAGCGGGCCGGGTGACGGCTCTGCTCGGGCCGAACGGGGCAGGCAAATCGACGACGCTTCGGGCAATGCTCGGGCTGGTCCGCCCGACGAGCGGCACCACGCTCTTCGACGGCCTCCCCTTCGCCGAGATCGATCGACCGGGTCGCATCGTCGGTGTCCTGCTCGACGCGAGCGCGGGCCACGGTGGGCGCACCGTCCATGAGACAGCTCGCCTCTCGGCACTGGCGATCGGCGTCTCGTCGCATCGTGTCGACGCGTGTCTCGGTCTCGTCGGCTTGTCGAGCGTGGGCGCCCGTCGGGTCGGCTCGCTGAGTCTCGGCATGCGTCAGCGCCTCGGCCTCGCCGTCGCCTTGCTGGGCGAGCCGACGACGCTGATCCTCGATGAGCCGGGCAACGGCCTCGACCCCGAGGGACTCCGCTGGTTGAACGACTTCGTCGTCGCTTTCGCCCGGTGCGGTGGCGGCGTCCTGCTGTCGAGCCACCACCTCGGCGACATCGAGACGATCGCTGACGATGTCGTCATCCTCGACCGAGGCCGCGTCGTCCACGCCGGCCCGGCGCGAGCCGCCAGCCTGACGAACGTCGCCTTCGCCAGCACGGATGATGACCGGCTTGCTCGAGCCCTCGTCGACGACGAGGTGACGGTCGGCCGCGGGCGGGACGGCACGACGCGCCTCACCGCGACGACCACCGCCGATCATGTCGGACGCCTCTCGGTGACCCTGGGCATTCCGCTGACCCATCTGTCCGAGTCGCGTCCGTCACTCGAGTCGTTCTTTCTCGACCAGACCTCGGGCGAACATGCAGCCCGCCCGTCCATGGCACAGGGGCCACCGAGGGGGACGTCACCGCTCGAGCCCGTTCACACGTCCACGTCCACTCCGAAAGGGACCCCATGACCCCGTGGCCCGTCCTCGTGCACATCGAGGTCATGAAGGCGACCGACACCCGGGCTGCCCGAGGGCTCTTCGCCGCCATCGCCCTTCTCGGCGTCGGCGCGGTCGCTTTGTCCCAGGCCTCCGACGCGTCGCTGGAAACCTTCGTGAGCGGCGTCGGCATCCCGCTCACAGTGCTGCTTCCCGTCGTGGCCGTGCTCGCGGTCACGGGCGACTGGAACGGGCGGTCCGCCCTCGCGACGTTCTCGCAGACGCCGCAGCGCCTCCTCGTCCTCACAGCACGTCTCGTCGCCATCGTCGGGCTCGTCCTGGGCGTCGCCCTCGTCACGGCCGCCGCTGCAGCACTCGCGTTCGTGGTTCTGCATGCCGACCTGCTGGCGACCACCGACTGGTGGGCAGTGACGGCGGCTGCCTGCGGAGTCGTCGCCCTCGCGGTCGCAGCGGCCCTGACCGGCACGGCCGTCGGATCGCTGCTGCTGAACACACCCCTGGCCATCGTCGTCACCATGCTGCTGCCGCTCACCTACGACATCACTGCGGCGCTCCTCGTCCCGACCGCGGCCCCGTGGATCTCCACGCTCGCATTCGCGGCCTGGCTCGCCCAGCCGCACCTGAGCTGGGCGGACGGCCCCGGCGACATCCCGGGCGCCGGGCAGGCCCTCACCTCCCTGCTGCTCTGGGTGGCGCTGCCCCTCGGGCTCGGCTGGTGGCGGCAACTGCGTCGCGACGTGTCATGAGGCCCGCCCAGAAGTCACGACATGCCGCTCACGCGTAAGAAGCGAGCTGTATCTCCTGAATTCTCGACCGACGACTCGGGCGCAGGTGGCGACAGCCGTGATGCATGGCACGGCCTCGTCCAGCATCCGGGGTCGCACACGAGGTTCCGGCAGGCGCGACCCGCACCTTCCGGGCCGGATGCGAGGCCCGCGGTGAGCGCGACGCGAACCACCGCGATCAGGACGGCGTCGGGGTCGCCACCGTGCCCGATCGCTCGGAGGTCGAGCCTGGCCATGTCGTCGCCGGGCGCCACATCGCCGCGGGCGTCGCGCCCGGGAGCCCGCGGATCGGCCCCAGCTCGATGAAGCCCAGGCGCCGGTAGAGCGCCCGGTTCCGCTCGGTCGACGACTCGAGGTAGGCGGCGGCGCCCGTCTCGTCGATCGCCGTGAGGCGGTGCTCGATCAACGAGGTGCCCACGCCGAGCCCCCGGGCCGCGTCGCCGACCGCGATCTCGCCGAGGTACCAGTGCGGCAGCCGTGGGCGGGGTGCCGCCAGGGTCGCCTGGTGGCGGGCCGCCGGCACGAGCCCGCCGAGCCCGAGCGCGCGTAGGTACCGCGGCAGCTGCCCGAGCTCCGCGAACGACACCGGCAGGCGCAGCGACGACGACGGTCGGGTGCGCGGCGCCTCCCAGACGGCCGCCCCCACGACGTCCCGACCGGCGTCCGCCACGGCCACGTCGACCGTGCGACGGCCCGCCGGGATCGACCGCATCATCGCGGAGAAGAGGTCGACCAGACGGGCATGCCGCCGTCGCCCGCGCGGGACGAACCCGAGCATGACGGGATCGTCGCGGAACCCCTCGGCGAGCACGGCGGCGGCCGCGTCCAGCTGGTCCGGGCGGGCGGCGGTGATGGTCACGTCGGGCACGATGTCTCCTCGAATGATTCGTCATATCTGACGGATTCGTCAGTCGTGACAGAATGTAGCCAGACATCCCGCCCGACACGTGAGAGGCCGCTGTGAAACCGGACGACGAGGAGGCGCGGGTCGCCCCCTCGAGGACGTCCCGCCGCACGCGCGACACGCGTCGCAAGTTGATCGAGGCCGGCGTCGTCCTCTTGCGGCGGGCCGACTACGCCGCCGTCCCCGTCGCCGAGATCACGCAGCTGGCCGATGTCGGCCTCGGCACGTTCTACAACCACTTCGCCGGCAAGGACGCGTTGTTCGATGAGGCCGTGCAGAGCGTGCTCGACGCGCAGACCGAGCGCATGGCGACGCTCGGGCGCGCGGACGACTCCCCCGTGACGACCGCGGCGATCGCGATGCACGTGGTCCTCGGGCTGGCCGAGAGCGACCCGGCCGTGGCCGTGGTCGTCGCGCGCAACGGCCTGCGCCTGCTCGACGCCGAGACCGCGCTGGTGCCGCAGGCACGGGCTCTCGTGCAGGCCGGGCAGGCGGCGGGCTCCTTCGCCGAGCTCGACGTCGACCTGGCGCTGTCCCTGGTCGGCGGCAGCCTCCTCGGCGGGCTGCACACCTGGTGGTCGACCCCCGAACTCGTCACCCCCGCGTGGACGGTCGAGCTGGTCGCCCGCGTGCTCGTGGCCCTCGGGTGCGACCTCGGGGACGCTCGCCGCGCCTCCTCGTCCGGTCTCGACCGGGTGACCGGGCGCGACGCGGGCTGACGCACCGAGCCGCACCGCCCCGAGCCGCACCGCACCGGGGCACACCGGGCCGCCCCGCACCGCACCGGGCCGAGCCACACCTCGCCTGATCGGCGAAGATGGTCCGGTGACCACTCCGGCGCCCGCGACGAGCATCGAACCCCGTCCCTACGACCACCCCGACGTGCAGCAACTCGTCGAAGGACTGCAAGAGCTGTACGTCGAGATCTACGGCGGGCGCGACGACAGCCCGATCGACCGCTCCGAGTTCGAGCTGCCGAGGGGCACGTTCGCCGTGGCCTACGAGGCCGGCGAGCCCGTGGCGCTCGGCGCCTGGCGCCTGCTGCCCGACGGACGGGCCGAGCTGAAGCGGATGTACGTGCGGCCCGACCGACGCGGGCACGGCCTGTCGCGGCTCGTGCTGAACTGGCTCGAACGGTCGGCCGCACACGCCGGCGTCACCGAGATGGTGATCGAGACCAACGTGGCCCACGACACCGCGATCCGCCTCTACGAGTCGGCCGGCTACGGGCCGATCGCGGCCTACGGCCACTACGCGGACGACGAGGGCACGGTGTCGCTCGGCCGCTCCCTGGACGGCGCCCCGACGCACGGGGCCGGGCTCGCCGAGGCGGCCGGGCCGTCGGACGGCGCCCGCCCCACCGACTGAGCGGGCCGCAACACCCGACGGGGTCGGCCCGCAACACCCGACCGGGTCGCCCCGACACGGCGACCCGGCCGACCACGTCGGCCAGCTCATGACCCACGAGGTGACCGTTCGTCAACCCCCGGCCGGCACTCGGCCCCCGACGGCTCGGTCGTGGTTCGTTCGTCGGCGAGGCCTGCGCACCCCGCCCGGCCCGGCCGAGGAGGACCCATGGCCGAGCCGGCGACCCGCGACGTCCCGCAGCCCCCGACCGGAGGCCCGGCCGTCGGGCAGTCCAAGCTCAAGCAGGCGATCACGGGCCCGCTGCTCTACCTCTTCATCCTCGGCGACGTGCTCGGGGCCGGGATCTACGCCCTGATGGGAACCCTGTCGGCCGAGGTCGGTGGGGCGCTCTGGGCCCCGCTCGTGCTCGCCCTGCTCCTGGCGCTGCTGACCGCGGGTTCGTACGCCGAGCTCGTCACCAAGTACCCCAAGGCAGGAGGGGCGGCGATCTTCGCCGAGAGGGCGTTCCGTCGGCCACTGGTCTCCTTCCTGGTCGGCTTCAGCATGCTGGCGGCCGGCGTGACGAGTGCGGCGGGCCTCTCGCTGGCCTTCGCCGGCGACTACCTCGGCACCTTCGTCGACCTGCCCCCGGTGCCGACCGCCATCGCGTTCCTGGCACTCGTCGCCCTGCTCAACGCCCGGGGCATCAGCGAGTCGTTGCGGGGCAACGTGGTCATGACCGTCGTCGAGGTGAGCGGCCTCGTCATCGTGATCTTGGTCGTGGCCGTGATGCTCGGCGGCGGGGGCGGAGACGTCTCGCGCGTCGGGGAGTTCCCCGTCGACGCGAACCCCGCCCTGGCCACGCTCGGTGCGGCGATCATCGCGTACTACTCGTTCGTCGGCTTCGAGACGAGTGCGAACATCGCCGAGGAGGTGCGCGAACCGAGTCGGGTCTACCCTCGCGCCCTGTTCGGCGCGTTGGCGACGGCGGGCGTGGTCTACGTGCTCGTCGGGCTCGCGAGCGCCGTGGCGTTGCCGCCGACCGAGCTCGCGGACTCGACCGGTCCCCTGCTGGCGGTCGTCGCCGCGACCGGCGTCGGCGTGCCCACCTGGGTGTTCAGCCTCATCGCCCTCGTGGCCGTCGCCAACGGAGCGCTGCTGACGATGATCATGGCGAGCCGCGTGACCTTCGGCATGGCCGAGCAGGGGCTGTTGCCCCGCTCGCTCGGTGCGGTCCTGCCCCGGCGGAAGACGCCCTGGGCCGCGATCGCGGTCACCACGGCCGTCGCCATGGCGTTGACCACCGTCGGCGACATCAGCGTCCTCGCCGAGACGGTCGTCCTGTTGCTGCTGTTCGTGTTCATCAGCACGAACGTGGCCGTGCTGGTGCTGCGTCGCGACCGGGTCGACCACGCGCACTTCCGCGTCTGGACGGCCGTGCCGGTGGCCGGCGTCGCGTCCTGCCTGCTGCTGATGTCGCAGCAGAGCGGGCAGGTCTGGCTGTTCGGGGCGATCCTGCTCGCGGCGGGCACCGTGCTGTACCTCGTCGCGCGGGCGAGGAACCGGGCCACCGCGGGGCGCTGAGGCGCCGCGGCCGGACACCGGCCGGCGCGATACCGGCCGGAGACGCAGAGGAGGCGCGGTGCCGGGATCACCGACACCGCGCCTCCTCGGGTCATCGCTACTCGACGGTGATCGACTGGGCCTTCATCGCGGCCACGGTCTTCTCCTGGCCCGACTCCAAGGCGTCGAGGAGGGTGCCGTCACCCGAGGCGGCCGCCCCGAAGCCGTCCGAGATGTCGCTGTAGGTCTGCGTCATCGTCGGTCCCCACGTGAAGGGCTGGATGTTCTCGGCGGCCTTCGCGAAGTCCTCGTAGATGGCCTGGTCGCCGTAGAACTCGACGCCCGAGGTCAGGGCCGGCAGGTCGGCGCCGGTCGTGGAGGCCGGGTACAGGTTGGCCTCCTTGTTCAGCGCCTCGAGCGACTCGGTCGAGGTGTTCAGCCACACCAGGAACTTCGACGCCTCGGCGGGGTGCTCGCTGCCCTTGAAGACGACGTTCGACGATCCGCCCCAGGCGGCCGACGCGGACTCGCCGTCCTTCCACTGCGGCATGGGCGCGACGGCCCACTTGCCCGACGTGTCGGGGGCGCCGCTCGAGATGGTGTTCGCACCCCAGACGGCCGAGACCCAGGTCCAGTCCTGGTCGGTGTTGTACGCGTTGTTCCACTCGTCGGTGAAGCTCGGCAGGGTCGTGACGAGGTCCTTCGAGATGAGGTCCTGCCAGTAGTCGGCGACCTTGGTCGAGGCCTCGTCGCCCATGTCGACCTTCCAGGTACCGTCCGCGGTGTCGAACCACTGGCCACCGGCCTGCGACACCAGACCGGCGAACTGGTTCACGTCGCCCTTGGCGAAGTTGGTGATGCTGCCGCCCATCTCCTTGATCGTCACGGCGTCCTCGGCGTACTGCTCCCACGTGGTGGGGACGTCGAGGCCGGCCTGCTCGAAGAGGTCCTTGCGGTAGTACAGCGCCATGGGACCGGAGTCCTGCGGGATCGCGTAGACGGAGTCGTCCTCGCCGAAGGTGACCTGGTTCCAGAGGCCGTCGGAGTAGTCGGCCTTCGCGGCGGAGACGCCCTCGCACGAGGCGATGTTCGCCAGTCCGTCCTGCACGCGGAAGGCGGGCAGGGTGTCGTACTCGACCTGACCGATGTCGGGGGCGTTGCCGGCCTGCAGCTGGTTGAAGAAGTTCTGGTAGGTGCCGCTGTTGCCGTTCGGCACGATCGAGACCTTGACCTGGATGTCGGGGTTCTCCTCGTTCCAGAGGGCGACGACCTTGTCCATGTTCGGCACCCAGGTCGTGAAGTTCAGGGTGACCTTGCCGGAGGACGCCTCGCACGAGGCGGAGTCGCCGGAGGCGCCGTCCGAGCCGCTGCCGGAGCTGCAACCGGCGAGGGCCATGGTCGAGACCACGGCGGCCGCCGCGATCGTGAGTACTCGGGATGTCTTCATCTGGTGTCCAATCGGGGTGCGGAGCCGGAGGGGCCGGCCACGGGAGGGAACGACGTCGTTGCCTTGCGGAGAGGAGGTGCGGGTCGGTGGATCAGGACGGGAGCGGCTGGTCGGGACGGCCGGGGCCGCGGACCGGCTACTTGAGGCCGCCGGACCCCAGGCCGCTGCGCCAGAAGCGCTGCAGGCTGAGGAAGGCGACGAGCAGGGGGATGATCGAGACCAGCGCGCCGACGAGCACCAGGGTGCGCAGTTCGGGGTACTGGCTCACGTTTGAGTTCCAGGTGTAGAGGCCGAGGGTCACCGGGAAGAGCTCCTGGGACCGCAGCATCACCAGCGGCAGGAAGAAGTTGTTCCAGATCGCGACGAACTGGAACAGGAACACCGTCACGAGGGCGGGCGACATCAGCCGGATCGCCACGGTGAAGAACGTGCGCAGTTCGCTCGAACCGTCGATGCGGGCGGCCTCGACGATCTCGTCGGGGACGCTCGACGCGGCGTAGATGCGGCTGAGGTACACGCCGAACGGGCTCACGATGCTGGGCAGGAAGACCGCCCAGAAGGTGTCGGTCAGTTCGACCTTGCTGAAGATCAGGAACAGCGGCAGCGCCAGGGCCGTCGCCGGCACGAGCACGCCACCCAGGAAGATGTTGAACAGCGCCTCCCGACCCCAGAAGCGGTACTTGGCCAGGGCGTAGCCGCACATCGCCGACAGGATCGTGCCGAGCGCGCCGGCGACCGTCGCGTAGACGATGCTGTTGAGCATCCACCGCGGGAAGATGCCGTCGTTGTACGTGAACAGCCGGCCGACGTTGCCGACGAAGTCCTGCGCCGACGTCGGCGAGAACCACAGGGCGGCACTCGAGTTGAAGTTGTCGAGCGTCTTGGTCGACGACACCAGCAGCCAGAAGATCGGCACGAGGAAGTAGAGCGTGAAGGCGCCCATGATGACCATGGCGGCCGTTCGCGACATCACGCTCTCGCGGGGCCCCCCGCCGCGTCGGCGAGCAGGGGTCGTCGCGTCGTCGAACGACTGGGCAGGACGGATGGGGGCGTCGACGGTCACTGGTCGGCCTTCCGCTGGGTCAACCGGAGGAACCCGATCGAGAGGATGAACGTGGCGACCGCGAGGACGACGCTGAACGCCGCCGCGAGGTTGAAGTTGGGCACCGAGGATGTCGAGTAGACGAGCATGTTCGGCGTGAAGGTCGACGAGATGGTCGACGTGAACTGGCGGAAGACCAGCGGTTCGGTCAGCAGCTGCAGGGTGCCGATGACCGAGAAGACGGCGGTCAGCACGATCGCGGGGACGACCAGCGGGATCTTGATCGACACGGCGATGCGCCACTGCGAGGCCCCGTCGAGGCGGGCCGCCTCGTAGATCTCGGTGGGGATCGCGAGGAGCGACGAGTAGATGATCAGCATGTTGTAGCCGACGAACACCCAGGTGACGACGTTGGCCACGGCCCAGAGCACCGTGCCGCCGTCGAGGAGGCCGGCCCGCGACGTGACGGCCGAGAACGGCGAGAGGCTCGGCGAGTAGAGGTAGCCCCACATGATCGCCGCGATGACGCCGGGCACGGCGTAGGGCGCGAAGAACGCGAGGCGGAAGAACCGCTTGCCGCGCAGCAGGGGCGAGTCGAGCAGCAGCGCGAAGAGCAGGGCGAGCAGCAGCATCACGGGGACCTGGACGACGCCGAAGAGCAGCACCCGGCCGATGGACGACCAGAACTCGGTGTTCTGGAAGACCAATGCGTACTGCGAGAGGCCGCCGAAGACCTGGGTCGGGGCACCGAACGTGCCCTCGCGTTCGACCTTCTGCAGCGACTGGAAGACGGCGTAGAGGATGGGCGTCAGGTAGAACGCCGCGAAGAGCGCCGCGAAGGGGACGATGAAGATCGCGATCGCCTTGCGGTACCGGAACGGCTTCCGCGGTCTCGTCGGACGCGGGGACGGCGGGGCGACGACGGCGGGCTCGGCAGCAGTCTGGGTCACACGGGGCCTCGGCTTCTTCGGCGGGTGTCCTTCACGAACGGCCGGAGGCCCTTCGACGGCGAAGGTTCACAGGGTTTCTGTGATCGTTCCCAGAGGATGACCCGAAGGATCGGGTGGCATTTTCTGGGAACGTTCACAGAGCTAAGCCCACGGTCGCCGGTTTGTCAAAGCGGAGGGGCCGACCGTGATCGTACGGTTACCCGACCGGCCGCCCGTCCTTCGCCCTCCGTGCGACCTCCGTTCGCCCTCCCGGGAACGATCCCGAGGGTCCCGGGCTCCGCTAGGGTGACCGACATGCCCGGTCCGAGATCTCCGCGTCGGCGTGCCACGATCCACGACGTGGCCGCCGAGGCCGGCATCTCCCGGGGCACCGTGTCGCGCGTGCTGAACAACGAACCGTACGTCTCGCACCAGGCGCGCGAGGCCGTCGAGGCCGCCGTGGCCAAGGTGGGCTACGTCCGCAACGCGGCCGCGCGCAACCTCGTCACCCAGCGGTCGCGCGCGATCGCGCTGATCGTCCACGAGCCCCATTCGGTCGTGCTCGACGACCCGAACATCGGCAACATCCTGATCGGCACCAACGCCGTGCTGTCGCAGGCCGACCACCAACTCGTCACGCTGATGATCGACTCCCAGCGCGACAGCGACCGCGTGGTCGAGTACCTGCGCGGGGGCTTCGTCGACGGGGCGATCATCCTGTCCGCCCGGACGGGCGACCCCATCTCGCAGGCCGTCGCCGAGCTCGGGCTGGCGGCCTCGTTCGTCGGCCACCCGAGCGACGCTCCCGACATCCCGTTCATCGGCATCGACAACCAGGCCGCCGCCGAGGCGATCGTGCGCCGTCTCGTGTCGACGGGGCGCACCCGGGTCGGCATGCTCGCCTCGGGACTCGACCGCGACTCGGGCGAAGACCGCCTCGCCGGCTTTCGCGCCGCGCTCGGCGACCTCTACGACCCGGAGCTCGTGGTGCGCAACCCGTTCTATAGCTACTCGGCCGGCGTCGACGGCATGACCGAGTTGCTCGAGCGGGACCCCCGGGTCGACGGGGTCTTCGCGGCGTCGGACGCCGTCGCCGCCGGGGCCCTCGACGTCCTCCACCGGCGGGGGATCTCGGTGCCCGGCGACCTCGGCATCGTCGGCTTCGACGACAGCTCGTGGGCGCTGCGCTGCACCCCGCCCCTCTCGACCGTGCGCCAGCCCGCCGAAGAGCTGGGCCGACGGGCCGCCCGCCAGGTCCTCGACCAGCTCGGCGGCACCGACGAGACGCACACCGCGCTCCTGCTGCCGACCGAGATCATGTGGCGCGAGAGCGCCTGACCCGTCCCCGGCACCACACGGGGAGGCGCGACGAGACGAGCCCCGACGACGTCGGTCAGCGCAACGCGGCCGCGAATCCCCGCAGGGCCGTGACCACCTGGCGCCGCGCCTCCTGGTCGAGCCCCCGCGTCATCGCGTCCTCGACGCCCCGCACGGCCGCACTCGCCGTCGCCAGTTGGCGGCGGCCCGCCGCCGTCAGCTCGGTCGGCAACGCCCGCCCCGACGGCGCCCGGTCGGCACGCCGCACGAGCCCGTCGCGTTCGAGCGACTGCAACAGCACGTTCATGGACTGTCGCGTGACGAAGGCGCCGCGGGCGAGCTCGGAGTTCGAGAGCCCGGGGCGCTGGGCCAGGAGCTCGAGGCACGAGTAGTGCGTGATCGTCATGCCCAACGGGCGCAGCTCGGCCTCCATGGCGGCGCGGAGGGCGCTCGACGCCTCCTTCAGCAGGTAGCCCACGGAGGTCTCGAGGTCGATGGTCGACGCGGCTTGACTCATGTCAGTAGTCTGACATAGGTTCTGCCGTGTCAGTCAACTGACATCAACCGCCACGACACGAGAGCAGGCACCATGACCGCCACCGGCCCCGACTTCATCTCCCTCCAGGTCCGCGACGTCGAGCGCTCGGCCGCGTTCTACGAACGGCACCTCGGGCTCACCCGGCAGGACGGCCCGCCGCACGCCGTCGTCTTCGCCACGACCCCGATCGCGTTCGCCGTGCGGGGCCCGCTGCCCGGCGTCGACCTCGACGCGGCCCCGCTCGGTCGCGGCGTCGGCCTCTGGCTGCTCGCCCCCGACGCGCAGGCGATCCACGACGCCCTGGTCGCCGCCGACGTCGAGATCGCCACCCCGCCGGTCGACGGCCCCTTTGGCCGTACCTTCACCTTCGTCGACCCCGACGGCTACCAGGTCACCCTGCACGACCGCGCGTGACGCCCGTCGCCGCCGTCCGACTACGAGGCCCTGGACGAGGAGGCGCCGGACGAGGAGGCGCGGCGCCCGCCCGCCGCGGTGGTCGCGTCGGTCGGGCTCCGCGTCACTCGTGGACGTCGTCGTCGTCCTGGGTGCTGAGGTAGAGCCGGTGGCTCGTGACGATCAGCGAGAGCCAGCCGATGCCGCTGACCCAGCCGACGGCGACGTCGGTGAACCAGTGGGCCCCGAGCAGCACGCGGGACAACCCCACGACGCCGGCCGTCCCGGCTGCCGCCCCGACGAGGGCGACCTGCGGCGCCTGCTTCTCCTGCCGAAGAGCCAGGAGGTAGGCGAGCACGCCGAGGATCGCGGTGGTGTTCAGCGTGTGGCCGGACGGGAACGACGGGGACTTCTCGTACGGCGGGATGGCTTCGTGACGGTCGGGCCGGTTGCGCTTGATGAGCCTCTTGCCCACGACCGTCATGGCGAGCGATCCCGCACCGGCCGCCACGACGAGGGCGACGGGGCTGGGGTGGCGATCCCGGAAGCCGAAGGCCGCTGCGGCTCCGACGGTGACGGCGGGCAGGACGACGGGCCCGAAGACGTGGGCGAGGGCGGCGGCCGCGCCGTTCGTCGCCGGGGAGCGGAGGTTTTTCGCGCGCTCGAGCGCCGGCCGGTCGAGGCTCTCGATGCCGTCCCGACCCGTGACACCGTCGTAGATGTAGGCCGCCCCGGCGGTCGCCGCGAGGGCGATGCCTCCGCCGACGGCGAGCGTCGCGACCAGGGCGCGGCGGGCGCCGACCTTCTGCGCGACGACCTTGTGTCGCGACGCGAGACGCCGGCCCGGCCTCGAGCGCCACTCGGTGAGGTCGCGACGGCCGATCTGCCGGTCGTAGCGGGTCGTGCGGGCGGTCTCAGCGGCGGTCGGCATGAGCCCACTCTGGCCCCTCGGCGATCGGGGCCTCCAGGTAGCGTGGTTCCCGGCCGTCTGAGCGCGACAGGTACCCACGGTGGCGTGTACGCCGGCGACTCCCCCACGCAGGCTCGGCGACGTCAGCACCGTTCCCACCAACCGGAAGGCTCCTCATGGTGTTCTCGATCACCCTCCTCGTCCTGGGGCTCGTCGGCATCGTCGGCGGCGTCCTGATCGTCCGGCAGCGGGACGGCGGCAGCGCCCTGCCGGGCGTGGCGATCACGGCGTTGGGAGCGGTGGCGGCCGCACTCGGCATCGCCCTCCTGGCGCTGCCCGAGCTGCCCGCGTAGCCGATCGGCGCTCGCGAGGAGTGCCCCTGGACGGGCGCGCAGAGCGCGGAGCCGCAGGGGTTCGAGTCCCTCCAGGGGCATCGTCGCGAAGCGACGTCAGGTGCCCCTGGAGGGACTCGAACCCCCAACCCTTTCCTTAGGACGGAACTGCTCTTCCATTGAGCTACAGAGGCTGACCCCGCGAGTCTACCGAACCCGCGCCTCCTGCCGTCCGGCCCACCATGCACCCCGTTCGCGAAGATGAACCCCGATGAAGCGGGGTTCGTCTTCGCAAACGGGGTTCATGGGCAGACGAGCGGGCGCCGGCGCCAGGCCTCACGCGGCGGCGAGGTACTCGTCCCAGTTCGCCTGCGTCCGCTCCATGCCGCGCACGACCCAGCCGACCCCGTGCGGCGGCTTGGGCGTGAAGAGCAGCTCCCAGCCCATCTCGTGCGGGGTGCGGTCGCTCTTGAGGTTGTTGCACTTGAGGCAGCACGCGACGAGGTTCTCCCAGCTGTCCGCCCCGCCCCGCGACCGCGGCTGCACGTGGTCGATCGTCGTCGCGGACCGACCGCAGTAGGCGCACCGGTGCGAGTCGCGCCGCATGACGCCCCGCCTC
The DNA here is from genome assembly GCF_014841655.1 of Frigoribacterium sp. CFBP 8759. NCBI lineage: Bacteria > Bacillati > Actinomycetota > Actinomycetes > Micrococcales > Microbacteriaceae > Frigoribacterium > Frigoribacterium sp. CFBP 8759. Next base: position 645,784 of record NZ_JACYUH010000001.1, read on the forward strand.
GAGACGGGGATCTGCCGGGTGTGCGGGATGCGCACGTACCGCGTCAGCACGATGACCGACGGGCGATCCCACGACGTCGCCGCCCCGAGCACGGGGTGTTCCGCATCGGCGGCGACGACGGTCGCCTTCTGGCTCATGACGAGGACGAGGGCCCGCCGGTCGGACACGACGGCGAGGGGCTCGTAACCGGCGTTCAGGACGAGAGTGCGCATGCTTTCCCTTTCGAAGCACCCTGGACGGCTTCCAGGGATTCGATCTCTCGGGGCTGCGCAGGCCCAACAGGCCCACCGATACGAAAAAAGCACCGTCACGAGGACGGTGCTCTGTCACATGGCGGGGTGTCGTATGTGCTCGTGCGACAGCGCACCCATGGTGCGGGTGGCGGTCGAACGAGGCATCTGACGCTCCTGGTCTCAGCGGAACTCCGAGATCGCCAGGTTAACCCCGGAAGGGTCGCACTGCCTAGAGGCAGGACGACCCTTCACAGGTTGTTCACGCGGGGCGCCGTCCGGGCGCACGATGCCCCGGGAGGCGCGGTGTCCCGGGAGGCGCGGTGCCCCAGGAGGCGCGGGTCGCCTACGCCCCGTAGCGCACGTAGTGCACCGCGGAGGTCCACAGCGGGCGGACGCTGACCGAGCCACCGGGCTTCGGTGCGTCGAGGATCATGCCGTTTCCGGCGTAGAACCCGTCGTGCGACCCGTCGTTGAAGATGACGACGTCGCCGGGCTGCGCCTCGGCGGCCGAGATCGGCGTGCCCAGGGCTCCCTGGCGGGTGACCGAGTGCGGCAGCGAGATGCCGTACTGCGAGTAGACGTACATCACGAAGCCCGAGCAGTCGAAGCCGGCCGGGGTCGCGCCACCGAAGACGTAGGGCGTGCCGACGTACTGCAGGGCCGTCGCGTAGACGGCGCTGAGGCTGAACGCTCCCGGCGTGGCGACGGTGCCCGTCGCCGAGCTCGTCGCGGCGGCCACGTTCTGGGCGGCCGTCGGGCCCGTGTAGCTGGCGTAGCTCGCGGCCAACGCCGCACGCTCGGCCTCACGCTGGCTGGCGAGGGCGGCCGCGTTGAGGTCCGCCTGCGACGTCGCCGTGTAGCCGTCTCGGGTGGCGTCCGCGAGGGCGACGTCGTCCGCGACCGCGACGCTCTGCGCGTGGCTGGTCGACGAGCTCGTCGACGCGGCGCCGACGCTCGGGCCGTTCGCCGCCGCCGGGTTCGACGCGAACGCCGGCAGCGCCATCGTGCCGATCAGACCGGCGGTGAGCGTCATCACGGTCACCGAGACCACGCTGCGCTTGACCGACGGGCGGCCCGGGCGGGCGGCGGGCGCGGCCGTGGCCTGGGCGCGACGCAGCGACGAGCGGGTCGGCAGATCGGCGGGGGTGCGGGTGGCGACGGTGCGGTTCGGGCGCACGTCGGGGGTGTGGTCTGAGCCGGGGAGGGTCAAGAGGGTGGGTCTCCTGCGTCTCGACAGCTTTCGGGAAGCTGTCCCGTCCGTTCGTTCGTATCGCGACGACACACGGCAGGAGACGGGCGTGAGAGACGTCCTGCCACGGGTCCGGCGGCCGGTTCAGCAGCCTGGGGACTCAGCGACTGTAGCCCAGCGACCCCTGCGAGATCATCCTCGAGAAGGATATTTGTAACGAATCGGTAAACGACTGCGTGATCCGGCGCAGAACGCAGGAGGCGCGGCGCACGGACGCAAGAATCCCGCGCGGCCGTATCCCGCCTCGGTGAGCGGTCAGAGCCCGACGTAGATGTGCTGTGCGACCTCGGTCGGCAGCTCGAGGCCCTCGTCGTGGCCCTCGACCTTGACGAAGACGTACGACCCCGCCGAGCGAAGGGTCGCGACGCCGCCCGGCAGCACGCCGGCGCCCTGCAACTGCTGAAGCAGCTCGGGCTCGAACTGCACCGGCTCGGCCAGGCGACGGATCGGCCGGGTGACGCCCTCGGGGTGCTCGGCGAGCACGGCCACGAGGTTGACCACGCCGTCGAGGAAGCGCCCCGCGGGAGAGTCGCCGAGCTCGTCGAGCCCGGGGATCGGGTTGCCGTAGGGCGACTCGGTCGGGTGGTCGAGCATGTCGAGCAGGCGTCGTTCGACCTGCTCGCTCATGACGTGCTCCCACCGGCAGGCCTCGTCGTGCACGTAGGCCCAGTCGAGGCCGATCACGTCGGCGAGCAGGCGCTCGGCGAGGCGGTGCTTGCGCATGACGTGGGTCGCCTTCGCGCGTCCGTCGTGCGTGAGCTCGAGGTGTCGGTCGCCGGAGACGACGACCAGGCCGTCGCGTTCCATGCGGGCGATGGTCTGCGACACGGTCGGACCGGAGTGGCCGAGACGCTCGGAGATGCGCGCACGCAGCGGCACGATGTTCTCTTCTTCGAGGTCGAGGATCGTGCGCAGGTACATCTCTGTGGTGTCGACGAGATCGGTCAACAGGGGCCTCCCGGTGGAACACGTGGACTACCCCGCAAGCCTACCGGCTGCACGCTGGGCACCGTGCCGCGTCACTAGGATCGAGCGCATGGCGGACATCCGGATTCCCACTGACCTCTTGCCCACCGACGGCCGCTTCGGTTGCGGCCCTTCGAAGGTGCGGGCCGCCCAGCTCGAGCACCTCGTCACCGCCGGCGCGACGATCCTCGGCACCTCGCACCGTCAGGCCCCCGTGAAGGACCTGGTGGGTCGCGTCCGCGCCGAACTGGGCGAGCTCTTCCGCCTGCCCGACGGCTACGAGGTCGTGCTGGGCAATGGCGGCTCGACCGCCTTCTGGGACGCGGCGGCGTTCGGGCTCGTCGAGAAGCGTGCCGAGAACCTGTCGTTCGGCGAGTTCGGCTCGAAGTTCGCCAAGGCCGTCGCGGCCCCCTGGCTCGAGGCCCCCCACGTGGTCACCGCCGAGGGCGGCTCGTTGGCCGAGGTGGAGGTGCTCGAGGGCGTCGACGTCTACGCCTGGCCGCACAACGAGACCTCGACCGGCGTCATGGCCCCGGTCACCCGCGTCGCGGGCGACCCCGGCGCCCTCACCGTCGTCGACGCGACGAGCGCGGCGGGCGGCATCGACGTCGACGCCTCGCAGGCCGACGTCTACTACTTCGCCCCGCAGAAGAACTTCGCGAGCGACGGCGGCCTCTGGTTCGCGCTCTTCTCCCCCGCGGCGATCGAGCGCGTCGAGCGGATCGCCGCCAGCGGCCGTTACGTCCCCGAGTTCCTCAGCCTCAAGAACGCCGTCGACAACTCGCGGCTCGACCAGACGTTGAACACGCCCGCCCTGACGACCCTGCTGCTGCTCGAGGACCAGACCCGCTGGATGCTCGAGAACGGCGGACTCGCCTGGGCCGACGCCCGCACGCGCGAGTCGTCGTCGGCGCTCTACGACTGGGCCACCGCATCCGAGTACGCGACCCCGTTCGTCGTCGACCCGTCGCACCGTTCCCAGGTCGTGGCGACCATCGACTTCGCCGAGTCGATCGACGCCGCCGCGATCGCGAAGGTGCTCCGCGCCAACGGCATCGTCGACACCGAGCCCTACCGCAAGCTCGGCCGCAACCAGTTGCGCGTCGCGACCTTCACGGCCATCGAGCCCGACGACGTCCGCCAGCTGATCCGGTCGATCGAGTTCGTCGTCGACGCCCTCTGACCGATCGCCCGCACGACGAAGGCCCCGACACGATCGTGTCGGGGCCTTCGTCGTTGTCCGACCCCGACGCAGGAGGCGCGGGTCGGGCCTGAGGGACTACTTCCGTCGCCTGCTCAGCGGATCTTCATCCTCGCCGTCCCAGTCGTCGTCGTGCGAGTCGTCGTCGAGGTCCGCCTCGGGGTGCGCGGCCGGCACGACGGGTGCGTCCACGGCCCGCCCGGAATCGTCGGAGTCGTCGTCGGAGTCCTCGGAGGCGTCGACCAGGTCGTCGATGTCGACGCCGTCCACGTCGCCGCCGTGCACGATCGACCCGCGCTCGTCGTCGGACTCGTCCTCGTCGTCCGAGTCGTCGTCGTCCGAGTCGTCTTCGTCGTCGTCCTCGTCCGACTCGTCGTCCTCGTCGTCGCCGTGGGCCTCCTGGGCCTTCATGTCGGCGAGGCGGTCGGCCCACGGCACCCAGTCCGGGGCGAGCAGGGCGCCGTCACCGGGCATGAGCTCGGCCTCGAGCACCGAGGGCTCTTCGCCGTCGAGGTGGGCGACGCTGACCGTCCAGTGCCAGCCGGGATAGCCGGGCAGCAGCGTGGCGAAGCGCACCGAGGTGACGCCGGGCTCGTCGTCGATCGGGTCGGCCTCGGCACCGATCGTCTCGTCGGGCGTGATCTCGGTGAGGGCGCGACGGGCGAGCTCGGACCAGGGCGTGCGCGTGGCGGCCTCAGGCATCGAACGAGTCCGCGACGGTGCGCAGCAGCACGGCGATGCGGGCGCCGTTCTGCGGGTACCGGCCGTGACGGAGGTCGCCGCCGGCCTTGTCGAGCACCTTGACGAGGTCTTCGACGATGACGGCCATGTCGTCGGCGGAGCGACGGTTCATCTTGGCGAGGCTGGGGGCGGCTTCGAGCACGCGCACCGACAGGGCCTGCGCGCCGCGCTTGCCGTCGGCGATGCCGTACTCGAGGCGGGTTCCCGCCTTGACACCCACGGTGCCGGCGGGCAGGGCCGACGCGTGGAGGAAGACCTCTTGGCCGTCATCGCTGCTGATGAAGCCGAAGCCCTTCTCGTCGTCGTAGAACTTGACCTTGCCGGTGGGCATGACTGGACCTCTCGTGAAGACGGGTGACCCTGGGGGTGGGTCGCCCCAGCTTAGATCGCCGGGTAGGGCCGCACCGCACTATCGTTGACCCGTGGCCAAGAAGATCGAACCGAGTGCGCCCTCTGACGTCAATCGTACAGAGCGCGTCCTCCTCTTCATGATCCTCGCCATCGTCGTCGTCTCGGTCCTCGCGTTCTTCACGAGGTTCGTGGGCGTGGCGACGGGTGTCACCGACTTCACCGCGGGCGTCTGGCCCGCACTCACGATCCTGCCCCTCATCGGGCTCCCGATCGCCTTCGCGATGCTCCTCGCATTCGTGGTGGCGAGCGCCGTGCGTCGCAGCCGCGACTCACGGGGCACCAGACGGTAACCGCAGACCCGGGCTGCACGACGGCTGGAGGCCTCGACCATGGCTAGTGCACTCGACCTCGCAGGCGTCCTGCGCGCCATCGACGACGACGACCTGTTGCGCCGCCTCGCTCGACGGCAGGTCCGGGCGTCGAGCGTCCACGACGCCTTCGACCTCGCGGACGTCCTGCTCGAGCCGGCCAGCGTGCGCGACGCCCTCGCCCACCTCGACCGCGTCGCGCTCATCGTGCTGCAGGTCGTGCGGGTGCCGGGCGACGTCGACGCCGTGCACGAGCGCATCGACGCCGCCTTCGAGGTCGACCGCGAGACGGTGGCCGCCGCGCTCGACCGCGTGGACGAGGCCTTCCTCGTGGTCCGCCGCGGCGAGTCCGTCTCGACCCTCGACGCCGTGGGCGAGCGACTCGACGACGACCCCGCCCTGGCCCTCGAGATCCTGACCTCCGAACGACCGCCGGTGGTGCTCGAGACCGTCCTCGACCAGGCCCGCGACGACGCCGACGCCCGGTCGGCCGAGCGGCTGTACGCCGTCGTCATCGAGGTCGCCGAGATCCTCCGTGCCCTCGAGCAGTCACCTGCCCGCGAGCTCGCGAAGGGGGGCCTGGCCCTGCCCGAGTCGAGGCGCCTCGCCGAGGCCGCCCGCATCGACGTCGACGACGTGGCGACCGTGCTCGCCATCGCCGTGCGGGCCGGGTTGGCCGCGCCGAGCCCGGACGGCTGGGTCGTGGCCGCCGACGCGACCGACTGGCTCCGCGCCTCCTGGCCCGACCGGTGGCAGACGCTGACGCGGGCCTGGCTCGCATCGCTGCCGACCGAGATCCTCGCGGTGCTCGAGCAACGCGTCGACACGTCGTGGGGACTGCCGCTGCGCGAGTTCTCCGACTGGTCCTACCCGGCCGGGGGCAGCTGGATCACCGAGCGCATCGCCGCGTTCTCGCGCAGCGCCGAGGTGCTGGGTCTGACCTCCGACGACACCCCCACCTCGGCGGCCGTCGCCCTGTTCCGCGAAGGTCCGGCCGCCGCCCGCACCCGGGTCGCCGCCCTGTTGCCCGACGCGGTCGAGCAGGTCTACCTGCAGCACGACCTCAGCGTCGTGTCGCCCGGGCCCCTGTCGCCCGCCATCGACGCCCGGCTCCGCGTCATCGCGGTGGTCGAGAGCGCAGGCCTCGCGGCCACCTACCGCATCACCGAGGGCGGACTGCAACGGGCCCTGAGCGAGGGCGAGTCCGCCGATTCGCTGCGCGAGTTCCTCGGCGGCATCTCGTCGACGGGCATCCCCCAGCCGCTCGACTACCTGATCCAGCAGAGCGCCGAACGGCACGGGCGCTACCGCGTCCGCGCGATCGCGCCGGGCGGCGCCCCCGCGGGCGTGCCGGGCGACGCGCTGTCGCTCGTGGTCGCGGACGACCGTGCGAGCCTCGACACCCTCGAGGTCGACCAGTCGCTCTCGCCCCTCGCCCTGACCCGGGTCGACGCGACGACCGTGGCGAGCCGGTTCGAACGCGACACCGTCTTCTGGTCGTTGAGCGACGAGCGCTACCCCGTCGTCGTGGTCGACGAGGGCGGTGCCGAGGTCGTCCCGCCGTCCCGACGCCGACCCCGGCGACCGGCCCCGATCGAGACGCGTGACCCGCTGCGCGAACTCGTCCAGCGTCTGCACACCGACCCCGGCTCCGGTGACGAGTCCACCGACCGTGCCTGGATCGCCCGCCAGCTCGACGCCGCCGTGAAGGGCCGTCTGACGGTCACCGTGACGGTCGCGATGCCCGACGGCAGCACCACCACCCTCGACATGGAGCCCACCGGCATCGGCGGCGGACGCGTCCGCGGTCGCGACAAGAAGTCCGACGTCGAGCGCACGCTGCCGCTGAAGAACGTGGTGGCGGTCGCGAGTCGCGACTGAGGCGGGCGGCCCTCGTCGGCCGAGCCGCGCCTCCTCGTCCTGCCGGGTGGGCGCCGACCGGTGCCCGGCTGTGAGAGCCGAGACCGGGCGCGCCTAGACTCGACCCTCATGACCGGACCCCTGATCGTGCAGAGCGATCGCACCGTCCTGCTCGAGGTCGCGCACGAGCAGGCGGAGGACGCGCGGCACGACCTGAGCGTCTTCGCCGAGCTCGAGCGCGCTCCCGAGCACGTGCACACCTACCGCATCACCCGCCTCGGACTGTGGAACGCACGGGCGGCCGGGCACAGTGCCGACGACATGCTCGGCACGCTCGAGAAGTACAGCAAGTTCCCGGTGCCGCAGAGCGTCAGCGTCGACATCGCCGAGACCGTCGCCCGCTACGGCCGCATCGTCATCGAGCGCGACGGCGACCAGTTGCTGCTGCGCGGCACCGACAGCTCCGTGCTGAGCGAGGTGACCCGGGCCAAGAAGGTCGGCGAGCTGCTCGGCGTCAAGCGGGCCGACGACCTGTGGGAGCTCCTGCCGTGGGCGCGCGGCGAGGTCAAGCAGCAGCTCGTCAAGCTCGGCTGGCCCGCCGAGGACCACGCCGGTTACACGCCCGGCACCCCGCACGCCATCGACCTCGACGAGAGCGACTGGCACCTGCGCGACTACCAGCAGAAGGCGATCGACAACTTCTTCGAGGGCGGCTCGGGCGTCGTCGTGCTGCCCTGCGGCGCCGGCAAGACCCTCGTCGGGGCCGGGGCCATGGCAGCCGCCGGCACCACCACGCTGATCCTCGTCACGAACACGGTCTCGGCGCGACAGTGGCGGGACGAACTGCTCAAGCGCACCTCCCTGACCGAGGACGAGATCGGCGAGTACTCCGGCTCGGTGAAGGAGGTCAAGCCGGTCACCATCGCCACCTACCAGATCCTCACGGCCCGCCGCGGGGGCAAGTACACGCACCTCTCGCTGCTCGACGCGCTCGACTGGGGCCTGGTCGTCTACGACGAGGTGCACCTCCTGCCCGCGCCGGTCTTCAAGCTGACCGCCGAGCTGCAGGCCCGCAGGCGCCTCGGCCTCACCGCCACGCTGGTCCGTGAGGACGGCCGCGAGAGCGACGTCTTCAGCCTGATCGGCCCCAAGCGATTCGACGCCCCGTGGAAGGAGATCGAGGCCCAGGGCTTCATCTCGCCGGCCTCGTGCTACGAGGTCCGGGTCGACCTCCCCCAGGAGGCGCGGCTCGAGTACGCGGCCTCCCCCGACGACGAGCGCTACCGGCTGGCCGCGACGGCCCCGGCCAAGCTCGACGTGGTCAAGCACCTCGTGGCCCGGCACGACGGCGAGCAGATCCTCGTCATCGGCCAGTACCTCGACCAGCTCGACGAGCTCGCCGCGGTGCTCGACGCCCCCACGCTGACCGGCAGCACGGCCATCGACGAGCGCGAGCGCCTCTACCAGCGCTTCCGCGACGGCGACCTCAAGGTGCTCGTCGTCTCGAAGGTGGCCAACTTCTCGGTCGACCTGCCCGAGGCGACCGTGGCCATCCAGGTGAGCGGCTCGTACGGGTCGCGGCAAGAAGAGGCACAGCGACTCGGTCGTCTGCTGCGGCCGAAGAAGTCGGGCTTGCCGGCCTCGTTCTACACGCTCGTCAGCCGCGACACGGTCGACCAGGACTTCGCCCAGAACCGTCAGCGGTTCCTGGCCGAACAGGGCTACAGCTACACGATCCTCGACTCGCCGGTGGTCGCCGCGTGAGCGACGCCACGGACGCCGACCTCCCCCTGGGCGACGACGAGCTCTGGCGCGACAGCCTGCGAAGGGTGTTCGCGGCCGACCAGGCCCCGTTCGCGACGTTCGGTCCGCTCGTGGCCTCCCTCGACCACGACGCCATGGAGTTCCGCGGCCAGGTCGCCCGGTTCGCCGAGTGGGACCCGTCCGTCGTCGTGTCGGTCGCCCGCACCTACGAGGTGCAGGGCGGCCTCCACGCGGGCGCGACCCTCAGCATCGTGACCTGGAGCCCCGACCCCGAGGTGATCGAACGCAGCGACCTGCTCGCCGGGTCGCCGGTCAAGGACCACCTGTTCGCCGGCCTCACCGCGATCGGCGCCACCGACGACGCCTCCGAGGCCCAGGTCGTCGCCGCGTCGGTCGAGGAGTTCCCGGGGTGGCAGATCACCCGGGCCTCGGGCTACACCGCGGTGCTCGAGCGGCGTGAAGGCGTCGACTTCACGCTGGCCGTGCCCGACGAGCTGCTCGAGTTGACGACGCGCGTCGCCCTGGTGCCCAACGTCGAGTGGTCCGCCCCCGACGCCTGAGCGTCCGCGTCCGCGTCCGCGTCTGCGTCCACGTCCACGTCCACGTCCACGTCCATGCGTCCCGCTGTCTCGGCCACCTGAGGGCTGCCGCTCCGGCAGCGTGCGGGTGACGTGCCTCCGGCTCACAGGAAACACCGAGGAGGCGCGCAGATACTTGGGCGCATGAGTGACGGCCCCAAGATCCTGATCGTCGACGACGAACCGAACATCCGCGACCTGTTGACCACCAGCCTGCGTTTCGCAGGCTTCGCCGTCCGTGCGGTCGGCAACGGCGCGCAGGCGATCTCGGCGGTCCTCGAAGAAGAACCCGACCTGATCATCCTCGACGTGATGTTGCCCGACATGAACGGGTTCGGCGTCACCAAGCGCCTCCGCTCGTCGGGCTACACCTCGCCGATCCTCTTCCTCACGGCGAAGGACGACACCGAGGACAAGATCACGGGCCTCACGGTCGGCGGCGACGACTACGTCACCAAGCCCTTCAGCCTCGACGAGATCGTCGCGCGCATCAAGGCGATCCTGCGTCGCACGATGAACGAGGACGAAGACGCCATCATCCGTGCCGGTGAGCTGACGATGGACCAGGACACCCACGAGGTCACCATCGGCGAGACGGCCATCGAGCTCAGCCCCACCGAGTTCAAGCTGCTCCGTTACCTCATGCTCAACCCGAACCGCGTGCTGTCGAAGGCCCAGATCCTCGACCACGTGTGGGAGTACGACTTCAACGGCGACGCCGGCATCGTCGAGAGCTACATCTCGTACCTGCGTCGCAAGCTCGACCAGTTCTCGACGGAGCCCATCATCCAGACCAAGCGGGGCTTCGGCTACATGCTCAAGGCCACGAAGGCCTGACCACCAGCCCTGGTGCGTGAACACGACGACGCCCGACCGCCCCGAGCGGTCGGGCGTCATCGTGCGTGCTCCGACGGGCGGGGTGCGCCCAGCCGGTTCCGCTAGCGTCTGTCCTCATGCACGCTCGCCTCTCGCAGTGGTGGAACGAGATCTCCATCCGCACCAAGATCACCGGCATCACGGTGACCCTGGTCACCCTCGGCCTCGTCGTCGCCGGCCTGGGAACGATGACCGTCCTGAGCACCTACCTCATGGGTCAGGTCGACACGTCCCTGCGGAACTCGGCGACCAACTTCACCAGCGCCTCGTTCGACCAGGCGGACTCCCGCTCGTGCACCGTGAACTTCGCGGGCCTGACCAGCAGCTACGTCGCGATCCTAGACGACGAGGGCGACCTCATCTGCGACACCCGTTCGCAGCTGTCGAGTGCCACCGACGCCCCCGACCTCACGGGCGTCGGCGTCGCCGGCGCTCCCCTCGACGAGGCCTTCAACCGGTACAACTCGAGCCGCGACAACGAGTGGCGCCTCTTCGCCCACGCGGCCGCCCTGCGCTCGACCGACGCCCAGGGCAGCGTGACGACCGTGCCCGCCGTCATCGTGGCCGGCACGAACCTGGCGGGCACCAATGCGACGATCGGGCGCTTCGGCGGCATCTTCCTCGGCTTCGGCCTCTCGGTCGTCGTGCTCGGCGCCGCCCTCACCCGCCTGCTCGTCACGTCGACCTTCGCGCCGCTGCGTGACGTCGAGGCCACGGCGGCCCGCTTCGCCGACGGCGACTTCACCCAGCGGCTCGACTCGACGACGCCGAACACCGAGGTCGGGCGTCTGAACCGATCCCTCAACACGATGCTCAACCGGATCGACAGCGCCTTCGACGACCGGGCCAAGACGATCGACCAGATGCGCCGCTTCGTCGGCGACGCCAGTCACGAGCTCCGGACGCCGCTCGTCTCCCTCCGCGGCTACGCCGAGCTCTACCGCATGGGTGCCCTGACGAAACCCGAGGACGTGGCCCAGGCCATGGACAGGATCGAGAAGGAGGCCATCCGCATGGGCGTCCTGGTGCAGGACCTGCTCGCCCTCGCCCGTCTCGACGAGTCCAAGCCGCTCGAGCTCGGCCCCGTCGACCTCGTCCAGCTCGCCCGCGACTCGGCCCTCGACACCATGGCGTCGAACCCCGATCGCGACATCGACGTGATCGTGCTCGAGCCCGTCCTCGCGCCGTCGCCCACCCCCGCCGACGGCGACGAGACCCCGACCGACGGACGGTCCCCCGAGACGGCCTCGCCCGCCGCGAACACCCCCGCGACGGGCACGGCGCTCACGGGCGCAGCCGTCGGCGCGACGAGCCCGATCTCGTTCGCGGGCGCGACCCTCGCGCGCCTCCGCAGCCTGAGGGCTCGGGCCGTCCGCAACGGCGACACGGCGACGGCCGCCCAGCTGCAGGACGAGGTGCAGAGGTTCGAGGCCCCGGCCATCGTGCACGGCGAAGAGAACAAGATCCGTCAGGTGATCACCAACCTGATGGGCAACGCCATGCGGTTCACCGAGCCGGACAGCCCGATCGAACTCGTGGTGCAGTCCGACCCCGGACGCGGTGTGGCCACCGTCGCCATCGTCGACCACGGCGAGGGCATCCCGCCGCAGATCCGCGAGAAGATCTTCCAGCGGTTCTGGCGTGCCGACTCGTCCCGCACGCGCGACACCGGTGGCAGCGGCCTCGGCCTGGCCATCGTCTCGGGCATCGTCGCGGCCCACGGCGGCTCGGTGGACGTCGACGACACCCCCGGCGGTGGAGCCACCTTCCGTGTCGCCCTGCCGCTGATGCCCGCCGACGCCGTCATCGCGGCCGAGCCCGCCGGCGTGACCGCCTAGCCCGACCGGCACGGCCGGCACCCCGTGCCCTGGACACGACGCCACGACGTGGGCACTGCACCACGTTTTCTCGTGGCGTCGTGACCACGTCCTGGCGTGTTCCCCGGAAGCGGAAGCGGCCGAACCACCGAGCACGAGGCGCGCCCCTCCCCCGGCGACGCCGAAGGGCGGCTCCCCCGGAGGGGAACCGCCCTTGAGCGTGTGCGCGGCGTGAGCCGCGCGGCTGCGGACTAGAAGTCCATGCCACCCGAGGGGTCGCCGGCCGGGGCCGGGTTCTTCTCGGGCTTGTCGGCGACGACGGCCTCGGTCGTGAGGAACAGACCGGCGATCGACGCGGCGTTCTGCAGAGCCGAGCGCGTGACCTTGGCGGGGTCGATGATGCCGGCGGCCAGCATGTCGACGTACTCGCCGGTCGCGGCGTTGAGGCCCCAACCGATGTCGAGCCCGCGGACCTTGTCGGCCACGACGCCGGGCTCCATGCCGGCGTTGAAGGCGATCTGCTTCAGGGGAGCGTCGATCGCGACGCGGACGATGTTCGCACCCGTCGCCTCGTCGCCCTCGAGCTGCAGGTTGGCCAGAGCGGTCTTGCCGGCCTGGATGAGGGCGACGCCACCACCGGCGACGATGCCCTCTTCGACGGCGGCCTTCGCGTTGCGCACGGCGTCCTCGATGCGGTGCTTGCGCTCTTTCAGCTCGACCTCGGTCGCGGCACCCGCCTTGATGACGGCGACGCCGCCGGCGAGCTTCGCGAGGCGCTCCTGGAGCTTCTCACGGTCGTAGTCGCTGTCGGTCGCCTCGATCTCGCTGCGGATCTGACGGACGCGGCCGGCGATCTGCTCGTCGTCGCCGGCACCCTCGACGATGGTCGTCTCGTCCTTGGTGATGATGACCTTGCGGGCACGGCCGAGCAGGTCGAGCGTCGCGTTCTCGAGCTTGAGACCGACCTCTTCGGCGATGACCTGACCACCGGTGAGGATGGCGATGTCCTGGAGCTGAGCCTTGCGACGGTCACCGAAGCCGGGGGCCTTGACGGCGACCGACTTGAAGATGCCACGGATCTTGTTCACGACGAGCGTGGCCAGGGCCTCACCGTCGACGTCCTCGGCGATGATCAGCAGCTGCTTGCCCGACTGGATCACCTTGTCGACGATCGGCAGCAGGTCCTTGATGTTCGAGATCTTCGAGTTGACGATGAGCACGTAGGCGTCTTCGAAGACGGCCTCCTGACGCTCGGGGTCGGTGACGAAGTACTGCGACAGGTAGCCCTTGTCAAAGCGCATGCCCTCGGTGAGCTCGAGCTCGGTGCCGAAGGTGTTGCTCTCCTCGACGGTGACGACGCCCTCTTTGCCGACCTTGTCGATCGCCTCGGCGATGAGCGCACCGATGGTGGGGTCGGCGGCCGAGATCGAGGCCGTGGCAGCGATCTGCTCTTTGGTCTCGATGTCCTTCGCGTCGGCGAGCAGCTGGTCGGAGACGGCCTGGGCGGCCTTCTCGATGCCGCGCTTCAGCGAGATGGGGTCGGCACCGGCCGCGACGTTGCGCAGACCTTCGCGGACGAGGGCCTGGGCCAGTACCGTCGCGGTGGTCGTGCCGTCACCGGCGACGTCGTCGGTCTTCTTCGCGACCTCTTTGACGAGCTCGGCACCGATCTTCTCGAAGGGGTCATCGAGCTCGATCTCCTTGGCGATGGAGACGCCGTCGTTCGTGATGGTGGGGGCGCCCCACTTCTTCTCGAGCACGACGTTGCGACCACGCGGGCCGAGCGTGACCTTCACCGCGTCGGCCAGGATGTTCAGGCCACGCTCGAGGCCACGACGGGCCTCTTCGTCAAAAGCAATGATCTTAGCCATGTGTGTTTTTCGTCCCTCCCGGACGTCATGAAGCAGAAGCATTGGCACTCACGTGTCGCGAGTGCCAGCAACGATTCTGGCACTCGCCCGATGAGAGTGCAAGTGACGTGACGGGGCCCGGACGCACGAGCACGCCGCCACGGTGGACCGTGACGGCGTGCGGCGTGGGAGTGGGCGCGGCGAGGCGCTCCGGCGGGCCTCAGGCGAGCCGGACGGACTCCGCCTGCGGCCCCTTGTCGCCCGCGCCGACCTCGAACACGACGGCCTGGCCCTCTTCGAGCACCTTGTACCCGCTCATGTCGATGGCCGAGTAGTGCACGAAGACGTCCTGGCCATCACCCTCGACGGTGATGAAGCCGTAGCCCTTCTCCGCGTTGAACCATTTCACGGTCCCGTTTGCCATGGTGTCGCTCCCCTTTTGCTGTGGTGGTACGGCGCGTGCGGTGCTGCAGGGCCGGGTCGTCGACGCAGCGACCTGCGAACCCGGACGGGACAGCGTCACTCGTGCAGAACACCAGGTCGGCGAGCCGTGAGGGGCGACCAATTCCAGATGGTAACCACGGGAAAAGCGGAAAAGCGCGCCCCGACCGAGAAACACCCGCAGAAAACGAGGATTTCACCGGTTATTAAACGTGGGCGTAACACGGGAGGTGCGGTGAGGGCCCGACGGGACCCGCGCCTCCTCGGATCGATGCCGCGGGAGCGGCGTCCTCAGGCGCTGTAGTCGGCCCCGAGGACGATGGTGACGGCGGCACCCGGGAAGGCGTCGCTCGCCTCGACGTCGGTGATGCCGAGCTGCTGGGCGAGCCCGAGCGCCGCGGCCTCGTCGTCGGTCGCCGAGTAGTAGACGGTCGACGTCGCGACGCGCTCGCTGGCGTTGCCCTGGGTGCCGACGACCCACCCGGCGGTCTCGAGCCGCTCGGAGGCCGAACCGGCGAGCCCGGCGGTGGCCGTGCCGTTCAGGACGGTGATGGTGGTGACCGAGGGGTCGACCTGCGAGGGGTCCGTCAGCGGGGCCACCGTCGGCGAGGCCGTCGGGGTCACCGTCTCCGTCTCGGGCGCCTGGGCCTCGGCGGTGCTCGACGACGAGGGGTTGACGAACTGGAAGCTGTTGTTCGCGACCCCGAGGTAGACCACGCCGGCACCGACCAGCACGCCGACGGCCAACGCGGCCCAGGCGAAGGCGATCCAGCCGCTGCCGGGGCGCTTCTCGGCCCGGTGGGCTCCGACGCGGTCGAGGTCGGCGGGGACGTCGTCGAACCGGTCTCGGTCGAATTTCGGCATGCGTGGTCTCTCGTGGGTCAGCGGGTCGGACCGAACGAACGGGTCGATCGGGCGTCGCGGCGGGCGACTCGCAGGCGCTGCAGGCGGCCGACGAGCATGGGTGCGTAGGCCAGTGCAGCGGGTCGGTCTATGAGCGAGTTGAGCAGTTGCTGGTAGCGGACGATCCCGAGGCCGAACTCGCGACGGACGGCGGCCTCCCGGGCACCGGCGGCGGCCGGGGCGTGCTGCTCGAAGTCCAGGACGGCACGGTCGAGCTCGGACAACGCGCTCGAGCGCACGTCGTCACCTGTCGCCTTCTCGTCCATCGTCGAGGCCCTCCCCTGGGTTCCGGGTCATCCTATGGGCGGCACCCCGACCGATCGCGGAGGCCGGGGGCGTGGTCCGACAACCCGTCCACGCGCTCGGGGAGCCGCCCGGCGCCGCGAGCTGCCGACCCGTGGTCAGGCCCTGAGGTGCAGCCGCGAGCCGTGGGCGTCCCCCACGCCCAGCACCCGGCCGTCGAGGGCGAGGGCCGCGAACGCGTCGTCGGGAGACACCCCCGTCGGCACCTCGGCGACCACGTCGCTCAGCAGGTCTCGTCGTTCGTACGAGATCCACCGCGCGCCCAGCCGGCCGACCTGGTCGACGAAGGCCTGACGCCGGCGACCCGGCAGGTAGACGAGCGTGCCCGTCGAGACGACGACGAGCGTGACGCCCGTCGGGGCCTCGGCCGCGAGCGGGGCGAGACCGTCGACGGCGTCCGCCGCCACGAGACGAGGAGGCGCGGTGCGGGCGAGCGCGACGGCCCGCCCCAGCAGGTCCCGCCGATCGGCGCGCTCGGGGGGCAGCAGCGTCGCGAGCCAGGCGACCTGGTCGGGGTCGCGGACGTCGACCGGGTCGAGGTCGATCCCCGCCCGCCAGACGATCTCGGGAAGCGGGGCCGTCGGCAGCTCCGCCTCGGACCGGGCCGCGCCCTCGACGACGACGTCGATCCCGAGCTGCACCGTGCTCGACGGATCGCCCCAGCTCCGGTCACCCGAGCGGTAGCCGTAGCGGTCGACACCGAGGCAGAGCCCGGCCGAGGCGCCGACCTCGATCAGGGCGATCGGGCCCGGCACGCGAGCCAGCGCGATCGACAGCGGCGCGCAGCGGCGCACGTCGTTGGTCTGGGTGAGCCGTCGGCCGAGTTCGGCCACGACGTCGTCGGAGCGGGCGAGCAGCCAGGGCCGCAGCACCGACCAGGCGCCGTGCGGCGCACCCAGCCACCGGCAGACCGCGAGGACGAGGACGGGCTGGCGCCGCGCCTCCTCGGCTCGATCGACGACGGCGAGCGCCGCCGGATCACCCGCGACGCCCCGCGCGAGTTCTGCCTGCGACGGCGACCCCTCGCGGTCGAAGGCGAGGGCCGCGGCCAGGAAGCGGTCGGAGGTGCTCACGAGCAGGAGTCTGACAGCCCGGTGGGGGCCCGGGAATCGTGCACCGGCCGACCGTGTTGAATGAGGAGTCCCGACAAGCAAGGAGATCATCGTGGCGTACAAGATCGAGAAGACCGACGAGCAGTGGCGCGAAGAGCTCGACGCCGAGCAGTACTCCGTCCTGCGGGAGGCCGCCACCGAGCGCCCGTGGACGGGTGAGCTGCTCGACGAGAGCCGTGCCGGCGTCTACGCCTGTGCGGCGTGCAGCGCCGAACTGTTCAAGAGCGGCACCAAGTTCGACAGCGGCTGCGGCTGGCCCAGCTTCTACGAGTCGGTGAACCCGGACGCGGTCCAGCTGATCGAGGACAACTCGCTCGGCATGACCCGCACCGAGGTCCGGTGCGCGAACTGCGGTTCGCACCTCGGCCACGTGTTCCCCGACGGTTTCGGCACGCCGACCGGCGACCGTTACTGCATGAACAGCATCTCGCTCGACTTCAAGGCCGCCGAGTAGTGAGCGCCGTCGCCGACGCCGCCCGGCGTCGTCGGTCCCGGTCGAAGGTCACCGACGTCGCGCCGACGCACGAGCAGTTGCTCGACGCGGTGCGGTCGGCGGCGACGGTGGCGGACCACTCCGAGCTGAGGCCCTGGCGCCTGATCGAGTTCCGCGGTGACGACCGGCTCGTCGTGGGCCGGTCGCTGGCCGACGCGGGTGGGGCCGAGGGCCACGCCCGCGACAAGCTCACACAGAAGGCGCTGCGGGCGCCGCTGATCGTCGCGGTGGTCGTCTCGCCCCGCGACAGCCGCAAGGTGCCCTACTGGGAGCAGGAATCGGTCGCCTCGGGCGTCGCGCACCTGCTGTCCCTCGTGCTCGACGACGAGGGCTGGGGCGTGTTCTGGCGCACGGGCGTCCTGACCCGGGCTCCCGAGGTGGCGACCGCACACGGCCTGCGTGAGGGCGAGCAGTTGCTGGGCTGGCTCTACGTGGGCGGACGCGACGGTGACGACGCCAAGCCTCGCAAACTGCTCGACCCCGAGCAGTTCGTCAGCACTCCGTAGCGGGTCGACCGCCCTCGGCGGCACCCGGTCCCGGGTGCCGCATCGGTCACCAGGTCTTGTGGCTGTTGCCGATCACCGTGATGGGCAGCCAGAACGACCCGGTCATCAGGACGATGCCCCCGAAGAAGACGAAGGCGTTGGGCTCGCCCGAGCCGAACGAGTAGGCGAACAGGGCGAAGCTGACGAAGAGCATGGCGAGCGAACCGAGCGCGGTCAAGATCGTGGACAAGGGGGCTCCTCAGGTCGGTGCGTCCGGCGGGCGCGGTGCGCTGCGTCTACTTCACCACTTCTCGGCCTCGGAAAGCCAATCCTGCACCGACCGCATGCACCACGCCGGGTGAGGAGGCGCGGGCTGGGTAAGATGGGCGAGCCTTGCCGGCCTGGCGCAATTGGTAGCGCATCCGACTTGTAATCGGAAGGTTACGGGTTCGAGTCCCGTGGCCGGCTCTCTTCTCCCGCCGTTCCGACCAGACGCTCACGGCTCACCCCTCGAGGGCGACGAGCAGGTGACGCAGGCCGTCCGCGACGGCTGGGCGCGCCTCCTCGGGCAGGGCGGCGAGCACGGCCCGCTCGTCCGCGAGCTGGACCTCGAGCACGCGGTCGATCAGACGGCGCCCGGCCGCGGTCGGCGCGACGAAGTAGCCACGGTGGTCGGCGGGGTTCGCGGAGCGATCGACGAGGCCCGCCCCGAGCAGCCCCTTGACGCGCTTCGTCACGGCCGGCGGTGAGAGCAGGGTCTCGTCCGCCAACTGCGTCGGACTCATCGGTCCGCCGCGGCGCGTCAGGGCGGCGAGCAGGTCGAAGTCCGCGCGCCCCAGGCCGAACTGGGCCAGCAGGTCGTCGCTGCGACGCTGCACGATGCGGGCGAGCCGGTTCACCCGGCCGACGACCGGGATCGCCGAGACGTCGAGGTCGGGCCGGAGTTCGCGCCACCGGTCGTGGACGTCGTCCACCACATCTCGGAGCCCGGGATCGGTCATGCCCTTGAGCCTAGCGATGCTTCACGAGTAAAGTGATGCGCAGATCATTCACCCGTGAAGCAGTTCGACGACGAGCGCCCACGCCGCGCCGACCAGAGGACCGCCACATCACGACCACGACCCCCACCCACCGCCTGCTGCCGCACCCACGCGACCTGGTCCGCTTCGGCCCACACGACGGCGCCCACCGTCCGGCCGCCCGCGTCGCCGCGTCCGTCCTGGCACCGATGGTCGTGCTGGCCCTGATCGGCCACGTGGAGTGGACGCCCTACGCGGTGTTCGGGGCCTTCGCCTCGGCTTTCGGCCGGGGGCTGCCCCGCTTCCAGCGGCTCGAGATGCAGCTCGAGGCCGGGCTCGTCCTCGTCGCCTGCGTGGTGCTGGGCACCGCGCTGGCCGCCTCGGCGGCCCCGGTCTGGCTGCTCGTCGTCACGATCGGCATCGTGGCCGGCATCACCTCGGCCCTCTCCGACCTGCGCCGCTGGAGCCCGCCCGGGCCGCTCTTCTTCGTCTTCGGCCTGGGCGTCACCGCGTTCGTGCCCGCGACCGGGTCGACCGTCGCCGTCGCGGCCGTGGTCGCCCCGGCGAGCCTCGCACTCGCCCTGCTCGCGTCGCTCGCGGGCGTGCTGCTGCCCGCCGGTCGTCGCGCGCTCGCGACCGTCGACGGACGCCGATGGAGGCGCGGGCCCCGTCCCCTGGACGGCCGGCGGACGGTCGTGCACGCCGCCGTCTGCCTGGTCGCCTCGATCGCGGCCGGGCTGATCAGCCTCGGTCTCGGCGTGCAGAGCCCGTACTGGGCCATGGTGTCGGCCGTGGTACCCGTCGTGGGGACCGCGACGGCGGGCCAGCTCGTGCGGGCCGGCCACCGCCTCCTCGGCACCCTCGTCGGGGTGGGCCTCGCCGCTCTGCTGCTGGCGTGGCACCCCGGGGTCGCGGCCCTGATCGTCGCCTTCGGCGTGCTCCAGTTCGCGACCGAGCTGCTGATCGTCCGCAACTACGGGCTCGCGCTGGTCACCATCACACCCATGGCGCTCGGCATGCGGGCACTCGGCGGCGCACCCGTCGACGTGGGCGCCCTCGTGGCGGCCCGGACGGCCGACACCGCCATCGGCGTGGGCGTGGTGGTCGTCGTGCTGCTCGCGACGCACCGGCTGCGGAGGCCCCGGCCGGAGGCGTCCGTCTGACCCGAGGGGCCGGGTGGCCCCGGCCGAGCGGTCAGGCCTGGCGCGCCCTCGCCCGGCGGCCGTCCTTGCTCCACCAGATGAGGTCGGCCACGCCCTGCGCGACGAGCAGCACGGCGACGATCAGGATGATGACGGTGATCGCCTGGATCGGCACCCCCGAGGCGATGTTGAGCACCTGCACGACGAGGCCGAACAGGCCGATCAGCACCTCGAACACGGCGGGCACCACGGCACCCGTCTTCGTCAGGGTGAACCAGGGTCGCCGCAGGTCGCTCATGCACCCGAGGGTACAAGGTGTGCGGGCTACGATCGCCGGGACCCCGATCCGCCGAGGAGGCACCGTGCGACGACGCGACGTCCACGTCGATCCCGACGTGCCGAACTGGCTGCTCACCAAACGGGGCGGCCTCGCCCTGCCCCTCATCACGTCGTTCTGCGCGCTCGTCGTGATCGCGAGCATCGTCGCCGCCCTGACGGTCGGCGGCGGCCACGTCACCGTCGTCACCGTCGTCGTCGTCGCCGCCGGCCTGGGTGCCGTCACCTGGGCGGTGGCCGACCTCGTCTGGTGGACGCGCGACGACCGCCGCCGCATCGTCCGACTGCCCCGCGACCCCGGGGCCTGACGCCGGAACCCCCGGTCACATGCCGTTCAGGGCATGGACGTGCCCCGTCAACCTGGCAACCACCCAGCGTGCGCCGCCGTAAACTGACTGACGCACCGAACCGGTGCCCACGACGTTCGGCTCCGCTCGCGACCCCGCGCGCGCGTGCAGCCCCACCCCGCCACAACTCGACAGGGAGTTCCGTTGAACGGAAACGCTACGACCCGGCACAGCAACGTCGCGTTGCTGTCGGTCACCAGCACCATGGCCGACCGGGTCACCACCTCCGAGAGCATCGACGAGAAGCTCGGCCCCGTACTCAAGCGCCTCAAGCTGCCCACGGGCCTGTTGCAGCGCGTCGCCGGCGTGTACGAGCGCCGCAACTGGAGCACCGAGCAGAGCTTCGACGCGGCGGCGATCGACGCCGGCAAGCGTGCGCTGGCCGAGGCCGGCATCCGCCCCGACCAGGTCGGCCTGCTGATCAACACGTCGGTCACGCGCCCCCACCTCGAGCCCTCGGTCGCCGTGCGCCTGCACCACGGCCTCGGCCTGCCCTCGTCGGCCACGAACTTCGACATCGCCAACGCCTGCCTCGGCTTCGTCAACGGCATGACCCTCGCCGCCCAGCTGATCGACGCGGGTCAGATCGACTACGCCGTCATCATCGACGGCGAGGACGCCGACGACGTCCAGGTCAACACGATCGACCGCCTCCTCACCAAGGGCTACGGCCGCGACGACTTCATGAGCGAGTTCGCCAGCCTCACCCTGGGCTCCGGGGCCGCCGCCGCCGTCATCGGCCGCGCCGACCTCCACCCCGAGGGCCACCGCATCGTCGGCGGCGTCACCCGCGCCGCCACCGAGAACTACGACCTCTGCGTCGGCAGCGTCGACGGCATGTTCACCGACGCCAAGGCCCTGCTCAAGCGCGGCATGGAACTCGTCGTCTCGGCCTGGAAAGAGGCCAAGCGCGACTGGAACTGGCAGCGCATGGACCGCTACATCATGCATCAGGTCAGCGACGTGCACACGGGTGCCTTCGTCAAGGCCGCCGGCATCGACAAGAAGCTCGTCCCGCTCACCTACCCGACCCTCGGCAACGTGGGCCCGGCGTCGATCCCGATCACGCTGGTCGAGGAGAGCAAGACCCTCAGCAAGGGCGACCGCGTCCTGTTGATGGGCGTCGGCTCGGGCATCAACACCGCGATGATGGAGCTCGCCTGGTGAGTCGGCTCCCGCGGTCCGCCTCCGCCACGGCGCCGGCGTCACGTCCCCCCGCGGGTCTCGACGGGCTCGACCCGTCGTGGTCGCGTCTCGTCGACGTGCCGTACGGGCTCGGCGCACACCGCGCCTCCCGCACCTGGCACGTCCTCGACAACGCCGAGGCGCTGGCCGAGGTCGGCGCCGAACCGGTCGGCACCATCCTCTGCGTGCACGGCAACCCGACCTGGTCGTACCTCTGGCGCCGCCTCGTCGCCCGCACGGTCGAGACGGCCGTCGCCGGGGGGCCCGCGTGGCGCGTCGTCGCGGTCGACCAGCTCGACATGGGCTTCTCCGAGCGCACGGGCTCGCCGCAGACGCTGGCCCGCCGCGTCGCCGACCTGGGCGACCTCACCGACGCCCTCGAGGTCACCGGGCCCGTCGTCACCCTCGGCCACGACTGGGGCGGCGTCGTCTCGATGGGCTGGGCGGTCGACCACCCCGACCGGCTGGCCGGGCTCATGCTGCTCAACACCGCGATCCACCAGCCCGAGGGCGAGAAGATCCCCGCTCCCCTGCGCCTGACCCTCGCCCGCGGCGTGCTGGGCCGGGCGACCGTCGGCACCACCGGGTTCCTCGACGTGACCCTCGGCCTCGCCCACCCGCCGCTCTCGCCCGAGGTGAAGGCCGGCTTCCGTGCCCCGTACCGCCAGGCCGACCGCCGCGGCGGCATCGGTGGCTTCGTGGCCGACATCCCGGTCGACGACGGGCACGTCAGCAGCCCCGAGCTCGACCGCATCGCCGAGGGCCTGCGCGGCCTCACCGTGCCGGCCCTGATGCTCTGGGGCCCGCGCGATCCGATCTTCTCGGACCGGTACCTCGACGACCTGGTCGACCGCCTGCCGCACGCCGACGTGCACCGTTTCGAGGGTGCGGGCCACCTCGTCGCCGAGGACGTCGACTACGCCGGAGCCGTGCTCACCTGGCTGGGCGACCGGCTGCCCGGCGGGACGGCCGCCGTCGACGCCCCGGCCCGGGCCGCCACCGAGGCCCGAGTCGCCACCCCGGTCGGAACCGAGGAGGCGCGGGTCGCCTCCCCGCAGGACCGCCCGCTCTGGTCGTACCTGGACTCCCTGGCCGACAGCCCGGCCACCGCGCTCGTCGAGATGGCACCCGCGGGTGCCGACGGCCCGCGTTCGATCAGCTGGAGCCTGCTCGCCCGTCGCGTCCACGAGATCGCGCTCGGCCTGCGGAAGCACGGCGTGCGCCCGGGCGACCGCGTCTCGCTGCTCGTCCAGCCCGGTGCCGACCTGACCGCGGTGCTCTACGCCTGCGTCCGCCTCGGTGCCGTCGTGGTCGTGGCCGACGCCGGTCTCGGCGTGCGCGGCCTGACCCGCGCCGTCCGCGGCGCGTGGCCCGACCACGTGATCGGCCAGCTCCCGGGACTCACGGCGGCCACCGCCCTCGGTTGGCCGGGCCGCAAGATCTCCACGACGACGTTGTCGCCGGTCGCCGCCCGGGCACTCGGCGTCGAGGCGTCGCTGCCCGAGATCGCCGCCCTCGGCCGTCGTGCCCACGGTGCCCTCGCCGAGCTGCCCGACGCCCCCACATCCGACGCCGAGGCCGCCATCCTGTTCACCTCGGGCTCGACCGGCCCCGCGAAGGGCGTCGTCTACCGGCACGGCCAGCTGACGGCCCTGCGCGACGCCCTGGCCGAGCAGTACGACGTCGGTCCGGGCACGGGCCTGGTGGCCGGCTTCGCCCCGTTCGCCCTGCTGGGCCCCGCGCTCGGGGCGACGAGCGTCACCCCCGACATGGACGTCACGAAGCCGCGCACCCTCACCGCCCGGGCCGTCGCGGCCGCCACGGCGGCGGTGGACGCCACCGTGGTGTTCCTCTCCCCCGCCGCGCTCGCCAACGTCGTCGCGACGTCGGACGACCTCGACGACGCGGACCACCGCGCGCTGGCCGGCGTCGAGACCTTCCTGTCGGCGGGTGCGCCCGTCTCCGAGGCGCTGCTGGCGGCGGCCGGCGACCTCATGCCGAACGCGACGCCCCACACGCCCTACGGCATGACCGAGGGCCTGCTGATGACCGACGTCACGCTCGAGGGCGTGCGCTCCGCGGCCGCCGACCGCGAGGCAGCCGTCGCCGCGGGTGCGCCCGACGCCGGCGGGGTCTGCGTCGGGCTGCCCGGCGCGACCACGACGGTGCGGATCGCTCCGCTCGACGACGGGGGTCGCGCCTCCTCGGCGTTCACCGACGCCCCCGGCGTCACGGGCGAGATCATCGTCTCGGCGCCCCACGTCGAGGACCACTACGACCGCCTCTGGCTGACGCACCGCCTCAGCCGCCTGGGCTCGACCGCCGAGACCCGCTGGCACCGCACCGGCGACGTCGGGCACCTCGACGCCCAGGGCCGACTCTGGGTCGAGGGCCGCCTGCCCCACGTGATGACGACGTCGACGGGCGTGCTGACGCCGGTCGCGTCCGAACAGGCCGTGGAGGCGCGGGCCGCCATCGCGCGCGCCGCCGTCGTCGGCGTCGGTCCGGCCGGCACCCAGCAGGTCGTCGTCGTGGCCGAGACCGTCCCCCCGGCTCGTCGCCCGGGGCTGGCGTCCGCGGCCCTGGCGGCCTCGGTCCGCTCGGCCGTCCGGTCGGCGTCGGGTCGACCGGTGGCCGCGGTGCTCGTCGTGCCGCAGCTGCCGACCGACGTGCGGCACAACAGCAAGATCGACCGCACGGGCCTGGCCGCGTGGGCGACGTCCGTGCTGTCCGGCGGCCGGATGCGTCGCCCGTGAGGGTGCTGGTCACCGGCGCGAGCGGCCTGCTCGGCGGTGCCGTCGCGCGCGCCGTCACCGACGCCGGACACGAGGTCACGACCTTCCAACGGCGACCCTCCGGCGTGCCCGGCGCCCGCGACGTGCTCGGATCGATGACGAACCCCCGGGCCGTGGCCGCCGCCGTCCGCGACCAGGACGCCGTCGTCCACCTCGCCGCCAAGGTGTCGCTCACCGGTGAACCGGCCGAGTTCGAGGCCGTCAACGTCGGGGGCACGCGCTCCCTGGTCGAGGCGATGCGCGCCTCCTCGGTGCCCCGGCTGGTCTTCGTCTCGTCGCCGTCCGTGGCGCACGCCGGGTCGTCCATCGTCGGCGACGACGCCCTGCCCGCCTCGCCCGGACACGCTCGAGGCGACTACGCCCGCACCAAGGCCGCGGCCGAGCGGGTCGCCCTCGGGGCCGCCGACGCCGACCTGCGCGTGGTGGCCGTCCGCCCCCACCTCGTCTGGGGACCGGGCGACACGCAGCTCGTCGAGCGGATCGTCGACCGTGCGCGCTCCGGCCGCCTGCCGCTGCTCGACCACGGCGCCGCCCTGATCGACTCCACCTACGTGGACAACGCGGCGTCCGGCATCGCCGCCGCGCTCGCACGCGTCGACGAGGTCAGCGGCGAGTCGTACGTGATCAGCAACGGCGAGCCCCGCACCGTCGCCGACCTGATGGCCGGGATCTGCGCGGCCGCCGGGGTGCCCGCGCCTCGCCTGCGGGTGCCGGCCGGGATCGCCCGCGCCGCGGGGTCGTTGGTCGAGCGCGTCTGGGCCGTGCGGCCGGGCACCGACGAACCACCCATGACGAGGTTCCTCGCCGAGCAGCTGTCCACGGCGCACTGGTTCGACCAGCGACGCACCCAGCGCGACCTGCGGTGGACACCGGTCGTGAGCGTCGACGAGGGCCTGAGTCGTCTCGCCGCCTGGTACGCCGCCGGGCAGCCCGCCGTCTGAGGCCCGCCGCCCGGCCACACTCGGGTCGGCGGGAACCAGGGCGAGGCGGCGTCCCCCGTTCTCTGTGTGAGGGCACACGTCGCTCGGACGCCGTGCCGCCTACCGTCGCACGGGTACCGGGCAGCTCCGGTGCCCAGGGCTCAACGGAAGGACCATCCCATGAAGGCAGTCGTCTGGCACGGCATCGGCGACATCCGACTCGACGAGGTCGCCGACCCCACGATCGTCGACCCGACCGATGCAGTCGTCCGCATCACCCGGAGTGCGATCTGCGGCACCGACCTGCACTTCGTGCGCGGCACGATGGCGCCCATGGCCGAGGGCACGATCCTCGGCCACGAGGCGGTGGGCGTCGTCACCGCGGTCGGCGACGACGTGCGCGGCTTCAGTGCCGGCGACCGGGTCGTGATCAACTCGACGGTGTCGTGTGGCACCTGCCGCTACTGCCGCCAGGGCCAGACCGCTCAATGCGACGTGGCGAACCCCAACGGCCCCGACGCCGGCACCTGCTTCTTCGGCGGCCCGGCCTCGACCGGCCCGGTGAACGGCCTGCAGGCCGAGCAGGTGCGCGTCCCGTTCGCGCAGAACACCATGCACCGCCTCCCCGACACGGTCAGCGACGAGCAGGCCATCCTGTTGAGCGACATCTTCCCCACCGGCTGGTTCGGCGCCGAACTCGCCGGGGTCACCCGCGGCGACGTGGTCGCCGTCTTCGGTGCCGGAGTGGTGGGCCAGTTCGCGATCGCCTCGGCCTTCAAGCAGGGCGCGAGCCGCGTGATCGTGGTCGACCGCGAGGAGACCCGCCTGGCGCAGGCGCTCGCCCAGAACGCCGAGATCGTGAACTTCGACGAGGAGGACCCGGTCGAGACCATCAAGCGCCTCACCGGTGGCGCCGGTGTGGACGCCGTCATCGACGCGGTCGGCGTGGACGCCCAGCACGCGAGCCACGGTCCCGCCGCCCCCGACCCCGACACGGCCGCCGAGTTCGCCGCCGAGGTCGAGCAGGTCGCCCCCGACGCGAACCCGCAGGGCGACCAGTGGGTGCCCGGCAACGCGCCGACCCAGGCCCTGCGCTGGGCCGTCGAGGTCGTGGCGAAGTACGGCCGCATCGGAGTCATCGGCGTCTACTCGCCGACCGTGACGTCGTTCCCCTTCGGTGAGGCGATGCTGAAGAACCTCACCATCCGCATGGGCAACTGCGACCACCACTCGGTGACCCCGCCGCTGATCGACCTGGTCGCGTCCGGCCAGTTCGACCCCACGGCGTTCATCACCGAGCACGAGGGCATCGGCTCGGCCATCGAGGCCTACGAGGCGTTCGACCGCCGCGAGCCCGGCTGGACCAAGGTCGAGGTCGTCCCCGGCTAGGGCCTCGGGCCGGCGGTTCCCGTCGCTCCCGGCGGGCCATCGCCGGACCGCCGTGGATGACACGAACCCGCCGACTCCCCAAGGGTCCGGCGGGTTCGGGCGTCTGCATGCGCCGGCGGGGTCAGATGACCGAGGCGCTCCAGTCGTCGGGGTTGCCGAAGCGGTGGGCCGTGATGGCGACGGCCTGCTCGCGCAGGAACGGCAGCAGTTCGAGGCGGCCGGTCGGCGTGACCGGGGCCGCGAACACGGCCACCGCCGGGTCGCCGCCCAGGGCGTCCGCCAGGGCCGAGGAGGCGCGGGTCGCGTCACCGGCACCGGTCACCAACCGCACGCGCTCGGTCGACAGGCGACCCGCACGCACCCGGTCGTGCCACGTGGCGTCGTCCTCGTGCAGAACGTCGGAGGCCGCGAGGCCGAGCGCCCGGACGAGGGCACCGGGCAGCTCGACCGACGACGACACCGTGAGCGGCGCGCCCGAGCGCCGTCCGGCGAGCAGCACGCGGACCACGTCGGCCGGGGCCGCGCCGTCGGCGGCGCGGATCGTGACGGGCAGGGGACGGTAGCGCAGCAGGTCGCGCTCGAGGCCGAGGTCGCTCACGTCGCGGGCGACGCCGAACTCGGCGGCCCAGAAGTGCTCGTCGCTGGCGGCGGCGGCCCGCAGGTCGTCGGAGGCCGATGCACCCGACGCCCCGAGCAGCGGCGACGCGGCCTCGAGGGCGGCCAGGGCCTCGCGACCCGGGCGCGCCTCCTGCGGTTCGGTCAGCGTCGTCGGCTGCCAGGACCCCAGGTGCACGAGGTAGTTCGGCCCGCCCGCCTTGGCGCCGGCACCGACCGACGACTTCTTCCAGCCGCCGAACGGCTGGCGACGCACGATCGCCCCGGTGATGCCGCGGTTGACGTAGAGGTTGCCCGCCTCGACGCGGTCGAGCCAGGTCGACAGCTCGGCGGGGTCGAGGGTGTGCAGACCCGCGGTCAGGCCGTAGTCGGTCGCGTTCTGCAGCTCGATCGCCTCGTCGAGCGTCTTCGCGGTCATGACGCCGAGCACCGGGCCGAAGTACTCGGTGAGGTGGAACTCGCTGCCCGCGGCGACGCCGGCGCGCACGCCGGGCGACCAGAGGCGCCCGGTGTCGTCGAGTCGCTTCGGCTCGACGAGCCAGGTCTCGCCCGCGCCGAGCGTGGTGAGCGCACGTTCGAGCTTGCCGTGGGCCGGCTCGACGATCGGGCCCATCTGCGTGGTGGGGTCGGAGGGCAGTCCGACGCGCATGGTCGACGCCGCGTCGACGAGCTGACGGCGGAAGCGCTCGGAGGTGGCGACCGAGCCGACCAGGATCACCAGGCTCGCCGCCGAGCACTTCTGACCCGCGTGGCCGAAGGCCGACTTGATGACGTCGGACGCGGCCAGGTCGAGGTCGGCACTGGGGGTGACGATGATGGCGTTCTTGCCGCTCGTCTCGGCGAGCAGGGGTAGGTCGTTGCGCCAGCTGGTGAACAGCGCGGCCGTCTCGAAGGCGCCGGTGAGGATCACGCGGTCGACCGACGGGTGCGACACCAGGTGACGACCGAGGTCGCCCTCGTCGACGTCGACCAGCTTCAGCACCTCGCGGGGCACGCCGGCGTCCCAGAGCGCCTGGACCATGACGGCCCCGCTGCGCTTGGCCTGGCCCGCCGGCTTGACGACGACGCTGCTGCCCGCGGCGAGCGCGGCGAGGGTCGAGCCGGCCGGGATCGCCAGGGGGAAGTTCCAGGGCGGCGTGACGAGGGTGAGTCGCTCGGGGACGAACGTCGCACCGTCGACCCGGTCGAGTTCTTCGGCGAGGTGGGCGTACCAGTTGGCGAAGTCGATGGCCTCGCTGACCTCGACGTCGCCCTCGGCGACCGTCTTGCCGGTCTCGCTCGCGGCGACCTCCATCAGGTCGGCGCGGCGGGCCGACAGCGTGGCCGCGGCCTCGCGCAGGATCGAGGCACGACCCGCGCCTCCGCGGGCAGACCAGGCGGCGGAGGCGGCGACGGCCTCGGCGACGATCGCGTCGAGCGTGGCCTCGTCGGTCACCCGGGCGGACTCGATGAGCTCGACGCCGAGGCGCGAGTCGGCCGAGCGGGCGGCGATCTCACGACCCCAGGCGCGGTTGTCGGCCAGGGCGGGGTCGGTGTCGGGCTCGTTGTCGAAGCCGCTGCCGGCCGCGCGGGGCTGCAACGCCTGGGCCGCGTCGAGGCGGCTCTGCACGCGGTGCGGTGCCGGGGTGTCTCCGTCGACCTCGGCGAGCGAGGCGAGGAACCGGCCCTTCTCGCGCTCGAACATGGCCTCGTTCGAGGCGAGTTCGAACACGGCGGACATGAAGTTCTCGCTCGACGCGTTCTCCTCGAGGCGGCGGATCAGGTAGCTGATGGCGACGTCGAACTCGCGGGGGTGCACGACGGGCGTGTAGAGCAACAGCCCGCCGACGTCGGCCTTGACCAGCTCGGCCTGCCCCTCGGCCATGCCCAGCAGCATCTCGAACTCGACCCGGTCGCTCACGCCACGGGCCTCGGCGAGCAGGTGGGCGAAGGCGATGTCGAAGAGGTTGTGGCCGGCGACGCCGACGCGGACGGCACGGGTGCGTCCGGGGGTGAAGGCCCAGGTGAGGACGCGCTTGTAGTTGGTGTCGCTGTCCTGCTTGGTGCCGTAGGTGGCGAGCGGCCATTCGTGCACCGTGGCGTCCACGGTCTCCATCGCGAGGTTCGCGCCCTTGACGATGCGCACCTTGATCGCGGCCCCGCCGGCGTCGACCCGCTCGGTCGCCCAGGTGGTGAGGTGCTGCAGGGCGCCGAGGGCGTCGGGCAGGTAGGTCTGCAGGACGATGCCGGCCTCGAGGCCCTTCAGCTGCGGCTGGTCGAGGAGGCGCGTGAAGACCGCGATCGTCAGGTCGAGGTCGCGGTACTCCTCCATGTCGAGGTTGATGAACTTCGGCTTCGGCGACCGGGCGGCGAGTTCGTACAACGGGGTGAGCTTCTCGACGACGCGCTCGACGGTCTCGTCGAAGGCCCACATCGA
This sequence comes from Frigoribacterium sp. CFBP 8759, assembly GCF_014841655.1. Lineage (NCBI taxonomy): Bacteria > Bacillati > Actinomycetota > Actinomycetes > Micrococcales > Microbacteriaceae > Frigoribacterium > Frigoribacterium sp. CFBP 8759. The sequence goes on from NZ_JACYUH010000001.1 coordinate 675,539, forward strand.
GAGCTGGCTGACGATGGACGAGACCTTGATCGACACGTAGTCGACGTCGTCGCGGGCGAGGAGCGCCCGGGTACCGGCGAGGCGGTGCTCGGCCTCGGCGTCACCGAGGACGGCCTCGCCGAGCAGGTTGAGGTTGAGCCGCGTCCTGTCCCTCTTGATGTTCGCGATGGCCGCACCGAGCTTGGCGGGGCGGGCGTCGGCGATGAGGTGACCGACCATGCCGCGCAGGACGCGACGGGCGATCGGCACGACCACGCCGGGGAGCACGGGTGCCATGACGCCGCCGAGACGCACGGCGGAACGCATGTGCCACGGCAGGAAGGCCGGTGCCTGCTTCGCCAGGGTCGACAGGTTGCGGGCCGCGACGCCGAGGTCCTCCGGCCGGACGACCCGGTCGACGAAACCGATCGTGAACGCGAGGCCCGACTCGTCCTTGAGGACCTGGGCGAGCAGGTGGGCCGAACCGGTGCTCGGGGCGCCGGACGCCTCGTGCGCCCAGCGGCGGGCGAGGGCGACGGCGTCGTCGCCGATGCCGACGGGCAGGAGCTGTTCAGCGGTGGACGGCCCCGCCGTCTCGTCGATGGTGGTCATGGGATGAATGTAGGGCGGAACTTGCCACCTGGCAAGGTTTGACACGAGACCGTAACGTGCGCCGCGCCTCCTTCTCCACGAGGGGTCGATGGGCACTGGCGGCGAGGGCCGGACAGCGCTACCTTGGGCGCGTTCAGGCGGTGCACAGCGGCCGCCAAGACGGACCCGTCTGCGGATGGACGGGCCCCCTGCACCGGGAGCACCCATGGCGATGATCGAGGCCCGCGGCCTCACGAAGACCTACCGGTCGAAGTCCGGCCCGGTCCACGCACTGACCGGCCTCGACCTGATCGTGCCCGAGGGCACCGTCAAGGCGCTGCTCGGGCCGAACGGCGCGGGCAAGACCACGGGCGTCAAGATGCTCACCACCCTCGAACGTCCGGACGCCGGCACGGCCACGATCGCCGGGCTCGACGTCGTCGCCGACGCCCAGGCCGTGCGCCGCTCGATCGGCGTCTCGGGGCAGTACGCCGCGGTCGACGAGAACCTCACCGGATTCGAGAACCTCGACATGATCGGGAGGCTGTACCACCTGGGCAGCCGCGTGAGTCGGGACCGCGCCCGCGAGCTGATCGAGGTCTTCGACCTCGCCGCTGCGGGCGACCGGCCGGTCAAGGGCTTCTCGGGCGGCATGCGCCGACGGATCGACCTCGCCGGGGCGCTCGTGACCAACCCGCGCGTGCTCTTCCTCGACGAGCCGACGACGGGGCTCGATCCCCGCAGCCGACTCGCCCTGTGGGACATCATCACCGGGCTGGTCGACGGTGGCACGACGGTGCTGCTGACCACGCAGTACCTCGAGGAGGCCGATCGCCTGGCCGACGACATCTCGGTCATCGACGGTGGCGCCGTCATCGCCGAGGGCACGGCCGACCAGCTCAAGGCCCAGGTCGGCGGCCACCGCCTCGTCGTCGCCCTCGTCGACGAGGCGCGGGCCGACCAGGCGGTCGAGGTGCTCCGGCGGCACGGCGACTCCGAGCCGACCGTCGGGGCCGACGGCCGCCAGCTCGAGGTCGCGGTCACCGACGGTCCGACCGCCCTGCAGCGGACGCTCGCCGACCTCGGGGCGGCCGGCATCGAGCTGCACGACGCCGGCATGCGACGCCCCACCCTCGACGACGTGTTCCTCCAGCTCACCGGCCACCGCGCGGCCGACGACGAGGCGGGCGTCGACCACGACTCCCCCGACGACGACCCGGCCGGCGGTCGAGGTCGCGGCCGGCGCGGTGCGAAGAAGAGAGAGGCACGGGCATGACCACCACCGGAACCACCTCCGCCCTGGCGCAGACGCTCGTCCCGTCGACCGACACGGGCCTCGGCACCTGGGCCTCGGACGGCTGGACGGTCACCAAGCGCAACCTGATCAAGGTGAAGCGCTCGCCCGACATGCTGATCTTCGCCGTGCTGCAGCCGATCATGTTCGTCCTGCTCTTCAGCCAGGTCTACGGCGGTGCCATCGCGGTCCAGGGCACCGACTACACGCAGTTCCTCATGGCGGGCATCTTCGCGCAGACCGTGGTCTTCGGCTCGACCTTCTCCGGTGCCGCCATGGCCCAGGACCTGAAGGAGGGCATCATCGACCGGTTCCGCACCCTGCCGATGAGCCCGTCGGCCGTGCTGATCGGTCGCACGAACAGCGACCTGGCGCTCAACACGATCTCGATGGTCATCATGATGCTCACCGGTCTCGCCGTCGGCTGGAGGGTCAACGCCTCACCTGCCTCGTTCGTCGGCGGGGTCGCCCTGCTGCTGCTGTTCAGCTACTCGTTCAGCTGGGTGATGGCCCTGCTGGGCATGAGCGTCAAGACGCCCGAGACCATCAACAACGCGTCGTTCATGATCCTGTTCCCGTTGACCTTCGTCTCGAACGCGTTCGTGCCGAGCGACACCCTGCCGACCGTGCTGAGGGTCTTCGCCGAGTGGAACCCGGTGTCGTCGCTCGTGCAGGCCGCCCGCACCTCGTTCGGCAACCTCGGCGCCACCCCGGTGCCCGACATCTGGACGATGCAGCACCCCTACGCGACCGTCCTGCTCGGCATCACCGTGATGCTGGTGGTCTTCGTGCCGCTGTGCATCCGCAAGTTCCAGCGCATCAGCGCGAAGTAGCGGACGCCCGCCGTCGGCCGCGGGCCGTCGCCCGTCCGCCGAGGAGGCGCGGGTCAGCCCGCGTGCCCGGCCGCCTCGCGCACGGCGGCGTCGAGTTCGCTCGTCGGCACCGTGAGGACGCTCCCGATCACGAGGCGCATGAGGGCCGGGACGTCCACGGCGTCGCGCTCGTACAACCACTGCAACTGCAGACCGTCCTGCACCGCGAGCACGACGCGAGCCGCCGACTCGGCGGTGTAGCCGTCGCGCAACCAGCCGCGGGCCTGGGCGAGCCCGAGGTAGGCCGACGTCGACGAGACGATGCGCTCGTAGTAGTCGGCGTAGTAGCGGTGCGCCGGGTGATCGGGCGAGGTGGCCTCGGCGGACGCCGTGATGAACAGCGAGATGACGACCGGCACGTCGACGTTGTACTCGGCGAGCGCGACGAGCTCGTCGACGCGCATGCCACCGTCGTCGTCGAAGTGGCGTCGCAGTCGTTCGTCGCGCCGCCGGAGCACGGCCATCAGCAGTTCGTCCTTGGTCGGGAAATAGTGCATGAGCGACTGGTGCGAGACGCCGCACCGCCGCGCGATCTCGCGCAGGGTGGCACCGTGGAACCCGACCTTGCCGAAGACCGGCAGGGCCGCGTCGAGGATCGCCTCGCGCTTGGCGATGCCCTTGCGGTAGCGACCGGGTTCGCGCACCGCAGCGACCGGCGGGACGTCGGTGACGTCGGCGCGGGTCGTGTCGGGCTCGGGGGCGTCCATCGGGGTCAGCCTAGGTCGTCCCCGCGCGGATGACGACGCCGCGGGACGCGGCGTCCGCACACGGTGCGTCGGCATAGAGTTCAGCGGTGCCGTGGTCGCTGCTGAGAACGCCTGCCTTCCGGGCCCTCTGGGTCGGGCGCCTGTTCTCGTGGGTGGGCAGCGGCTTCGCGCCCCTGGCCATCGTCTTCGCGGCGATCGACCTGGGGGCCGACGCCGTCGACCTCGGGCTCGTGGTCGTCGCCCGGTCGGTGCCCAACATCGCCCTGGTCCTGGTCGGCGGTGCCCTCGCGGACCGCTTCTCGAAACGCACCGTCGCGATCGCCTCGTCGTGGCTGTCGGCGGCGTCGCTCGTCGTCGCGGCCGCCCTGATGCTGACCCAGACCGAGACGTTGCCCACCCTCGCGGCGGTCGGCGCGGTGAACGGCGCCGCAGCCGCCTTCTTCGGCCCTGCCACGAGCGCGCTGCTGCGCGAGACCGTCCCCGACGACCGGCTCCGGGACGCGACGGTGCTCAGCCGCGTCGGCATGAACGTCGGGTTGGTGATCGGCACGGCGGTGGGCGGGGCCGTGGTGGCGACCGCCGGGTCGGGCGTCGCCCTGGCCGTCGGCGCGGTCGTCTTCGTGGTCGCGGCGGCCGTCTTCGTGGGGTTGCCCCGGGACGGTGCCCGCGCCTCCGGCGGGACGTCGGTGCTCGAGGAACTCGGCAGCGGACTCGGCTTCGTCTGGCGCACGCGCTGGCTCGTCTCGACCGCGGCGCTCGCGTTCACGTTCCAGTTCGCCTTCGCGGGCGGGGTCCAGGTGGTCGGCCCGCTCGTGGCCGACCAGTCGTTCGGACGTCTGCTCTGGGGGTTCGCGGGTGCCCTGCAGACCCTCGGCCTGATCGTCGGGGCGTACTGGGCCGGGGCCCTCCGCGGGCGGCTCCGGTTGTGGGCCGCCTGCCTCGGCGCCGCGGCGCTGGCCCTGCCGCTCGTGCTGCTGTCGTTCGCCTACGGCACCGACCCCGTGGTCTTCGACCCGCTGCACTGGTTCTTCTGGATCAGCCTCGGCCTCTTCGCCGCCAGCGTCGGGCTCGAGGTCTTCACGGTGCCGCTGGACGTGGTCGTCCAGCGGCAGGTGCCAGGGGCCTACCTGGGGCGCGTCTTCTCGTGCCTGACGCTGGCGTCGTTGGCGGGCGTGCCCGTCGGCGAGGTGGTGGTCGGACCGCTCACCCAGGTGATCGGCACCCCGGCCACCCTCGCCGCCCTGGCCGGCCTCGTGGTCGCCGTCGCGGTGGCCGTGGCGCTGAGCTCACGGGTGCGACGGATCGACGCCGGCCAGGAGGCGCGGGTCAGCTGAAGTCGCCGCGCTCGATCGCCTCGGCGTACTTGCGGACGTCCGGGCCGGGCTCGTAGTCGATGAAGCGGTCCTTGACGGCGTCGTTGATCGCCTTGAAGGACTCCTCCCACGACTCGCCCGAGTGGGCTGCGGCCGCGTCGCGGACGGCGTCGCGCAGCACGTTGTCGGCGTCGGTCAGGATCTTGTCACGCGCTTCGTCGTTCCAGCGCACGTCGTTCAGGTCGGCCATGGTGTTCTCCTCGTGGGGTGGGGCGGTGGTGGGTGGGGTGCGGCTGGTGCTACTTCTTCTTCGGGCTCAACGACGAACCCTTGTGGGCGGCCTTCGCCCCGCTCTTGTCGCTCTCGACGACGAAGTAGGGCTCGTCGTCCGAGGCCTTGAACTTCTGCCCGTCGAGCTGGAACTCCTCGACGCGCTTCTCCACGACCGTGCCGTGGGTCTCGCCCTGGGGGGTGTTCCAGGTGACGTGATCTCCCTTGCTGAACGACATCGCGCCTCCTTGGTGTGTCGATCCGTCCGTCGGCGTCCGGTGCCGCGCGGTGGTGGCGTGGACGGTACCCCGCTCGCGCCGACCCACCACCCAGCGTGGTGGGGTACAGGTCGGACGCCGCGACCCGTCGGGCTCAGCCGGTGAGGACGGCGAGCGCCGCGGCGAGCCGACGAGCCCTGGTCTCGGAGGTCTTCGCCGCTCCGATCGGTTCGACCAGGGCGCGCTGCCGGCTGAAGGACAGGGACTCGTAGGAGGCGCGGGCCGCGTCGTCCGCGTCGAGTGCCTCGCGCAGGTCCGCCGGCACCTCGACGACCCGCGGCTCGGTGTCGAGGGCCAGTGTGACCTCGACGTCCTGCCCGCCGACGACGCCCGACCCCGCCCGGTGCTCGGCACTGACGGGGATCAGGAACCGCCCGCCCATGCTCGCGACCGTGCTGCGGTACGTGTATCCCCGGAGCGTGACGACCACTGCGGGCTTCTTCCCGGCCGCCAGGGAGTCGACGACCTCCGGCGGCACGACGATCCCGGTCGCGTTCGTCCGGGCCTCGGCTATCGTGGTGCGGAACGTCACGGGTTCGGTCATGTCCGGATGCTAACGAGCCGCCACCGCCGGCACCACCACCGGCGCCGCTCAGACCGAGAAGCCGCCGTCGGCCTTGAGCAGCTGACCCGAGATCCAGCGACCCTCGGACGACAGCAGGAAGCGCACGACCCGTCCGATGTCGGCGGGCGTGCCGAGGCGCCCGGTCGGCTGACGCTCGATGCCGCTGGCGCGGATGGCGTCGTCCATCCACCCCGTGTCGATCGGGCCGGGGTTCAGCACGTTCGACGAGACGCCGAGGTGCCCGAGCTCCCGGGCGGCCGCGACGACGAGCCGGTCGAGGGCGCCCTTGCTCGAGCCGTAGGGCAGGTTGTGCACGACGTGGTCACTCGTCAGGGCGACGATGCGGGCACCCTCGTCGAGCAGGTCGACCGGGGGCAGCTGCTCGGCGAACGCCTTGATCGCGAGCCACGCCGCCCGCACGTTGACGGCGTAGTGCGCGTCCCAGCTCTCGAGCGTCGTGTCGAGGATCGACGAGTCCACGCCGTGCGAGTGCGACAGCACGAGCGCCGTCACCGGCCCCAGGTCGTCGTTCACCGCGTCGAGGAGGCGCGCGGGGGTCGCGGGGTCCGCCAGGTCCGCCGGGTACACGGCCACGCGCGCACCCGCGGCCTCGAGCTCGGAGACGAGCGAGCCCATGTCGACGGCCGCTAGTCCCCAGGGCATGGCGGCGTCGTAACCATCCCAGGTGGTCAGCGCGAGGTCCCAGCCGTCGGCGGCGAGCTCGTGGGCGATGCCGTTCGCGATCGAGTTCGTGCGGCCGGCACCGGTGAGCAGACAGATCTTCTTCGACATGCGGGTCTCCTTCGACATCCGCTCAGCTTGGCAGACCAGTCGACCCGTCGGCGAGGGGGTCAGCGCCCTCGGCGCGGTCGGCTGCGACCGGTGCCGCGCTGGGGCCCTCGGCCTTTCGGCGGCATGCGCTTCGGCTTCGCCCCGCGCGGGTCGGGAGCCGACCCCTTGCGGGCCGGGGCCTCCTGCTCGGGCTCGTCGCGCCTCCTCGACCGGGAGCTGCGGGCCGTGCGACCCCGCACGACGCCGATGAAGTCGTCGAGGTCGTCGGTGAGCTCGCCCTCGGGCCAGACCAGCGCGATCGTGGTCGGCGGCAGATCGGCGACGTAACGGTAGGTGACCTCCTTCCGGGCGTGCAGCCGTGCCAGCGACTGCGGCATGACGGCGACGCCGGCCCCGGTCGCGACGACGGACACGGCATCGGCGAGCGACAGGGACGGGTCGAGGTCGTGCCGGTGCTCGTCGGCGAACGCCGCGGCCTCGACCTCGTCCTCGGCGCCGGCCGTGGCGACGGCGTGGTCCTTCGGCACGACGACGACGGCCCGCTCGTCGTAAAGGCGGATCACGGACAAACCTTCGACCTCGATCGGCAGTCGGGCCAGGACCATGTCGACCCGGTCGTCGCCCCGGTCGTCGTCGAGGGCGGGCACCGCGTCGAGGTCGGTGAGCGGCACGAAGGCCAGCGGGGTCTCGGGGCGGCGCTCCTCCCAGAGCCTCGACCACTTCGACAGGGTCACGCCGGGCACGACCCCGATGCGGAACGGGACGCGGGTCGGCTCGGTCGTCATGGGTCGAGGGTATCGGCCCGGTACCCTGGGCAGATGACCTCCGACGCGCCGTCCGGCAAGCAGCCGCAGACCCTCAAGCCCTTCACGGCCGCCAAGAAGCTCGGCGTGTACCTGCCGGCCACGCCCGCCGAGTTCCAGGCCGCCCCCGTCACGCGCGAGGCCTTCGCCGAGCTCAGCACGAACCCGCCCGAGTGGTTGTCCGACCTGCGCCGGACCGGTCCGCACCCGCGGCCGGTCGTCGCCCAGAAGCTCGGCATCTCGACCTCGGGCCTCGCCCGTGCCGGCGTCGACGACGTCATGACCACCGACGAGATCCACGCCCTGCTCGACGAGATGCCCGACTGGCTGCGCACCGAACGCGGCATCCACGCCGACGTGCGCGAAGAAGAACTGCGCGTCAAGGAGCGCAACGCCGGCCGCGAGGTCCTCCGCAAGGAGCGCGAGGCGAAAGAAGCCGCCGAAGGGCACTGACCCCCGCCCTGCGCTACCGTCGGCGACATGTCCTTCAACGACGACGCGCGCCTCGACGGCAGCAAGGTCAAGCGACGCGGTCGCGGTCGCACGGTGGGTGTCGCCGGCGGCGGCATCGGCATCGTCGGCGTGATCGCCGTCTTCCTCATCAGCCAGGTCACCGGCGTCGACGTCTCGGGGCTGCTCGGCGGCGGCACGGCCGGCGGGGGCGCCCAGCCGGTCAGCGAGGGCGACCTGTCGTCCGAGTGCACCACCGGCGCGCAGGCCAACGACAGCGTCGACTGCCGCATGGTCGGTGCGGCCGACTCGCTCGACGCGTACTGGGCCGCCGAGGCCCCGGCACTCGGCGTCACCGACTACCGCACCCCCGACTTCTTCCTCTTCAGCGGCTCGACCGACACCGGCTGCGGTGGGGCGACGAGCGCCACCGGCCCGTTCTACTGCCCGCCCGACGAGGCCCTCTTCGTCGACACCGACTTCTTCGAGCAGCTCCGGTCGCAGTTCGGCGCCAGCGGCGGCCCCCTCGCCCAGATGTACGTCGTCGGCCACGAGTGGGGCCACCACGTCCAGCAGCTGACCGGGGCCTTCGACCGCGCCGACCGCAGCGACACCGGGCCGGGCTCCGACACCATCCGGCTCGAGGTGCAGGCGGATTGCTACGCCGGGGCGTGGGTCGGCTCGGCGTCGACCATCGCGGACGCCGACGGCACCACGTTCCTCGAGCCCGTCACCGACCAGCAGGTCGCCGACGCGCTCGACGCGGCCGCCGCCGTCGGCGACGACCGCATCCAGTCCGCGAGCGGCGGACAGGTCGACCCGGACACCTGGACGCACGGCTCGGCCGAGCAGCGTCAGAGGTGGTTCGAGACCGGGCGCAGCCAGGGCGCGACGGCCTGCGACACCTTCTCGGTGCCGACCGACCAGCTCTGACGACGAGGCCGACCCGCGCCTCCGGACGGTCGACGCCGCACCGCGGCACGGTGCGTCCAGGCAACTCGAAGCGCGTCCTCCGGGCGACGGCGGTCCGGAGGGCGCACACTTCACTCACCCTCGCGACGGCACCGGCGCCGCCGCGACGACAGCAGTGGAGGCGCGTCATGGCACGACCGGGCAAGGCCATCGAGTTCGACGGGTACGGAGACGTCTCGCAGCTGCACTTCGTCGAGCAGCCGCTGCCGACGCCCGCCGACGACGAGGTCGTCGTCGAGGTGATCTGCGCCGGCCTCAACCACATCGAGAACTTCATCCGGCAAGGGGACTTCGTCGACCGGCTGCCCCTCGACTTCCCGGCCCGCGAAGGGTCGTGCTTCGCCGGCATCGTCAAGAAGCGCGGGGCCGCCGTGCGCAACTTCTCCGTCGGCGCCGAGGTGATCGGCCACGCGGTGGGCGGCGGCGCGCACGCGACCTACATCGCCGTGCCGGCCAGCGCCGTGGTGCCCAAGCCGCAGCACGTCCCGTGGGAGGTCGCCGGTGGGCTCTACCTCGCCGGGGCCACCGCCTACGACACGGTCCGCAGCCTGCACCTCGGACCCGACGACGTCGTGGTCATCACGGCCGCGGCGGGCGGCGTCGGCCACATCGAGTGCCAGCTCGCCCTGCAGCTCGGAGCCAAGGTGATCGGCACCTGCAGCCCGGGCAACCACGACTACCTCCGCTCGATCGGGGTCGTGCCCGTCGACTACGGCGAAGGCCTCCGCGAGCGCATCGACAAGGCCGCGGGCACCGACCGCCACGTGACGGCCTTCATCGACAACTTCGGCGGGGACAACCCCGCCCTCAGCACCGACCTCGGCGTGCTGCCGGCGCGCTTCAGCTCGAGCGAGGACCGCCTCGAGCGCGAGATCCGCTTCATCGGCGCCGAGCGCGACGACACCGAACCCGCGATGATCCTCTCGGCCCTCGCGAAGCTCATCGCCGAGAACAAGCTGCGCGTGCTCGTCTCGGGCTTCTACCCGTTCGACTACATCGCCCAGGCGTTCGAGGACCTCGCCGAGCAGCACTCGCGCGGCAAGGTCGTCGTCGGCATGCAACCGGTCGAGACCGGCGCCCGCTCGCACTGGTACCTGTCGGGCAAGGCACGGGCGGTCGCCGAGTCGCTGGGCTGAGCCTCCCGCCCGGCGGGCGAGGCGGGCGGGCTCAGGAGGCGCGCACCACCGGACCCGCCGACGTCACCGGGGCAGCCGGAGGAGCGCTCCCGGAGCCCTGACCGTCGCCGCCGCCACGTCCATGGCCCGCCCGAGGGCGGCCGCCCAGTCGACCGAACCGGGCCCGCGCCGCTCGGCGAGCAACGAGGCGACGATCGACGCGAAGGTCGCGTCGCCCGCACCCATCGTGTCGACGACCTCGCCGTCGGCGTCCGAGATGCCGCGGGTGAGGGAGGTGCCCGCCGTGTCGTCGGCCGACGGGGCCAGCACCAGACCCGCCCCGGCCGAGCCGCGGGTCGCGAGCACTCCCCCGGTGCCCGCCGCGAGCAGCGCCTCCTGCCAGTCGTCGAGCGAGCGCCCGGCGACGAGTTCGGCGTCGTCGTCACCGATCTTGACGAGCAGGGCCGAGGCCGCGACCCGCTCGAAGCCGGCGGCGAAGTCGGCGATCTGCGCGGCCCCGCCGGGCAGGAACCCCGGCCGCGGGTTCGGGTCGACGACGAGCCGCACGGGGTCGGTGCCGACCGCGCGCAGCAAGCGATCGGTCAGCGGGGCGTCGTCGAACGGGTACGAGCTGACGGCGACCACGGGGGCGGCGTCGAGCACGGCCCGCTGCCCGGGCGAGAAGTCGAGACCGCGGGCGACGGCGGCGTCGGTGAAGACGTAGGTCGGCTCGCCGGCCACCCGCAGCGAGACCGCCCGGCCGGTGCCGAGGGGGTTGATCGTCGGGACGAGCTCGACGCCGTGCTCGGCGAGGAACGACCGGATGGCCTCGCCGTCGGCGTCGTCCCCGATCGAGGCGAGCAGCGTCGTGGGCACGCCGAGGCGAGACAGCCCGACGGCGACGTTGAGGCCGGCCCCGCCGACGTGGTCGGTCGAGCCCTCGTCGGTCCGGAGCTCGTCGATGAGGGCGTCGCCGAGAACGACGACCCGACCGTCGGTGGTGTCCATGGGGATGCCTTTCGTCAGCGTGCCGGGAGCCACCCTATTCCGGCACGCGGTCGGGCCGCACTCCCCCGCTACGCTGGCCGACGTGACCGATTACGCACTGGCCGTCGACGTGGGCGGAACGAAGGTCGAGGCGGCGCTGGTCGCCTCCGACGGAGCCCTCCTCGACGGAAGTCGCGACCGACGCCCCACCGGTGCCGGGTCGACGTCCGACGAACTCGCCGAGGCGGTCCGCGCGGTCGTCGCGCACGCCCTCGACGCCCTGCCCGACGGTCACGTCCTCGTCGGGGCGGGCATCGGCAGCGCCGGGCCCGTCGACCTCGTGCACGGCACCGTCTCGCCGATCAACCTGCACGCCTGGCGCGGCTATCCGCTGCGCGAGCAGGTGGCGGCCCTGGCGGCGTCGACCCTGCCCGACGCGGCCCCGGTCACGCTACGGCTCGACGGCGTCAGCCTCGCCCTCGCCGAGCACTGGGTGGGTGCCACGCAGGGGGCGGACAACGCCCTCGCGATCACCGTCTCGACCGGCGTCGGCGGCGGCCTGATCGTCAACGGCCGGCTGCTCTCGGGAGGCACGGGCAACGCCGGTCACATCGGCCAGATCCAGATCGCGGACCGCCCCGAGGGCGAGAGCGCCTGGGCCGCCACGCTCGAGGTCATCGCCTCGGGCCCGAACGTCGTCGCCTGGGCCCGGCAACGAGGCTGGACGGGCGAGCGCGGCGAGGACCTCGCCGCCGGCTACGTCGCCGGGGACGCGATCGCCGTCGCGGCGGTGCGTCGCTCCGCGAACGCCGTGGGCGAGGCGATCTCGTCGGTCACGACCCTGCTCGACCTCGACGTGGTCGCGATCGGCGGCGGCTTCTCGCGCGTCAGCGACGACTACCTCGACCTCGTCCGGGCCGCGGTCCAGGAGGCGCCGGTCAACGAGTACGCCCGTCGCGTCCGGGTCGTCCGCTCGGGCCTGAGCGACGAGAGCCCCCTGGTCGGGGCCGCGGCGCTCGTCTGGCAGGCCGAGCTGCTCGGCTGAGCCGCGCCTCCTCGGGTCGACGACCCGCGCCTCCTCCGGTCCGCCGCTTCTCTGGGAGCCGGTGTCGGAGGTGCCGCCTAGGCTGGGTTGCATCCCACAACGTCGTCGGAATCCGTCGCGCCCGCGGGGCGCGCACCACCACCGCACCACCACTCGCAGAGAGGTCATCTCATGCCCACCACCGTCCCCGTCCTGCTCACGCCGTCCGCCGGCGCCCCCTTCGAGCACTCCACGGTCGAACTGCGCGACGTCGGCCCGAACGACGTCCAGATCGACATCGCGTTCGCCGGCATCTGCCACAGCGACATCCACCAGGCCCGCGAAGAATGGGGCAAGGCCATCTTCCCGATGGTGCCCGGCCACGAGATCGCCGGCATCGTCACCGAGGTCGGCTCCGACGTCACGAAGCACAAGGTCGGCGACCGCGTCGGCATCGGCTGCTTCGTCGACAGCTGCCGCGAGTGCGAGAACTGCCTCGCGGGCGAGCAGCAGTTCTGCGTCAAGGGCAACGTCGCGACCTACAACGGCCGCCAGTACTCGGGCGAGCCCACCTACGGCGGCTACGCCAAGCAGATCGTCGCCGACGAGAACTACGTGCTGTCGATCCCCGAGGGCATCTCGCTCGACGAGGCCGCGCCGCTGCTCTGCGCCGGCATCACGACCTACTCGCCCCTCAAGCACTGGGGTGCCGGTCCCGGCAAGAAGGTCGCCGTCGTCGGCATGGGCGGGCTCGGCCACATGGCCGTCAAGATCGCCCACGCTCTGGGCGCCGAGGTCACCGTCATCAGCCAGACCCTGTCCAAGCAGGAGGACGGCCTGAAGCTCGGTGCCGACCACTACTACGCCTCGAGCGACCCCGAGACGTTCACGCAGCTGCGCAGCTCGTTCGACCTGATCATCAACACGATCTCGGCCGACATGGACATCGACGCCTACGCCCGCACCCTGCGCCTGAACGGCACCATGGTGTTCGTCGGCCTGCCCGAGAACCCGCAGTCGTTCAGCGCCGGCTCGCTGATCGGTGGCCGTCGCAGCCTCGCCGGCTCGAACATCGGCGGCATCCCCGAGACGCAAGAGATGCTGGACTTCTGCGCCGAGCACCACATCGGAGCCGAGATCGAGACGATCGGCGCCGACGAGGTCGACGAGGCCTACGAGCGCGTCGTCGCCAGCAAGGTCCGCTACCGCTTCGTGATCGACACCGCGACCATCTAGCACCCGCCTGCACGCACGAAGGCCCCCTCCCGTCATGGGAGGGGGCCTTCGTCGGTGCGGAGGGCGGGGCGCTGCCGGACGGCTCCGGCGCTACCCGGCGGGGGTGTTGAACCGGCGCAGCCAGCCGGCGAACTCGGCGAGCTCGTCGTCGGACCAGCCCTCGACGTGGTTGCGGAACACGGCGCGGTTCTCGTGGCGCACCTCGAGCATGCGGCTCTCGGCGCGCTCGGTGCTGCGCAGGGTCATGACCCGACCGTCGGCCGCGTCGGGCACCACGTCGACGAACCCGGCCTCGCGCAGCAGGGTGACCTGCCGGCTGACCGCGCTCTTGTCCATCGCCATCGCCTTGACGATGTCGCCGGCGCTGCACGGCTGGTGCTTCATCACGTAGCGCAGCACGTAGAAGGCCGTGGGCGGCACGTCCGGGTCGAAGCGCGACGCTGCCGCGGCGATGGTGCGCTTGGCCTCGACCATCATCGAGCCGATCTCGTCGACCACGCCGGCCATGAGGCCCTCGCGCCCGTCGTCGTCGGGACCCGGGAGGTGCGGTGCGGCCTGCCCCGCAGCCCCGAGGAGGTGCGGTGCGGCCTGCCCCGCAGCCCCGAGGAGGTGCGGTGCGGCCTGGTCGGCAGGGTCGCCCCCCGAGGGGCGCGGCGCGTCGAGCACCGCACCCTCGGGCTGGCCGTCAACGGTCGGCTGCGACATCTTTCTCCTCGACCAGGGACGAGAACACCGGGCTCTCGGCCAGTTCGTCGGCGGGCACCGGGTGCCCTGCCACCTCGGCGGCACCCGTCGCGATGATCGTGTCGATGGTACCGGTGGCGGTCGTCGTGTGGCCGTGGTGACGGCGCTGGCCCTCGTCGATCGGCGAGACCGGTGCCGGCGTCGACTCCGTCGCCGGGGCGCTCGACACGGCGGGGGCCAGGCCGGCCGTGGCCGCGGCTCCCTTGGCGGCCGGGGACGCGGCATTCGCGTCGACCGGAGCCGCGCCTCCGTCGTGCTCGACCGAGGCCGAGGCCGAGGCAGCGCCGTCGGCCGGGTCGTCCGTCTTCGCCGCCGCGCGCTGGAGGCCGGTCTTGGTGCCGAGCTCGACGTTGGGCAGCAGGCAGACGAACACGATGGTGATGATCGCCAGCGGGGCCGCGATCAGGAACACGTCGGCGACGCCCTGACCGTAGGCCGATTCGATGATGGTCCGGATCGGGCCGGGCACGGTGCTGAGGTCGGGGATGCTCGTCGAGCCGCCGCTGCCGAGCGCGCTGGGGTCGACCCCGGCGTCGGTGAGGCCGTCGGTGATGTAGCCCGAGACCTTGGTGCCGAGGACGGCACCCATGACCGAGACGCCGATCGTGCCGCCGAGGCTGCGGAAGAACGCGACGCTCGACGAGGCGGCACCGACGACGCTGACGTCGACCGAGTTCTGCACGACGAGGACGAGGTTCTGCATCACCATGCCGATGCCGAGCCCCATCATGGCCATGAAGACGGAGACGATGGCGAAGTTGGTGTCGTACTCGATGGTCGACATGAGGAAGAGGCCGGCGGCGAGCAGGATCGACCCGACGATCATGTAGGGCTTCCACTTGCCGTACTTCGAGATGAGCGCACCGGCGACCATCGACGAAATCAGCAGGCCGAGCACCATCGGCAGGGTCAGGATGCCCGCCATGGTCGGCGACTGGCCGCGCGCGAGCTGCATGTACTGGCCGAGGAAGACGCTGGTGCCGAACATGGCGACGCCGACGCTGAGCGAGGCGATCACCGCGAAGGTGAAGGTGCGGTTCGTGAAGAGCGTCAGGGGGATGATCGGCTCCTTCGAGCGGAACTCCACGACGACGGCGAGCGCGAGCAGGACGGCCGCGCCGACGCCCATCAGCCAGCTGGTGGTCGAGTTCCAGTCGAACTGCTTGCCGCCGAGCGACACCCAGACGAGCAGCAGCGAGACGCCTCCGGCGATCAGGCCCGCGCCCCAGTAGTCGACGACGACGGCCTTCTTGGGCTTCGGGGGCAGGTGCAGGGTGCGCTGGATGACGATGAGCGCGGCGACGCCGACGGGCACTCCGACGAAGAAGTTCCAGCGCCAGCCGATCGAGTCGGTGAGCACGCCGCCGAGCAGGGGCCCGCCGA
The DNA here is from genome assembly GCF_014841655.1 of Frigoribacterium sp. CFBP 8759. Lineage (NCBI taxonomy): Bacteria > Bacillati > Actinomycetota > Actinomycetes > Micrococcales > Microbacteriaceae > Frigoribacterium > Frigoribacterium sp. CFBP 8759. The sequence continues at coordinate 690,914 of NZ_JACYUH010000001.1, forward strand.
TGGTGCCGACGCTCATCACGGCGCCGAGGTAGCCCATGTAGCGGCCGCGCTCACGCGGGCTGATGATGTCGCTCATGACGACCTGCACCAGCGCGGTGAGGCCACCGGCACCGAGCCCCTGGAAGACCCGGAAGGTGATCAGCGTCGCGGTGTTCTGCGAGAAACCCGCCGCGACGGAGGCGAGCACGAACAGCACGAGGGCGACCTGCAGCAGCACCTTGCGGTTCGTCAGGTCGCTGAACTTGCCCCACAGCGGGGTGCTGACGGTGGTGGCCAGCAGGGTCGCGGTGATGACCCAGGTGTACGAGGTCTGGCTGCCGTTGAGGTCGCTGACGATGCGCGGCAGCGAGGTCGACACGACGGTCGACGAGAGGATCGCCACGAGCATGCCCATCAACAGGCCCGACAGGGCCGTGAGGACTTCGCGGTGGCTCATGCCGGGCGCTTCGCCCGGTTCGTGGGGTGCCGCGGGCTTCGTGCCCGCGGCGGTCGTGGTCTGCGACAAGGTGCGCTCCGGTGGTTCGAGATGGTGAGGACTGACCGCCGTTGGCCGGGTCCGTTGGTTGCAGAATGTCAACCATACGCTTTCGTTGACGATCCGCAACCATTTGAGTGCAGTTGCTGCACATTTCTCTCGAACGCCCGCGCGAGGTGGGCTCTCGACCGCGGACGCGCAGGAGGCGCGGTGCGAGTCGTCCTCGCACCGCGCCTCCTGCGGGTCCCGCCTCGCCCGTGAGCGCTAGCGGACCTCTTCGGGCCGCTTCTGGCGGAACATCTCGGCCGGTTGGTGGTCACCGTTCCAGACCTGGGTGATGCCCCAGACGACGGCCATGAGCGGCACGGCGATGACGGCCCCGACGACGCCGCCGAGGATCGTGCCGGCGGTCAGGGCGACGAGGATGACGAGGCCGTGGAGCTGCAACGTGCGGCCCATCAGCACCGGCTGCAGGAAGTTGCCCTCGAGCTGGTTCACGACGACCACGATGCCGACGACGATCAGCGCCTGGACGGGGCCGAGCGCGACGAGGGCGACGAGCGCCGCGAGGATGCCCGCGGCCGTGGCGCCCACGAGGGGGATGAACGCCGTCAGGAACACGATGACCGCGAGCGGCAGGGCCAGCGGCACGCCGACGATCCACAGGCCGACGCCGATCCCGATGGCGTCGACGGCGGCGACCGTCGCCGTGCCGCGCACGTAGCCGCCGAGGGTGGTGACCGTCTTGTCGCCGATGCGACGGGCGCGGGCGTAGTTCTCGCCCTTGAACGGGCGCAGCAGGAACTCCCAGATCGCCGGGCCGTCCTTGAGGAAGAAGAACAGCACGACGATCATCAGCACGAGGCCCGTCGCGAAGCTGCCCACGGCCGAGGCGCCGGCGAGTGCGCCCGAACCGAACTGCGAGCTCGTCACGAAATCGACGGCCGTGTTGCGGACGTCGTCGATCTGCTGGTCGCTGATCGAGAACGGAAGGGTCGTGACCCAGTCCTGCAGCTTGTTGAAGCCCGAGGTGGCCGAGTCGGCGAGCGAGCTGGCCTGACTCTCGACGGCCCAGACGATCAGCCAGGCGACGAGCCCGAGGATGATCAACACGGCGAAGAGGCAGATCAGGGTCGCGAGCACCGAGGGCACCTTGTGGCGCCGCAGGAACGCGACGACCGGCAGCATGGCCGAGGCGAAGATCAGCGCGAGCAGCACCGGCAGGGTGACGAGGCTCAGGCTGAGGAAGACGTAGATGACGCCGATCGCGACGACGAGCACCGCGATGATCTGCACGGCACGCGTCGCGAGCGTGCCGAACGCGTCGGCCCAGAGGGAGTGCCGGACGGCGGCGTCCTGTTTGGCCACCTCGGCTTCTTGGCTGCGGAAGAGTGCCACGGTGTCGTCCTCGTTTCTGGGGGTGCGGGGGTCGAGAGGGGCGCCGGGAAGGGAACGACCGGGCACGGCCGCGTGCCGGTGCGCCGACGGAGGCGTCGGGGGTGATCGGCCCGACTAGGACAGCCAACCCCGTCACGAGAATATCGGGCCGGATCGGTGCCCCCGCGACCCGACGCGCGCCTAGCGTGGGAGGCATGCCGACCTCCGTCCTCGTCGTGTCCGACACCCACGTGCCGCAGAAGGCCAAGGCCGTTCCGGGGGTCGTGTGGACCGCGGTCGAGAGGGCCGACGTCGTCGTGCACGCGGGCGACTGGACCGGCGAACCGCTGCTCGACGAGTTCGAGGCCCGCGCGCGCCTCCTGATCGGGGTCTGGGGCAACAACGACGGCGACGCGCTGCGCGCCCGCTTGCCCGAGGTGGCCCGCACGACGATCGAGGGCGTGCGCCTCGCCGTGGTGCACGAGACGGGAGCCAAGGAGGCGCGCGAACGACGAATGGACCGTGACTTCCCCGAGACGGACCTGCTGCTGTTCGGGCACAGCCACATCCCGTGGGACACGACGACCCCGGCGGGCCTGCGCCTGCTGAACCCGGGGTCGCCCACGGACCGCCGTCGCCAGCCGCACGCCACCTACCTCACGCTGACCCTCGACGCGGGCGAGGTGCGCGACGTGGTGCTGCACGAGCTGCCCGTGGCCGCCCGGGACCGCACGGGGGTGCTTCCGCACCCCCGCATGACGACCTAGCCGGCCGGCGTCTCGGCCGGGGCCGACTCGGCAGGAGCCGACTCGGTCGGGGTCGGCGACGGGCTGGCCGTGCCCGACTCGGTGTAGCTGTTGCCGGCCGCCGTCACGACGAAGCTGCGGAACTCCTGCACCGTGAACGGACGGCTGCCGTCGTACTTCTGCCCGTTGACGAGGACCGTCGGCGTGCCCGTGAGGGCGTCGAGATCGCTGTTCGGCAAGGGACCGTCGATGGCCCGCTGGGTCGCCGCCGTCACCCACGACCCGAACTCGTCGTCGTCGATGCACCTGGTGATGTCGCTCGCCTTCGTCACCCCGTCGACGCCGGTCGCGATGTCGGCGAGCTGCGAGTCGTCGAGACCGCGCGTGCCCTCTTCGGGTTGCTGCTCGAACATCGCGGTGTTGAAGTCGAAGAACGAGTTCGGCGAGTAGTTCGCCACGCAGGCCGCCGCGTTGGCCGCCCGGTTGCTGTACTTCGTGCCGAGGGACTGGTTCGTGAGGATGGCGACCGGGTGGTACTCGACCGTCGCCGCCCCCGACTCGACGAGGCCGCTGATGTAGTCGTTGTTCGCCTGCTCGAACTCGCCGCAGATGGGGCAGAGGTAGTCGAGGTAGACGACGATGTCGACCGTGTCGCTCGACGCCGTGGACGCCGACGCCGTGGGCTCGTCGTCGGGGCCGAGAGCCCCGGTCTGCACGGCCTCGAAGCCCTGGCCGATCTTGATGCCGTCGCTGGCCATGTTGGCGGGGCCGGGGCCGGCCGGGCGGATGCTGTTCGTGATCACCAGCACGACGCCGACGACGATCGCGATCACCACGAGGGCGAGACCGCCCTGCAGCGCCCACTTGCCCGCGCGCTGGCGCCGCTTCTGCTTCTGGCGCGCCAGCTGGGCCTTCTGGCGGGCCGCCGCGCGCCGCTGGTTCTTGGTCAACGACGAGTCGTCGGGATTCAGGTCAGTCATGGGGCTCCGGTGCGCGACGGCCTCGCATGGTCGCGTCGAGCGGGTGGTGGGGACGGTCGCCACGAGTCGTGGCCACGAAACATGGTACGAGGCGAGCCTGGCAGAAGTCCGCCAGGTGCGGGCGAGAGCGGGTGGAGAAGAGGCGCTCCCGTGGCGATCCGAGAGATTTTCATGGCATGCTGATCGGTGGTGGTCACCGCAGACCTCTGAGGTTGATCACCGTCCATTCACAACGGATCGTCCGGCACGTACCTGCCGGTGAAGGAGAAGATCATGGCGTCAGTCACGTTCAGCAAGGCAACTCGTCTCTACCCCGGCAGCACCCGCGCCGCGGTCGACGGCATCGACCTCGAGGTCGCCGACGGCGAGTTCCTCGTCCTCGTCGGCCCCTCCGGCTGCGGCAAGTCGACCACCCTGCGCATGCTCGCAGGCCTCGAAGAGGTCAACTCGGGTGACATCTACATCGGCGACCGCAACGTCACCGACGTCCCGCCGAAGGACCGCGACATCGCGATGGTCTTCCAGAACTACGCGCTCTACCCGCACATGACGGTCGCCGAGAACATGGGCTTCGCCCTGAAGATCGCCGGCGTCGGCAAAGAAGAGCGGGCCACCCGCGTCCTCGAGGCCGCCAAGCTGCTCGACCTCGAGCCCTACCTCTCGCGCAAGCCCAAGGCCCTCTCGGGTGGTCAGCGTCAGCGCGTCGCCATGGGCCGCGCCATCGTGCGTCAGCCCCAGGTGTTCCTCATGGACGAGCCGCTGTCGAACCTCGACGCCAAGCTGCGCGTGCAGACCCGCACCCAGATCGCGTCGCTGCAGCGCCGACTGGGCGTCACCACGGTCTACGTCACGCACGACCAGACCGAGGCGCTCACCATGGGCGACCGCATCGCCGTGCTGAAGGACGGCGTCCTGCAGCAGGTCGGCACGCCGCGCGACCTGTACGAGAAGCCGCAGAACGTCTTCGTCGCCGGCTTCATCGGCTCGCCCGCCATGAACCTGCTGCCCGCCGACGTCGTCGACGGTGGCATCCAGTTCGGCACAGCCGTCACCGCGGTCGACCGCGACACCGTCGGCCAGGCCAACGGCAAGAGCGTGACCGTGGGCGTGCGTCCCGAGGACGTCGTGGTCAACACGACCGGCGAGGGGCTCGCGGTCACCGTCGACGTCGTCGAAGAGCTCGGCGCCGACGGGTACCTCTACGGCCACACCGAGGTCGACGGCAACCGCGTCGACGTCGTCGTCCGCGTCGACGGTCGCAACCACCCCAAGCTGGGCGAGACGATCTACGTCACCCCGCAGGCGCACCACGTGCACGTCTTCGACACCGAGAGCGGCGAGCGCCTCGGCGACAAGGCCGTCGTCAGCGCGTAGCACCCCGTCGGGTCGGCCCGTCGAGTCCGCTCGGAGCACTCCTCCGATCGGCCCGGCGGGCCGTCCCGCGTTCCGGCCCCGCGCCTCCCGAACCACCCCCGCCGCCTCGCCTCAGGCGGCGCTCCCCCGCACGAGAGGCCCTCATGCCCGACTCCCTCAACATCACCTCGGCCACGGCCGACCCGGCGCTGCTCGACCTGCCCTGGGCCCTCCCGCTCGAGGAGTGGCCCGACGAGGCCATCGCGACCCTGCCCAAGGGCATCTCGCGCCACCTCGTCCGGTTCGCGCACCTCAGCGGCTTCGTCATCGCCATCAAGGAGACGTCGGGCGAGATGGCCCGCGGCGAGTACGAGATGCTGCGCACGCTGCAGCGCATGGACATCCCGTGCGTCGACCCGCTCGCGGTCATCACCAACCGCCAGGACGCCGACGGGTCGCCGCTGAACCCGGTGCTCGTCACACGGCACCTGAAGTTCTCGCTCCCCTACCGGGCGCTGTACTCGCAGACGCTGCGCCCCGACACGGCTCGTCGCCTCGTCGACGCGCTCGCCCTCCTGCTCGTCCGGCTGCACATCATCGGCTTCTACTGGGGCGACGTGTCGTTGTCGAACACGCTGTTCCGCCGGGACGCCGGTGCGTTCGCGGCGTACCTCGTCGACGCCGAGACGGGCAAGCTCTACCCGGGCGGCCTCTCGAACGGGCAGCGCGAGAACGACCTCGAGGTCGCCCGCGTCAACATCGCCGGCGAACTGCTCGACCTCGAGGCCGGGGGTCGCCTCGACGACAACCTGGACCCGGTCGACGTGAGCAACGGCATCGTCGCCGCGTACCGCAGCCTCTGGACCGAACTGACCGGGGCCGAGACCTTCGACAGCTCGGAGCGCTGGCGCATCAACGACCGCGTCGAACGCCTGAACGACCTCGGCTTCGACATCGAAGAACTGGCCATCAAGACGGCCGAGGGCGGCAGCCAGGTCAAGATCCAGCCCAAGGTCGTCGATGCCGGGCACCACTCGCGCCGCCTGCTCCGACTCACCGGCCTCGACGTCGAAGAGAACCAGGCCCGTCGACTGTTGAACGACCTCGACGCGTACCGCATGCGCACCGACCAGTCGGACTCTGACGAAGAGATGATCGCCCACGAGTGGGCCTCGCGCGTCTTCGAGCCCGTCGTGCGCTCGATCCCCCGCGACCTGCGCGGACGGCTCGAACCCGCCGAGGTCTTCCACCAGCTGCTCGAGCACCGCTGGTACCAGTCGCAGGCCGAGAACCGCGACGTGCCGATCGCCGAAGCCCTCACCTCGTACATCAACGACGTGCTGCGCCACCGTCGCGACGAGCAGATGGTGATCGAGCCCGCGACCGAGTCCCTCACGCTGCCCGAGGCCGCCCAGCTCGAGGCCGACGAGGCCGACGCGGACGAGGACTGGCGCAGCAAGGTCTGAGAACGCAGGAGGCGCGGGCCGGCGACCAGCCGACCCGAGCCTCCTCGAGGCCCCGCGTCTCGCGGGCGCCCTCGCTACTTCTTCTTGCGCTCGGCGCGGAGCTTCGAGATCTCGTACAACGTGACCGAGGCCGCTATGCCGGCGTTCAACGATTCGACGGCACCGGTGATCGGCACCGACACGATCGCGTCGCAGGTCTCGGCGACGATGCGCGACAGGCCCTTGCCCTCGCTGCCGACGACGACCACGATCGGGCGGTCGGCGAGCTCCAGCCCCGGCAGCATGACGTCGCCGTCACCGTCGAGGCCCACGACGAACACGCCCTGCTCTTTGAACGACTTGAGGGTCTGGGTCAGGTTCGACGCCATCGCGACGGGGATGCGCGCGGCCGCACCGGCCGAGGTCTTCCAGGCCGACGCCGTCAGGCCGACCGAACGACGCTGCGGGACGATGACGCCCTGCCCGCCGAACGCGGCCACCGAGCGGATGATCGCTCCGAGGTTGCGCGGGTCGGTGATGCCGTCGAGCGCGACGAAGAGCGGCTTCTGCTGGCGCTTGACCGCGGCCTCGAGCATGTCGACGGGGTGCGCGTACTCGTACGGCGGCACCTTGAGCGCGACGCCCTGGTGCACGGAGTCGTGCCCGGTGATGCGGTCGAGCTCAGGGCGCATGACCTCGAGGATCGGTAGGCCGCGGCGGGTGGCGAGCTGCAGGATCTCTTTCGTGCGCTCGTCCATCTCGATGCGGGCCGCGATGTAGAGCGTCGTGGCGGGGATGCGCGTCCGCAGGGCCTCGACGACGGAGTTGCGACCGGTCACCATCTCGTGGTCGTCGGCCGACTTGGGGCGACGACGGGGGGCGTCCGGTCCGCCTCGACCGGCGATCGGCGACCCGGCACGGGGACCGGCTCCGCCACGACCACGGGCCGCCTCGAGTCGCTCGCGCGCCGCCTTGGCCTTGCCCGCGGGGTGGTACGGGCGGTCCTCCGCCGCGGGGGTGGGCTTCTTGCCCTCGAGCGCCTGGCGCCCCTGGCCGCCGCTGCCGACCTGCTTGCCCTTGCTGCCCTGACGCACGGCACTGCTGCCGGGACGGCCCTTGCGTGCTCCGCTGGTGTTCTTCACTGTTCGAGGCTCCAATGCGACCCGCTGGGGGTGTCTTCGATGGTGATGCCGGCGCCCGTCAGGACGCCTCTGATCTCGTCGGCCCGCGAGAAGTCGCGATCGGCCCGGGCTTGCTGGCGTTCGGCCAAGAGTACGTCGACGAGCGTGCCGAGCGCGCGGTGCGCGTCGACCTCGTCACCGGCGCGCCACTCGGGCGCCGTCGGGTCGATGCCGAGCACGGCCACCATGGCGGCCACGTGCTGCCAGGAGCGCGCGGCGGTGTCGAGGTCGCCGTCGTCGAGGGCCACGTTGCCGGCGCGCACCGTGTCGTGCAGCACGGCCACGGCCTGGGGGACGTTGAGGTCGTCGTCCATCGCCTCGCCGAACTCGTCGGGCACGACGCGGGCACCGACCCCGGCGAAGCGCGTGTCGGCGAGGCGACGCTGAGCCCGTTCGAGGAACGTCTCGACGCGGTCGAGGGCTGCCTCGGCCTCGAGCAGCGCGCCCTCGTGGTAGTCGATGGTCGACCGGTAGTGCGCGGCGCTGAAGAAGTAGCGGACGACGACGGGCCGGGCCTGCGCCAGGAAGTCGGCGGCGAAGATCGAGTTGCCGAGGGACTTCGACATCTTCTGGCCCTCGACGGCGACGAGGCCGTTGTGCATCCAGTACGAGGCGAAGCCCATGCCGGCCGCGGTCGACTGCGCCAGCTCGTTCTCGTGGTGCGGGAACCGCAGGTCGAGCCCGCCGCCGTGGATGTCGAACGCCTCGCCGAGGTAGCGGGCCGACATCGCCGAGCACTCGATGTGCCAGCCCGGTCGCCCTTCACCCCAGGGCGAGGCCCACGAGGCGGAGACGGGCTCGTCGGCCTTGTGGCCCTTCCAGAGGGCGAAGTCGCGGGAGTCGCGCTTGCCCCGCGGGTCGGCGTCGGCGGCGGGTGCCATGTCGTCGATCGACTGGTTGGTCAGGGCACCGTACGTCGGCCAGGCGGCGGTGTCGAAGTAGACGTCGCCCGAGCCGTCCGGGGCGACGTAGGCGTGCCCCTTCTCGAGCAGCGTCGTGATGATCTGCTGCATCTCGCTGACGCTGGCGGTCGCCCGGGGCTCGTAGGTCGGCGGCAGGATGCCGAGCGCCTGGTAGCCGGCGGTGAACTCGAGTTCGTAGCGGTAGGCGCGCGCCCACCATTCTTCGGTCGTGTCGGCGGCCAGCGCGAGGATCTTGTCGTCGATGTCGGTGACGTTGCGCACGAGGGTGACGTCGAGGCCACGGTAGGTGAACCACCGACGCCAGAGGTCGTAGACCAGGGCCGAGCGCAGGTGCCCGATGTGGGGCGACGACTGGACGGTGGGTCCGCAGACGTACAGCCCGACCTGGCCGGGCACGAGCGGGACGAAGTCGACGAGCGTCTGCTGACGGGAGTCGTAGAGCCTGATGGTCACGTGATCAGCCTATTTGACGCGGCTTCGGTCGCGTCGCCCGGGGACGCCCCGTGGCCCGCGGACGACCCGTCGCGCGTGACGAGTGCCGTCGCGATCACAGCCACGCCCTCGCCCCGACCGGTGAAGCCGAGCCCGTCGGTCGTCGTGGCCGACACGCTCACCGGGGCGCCGACCACGCGCGTCAGCCCCGCCTGCATCTCGACGCGGCGGGAGGACAGCCGGGGCCGGTTGCCGACGACCTGGACGGCGACGTTGACCGGAGCGGCCCCCGCCGCCGCGAGCAGCTCGAGGGTCGCCGTGAGGAAGACGTCGCCGGACGCCCCGGCGAACCGGGGGTCGTCGGTGCCGAAACTCGACCCGATGTCGCCGAGGCCCGCGGCCGAGAGCAGGGCGTCGACGATCGCGTGGGCGACCGCGTCGCCGTCGCTGTGGCCCGCGAGGCCCGCCTCGCCCGGGAAGTGCAGCAGCCCGAGGTGCATCGGCTGGGCCGCGTCGAACGCGTGGACGTCGGTGCCGACCCCGGTCAGGAGGCGCGGGGCCGGTCCACCGCTCGCCTCGGGACCCGGCCGGGTCGCCTCGGTCTCGGCGACGATCGTCTCGGCCCGGCGCAGGTCCCACGGGGTGGTGATCTTGAAGGCCACGGGGTCGCCCGCCACGACGCGGACGCGGTGACCGGCGGCGGCGAAGAGCGCCGCGTCGTCGGTGTGCTCGACGGACGCCGTCGCGTAGGCGTGGTCGAGGGCGGCGCGCGGGAACCCCTGCGGCGTCTGCATGGCGACGAGTTCGCTGCGGTCGACGGTGTCGACGACGAAGGCGGCGTCAGCGTCGACGCGTTTGATCGTGTCGGTGACCGGCAGCCCCGGGACGACGCCGTCACCGCTCGCCTCGACGGTCGTCGCGACCAGGTCGAACTGGGCGGTGGGCGTGAACGGTCGGGCGCAGTCGTGGACGAGCACGGTCTCGACGTCGGGCCCCAGGGCCGTCAGGCCGGCGGCGACCGATTGCTGGCGGGTGGCACCGCCGACGACGACGGAGGCGTAGTCACGGGCCGGGCCGGCGAGGGCGTCGACGAGGGTGCGGGACTCGTCGACGAGCGCCTCGGGCACGACGACGACGACCTGCGTCGGCACGGCCGAGGCGAAGACGGCGTCGAGCGAGCGTTCGAGGATGCTGCGCCCGGCCACCTCGACGAAGGCCTTCGGCTTGCCGAGGGCGAGGCGCGTGCCGCTTCCGGCCGCAACGACGACGACCGCCCGACCGGCGGCGGACGGGGTGTGGACCCCGCCGTCGTCGACCGAGCGGTCGTCGGGAGTGCTAGGACGCAAGGACCTCGTCGAGGACGCTCGACGCCTTCTCTTCGTCGGTCTTCTCGGCGAGCGCGAGCTCGCTGATCAGGATCTGACGAGCCTTGGCGAGCATGCGCTTCTCGCCGGCCGAGAGGCCACGGTCCTGATCGCGACGCCAGAGGTCGCGGACGACCTCGGACACCTTGATGACGTCACCGCTGGCGAGCTTCTCGAGGTTCGCCTTGTAGCGGCGCGACCAGTTGGTCGGCTCTTCGGTGAAGGGGGCGCGGAGCACGTCGAAGACGCGGTCCAGCCCTTCTTTGCCGATGACGTCTCGCACGCCGACCAGGTCGACGTTGTCTGCGGGTACTTCGATGGTCAGATCACCCTGGGTGACGCGAAGCTTGAGGTACAGCTTCTCTTCGCCCTTGATGATCCGCTTCTTGACTTCTGAGATTGTCGCTGCCCCGTGGTGCGGGTATACAACGGTCTCGCCGACCTCGAACTGCATGAATCAGGCTCCATTCTGCGACACCCAGGATACCATAAGCCGTCGTTGGTAAGGCTGCCCTAAGGAACCGACCCCTGCGGGCGCGGATAAGCTGGACGACGTACGTTTGTCGTGACGCTGATCCTGGAGGACACCTGTGCGAGCCCCAACCCTGAAGTCGCGTGGCTTGACGACGCGGCTCGTCTCGGCCGCCGCCGTCGGTGCCGTGGTCGTCCTGACCGCCGCCGGCTGCAACTTCATCAGCCCCCAGGCCACCACCAAGCAGTACGACGCGAGCGACGGCACGAGCGTCAACGTGGGCGCCATCCAGGTGCGCAACGCGATCGCCCTCACCGCGAGCGAGGGCGACGGCGGCACCGCCAGCCTCAGCATGGTCGTGCTCAACACGAGCGACGAGGCCGCCGAGGTCTCGTTCGAGTACCCCACGACCGACGGCAAGAAGACCCAGACCGTCGACGTCGACGGCTCGTCGCAGGTCTCGCTGGGCACCGAGCCCGGTCAGGACCAGTTCCTCATGGAGTCCCTCGACTCCGACCCGGGTGCCCTCGTGACGATCTTCGTCCAGTACGGCAGCGAGACCGGCAAGTCGTTCGTCGTGCCCGTCCTCACGGGCGCGCTGGGCGAGTACGCCACCCTGCTGCCCTCGCCCACGCCGTCCGGCGAGGCCACGCCGTCGTCGACGCCGTTGCCCGAGGCGACCCAGCAAGCGCCCTCCTCGTCGCCGACGCCGTAGCGTCTCCCCCACGTCAGCCGAGAGGCCCGGCCCGCCGAGTGCGGTGCCGGGCCTCTCGCGTACTCCGTGCACCGCGCCTCCTCGGGGCCGTCGGCGCGGTGGGGACGGGCCGACGGCCCGCCCTCGGGATCAGGCCTCGATGCGGTAGCCGAGACCGCGCACCGTGACGAGCGCCTTCGGCTCGGACGGTACGGCCTCGATCTTCGAGCGGATGCGCTTGATGTGCACGTCGAGCGTCTTGGTGTCGCCGAAGTAGTCCGAACCCCAGACCCGGTCGATCAGCTGACCGCGGGTGAGCACGCGACCGGCGTTGCGCATGAGCAGTTCGAGAAGCTCGAACTCCTTGAGGGGCATGGCGACGTCGTCCCCGCGGACCGTCACCACGTGACGCTCGACGTCCATGCGGATGTCGCCTGCCTCGAGCATCGAGTCGGACAGGTCGTCGGGGTCGACGCGGCGGCGCAGCACGGCCCGGATGCGGGCGAGCAGCTCCCGGGTCGAGTACGGCTTCGTGACGTAGTCGTCGGCACCCAGCTCGAGGCCGACCACGATGTCCACCTCGCTGTCCTTGGCGGTGAGCATGACGATCGGCACCTGGGACCTCGTGCGGATCACGCGGCAGACCTCGGTGCCCGGGATGCCCGGGAGCATGAGGTCGAGCAGCACGAGGTCGGCACCGGTCTTGTCGAACGCCGCGACGGCGGCCGGTCCGTCCTCGGCCACGCTCACCTGGTAGCCCTCGCGCTGCAGGATGTAGGCGAGCGGCTCGCTGAGGGACTCTTCGTCCTCGACGATCAAGATGTGGGTCATCGGGTCTCCATGGTCATCGTGTCTCCTGGTGCTCGGGTGCCGAGGCGGCCGTGGTCGGGATCGATCGGGTGACGGGGTCGACGTCCGCCGCCGGCAGGCGCAGGGTGAAGGTCGACCCCTTGCCGACCTGCGACCAGACGCGCACGTCGCCGCCGTGGTTCTGCACCACGTGCTTCACGATGGCGAGTCCGAGTCCCGTGCCGCCGGTCCGTCTCGACCGGGCCGGATCGACCCGGTAGAACCGCTCGAACACCCGGTCGAGCTCGTCGTCGGGGATGCCGTAGCCCTGGTCCGTCACCGAGATCTCGACCACGCCGGCCTGGTCGAGGGTGGCGCCGATGCCGACCCGCGAACCGTCCGGCGAGTAGTTGATCGCGTTGGCGACCAGGTTGTCGACGGCCGTGACGAGCATCGCCTGGTCACCGATCACGTGCGCGTGCTTGCCACCCCGGACGACGAGGTCGATGCCCCTCGCCTCGGCACCCACGCGGTTGCGGTCGACGGCGGTGTCGACCACGTGGCGCACGTCGACCGACTCGCTGGTCTCGAGGGCGTCGGTCGCCTGCAGACGCGACAACTCGATGATGTCCTGCGTGAGGCGGCCGAGGCGGCCGGCCTCACGGGTCAGCCGAGCGGCGAAGTGGCGCACCTGCTCGGGGTCGGACGACGCGGACTCCAGCGCCTCGGCGAGCAGGCCGACGGCCCCGATCGGCGTCTTGAGCTCGTGGCTGATGTTCGCGACGAAGTCACGGCGCATGTCGTCGAGCCGACGACCCTCGGTGCGGTCCTCGGCGAGCACCAGCACGAATCGTCCACCGAGTGCGGCAGCCCGCACGTGCACGGCGATGGTGGCCTCGCTGCCGGGCAGGCGCGGGAGGGTGAGCTCTTCGACCACCGGGTCGCCGTGCCGACGCACCGCGTCCACGATCGTCTCGACCTCGGGGTGCACGAGGTGCTGTTGGGCCGAGACCAGGCCGAGCTGACGTGCCGCCGCCGAGGCCTTGAGCACGTTGCCCGACGGGTCGACCACGAGGCCCGCCGACTCGAGTGCGTCGAGCACGGCGTCGATGCCGTCGGGCAGGGCGACGTCGACGAGTGCCGCCGCACGCACGGCTCGTCGGTGGGCCGAGACGACGACCACCACGATCGCGGCGCCGACGACGACCCCGAAGGCCAGCGACAACGGCACCAGCCAGGCGGATTCCATGTCGTTCACAGTAGTGACCCCCCAGCGGGCGGATGAACGGGAGGTCGTCCCATCCGCTGTACTTTGGTCAGAGTTCAGGCGGTGATCACCGGTCGTTAACCTTCACCGGAGACCATCGTCGGGACTGTGCGGGCGACTCTGCCCCACGTCACGAGCCGACCGTGCGACCCGCACGTCGCTCACAGCCACCGTGCTCCCAGGGCCACCGAGCCCCCACGACGAGAGGGTCGAACACGACATGCGCGAGGTATTCCAGCAGGAACTCCTGGAGGTGCAGGAGCGTCTCGTCGAGATCGCCGGCCTCGTCGCCGTCTCGATCGCGAACGCGACCACGGCCTTCAACGAGTCGAACGTCTCGTTGGCCGAGCAGGTCATCGCCGACGACGACAAGATCGACGAGCGCGCCATCGCCCTCGACGAGCTGGCCATCGACATCCTGGCCCGCCAGAACCCGGTCGCCCGCGACCTGCGCATCGTGGTAAGCGCGCTGCGCATCAGCGCCTCGCTCGAGCGCATGGGCGACATGGCCGAGCACATCGCCCAGCTCGCCCGCTACCGGTTCCCCGAGAAGGTCGTGCCCAAGTCGCTGCGTCCGACGTTCAAAGAGCTCGGCGAGCTCGACGTCGCCATCGCGAACAAGCTCACCGAGCTGCTCACGACCGAGGACGTCCGCCTGGCGGAAGAGATCCGCAACGACGACGACCGCATCGACGAGCTGCACCTCAGCGTCTTCGACAAGGTGCTCGGCGAGACCTGGAAGGGCGCGGCCGTCGACACGGTCGACTCCACCCTCGCGTCGCGCTACCACGAGCGCTTCGCCGACCACGCCGTCTCGATCGCCAAGAAGGTCCAGTACCTCGCGACCGGCGACTGGGTCGCGCCCGAGGTCTGATCGACCCTCGGACCACAGGAGGCGCGGTGACCGTTCGACGGGCACCGCGCCTCCTGCGTCCGGTCGGGCCTGCGTCGTCCGCGAGGATGGGGGCATGGCTTCAGTCGCGATCCTCGTCAACGGTCTGCCCGGATCGGGCAAGACCACCCTCTCGGCCACGCTCGCCGGGGTGCTCGGGTGCCCGCTGCTCGCGAAGGACCCCGTCAAGGAGGCGCTGGTCGACCTGGCCGGGCCGATGATCGCCCCCGAGGCCCTCGGTGGCATCGCGATGGACACCGTCTGGGCGATGGCGGGCGAGGTCGAGGCGGGCGTCGTCGTCGACGCCTTCTGGCACCGGGAGCGCGACCTCGAGTTCGCCCGGGCCGGCGTCGAGCGTGCCGGGTCGCCCCGCACGGTCGAGGTGTGGTGCGACGTCGACCCCGACACCGCGCTGCAGCGCGTGGTCGACCGGCTCGCGGCCGGCGGTCGTCACCCGGCGCACGGCACGGTCGAATCGGCCCGGGCCTCGTGGCCGACGTGGGCCGCCGCGGCCGGGCCACTCGGCGACTGGCCCGTGATCCGCGTCGACACGAGCGCACCCGTCGACATGGACGACCTGGTCGTGCAGATCAGCGAGCGGTTCGTCTGACGACCGCCCCGAACCCTGTGGCGCCGGGGGTGCCGGACGCCGAAGCGCCCCACGCCCCCGAGAACGGGGCGCGGGGCGCGGGAACGTCGGGAGGCGCTACTTCTTGCCCTGGTTCGCGACCGCGGCGGCACCGGCGGCGGCGGCCTCGGGGTCGAGGTAGCGGGCCGGGCCGGTGGGCACGAAGTCGTCGTCGAGCTCGTAGACGAGCGGGATGCCCGTGGGGATGTTCAGCTCGGCGATCTCGTCGTCGCCGATGCCGTCGAGGTGCTTCACCAGCGCACGCAGCGAGTTGCCGTGTGCGACGACGAGGGTGACGTCACCGGCGGCCAGGCTCTCGGTGATGTCGCTGTTCCAGTAGGGCAGCATGCGCTCGATGACGAGGGCGAGCGACTCGGTGCGCGGGGCGTCGATGCCGAGTTCGGCGTAGCGCTTGTCGTGCGCCTGCGAGAACTCGCTCTCGTCGTCGAGCGGGGGCGGCGGCACGTCGAACGAGCGACGCCAGGTCTGGAACTGCTCGGGCCCGTACTGCTCGAGCGTCTGCGCCTTGTCCTTGCCCTGGAGCGCCCCGTAGTGGCGTTCGTTGAGTCGCCACGACCGCTTGACGTCGATCCAGAGGCGGTCGGCCTCGTCGAGGGCGATGTCGGCGGTCTGGATCGCCCGGGTCAGGCGCGACGTGTAGAGGATGTCGGGCAGCAGGTCGGCCTCGCGCAGCAGCTCGCCGGCACGCTTGGCCTCGGCGCGGCCCTGCTCGGTGAGCCGCACGTCGACCCATCCGGTGAAGAGGTTCTTCGCGTTCCATTCGCTGTTGCCGTGACGCAGGAGGATGAGGGTCGAAGTCATGCCGCCAGCGTATCGCGACGGCCCGATGGCAGACTTGGCTCATGCCCATCGGTTCCGTCACGCGAGGGACGACCGGCACCAACCGCCTGCGCCGCGTCGATCGCTGGATCGCCGCGCACCCGTCGTTCCGGCGGGCGGACGACCCGCTCGTCGTCGACCTGGGGTACGGGGCGAGCGCGACGACTCCTCTCGAACTGCACCAGCGCCTCCTGAAGGTGCGCGACGACGTCGAGGTCGTGGGCATCGAGATCGAGCCCGAGCGCGTCCGGCTGGCGAGCCTCTCGGCGCGGCCGGGCGTGAGCTTCCGGCGGGGCGGCTTCGAGGTGCCGCTCGACGGCGACCGGCGACCCGCGGTGATCCGGGCGTTCAACGTGCTCAGGCAGTACGACGAGTCCCAGGTCGCCGACGCCTGGGCGTTGATGACCGGCCGGCTGCAGCCCGGAGGCGTCCTCGTCGAGGGCACCTGCAACGAGGTGGGGCGAGTCGCGAGCTGGATCGACGTGACCCCCGAGGGGCCCACGACGTTCACGATCTCGCTGCGCCTGGCCGGGCTCGAGCTGCCCTCGATCGTGGCCGAACGGCTGCCCAAGGCCCTGATCCACCGCAACGTGCCGGGTGAGCGCGTGCACGACCTGCTCGTCGACCTCGACCGGCAGTGGGCGGTGGCGGCCCCGCTCTCGGTCTACGGGCCGGTCCAACGGTGGCTCGCGACGGTGCAGGGGCTCCGCGACATGGGTTGGCCGGTGCTCGGCGGGCGGTCCCGCTGGCGGCTCGGCGAGCTCTCGCTGCCCTGGGCCGCCGTGACGCCGCGCGACTGAGCCGGGTCGAGCCCGGTCGGGGGGTCGGGGCGAGCCGGGTCGGGTCGGGGCGGGGCGGGGCGGGTGTCCTCAGACGTGGGCGAGTCGGCCTCGGGCCTCGTCGTGGTCCAGGCCGGTGGCCATGAGCAGGTCGACGAGCAGCGGGCGCAGCATCAGCACGACCATCGCCTCGGTCACGGGTGCCCCGGGCAGCACGACCGTCGGATCGAGTCGACGGGCGACGGCCGACAGGGCCTCACGGGCGACGGGCCGCTGCTCGACGTCGTGCACCGACCGGCCCAGCACGGCGACCGCGCGCGAGGTCGACTCGAGGAGGTCGGCCAGGGCCGACCGGTCGACGCCGTCGCCGAGCTGCGTGTCGAGCCGTCGCGCCACCACGCGCAGGTTGCGCACGGCGAGGTCGACGTAGCGCCGGACCGTCGCCTGCTGCCGCAGGTCGGGCAACCGGGAGCGGAGGAACGGTGACAGCCGCGCGATCGACTCGGCGGACTCGAGGGTGGACGACCAGTCGTCGAGCACCGGCTGGGTCGACCGCAACCGCTCGAGGGCGTCGTCGGCCCGCGGGGCGTCGTCGGCGCGGAGGGCGCCGACGAGCGCCGCGAAGGCCCGGTCGAGCTCGTCGAACAGGCGCCGGGCGTCGTGGCGGGCCAGGCCGACCGGGTCGCGCGGCACGATCGCCGTGACGAGCAACGCCACCGCTCCCCCGACCGCGCCGTCGATGCTGCGGACGAACGCCCCTCCGTCGGGGTCGGGCAGCAGCATGACGAGCATCGACTGGGTCGCGGCGGCCGCCGCGAAGGCGCTGCTCGACGAGAAGAACCGGGCGACGAGGAGCGTCACGAACAGCACCAGGGCGATCTGCCACAGCCCCTTGCCCACCACCATGAGCAGAACCTCGCTGAGCGCGATGCCGATGAGCACGCCGACCGCGTTCTCGAGCACCCGACGCGGACGGGCGTCACGGGCCAGGCCGAGCGACGAGATCGTGACGGTCACGGCCAGCAGGGGGACCGCGTGCCCGAGTCCGTAGTGCGTGATGGCGTAGGCCCCCGCCACGGCGAGCACGATCTGGACGATCGCCGGACCGGACGCGATCGTCCGCGCCGTCGCGTCGCGCACGTCGAAGGACGAGGAGGCGCGGTGCCAGCCGCGTCGCAGCCCGCCGCCGCGCGTCGGCCCGGTCACGACCGGGCCCGGGTGCACCGCGTCACCAGGCCGTCAGCGGCGGACGGCGCCGAGGCGCGGCAACCGGGGAACGCCTGCGGCGGCACCAGCCGAGGCGGGCACGACGATCTCTTGCGCAGCGGCGATCATCAGGTCGTCGACGACGACGGCCAGCGGTGCGGCCTCGTCGGTGCCGCGCTTGACGAGCGCGAGGGCCACCGGGCCCAGCTCGTGGTGCAGGGCGACGCTCGTGACGTGCCCGACCGACTTGGGTGCGGTCGCCTCGGGATCGGACACCGCGCCTCCTGCGGTGGCGGCCGCGTCGGGGGCACCGCCGGCGACCGGGGCCAGCACGACCTCGGCACCGCGCGGGGGCAGCACGCCGTCGCTGCCGTCGAGGTGGAGCATGACGAGCCGACGCGGCGGGTGACCGATGTTGTGCACCTTGGCGACGGTCTCTTGCCCGCGGTAGCAACCCTTGGTGAGGTGGACGGCGCTGCGCATCCAGTCGAGCTCGTGCGGGATGGTCCGCTCGTCGACCTCGGTCGAGAGTCGGGGACGCCAGGCCTCGATGCGTAGGGCCTCGAGGGCGAGGGTGCCCGCGACGGCGAGCCGGTCGGCCGGCGACGCGGCGAGGGCGTCGAGGTCGGAGCGCCGGACGAGGCTCTCGCGGTAGGTCCAGTCGTGACCCGGGTGACGGTCGGAGTCGGCGTAGCTGTGACCGCCGGCCGCGACCTCGTGCCAGGGGTCGACCCAGACGAGCGCCGTGTCGTGTGACGTCAGGACCGGGACGAGCGGAGCGGAGCCGTCGGAGCCGTCGGGGTCGTCGGGGCCGTCGAGCAGGTCGTGCATCGAGCCGATCGTCGCGACGTCGGCCGTGCGGTCGGCGACCTCGACGCGCAGCATGAAGCGCATCCGGTCGAGCCAGGTGCCGAGCGGTTCGACCTCGGAGCGGTCGACGAGCAGCCAGGTGGTCTCGCCGTCGTCGAGGACGCGGGCGGCGTGCTCGAGGCGGCCGTTGGCGTCGAGCAGCAGGGTCTCGGTCGAGACGCCCGGCGCGAGACCGACCAGGGCCTGGCTCGTCAGCGAGTTGAGCCAGCTGAGCCGGTCCGGCCCCGTGACGGTCAGCACGCCACGATCGGAGAGGTCGACGATCGCCGCCCCCCGGGCGAGCAGCCGCTGTTCGCCGAGAGGATTGCCGTAGTGGGACGCCACGCCCGAGCCGTCGTCGACGAAGCCGTCACGGGATGAGAAGGGCGAGACCACGGGACCCGTGGTGTCGAGGGACGGGCCGCCGACGTCAGTCAACGCGCGCCAGCTGCCCGGATGCGTGCGAGCGCAGTTCTTGCCCGAGGGCCGCGATGTCCCATGCCCAGAAGAGCTTGCCCTCGACGAGGCCGTACATGCGGGTGGCCGCCGAGTACTCCTTCGCGTTGCTCGACCGGACGACGGCGTCGGTCGCGAGGTCGATCCGCGGCCCCTTGACCCGACCGAGGTAGAGCTCGTTCACGCCGGTCGGGTGGGCGATCTGCACCTCGAGGCCGAAGCCGTCGTCGGGCGTGCGGAGGATCTCGACCGCCCGGGCCGACGTGAAGGGCTGGACGCCGACGCCGGGCAGCATCCCCGGGCCGCGGTCACCCGGCTCGGCCGGACGTTCGAGCCGCCAGTAGCCCGTCTCGCTCGTCAGTGGCGTGTGCTCGTCGTCGAGCAGCCAGGTGAACGAGCTGTAGTTGAGGAACGGCAGGCCGTCGTGGCTGAAGCTGATGCGCTGCCCGAACTCGTGGGTGCGACGCTCGGTGCCCGGTTCGGAGTCGGGGTCGCCCTCGCCGATCTTGTAGTCGACGACGCCGGTGCCCTGCCAGACGCCGATCAACCACGAGAGGGGGACGAGCTCGGACGGCAGGTCGGTGGGGATGTCGATCATGGAGCGGTCAGCGCTGACCCTTGAACAACTTGAGCAGGACGACGACCGAGACGAAGCCGATGGCGAGGGTGGCGAGGCCGAGGAGCCCGATGTAGAACACCTCGAGTGCGAGCAGGGAATCCATGCCGTCGAGCCTACCCGGCGACCGCGGACGTGCCCAGCCCTTCGGGGCGACCGTTCAGACGAGCCGGAGGTCGGGCGTTCAGACGAGTGCGAAGACGCCCGTCAAGACGGCCAGGATCACCAGGCTGCCGCAGGTGCTGAGCATCGTGCGTGAGACCAGGCCGTCCTTCTGGCTCGTGGCGAGCTGCAGCACGAAGGTGAGGACGATGGCCCCGCCGAGGGCCAGGACGACGTGGTCCCAGTACTCGGAGGCGGGCGACCGCAGGCCGATCAGCACGGCCACGACGAGCGTGGCGGCCCAGACCGGGACGACCGTGATCGGCTTGAGCCGTGCCGTCGTCGCGTCGACGTCTCGTTCGCCTGTCTGCACCGTTCGTCCCTCGTTCGTGTCCGCCGTTCTGCCGACCTGCCCTAGCATCGGATGGTCGGAGTGGCGGTGTCTCATGTTTTAGACTGCTCGACAGTACATTCACTGGAGGTCGTGTGGCGCAGCTCTTGGTACTGACGTCTGCGGGCGGCCCCGAGGTCCTGCCGTCTCTCGCCCTGCTAAGCCACCGTACCCGGCAGATCCCGGCCGAACCCGCGCAACTGGTGAACGCCCCCTCGAGCGACCTGATCTTCGTCGACGCCCGCGTCGACCTCGCCAGCGCCAAGTCGCTCTGCAAGATCCTGCGGACCACGGGCGTCACGGTGCCGCTCGTCCTGGTGCTCACCGAGGGCGGGCTGACTGCCGTCAACAGCGAGTGGGGCGTCGACGACGTCATCCTCGAGACGGCCGGCCCCGCCGAGATCGACGCCCGCATCCGACTGGTCACCGGTCGTCTCGCGCAGTCGCAGAACGGCTCGAAGATCCACGCCTCCGGTGTCGTCATCGACGAGGCCAGCTACTCGGCGAAGGTGCACGGTCGCCCCCTCGACCTCACCTTCAAAGAGTTCGAGCTGCTGCGCTTCTTCGCCACGCATCCTTCCCGCGTCTTCACCCGTGAACAGCTGCTCAGCGAGGTCTGGGGCTACGACTACTTCGGCGGCACGCGCACGGTCGACGTGCACGTCCGACGACTCCGGGCCAAGCTCGGCGACCTCGAGTCGTTGATCGGCACGGTGCGCAACGTGGGCTACCGGTTCAACGTCTACGACGACGACGCCCAGGCGGTCGTCTCGTGAGCACGGTGTCGCGGTGACCGACGCCGCCGACGCGACCGGCGCCTCCTTCGTGCCCACGCTCGCCCGAGCGGCCACCACGGCCGACGGCAGCCCGCCGTTCTCCGACCAGACCCTGGTCGACGTCCGGTCGGGCGTCGCGACCGTCGTCGGCGACGCGCACGCCGCGGCGGTGCTGCGCGAGGGCGAGGCCGAGCTCGTCGTGCATCCCGACGACCGCCGACAGGGTCGCGGTGCCGAGTTGCTGCAACGACTCGTCGACGAGACCGAGGGCCCGCTGCTCTTCTGGGCACACGGTGACCACCCCGGCTCCCGCGTGCTCGCCGCGCGCTTCGGCCTCGCCGAGACCCGTCGCCTGCTGCAACAGCGTGCCGACGTCCCCGCCGAACCCCGTGCGCCCCGCCTCCGCGACGCCGACCGGGTCGCCTCGTTCCGGCCGGGAGTCGACGACGAGGCCTGGCTCGACCTCAACGCCCGCGCGTTCGCCGACCACCCCGAGCAAGGCTCGCTCGTCCAGGCGGACCTCGACGCCCGGCAGGCCGAGTCGTGGTTCGACGCCGACGACTTCCTCCTGCTCTGGCGCGGCGACGACCTGCTGGCCTTCTGCTGGCTGAAGCTCGACGAGGGCCAGCCCGGGGAGTTCTACGCGGTCGGCGTCTCGCCCGACCACCAGGGCGAACGACTCGGAGGCGCGGTGGTCGACGCCGGGTTCGCGCGCCTCGCCGAGCGCGGTGCCGGCACCGCGGCGCTGTACGTCGAAGGGGACAACACCGCCGCCCTCCGGCTCTATGCGGCCCGCGGGTTCACGGACCACGCCGTCGACGTGCAGTACACCCTCACCCGCTGAACCCCGCCCGGGCACGGCCCGTCCTCGGGGGGTGCGGGCCCCTCCGGTCCACCGATATGCTGCGGATCGGATGACAGCGATCGAGGGGGCATCATGACCGATCAGACCAGACCGGACGGCGACGACCAGGGGCACGACGAGCCGCAGCACGACGTGGCACCGGCCGGGGGGCACGAGCAGCCCGCCGCTTTCCCGTACCAGGGACTGCCGTACGGGCAGCAGCCCGAGGGGAACCCGCACCAGGCGACCGGCTACGGGGACCAGCTCTACGGCTCCTCGCCGCAGCCGGGCGACCAGGGACAGCCGCAGGGGGCGTACCAGCAGCCGTACGACGCCTCGGGCCAGCCGACCTCGCAGTTCGCGTACGCGCAGGCCCCGACTCCCCCGGCACCGAGGACGCCCGAAGAGGCCGCACGACGTCGACGACTGCTGATCGGCCTGATCGGTGGAGCAGCCCTGCTGCTCGTGCTGGTCGTGGCGGGTGCCGTGACGTTCGCCACGATGAGCGCCTCCCACCGGCCCGAGGCGACCGTCCGCGACTACCTCGGCGCAGTCCAGGCCGGCGAGGTCGAACGCGCACTCGCGCTCGACGGCACCGAGGTCGCCAAGGGCGACGTGCTGCTGACCGACGTGGCCTATGCCGCGGCCGGCGACCGGGTCGACGGGTTCCAGGTGGGTGCCGTCTCGACCGACGGGGACGACGCGCAGGTCGAGACCGTCGTGCACCGCGGCGACGGGTCGACCCACGCCCAGGAGTTCAGGCTCGTGCGCGACGGGCGCGATCTGCTCTTCTTCGACCGATGGGCGCTCCAGCCGGTCGACCTCGGCACGGTCTCGGTGCAGGTCGCCGGACCGGCATCGGCGGAGATCGCCGTCGACGGGGCCCCCGTGACCCGGGGGTCCGACGGATCGGTGAGCCTCAAGGCCTTCCCCGGCAGCTACGAGGTCGCCCTCGCCGCCGAGAACGAGTCGTACTCGGCGACCGCCGCCACGGCCGTGGTCGAAGGCGCCGACGCCATCGCCCAACCGACCCTGCTCACGACCGCACTCACGCCCGCCGGCACCGAGGCGGCGACCGCGGCCGTCGACGCCTGGGTGGCGGGCTGCATCGCCTCGACCGACCTGCGTCCCGAGGGCTGCAGCTTCGGCCTGTACGACACGGAGTCCGGTCGGTACACGCTGTCCGGCCAGAAGTGGACCCTCGAGTCCGCGCCGCAGTTCACCGTCGGCGACTGGCAGGACGGCGGGTGGACGGTGACCACCACGACTCCGGGCTCGGCCTCCTTCACCGCCCAGGGCGTCGACGCTGCGGGCAACAGCGGCGTCTACGGCTCGCTCGCCCCCGTGCCGGTGCGGGTGGGCGGTCTCATCAGCGACGTGACCGCCGACGGCGCCACGTTCACCTCGAGCGTCGCCACGCCACTCACCTGACCCGAGGGGTACAACCGGGGTACAGAAGCGGGGCGACGGCACCTACTCCTGTGGACCGAGCCGACCTGCCACCGCACTCCCAGCACCGGGGAGTGGATTGAGGCACCGCGCAAGGCACGCATCCCATCGTCAGGAGAACAGCATGAACCCCGTCAAGTTCCTTTCCGATCTCGGCCTCCAGAGCAAGCACGCCTACTGGGGCGGTTTCGCCTCGATCGTGATCGCCCTCGTGGCCTGGATCGCCTCGCAGGGCAAGGACTCGTCCGACAAGGCCCAGTCCGACCGTTGGGGCATCTTCATCGGCCACTGGGCGCCGACCTTCTTCGCCCTGGGCCTCGCCCTGAAGAACGAAGAGAAGTAGGCACGACACCACCAGTACGTCGACGCCCCCGCCCACCCGGCGGGGGCGTCGTCGTCCGCTCGACCGCTCCTCCCCCGCGCCCGGGTGTCCACACGTCATCTCGCGTTTACCCGGGACGACGCTGCGGGGCGGTCGGGGGTGGCACGATGGTGCGATGGACAGCAGCGAACCCCGCGTCGACGGCGCCGGCGTCACCCCCGACTTCCTCGACGACTTCGACGAGATCGTCAGCTTCGAGGACGGCACCCTGCCGGCCGAGCGCTACCTCGACCGCGAGCTGAGCTGGCTCGCGTTCAACCAGCGCGTGCTCGAGCTCGCAGAAGACCCGACCACGCCGCTGCTCGAACGGGCCAACTTCCTCGCGATCTTCGCGAGCAACCTCGACGAGTTCTTCATGGTGCGGGTCGCCGGCCTCAAGCGCCGCATCGCGACGGGCCTCGCCGTGCCGACCAACGTGGGGCGCGGGCCGAACGAGGTGCTGGCCGACATCAACCGGAAGGCCCACGAGCTGCAAGAGCGCCACGCCCGGGCGTTCCTCGACCTGGTCAAGCCCGACCTCGACGACGCGGGCATCCACATCGAGAACTGGTCCGACCTCGAAGAGGCCGACCGGGTCCGCATGCGCGAGATCTTCGCCGAGCAGATCTTCCCCGTCCTCATGCCCCTGGCGGTCGACCCGGCCCACCCCTTCCCCTACATCTCGGGGCTGTCCCTGAACCTGTCCATCCGCGTCCGCAACCCCAAGACGATGCGACAGGAGTTCGCGCGCCTCAAGGTGCCGCAGATGCTGCCGCGCTTCGTGCAGCTGCCCGACAACGACAGCGGGCGCGTGCGGTTCATCCCCCTCGAGGACTTGATCGCCAACCACCTGCAAGACCTCTTCCCCGGCATGGAGGTCGTCGAGCACCACGTGTTCCGCGTCACCCGCAACGAGGACGTCGAGGTCGACGAGGACGAGTCGGAGAACCTCATCCAGGCCCTCGAGCGCGAGTTGCTGCGCCGCCGGTTCGGTCCGCCGATCCGCCTCGAGATCACCGACGACATGGACCCGGTCACGCTCGAGCTGCTCGTGCGCGAACTCGACGTGACCGATCAAGAGGTCTACAAGCTGCCGGCCCCGCTCGACCTGGCCGGCCTGTTCGAGATCACCAAGATGCCGCGGGCCGACCTCAAGTACCCCAAGCACCTGCCGACCACCGCCGTGCAGCTGCAGCAGACCGAGCCGAACATGAAGCCCGACATGTTCGCGAGCATCGCCCGGCAGGACATCCTCGTGCACCACCCGTACGAGTCGTTCGCGACCAGCGTGCAGGCGTTCCTCGAACAGGCCGCGGCCGACCCCAACGTGCTGGCCATCAAGCAGACGCTCTACCGCACCAGCGGCGACAGCCCGATCATCGAGGCGCTCATCGACGCCGCCGAGGCGGGCAAGCAGGTCCTCGCGCTGGTCGAGGTCAAGGCGCGGTTCGACGAACAGAACAACATCACCTGGGCCCGCAAGCTCGAGAAGGCCGGCGTGCACGTCGTCTACGGCCTCGTCGGGCTCAAGACCCATTGCAAGCTCGCCCTGGTCATCCGCCAGGAGAAGGGCACGCTCAAGCACTACACGCACATCGGAACGGGCAACTACAACCCGAAGACCAGCCGCATCTACGAAGACATGGGGCTCTTCACCGCCGACGACCAGGTCGGGAAAGACCTGACGCGCCTGTTCAACGAACTGTCGGGCTACGCGATCGAGAAGAAGTTCAAGCGGCTGCTCGTGGCCCCCCGCTACCTCCGCCGAGGTCTGCTCAAGCAGATCCAGAACGAGATCGAGAACGCCCAGGCCGGCCGACCCGCGGGAATCCGCATCAAGATCAACTCCATCGTCGACGAGCAGATCATCGACGCCCTCTACAAGGCGAGCCAGGCGGGTGTGCCCGTCGACGTCTGGGTGCGCGGCATCTGCACCATCAAGCCGGGCGAGCCGGGCCTGAGCGAGAACATCCGGGTGCGGTCGATCCTCGGGCGGTACCTCGAGCACAGCCGTCTGTTCTGGTTCCTCAACGACGGCGACCCGCAGGTCTTCATCGGGAGCGCCGACATGATGCACCGCAACCTCGACCGTCGCGTCGAGGCCCTGGTGCGTCTGACGCAGGCCGACCACCTCGCCGAGGTCGCCGACCTGTTCGAGCAGGCGATGTCGGACGAGACCGCCTCGTGGTGGCTCGAGGCCGACGGCACCTGGACCCGCCACGCGCGTGACGCCGACGGCCGCTCGCTGACCGATCTGCAGAACGCCCAGATGAAGGCCATCACGCAGCGGAAGCGCTCCAAGCGATGACCATCACCTCGACGACGGTCGTCGCTGCGGGTGCCGTCTGCTGGCGCCTGGTCGACGGCAAGGTCCGGGTGCTGCTGATCCACCGCGACCACCACGGCGACGTCTCGCTGCCGAAGGGCAAGGTCGACCCGGGCGAGGCGACGCCGCAGACGGCCGTGCGCGAGATCCACGAAGAGACGGGCTACCGGGTGACGCTGGGCGCCCCGCTCGGCACGGCCGAGTACCTGCTGCCCGGCGGTCGCGACAAGGTGGTGCACTACTGGTCCGCCGAGGTGACCGACGAGTCCTTCGCCGCGGCCGGGACGTTCACGCCCAACCACGAGGTCGCGGCCATCGAGTGGGTCGGCATCGAGAAGGCGAAGGCCATGCTGACCTACGCCCGCGACGCCGACGTGCTGCAGCGCTTCGCCGACCGGGTGGCGACGGGCACGGCCCGCACCTTCCCGATCGTGGCCCTGCGCCACGCCAAGACGACCTCGCCGTCCGACTGGCACGGCTCGGACGCCACGCGCCCCCTGCTGCCCCAGGGCCGCCGCCAGGCGAGGTCGGTCGCCCCCGTCATCGCCGCCTGGGCCCCCACCCGCATCGTCAGCAGCACGGCGGCGCGGTGCCTGGCCACCCTCGAGCCCCTCTCCGAGCTGACCCGGGTCGGCGTCAAGCAGACCGACGCGATCAGCCAGGACGCCTTCGAGCAGGGCACGGACGACGTCGCCGGCGTCGTCAAGAAGCGCCTCAAGAAGAAGGCCGCGGCCGTCATCTGCAGCCACGGCCCGGTGCTGCCCGAGGTCATCCGACAGATCTCGTTGGGCACCAAGGGGGGCGACCGCATCGATCTGCGCCGTGCCTCGTCGCTCGGCACGGCCGAGTTCACGGTGCTGCACGTCTCGGTCGACGACACGGCGCTCGTGGCGATCGAGACGCACGGCCCGGCCGCCTGACCCGCGCCTCCTCGGCTCGCCGCGACGCCGAGACGGTCGACCCCCGCCCGCACCGGGCCGGGGTCGACCGCCGTCCGGACGCGCCTGTCCGGGCCGATGTTCCCCCCTCGTTCACCTTCCGTTCACCGGGGCAGGCGACCGTGGTTAACCCGTCGCCGTAGCGTCTCGCACGGGTCGGCACCTGGCCCACAGCACCCAGCCATCACATCCCGAAAAGGACCCCCCTGTGAACTTCAAGCGCACCGGCAGCATCGTCGCGATCGCCGCGGTCGGAACCATGCTCCTCGCGTCCTGCGCCAGCAACGAAGGCGGCGCTTCGCCCTCGGGCGACGCATCGGCCAGCGACCTCTCCGGCTCCATCTCGGGCATCGGCGCCTCGTCGCAGCAGGCTGCGCAGGAGGCCTGGGTCGCGGGCTTCCAGACCGCCAACCCCGACGTCACGATCAACTACGACCCGCAGGGTTCGGGTGGCGGCCGTGAGAGCTTCATCTCGGGCGCCGCGGACTTCGCCGGCTCCGACCGTGCGTTCAAGACCGACGAGATCTCGTCGAGCACCTTCGCCGGCTGCACGCCCGACACCGGCATCGTCGAACTGCCCGCCTACGTCTCGCCCATCGCGGTCGTCTTCAACCTCGACGGCGTGAAGGAGCTCAACCTCACGCCCGCCACCCTCGCCGGCATCTTCAGCGGCAAGATCACCACCTGGGACGCCTCCGAGATCAAGGCCGACAACCCCGACGCCGACCTGCCCAGCACGGGCATCACGGCCGTCCACCGCTCGGACGACTCGGGCACCACCGAGAACTTCACCGACTACCTGCACGCCACGGCCGGCGACACCTGGACCGAAGAGGCCGACGGCACCTGGCCGACCGCGTTCGGCGGCGAGGGCGCCTCGGGCACCACCGGCGTGATCGACGCCGTCACCAACGGCACCGGCACCATCGGCTACGCCGACGCCTCGCGCGCCGGTGACCTCGGCGTCGCCAAGGTCAAGGTCGGCGACGACTTCGTCGGCTACTCGGCCGAGGCCGCAGCCGCCATCGTCGACGAGTCGCCCGAAGAAGAGGGTCGCACCGACGGCGACATCGCCATCGAGCTCGACCGCACCTCGAGCGCCGCAGGCGTCTACCCGATCGTCCTGGTCAGCTACCTGATCGCCTGCGAGTCCTACGAGGACGCCGCCAAGGGCGAGCTCGTGAAGGCGTACCTCTCGTACGTCACCAGCGAGGACGGCCAGAAGGTCGCGGCCGACGCCGCCGGTTCGGCCCCGATCTCGAGCACCCTCTCGGGTCAGGTCGCCGACGCCATCGCGCTCATCAAGTAACACGGCACCACCCCGGGGGCCCGGGAACGCACCGCGGCGTTCCCGGGCCGTCGGCCTGACAGGCACCACCAGCACAAGCACCAGCACCAGCACCCGTGTTCGTCCCCGAACCCCACCCGAGCCTCCGGAGGACCCCGTCCGATGACCGCCCCCGCCACGACCTCGGCCCCCGCCGTCGTCCCGAAGCCCAAGCGACGTCCTGCCGACCGGATCTTCTCGGGCAGCACGGTCGTCGCCGGTGGTCTCATCCTCGCGATCCTCGCGGCCGTCGCGCTCTTCCTCATCGTGCAGAGCATCCCGGCCCTCACGGCCGCTCCCGAGGACGTCTCGCTCTCGGGTTACCCCGGTTCGTTCTGGGAGTACGTCGGACCGCTGGCGTTCGGCACGGTCTACGCCGCCGCGCTCGCCCTGCTGATGGCCCTCCCCGTCGCCATCGGCATCGCCCTCTTCATCTCGCACTACGCCCCCCGCAAGCTCGCCCAGGGGCTCGGCTACGTGATCGACCTCCTGGCCGCCGTGCCGTCGGTCGTCTTCGGCCTGTGGGGCAGCATCGTGCTCGCCCCCGCGATCCAGCCCTTCTACGACTGGCTGGTCAGCACGTTCGGCTGGTTCCCGCTCTTCGCCGGCCCGGTCTCGGGCACCGGTCGCACCCTCTTGACCGCCTCGATCGTGCTCGCCGTGATGATCCTGCCGATCATCACCGCCCTGAGTCGTGAGGTCTTCCTCCAGACGCCGGTACTGCACGAAGAGGCCGCCCTCGCCCTCGGCGCCACCCGCTGGGAGATGATCCAGATCGCCGTGCTGCCGTTCGGTCGCCCCGGAGTGATCTCGTCCGCGATGCTCGGCCTCGGTCGTGCCCTGGGCGAGACCATGGCGGTGGCGCTCGTGCTCTCGCCGGCCCTCGTCGTCAACCCCGCGATCCTGACGTCGACGAACTCCTCGACCATCGCGGCGAACATCGCCCTCCGGTTCCCCGAGGCGCACGACATCGGCATCAACACCCTCATCGCGACCGGCCTCGTGCTGTTCGTCATCACCCTGATCGTCAACTCGATCGCACGCTACGTCATCAACCGCCGCAAGGCCTTCTCGGGAGCGAACTGATGGCCACCACCACCGCCGGCGTGCGCCGGTCCACCCGCACGGTCAACGCCCTCACGACGGGGCGCCTGCCCAAGGCCGCGCCCCTCGTCATCCTGCTCGGCAGCTGGGTCGTCATGGGCGTCGTCTTCGCCCTCCTGAACGCGGCGGGCGTCACCGATTCCTTCAACTGGGTCGGGGCGATCATCCTCGGCACCGTGCTCTACGCCGTGCTCGTCTTCGTCGTCGCGATGCAGATCGAGGGCATCCGCCGTGCGAAGGACCGCGTCGTCACGACCGCCGTCAGTGCGGCGTTCATCATCGCGCTGGTTCCGCTGGTCTCCTTGCTCTTCACCGTCGTCACGTCGGGCTCCAACCGGTTCGACGCCGACTTCTTCGCGATGTCGATGCGCAACGTCGTCGGAGCCGGCGGCGGTGGTCTGCACGCCATCACCGGCACCCTGCTGATCACGGCGCTGGCCGCCGTCATCTCGGTGCCGATCGGCCTGCTGACCGCCATCTACCTCGTCGAGTACGGTCAGGGCCGCCTGGCCCGCGCCATCACGTTCTTCGTCGACGTCATGACGGGCATCCCCTCGATCGTCGCCGGCCTGTTCGCCTACGCCCTGTTCGTGATCTTCTTCGGCGAAGGGGTCCGCATGGGCGCGGCCGGCTCCGTGGCCCTCGCCGTCCTGATGATCCCCGTGGTGGTGCGCAGCACGGAAGAGATGCTGAAGCTCGTGCCGAACGAGTTGCGAGAAGCGGCCTACGCCCTCGGCGTCCCGAAGTGGCTGACCATCGTCAAGGTGGTCATCCCCACCTCGGTCGCGGGCATCACGACCGGCGTCATGCTGGCCATCGCGCGCATCATCGGCGAGACCGCTCCGCTCTTGATCACGGCCGGCTTCACCGCGAGCATGAACTACAACCTTTTCGACGGTCGCATGCAGTCGCTGCCGGTGTTCGCCTACAGCTCGTACGTCAGCCAGGGCACCGACGCGGCGGCCTTCATCGACCGGGCCTGGACCTCCGCCCTCACCCTGATCCTGATGGTCATGGCGCTGAACCTGCTGGCCCGCCTGATCGCCCGCGTGTTCGCCCCCAAGCTCGGCCGCTGACCCGGCCGCCCCGACCCACACCCCGTCCCGGCTCCCGCCCGGCTCCCACCCCGAAGGAATCACCGTGTCCAAGCGCATCGAGGTCAACGACCTCAACGTCTACTACAGCAAGTTCAAGGCTGTCGAAGACGTCAACATCACCATCGAGCCCCGCACGGTCACCGCGTTCATCGGCCCGTCCGGCTGTGGCAAGTCGACCTTCCTGCGCACGCTGAACCGCATGCACGAGGTCATCCCCGGTGCCTACGTGGAGGGCGAGGTGCTGATCGACGGCAACGACCTCTACAGCCCCGGCGTCGACCCCGTCCTGGTCCGTCGACAGGTCGGCATGGTGTTCCAGCGCCCCAACCCGTTCCCGACGATGAGCATTCGCGACAACGTGCTCGCGGGCGTCAAGCTCAACAACCGCCGCATGTCGAAGAGCGACCAGGACGGCCTCGTCGAGTCGTCGCTGCAGGGCGCGAACCTCTGGAACGAGGTCAAGGACCGCCTCGACAAGCCCGGCTCGGGCCTCTCGGGTGGTCAGCAGCAGCGCCTCTGCATCGCGCGGGCCATCGCGGTCTCCCCCGACGTCGTGCTGATGGACGAGCCCTGCTCGGCCCTCGACCCGATCTCGACGCTCGCCATCGAGGACCTCATCGAGGAGCTCAAGCAGCAGTACACGATCGTCATCGTGACCCACAACATGCAGCAGGCCAGCCGCGTCAGCGACAAGACCGCGTTCTTCAACATCGCCGGCACCGGCAAGCCAGGCAAGCTCATCGAGTACGACGACACCGCGAAGATGTTCTCGAACCCGAGCGTGCAGGCCACGGAAGACTACGTGTCGGGACGTTTCGGCTGATCGGCGCCGCGCCTCCTCGGGGTGAGGCGCACCCGCACGCCGCGTGTCCGTGAGGGGCACACGAGAAGAGGCGGTCCACCACGTGGTGGACCGCCTCTTCTGGCGTGGCGACGGGGTCAGGCGCTGGGGATGGCGACGACCGGGTCGCTGGTCGGCGAGGACGAGCCACCCGCCGGCTCGACCGTGATGCCGATCGTGTCGCCCGCGTTCATCTCACCCTTGAGCAGGTGCGTGGCCGGGGCGCTCGACGAGGCGTCGAAGGTACCCGCGGGGACGGCGCCGTCATCGTTGATGTACCAGAGCTCGTAGGTCTGGTCGCCGGGCAGCGAGGTCATCCCGTCCACGACGACGGCCGAGCGACCGAGCTCGTCCGACCAGATGAGCGTCGCCTTGCCGCCGGTGCTGACGTCGGCCACCGAGCGTTGGAAGTCGCTCGCGGCGTAGATCTCGTCGATGCCCGAAGCCTGCTGTTCTTGCTGCTGGCCGGACTGACCGAGGCCCTCGACGAGGGCTCCACCGCCGAAGAAGAGCGCGGCGGCCGCGGCGGCCGCCCCGAGGACGGCGACGGGGCGCGTGAACCAACGACGGTGCGCGGCTCCGGTCGGCGTGAGGACGCGAGCACCCTCGGATTCGCTCGGCTCCATCTCGGGGGCGGGGGTGCGCTCGACGCGACGTGCGTGGTCGTCGTCACCCGCGCCTCCTGCGGTCGTCGCGATGTCGTGGTCTGCCGTGGGGCTCGTCGGTGCCGCCGTCGCCGTGAGCGGCGCGAGCTGCGGCGTCGACGCGATGAGGTCGAGCACGCTTGCGCGGAGCCCGGCCGACGGGGTGACGGGCCGGGCCGCGTGAGCGAGCAACAATGCGGTCTCTCTCAATTCGGCCACCTCCGTCCTGGTGTCGTCGTGCTGGTCTGATGTGTCGTCGAGGAGTGCCTCGAACGCGTGTCGTTCGTCGTCGCTCAGTGCGTTGAGCACGTAGGCGCCGGACAGGTTGTCGGTGTCGGTTCTCGTGGTGCCCGCGTCGTCCGCGTGGCGGCCGTGCGTGGGCTCGTCGTGGTCGGTCACGAAGCCACCCCCATCTCGTCGCGCAGACGGATCATGCCGTCGCGCAGTCTGGTCTTGACCGTGCCGATCGGCACGTCCAACAGTTTCGCGACCTCGCTGTGGCTGAGGCCGCCGTAGTAGGCGAGCTTCACCGCCTGCCGTTGCAGTTCGGTGAGGCGTCCGAGGGCCCGCTCGACCCGCTCGTGCTCGATGCGGATCTCGACGGACTCGGTGACCGAGTCGAAGTCGGTCTCGAGGTCGCGCACGCCGATCTTGAGGTCTCGATCGCGGCCGGCCTGGGAGGCGCGGATGCGGTCGACGGCTCGTCGGTGCGCCATCGTGAGCATCCAGCTGGCGGCGCTGCCCCGGGTGGAGTCGAAGCGCGTGGCGTTCTGCCAGATCTCGAGGAAGACCTCTTGGGCCACCTCTTCGGACTGGGCGTGGTCTTTCAGGAGGCGCTTGATCAGACCCAGCACGCGGGGCGCCGTCTGGTCGTACAGCTCGGCGAAAGCGGCCTGATCACCCTGCGCGACCCGCGGCAACAACATGTCGGGGGTCGACGGAGCAGGCCCGCTCTCGGGTGTCTCTGTCTCTCGGGTCACGAGTTCGAGCATGTCAGGGTTCACCTCCGGTCGCACTGTTCGTCGGGTCGTGGGTCACGATCCGGGGCGGATCGTGATGTGGTGCGGTGTTCGTGGTGCGGTGTGTTCGTGGTGCGGACGGGACTCCCTGCGATGCGTCCGTCTGGGATGGCGTTCAGGCCCGGTGCATCGCAGGGAGACCAGCCCGCCGACGCCCGAAACTAAGGGAGGACGGGTGTCGGCGGGGGATCGTGGATCCCTCACGTCAATGATTCGGCACGGGGGGCCCGCCGGATTGGGTGAACATCCCGGCACGCTCGTGGTGCCCGGCCGGACCCCGGGTGTCGAACCTGACAGGGGCGGACCGACAGCCGTCCAGGAGCCGACGGGTTCGCCCCGACGCGTCGCTCACCGTCACCCAGCGATCGCCAGACGCCGTCGCCTGCTCCCGACGTACCCGAGCCGACGAGCCGAGGAGGCGCGGTGCCGGCGGAAAGGAGGCCGACGGTCGGTCGTCACGTCGGCTCTCGACCGAGGACCCACCTCGGGAGGAAGAGGCGCCGGACCGCAGAAACGCCTCTCGGCGCGAGGCCGCTCGAAGCGGCTAAATTTGGAGCCCGGGGTTACTGCGGCCCGACAGGGAAGACTTTACCCGCCTCGGGCCGAGCGGTCCGCCGAGTTCGCGTCGTGCGAACGCGAGGCGGGTCCGCGCGTGTCGAGCGGGGGGCGGTCGCCGGTCGGCGGTCGGCGCTCGGCCGTGCCGCCCTCCTCAGCGCGGCGCAGGCCCGCCCGCGCGGCGCTGGCCCCGGCGCTCAGTCGAGGCTGTCGTCGCGCCACAGGTGGGCGCAGGCGACGAGGTCGACCCCGAGCTCGCTGAAGCGCAGAGCGCGACGGGTGAGTTCGCCCGCGCGGTCGGACCCGACGGCGTCCTGGTCGTCGGCGACCGAGGTGGCGCCGGCGGCGGCGAGGCGACAGAACGCGGCACCCCGCTCGAGGGCGATGGCGAAGTCCCCGACGAAGACCCCGCGGAGGATCAGGTCGGCGAGTTCGAGGATCTCTTCCGGGCTGGCCGGAGCGGGCGCACCCGCGACGACCGGGTCGATCGTGGTGGCGACCTGGACCCCGCGCTCGAAGAGCTGGGTGACCTCGACCGGGTTCTGCCGGATGACGGCCCGCACGAGGTAGATGCGCCAGAGGGCGCCGGGAAGGCTGTGGGGACTGGCCCGGGCCCAGAGTTCGGCGACCGCGTCGATGCCGTGCTGGTCGGTGAAGGTGACGAGCCGGTCGAGGATCTCGGGGCTCGGGTCGTGCTTGACGCGCGCGACGAGGGCCGAGGCCGACTCGTGGGCGACGCGGTTCATCGTCGCGGGGTCGTCTCCGCCCTGGAAGGCTTCGAACTCGGACCCCGAGAACTGGGTCGGGCGGTGGAATGGTCTCGGCACCGGACCCACGATAGGCGCGACCACCGACACCGAGCCGGGCGTTCGCCCACGGCATCACCGCCTGCACCGGGCGCACCCGTCGACACCGAGGAGGCGCGGGTGGGCCTGGCGGGCAGGAGGCGCGGCATCCCGTAAAGTGGACGCGCACGGGCCTCTAGCTCAGTTGGTAGAGCATCGGACTTTTAATCCGCGGGTCGTGGGTTCGAGCCCCACGGGGCCCACCTGTACGCGTCGCCGTCGCCACATCGCTCCGACGTCGTCGCCCGTCACGGACGGCCGCCTTCCGACCAGGAAGGTGGGGCCGACGTCGCACCCGAATGCGGCGGCCCCACCACGAGAGACCGAACCCGAATCCTGTCCCCCGATTTCAGGTGGGTCCCACCCACCTGGCATGCGCAGAACCTACGCCTTGTCCGCCTCCGCGTCTCGACGAGTCTGTTGAGGGCGAGAGAAAGCGCCCCTCCGGTTCGGGCCGGGAGGGGCGCTCGGCCTCCTCGCGACACGTGTCGGGCAAGCCGACGCGGTCGTTACGGGGTACGCCAGGGTTACGGGACCCTGGGGAGACAGCACTCGACGTTACGCGCCCGGCATCGTGCCGGTCTCAGGTTCGCGTTTTCTGGACATTGACCCTCGAGCGAGTCGCGACGAACCGCCACGTCATCGTCATGAGCCGGACGCCCGGTACCGCACGCCCCACGTGCCCGTCCACGTCTCGCCCGGCTCGAGCCAGCGCAGACCCTCGCCCGAGGCCAGCGCGTTGGCCGGTGCCGTCATCGGTTCGGCGGCGACGGCCAGCCCCTCGACCCCGTCCCGGGGGAAGTTGCGGGGCGTGAACACCTGCACGTACTCGAACGACGGGTCTTGCCAGAGCTCGGTCGCCGAGCCGTCGGGGGCCGAGAAGGTCGTCGTGCGGATGCCGTCGGCGTCGGACTCGACGTCGCGGTAACCCGTGTCGAGGTCGAGGTCGCCCAGGCGAGGGCCCTGCGACAGGTCGAACTCGGTGCCGGCCACCGGCACCGTCCCGACCGGGATGCTCGCCTCGTCGGTCTCGTAGCGCGTCGAGGCCGCCAGCGTGACGGTCAGCGTCGCCGGATCGTGGTCGCCCACACGGAAGAACGGGTGCGACCCGACGGCGAACGGGGCCCGGTCCGGGCCGACGTTCGTGATCGTGTGCGTCACCACCATGCCGTCCGGGACGAGCTCGTGCCGCACGCTCGTGTCGAGCTCGAACGGATAGCCGTGCTGGGGGAACACCGTCGCTCCGAGCGTCACGGCGTGGGGCTCGCGGTCGACCACCTGGTAGGCCGTGTACCGCAGCAGCCCGTGGCTGGCGTTGCCCTTGGACGGCTCGGTCAGGTCGAGCTGCTGCTCACGGCCGTCGAGCGTCCATCGGCCGCGCGCGACCCGGTTCGGCCAGGGCACGAGGGTGATGCCGCAGGCGGACGGCGGCACCTCGTCGGCACCGAAGGTCTCGGTGAGGGTGATGCCGTCGACGGCCAGCGCGCGGATGCCCGCCGCCACCTGCGTGACCACACCCGTGACGCGGTGCCCGTCGTGCTCCAGGGCGAGGTCGTACTGTTCTCCGGTCGGGCTGCTCGTCGTCATCGTTCCAGTCTCGCTCTCGGGTGTCGGTGGCGTCCGGGATCGCTCGAGGCCCCGCGACGGGGGCCGGGGCTCAGGGACGCGAGGGGGCAGGGTCGCGAGGAGGCGCGTCGACCCCGCCCGCGCCTCCTGCGGTGACGACGGCGAGGCCGGCTCGACGCAGCTCGGCGACGGGCGCCTCGTCGGCCCCCGCCGTGATGAGCGCCTCGAAGGTGTCGAGCGGACCGATGACGCCGAGGTGGGCCTCGCCGAGCTTGCTGCCGTCGGCGACGATGTACGACCGGCGGGCGGTCTGGGTCATGAGGCGCTTGAGGTCGGTCTCGGGCAGGTTGACGTTCGTCACCCCGTGGAGGGCGTGGACGCCGGTGCAGCCGATGAACGCCAGGTCGGCCGTGACGCTCGCGAACACGCTCGTCGCCAGCGGGTTGACCAGCGAGTGCTGCAACGGCCGCAGGGTGCCGCCGGACACGATGACCGTGAACCGGGGCACGGCCTGCTCGAGCGCCAGCGCGATGGTGAGGCCGTTCGTCACGACCACGACGCCCTCGAGGTCGTGCCGTTCGAGCAGGGCAAGCGCGATCTGGGTTGTGGTCGTGCCGACGTCGAGCACGACGCAGTCACCCGACCGTACGAGCGACGCGGCCTCGACCCCGATGGCCCGCTTGGCCTCGGTCGAGACCGAGCTCTCTTCTTCGAACGGTCGCTCGGCCGGGCGGTCGACGGACAGCGCCCCACCGTGCACGCGCGAGAGCAGGCCGTCGGCCGCCAGGCTCTCGAGGTCGGTGCGGATCGTCACCTCGGACAGCCGGAACTCGCGCGCCAGCTCGGCCGTGCGGACGAAGCCGCGACGCCCGACGAGGTCGGCGATGCGGTCGCGACGCCGCTCACCCGGCAGCGGCGCGGGCTGCGGCACCGGGGGCGGGGTCGAGTTGCCGTTCACCCGGCTAGTTTCGTATGCTTTCACGTACTTTCGCAACTGCAAATCGTGGTCGCGAGTGCCCCGAACTGAAGGAGGCGCGATGTCGTCCATCACGAAACGCGCGACGGTCCTGTCCGACGGTCGCGAACTCATCTACTTCGACGACGCCGACACCACGCTCACGGCCGAGCGACGCGTCGACGCGCGCACGCTCGATCCGCGGCCCGACACGGCGACCATGCGACAGGACGTCCTCACCGGCGAGTGGGTCTCGATCGCCGCGTCGCGGCAGAACCGTGTGTTCCTGCCCCCGGCCGAGCTTGACCCGCTGGCGCCGGCCAGCGAGACCAACCCGTCCGAGATCCCCGACGTCTACGACGTCGCCGTGTTCGAGAACCGCTCGCCGTCGTTCGGGCCGCTGCTCGAGAGCGACGACGCTCCCGAGGGCCTCGACGACCTGACCCGCATCGGCCTCGAACGCACCCTGCGCAGCGTCGGCCGGTGCGAGGTCGTCTGCTTCAGCCCCGAGACCCACGGGTCGTTCGCCGACCTGAGCGAGTCACGCGCCCGCACCGTGGTCGAGGCCTGGGCCGACCGCACGGCCGCCCTGTCGGCGCTGCCCGGCATCCAGCAGGTGTTCCCCTTCGAGAACCGCGGCCAGGCCATCGGCGTCACCCTGCACCACCCGCACGGCCAGATCTACGCCTACCCCTACGTCACGCCGCGCACCACGCGGCTGCTCGACAGCATCGAGACCTACGGGCCGACCCTCTTCGCCGACCTGCTCGACCGCGAACGCTCCGGCCCCCGCGTCGTCCTCGCCGGCGAGCACTTCACGGCCTTCGTCCCGTTCGCCGCGCGATGGCCCATCGAGATCCACCTGCTGCCGCACCGTCACGCCCCCGACTTCGCGGCGCTGACCGACGACGAACGCGACGAGCTCGCGGTCATGTACCGGCGCCTCCTGCGCGGTGTCGACGGCCTGTACGACGACCCGACGCCCTACATCGCCGCCTGGCACCAGGCCCCCGTCGGCGTCGGTCGCGACACCGTGCGCCTGATGCTGCAGATCACCTCGCCTCGCCGGGCCGAGAGCAAGTTGAAGTTCCTGGCAGGCTCCGAGGCAGCGATGGGAGCCTGGGTGGGCGACCTCGTCCCCGAGGTGCAGGCCGACCGAATCCGAGAGACGATCGAGCGATCATGACCGACACCACCACTCCCCAGGGCTTCCGCGAGGTCTTCGACACCGAGGTCGCCGGACGCTGGTCCGCCCCGGGCCGCGTGAACCTCATCGGCGAGCACACCGACTACAACGACGGCTTCGTGCTGCCCTTCGCCATCGACCGACGCACCACCGTCACCGTCGGTCGGCGCGACGACCGCCTGCTGCGCGTGGCGTCGTCGTTCGAGGGCGGCGTGCACGAGGTGTCGCTCGACGACCTCGACCCGGCATCGATGTCGGGGTGGTCGGCGTACGCCCTCGGCATCGCCTGGGCGTTGTCGGTTGCACACGACCGCGCCGACTCACCCTCGTTCGCGGCCGCCGGGGGCGACCTGTCGACCATCGACCTGTCGGGCGTCCCCGGCCTCGACCTGTTCGTCGAATCCGAGGTGCCGGTCGGCGCGGGGCTCTCGTCGTCCGCGGCGCTCGAGTGCTCGGTGGCCGTGGCCTTCGCCGAGCTCTGGTCGCTGGACGTCAACCGCTCAGCCCTGGCCGCGGTCGGGCAACTCGCCGAGAACGAGGTCGTCGGCGCACCCACGGGCATCATGGACCAGTCCGCGTCGCTGCTGGGCGAGGCCGACTCGGGGGTGTTCCTCGACTGCCGCAGCCTCGACGCCGACGTCGTCGACCTCGGCTTCGCCGCCGCCGGCCTCGAGGTGCTCGTCGTCGACACGCACGTCGAGCACGCCCACGCCACCGGCGGCTACGTCGAGCGTCGCGCGTCGTGCGAGAAGGGTGCCGCCGCCCTCGGCGTCGACTCCCTGCGCGACCTCGACGCCGACGACCTCGGTCGGGCCGAAGAGCTGCTCGACGACGAGACCTTCCGTCGCGTCCGTCACGTCGTCACCGAGAACCAGCGCGTGCTCGACACCGTCCGCACGCTGCGCACCGACGGCCCGCAGGCGATCGGCCATCTGCTCGACGCCTCGCACGTGTCGATGCGCGACGACTTCGAGATCTCGGTCCCCGAGTTGGACCTCGCCGTCGCCACCGCCCAGGCGACCGGTGCCGTGGGTGCCCGCATGACGGGGGGCGGTTTCGGCGGGTCGGCCATCGCGCTCGTCCCCACCGAGGCCCGCGCCGACGTCGAAGCCGCGATCGTCGCCGCCTTCGCCGAGGCCGGCTACACGGCTCCGACCGTCTTCACGGTGCACGCCGCCGAGGGCGCCCGCCGCGACGCCTGACGCCGGGCTGCCCTGCCACGGGCACAGCGCCACGAGATGGGCACAGCGCCAGGAGATGGGCACAGCACCAGGGGAAAACCTGGCGCGGTGTCCATCTTCTGGCGTGGTGGGAGCGGCGGCAGTGCTCCCCGCCACGAGGTCAATACGCCGCCACGTCATCGCGTGGCGGGGTGTCGAGTTCGTGGCGGGATGAGGGCACGACCCCGACGCAGCGCCACGAGATGGGCACAGCACCACGAGATGAGCACAGCGCCAGGGGAAAACCTGGCGCTGTGCTCATCTCCTGGCGTGGTGCGGGCAGCGGCAGCACGCCCGGCAGGCCCCGGCGTCAGGGACGCTCGGCGGCCTCGACCACGTTCTTCAGCAGCATGGCCCGGGTCATCGGCCCGACCCCACCCGGCACGGGCGACTGGAAGCCCGCGACCGCGGCGACGGCCGGATCGACGTCTCCGCGCAGCTTGTACTTGCCCGTCTCCTCGTTCAGCACGCGGGTGATGCCCACGTCGATCACGGCGGCCCCGGGCTTCACCCAGTCCGGCTTGACCAGCCCCGCGACGCCCGCGGCGGCCACGACGATGTCGGCCCGGCGCACCTCGGCGGCGACGTCGACCGTCCGGGAGTGCGTCAGCGTCGCCGTCGCCTCGAGGCGGGTCAACAGCAGCCCGAGCGGCCGCCCGACCGTCAGCCCCTGGCCGATGATCGTGACGTGCGTCCCCGCGATCGGGATGTCGTAGGCGTGCAGCATCTCGACGATGCCGCGCGGCGTGCAGGGCAGAGGCGTGTCGATCGACCCCTTGCCGCCGGGCACGGCCAGCACGAGCTCGCCGAGGTTGACCGGGTGCAGGCCGTCGGCGTCCTTGGCCGGGTCCATGAGCTCGAGCATCGCCGTCGGGTCGATGCCGGCGGGCAACGGCAACTGGATGATGAACGCCGTGACCGCGGGGTCGGCGTTCATCGTCTCGATCGCCCGACGGATCTCGTCCTCGGTCGCCGTGTCGGGCAGATCGATGCGGATCGACTCGATGCCGACCTCGGCGCAGTCACGGTGCTTGCCCGCGACGTAGGACAGCGAACCGGGGTTCGCCCCGACGAGGATCGTCCCGAGCCCCGGCGCGATGCCCCGGGCCTTGAGGGCGTCCACCCGGAGGCGCAGGTCGTCCTTGACGGCGGCGGCCAGAGCCGTGCCGTCGATCTTCACGGCGGACGAGTCGTCGCCGGGGACGAAACGGGCACGCTCGACGCCCACCGCACCCCGTGACGAGGCCCCGACCCCGACGTCCGCCGGAGTCCCGGCCGCGACGTCAGCGCTCACGCGTAGAGCGGGAACGCGTCGGTCAGCGCCTTGACGCGGGCCGCGAGGGCCTCGACGTCGGGCGAGGGCATCAGCGTGAGCGCGATGATGTCGGCGACCTCGGCGAACTCGTCATCCGAGAAGCCGCGGGTGGCGAGGGCCGACGTGCCGATGCGCACGCCCGAGGTGACCATCGGCGGGCGGGGGTCCCACGGCACCGAGTTGCGGTTCACCGTGATGCCGACGTCGTGCAGCAGGTTCTCGGCCTGCTTGCCGTCGACCTCGCTGGCGCGCAGGTCGACGAGCACCAGGTGCACGTCGGTGCCACCGGTCAGCACGTCGACCCCGGCGGCCTTGGCGTCGTCGGCCGTGAGGCGGGCCGCGAGGGCCTGGGCGCCGCGGATGGTGCGCTCTTGACGGTCCTTGAACTCGGGCTCGGCGGCGAGCTTGAACGCCGTCGCCTTGGCCGCGATGACGTGCATCAGGGGGCCGCCCTGCTGGCCCGGGAACACGGCCGAGTTGAGCTTCTTGAACAGGGGCTCGTGGTTCGAGAGGATCACGCCCGAGCGGGGACCCGCGAGGGTCTTGTGCACCGTCGACGAGACCACGTGCGCGTGCGGCAGGGGCGACGGGTGCAGGCCCGCGGCCACGAGGCCGGCGAAGTGCGCCATGTCGACCCAGAGGTAGGCGCCCACCTCGTCGGCGATGGCACGGAAGGCCGCGAAGTCGAGCTGACGGGGGTAGGCCGACCAGCCGGCGATGATGACCTTGGGCTGGTGCTCGATCGCCTGGCGACGGACGACGTCCATGTCGATCAGGTAGGTCTCGGGGTCGACCTCATAGGCCACGGCCTTGTACATCTTGCCCGAGAAGTTGAGCTTCATGCCGTGGGTCAGGTGGCCGCCGTGCGACAGCTCGAGACCGAGGATCGTGTCGCCGATGTCGGCGATCGCGGCGAGCACGGCGGCGTTCGCCTGGGCACCCGAGTGCGGCTGGACGTTGGCGAACTCGGCGCCGAACAGCGACTTGGCGCGCTCGATGGCGAGGTTCTCGGCGACGTCGACGAACTCGCAACCGCCGTAGTAGCGACGACCCGGGTAGCCCTCGGCGTACTTGTTCGTCAGCACCGAACCCTGCGACTCGAGCACGGCACGCGGCACGAAGTTCTCGGAGGCGATCATCTCGAGGTAGTCGCGCTGGCGCCCCAGCTCTTGCTCGAGGACGGCGGCGATCTCGGGGTCGACGACCGAGAGCGGCTGGTTGAAGGTCGACGGCTGGCGATCGGTCGACTCGGCGGACGAGGCGGCGGTCTGGGCGCTGGTCTGGTCGGAGATGGTCACGGAGGACTCCTTGGCACACGGGACGGACGGAGGTCGGATGTCGTGGCCCAGGCGTACGGCCACGCACGTGTGTCAGTCGCTCCCCGATGGTGACCATCTGAACGCCAGTCGCGACCCGCACAGCATAACAAGACGACCCCTGACGGGGAACCCGCTCGGCGACCGTGTGACACCCTGGACGGGTGAGCCCCACCCTCGACGACACCCGCACGGGAACGGAGGCCGACCAGCGCCTCCTGACCTCGCCCGACACCCCCTGGGTGACGCTCGTCTGGGATGACCCGGTCAACCTGATGACCTACGTCACGCACGTCTTCGAGACCTACTTCGGCTTCGGCCGGGCCGAGGCGAAGCGCCTGATGATGCGGGTCCACACCGAGGGTCGTGCGGTCGTCGCCACGGGCAACCGCGAAGCGATGGAGCGGCACGTCGAGGCGATGCACGACTACGGCCTGTGGGCGACCCTCTCGAAGGAGGACGAGGCGTGACGCTGGTGCCGTTCGTCCGCCCCCGGGGCGGCGACGAGATCCGCGTGCGGCTCGACGCCGACGAGCGGGGCCTGCTCACCGACCTGGTGGGTCAACTGCTGTCGCTGCTCGAGAACGGTGACGAGGGCGATCCGGCCCTGGCGCGCCTCCTGCCGGCGGCGTACCGCGACGACGCCGAGGCGGCCGCCGAGTTCCGGCGGTTCACGGCCGACGACCTGACCCGGCGCAAGGTCGAGAACGGCCGGGCGGTGCTGGCGACGCTCGGCGAACCGGGGTCGACGCTCGACCGTGCCGCCCAGCAGTCGTGGCTGCGCACCCTCAACGACCTGCGCCTGACCCTCGGCGAGCGCTTGGGGGTCACGGGCGACGGCCTCCCCGAGGGCGGTGACCGACAGCTGCAGGCGATGGGCCACGTCTTCGACTGGCTGGGCTACCTGCAGGAGGCGCTGCTGCGGTCCCTGCCCAAGGGCTGACCCAACGCCCGAACCGGCGCCACGCGCCCGGCGCCCGAACCCGGCGCCACGCGCCCGGCGCCCGAACCCGGCAACACGCGCCCGGCGCCCCGCAGGGCGAGGGCCGCGACCCGGCGATCAGCAGACCCGTGGGACGAGGTCTAGCGGTTCTCCTTCGGGAACACGACCCAGAGCACGAGGTACACGAGCACCTGGGGCCCCGGGAGGATGATCGACAGCACGAAGATCAGGCGCACCAGGAAGGCGCTGATGCCGAAGCGGTTCGCGAGGGCGGCGCAGACTCCGGCGATGATCTTGCCGCGGCGGGGACGAGTGAGGGAGGCCATGCCCCCGAGCATGCCAGCCCCGCCTGGAGGGCGCCAGGGCCGCCTCGCGGGCCGGCGCCCGGTACGCGAGAATGGCCGGATGAGCGCTTCACTCGTGGCCAAGGGCCTGGCCGGCGGCCACGGGCACCGCACCCTCTTCGACGACCTCGACCTGACCGTCGCCCCGGGTGACGTCGTGGGGGTGGTGGGCGTGAACGGGGCCGGCAAGTCGACGTTGCTGCGCCTCCTGGCGGGGGTCGACGAGCCGCAGGCCGGCACGATCACCCTCAACCCCGGCGACGCCTTCGTCGGCTGGCTGCCGCAGGAGCACGAGCGCGTGCCCGGAGAGACCGTCGCCGACTACATCGGCCGCCGCACGGGCAGCACGCAGGCCACCGCCGAGATGGACGCCGCCGCCGCCGCCCTCGGCGACCCCGACCCGGCGCCCCGAGCCGACGGCCTCGAACCCGCCGACGTCTACTCGACCGCCCTCGACCGGTGGCTCGCCAGCGGCGCCGCCGACCTCGACGACCGCCTGCCGCAGGTGCTCGCCGACCTCGGCCTCGACCGTGACGGCGACGGAGCCGTCGGCCCCGACAGCCCGATGACCGGCCTCAGCGGAGGCCAGGCGGCCCGCGTCGGCCTCGCCGCCCTGCTGCTCAGCCGCTTCGACGTCGCACTGCTCGACGAGCCCAC
Organism: Frigoribacterium sp. CFBP 8759; assembly: GCF_014841655.1. Taxonomy (NCBI): domain Bacteria; kingdom Bacillati; phylum Actinomycetota; class Actinomycetes; order Micrococcales; family Microbacteriaceae; genus Frigoribacterium; species Frigoribacterium sp. CFBP 8759. The sequence goes on from NZ_JACYUH010000001.1 coordinate 734,799, forward strand.
GAACGACCTCGACCTCGACGGCCTCGAACGACTCGAGCGCTTCGTGCAGGGGCAGCGGGGCGGCATCGTCCTCGTCAGCCACGACCGCGAGTTCCTCGCCCGATGCGTGACGAAGGTGCTCGAGCTCGACCTCGCGCAGTCGTCGAACCGCGTCTTCGGCGGTGGCTACGACGCCTACCTCGACGAGCGCGAGACGGCCCGCCGTCACGCCCGCGAGGCCTACGACGAGTTCGCCGAGAAGAAGGCCGACCTCGTCGGCCGCGCCCGCACCCAGCGCGAGTGGTCGAGCCAGGGCGTCCGCAACGCGATGAAGAAGGCCCCCGACAACGACAAGATCCGTCGCAAGGCCTCGGCCGAGTCGAGCGAGAAGCAGGCCCAGAAGGTCCGCCAGATGGAGAGCCGCATCGCGCGCCTCGACGAGGTCGACGAGCCCCGCAAAGAGTGGCAGCTCGAGTTCACGATCGGTGCCGCACCCCGGTCGAGCTCGGTCGTCTCGACCCTCAGCGGTGCGGTGTTCCGCCAGGGCGACCCCGCGACGGGCGAGTTCGTGCTCGGTCCGGTGTCGCTGCAGGTGGACGGCGGCGACCGCATCGGCATCACCGGCCCGAACGGAGCCGGCAAGTCGACCCTGCTGCGCGGCCTGCTCGGCCGCCAGGCCCCCAGCGAAGGAGGCGCGAGTCGCGGAGCCAGCATCGCCGTCGGCGAGATCGACCAGGCCAGGGCACTGCTGGCCGGCGACGTGCCGTTGGCCGACGCGTTCGAGGCGCTCGTGCCGGACTGGCCCCAGGCCGAGGTGCGGACGCTGCTCGCCAAGTTCGGGCTCAAGGCCGACCACGTCTCGCGTCCGGTCGACGAGCTCTCGCCCGGCGAGCGCACCCGCGCCGGCCTCGCCCTGCTGCAGGCCCGCGGCGTCAACGTGCTCGTGCTCGACGAGCCCACGAACCACCTCGACCTCGCCGCCATCGAGCAGCTCGAGCAGGCCCTCGAGTCGTACGACGGCACGCTGCTGCTCGTCACGCACGACCGGCGCATGCTCGAGACGGTCCGGCTCGATCGGCACTGGAGGGTCGAGGGCGGCACCGTCACCGAGTCGTGAGGGCGCCGACGACGTCGCCGGTGAACGACCCCCGCGCCCCTCGACTACCGTCGTCGTCATGACCCGAACCACCCGACTGGTCGCGGTCGCCGCTGCCCTCGCCCTGCTCACGGGCTGCACGGCGGGCCCGACCGCCCCGAGCGAGCCCACGGGCGGCGCCTCCACGGACGGGACCTCCTCTCCCCAGCCGACCCGCGCCTCCTCGGAGCTCGCCGACTGGGCGACCGCCCTCGACGCCCGCGACGACTACTCCGCCCGCTGGGTCGCCGTCGGCGACTCGATCTCCGAGGGCATGGGCGCCTCGACCGTGGACTCCCGGTGGATCGACCTGACCCTCGACGGCCTGCGCGAGCGCTACCCGACCGACGACGTGCCGGGCGGGGTCGGCTACCGGCCGGCCGCGTTCGCCGTCGCTCCCCCGGCGTCGACCTGGGCCCGCTGGGCCTCGAGCAGCGAGGGGTCGGTGTCGGCGTCGTCCCGCACCGCCGACCTCGGCTACCGCGCGGTCACCCTCGGTGCCGGCGCGACCACCACGTACCCGTTCACGGGCACCGACCTCGACCTCTGGTGGTCGAGCGGACGCGGCACCTTCGACTACACCGTCGACGACGGCGAGGCGATCGAGGTCGACACCCGCGACTCCATGGCCACCAGCGGGATCACGTCGGTGACCGGGCTCGACGCGGGCGCACACACCGTGACGATCCACGCGCAGACGCCGGTCGACCTCGAGGGTCTGACCGCCTTCGACGGCGATCGCGACCGCGGCATCACGCTCTTCGACTCGTCCCGCTCCGGCGCCACGGCCCGCACCTTCACGGCCGACCTGCCCGGGTTCCTCGACTCGATCGCCGCGACCAAGCCCGACCTGGTCACGCTCACGCTCGGTGCCAACGACGCGTTCAGCCGCACGCCGGACCAGTTCGAGGACGACTACCGCACCCTGATCGACGGCCTGCAGAGCCTCGACGACCCGCCGTCGGTCCTGCTGATGGGCGAGTTCGTGCCGGGCACGAACCTCACCGAGGGGCTGGCCGGCGATGCCGCCGAGTACGACGCCGTCGTGCAGCGCCTCGCGGCCGAGACCGGCAGCGCCTACGTCGACCTCGCCGACGCCCTGCCCGCCGACGGCATCGCCTCGCTGCTCTCGGCCGACGGGGTGCACCCGAACGACGCCGGCCAACGCGTCATCGCCGACTTCGTGCTCGAGAAGCTCAGCGTCGGCTGAGCGACCCGTCGAGTGGTCCCGTATCGTGGCTCGGCCCGCACGCGAGGACGTTTCGGGACCACTCGACCGACGTGTCGAGGCGGACGAGGAGGCGCGGGCCCGTCACAAAGACGACGCCCGCCCCGGCGGGGCTCAGTCGAAGAGGCCATAGGCGGCGTCGAGCGTCTCGTCGGTGCTGAGCGGGGCGGCGTCGCCCGCACCGGTCGCCGTGACGGCGATCAGGCCGTGAGGCGAGAGGACCGTGCTGGCCGAGGCCGTGATGCCCTGCTGCGTCACCGACTGCGAGAAGGCCTGGCCGCCGAACGCCTGGACGCGGGAGTCGTCGACGGTCTCGACGCCCTCGGTGCCCTCGATCTGCGAGGTCTGGGCGCTGATGTCGTCGGCGCTGAACTCCTGGCGCTGGGCGAGGACGACGATCGCCGTCACGTCGGCGGCGTCGGTCGCCTCGGTGGTCGGGGTCGCCCACTGGCAGTTCGCCTGGTCACCCGAGAACGTGCTGTCGTCGCGCAGCTCCAGGCCGTCCACGACGCCGCCGAGCGCCGAGCCGACGTCGTCGCAGCTGGCGAGGTCGTCGAAGGTGCCCTCCGTCGAGCCGACCGAGGACCCACCGGAACCGGCCTCGTCACCGTCACCCGCGCCTCCTGAGGTGCAGCCGGCGAGCAGCAGGCCGAGGGCGAGCACGCCCGTGGTGGTGGCCGTCACGGCCGTTCTGCGCATGGTCGTGGTCATCGGGGGCTCCCTCGTGATCTGCCCCGGGCTCGCTCTGCCCGGTGCTCCCGTCACCCTAACGAGGGGCACCTCCGAGGACGCACCGTCGTCGCGTCGTCGAACCACCCCGGAGGCTGGTTCGACGACGCGACGGTGGTGCGACCTCCGGCGGCGTCGGTCGCCGCGGCTCACCAGGTCGCGCGGGTGCGCTCCTGCTCGACGACGGCCTCGCGGTCGGCGAGCCCGCGGAGCCCGGCGAACTGCTGGCCCATGCGCGGGTTGCCCGAGAGCACCGGCTCGACGCGGTCGAGGAACGCCCAGTAGCCGGCGGTCACCGGGCAGGCGTCCTCGCCGAGCCGCTTCTTCGGGTCGAACCGGCACGAGCCGCAGTGGTCGGTCATGCGATTGATGTAGGCACCACCCGACGCGTACGGCTTCGTCGCGACGATCCCGCCGTCGGCGTGCTGCGACATGCCCACGACGTTGGCCGGCATCACCCAGGGCGTGCCATCGACGTACATGTCGACGAACCACTGGTTGAGTGCCGCCGGGTCGACCCCACGTTGCAGGGCCCAGTTGCCGAGGATCATCAGCCGCTGGATGTGGTGGTTCCAGCCGTGCCGCCGCAGGCCGTCGAGCGTCTCGCTGAGGCATTCGGCCTCGACGGCCTCGACGTCGAGCCCGGCGAACACCTCGGGCAGGGGTTGCGTCGCCCCGAGGGCGTTGCTCGTCGTCGCGAAGTCCTCGCCGAGGTGCCAGTAGAGGTGCCAGACCCAGTCACGCCAGCCGACGATCTGCCGGGTGAACCCCTCGACGCTCCGCAAGGGGGCGTCTCCGGCCTGGTACGACGCGACGGCGGCCTCGACGACCTCGCGCGGGTCGAGCAACCCGAGGTTCATGGGGGCGCTGAGCAGGGAGTGCGCCATCGTCCAGTCGCCCGACAGCGTGGCGTCCTCGAACGGGCCGAAGTCGGGCAGCCGCACCTCGACGAAGTCCGCCAGCGCGGCCGTCGCCTCGGCCCGGGTCGCCGCGAACCGTCGGGGCGCGTCGTCGCCGACGAGCCGGACGACCCCGTCACGCTCCCAGCGCTCGAGGTCGGCCCGCACCTCGGCGTCGATGTCGTCCTCCTCGGGCCACTCCTGCGGCGGCAGGCCGAGAGTGGCCGCGCCCTTCGGTGGCTTCTCGCGGTTGTCGTGGTCGTAGTTCCACTGGCCTCCGACGGGCTGCGGGCCCTCCATCAGCAGTCCGGTGCGCTGGCGCACCGCCCGGTACCAGTCCTCCATCAGGAGGCGCGGTGCCGGTCGACCGCCGGACGCGCCGGTCGGTCGACCCGCGCCTCCTCGACGGGCGTCGTCGGCGTCCGCCGTCGCGCCTGCGGACCGGCCCGGACCGCGCCCGCCCTGGCGACCCGCGGCCCACTCGGCGAACTCGGCCTCGCTCGAGACGAAGCCGCGGCTCGGCAGCACCTCGGCTCCCACCGACCGCACGAGACGGCGCGCCCGGTACGAGGTGGGGTCGACTACCTGCAGGTCGTCCCGCCCCTCGAGGGCCTCGGAGTAGTGCTCGACCTGCCGGAAGTCGACACGGTCGCCGAGCTCGGCCGCCCGGTGCCGGATCGCCGACAGGATCAGCTGCAGCTTGGCGCGGTGCAGGGTGCGGCCCCGCCACGACGACCGGCTCTCGACCAGCAGCATCGGGTCGCCGTCGTCGAAGTGCGGGCCGAGCTGGTCGAGGAAGATCCACCGGGTGCGCTGCATGCCCCGACAGTAGACGTGGGCACTCAGCGGGTTGCCAGCATGTTCACCGTGACGAACGGGGCGGGCGCGGCGTCTCATTGACGTGCAGCCCGGGTCGCCCCGGTTCGCCCGGACACGCCCGCTCGCACGACGACCACCGCACGACCATCCGCACGACTCCCCCAGCCGAAAGAGGACCCGAGATGTCGAACACCGCCGCTCCCACCCCCGCCACCCTGACCAGCAGCTCGCGCGTCGACGGCGCCGCGCGCGTGGACGGTGCCTCGACCGTGTCGTCCGACGCCGCGGGCACCACGCGGATCGCCGACGGCGTCGTCGCAAAGGTCGCGGGCATCGCCGCCCGTCAGGTGCCCGGCGTCCACTCGATCGGTGGCGGCGCGTCGCGTGCCGTGGGTGCGCTGCGCACCGCCGTCGGCCAGCAGGACCACGGCCAGGGCGTCAAGGTCGAGGTCGGCGAGACCCAGGCCGCCGCGGACCTCAGCATCGTCGTCGACTACCCGCTGTCGGTGCAGCAGGTGGCGGACGACGTCCGCCAGGCCGTCGCCGACGCCATCACCCAGCTCGTCGGGCTCGAGGTCGTCGAGATCAACATCGAGGTCAGCGACATCTTCATCGCCGGACAGGACGACGACTCGGACGGCACGAACGACTCGCAGCGGGTTCAGTAGACAGCGGGTTCAGTAGACAGCGAGTTCACTGGTACCCGCGGCGGTCGTCCCGACACGATCGTCCCCCGCAGCACCGCGGGCCGCACCCCACCGAGCCGACCGGCTCGACCGCACGACCCGTGCACCATCGCCCCAGGAGGCACCCCATGGCATCACTGCTCCGACGCTTCGCCCCGCTCATCGTGGGCTTCGTCATCAAGAAGATCATGAACAAGCGCGGCGGCGGCAACGGCCAGGCCGGCGGCTACCAGCAGCCCGGTCGGCGTCGCTGACCCAACAGCACCATCCGCACCGCCTCGGACGCAGGAGGCGCGACTCACGCGAGTCGCGCCTCCTGCGTCTTTGTTCGTCCCGGCGGCGCCGCTCAGGCGGCGGGGCGGGCCGACCGACGGGCGAGCAGACGGTCGCTCGCCAGCACGGCGACGAGCACCACCGCGGCGACCACGATGTAGAGGACGGGCAGCGAGTCGAGCCCGGACCCGTCGAGCACGAGGGCACCGATCAGTGCTCCCCCGCCGATGCCGGCGTTGAAGCCGGTCGTGTAGAAGGCGCTCGCGAGGTCGCGCATCCGCTCGGGGGCGACCTGCAGCATCCGGGTCTGGAACAGCGGCGGCAGCGCTCCGAACGTGACGCCCCACAGCACGAAGGCCACCAGTGACGGCACGAGCATGCCCTCGAACACGAGCATGCCGCTCACGGCTAGTCCGACCACGGCCACGCCGATCGGGATGCTCACCCGCGGTCGCGCCCCGAGGAACCACCCGACCATGCCGAGCCCCACGGCCCCGGCGACGCCGAACGCGAAGAGCCACGCGGCCAGGCCCTGCTCGGGCACCCCGGTCGAGCGCACGAGGTAGGGCGTGATGTAGGTGAAGAACGAGTAGTGGCCGATCATGAAGACCGCCGTGATCACGCAGCTCAGGACGACGCCGAGCACGCTCGGCCTCGGCAGCGAGCGACGGCGACGGACGGCCCCCGCAGGAGGCGCGGTGCCGTCGACCAGCGTCGGGACCGCGTCGGTCACCGGCTCCGGCACCGACTCGTGCGCCGTGCCCCGACCGACCGGCGGCAGGAACTTGTAGACGAAGACCGCACCGAGCGCCATGAGCCCGGCGAGGATGCCGAACGCCTCACGCCAGCCGAGGGCCTGGCCGAGCGCGGTGCCGAGCGGGACGCCCAGCACGAACGCGAGGGTGCCCCCGCTCATCGCGACGGCGAGCGCGCGGCCGACCTGCGCCCGGGGCACGAGGTGACCGGCGTAGGCGCCGCCGATGGCCCAGAACATGCCGTGGGCGAGACCGCCGAGCACGCGGCTGGCGAGCACGAGCTCGTAGGTCGGTGCGATCGCGGTGAGCCCGGCGCTGATCGCGAGGACGACGATCAGGCCGACCACGATCAGGTGGCGGGGCAGGCGACGGGTGAGGTGGGTGAGGCCGGTGCTGGTGAGCACGACCGTGAAGGCGAAGACGCTGACGAGCAGGCCGATGCTCGACTCGGTGACGCCGAGGTCGGCGCTCATCTCGGGCAGCAGGCCGGTCGGCAGCATCTCGCCCGAGATCGAGAGGAACGTGGCGACGGCGATGGCGATCAGGCCGGCCCACGGGAAGCGGGCGGACGGGGTGGACGAAGGCGCGGTGGGGCGCGGGGGTGCGAGTGTCATGGAACCTGGGGTGGTCGGCGGGCGCCGTTCTCTCGACCCGATGGTGGCCACGGGCCGGCCGATCGTGACGATCTGCCGGCGGCACGGCCTTCGCGGCAGGTGCCGTTCGTGACCGTGGGTGACTCGGGGAGGATGGTGATCCCGACTGCGCGCTGTCGTGCACGCCCGGGGCCGGGAGTACCGCCCGACCGAGGTCGAGCCTACCCGCTCGCGCCCGGCCTGGCCAGGGGCCCGGGGTGCGGCGGCGCACCGCGTTTCGTGCACCGCACCTCGACTAGTCGCGGTGCGGTGCACGAAACGCGGTGTGGTGGTGTCAGGAGGCGCGGTGCGGGTCGGGCTCGCGGTCGCGGTCACGCGGGCGGTCGCGGTCCAGGAAGCGGGCACTCGGCGGCTGGGTCTCGCGAGCCAGCATGAACACGACGACGATCTGCAGGAACGGGATGAGCGCCCCGAGCCAGAACCAGCCCCACCCCCAGGCCCGGGCGGCGTGCAGGCGACGGATGGTGAGCGTCGCCATGGGCACGAAGGTCATCAGGCACCAGAGACCCCAGACGAGGGCCACCCAGGTCGTGCCGCCCCAGGCCGGACCCGCGGGGCCGAACGGGCCGAGCGAGAACTGTCCGATCTGGAGGGACGCGCCCTGGCCCAGGCTGGTGCCCGGGCCCGCACCGGCCGGGCGGCCGAGGACGACGACCGGCCAGGGCGCGAAGAGCGACGAGCCGTAAGCGCCGATCGACCACGAGGCCACGCTCGCACCGCGCACCAGCGACCCGACGCCGACGTTGAGCACGAGGGCGAGGACGGTCTGGAAGAGCCAGATCCACCAGAACTCGGCCCGGCCCGCGCGGGCGTGCACCACGTAGGCGTTGCCGACGAACCGCCGGAGAGCCTGCATCGGGGTCGCGCCGGGCAGGGGCTGACGGTCGACCTCGAACCACGAACCCCTCGTCGTGCCTGCCGCCGTGCCCTCGCTCATCGGGACGACGATACGGGGACCGTGCCCGCGCCTCCATCCCCCACGCGAGCGAGATGTCCCCTCCCGCAGCGTCGCACCGCGTCTCGTGCAGGGCGCCTCGACTCGTCGGGGTGTGCTGCACGAAAGGCGGTGCCACGGGATCAGGAGGCGCGGGTGCGGTCCGCGGCGGAGGGACCGACGGCTGCCTCCCCGGGAACGCACACCGCGCCTCCCGCGTTGACTGTCAGCATGAGCGCCGCGACCCCCGACCCGAAGACCTGCCGATCGTGCGGGCGCACCATCGAGTGGCGCAAGAAGTGGGCGTCGAACTGGGACGAGGTCGCGTACTGCAGCGACGCGTGCCGCAAGCGCAAGGTGACGGCGCAGGACCGCGAGCTCGAGCAGCGCATCCGCGACCTCCTGGCGGCCCGGGCGGCCACGTCGACGATCTGCCCCTCGGACGTCGCGCGGTCGCTGCACCCCGACGACGAGGACGCCTGGCGCGGATTGATGGAGCCTGTCCGTCGCGCGGCCCGACGACTGGTCGCCGCGGGCGAGGTCGACATCACGCAGGGTGGCTCGGTGGTCGACCCGTCCACGGCGAAGGGCCCGATCCGCATCCGCCGTCACCGGTCCTGAGCCGGGCATCGACACGACGCGTGGGGCGCGTGGGGCGCCCGGGGCGACCGACCGGGGTCAGACGGGTTGCAAGGCCGACCAGGGCTCGACGGGCAGGTCGACTCCGACCGCGTCGCCGGGTCGCACCTCTCCCCCGGCGAGCACGACGCCCATGACGCCCGCCTTGCGGACGAGTTCGCCGGCCTCGTCGCGTCCGACGACCGCCTTCAGCAGGCCCGACTCCAAGCGGTCGATCTGCACGCACGGATTGCGGAGTCCGGTGATCTCGACCCGCGCCTCCTGACCGAGGGTGAGCACGGTGCCGACGGGCAGGCCGAGCAGGTCGACCCCGTGGGTGGTGACGTTCTCGCCGAGGTCGCCCGGCCCGACGTCGTAGCCGTGGTCGGCCAGCTCGGCGAAGAGCTCGGCGTGCATCAGGTGCACCTGCCGCAGGTTGGGCTGACTCGGGTCGCGCGCCACGCGGGAGCGGTGCTGCACCGTGCGCCCGAGGTGCGCGTCACCCTCGACGCCGAGCCCGGCGAGCAGGGTGACCCGCTCCACGGGCGGCTTGCTGAAGCGGTGGACGTCGTCGACGTTGACCGAGAGGACGGAGGCGCGGGTCATGTCGTCAGTCTGCCCGCGTCGGCCGCCGGGGTCGAGGGTGGGGCGGGCTGGGGGTGCGGGCGGGGCGGCGGGGCCGCGGTCGGCCTGGGTGGGTCGGCCAGAGTGGGTCGCACCGCCGACTGAACGTCGCACCGTCGACATGGGCGGTGTGATGTTCAGTCGGCGGTGCGACAGCGGTGGCCCGGGCGGCGGTGCGACAGCGGCCTGCCGGGCGATGGTGCCGCCCAGGGCACGGGTCAGCGGCGGACGTCGTGCAGGTGGTGCACGGGGTCGTGCACGAAGTAGCGCGCGAGCGAGTCGACCGTGAAGGCCGAGCCGTCGCTGCGCAGGCCGGTGCGACCGAGCCGGTCGTCGGGCACCGCCTCGAACGCGTCGGCGACGACGGCCGCGGCGGCCACGAGTTCGTCGGCCACCACCGCAGGTTGCTGGGACGCGTAGTCGTCGTCGAGCGCGGTGGCGTCCTGGTCCCAGTTCGCGAAGGTCGGCGCGTCCTCGGCGAGCATCAGCCGGAGGCGCGTGTCGAAGACCTGGAACACGTCGCGCACGTGCGCCCCGTACTCGAGCGGCGACCACGTGGCGTCGTCGGGCCGGGTGCGGGCGTCGGGCCGGGCGAGCTCGGCGGGCCAGGCGGCGGCGTTCTCGCGGACGAGGCGCGGCACGTCGCGGAACGTGACCTCGGCGGGGTCGAAGCCGCAGTCGTCGCAGGGGCGTTCGAGCACCCAGGTCCAGTTCTTCGTGTCGGGCGTGATCGGCATGGGACCGACGCTAGGGCGCGCGGCCCGACACCCGCCATCGAGATCCTGCCGACGTCGGTGCCCCCGCCGCCAACCGCGACCACGCGAGGAACCCAGTTTCGAACCGTGCACCCGGTTGCTACCGGGTGCACGGTTCGAAACCGGGTTCATGGCGGGGCGAGGCGCGGCGGGGCGCGGCGGGAGCGGCGGGGCGAGGCGCGGCGGGACGGCGGGACGGGGCGGGGCGCGGCGGGACGGGGGCTCGGGCTACCGGCGTCGCCCGACCGACATCCACCTCCGGGATGACGTCGGCCCCGCGACCCGCCGCTACCGTCGACCCATGACGAACACTCAGCACGAGGGCCGGCTCGCGGGGGCGGCGGCGAGCCTGCGACGGCGGGTCGACCGCCGCGAGGTGGCGTGGGTCGTCGGCACCACCGCGGCCCTGTTCGTCGCCGGCGCGGCGCTCGTCGGCCTGACGGCCTCGGCCGGCCGGGTGGTCGCGTCGCTGCTCGAGTTGCCGGGCGCGCTCGCGCAGACCGCGCTCGTGCCGTTCGTGGTGTGGGCCGTCCTCGTCGTCCTCGTCGCGTGGCGGTGGTCCGAGTTGCCGGCGTCACGCCGGGCCTGGCTCTACGTCGCCGCGGCGGCCGTGGCCCGGGCCGGCGTCGAGCTCACCGTCGGGTCGGGCGTCACGTCGGGCCTCCGGGCGGGCTTCTCCCTGTATACGTTGCCCACCGTCGTCTTCGTCAGCCTGCCGTTCGTCGCGACCGTCGGCCTGGCGTCGTTCGTCGTCCTCGCCGCACGATCGGGTCGGGGCGGCCGCGACACCTCGGCGCACGACGGATCACATCCAGCCGAGCACGCACCCGTCGACGTCCCCGTCGACGCCCCCGCGGCCCGAGCGCCCCGCCCGCCCCGCCCGCCCCGTCACCTCGTGCACCGCGTCGCCGTGATCGTCGAGGCGCTCGCCCTCGCGGCGGGCGTCCTGCTCACGCTCTCGCTGGCCGGGCAGTGGTTCTCGGCCGAGTTCAGCCTCTTCGGCACCCCCGTGACCGTCAGCCAGGAGGCCGCGGACAGCTGGCTCCGGACCCTCGTCGCCTGCCTCGCGTGCCTCGTCGTGACGCTGTTCGCCGCGATCACCGCCGGGCATCGAGGTGTCGTCGTGGCGGCCGTCGTCGTCGCCGGGCTGGTCGTGATCGGTGCCGTCGGCGCACCCGTCCCCGGGGACCGGTGGGAGTCCCCCACCCCCCGTCAGGAACCCCTGCCCGCGAACTACACCCCGTGCTTCAGCGGCAGCGGGAAATGCAACTGACCCTCGGGAACGGCGAAGGTCAGGCGGGCGCGTCGACGTCGGCGCCGTCCCAGAGGTCGGAGCAGTCGACCGGCTCGGCGGTGTGCGCCCTGAGGTAGGGGCCCGCCCCGCGATCCCCGGTGAGGGACGCCGCGAGGGCCGACCAGTGGGACCGACCGACCACGACGGGGTGACCCGGGCGTCCGTGGAAGACGGACTGCCGCAGCGCAGCCGGGCCCAGGGGCACGTCGGCGGCCGAGGACGACAGCAGCCGCGCGACGGCGGACGGCGGCAGACCCGGGTAGTCCACCAGCGTGATCAGGGCGAGCCGCGCCTCCTCGGGGTCGGAGGCGGCGAGCGCCGCCAACCCGACCCGCAACGACGCGGCGAGGCCGTCGGCCCAGTCGTCCGCGACGACGACCGCCACCCTCGCCCGACCGTCGACCGGCGGGAGGCGCGGGTCGGCGTGCGGCGCGTCCGTCGCCCCGACCGGCACCGGTGTCTCGACCGTCAGGAGGCGCGGGTCGGCGGCCAGCAGCGCTCGCGCCTCGGTCGCGCCCGCCCCGAGCACGACGACGACGCGGTCACAGCCCCCGTCGAGCAGCGTCGTCACGGCGCGGGTCAGCCACGGCCCGCGCTCGTCGACCACGAGCGCCTTGGGACGGCCCATGCGCGTCCCGGCGCCGGCCGCGAGCAGCAGGCCGACGGACGTCGAGGAGTCGTCACCGGGCATGGTGTCAGGCTAGCCAGCCCCGGAGAGCACCTCGCCCCGGCCGGCGACGTCCGACGTCGCGGTAGGTCGCGGGGCCGAGGCCGTGACACCATCGAGACCTGGCACCACCAGAGACCACCCGCTCGCCCGTCGCACCCGAGGAGCCCCGTGTTCGAGATCGCCGACCGCCTGCTGGCGCGACTCGACGCCGGCGAGCGCCTCGCCGTCGCGACGGCCGTGTCGGTCGTGGGCAGTGCACCCCGGACGGTCGGCACGTCGATGGCCGTCACCGTCGACGGCACCGTGATCGGCAGCATCTCGGGCGGCTGCGTCGAGGGCGCGGTCTACGAGATCTGCACGCAGGTGCTCGACGACGGCACGCCGCAGCTCGAGACGTTCGGGTTCAGCGACGAGACGGCGTTCGAGGTCGGCCTCAGCTGCGGCGGGCGCATCGAGGTGCTCGCCCGGCTCGTCACCCCCGATGACGGCGTGACCGTCGCCGCCCTCCGCGATGCCGCCGCCGGGCGTGAGGCGTCGGCGCATGTCGTGCTCGGCCCGGTCCGCACCGGCGAGGTCGTGCCGACCGTCGACGACTGCGAGGGTCTGCGGGTCTTCAGCGAGCGCTCGGTGCCGCCGCCGCGCCTCCTCGTCTTCGGGGCGGTCGAGTTCGCCGTCGCCCTCTGCAACGCCGGAGCGGTACTGGGCTACCGCGTGACGGTGTGCGACCCGCGTCCGGTCTTCATGACCCGCGAGCGTTTCCCGTCGGCCGACGAGGTCGTCGTCGAGTGGCCGCCGGCCTACCTGGCGCGCACCGGGGTCGACGAGCGCACCGTGATCGCGGTGCTGTCGCACGACGAGCGGTTCGACGCCGACCTGGTCGAGGCGGCGCTGGCCTCGCCCGCGGCGTACGTCGGGGCCATGGGGTCACGGATCACGCACGACCGCCGCGTCTCCGCCCTGGCCGGTCAGGGAGTCGGGCCGGCGGCGCTCGCACGTCTGCACTCCCCCATCGGGCTCGACCTCGGGGCGAGCACGCCCGAGGAGACGGCCGTGTCGATCCTGGCCGAGGTGCTCGCCGTGCGGTCGGGCGCCTCGCGGGCTCCGCTGCGCGACCGTGACGGCAGCATCCACCTGATCAGCTGAGGCGCGAGACCCCCGGGTTCCGCCGAGGCGCCCGTGCGCGCAGGTGGGTCTCGGCGAGCCCCTGGTGCGTCGGCGTCAGCCGGCCCCGCCCGGGCGGACCTTCGCGGTGTCGGCGACGTCGATGCGGGTGACCCCGTCGCCGCGGTCCTCGGTCGTGATGCGCGGGGCGGCGTCCGACTCGTCCGACTTCGGGGCACGGGTCAGCTGGTCGTGCAGCTTCTCGTCGTCGGTCATGCCGGTCGGGTCGTGGTCGACCTCGTGCCCCGGGCTGGTGTCGCGGCCGGCGTCGTCGGGACCGGGGGCCTGCGTGTCGTCGCTCATGCGGTCGACCGTACCCGCGCCTCCTCGGGTCCTGGCGCACGAGACCCCAGGAACCCGCCCAGACCCTCACGTGGGTCGATGGGGTCTGAGCGGGTTCCTGGGTCTCGGGGCCGGCTAGCGGGTGAGGACGGCGAAGCCGCCGGGCTTGACCAGCACGACGCTGCGGCCCTGCACGTCGCGCTGCTGCACGAGGCGGCCCTGCGCGTCGTACGACGACGCCGACGTCCGACTGCCCCGCACGCCGACCGGGGTCGGCAACGGCAGCCGCGAGGTCGACGACAGCAGCTCGGTCGTCGTCGGGCGACCGTCGGCCGCCGTCCCGGCGAGCACGAGCCGCTGGACGAGCGGCCGCACGATCAGGCCGTCGACCACGGTCGCGTCGCGGCCGGCGGTCACGGTGATCGCCGTCGCTCCGGCACCGATCGGCACCGGCAGCGTCTGGGGCAGCAGAGCCCCGGAGGCGGCGGTCACGCCCTGCGCCCCGGCCTGCGTCGTCAGCGTCCCCAGGGGCACGCGTCCCGCCTTCCAGACCGACGTCGAGCGCACTCCCTCGGCGGCGAGCAGGACCGGCTCGACGTGCCGCAACCCGGAGCCCGCGGGCACCGTGATCGTCGCGCTCTGCCCGGGCTCGAGCCGCAGCGCCGACCCACCGCCGTACTGCGACTCACCCGTCCACGCCGAGTCGGGGGTGACGACCGTGCCCGTCGTGGGCGACGCCGTCTCGGCCTCGACCACCGTGAGGCCGTCACGCGACGTGACGCTCGTCAGCCCTCGAGCCTCGGCCGAGACGTCGGGGGCGCCGTCGAGGGCGATCATCGACAGCAGGCCGTGGATCGTGCTCTCGGCACCGCTGTTGCGGTTCACCGTGCCGTCGGCCTGCACGCCGTCGAAGGTCACCCCGGTGGCCGGGTCGTAGACGGGGGTGCCCGAGCGGTTCGTGCCGAAGTACCAGCTCGCGGCCACGGCCGCGACGCGCTTCAGACCAGGGGCCCCCGCGCCGGCACCGGCCACGGCGAGCGCCGACTGCAGCCGCGAGTCGGCTCCGTAGGCGATCTGCGTCTGGTCGACGGGCGTCGGGTACCAGGCGTTGTCGGGCCCGCTCGCCGTGAGCAGGGTCGTCGTGAACGAGGTCTGGTCGAGCACGGCCGGCTTCAGCAGGTCGGGTCGGCCGAGCACGGTCGACGCCCGGGCCAGGGCGACGGGCATCTGCGACGACCAGGCGTGCCACATCGAGCGGGACTTCGCCCAGGGCAGCACGGCTCCGTACGGCCAGGTCTGCCCGTCGCCGGACGACATCGCCGCGACGCCCTCGGCGAGCTGCGTCAGCGCGGTGCGCGAGGCCGCGTCACCCGGCACGATGGCCGAGTAGGCGCTCAGCCCGAGGACGGCCTCGGCCGAGGCGTCGGCTCCGGAGCCGATCAGCCAGGCGGGCACCTTCGCCCCGTCGGCCACGTCGTACCGACCGTAGCGGGCGAGCGTCTCGCGGTTCAGCGCCGTCACGCCGAGCTGCAGCCGCTGCTGCAGGAACGCGGCGAACTCGGGGTCGTCGTCCGCGAATGCGGCGTACCCCTCGCCGAACGCCCAGATGCTGCGGGCCAGCCAGTAGCTGTTGCCGCTGTCGGACGGGTCGGGCAGTTCGACCGGCACCGGGCTGCGGTTGAAGGTGCCGTCGGGCTGCATCCAGAGGACGACGTTGCCGGCGGCGTCACCGGTGGTCGTCTGGAAGTACGCGGTCGCCCGCAGCAGCTCGTAGGCCTTCTGCCGGCTCGACTCCGAGCCGGTCTGCTTCCAGTCGCGCAGGTACACGACGGCCGTCCGTGAGACGTCGTCGCTGTTGTACGCGCCCTGCCCCCAGTACCCGGTCGCGGGGTCGAGCGGACCGCCGCCCACCCGGGCGAAGGTGCCGCCGTCGCGGGCGTCGGCGTAGGTCCACGGCAGGGTGAGCGTCGGCTCCGCGCTCTGCCGGTAGGTCGAGTGCCCGGCCTCGGGCACGGGCGTCGTCCGGTCGAGCAGGAAGTCCAGGTGCGCGAGGTTCGTCAACGGTGCCACGGCCGGTGCGGCCGCCGGGACGGTCGGCGCGGCCGAGCCGGGCGGCGCGGTCGCCGGACCAGGAGGCGCGGCGGCAGCCGGCAGCGCCCCCGTCACCCCCAGCACGGTCGCCAGGGCCGCGGCCAGTGCCGCGCCCGTCCATCGTGAGTTGCGTGCGATCATCGTCGACCGCCTCCTTCTTGTCGGTGATCCGTGGGTGTCGTCGGTCCGTGGGTGTCGCTGGGCCGTGGGTGTCGTCGGGCCGTGGGTGTCGTCGGTCCGTGCGCGACCTCAGGGGCGGTCGAGGCGGGCGACGCCGATCTTCGAGTCGGCCATGCCGTAGAACACGTAGGGGACGCCGTCGACGTGTTCGATCGCGGTCGGGAACACGACGTTCGGCACGATGCCGTCGCGCTCGTCGGCGGTCTCGGCCTCGAGCAGCGGCACCTCCGACCGGGTGACCACGCGCGACGGGTCGTCGGCGTCGAGGATCATCCCGCCCGCCGCGTAGTTCACGTTCTGCTGCTGGGCGAAGGCGTCGTCGATCACGCCGGTGACGCCGTGGTGCAGCAGCAGCCAGCCCTCGTCGACGCGCAGCGGGGGCGGGCCGCCGCCGATCTTCAGCTCCTCGAACGGGAACTCGGGGCCGGCGACGAACCGGTGCTGCCCCCACCGCGCCAACGCCCGCGGGTCGGCGGCGACCGCGTCGACCGGCACGTAGCTGATCCAGATCGAGTGCCGCCCGTCGGTGACGCCGGCCGGCAGCGGACTGCCCTCGCCCGGCACCGTCGCACCGATGTGCCACATCGGTCGGTGCAGCACGGCGAAGCTGCGCACGCCGTCCGGCGCGGTGACCGGCGACGGAAAGAACACGGTGTCCTTGTTGTGGAACAGTCCGAGGTCGGTGTCGAGCTCGTCGACGTACTCGAAGGTCGCGGGCCCGAGCCGGCGCCAGTCGCGCAGGTCGTCGCTCACGGCGACGGCGGTGCGCGGCCCGAGCGGTCCGTAGGCGACGTAGGTCATCACGTGCAGCCCGAGCTCCTCGATCCACGTGACGCGCGGGTCCTCGACGCCGGCGTGGGTCGCGCCGCGTTCCCACCCGCGGTCGGGCGCGAGCACGACGCCCTCGCGGGTCACGCCCACGGGCACGCCGTCCTCGACGACGACCCGGGCCAGCCCGACGCGTGACACGTTGCCCGTGGCCACGAGCCGCGGCAGCAGGTAGAGCTCGCCGTCGGGCCCGCGTCCCGAACCGGGGTTGAGCACCCCCTCGGCCTCGTCGGGCGAGTCGGGGTCGGGGGTCATCACGACGCCCAGGCGGGTCAGTCGGTACGGGAAGTCAGCCATGGGAGGGAGGCCCTTTCGAGAGGCGAGAAGCGAGAGGCGGGAGGCGGGAGGCGACGGAGGCGCGGTGCGAGGGGGGATCGCACCGCGCCTCCTGCGGTGGGGGCCGTCGGCACGACGACCCGGTCTGGGGGTGGGGAGCCGAGGAGGCGCGGCGCGCGCCGGTCGCGCAGCGCGCCTCCTCGGGTCGGGGGGCGGTCGGTCAGCCCTTCACGCTCGAGCCGACGTCGGTCGAGATGAAGTAGCGCTGGAACACGATGAACAGCAGCACGACCGGGGCGGCCAGCACGACGGCGCCCGCGAGGGTCGCGCCGAACGGGTTCGCCGCGGTCGCCGCCACGTTGCTGATGTAGTTCGCCAGCGACACGGCGAGCGGCTGCATCGACGCTTCCTTGGTGATGAGGAACGGCCAGAGGAACTCGTTCCACGGACCGATGAAGGTCAGCAGCAGGGCCGTGACCAGCGCCGGGCGCACGAGCGGCAACGCGATGTTCCACAGAAGCCGGAACTCGCCGGTGCCGTCGATGCGCGCGGCCTCGAAGAGCTCCTTCGGCAGCTGCAGGAAGTACTGCCGGAAGATGATCACCGCCGTCGAGTTGATGGCGAACGGCAGGATCATGCCTAGGTAGTTGTCGCTCAGCCCGTAGTTGCGCGCGATGAGCACGTACAGCGGGATGATCAGCAGCTGGAAGGGCACCACCTGCACGAGCAGCGCCAGCGCGAAGGTGACCCCGCGACCACGCCACTGCAGCACGGCCAGCGCGTAGCCGACCAGCACCCCGAACACGAGGGTGCAGGCGAGCACGCCGACCGTGAAGATGCCCGAGTTGAGCAGGCCGCTGAGCAGCCCGATGCGGCTGTCGATCGCGGCGTAGTTCTCGACCGTCAGGTTCGACGGGTGGGGGAACGCCCCGGCCACGGTCGGGTCGGGCTTGGTCTGCAGCGACCCGATCACCATGTAGTAGAACGGGAAGAGGAACGCCAGGGCGCCGAGCGCCAGCACGACGCCGCGCAGCGTGGTCTGGGCCCGGGTCAACGGCGGCTTCTTGCCGACCCGCAGGGGGCGGGCGGTGGTCTCGTCGGAGACGGTCATCTCAGTCCTCCTTTCCGCCGGCGAACCGGTTCTGCAGCAGGGCGATGACCAGCACGAGGATCACGAGCACGACGCCGATCGCGGCGGCCTGGTCGGGGTTCCCCTGCTCGATGCCCTTCTGGTACATCAGCAGCACGGGCGAGGTCGACGCGCCGTTCGGCCCGCCTCCCCCGGTCAGCAGGTACGGCTCGGTGAAGAGGTTCGCCCCCGTGACGGTCGAGACGAGCAGCACGAGCACGGTGGCCGGACGCACGCCCGGGACGGTGACGGTGAAGAACGACCGGATCGGGCCGGCACCGTCGCTCGAGGCCGCCTCGTACAGCTCCTTGGGCACGTTCTGCAGAGCCGCGAGGTACAGCAGGATGTAGAAGCCGAGCTGCTTCCAGGTGACGAACAACGCGATCGAGGGCATGGCCCAGGCCGAGTTGATCAGCCACGACGGGGTCGGGGCCAGCGGCCCGAGCACGTTGTTCACGAGACCGTCGCCGTTGAAGAGGAACAACCAGACCGCGACGACGGCGACGCTCGCCGTCAGGTACGGCACGTAGAACGCCACCCGCAGGAAGCCCCGGAAGTGCGCGACCTTGTCGAGCGCCGTGGCGAGCACCATGCTCAACACGACCGTCAGCGGCACGTTGATCACCAGGAAGACGCCGACGTTGCCGAACGAGCGGATGACCGCCGGGTCGGTGAACGCGGTGACGAAGTTGTCGAGGCCGACGAAGGGCCGCGCGACGACGGCACCGGGCGCCGTGAAGAAGTAGTCGTGGAACGCGATGTAGACCGCGTAGACCAACGGGTACGCGAACACCGCCAGCACGAACACCAGGTAGGGCGCGCTGAACAGCAGGCCGAGCGGGTGCTTGCCGAGGGGGCCGCCCCGCCGACGCCCGCGCGGGTCGCCGTCGCGGCGACGGCCCGCCCGGTGCCCGGAGCCGGGACCCCCCGAGGAGGCGCGGTGCGCCTCCTCGGCTCGTCCGGCGGTCGGCGACGCTGCCGCCGCCTCGTGCACGGTGGACACGATCAGCCCTGCGCCGCGAGCTCGTCGATCTTGTCCGCGGCGTCCTTGAGCGACGAGTCGACGTCGCCCTTGCCGAAGATCACGCTGCTCGACCACGCGTCGCGGAAGGCCTGCAACTCGGCGACGGTGTTCGGGCCGGCCGGCACCTCGACCGTGCGGGCCGCCTGGTCGCCGAAGAGCGCGTACGAGGGGTTCGCGTCGAAGTAGTCGGAGTAGGTCGAGGCCAGGTCGGTGCGGATCGGCATCTGGCCCGTGGTCTCGAGCAGGGCGCGGTCCTGGTCGCTGCTGGTGGAGAACTTCAGGAAGTCCCACGCCGTGCCCTGGTTCTCGCAGGCCGTGTACATGCCGACGTTCTTCGCGTCGCTGAACGTGTAGGTCTCGTCGGCGCTCGTGCCGTCCTTGGTCGGGACGGGCACGGCACCCCAGTTGACGTCCTCGTAGACCGACACGGCCCACGGCCCGACGATCGACATCGCGGCCTCGCCGTCGGCGAACGAGTCGCCCGTGTACTGCTCCTGGCCGGCCAGCCCCTGCTCGTAGAGCGAGCGCCAGAAGGTCGCCACGTCCTCGCCGGCGGTGTCGGCGAAGGTCGCCTTGCCGTCCTCGACGAGGCCGGTGCCGCCCGTCTCGGCCGCGTAGAGCGGCATGAAGTCGAACTGCGACTGGAAGAACTCGCTCGTCGGCGCCGGGTGGATGGCGTACTTCGAGACGCCGGCGTCGACCAGGGTCTTCGACGTCGCGAGGAAGTCGTCGTAGGTCGACAGGTCGGGGTTCTCGGCGTCGAGGCCGGCCTTCGTGAAGAGGTCCTTGTTGTAGAAGATCATCACCGGGTTCGACTTCCAGGGCAGCTGGTAGTACTTGCCGTCGGCGTCCTGGTACTGCTTCGCGAGGTCGCCACTGCGCTCCTCGATGTAGCTCGCGCCGTCGTCGAAGCTCGACAGGTCGACCAGGCCGCCCTGCTTCTGGAACTGCCCGACCGCGCTGGGGGCCGTGTTGTAGACGAGGCAGGGGGCGTTGCCGGCCGTGATGGCAGCGCCGATGACCTCTTCGCTCGACTTGCCGGCGGGGATCTCCTGCCCCTTGACCTGCTCGTCGGGGTGGTCGGCGTTCCAGGCCTCGACCATGGCCTTGCCCCAGGTCACCTCCTGCTCGTTGTTCGAGTACCAGATGGTGATGGGGCCCTTGGCGGTGAGGGCGTCGCTCGAGGCGCCGCCGCCGCCGGAGCAGGCGGTCAGGCCGAGGGCGGCGACCAGGACGGTCGCGCCGAGGGTCGTGCGGCGGGTGAAGCGTGTGCGTCGTTGCACGGTGTTCTCCTTGGGTGGGTGGTGCTGCGGGTGTGGCTAGGGGGTGGTCTGAGGCACGGGGGCGTGCGGGTCGGTGCGGTAGAAGTACAGGTCGCGGTGGCCGGCGGGGGCGTCCCAGCCCTGGGCGAAGGTCCAGCGGCCGCCGATCTGCTGCAGGCCGCCCCAGCTGAGCGACCCGCCGGACGTGAGGGCGAGCTGGTCGACCGGACGCCCGACGTCGTAGAGCGCCTGGCTCGCCGCGAAGACCCCGCCGACGTCGTGGAAGACGTCCAGCACGAGTCGGCCGTCGCCCGTGACGATCGCGGCGGCGACCTCGTGCAGGTGGCCGCCGACGCCCGACAGGTCGAGGTACGGCACGGGCTCGAAGGTCCAGTGGCGCAGGTCGTCCGAGCGGCCGACGTGCAGCACGCCGTCGAAGCCCTCGCTGACGAACATGAGGTAGTCCCCGTCGTCACGGCCGCCGCCGCCGCTGCCGCTGCCGCCGAGGCGGACGGCGTTCCCGTGCTCGTCGCGCGGGATCACGGCGCCCTTGGCCCAGAGCCGCGTCTGCTCGTGGTCGGCGATCGGGCCGAGCTTCTGCCAGGTGACGAGGTCGTCGCTGACGGCGACCAGCAGGTCGATGCCGACCGCCTGGACGGGGTACCCGGGGCTCGGGTGCGCGACCCGCGCCTCCTCGGTGATCGGGAAGACGCCGTTGTAGAACAGCCAGAAGCGGCCCTCGGCGCGGTAGACCTTGGGGTCCTCGGTGCCGAACAGTTCGTCGTCGAGGGTGGGACGGACGACCGGGTTGGCCGGGTCGTCGACCCAGGCGGCGCCGGGTGCGGGTTCGCCGTCGGGGGTGAGGGCGAGGGTGGCGTGGCCGATGCGGCTGCCGAGGCTCTCCTTGCGGGGCGAGGCCCGGTAGAAGAGGTGCAGAGTGCCGTCGTGCTCGATCAGGCTGGGGTTGTAGAGCGACTCGCTCGTCCAGCCGAGTCCGTCGGGGTCGGGCCACTGGCCGTCCAGCGTGAAGGTGAACGCCGGGTCGGCGGTGAAGGGCCCGACCGCCCAGTCGGGGCGGGCCGAGTCGTAGGCGGCGGGGCTCGAGAAGGTCAGCTGCGAGAGGGCGCCGGTGAGCTCGTTGCGGTGGACGAGTGCCTCGTCGAGGACCGTCCGGAGGCGCTCCCGGGTCAGCGGGACGAGGTACGGCTTCGAGGCGGCGCGGGCCGCGTCGGCGTCGGACCCGGTGCCGGCGCGCGTCGTGTCGGTGCTCGTGGCGTCGGGCCCGGTGTCGGCGCGCGTCGTGTCGGTGCTCGTGGCGTCGGGCCCGGTGTCGACGCGCGTCGTGTCGGGCCCGGTGTCGGCGCTCGTCTCGGTGCTCGTCGTGTCACTGGCGGTCGTCATCGGGGCACCCACTTCGTCGTGTGCGGTCTCACTCGTCTACCGAAACGTTTCGGTAGATCGAGAAGCTAGCACGTCCGCCGCCGCGCCGGAACCCCTTCCGGCGCGATCTCCCGACCCGCGCCTCCTGACCTGATGCCCGACGGGCACCCACCGGGCTCTCGCCGCAGGGGGGACCACGCTCGCGTCGTCGAACCACCTCGGAGCGTGGTTCGACGACGCGAGCGTGGTGCGCCCTCGACGCCCGGGCGCCGAGCGAACTCTGACGCAGCGCAGGGCGGCGCGGGGCGCCGCGGGGTCAGCGGGCGGCAGGGCCCGTCGACGCGCGGACCAGCAGCCGGGCGGGCTCGATCGCGGCGTCGGTGACGGTCTCGCCCTCGACGGCCGAGAGCAGGAGGCGCGCCGCCTCGGCCCCGATCAGCCGCGGAGCCGTCGTCAGCGTGGTCAGCCCGGGGCGCACGTACGACCCGAGCTCGATGCCGTCGAACCCGGCCACGCTGACGTCGTCGGGCACGCGGACCCCGAGCCGGTCGAGCTCGGTCATGAACCCGATGGCGGCCAGGTCGTTGGCGCAGAAGACGGCGGTGGGGCGGTCGTCGACCGGTGCGTCCGGGCCGAAGAGGCGAGCGGCGGCCCGGGCTCCCCCGTCGTAGGTGAAGTCGGCCTCGACGACCGCCCCGGGCTCGTGCCCGGCTCCGACGACGGCGTCCCGCCAGGCGGCCCCGCGACGCCGCGAGTGGACGAAGCGCCCGGGCCCGGCGACGTGGGCGAACCGCCGGTGACCGAGCGACACGAGGTGCTCGACGAGCTCGCCGATGCCGGCCGAGTCGTCCTGCCGCACGGCGGGCAGGGGGAAGTCCCCGGCCGGGTTGACCCCGACGGCGGGCAGGTCGAGCTCGCGGACCAGCTCGACGCGCGGGTCGTCCACCGTCAGCTCGTTCAGGACGACGCCGTCGACCCGACGTCCGGCCGCGAGCCGGCGATAGCGGTCGAGCGGTTCGTCCGCCGCCGACCCCATCTGCAGGATGAGCGCGTACCCGCGCGGGTCGAGCACCGACTCGAGCCCGCCGATGAAGCTGCCGAAGAACGGGTCGGACTCGAGCACGAACGGGTCGCGGTGCACGACGAGCCCGACGGTGAACGCCCGCTTGGCGCTCAGGCTGCGGCCCCGGACGCTCGGCACGAAGCCGAGGTCGTCGGCGGCCTGGCGGATGCGCGCGCGGGTCTGCTCCGAGACGCCGGGGCGACCGTTGAGGGCGCTGCTGACCGAACTGATCGCGACGCCGGCCCGGGCCGCGACCTCCACGATGGTGACCCGCTCTGCCACGCCGCGCCTCCTCGTCCTCGCCGGTGCCGATGCCCGTGTGCGCCCGCTGCGCCCCCACGATGCTACTGACCCGCCGCAGCCGCCACCCTCGCGTGGACCGCCCGGCCCTAGGGTCGGGGCATGCTCATCGTCTCGCTCGTCGCGGCCTCGCTCGCCGCCCTGCTGCACCTCTACATCTTCGTGATGGAGTCCTTCCTCTGGACCACCCCCCGCGTCCGCGCGACCTTCGGCATCACCGACGACGTCCAGGCCGAGCACACGAAGCCGCTCGCCTACAACCAGGGCTTCTACAACCTGTTCCTCGCGATCGTCACGATCGTGGGCGTCGTGCTGATCGCCGCCGGAGGGGCAGGAGGCGCGGGCAGCGCCTTCGAGGCATCCCCCTCGGGCAACGCCCTGCTCGTCGCGGGCACGGGGTCGATGCTCGCCGCCGCGCTCGTCCTGCTGCTCTCGGACCGCACGAAGACCCGCGCCGCGGTCACGCAGGGGTTCCTCCCGCTCGTCGCGCTCGTCACGCTGCTCATCGCCGCCGCCTGACCGGGTTCGGCCGCACTACCCTGGGCGGGTGACCGACGTGACCGACGCCACCCGCGCCTCCTCCGCCCCCGACGCCGCGACGGCCGACGCCGCTCGGGCCGCTGCCCCGGCCGCCCCGACGACGCACTGGACGCTGACGCTCGTCTGCCAGGACCGACCCGGCATCGTCCACGCGATCAGCGGTGCCGTCGTGCAGGCGGGCGGCAACATCACCGAGTCGGCGCAGTTCTCGAGCCACGACACCGGCACGTTCTTCATGCGCCTGCAGGTCGAGGCCCCCGGCGAGCGCGACGCGTTCGAGGCGGCACTGGCGCCCGTGCTCGCGCACTACGACGTGCAGGCGAAGCTCGACGTCGTCGGTCGCCCGACCCGCACGCTCGTGCTCGCGAGCAAGGCGGCGCACTGCGTGAACGACCTGCTGTTCCGGCAGCGGGCGGGACAGCTGCCGATCGAGGTGCCGTTGATCCTGGCGAACCACGACGACCTGTCGGGCCTCGCCGAGTTCTACGGCAAGCGCTTCGAGCACCACCCGGTCACCGACGCCGAGTCGAAGGCCGCCTTCGAGGCCCGCGTGCTGCAGGTCGTCGACCGCTACGACGTCGAGCTCGTCGTGCTCGCCCGCTACATGCAGATCCTCAGCCCCGAGCTCTGCGCCGCGCTCGAGGGGCGGGCGATCAACATCCACCACTCGTTCCTGCCCGGGTTCAAGGGGGCGAACCCCTACCGCCAGGCGCACGCCCGCGGCGTGAAGCTGATCGGCGCGACGGCGCACTTCGTCACGAGCGACCTCGACGAGGGGCCGATCATCGAGCAGAACGTGGTCCGCGTCGACCACACCCGCAGCGCCCCCGAGCTGATGGCGATCGGCCAGGACGAAGAGAGCCGCACGCTGACCCAGGCCGTCCGCTGGTTCGCGGAGGACCGCGTGCTGCTCGACGGCGCCCGCACCATCGTCTTCCGCTAGCCCCGCCCGGGCACACCGGCCGTACGCTGGACGCGTGACCCCGACCGATCCCGCCCCCTCCCCCGTCCCGGCCCGCGGCGGCCCGGTCGGCCCCCTCGACGTGGTGCGGTTCGTCACGCTGATCCTCGCCTTCCTGAGCCTCGGCTTCTGGGGCTACCTCGCCTGGCCGTTCCCGTTCCCGTCGCTGGCGTTCATGATCGGCGCGCCGCTCTTCGCGATCGTCGTGTGGGGCCTGTTCCGTTCGCCACGCGCCCCGATCCCGACCGACGCCGTCGGCAAGGCCCTGGTCGAGATCGCGATCATGGGTGCCGTGGTCGCCGCCTGGGCCATGCTCGGCTACCCGGTCGTCGCCGTGGCGTTCGCCGTCCTGGCCGGCGTCACGGGCGTCCTGGCCTTCCGTCGCGAGAACGGCCGGGGGGCCCGCCGGTGACGACCACCCTGTTCTCCGACGCCCGCAAGGTCGACGCCGACGGCGTGGTCGAGGGCTTCTGGATGCTCGTCGACGGCGACGTGATCGTCGCCACCGGCGCCACGGTGCCGGGGTCGCGCGCGGCGGCCGGGGCGAGGCACGGGGTCGATGCGACCCGCGCCTCCTCGGCGGCGTCGGGTGCACCCGACGACCCGACCGCAGGAGGCGCGGTGCCGCCCCCCGCGGACGTCACGGTCGACCTCGCGGGCGCCACGCTCACCCCGGGGCTGATCGACCTGCACACGCACGGCGGCGGCGGGCACGCCTTCGACGGCGGACCGGACGACCTCGACGCCGGACTCGCGCTGCACCGCCGGCACGGTACGACGCGCTCGCTGGTCAGCCTCGTCGCGAACCCGGTGCCGGTGCTGTCCCGGTCGCTCGGACTGATCGGTGACCTGATGCGCCGTGATCCGCTGGTGCTCGGGGCACACCTCGAAGGACCGTTCCTGGCGCCCGACCGGCGGGGAGCCCACGCCCCGCACTTCCTGCTCGAACCCGACGCCGCCACGGTCGAGAGCCTGCTCGAGGCCGGCGACGGCATCGTCCGTCAGGTCACCCTCGCCCCCGAGCTGCCCGGCGGGCTCGACGCGATCGACCGGCTCGTCAGCTCGGGCGTGGTCGCCGCCGTCGGGCACACCGGGGCCGACTTCGACCTCGCCCGCGCGGCGTTCGACCGCGGCGCGAGCCTCGTGACCCACGCGTTCAACGCCATGGCCGGCATCCACCACCGCGACCCGGGGCCGCTCGTCGCGGCGGTCGGCGACGAACGCGTGACGATCGAGCTGATCCTCGACGGCGTGCACGTGCACCCGGCCGTGGCGGACCTCGTGCTGCGCTCGGCGCCCCGGCGGGTCGCCCTCATCACCGACGCGATGGCCGCGGCCGGAGCCGCCGACGGCGACTACCGCATCGGCGAGCTCGCGGTGACGGTCGAGCACGGCGTCGCCGTGCTCACGGGCACGTCGACCATCGCGGGCTCGACCCTGACGCAGGACGCCGCCCTGCGCATCGCGGTGCTGCAGACCGGGCTCGCCGCCGTCGACGCCGTCGCGGCACTGACGCTCGTGCCGGCCCGCGTGCTCGGCCTCGACGCCGGGGGCCGGCGAGCGGACATGTCCGGAGCGCAGGCCGGCGTCGAGCGCACGGCGCAGGACCCGGCGCAGGGCGCTGGGCTGGGCACGGCGCCGGGCACGGCGCAGGCCGCCGGGGCCCGACCGTCGCTCGGGCGCCTGGCCCCCGGGCACGCCGCCGACGCCGTCGCGTGGCACGACGACTGGACGGTCGCCCGGGTCTGGGCCGCCGGCCGCGAACTGCGCACCGGCTGATCCCCGGCAGCCGGCCCCGCCCCACCCCGCCTCGCCTCGCTCCGCCCGACACCGCACCGCGTTTCGTGCAAGGCATTGCGACGAGTTGCGGTGTCGTGCACGACACGCGGTGCCGTGAGTCGGAGCCGTGGGGCGTCGGGCTCGCCGAGCGGCCCTATCCCTTCAGGTCGGGGAAGTCCGCGTCGCGCCACTCGGCCGCGGCCCGCTCGCCCGACCGGGCCAGCGCCTCCTCGCGGTCACGCAGCTCGACGCGTCGGATCTTGCCCGAGATCGTCTTCGGCAGCTCGGCGAACTCGACCCGCCGGACCCGCTCGTAGGCGGGCAACGACACCCGGGCGTGAGCCAGGACGGCCCGAGCGGTCTCGGCGTCGGGCGCCCACCCCTCGGCCAGGGTCACGTACGCCTTGACGATATTCAGCCGGGTGTCGTCGGGTGCCGGCACGACCGCGGACTCGGCGACGGCCGGGTGCTCGATCAGCATGCTCTCGACCTCGAACGGCGAGACCTTGTAGTCCGACGACTTGAAGACGTCGTCGGTGCGGCCGACGAAGGTGATCATGCCGTCGGCGTCGCGCACCGCCACGTCGCCGGTGTGAAACAGCCCGTCGCGCATCGACGACTCGGTGCGGGCGGCGTCGCCGAGGTAGCCGGTCATCAGGTTGACGGGCCGCGTGGTGAGGTCGAGGCAGACCTCGCCCTCGTCACCGACGACACCCGTGACGGGGTCGACCAGCACGACCTCGACGCCGGGCAGGGCGCGCCCCATCGAGCCGGCCTTGATCGTGCCGCCGGGCGCGTTCGCGACGATGGCGGTCGTCTCGGTCTGCCCGTACCCGTCGCGGATGTCCAGGCCCCAGCCCTGCTGCACGCGCCCGATCACCTCGGGGTTGAGCGGTTCGCCGGCCGAGAGCGCCTCGCGCAGGGCGCTCGGTCGCGAACCCAGGGACGACTGGATCAGCATCCGCCACACGGTCGGCGGCGCACAGAACGAGGTCACCCGGGCGCGCTCGAGCTGGTCGCGGAGCTCGGCCGGGCGGAAGCGCCCGTAGTTGTAGACGAAGACGGTGGCCTCGGCGGTCCACGGCGCGAAGAAGCAGCTCCAGGCGTGCTTGCCCCAGCCCGGCGACGAGATCGTCATGTGCACGTCGCCCGGCTGCACGCCCAGCCAGTACGTCGTGGTCAGGTGCCCGACGGGGTACGAGGCGTGCGAGTGCACGACCATCTTCGGCTTGCTCGTCGTGCCCGACGTGAAGTAGACGAGGCAGGCGTCCTCCGTCGCGGTGGCGACGTCGGGGCGGTCCCAGGAGGCGCGGTGCGAGTCCCCGAAGGACGTCCAGCCCGCGGGGACTGCGTCGCCCTCGGAGACGACCGCGATCCGCGTGACGGCCTCGACCCCGTCGACCCCCGCGAACGCCGGGGCGTCGGCCGCGTTGGCGATCACGTGCCGGACGAGCCCGCGGTCGATGCGGTCGGCGAGGTCGGCGCTGCCGAGCACGGTCGACGTCGGCAGGATGACCGCGCCCACCTTCATCACCGCGAGCATGGCCTCCCACAGCTCGACCTGGTTGCCGAGCATGAGCATGACGTGGTCGCCCTTGGCGACGCCGAGGTCGTGCAGCCACGCGGCGACCTGGTCGCTGCGCCGACGCATGGCGTCGAACGACACCCGCTGCTCGGAGCCGTCCTCCTCGACGATCCAGAGCGCCGTGCGGTCGTTGCCGTCGGCGACCACGTCGAACCAGTCGGTCGCCCAGTTGAAGCGGTCGCCGACGTCCGGCCAGCGGAACTCGTCGCTCGCCCGGTCGAGGTCGTGCCCGAGCCCCAGCAGGTGGTCGCGGGCCGCCCGGTAGGCGGCGGTGGCCGGGGCCTCGGCGGGTGCGGATGCGGGTGCGTCGGACATCCCGCCATCATGCACCCCGCCCCATGCCCGGCCCGGCATGGGCCCGTCGAGCCGCTCGCCTAGGGTCGTGACATGACGAACGACGCGACCCGCGCCTCCTCATCCGCCGACACGTCCGCCCGCCGGCGGCCCGCGCTCGAGATCGCGGTGACGAGCGCCGCCGGAGCCGTCACGGCGCGCGACGGCGGAGCCGACCGCGTCGAACTGTGCAGCGCCCTCGAGCTCGGCGGCGTCACCCCGTCGCAGGGGCTGGTCGAGGCGACCGTCGCGACGGGCGTTCCCGTGCACGCGCTGGTGCGGTGCCGGCCCGGCGGCTTCGCGTACGACGCGGACGAGCTCGACGTGATGGTGCGCGAGATCCGGGCGCTGGTGCGCTCGGGCGTGGCCGGCGTCGTCGTGGGCGCGCTGCGCGAGGACGGCTCGCTGGACGTCGACGCCCTCCGCTGGTTCGTCGAGGCCGCGCTCGACGCCGCCGCACCTCCGCACCGGGTCGCCGGACCGCAGGACGTCGCCGAGACCCCTCCGCGCGGCGTGAGGTCCGCGCGGGTTCCGGGGGCCTCACCCCTCGAGCCGCGCCCGCTGGAGCCGCGCCCACTGGAGATCACCGTCCACCGGGCCGTGGACCGTGCGGCGGACCCGGTCGCGGCGGTGACGGCCCTGGCGGGGCTGGGCGTCACACGCGTGCTGACGTCGGGTGGCTCCTCCACGGTCGGGGCGGGTCTGGCGTCGGGGGTGCTGCCGCGCCTCGTCGAGGTCGCGGGCGACGTGCAGGTGATGGCCGGGGGCGGCGTGCAGCTCGGCGACGTCCCGGCGCTCGTGGCCGCGGGGGTCGACGCCGTCCACCTCTCGGCGAAGCGGGCGCGGGCCGGGCGCGCCTCCTCGTCCCGGTCGGGGACGACCGTGTCGCTCGGCACCGAGGCGTCGACCGACTCGTGGTTCGAGACCGACCACGACCTGGTCCGCGCCGCCCGTCACGCCCTCGACCAGGCCTGAGGCCGCGGCCGACCGCCACACCGCGGCGCACCGCCGACGAGGCCCGTCCCGGGGTCCCGACCCGCGCCTCCTCCCCAGGGTCCCGACCCGCGCCTCCTGCCCGACTCCTGCCCACGTCGGCGACCGCCACCGGGCGCGGGGGTGCACAGTGGAGCGATGACATCGACGTCCCTCCTCGTGATCGGCGGCACCGGGCAGATCAGCGCCTCGGTGGTGCGGCAGGCCCTGCGCGACGGTCTGGCCGTGACCGTGCTCAACCGCGGCAGCACCACGATCCGGCCCGTGCCCGCGGGCGTCGAGCAGCTCGTCGCCGACGTCCGGGACGAGGAGGCGCTGGTCGCCGCCCTGGACGGGCGTCGCTTCGACTCGGTGGCCGACTTCCTGACCTTCACGCCCGACCAGCTCGCCTCGATGCTGCGCGTGGTGGCCCCGCTCACCGACCAGTACGTCTTCATCGGTTCGGCGTCGGCCTACCAGAAGCCCCCGGTGACGCTGCCGATCACCGAGGCGACGCCGCTCTTCAACCCGTGGTGGTCGTACTCGCGCGACAAGATCGCCTGCGAGCGCCTGCTGCGCGACGAGCACCTCGCGGGGCGGGTGCAGGCGACCGTGGTCCGTCCGTCGCACACCTACGACGAGACGCACGTGCCGTTGCTCGGCGGCTGGACCCCGATCGAGCGCATGCGCCGCGGGGACGCGGTCGTGCTGCACGGCGACGGCACCTCGCTCTGGGCGCTGACCCACTCGAGCGACTTCGCCCGCGCGTTCGTCGGATTGCTCGGGCACCCCGGCGCCCTGGGCGAGGCGTTCCACATCATGTCGCCCGAGCTGCTCACCTGGAACATGATCGCGCGCGACCTCGCCGACGCCGCGGGGGCGTCGCTGCACGTCGTCCACCGCACGACGCAGGTCCTGACCGACGAGGTGCCCGAGTGGACGGCCGACCTCTGCGGCGACCGCAGCCACCCCGCCGTGTTCGACACGTCGAAGATCCGCGCGCTGGTGCCCGGGTGGGAGGCGCGGGTCCCCTTCGCCGAGGGAGCCCGCCAGATCGTCGCGTGGCACGACGCCGACGCCTCCCGGCGCACGGTCGACCCCTGGGTCGACGACACCTACGAGCGGCTCGTCGCGCTCTAGCCCGGGCTCGGGTCCCGACCCCGGCCCGGCCCCCGGCCCCGGCCCGTTGGAGCTTCGGGTCGACGTCGCACCACCGTCGCGTCGTCGAACCACCCGGGGGCGTGGTTCCACGACACGGGCGTGGTGCGACCTCGGCCCCGGGCCGGGCCGGGCCGGGCCACCGGGCCACCGTCGCACCGCCAGCGGAACGTCGCACCACCGTCGCGTCGTCGAACCACCCGGGGGCGTGGTTCCACGACACGGGCGTGGTGCGACCTCGGCCCCGGGCCCGGCCACCGACCCGCCGACGCACCGCCAGCTGGACGCCGCACCGCCAGCTCGACGTCGCACCACCGTCGCGTCCTCGAACCACCCGGGGGCGTGGTTCCACGACACGGGCGTGGTGCGACCTCGGCCCCGGGCCGGGCCGGACCACCGGGTCGGGCCGGGCCGGGCCACCGGGCCGGGCCGGGCCGGGCCACCGGGCCGGGCCGGGCCGGGCCACCGGGCCGGGCCGCCGGNGGTGCGACGCAGCGCGGGCGCGGGCGCGGCCGTCGGGGCGCCAGCCGCCGCAGCCGCAGCCGCCTCCGCTCCGGCCCGCACCGCACGCACGGCGACGGGCAGCGTCAGCCGGAACACCGCGCCGGGCCGGCCGACCCCGGGCGGCTCGCAGACCAGGTCGCCGCCGTGGGCGCGCGCCAGACCGCGGGCGATGGGCAGCCCCAGGCCCGCGCCTCCGTCCCCGGACCGTCGGGCCTCGTCCAGCCGCACCAGCCGGTCGAACACCCGCTCGCGGTCGCGCTCGGGCACGCCCGGGCCGTCGTCGGACACGAGCACCGCGACCTCGTCGGTACGCGACGCGTCGAGCCAGATCGTCACCCGCCCCGAGCCCCCCGTCGCCCGAGCGGCGTTGTCGACCAGGTTGCCGACGATCTGCGAGACCCGACCCGCGTCGGCCGCCACCACGACCGGGCCGTCGGGCAGCAGGACGCGCAGGTCGAGCGACGGCCGTCGCAGCCGCTGACGCTCGACGTCGGCGAGCAGCGACGCCCCGAGGTCGACGGGTGCGACGTCCAGCGAGATGCCTTGGTCGACGCGGGCCATCAGCAGCATGTCGTCGATCAACCGGGAGGCGCGCTCGGCCTCGCGCACCACGTGCGTCGCCAGCCGCTCGCGTTCGTCGGCCGTGCCGGGCGACCGCACGAGGGTGTCGGCCGCGGCGCGCATCCCGGCGACGGGGGTGCGCAGCTCGTGGGCGGCGTCCGACACGAACGCGCGCACCCGCGTCTCGGCGTCGAGCGCGGCCCGCTCGGCCCCTTCGACGCCGTCGAGCATCTCGTCGAAGGCGACGGCGACCCGGCCGATCTCGGTGTCGCGTCGGGCCGGCCGCAGGCGTCGTCCCCGGTCGCCGTGTGCGATCGACCGGGCGACGCCGGTCATCCGGTCGAGCGGCCGCAGGGTGGCCCGCACCACGAGGGCGAGGCCGACCGCCGCGATCAGCAGGAACGCCGCGGAGGCGCCGATCATCACCCAGCGCAGCTGCACCAGGGTCTCGCCCACCGACCGCGAGTCCGTGGTCAGGGTGATCGTCGACCCGTCGCTGAGCTGCGAGACGAGGGTGGTCACCTCGTCGTCGCTCCGCACCTCGGACGAGGTGACCGTGACCGCGTCGGACGAGGAGGTGCCGGTCGCGTCCCCGGCGTCGGTGCCGCCCGGGGAGTCGGTGCCGGCCTCATCGGTACCGGTGCCGGTGCCGTCCGGGCTGCCGGCGCCCGCGCCTCCTGGTCCGTCGTCGAGCCCCGAGGCCGGGCCGCCGCGTCCGGGGCCGTCGCCGAGCGAGGGCGGGCCCTCGCGCAGCTGGTCGGGGCTCGGGCCGGCGACGATGGCGTCGCCGTCGACGTCGCGGATGACGACCGAGAGCCCCTGGGCCGAGAGCCGGTCGGCGAGCTCGTCGCCGTCCACCGTGCCGACCAGGGCCGCGGCGGCCGCGGCGCGGTCCGACAGCCGGTCGACGACCTGGGCGCGGAGTCGCTGGCCGAGCGTGAGCTCGACCGTCACGGCGAGCGCCGCCAGCAGGACGGCCAGCAGCAGCAGCACGGCGACGACCGTGCGGACGCGCAACGAGCCGGTACGCAGCCCGGGGGTGGCGGTCTCGGGGGCCGGCACCGCGCCTCCTCGGGGGTGGTGTCCCGTCGTGAGCGCGGCGGGACGGCGGGCGCGCTTCACGCGCTCATCCGGTAGCCGAGGCCGCGGACGGTGTGGATGAGGCGGGGGCCCCGGGTCTCCATCTTGCGGCGCAGGGCACTGAGGTGCACCTCGACGAGGTTGGGGTCGTAGTCGTCGTAGCCCCAGACCTGGGTGAGGATCTGGGTCTTCGAGACGGTGCGTCCGCGGCTCTCGGCGAGGAAGCCGAGCAGGCGGAACTCGGTCGCGGTGAGGTCGAGCGGTTCGCCGCCCCGCGTGATGCGGGCCGCCTCGGGGTCGACGACGAGGTCGCCGATCTGGATCACCGACGGGATGCGGCCGCGGCGGCGGAGGACGGCCGTGACGCGCGCGATCAGTTCGGCGACGGCGAAGGGCTTGACCACGTAGTCGTCGACGCCCTCGGAGAAGCCGCGCAGCCGGTCGTCGACCTCGTCGCGGGCGGTCAGCATGACGACCGCCGCGTCGGACGAGGTGCGGATCGTGCCCGCGAGCCGGATGCCGCTCGCCCCGGGGAGCATCCAGTCGAGCACGACGAGGTCGGGCACGAATGCCTTCAGCTGTTCGGACAGGTCGGAGCCGTCCGCGAGACCGTGCACGGCGAAGCCCTCGGCGCCCAGCGCGGTGACGACGGCGGTGCGGATGGTCTCGTCGTCGTCGATCACGAGGACACGGGCGGGGCTGAGCATCCTCCGAACGGTAGGGCCGGTCGGTGGGCGGAGGCTATGGACGGGCTGGAGGTGCGGTGTGGGTCGCGTGGGCACGGACTGCCACCAGGGGTGAACCGCCGACGGGCTCGGCCTGCCGCTAGGGTCGGCGCATGGGGAGACAGCGCCGACGACGGCAACTCGTCGCGGGCGGCGTCCTGCTGGGGCTGTCGCTGCTCGCGTTCTGGCTCGGAGGGCCGATCTCGGCCCGGTGGCCGTCCGCCTACCTGACCGTGGGGTTGGCGGCGTTCGGGCTCTTCCTGGTCGCCCTGTGGCTGTTCCTCCTCGTCATCGCCGAGCGTGAGGGGCCGCCTTCTGGTGCCCCGACCCTCCCGACCCGTCCGAGTTCCCCGGGCTGGTGGCCGTTCCAGCGGCGGCAGCCTCCGATCCCTCCGGACCTGGATGAGTTCTCCTCCGCCCCCTGGCGCCACCACGTCTGGGACGACCGGGTCGTCCCCGCACTCCGTCGCGTCGATGCCGACGAGACCCTCGAGCTGTTGCTCATCGACGACCGAGGCGAAGGCCCGATCGGTACGAAGAGGCAGATCGTCGTGGCGTTCTCCACCCAGGACCTCTTGCTGATGTCGGCCGCGCTGCAGGCGGACGCCGAGGACTCCGGCGACCCCTACCCGGCCAGGGAGATCGGCTTCGATGCGCAGGACGCACTCGCCTGGTCGCGTCGGGCCGCCCGCGCCGCCCGCGACGGGCCGGCCCCCCGGCCCGGCCCGCCGCGCACCACTGCCGTCGGCGCGCGACGCATCGCGTGGACCGCCTGGGCGCTCGAGGACGATGCCGGGGGCGACGAGAACCGAGATCCGTGGTTCGCCGTTCCCCTCGACCAGCTCGAGGCCGTGCTGAACACCCTCCAAGAGGTGGCGAAGGGCACCATCGACGTCGATCTCGGTGCGACCCACCGGCCGGACGCCCAGCGGCCCGACGACTTCGGGACCGCCAGGGTCGAGGACGGACACGACGAACGCCTGGTGGCCGACGAGCTGGTAGGACGCCTACGCCAAGTCCTCCGGCACGCGCACGAGCCCGACCCGGCGTCGACGTTCGGCCCCTCCGAGACCTGAGGCGAACCTGCCGAGCCACCGGGGTGGTGAGGTGCCCGGAAGCCCCCTGGGGCCGACGGTGAGCAGGACCTATGGAAGGGCCGGAGGCACGGTGCGGGCCGGGTCACCGGCGCCGCCGAGATCGGGGTCGAGGTGGGCCAGGACGAACGGATCGACGCAGCCCCGGGCGAAACCGCGGATGCGTCGGTCGATGTCGCGCTGGAGGAGGACGGCGCCGATGCGCTCGGCCACGGGCGCCAGCCACGCCGGCTTGCACGAGAAGTTGTAGCGCCAGACGGCCTCGGTCGAGCTCGGGTCGCCGTCGACCTCGCTGAACCGCCAT
The DNA here is from genome assembly GCF_014841655.1 of Frigoribacterium sp. CFBP 8759. Lineage (NCBI taxonomy): Bacteria > Bacillati > Actinomycetota > Actinomycetes > Micrococcales > Microbacteriaceae > Frigoribacterium > Frigoribacterium sp. CFBP 8759. Next base: position 769,422 of record NZ_JACYUH010000001.1, read on the forward strand.
CCCCCGCCCATGCGCGCGAAGAACCACGACCCCTTCGTCATCTTCATGCCGACGTTCGTCGGTGGGTTGTACGAGACGTACTCGCTCTCCATCCGGAACCCGAAACGCTGCACGGTGAACGTCCGGACCCCCTTGGCGGCCCGGGGCGCACCGCCGACGAGGTACTGCCGCCGGATGAACGGGTCCCATCGCCTGCGCGCCTCCCCCTGGGTCTGCGACACCGCGAAGGCGACGTGGAGGTCGACAGGAACGACACACCGGGACTCGACGACGGGCATGGGCTCATCGTCCCACCTCCGGACGTCCGGGCGACCACGGGCGTGGAAAGATCAGGACAGACCTGTCGACACCCGACCCCGAGGAGCGACGTGCTCGCACGAGACGTGACCGAGAAGAGATTCACCCCGACCCGCTTCCGCGACGGCTACGCGATGGAGGACGTTGACCCGTTCCTCGAGCGCATCCGGGCCACCCTCGCGGCCTACGAGCAAGGGACCACCGTCGGCCTCCTGGCGGACGTCGACGTCGTGGCCGCCCGGTTCCGACCGACGAGGTTCAGGGAAGGCTACGACCAGGACGAGGTCGACGACTTCCTGGACCAGGTCGTCGTCGAGCTCAGGGGACGACAGTCCGCCGGGGGTCGCTGACCGCGTCCCGACGACGCGTCAGCCGCGGGCGTGGCGCACGTACGCGACGATGGCGTTGGCGTTGGCGTGACCGTGGCCCAGGCCGTGTTCGGACTTCAGCCACGACACCACCTGCATGTGCGCGTGCTCGTCGAGACGCTCGTCGACCAGGTCGAGCCACTCCTGGACCGGCCGCCCGTAGGTGCGCTCGATGCTCGGGAAGTACGACGCCGGCCCTTTGACGGTGTGGCCGTCGGCGGGCGGTTCGGGTGCCAGGACGCGTCGCTCGGACATGCCGTGACGGTAGCAGTCGATGTCGACGCGACTTAAGCCCCGCTTCAGATTCGGTTCCGAGAGTGGTGCCTGCCGGAGGGAACGCCCCGACCGCCAGCCGCACCGCGGCTCGCCCGGCACCCGACATCTGGAGACACCATGGCGAAGGACACGACCCCCGACGGCCGCGACGACGACCGTCGCGACGAGAACACCCCCGCGCAGGACGATGCGTGGGCCGAGCGACTGCGTCGTGAGGACGAGGACCAGGACGCCCGGGCGACGACCGAGCTGCCGGCCCGGCCGTCGGGCCAGCCCACGGCCCCGACCACCCCGATCGTCGCCGACGACCAGCGCACCCGCGAACTGCCCACGGACGGCAGCGCGTTCCGAGCCGAGTCGACCCCGCGACGGCGCCCGAGGAAGGGCCTGCTCGTCGGCATCGGCATCGCGGCGGCCGGCCTCGCCCTGGTCGGGACCAGCACCGCCGTCGCGGTGTCGAACGCCGGGAGCTCGACCAGCGCCTCCTCGAGCGCGACGCCGGGCCGGGACGACGCGACGGACCAGGCCGACGGTTCACGCCAGGGGCCGGGAGAACGAGGCTCCGACGACGCCACCGGTGCACCCACCGACGCGCCGACCCCGCCTGCTGCGGGCGACGACTCGGACGAGAGCACTCCGGCCGAGGGCACCGGGCCCGACGGCGAGGCCCTGCCGACCCCGGGCGTCGGCCCCGACGGCGAAGCCCTGCCGACCCCCGGCACCGGGCCCGACGGGAAGGCCATGCCGACCCCCGGCACCGGCCCCGACGGGAAGGCCCTGCCCGAGGCACCGGAGGGCGGCCCCGCCGCCGGCGGCCCGATGGCTGGCGGACCGCAGGGCCCGGGAGAGAAGCGCGGCCCGGGCCACGGCCCCGGCGAGAAGGGCGGCCCGAAGACGGACTCCGGCGACACCGAGGACGACTCCGACCGCCCCACCCCGCCGACGGACGCGCCCGCCCCTCCCACGGACGCGCCGACCCCCACCCCCGGCACCGACGAGGGCTCGGGCTCGTAGGCCGCCGGCCGCACCGGCCGTCAGGGCGCCGGCCGCTCGGAAGCGCCGGCACCGGTCAGCACAGCAGGCTCCGTCAGAACAGCAGGCTCCGTCAGAACCGCGTGGTGATGCCGCCCTCGACGACGGGTGGCACACCGCGGCGGTCGGCCGAGCCCCGCACCGTGGCGATCTCGTTCCACTTGTCGATCGTGGTGCAGGGGTGCGAGACGCCGAGCCGCACCAGGTCGCCGACCTGCAGCCCCGACGCCGGGTCCAGCCGCAGGAAGGCGTGCTGGTCGTTGAGGGCCGACACGTGCGACCCGTCGAGCACCCCCGGGAGGCGCCGGTCGGCCGCCTGCGGACGCCACGCCTCGAGCGGCACCGGGAACCCCTCGTCGTCCGACGTGTCGCGCCGTCCGACGTTGAGCAGGGCGAGCCCGGGCTCGGGACGGGACACCACGGACGCCCAGAGCTCGAGGGTCGGCAGGAACGAGGGCTCGATCGTCGGCCCCTCGACCTGTTCGGCGTCGAACCCCTCGGCCCGCTCGGCGTCGAACCCCTCGGCCGCGCCGTCGAATCCGGTGAGTTCGCCGTCGGTCGGCCCGCCCATCTCGCGGTCGGCCTGCGACCCCGCCGAACCGTCGCCGACGACGACCGTGACGTCGGCGTCGACGCCGGCCGCGCCTCCTGCGGTCGACGGCACGGCGTGGCGGGTCGACGGCATCGTGTCGCGGGCGAACGGGGTCAGCCGGCGATAGAGGTCGTGGTCGTGGGCGACGTACGAACCCGACCGCAGCACGACGCGCGTGCGCGGCCCCTGCAGACCCGAGGGGTCGTGCCGGTCGCCGAGCACGGCGACGACACGGTCGAAGTAGACGCTGCCGCCGGCGGTCACCACCACGTCGTGACCTTTCGACAGCCACGGGTCGAAGGCCGGCGCACCGATGCCGTCGAGCACCTCGAGGAGCCCCCGCAGGTAGTCGTCGACCACGGCGATGCCGGCCGCGTCGACGTCGTGCGTGAGGGCGCCCTCGTACCCGGCCACCCCGGCCAGGACGAGGTGCGGTGCCGCCGCCACGGCCTCGGCGACGAGCAGTGCCTCGCGCACCGAGCGCGCGCCGGTCCGGCCGAGCGGCGACCCGAACTCGACCAGCACGGCGAGCGGACGCTCGCCCTCGGCCCGCGCCAGGGCGGCGTCGACGAGGCGCACCGTCTCGACCGAGTCGACCCACATGAGCACGTCGACGCCGGGCGCGGCGAGCGCCGCGAGGGTCGCGGGCGCGAACGCGGTGCCCGCCAGGACGACGTTCGGCACCCCGGCCTCGCGCGCGACGGCGACCTGAAACGCCGTCGCGAGCGTGATGCCCCACGCGCCGGCGTCGAGCTGCCGGCGCCAGATCTCGGGTGCCATCGTCGTCTTGCCGTGCGGCGCCAGGTCGACCCCGGCCTCGCGACACCAGGCGGCCATGGTCTCGACGTTGTGGGTGAGGGCGTCGAGGTCGATCGTGAGCAGCGGGGTCGCGAGGTCGATCAGCGGGACCGGCCGGGGCTCGCGGCCGAAGCCCACCTTGGTGGGGACGGGGGCGGACGGGGTCGAGGACGACGTGGTCATGGTGCCTTCCGACGGGTGCGGTTCGGGGGTGGGCGGAGTGGTGCTGCGGTCAGGCCGTGTGTCGGTACCTGACGGTAGTTTTGCAGCCACCCCCGACGGGCGACACCTCACGTCGGGCCCACCGACCATCCACCAGAGAAGAGCAGACCTGTGAGCGAGAAGACCGAAGTCCGCACCGGCGGCGCCCCCACCCCCATCTCGACCTTCTCGCAGGGCGTGCTCAAGAACGGGTTCCTCAGCGTGTCGGGCCAGGGCCCGCAAGACCCCGCCACGAGCGAGTACCTGCACCCCGGCGACCTGACGTCGCAGACCGTCCGCACGCTCGACAACGTCAAGGCGATCGTCGAGGGCGCCGGCGGGACGTTCGACGACGTCGTGTCGCTGCGCGTGTTCCTCACCACGCGCGACGACTTCGCCGAGATGAACGCCGCGTACGAGACCTACCTGCTGCAGAACGTCCCGAGCGGGGTGTTCCCCACCCGCACGACGGTCTTCGTCGAGCTGCCGAACGAGGCCATGCTCGTCGAGATCGACGCGCTTGCGATCCTCAGCTGACGCGCTCCGGGCCTGCGGCCTGCGGCCCTGCCGAGCTGCCGCCCTGCCGCTCGTCGACAGCGGGCCAGTTCGAACTTTCCGGGCCCACACGATCGCCCGCCGCCCCCGGACACGCCCGTGTTCGGGGTCGTGCGGCGTCCAGGCGGCTCCCCCGCAGGAGGCGCAGGTCAGTCGGCCGCGCCCGTCACGACCACGATCTTCCGTGACCACGTCGCGTCGGTCAGCTGGGCGAGCATGAAACGCGCCACGTCGGCACGGGTCACGTGGCTGCCCGCCCCCTGGGGCAACCGCTCCCCCGTGGCGAGCGACCCGGTCGCCGGGTCGTCGGTGAGGCGCGTCGGGTAGACGAGCGTCCAGTCGAGTCCGCTCTCGCGCACCTCGGCGTCGGCGACGTCCTTGGCGGCGTAGACCTTGCCGAGCACGGTGTGGAAGAACATCTTCTGGAAGGTGTTCGCATCGGTCTGACTCTCGCCGACACCGAAGGCCGAACAGACGACGAGTCGGTCGACGCCCGCGTCGTGCATCGCCGGCAGCAGGGCCCGCCCGACCTCGACCTCGACCGGGTGCCGCATGTTCCGCGAGCCGATCGCGTTCAGCACGGCGTCCTGGCCAGCGACGGCGGCGCGGACGTCCTCGGCCGAGGTCGCGTCCCCGGTGAGCACCCGGACGCCCTCCGTCACGTCGAGGGACGAGGCATCGCGGACGAGCACCGTCACGTCGTGCCCCGCCGACAGGGCGACCCGCAGGACGTGGGAGCCCGTGCCCCCGGTCGCTCCCAACACCAGAACCTTCATCGCGCCTCCTGTCGTTCATCGAAGCGAACACCGTCCGACCAAGAGCGGGCCGAGAACGTCGGCGCAGGGTCGGGGCAGGTCGGGTCGGAACAGGGCGGGTCGGGTCGGGTCGGGTCGGGTCAGCCGATGCAGGTCGGCCAAGTCGGGGTCACCAGAGGCAAGCTCAGCGGAGGCGACGGCCCGCGGCCCAGAGGCCGACCAGCCCCGACGGGCCGAGGCGGGGCGTCGCGTAGGTGGCCCGGTCGGCGTACGCCCCGGGGTCGACCAGCTGCAGGTCGGCGACGGCCCCGGCGGCGATGCCGAGCGCGCCTCCTGCCCGGCCACCACCCACGGCGCCGACGCCGCCGCCGGCGCGGGCACCCGTGCCCCCCAACCCGAACCGCGAGGAGGCGCGGGTCGACATGCGCGCGATCGCCTCGCCCCGCGACAACACGGCCTGCGGCCCCGACCCGGCGTACTCGTCGAGCACGCGCGAGAACGTCCCGTACAGGCGGGGATGCACGGTGCCGGTCTCGCGCGGCAGCCCGTCCGAGCCGACCAGGGTGTGCGGCCACGCCAGGGCCGTCCGCATGCCCTCGAGGTCGGTGTGGAACACGATGACGGTCAAGGCGCCCCGTTCGGCGAGGACGAGGTCGGCGAGCACCTCGCGCGGGTCGGCACCGACCGCCTCGGCGATCTCGGCGAGCGGCCGCCCCTCGAAGCCCGCGTGCTCGGGTCGCGTGAACCCCGCCGCCGAGATCCGCTCGGGGCCGATCGCGGCGTACTGGTTCTCGAGCGTCGATCCGGCCCAGGGTTCGAGCAACCCGTCGAGCACCTGCCGCCGCGAGCGCGTGCCGGGTCGGAGCGCCTCGAGCAGGCTCTCGACCCCGTGGTCGGCCGTGGCCGGCGGGAACAGCGACGCGACCGTCGTGCTGCCCGCGTCGTAGGGGTAGACGTCGGCGCTGACGTCGACACCGTCGTCGTGCAGGGCGTCGAGGTGCTCGACGATCGCGGGCATGCCGCCGACGTTCCGCGGCCCGGTCACCTTCAGGTGGCTGACGTGGACGGCGGCCCCGGTCTCGCGCCCCAGCGACGCCAGCTCGTCGATCGAGTCGCGGAGTCCGTCGGCCTCGTTGCGGACGTGGGCGACCAGCAGCTTGCCCCGCACCGCGCACTCCCGGGCCAGGGCGACGAGTTCGGGCCGGTCGGCGGCGTCGCCGGGTGCGTACATGAGGCCGAGTGAGACGCCGAGCGCCCCGGCGTCGAGCGCCTCGCCCACCGACGCCGCGATGAGCGACCGCTCGACGCCGTCGGCCGGTCGGCGGTCGAAGCCGAGCACGCCCGCCCGCAGCGGGGCGTGCGGGACGAGGGTCGCGGCGTGCAGGCCGAAGGTGCCGTCGGCGTCGCCCTCGGCCAGCGTCCGCACGTAGTCGGCGAACGTCGCCCATCGTCGCGCAGGGAACCCGCCGAGCACCGGCCGCGAGTAGTCCTCGAGCGAACGGTCGTCAGGATCGGTCGGCGACGGCGCGACGCCCTGGCCGCAGTTGCCGACGATCGTGGTCGTCACGCCCTGCCCGGTCTTGGGGGCGACCCCTCCCGGGCGGAACAACGCGGCGTCGTCGTGCGCGTGCACGTCGACGAACCCCGGCAGCACGTCGAGTCCGCTCGCGTCGACCACCTCGACCCCGGCCGGCACACCGGACGAGGAGGCGCGGTGACCGTCACCCGCGGACGCCGCGGCCCCGGGCCCCACGGCCGCGACCACGCCGTCGCGCACGACGACGTCCGCGACGCGACCCGCGCCTCCGGACCCGTCCCAGACCGTCCCGCCCGCGAGCACCAGCGTCGTCACGGGGACGCCGTCGTCACGCGGACGCGGACGCCGCCGCCGTCACGGGAACACCCCGGTCGTCGCCGGGACGGGTGCGCTACTCGAAGCGCTGCCACACGGGCTTGTTCGCGTAGGTGTAGCGGTAGTAGTCCGCCAGCTGCAGCAGCGACGCCGCGGCTTCGTCGACGACGATCGTGGCGTGCCGGTGCAACTGCAACGCGCTGCCGGGGCACATCGCGCCGAGCGGCCCCTCGACCATGCCCGCGACCGCCGACGCCTTCGACGACCCCTGCGCCACGAGCACGACCTCGTGCGCGTCGAGGATGGTGCCGAGCCCCTGCGTCAGGCAGTGCGTGGGCACCTGCGACGGGTCGTCGAAGAACCGGGCGTTGTCGGCCCGGGTCTGCGGGGCGAGCGTCTTGATGCGGGTGCGCGACGCGAAGGACGAGGTGGGCTCGTTGAAGCCGATGTGCCCGTTCGCCCCGATGCCGAGGATCTGGATGTCGATGCCGCCCGCGTCGGCGATGGCCCGCTCGTACTCGACGACCGCGGCCTCGACGTCGGAGGCCCGCCCGTCGGGCACGTGGACCTTCGACGCGTCCATGCCCAGGGGCACGACGACGTCGCGCTCGATCACCGAGGCGTAGCTCTCGGGGTGCTCGAGCGGGATGCCGACGTACTCGTCGAGCGCGAACCCGGAGGCGCGGCCGAAGTCGAGCTCGCCCGCCGCGACCCGGGCCGCGAGCGACGCGTAGATGCCGGTGGGCGACGACCCGGTCGCGAGGCCCAGCACGGCCTCGGGGTCGCGCTGGACGACGGACGCGATCTTGAGGGCGGCGACACGGCCGACCTCGTCGGCGTCGCGGACGATGACGATCTCCATGGGGCTCCTTGCTGCCGAGGCGTCAGACGATGTTGGCCACGACCGACGCGATGTACGCCTCGCGTTCTTCGCGTGAGGCCGGCCGCCCGGGCACGCCCGGACGCTGCTGCCACGGTAGCGGCCCCGACTCCCGCCGGTACTCGACGCCGAGGGCGTCGAGGCGTCCGAGGTGCACGGCCAGCCGTGTGGAGAAGTCGTCGAAGTCCCGCGGTTCGGTCGTCCACAGCGCCTCGGCGACGGCGCACAACCGGGGGAACGCGAAGAAGTCGACGGTGCGGGGCGAGTCCATGTGCTCGGTCCAGATGTTGGCCTGGCCTCCGAGGACGTGACGTGCCTCGTCCTCGGTGAGCTGCGCGGGCACGGGTTCGAACGCGAACACGTCGGCCAGGGTGAGCGGGATCGACACCGGGATCGGCTCGTCGGGCCCGTCCGACTGCCGGTAGTCGAGGTAGACCTGGTCGTCGGGACACGCCACGACGTCGTAGCCGCGTCGTGCCGCCGTGATCGCGCCGGTCATGCCCCGCCACGACGCGACCGTCGCGCCGGGTGACATCGTGGCGTTCCCCTCGAGGATCTCGTCCCACCCGAAGGTGCGGCGCCCGGCCGCGGTGAGGTGCGCGTCGAGCCGCCCGATGAACCACGCCTGCAGTTCCTCCTCGTCGGCGAGGCCGCGGTCCCGCATGAGCTCCTGCGTGCGCGGGTCGGCCCGCCACTGCGCCTTGGGGCACTCGTCGCCGCCGATGCCGATCCAGGTGCCCGGGAAGAGCTCCATCACCTCGTCGAGCACGTCGGTGTAGAAGTCGACGGTCGTCTGCTCGGTGTTGAGGACGTCCTCGAAGATGCCCCACTCGGTCCCCACGGCGATCTGCCGGGGCGCCGCCACGGGCGTCCCCCCGACCTCGACGGCGCCGACGCCGAGGTGCGGGTACGCCGTGATCGCCGCCATCGAGTGGCCGGGCACGTCGACCTCGGGCACGACCGTGATGTGGCGGGCCGCGGCGTAGGCGACCACCTCGCGGATGTCGTCCTGCGTGTAGAAGCCGCCGTGCGGTCGGCCGTCCTGGGTCGCGTCCGGCCCCGCCCCCACCTGCGACGACCCCCGCCACGCGCCGACCGAGGTCAGGCGCGGGTACTTCGTGATCTCGATGCGCCAGCCCTGGTCCTCGGTGAGGTGCCAGTGCAGCGTGTTGAGCCGGTGCAGGGCCATGAGGTCGACGAACCGCAGGACGTCGCGCTTGGGCAGGAAGTGCCGGGCGACGTCGAGGTGCGTGCCGCGCCAGCCGAAGCGTGGTCGGTCCTCGACGTCGACGGCGGGAACGACCCAGTCGACGCCGGGCACGAGAGCCGAGCGGTACGCGGCCTCGGGCAGCAGCTGACGCAACACCTGCGCCCCGTGGAACGCGCCGGCCGCGTCGCCACCGGTGATGCGCACCCCGGCGGGTCGCGCCTCCAGCCGGTAGGCCTCCGCCCCGAGCGAGGCGTCCAGGTCGAACGAGATGCCGGTCCCGTCGGCGCTGCCCTCGCGCAGTGGCAACCCGGTCGCCGGGCGCAGCGCCTGCTGCAGCCAGGCGACGACGCCTGCCAGCTCGTCGGGTGCCGAGACGCGCGTCGCCGAGTCGAGCCGGAACGCCCCGGAGGCGCGGGTCAGCCGGGCAGGACGCGGCACGATCGCGACCGGTGCGGTCTCGGGGGTCGCGGTGCCGGCCCCCTTGGTGGTCGAGGGGATCGAGGGGGTCGAGGAGTCGGTCGTCACGGGGTCAGCCCTTCACGGCGCCGGCGGACATGCCGGTCACCAGGTTGCGTTGGATGATCATGAAGAAGACGACGACCGGCAGGGAGAACAGCACCGAGGCCGCCATCTGTCCGCCGAAGTCGGTGCCGCTGGTCGGCGTGCTGAACGAGGCCAGCCAGACCGGCAGCGTGTACATCGACTGGTCCTTCATGAACGTGTAGGCCACGAGGTAGTCGTTCCACGCGGCGATGAAGGCGAAGATGCTCGTCGCGATCATGCCGGGCAGCACGAGCGGGAACATGATCCGCGTCAGCACCTGCCAGGTGCTCGCGCCGTCGAGTTGCGCGGCCTCCTCGACCTCGACCGGGATCGCCAGGAAGAACCCGCGCATCACCCAGATCGAGAACGGCAGCGTCGACGCGACGTACGCCAGGATGAGCCCGCCGTAGGTGCCGAGCAACCCGAGGCTGTTGAAGATCAGGAACTGCGGGATCAACAGGGCCGTCGCTGGCAGCATCTGCACGATCAGGATGAACACCATGATCGTGCGCCGCCCCCGGAACCGGAACCGAGACAGGGCGGCCGAAGCGAACAGTCCGAGCACGATCGAGAACACGACGGCCCCGACCACGACGATCACGCTGTTGCGCAGGTTCGTGAAGAAGTCGGACTGCGTCACCGCGACGACGAAGTTGTCGAGGGTCGGGTTCTGCGGCCAGAACAGCGGGGTGGCCGTCATCACCTCGGGGCGCGGCTTGAACGCCGTGTTGACCATCCAGTAGACGGGGAACAGCCACACGAGGCTGAAGACGATCGCGATCGCGTTGCTGACCCAGCGGGGCTTCCGGCGGCGACGGGTCGGGCGGGCGGGCGACGGGCGGCCGGTGCCGTGACCCGAGCGCGCCTCCTTGCTTCTCTCGTCGCGCGCGACGGTCTCGGTCGTCGTGGTGCCGACGCCGGCGGGTGCGGTCGTGGTCACAGGTCTTCTCCGGATCGGACGAGGTTGCGGACGTAGAACGCGGTCAACACGACGAGCAGCAGGGTGGTGACCACCGAGATGGCGGCGCCCTGCCCGATGTCGAAGCCGACGAACGCGGTGACGTAGGTGAAGACGCCGAGGGTCGAGGTGGCGTCGTCGGGGCCGCCGGCCGAGACGAGCCAGATCTGGTTGAAGACGTTGAAGTCCCAGATGATCGACAGGATCGTGATCAGCAGCAGCGTCGGCTTGAGGAAGACCAGGGTGACGGTCCGGTACACGCGCCACTCGCTCGCCCCGTCGAGCCGCGCGGCCTCTTTGTACTCGAGCGGGATCTGCGTCTCGGCGGCGTACATGGTCAGCGCGATGAAGGGCACCGCCTGCCACACGATCAGCAGCCAGATGCTCGTGTAGGCGAGGGCCGCGTCGTTCGACCAGTCGACGTTGGTCATGTCACCCACCAGGCCGGTCCGGGTCAACAGCCAGTTCACGACGCCGTAGCCGGGCTGGAACAGCCACTTCCAGACGATCGACGACGCCACGTTGGGCATCGCCCAGGCGAGGATCAGCACGACGGTCACCGTGTAGCGCATCGGTGTGCCGAGCCGGGTGAGCAGGTGGGAGACGCCCGTGCCGATCAGGACGCTGCCGCCGACCATCGCGGCCGTGAAGACCAGCGTGCGGACGAGCGACCACCAGAAGTCGGTGTCGGCCAGCAGGGTCGCGTACTGCTGCACGCCGACCGAGTCGTACGCGCCGGTGAAGAGCGAGCGCTGGTCGTAGTCGGTGAACGACGTGAAGACCAGGAACACGATGGGCGCGACGGTCACGGCGAGCAGCACGATGCCCGCGGGCGACAGCAGCCAGAGCGGGGCGAGCTGGCGCTTCCCGCCGGGGCGCACCGGGGCCTTCCGTTCGGCCTTCGGGCGCCGGCCGCCCTTCTGGTCGGGTGCCGCGCCGGGCGGGGTCTCGGTGAGACCGGGGGCGATGGAGAGGGCCACGGTTCCTCTTTCGGTTCGAGTCCAGGAGGTGCGGGTCGAGGGGGCGGGAGCGTCGCGCGATCAGGTGGTCGCGTGACGCCCCCGGGGTGCTGCCGAGGGCTCGGTGCTAGTCGTTCAGCGCCTCGTCGGTGGCCTCGTCGAAGGACTTCGCGGCCGCCTCGGGCGACTTCGAGCCCGAGACCACCGAGGAGAAGAGCTGGTTGATGCTCTTGTCGCCCTCGAGGGCCGCCCAGTTCGCGCTGGCCGGGGTGGCCTTCGAGTTGAGGGCGGCGTCGAAGAAGCCCTTCTGGATCGGCGTCACCACGCTGCCGGCCGCCTCGATGCCCTCTTCGCTGTTCGGGATCCAGCCGTCGTTGCCCACGACCCACTCGCTCTGGATGTCCGGGCTCGTGGCGATCTTGGTCCACTGCAGGGCCAGGTCGGAGTTCTGGCTCTTGGCCGCGATGCCCCAGTCCGAGCCGCCGAGCATGACCGGCTGCGTCTCGCCCGACTTGCCCGGCATCGGGAACGTGCCGAAGTCGTCGTCGGTCAGGGCGGGGTTGGCCTTCTGGATCAGGTCGATCGAGCCGTTGGTGTGCAGGATCGTCGCTGTCTTGCCGTCCGCGAAGACCTGCGTCTGGTCGGGGGCGTCGGTGTCGAGGGTCTGCGAGGCGGGCGTCGAGTAGGCGTTCTGGAACTCGGTGAAGTCGGCCAGTCCCTGCTGCGCCTCGTCGCTCGCCAGGCCCGCCTTCCAGGTGCCGTCGCTCGACGTGGCGATCTCTCCGCCGGCGTCCCAGACGAACTGCATGCCCGCGTACCAGTACTGGCCGGGCAGGTAGAACGCCGAGAAGTCGGACGCCGTGTTCGCGGCCTTCACCTTGTCGAGGTCGGCGGTGAGCTCGTCGTAGGTGGTGGGCGCCTCGGTCACGCCGGCCTCGGCCCACATCGTCTTGTTGTAGATGACGGCGCGGGCACCGGCGAAGCCGGGGACGGCGTAGAGCGAGTCGTCGACGGTCGCGGGCTCCTCGAGGCCCGTCAACCAGGTCTGACCCTGCTCGAGGTCGTCGCGGTACGCCGTCAGGTCGAGGAGTGCACCGTTGGCCGCGTAGCTGGCGACCTGCGTGTTGCCGAGGTCGAGCACGTCGGGTGGGGTGCTCGTGGCGAGTGCCGTGCTGATCTTGGTGGTGATGCCGTCCCACTGCTGGATCTGGACGTCGACGTCGGCGCCCGTCTGCTTCGTGAACTCCTCGTTGACGGCATCGATGGTCTCGGGCGTGTAGTCGCCCGTCATCACCCAGACCGTGAGGGTCTTGCCGTCACCCTTGGTGGTGGGCACGGCCTGGGGTTCGTCGGACGAGCTGCCGCCCGTGCCCGAGCTCGAGCAGGCGGACAGGGCGAGTGCCGCGGCCAGGCCCAGGGCCCCGACCGCCGTGTAGCGTTGGATTCGCAATTTCATCTCCTCGTTCTCGAAGCGGGGATGCCGCATCGCTGTGGTCCCGGCCCGCGCTCGCACAAGCGTCGGGTCGGGAATGCGGCACGGGCCGAGGCCCTCGCCGCCTCCGGGGGTGGACCCCCGAGGTCTGTGGTGGGGCGGTCGCCCCGGGCGAGCCGGGCACCGGGCGAGCCGATGCCGGGCGGGCCGATGCCGGGCGGGCCGACGCCGGGCTCACGTCAGCCCCAGTTCGGCCTGCAGCACGAACGACGCGGCGCCTCGCAGGGCGAGGTCGGTGCCGCTGCCCGCGATCCGCATCGTCAGGCCGTTGCTGACGGCGGACAGCGTGCGCTGCCGGACGGTCTCGCGGGCTGCGCGCAGCATCGCACCCTCGACCAGGTCGGCCGGGCCCGACAGCACGACCTCGTCGATGTTGAGCGCGCTGACGATGGGGGCGAGCACCAGGCCGAGCGCGCGACCGGCCTCGTGGAGGACGGCGCCGCGCGACCCCTCGTCGTGCCGTCGGAGGCGCGCCCTCAGCTGCGGGGCGGCGATGGCCTCCTCGAGGCAGCCGCGTCGACCGCACGCGCACACGTCGCCGTTCTCGTCGACCGTCACGTGCCCGATCTCGCCGGCCGAGAACTGGTCGCCCTCGACGAGCGCACCGGCGACGATCAGCCCGACCCCGACACCGTGGTCGATCGTGACGACGATGAGGCTCTGGCCCGCCGGGGACCGCCCGTCGCCGCTCTGCCCGGCTGCAGCCGGTCCGGTCGCGCCCGGTCCGGTCGCGCCCCGCCCGGTCGCATCGTTCCCGACCTCTTCGCCGAAGGTGCGGATGCCCATCGCCGCGGCGTTGGAGTCGTTGCCCACGTGGACGGGCAGACCGGTGCGGGCCGACAGTCGGGACCGCAGCGGGAGGTCGTACCAACCGAGGTGGACGGCCGTGCGCACGACGCCGTCGTGGTCGACGATGCCGGGGGTCGCGACGCCGACCCCGAGCAGCCGGCGGGTCGTCCGCGAGGCGAGGTCGTCGACGAGCCGCTCGACCAGGCTCACGGCGGCCTCGCCGACGGCCCCGTCGAGTTCGACCCCGGCGCGCTCCACGACCCCGCCCCGCAGGTCGACGACGGCCCCGACGAAACGCTCGGCACTCGACAGGTCGACCGTGACGATGTGGAAGGCGTCCGACTCGATGCCGACGAGCGTCGCCGGCTTGCCGACCCGCGCGTCGTCGCGGACGCCGAGCTCGCGGGCGATGCCGTCGTCGATGAGTTCGGCGACGAGGGCGGAGACGGTGGGACGCGTCAGACCCGAGCGACGCGCGAGGTCGGCTCGACTCATGGAGCCGTCGCGGTACAGGGCCTGCAGGAGGAGGGACCGGTTGTGGGCGCGGACCGGCGGCTGTTGCTGCCGGGTGATCGTCGTGCTGGTCACGGGCGCGTCCTCTCGTCTCGGCATCGTCGCCGACCTCGGACCCGGTGAGAGGGCCCGTCGGCAGCGGTGCCGGGTGGCGTCGCCGTGGTGGCGTGCCGTTAGTAAATGGGCCTTACAAACACGTGTCAAGGTGCGTGGCGGCGAGTTTACGCACACGAAACACCGGCGGTCAACACCCGAAACACGGCGACCCACGGGCCGCGACCCCTTGCCGCGACCGGGTTCGTAAGCTTTACTAACAAACATGTCCACGCTCGCCACCGTGTCCGTCGCCGCGCCTCACGGCGCCGTCGGCGGTGCGCCGGCGGGACCGTCCGCAGCCGGGTCGACGGAGTGGCCGTGAGGGTCGGCCTCGACATCGGCGGCACCAAGATCGACGCGGTCGTCGTCGACGGGTCCGGAGCCCCCGTCCATCGCCTCCGCCTGCCCACGGGGTTCGGCCCCGATGCCGTGCTGACGAACGCGGCAACGGCGGTCGCCTCGTTGGCGGACCGCTCCGGCGTCGCCGTCGAGGCCTTCGAGTCGGTCGGCGTCGGCATCCCCGGCCTCGTCGACGGCACGACGGGTCGCGTGCGGCACGCCGTGAACATCGGCTTCGACGACGTCGCCGTGGGGCCGACGCTGAGCGCCCGGCTCGGGGTCCCGGTCCGGGTCGAGAACGACGTCAACGCGGCCGCGCTCGGCGCGTACCTCGCCATGTCGCTGTCGGGGTCCGTCGGCTACCTCAACCTCGGCACCGGCCTCGCTGCGGGCCTCGTCGTCGACGGCGAACTCTGGCGCGGCTCGCGGGGCGTCTCGGGCGAGATCGGTCACGTCCCCGTCGACCCCGGGGGCGAGCTCTGCCCCTGCGGGCAGCGCGGCTGCCTCGAGACCGTCGCGGCCGGTGCCGCGGTGTCCCGTCACTGGCCGACCGAGGGGGCGTACCCGGCCGTGGCGCTGTTCGCGGCGGCCGACGCCGGCGACCCCGAGGCCGTCCGCGTGCGTGCAGACCTCGCGGCGGGGGTGGCGGCCGCGGTGCGCCTCCTCGTCCTGACGACCGACGTGGACTCCGTCGTGATCGGCGGCGGCCTCAGCAACCTGGGACGACCCCTGCTCGACGACGTCGCCGGGGTGCTCGACCGGTGGGCGGCGGGGTCGCCCTTCCTCGCCTCGCTCGAGCTGTCGTCGCGCATCGAGCTGCTGCCGCCGGGGTTCCCCGTGGCGGCCGTCGGTGCCGCGACGATCGGCGCCCGCGGACCCGCCACAGCCGTCGCCGCCGCCCTCTGACCGCCACCACGGCCTGCCCCCACGTCGCCACGTCGCCACGTCGCCACACCGCCACACCGCCACACCGCCACACCGCCACACCGCCACACCGCCACGAGATGGTCACAGCACCAGGAGAAAACCTGGCGCTGTGACCATCGCGAGGTGCGGTGCCCGCAGGTGCGGCGCTACGCGCGGGCCACCCGCAGCGTCACGATCTCGAACGGGCGCAGCGTCAACTCGACCGCGGAGCCCGACGCCCACCGACCGGCCCCGGCCGTGCCCGACGCCAGCTCGCGCTCGATGAGGTCGGTGCGCCACGCCTCGCCGAACCCGCTGTCGGCGTCGACCGTCACGGTGGTGGCCGCCCGAGCACCGCGAGCCTCGTAGAGCCGCACGATCAAGTCGCCTGACCGGTCCTCGGCCAGCTTGACCGCCTCGACCAGCACGGCCGGCGACGACGACGACACCAGCGGAGCGACCCCGGCGCCCGACGACCCCTCGACCCGTCGGACGGGCAGGTTCATGCGGTAGCCCGCGGTCGGGGCGTCGAGCACGTCGGGCGCGACCCGCACGGACGAGCGCAGCACGTGCCGCCCCTGATCGGCGTGCGGGTCGGGGAACGTGGGTGCCCGCAGCAGCGACTGGCGCACGAGCGTCGTCGTGCCGCCGTCGCCGCCCTCGGCCGTCTCGCGGGTGCTCCGCGTGATGTCGTGGCCGTAGGTGGCGTCGTTCGCCACGGCCACGCCGAAGCCGGGCTCGGCGACGTGCACCCAGCGGTGCGCGACGGTCTCGAACCGGGCGAAGTCCCACGACGTGTTCTGGTGGGTCGGGCGCTGCACGTGACCGAACTGCACCTCGGAGGCCGCCCGGTCGGCGTGCACGTCGAGCGGGAACGCCAGCTTGAGCAGCTTCTGCCGTTCGTGCCAGTCGACCTCGGTCTGCACGTGCAGTTCGCCCTCGCCGTCGTCGAGCCACCAGCGCTGCACGATGGTCGAGTCGCCGACGCGGCGGGTCACGACGAGCGCCCCGCCATCGGCGACGACCGACTCGGCCTCGACCAGGTCGGTGCGGACGTTCTTGTAGGCCTGGTCGACGTCCCATGCGTCCCACTGGTTGGGGGTGTCGCGGAAGAGCTGCAGCAGCCCGAGCCGGGCCCCCGGGGCGACGAGGTCGCGTCCCGACGTGGCGTCGACGAGCGAGGCGACCAGGCCGTCACCGTCGAACACCGCACGCACCAACCCGTTGTCGAGCACCCAGCCGTCGTCGGAGGCGACCGGTGCCACCGACCCGACCCCCGCCTCCTGGGCCCGTCCCGCGGCCGACCCGGCCGAGGCGTCGACCCCGGCCGACGGGACCGGCCCGGCGTTGAACGTGGTCGTCGCCGACCCCGTCCCCGCCAGTGCCCGCTGGGCCGAACCGATGATCGCCTCGAGCTGCTGGGCGACCCGCGCGTAGTGCCGCTCGGCCTCGTGGTGCACCCACGCGATCGACGACCCGGGCAGGATGTCGTGGAACTGCTGGAGCAGCACGACGTGCCAGATCTCTTCGAGCTCGTCGTAGGGGTAGTCGAGCAGGCCGCGTGCGGTCGCCGTGGCGCTCCACAGCTCGGCCTCGCGCAGCAGGTGTTCGCTGCGACGGTTGCCCTGCTTGGTGCGGGCCTGCGACGTGTACGTGCCGCGGTGGAACTCGAGGTACATCTCGCCCGACCACACGGCCGGGTCGGCCAGCTCGGCCCGTGCCTGCGCGAAGAAGGAGGCGGGGGTGCCGACGGTCACGCGGGGCGAGCCCTCGAGGTCGCCGGCCCGGCGCGCGGCCGCCATCATCTCGCGGGTCGGGCCGCCACCGCCGTCACCCCAGCCGAACGGGACGATCGAGACGTTCGAGAACCCCTTCTCGGCGTAGCCGCTCTCGGCGTGGGCGAGCTCGGCCGGCGAGAGGTCGGAGTTGTACGTGTCGACGGGCGGGAAGTGCGTGAACACGCGACTGCCGTCGATGCCCTCCCACAGGAAGGTGTGGTGCGGCATGCGGTTCGTCTCGTTCCAGGACTCCTTCTGCGTGAAGAACGAGCTGGCGCCGGCCGCTCGGGCGATCTGAGGCATCGCCCCGGTGTAGCCGAATGAGTCGGGCAGCCACACCTCGTCGTTGTCGATGCCGAACTCCCGGAGGAAGAACCCCTTGCCCGCGACGAACTGACGGGCCAGTGCCTCGCCGCCGGGCATGTTGGTGTCGGACTCGACCCACATGCCGCCGACCGGCACGAACCGGCCCTCGGCGACCTTCTGCGCGACCCGTGCGAACAGCTCGGGGTAGCGCTCCTTCAACCAGGCGTACTGCTGCGCGCTCGAGGCGGCGAACACGAAGTCGGGGTCGTCGTCCATCAGGGCGACGACGTTCGAGAAGGTGCGGGCGACCTTGCGCTGGGTCTCGCGGACGGGCCAGAGCCAGGCCGAGTCGATGTGCGCGTGGCCGGTCGCGACGACCCGGTGCGCGCTCGCGTTCGCCGGTGCCGCGAGCACGTCGGCGAGCGCGGCACGCCCGGCTGCCGCGGTCCCCGCGACGTCCGCGTGGTCGACGACGTCGCACATCCGGTCGAGCGCCCGCAGGATCTCGTGCCGTCGCGGCGACGTGAGCGCGAGGGTGCGCATCAGCCCGACGAGGGTCCAGACGTCGCGGTCGAGTTCGGCGACCACCTCGTCGCGTTCGGCGAGCACGATGCTGCGCAGGGCGTAGATCGGGGCGTCGCCCGCGGTCTCGGGGTCGCCGAGCGGTGTCTCGCCGTGGAAGTCGTCGCCACCGATGTCGGGGTTCGACGCGGCCTCGACGTAGACGTCGATCGTGCTGAGCGGGGTGACGCCCGCGCCGATCGCCGTCAGCGGCACGTAGCCGTTGTACGGCTCGATGGCCTTGACGATCGTGCCGTCGGGTCGCCAGACGAGGCCCTCGGCCTGGAACCCGGGCTGCCTGATGCTGAAGCCCAGGTCGACGACGAGTTCGAGGGCGGTCGCCGGGTCGGTGCCGAGGTCGTCGGGCACCGTCCCCGTGACGTGGAACCACGTGGTGCCCCACGGCCTGCTCCACGGCGAGCCGACGGCGAACGGCTCGAACGTCTGCGAGACGGCCTCGGCGAAGGGGACCGGCTCACCCGGCGCCTCCCAGGCCGCGATCGTCAGCGGGACGGCCCGGCGGTAGACCGCCGGGGTGATGCGGTCGCGGACGAAGCGGTCGATGCGGGCCTCGACGAGGACGGTGTTGTCGTGCATGGGATCAGTCTCCTGACGGGCGCGCCGGGGCGCACGGTGGGGCGGGTCGTTCTGTGGACCGGGAGGGCGGCGGGGGCACTGGTGGGGAGGCGCCTCACCCCTTCACGGCGCCGGCCAGCGCGTTCGAGCCGCCGAGGGTCCGCGAGACGAGGACGTACAACGCGATAACGGGTACCGAGTAGACGATCGAGAACGCCGCCAGCTGGCCGTACGCCACCGAGCCGTACTGCCCGAAGAAGTTGAAGATGCTCACGGCCGCCGGCTGCTTGTCGGGGCTGAGCAGCAGGACGAACGGCACGAAGAAGTTCCCCCAGGCCTGGATGAACACGAAGATGAACACCACGGCGATGCCCGGGCGCATGAGCGGCACCACGATGCGCGTCAGGGTCGAGAACATCGAGGCCCCGTCGGTCCACGCGGCCTCTTCGAGCGAGATCGGCACCGAGTCCATGAAGTTCTTCGCCATCCAGATCGCCATCGGCAGGCTGGTCGCGGCCAGGAAGAACACCGTGCCGCCGATCGAGTCGATCAGGTTCAGCGAGACGAACAGGCTGTAGACGGGGACCATCATCGCGGTGATGGGCAGGCCGGTGCCGAAGAGGATGCCGTAGAGGAACGGTTTGTTGATGCGCATCCGGTACCTCGAGAGCGGGTACGCCGCGAGGATCGCCACGACGACGGTCACCAGGGCGCAGCCGCCCGACACGATGAGGCTGTTGGCGAGCGGGACGAACGAGATCTCGGGCGTCAGCACGGCGGTGAAGTTGTCGAGCGTGAACTGCGACGGCACCTTCGCCGACAGCGTGGCCGACGGGTCGAACGAGGCCAGCAGCAGCCAGGCGAGCGGAACGGCGAAGCAGATCGCGATGACGATCAGCACGGCGTTCGAGACGGCCTTCATGCTGCGGCCACTGGGTGAGGTCATGGCCATGGTCAGTCGACCTCCGGTTTGAGGGCCCTGATGTAGATGATCGAGAAGACCGCGCCGACGAGCAGCATGATCGTGGCGATGGCGGTCCCGAAGCCGAGCTGCGAGAACTGGAACGCCTCCTGGTAGGCCAGGATCGGCAGGGTCGTGCTGTTCACGCCGGGTCCGCCGCCGGTCATCACGTAGATCAGGGTGAACACCGAGAGCGTCTGCAACGTGGTCAGCATGAGGTTGGTCGAGATGCTCCGTCGGATGACCGGCAGCGTGATGTAGACCAGGCGTTGCCAGCCGGTGGCGCCGTCGACCTCCGCCGACTCGGTGATCTCGGGGGGCACCTCCTGCACCGCCGCCGAGTAGACGAGCATCGAGAACGCGGCACCGCGCCAGATGTTGGCGAGGATCACCGAGAGCATCGGCATTGCGTAGAGCCAGTTGGCGCCCGTGATGCCGAACCACGACAGGACCGTGTTGAGCGTGCCCGCGTCGTTGAAGAACGCGTACGCCGCGAAGGCGGCGACGATCTCGGGCAGCACCCACGCGGCGATGACGAACGTGCCGACGATCGAGCGCACGACCTTGTGGCCGTTCCGCATCAGTAGCGCGAGCCCCAGGCCGACCACGTTCTGGCCGACCACCGCCGAGAAGAAGACGAAGGCGAGCGTCAGCAGCACCGACTTCGGGAAGTCCGGGTCGGCGAACAGCTCGGTGTAGTTGCGGAACCCGATGAACTCCGAGCCGCCGGCGGCGTAGCCGGTCAGCGAGGCGTCGGTGAACGAGCCGTAGAAGCTCGAGATGACGGGCCCCAGCAGGAACAGGGCCAGCAGGACGAAGGCCGGGACGAGCGGCAGGGTGCGGGCGCCGGTGCGCAGGGCGCGCGCCTTCGACGCCCCCGCCCGGCGACCCGGCTTCTCGCCGTGGGGCCCGGGGCCGGGCCCGGAGGCCCCCGGTCGGCCGCTCTCACGGCCGACCGGGGTGGGGGCGATGGTCGCCATGTGGCTAGTCCCCCGCCTTCTGCGTCTGGTCCTCACCGACGATGCCGACCAGCTGGTCGTCGAAGGCGGCGGCCGCCTCTTCGGGGCTCTGCTGGCCCGTCATGACGGCCTCCATCGCGACGGTGATCTCGTTCGAGATGCGGCTGTAGTCGGTGGTCGCCGGACGGAAGTGCGTCACCGGCACGATCGACGAGAAGAACTCGAAGGTCGGGTTGCTGCCGACGTACTCGGGGTCCTCGGCGACGTCGCTGCGGACCGCGATCTGGCTGGCGGCGATGTCGTAGCTCTGCGAACCGTCCTTGTCGAGGGCGTCGGCGATGAACTCGAACGCCTTGTCGGGGTTCTTCGTCTTCGAGCCGACGGCCAGCGTCCAGCCGCCCGACATGCTCGTCGCACCCGGCTTCGCACCGTCCTGGGTGGGCATGGGCGCCTGGCCCATCACGTCGTTCCACTCGGGCCACGGGTTGGTGCCGGTCTCGAGCCAGGTGCCGCTCATCCACGAGCCGTCGAGGGCGATGGCGAGCTTGCCCTGCGGGAGCCATTCCCCACCGACGATGGTGGCGATGTTGGTGTCCAGCGCCTCCTCGGGTTTCGGTCCGATGCCGCCCTGGTAGACGTCCTCGATGAAGCCGAGCGAGTCGACGAAGCCCTGCGAGTCGGTGAGCCACTTGCCGGTCTCGTCGTCGTACAGGGTGCCGGTCGGCGTGCCGTACAGCAGCATCTCGAAGCCCTGCATGGTCGCGCCCTCGCCCTGCGGCTTGCCCGAGTACACGTTGAGCGGGACCACGTCGGGCACCTTCGCCTTGACCGTCTCGGCCGCGTCGAGCACGTCCTGCCAGGTCTTCGGCTCCCACGGCACGGGCAGGCCGGCCTGCGCGAAGAGGTCCTTGTTGTACCAGAGCGCCCGGGTGTCGGTGCCCATCGGGATGCCGTAGGTCTTGCCGTCCTCGCCGACGCCGGCCTCCTTGGCGTTGTCGTAGAACGCGTCCCAGTCCTCCCACGCGTCGGTGTACTCGTCGAGCGGCAGCAGGTAGCCGGCGGCTGCGTCGCTCTTGACCTTGAAGGTGTCCTCGTACATGACGTCGGGCGCGGTGGCCGCCGACCGGTTCATCAGCGCGAGCTTGGTGAAGTAGTCGTCGTTCTGCGCCGCGATGGGCACGAACTCGACCTTCATGCCGGGGTTGGCCGCCTCGAAGGTCTTCGCGGTCTCCTTCATGTGGGCGTCCATCTGAGTGAACGTCCCGAACTTCTGGTACGCGACCTTGATGGTGTCGGAGTCGCCGCTGCCGGCGCCCCCCGAGCAACCCGAGGCCAGCAGGGCCGTGGCGACCGCTGCGGCGGCGACGGCCAGTGCGCGCTTGCGCCCCCGGACCGAGGTGAACGTGCGTGACATGGTGCTCCTTTGCTCCAGTCGCGTCGGCGCCGGGCAGCTCTGCCCGACCGCGATTCGATTACTACATCGTATGGAGTAACTCGTGTCAAGACGCCGGCCCGCATCGGTCCGGTAACGGCGCCCGAGCCGAGGAGGCGCGGGTCGGGCCCCCGCGAGGCGCGGGTCGCGACCGCAGGAGGCGCGGATCGGGACCCGAGGAGGCGCGGGTCGGCCCCGTCAGGCGCGGATCAGCAGGGCGGAGGGTCGCGGCGAGAACGTCTGGTCGAGCACGAGGCAGGCGGCTCCGACGGCCGCGACGTCGATGCCGATCGACGATTCGACGAGCCGGATCGGGTGTTTCGGGATCAGCGCCGGGTCGTCGCGGAGCGCGGCCGGCAGCACCGCGAGGACGTGCCGCGACAGCGGCGCCCAGAACGGGCCGCCGAAGACGACCTCGTCGAGGTCGAGCAGGTTGACGATGGTCACGAGGGCACGCGCGAGGTGTCGGCCCGCGCCGTGCAGCACCCCGAGGGCGCCCGCGTCTCCCAGGTCGGCCTTGCCGACCAGGGCGCCGAACGCCTCGTCGATGCGGCGCATGTCGACGTCGTCCCCGCTGCGAGCCGCCTCGGCGAGCGCCTCGTCCGAGACGTCCCCCTCGAGCAGCACTCTCGTGGCCGCGGCCTCCCGCACGAGGGCGTGCGGCGTGATGAGCTCCCCGACGCAGCCGATGCGCCCGCAGGTGCATCGGTGGCCGTGGTCGTCGACCATCACGTGCCCCGAGTCCCCCGCGTTCGCGCTGGCCCCGCGCAGCACGTCGCCGCCGAGCACGAGCCCGGTGCCGTAACCGGTGCCGTAGTAGACGAAGGCGAAGTCGCTGCGCTCACCCGCGCCTCCGTCGCTGAGCCAGAGCTCGGCGACCGCGCAGGCCGTGACGTCCTTCTCGAGCAGCACCGGCAGACCGGTCGCCTCGCTGAGCGCCCGACGCAACGGCACGTGCCGCCAGAGGGGCATCATCGGGGGGTCGAGCACGAGGCCGGGCCCGATGTCGACCGGGCCGGGCGAGGCGATGCCGACCCCCAGCAGCAGGTCGCGGTCGACGCCGCTCGTGACGACCAGTCCGTCGATGGCCCGTGCCATGAGGGCCACCACCTCGTCGGGTTCGCTGGCGGAGGGCGTCAACTCTCGGGCGTGGGCGACGACCGTGCCGACGAGGTCGAGCAGGACGAACGTCAGCACGGCGGGGTCGATGTGCACGCCCACGGCGAAGCGCCCGCGGGACTCGAGCTGCAGCATGGTGCGGGGCTTGCCGGGACCACTGATGACGGTGCCGCTCTCGCGGATGAGCCCCGCCTCGATTAATCTGCGCGAGACGTTCGTCACGGCCTGGGGACTGAGTCCGGTGCGCCCGGCGATCTCGGTCCGGCTGAGGCCCGCGCTCTCCCGCCGGATGGCGTCGAGCACGACCGACCGGTTGTAGCCGCCGATCGCCGGCAGGTTCGTCCCGCGGTTCATTCTCGTCATCATCCACGACGTCGGGGGGTCGCGCGCGCACCACCGCCGGTCATCCGCCCGACGGTGGTGCCCGTCGGGACGCCCCGTTACCCTGAACGCATGTCTGGACTGCGCCTCGAAGAACTGTCCGCCGCCACCGTCGTCGCGGCCAACAACCTCACCCTCAAGCCGGGGCAAGAGCAGTTCGTCGCCCCCGTCTCGCACTCGATCGCCGAGGCGTACGTCAACCCGACCACCGCCTGGCCCCGCGTCGTGGTCGACGACGACGACACGGTGGTCGGCTTCATCATGGGCAACTTCGACGCCGAGGCCGACGACGAGGCGCTGCGCAGCTGCATCTGGCGCATCAACGTCGAGGCCGACGCCCAGGGCCGGGGCATCGGCCGGTTCGCCGTGCACGCCCTCGCCGACGAGGCCCGCAGCCGCGGCTTCGACCGGGTCACCGTCATCTACGAGCCGGGTGACGACGGGCCCGAGGACTTCTTCCACCACATCGGCTTCGAGGTCATCGGCGAGACGCCCTACGGCGAGCACGTCGCGGGCCTGACCCTGGCGTCGTCACAGGTCTGAGCCGGCACCGCGTGAGGCCGACGACGTGACCCCGGGCGCCTCCACCCGCGGCGGCGAGCCCGCGCCGCACCCCGGCCCCGACCCCGGGCCCGCCCCCGACCCCGACCCCGACCCCGACGACTTCGTCTCGCAGGTCGTCGCCGTCGTCGAGTCGATCCCGCCGGGCCACGTGATGACCTACGGGTCGGTCGCCGCCGCCCTCGGGTCGCGGGCCTCTCGTGCCGTCGGCCGGGTGATGGCCTACGCCGGGGCCGACCTGCCCTGGTGGCGGGTGATCCGCGCCTCGGGCCATGCCCCGCGCGACCACGAGCAGCGCGCCCTCGAGCAGTACCGGGTCGAGGGCACGCCTCTGCTGTGGAGCCGGTCGGGCACCTTCCGCGTCGATCTGGAGCGCGCCTCCCACCGTCCCTGAGCGACTGCACCACGGACCACCGGCATCACCGGGACGGGCGTGTTCGTCGAAGGCGGTCGTCCACGACCGCCCGCCTCCCCCGGCGCCGCCCGCCGTCGCCCGTGTCGCCTCAGCGCGTCCGGTCGTAGGGGGTCGTCGTCGAGACGGCGACCAGACCCGACCGCTCGAGGATCGGACGCGAGTCGTCGGTCGAGTCGCTGTGCACGAGGGTCTTGCCCTGCGCGAGGGCGGAACGCGCGCGCGCCGCGGTCAACGCCCGGTAGATGCCCCGGTGGCGGTACGCCTCGAGCGTGGCGCCGCCCCAGATGCCGACGAAGTCCGTGCCGGGGACGGGTTCGAGCCGGCCTCCGCTGACCATCCGGCCGTCGACCTCGGCGACCCAGAGCTCCATGCCGTCGCCACGGCCCAACCGGGACAGCAGCGCGTCGGCCATCCGCGCGTCGACCGCCTCGCCGAACGCCTCGTCGACCATCGCACTCATCGCCCGCACGTCCGCCTCGGTGGTGACCCGACGCACCGTCACGCCCTCGGGCACCTCGCCGAGGTCCGCGAGCACGGCGAGCGGCCCGATCATGATCGACTCGGGCTCGCCGGGTTCGAAGCCCGAGGCCACGAGCGCGTCGTGGAGCCCGGGGGCACGGTCGTGCCCGCGGGTCTTCCACTCGACCCGGGTGGTCTCGTCGTCGGCGTCGAAGTGCTCGACGGCGGCCGCCACCAGCGCGCGGACCGCGTCGGCGTCCGCGTCGCCGAGGTCGCGGTAGGTGACGAACCCGCGACCACCGGCGAAGGTGACGAGCCGCAACGGACCGTGGCGGGTGACCGCGATCGCACTCGGCGTCTCGGCGTCGGTGCGGAGTTGCTCGTCGTAGGCCTGCAGGTAGCTCGTCGCGTCGGTCATCGAGGCCACGCTAGCCGAGCCCGGACGGCGGGCGGGGCCCGCCGTCCGGGCCCCGCCTCACACGAGCGAGTCGCGCCACGCGGCGTGGAGCTGCGCGAAGCGGCCGGTGCCCGCGATCAGGTCGTCGGGGGTGCCGTCCTCGACGATCTTGCCGTGCTCCATCACGAGCACCCGGTCGGCGATCGCGACCGTCGACAGGCGGTGCGCGATGATGACCGCGGTGCGGTCGGCGAGCAGCGTCTGCAGGGCCTCTTGCACCATGCGCTCGGACGGGATGTCGAGCGACGCGGTCGCCTCGTCGAGGATCAGCACGCTCGGGTTCGCGATGAACGCCCGGGCGAACGACAGCAACTGGCGTTGCCCGGCCGACACCCGGCCGCCGCGCTTGTTCACGTCGGTGTCGTACCCGTCGGGCAGGGCCTCGATGAACTCGTGCGCCCCGACCGCCTTCGCCGCCCGCACGATCTCGTCGCGCGTCGCGTCGGGCTTGCCGAGCGAGATGTTGTCGGCCACCGAACCCGAGAAGAGGTACGCCTCCTGCGTCACCATGACGATGGCGCGGCGGAGGTCCTTCGGGTGCAGGTCGCGCAGGTCGACGCCGTCGAGCGTCACGGCACCGCGCGTCGGGTCGTAGAAGCGCGAGATCAGCTTCGCCAACGTCGACTTGCCGGCCCCCGTCGATCCGACGAGGGCGATGGTCTGCCCCGCCGGCACGTGGAGGTCGAAGCCGGGCAGCACGACCGTGTCGGCGTTGTAGGCGAACTCGACGTCGTCGAAGTGCACCTGCCCCTTGGCGTCCCACAGGTCGACCGGGCGCGTCGGGTCGGGCACGCTCGGCTGCTCCTCGAGCACGCCCGAGATCTTCTCGAGCGCGGCGGACGCCGACTGGTAGCCGTTGTAGAACATGGCCATCTCTTCGGCCGGGTCGAAGAACCGCTTCGCGTAGAGCGCCACCGCCAGCAGGGCACCGATCTCGAGCGAGCCGTCGATCACCCGGAAGCCGCCGAACAGCACGACCGCCGCGAGGGTCGCGTTGCCGATGAGCACCAGGCCCGGGTCGAAGGTGCCGAACAACGTGAACACCTTCGAGTTGGCCTGCCGGTAGTCCTCGACGTGACCGGCGTACTCCTTCTCGTTGCGCGCCTCCTTGCGGAAGGCCTGCACGGCACGCATGCCCGTCATCGTCTCGACGAAGTGCACGATGACGCGGGCGCTCGTGACGCGCGTGGCCCGGAACAGCTTCTGCGAGCGCACCTGGAACCACCGGGTCAACGCCACGAGCGGCACGAGGGCGACGGCGAGGACGAGGCCGCTCTGCGGGTCGAGCGCGACCAGGGCGACGGCGGTGAAGACCATGTACAGCAGGCCCGACACGAGCTGGTTGATGCCCGAGTCGAGCAGCTCGCGGATCGAGTCCAGGTCGCTCGTCTGGCGCGAGATGATGCGGCCCGACGTGTACGTCTCGTGGAACTCGAGGCTGAGCCGCTGCGTGTGCAGGAACAGCCGCTTGCGCAGGTCAAACAGGATCGCCTGGCTGATCCGCGCCGACAGCACCGTGTACTGCGCCATCAGCACCGCACCGATCACGCCGGTCACCAGGTAGGCGACCACGACGAGGATCGCCGGTGCCCAGTCCTGGTCGTCCATCAGGGCCGGCAGGGCGGTGTCGATGCCGATCGCGATCAGGGCCGGCCCCGCGACCTGCGAGGCCGTGCTGATCACGACGACGACGCCCATCAACGCGAGTCGCCAGCGCAGCGGGTGCACGAGCGAGCCGAGGAGGCGCAGCGACCGACGGCGGAGCCTCTTGCTCTCGTCCTTGGTGAAGTTCTCGCGCTCCTCGCCGCGGACGCCCTGCGTCGTCGAGCCCTGCTCGGCGCGCTTCTCGGCCGGCGTGCGGCCGTCCAACGCCTCGCGCTCGACGGGGCCGTCGGCGACCGCCGGGCGATCGGGACGGTCGTCCTCGAGTGTCGTGTCGGTCATGCGAGCACCTCCTCTCGGGTGGTGGTGGAGTCGTCGTCGAGCGACGAGATGACGTAGCGGTAGTGCTCGTTGCTCGCGATGAGGTCGGAGTGCCGGCCCACCGCGGTGACCGTGCCGTTCTGGAGCAGCGCGACCCGGTCGGCCAGGGTGACCGTCGACGGCCGGTGCGCGACGATCAGCGAGGTCGTGGACGCGAGCACGCGTCGCAGACCGGCCTCGACCCGCGCCTCGGTGTCGACGTCGAGGGCCGACAACGGGTCGTCGAGCACCAGCACGGCCGGGCGCGCAGCGATGGCGCGTGCCAGCGCGAGGCGCTGACGCTGGCCGCCGGACAGGCTGAGGCCCTCTTCACCCACGCGGGTGTCGACGCCCTCGGGCAGCCGCTCGACGAAGTCGGCCTGCGCGATCTCGAGTGCCTCGCGCATCACCCGGTCGGCCTCGTCGGCGTCGTCGGCGAGGTCGGGGCGACCGAGCAGGACGTTGTCACGGACGGACGCACTGAACAGCGTCGCGTCCTCGAACGCCATGCCGATGTGACGGCGGAGCTCTTCACGGCTGAGGTCGCGGACGTCGACACCGTCGATCAGGACCTGCCCGCCGGTGACGTCGTAGAGCCGGGACACGAGCGACAGGAGCGTCGTCTTGCCCGAACCGGTGAGACCGACGAGGGCCATCGTCTCGCCGGGCTCGACGACGAGGTCGACCCCGTTGACGAGGTCGGAGAACTGGGCCGGCGAGTCCTGGTAGCGGAAGTGCGTGCCCTTGAACTCGAGTCGACCGTGGGGTTCGGCGATCGTCGCCGGGTCCTCGGGGTCGGTCACCGTGTTCTCGCTGTCCATCACCTCGAAGTAGCGGTCGACGGCCGTGCGGGTGTCGAAGGTCATCGAGAGGAGGAAGCCGATCGACTCGACCGGCCAGCGCAGCACGGTCGCCGTCGCGAAGAAGGCGAAGAGCTGGCCGACGGTCAGCTGGCCGTCGGCGGCCAACCAGACGCCGCCGAGCAGACAGAGCGCGAAGGCCACGTCGGGGACGAGCAGCAGCCAGAGCCACAGCTTCGAGATGGCCTTCGCCTTCTCGATCTCGGTCCCACGGAGGTCCTCGGCCTGCTTGGCGAACTCGCGCAGCGAGTGCTTGCCGCGACCGAAGGCCTTGAGCACGCGGATGCCGTGGACGCTCTCCTCGACGCTGGTCGCCAGGTCACCGACCTGGTCCTGGCTGCGGCGGGCGACGACCGAGTAGCGCTTCTCGAACGCGAAGCTGACGAAGAACACGGGCAGCGACGCCACGAGGAAGACGAGGCCGAGCACCCAGCTGTACGAGAACAGGACGACGAAGCCGACGACGATCGTGAGCACGTTGACGACGAGCAGCACGACACCGAACGCGAGCCAGCGGCGGATGAGGCTCAGGTCGCTGACCGACCGGCTGAGCAGCTGACCGCTCTGCCAGCGGTCGTGGAACGCCACCGGCAGGTCTTGCAGCTTGGCGTAGAGGGCGTTGCGCATGGTCGCCTCGACGTGCGTGCTCGGTGTGAGCACCAGGCGACGGCGGGCACCGATGAGGATCGCCTCGGCCACTCCGAGGCCCAGCACGACGGCGAACGCGGGCCAGACCTGCGATCGGTCCCCGCTCGACAGGGGGCCGTCGACGAGCAGTTGCAGGACGAGGGGGATCAGCAGGGCGACGACGGCGGCGAGCAGGGCCGCGACCATGCCCAGCACGATGCGGGGCAGGGCCGGCTTGACGTAGGGGTGGAGCCGCACGAGCGACTGCACCGTCGAGGGGCGCTTCGCCGGGTCGGGCGGGCGTGCGGACGAGGACTTCTGAGACATGGGTGATCCAAGTGTCGTGATCTGGCACGGGCGACCGAACGGAGCGGTGACCCGTGGTGGAGAAGGTGGTGCGGCGACCGCCCGGGGAGGACCCGCGGTCCCGCGGTCGCGCCCGGAGACGTCGGCGGGCGGTGTGTCGGAGGGGTGCCGGTGGGCGGCGGACCGTCTCGTCTAGACGATCGGCGCCGGGCTCGGAGACGCCGAGGAGGCGCGACCCACGCGAGCACCGTCGGTGGCCGTGCCCACCGTGGTCAGTGTCGTCGTCGTCATCATGTCCTCCTGAGTGTCGTCATCCGTCCGTGCGGTCGTGTCCGACCGGCTGTGAGCAGCCTTACAGGATATGCGTGCCGTCGACTCCGCCGCAAGACGGAACGGTTCGGAATCGTGGACGACGCGACGCGCGCCTCCGGGGCCCCGGCCGACGGCGACCTAGTGGAAGAAGTGGCGCTCGCCCGTGAAGTACATGGTCACGCCGGCAGCCTTCGCCGCGGCCACGACCTCGTCGTCGCGGATCGACCCGCCGGGCTGGACGACCGCTGCCACGCCGGCGTCGAGCAGCACCTGCAGGCCGTCGGCGAAGGGGAAGAACGCGTCGGACGCCGCGACCGACCCGGCGGCACGCGCACCGGCGCGGTCGACCGCGAGGTGGCACGAGTCGACGCGGTTGACCTGGCCCATGCCCACCCCGACGGACGCGCCGCCCGAGGCGAGCAGGATCGCGTTCGATTTGACGGCGCGCGAGGCCTTCCAGGCGAACTCGAGGTCGGCTCTCGTCGAGGCGTCGGCCTCGTCGCCGGCCACCAGCGTCCAGCCGTCGGACGTGAACGCGTCGAACCGGTCGGCGTCCTGGACGAGCAGGCCACCCGAGATCTGCTTGACCTCGCGCGCGTCGCGGGTGAAGTCGGCGGGCAGGGTCAGCAGGCGGATGTTCTTCTTCGCGCTGAGGATCTCGACGGCCTCGGGGTCGAACGCCGGGGCGATGACGACCTCGGTGAAGATGTCCGCGACGGTCTCGGCCATGGCGCGGGTCACCGGGCGGTTGGCCGCGATGACGCCGCCGAACGCGGAGACGGGATCGCAGGCGTGCGCCCGCTGGTGCGCGTCGGCGATGGCGTCGACGGCGTCGGGCGAGGCCACGGCGATGCCGCACGGGTTGGCGTGCTTGATGATCGCGACGGCGGGCTCGTCGAAGTCGTAGGCGGCGCGCAGGGCCGCGTCCGCGTCGACGTAGTTGTTGTACGACATCGCCTTGCCGTGCAGCTGCGTCGCCTGCGCGATGCCGTGCGCGCCGGGCGTCGCGTAGATCGCGGCCGCCTGGTGGGAGTTCTCGCCGTAGCGGAGGGTGTCCTGCAGCTCGGCCGAGACGGTGACCGCGGGCTCGAAGCCGGCCCGCGCCTCCTGCTCGTCGACGACGGACGAGGAGGCGCCGGTCGCGGCGGCGGACGCGTCGGCCTCGGCGCGCACGCCCACGTGTGCGGCGAAGTACGCCGCGACTGCCGTGTCGTACGCGGCCGTGTGGGCGAAGGCCTCGCCGGCCAGGCGCTGACGCTGGGCCAGGGTCGTGCCCCCCAGCGTGAGCGCCTTCTCGATCTGCGGGTAGTTCGTCGGCGAGACGACGATCGCGACGTTGGCGTGGTTCTTCGCGGCGGCCCGGACCATCGCGGGGCCCCCGATGTCGACGTTCTCGATGACGGTCGGCACGTCGGCACCCGAGGCGACGGTCTCGACGAACGGGTAGAGGTTGACGACGACGAGCTCGAACGCGGCGATGTCGAGTTCGGCCAGCTGCGCCTCGTGCGACTCGAGCCGCAGGTCGGCGAGGATGCCGGCGTGCACCGCGGGGTGCAGCGTCTTGACGCGGCCGTCCAGCGACTCGGGGAACCCGGTGACGCTGCTGACCTCGGTGACGGCGTGGCCGGCGTCGCGGATGGTCTGGGCCGTCGAGCCGGTCGACACGATCTCGACGCCGGAGGCCGAGAGGGCGGCGGCCAGGTCGAGCAGGCCGGTCTTGTCGCTGACGCTGATCAGGGCACGACGCACGGTCACGGCGTCACGGTCGCGGTAGAGGCTGGGGTCGATGGCGTGGCCGCTCATGCGGTGGGCTCCTGTTCGAGTGTGGTCGTTCCGTTGGCGATGTCGAGCACGGTCTGGACGAGCAGTTCGCGCTCGACGACCTTGATGCGGTCGTGCAGCGACGACTCGTCGTCGCCGGGCAGGACGGGGATGCGACGCTGGGCGAGGATCGGGCCGCTGTCGACGCCCTCGTCGACGACGATGACGCTCGCGCCCGTCTGCTCGACGCCCGCCGCGAGCGCGTCGCGCACGCCGTGCGCGCCGGGGAACTCGGGCAGGTAGGCGGGGTGCGTGTTGATGAGGTTCGGCGCGAGGGCGGCGACGACCCGTGGCGGCACGAGCCGCATGAAACCGCTGAGCACCACGAGGTCGGGCTGCCACTGCTCGATCTGGGCCAACAGCTCGTCACCCCAGGCGGCACGGTCGGCGAAGTTCGAGAAGGCGACCGAGAAGGTCGGCACCCCGAAGTGCTCGGCGTGCTCGAAGCCGTCGGCCTCGCGGTCGGCGCCGACGGCGACCACCCGGGCGGGGTACTCGGCGTCGCTCGCGGCCTCGAGCAGAGCCCGGAGGTTCGAGCCGCCACCGGAGATGAGCACCACGAGCTTCAGCACCCGGCAAGCCTAGCGGCCCGGGCACGCGCACCGGGGGGGCGGTCGGCGGTCCGTCGGACGACGGCGTCAGCGCGTGATGCCCTCGATGCGCTCGGTGTCGTCGCCGTCGCGCCGCAGGGTGGTCACGGGCACAGGGCCCGTCGGCGTGGTGTCGTCGACGACCGGGTCGTCG
This sequence comes from Frigoribacterium sp. CFBP 8759, assembly GCF_014841655.1. Taxonomy (NCBI): domain Bacteria; kingdom Bacillati; phylum Actinomycetota; class Actinomycetes; order Micrococcales; family Microbacteriaceae; genus Frigoribacterium; species Frigoribacterium sp. CFBP 8759. Next base: position 801,430 of record NZ_JACYUH010000001.1, read on the forward strand.
TGCCGCTTCGCACCGGAGCCGTCCGGCGTCGTCTCGGCTCGATCACCCGCGAACCTCGGTGGCGTCACGACCATCGCGAGCACGCCGGCGACGGCGAACTCGAGCGCCGCGAACCCGCCGACCAGCAGCGGGTCGGGTCCGACGTCGGTCAGGCGTCCGGGCCCGGCCGAGCCGGAGGCCGCCCAGGCGAGCAGGCCGAGCAGCGCTCCCCCGACGACCCCGCCGACGACCGCGACGACGATGCGACGGACCAGGTCGTCGACCCCGTACCCGGCGAGCATCCGTTGCAGCCGCGGCCTCAGGAGGGTCGCGCAGACGTACGCGGCGACGACCGGGACCAGCAGCCCGACGAAACCGAACGTCAGGTCGGCGGTGGGCAGCGCGCCGAGGAAGGGGATCGCGGGCATCGGGCCGACGGCGGTGCCCAGGGGCGAGATCGACGACCCGGTGCCGATGGCGAAGCCGGGGCCGACCAGCCACGACGCCGCCCACACGACGACGTCGGGGAGCAGGGCGAGTTGACCGAGCGTCAACGCGAGCCCTCCGAGGAACCCACCGTGCGCGCCTTCGTACAGGGTGATGATCTGGGCGTAGTTCGTCACGATCAGCACCGAGACGATCAGGGCCGACACGGCCAGGACGGCGGATGCGGCCACGGTCCCGAGCCGCAGTCCGGCGGCCGCGATGCCGGTCACCTGTCGGGGCAGTCGCGACAGGAGGCCGATCACGGCACCGGTCACGGGGTCGGCGGCCTCACCCCGACGCCGGCGCGTGACCTCCGCCATGGCCACGACGGGCACGGCGTACACGAGCGCGGGCAGGAGCGTGCCCTGCCACAACGACGGGCGTGCGAGCTCGTGCTGCGCGGAGGCCGCCAGGGCGAGGGACAGCAGGGCGAAGGTGCCAATGGTCACGAGCACGCCCGTCAGGCGGTGCGCGGTCTCGGCCGCGGCGCGGCCGGCGCGGATGCCCATCAGCACCGTGAGCAGGGCGAAGCCGAGCGCGGCCAGCGAGATGACGATGGGGGCGTCCGCCCCGGGGATGCCGGTCGCCGCGGCCGCGTCGGCGCTGAGCTGGACGGTCAGGTCGGCGCCGTGCCCGACGAGCCACGAATCGACGGCTGCGCGCCAGAAGACGACCCAGTCGATCTGCAGGCCGTACTGGAACGCCCAGAGCGAGGTCAGCACGACGAGGGGGATGCCGACGCCGATGGCCACGACGAGCAGGGCTTCGAGCGCGGAGAAGAGAGCGGTGACTGGGCGGTTCATCGCGAGCGACTGTACCGGTGCCGACCGGGGCCGGCCTGCTGCCCCGCCGCCCGCGACGACGACTCCGCTCCGCACCCGCCGGCCCGCACGCACGACGACGGGCGTGTCCGTCGTGGCCGGCGTCCGAGGACGACCGGCGGTGACGAACACGCCCGTCGAGGAGTCGCGGGTCGGCCCCTACAGGGAGGCGTAGACCTCGCGGAGCAGCGCCGCGGTCTCGCTCGGCGTCTTGCCGACCTTGACGCCGGCGGCTTCGAGCGCCTCTTTCTTCGCCTGGGCGGTGCCGGCCGAGCCGGACACGATCGCACCGGCGTGGCCCATCGTCTTGCCCTCGGGGGCGGTGAAGCCCGCGACGTAGCCGACGACGGGCTTGGTGACGTGTGCCTTGATGTAGTCGGCGGCACGCTCTTCGGCGTCGCCGCCGATCTCGCCGATCATGACGATCGCCTTGGTGTCGGGGTCGGCCTCGAACGCCTCGAGGGCGTCGATGTGCGTCGTGCCGATGACCGGGTCGCCACCGATGCCGATGGCGGTCGAGAAGCCGAGGTCGCGCAGCTCGAACATCATCTGGTAGGTCAGGGTGCCCGACTTCGAGACCAGGCCGATGGGCCCCGAGCCCGAGATCGAGGCAGGCGTGATGCCCACCAGCGACTCGCCGGGCGTGATGATGCCGGGGCAGTTCGGGCCGATGATGCGGGTCGTTCCGCCCTTGGCCTTGGCGAGCGCCCAGAACTCGGCGCTGTCCTGCACCGGGATGCCCTCGGTGATGACGACGACGAGCGGCACCTCGGCCTCGATGGCCTCGACGACGGCGTCCTTGGCGAACGCCGGCGGCACGAAGACGATCGAGACGTCCGCGCCGGTCTCGGCGACGGCCTCGGTCACGGTGCCGAAGACGGGGAGCTCGACGTCACCGTGGGTGACGGTCGTGCCGGCCTTGCGGGCGTTGACGCCACCCACGACCTTCGTGCCCGCCTTGAGCATGAGTGCGGTGTGCTTGGTGCCCTCGCCGCCGGTGATGCCCTGGACGATGACCTTGCTGTCCTTGTTGAGGAAGATCGACATTGTTCTGTGCAGTCCTTACTTCGAAGCCAGCTCGGCGGCCTTGTCGGCAGCCTCGTCCATGGTCGCGACGACGGTGACCAGCGGGTGGGCCGCCTCCGCCAGGATGCGTCGACCTTCGTCGACGTTGTTGCCGTCGAGTCGCACGACGAGCGGCTTGGTGGCCGCGTCGCCGAGGATGCCGAGGGCGGCGACGATGCCGTTGGCGACCGCGTCACAGGCGGTGATGCCACCGAAGACGTTGACGAAGACGCTCTTGACCTGGGCGTCGCCCAGGATCACGTCGAGCCCCGCCGCCATGACCTCGGCGCTCGCTCCGCCGCCGATGTCGAGGAAGTTGGCGGGCTTGACGCCGCCGTGCGCCTCGCCGGCGTACGCGACGACGTCGAGCGTCGACATGACGAGACCTGCACCGTTGCCGATGATGCCGACCTCGCCGTCGAGCTTCACGTAGTTGAGGCCGGCGGCCTTGGCCTTCGCCTCGAGCGGGTCGGCCGCGTCGGCGTCCTCGAGCTCGGCGTGGCCGGGGTGACGGAACTCGGCGTTCTCGTCGATGGAGACCTTGCCGTCGAGGGCGACGATGTCGCCCTGCTCGGTGAGCACGAGCGGGTTGACCTCGACGAGGGTCGCGTCCTCGCCCTCGTAGACGGCGTAGAGCTTGACCAAGACGGGGGCGACCTTCTCGACGAGCTCGTCGGGGAACCCGCCGGCCTTCGCGATCTCGGTGGCCTTCGCGAGGTCGATGCCCGCGCGGGGGTCGACCTCGATGCGCGCCAACGCGTCGGGCTTCTCGACGGCGAGCTGCTCGATCTCCATGCCGCCCTCGACGCTGCAGAGCGACAGGTACGAACGGTTGGCACGGTCGAGCAGCACCGAGAAGTAGAACTCGCGGGCGATCTGGGCGCCGCCGGCGATCATGACGCGCTTGACGACGTGGCCCTTGATGTCGAGCCCGAGGATGTCCTTCGCCGCGGCCTCGGCGTCGTCCGGGGTCTGCGCCACCTTGACGCCGCCGGCCTTGCCTCGGCCGCCGACCTTGACCTGGGCCTTCGCGACGGTGACGCCACCCAGCTTCTCGGACGCCGCTCGCGCCTCCTCGGGGGTGTCGGCCACGATGCCCGGCAGCACGGGCACGCCGTACTGCTCGAACAGGTCTCTGGCCTGGTACTCGAAAAGATCCACGCTGTTCTTCCAATCCGCATCGCTGCGTCGTCTCACCATGATCCGTCTCGACATCGAGCCATCTCGACATGAAGACATATGGGCCGCGGTCAGCCTAGCGGGCGACCCCAGGGGTACGCCGAGCGGGGCGTCTGCTGTGAGCATCGGGGGCCCGCTGCCGCCTGGGGAGTAGACGAGAGACACCCCGACAGAACCAGAAGACGGAGACACGCATGTCGAAAGAAAAGAACCTCGCCACGCAGGAGCGCCTCGGCGAGATCCTGACCGCCCGTGAGATCGACCGCCTCGGCGAGGGTTTCCACGCCGACGTCGTCGACCACGACCCGGCCCCCGACGCACCCGCCGGCCTCGCCGGCATCCAGGCCTTCTGGACCGAGTTCTTCGCGGCCTTCCCCGACGCCGACCTCGCGGTCGAGACCCTCGTCGCCGACGACGAGAACGTCACCGCCGTCTTCACGATCTCGGGCACGCACACCGGCACGTTCCAGGGCGCGGAGCCCACGGGCAAGTCGTTCACCGTGCGCGGCATCCAGGTCGGCCGGTTCGACGAGGACGGCCTGCTCGTCGAGCGCTGGGGCGCCACCGACGAGGCCGGCATGAAGCAGCAACTCGGTCTGGCCTGAGCCGCTCCCCCACCACCCCGCACCATTCTCGAGAGGACACATCATGAGCGACACCAACACCCCCGCAGCATCGGGCGAGCAGCCCTACGACCAGGCCGACGAGTTCGCCGAGTCCGAGCAGATCGCGACGAACGACGCCGTGGCCGGCGAGACGGTCTTCCCCGGCGTCGGCGAGGGCAACGACGGCCCCACCGGTGGCGCGCCCCGCGAGGGCTCGCCCGAGTACGCCTCGAACGACCTCGAGGGCGACGAGATCGACCTCGACGAGACCGAGTGACCTCGGTCACCACCGTCTGACGACGCCCCCGCCGCACCTCGCGGCGGGGGCGTCGTCGCGTCACGGCTCCTCCCCCGGCCTGCGTCAGCGGGAACGGTGCACAGGAGGCGCGGTGCCGGCCTCGGCAGCCGGGGCCGCTGCCCGATCGTCGGTGCATGACATCACCAACGAAGGCCCTCGGGCCCCCCAGACGGCGCCTCGCGCTCGCCCTCGCCCTGTTGTTCTCCGTCGCCGTCGGGCTGCTCGGCCACGCTCCGGCCGCTGCCGTGACCGGCACGGGACTCGGCCCGGGCCATCTCTGGCGTGGCGACGACGTCTCGTGGCTCGGCACCTACCGACTCGACGACGGCACCCAGGCGTTCTGCCTCGAAGCCGGCAAGAGCTCGCCCGTCGGCAACCACTACGACACGACCACGGGTGGTGACGTGATCGGCGTCTCGACCGACGACCACGCGCGGCTCGCGTACATCGCCCGCACCTGGGGCGGCACGACCGACGCCGACACGGCCGCCGCGGGACAGCTCGCGGTCTGGACCATCACCGGCCTGAACGGCCACACGCAGCGGTACTACGCCGGCCGTGCCAACGAGCGATGGCCGATCGTGCTCGAACGCGCGAACCAGATGCTCGCCGAGGCCTCGTCCGCCGCGTCGAAATCGGTCGCGGCATCGATCACCGTCGAACTCTCGGACGACGGCACCGGGCTGATCCGCCCCGACCTCACGGTCGACCGTGTGGCGGGCGGGCCGACGAGCCTCGAACCGACACATGCAGGCACGGTCACCCTGGACGGCGCCGTGTTCGCGGACGGCTCGACCACGGCCGTCGTCCGCAACGGCGAGAGCGTGTCCGTCGTCGCCACCGGTGACGCTGCCCACGTCACCGTGAACGCCTCGGTCGAGTTCGTCGACCTGCCGTACGGACGGGTGACCACGGTGGGGAACAGCCCCGCGGGCTCACAGATGATCCTCTTCTCGGGCGGGGTCGCGGCCTCCGCCTCCGAAGCCGCGAGTGTCGAGCAGCTGTCGCCCCTGCCGTTCCAGCCCACGGTGTCGACCGTCACCAGCGACACCGTGGCCGAGACCGGGACGGTCGTCACCGACCAGGTGACGCTCGGCGTGCGGCCCGGAGACGGGCTCCTGTCCGAGTGGGGTCGATACGACGACGCGGGGAGCTGGCGTCCCGTACCGGTCACGGTGCGGAGCCGCCTGCTGGGGCCCTTCCTCGCTCCGGTGGTCGAGGCCGCCGCGTGGCCGGACGACGCCCCGCTGGTCTGCGAGGTCGCCCTGGAGGTAGTCGACGGTCCTGGCACCTACTCGACGCCGGGCTGCGAGCTGCCCGGCGGCGGTTACTACACGTGGGTCGAGACCATCGATCCTGCGGACACTCCGGTCGAAGCGGGGCGTGACCGGGTGGGTTCCTGGCGCTCTCCCTTCGGCACGGCGACCGAGACGACGTTCGTGCCCTGGACGCCGACCATCTCGACCGTGGTGTCCGACGCCGAGATCGACCCTGGTACCTGCGTCAGCGACGAACTCACCGTCGTCGACCTCCACCCCGACGTGCCCGGCGGGGTCGACGTCGAGTCGGTGCTCGTCGGACCGTTCGCCGAGGCCCCCGAGGTGGGAAGCGACCTCGGACCGATCGGCCTCCTCGACCCGGACCTGATCGTGGCCCGCGAGACGGTGGCCACCAGCGAGGACGGCAACTACACCACGCCCTGCGTCACGCTCGAGCGACCCGGCACGTACGTCTTCCTGTTCTCGTCGGAGGGGTCGGCGGCCGCCGAGGACGGCAGCAGGATCGTGCCGGCCTTCGCCGACACCACCGTCTACCGGAGCGAGATGACGACCGTCCGACAACCGGTGCCGGCCGATGCCCCCGCGCCTCCGGCGAGGCTGGCCTTCACCGGTTCGACCGGTGGAGGGCAACCGTTGCTCGTCGCCCTCGGCATCATGGGTACCGGCTTGGTGCTCGTGACGGCGGCAGGTGCGCTGCACCTTCGGAGGCGCCGCCCGGACCGGGGCTCGGAGACTGCCTGCCGTGCGGTCGAGACCGACGCCCTGTCGTCGTTCGGCCTGGGCGAGGCGCGATGAGCCCCCGGGTGCAGGTGCCCCGAAGCGGCCCGGGCTCACCCGGCCCGGTCGAACGGCACCTGCACCCGGACGGCTCGACCGCTGCCGTCGTCCACGAGGGCGAACCCTGGCGTCGGCCGGTCGGCGAGGTCGGACTTCGTCAGCCGGAGCCCCACCTGGTCACCTTCATTGGGCAGCTGCGGGCTGAGCACGGCGCCGCACCGGTTGTTCCTCACGTCGACCTGCCAGCCGGCCCACCCGGACAACACCTCGCCGGTCGTCCCGGCCACGACGAGTGCGCGACCGGTGTCGGGGCACGACCTGAGGAACTCCGCGAGCCACTCGCCCGCGGGGCAGTCCTTGAGGTGTTCGCCGTCGTCGATGACGAGCACGCGAGGGCCGTCGGCGTCTGCAAAGAAGGGCGCGAGGAGGGCCTCCTCGACGGTCCGGGTGGTGATCACCGCGACCACGCCGGGCGACCCCTCGAGCGCCCGCAGCGGCGATCGCCGTGGGGCGACGACGACCACTCCGATGCGCTGGGCCGTGAGCGACCGGACGACGGCTACCAGGACGGTGCTGCGCCCGCTCTTCGGGGGGCCCGTCACGACATAGCTGCCCGGGCCGTCGGCGAGGTCGGGACCCCACGGAACGAGGTCGTCGCCACCGACGCCGATCAAGGCGAAGACGCTCGCCGGGTCAGCCGCTCCCCGGCGGGACCAGGCGTCGTCGAACGAGATGGGGCCCGCCAGTTCGTCGACGCGGAAGGGCCGACGGGCGGCAGGAACATCACGGTCACGGTGAGCCGCCGACGCCGCCCGCCGTCTCAGCGCCTCGGCCTGCGCCTGCCCCGTGGCCTCGGCATCGATCAAGGCGACCTGCGTCTCGATCGAGGTCTCGGCGGTGAAGCCCCGCCCCGGGGGCAGGACGTCGGGCAGGGCCCGCGCGTTCAGACCGGCGAGGGCGTAGTCGGCCCGGTCGGTCAGGCGCAGGAGCAGCTTGTCGTCGACCAGGGCGGCGAGCCGGCCCGCGACGAGCTGCCGGTCACCCGTGACGAGCACGTGGAGCCCGACCGCGGCACCCTCACGCAAGAGCACCCCCACCTGGTCGACGAGCTTGCCGTGCTCGATCTCGGCGAAGCTGCCCGTGAACCCTTCCCACCGGTCGATCATGACGACCAGGTGCGGCAGGCGGTCCCCCTCGGGAGAGGCTCGTCGCTGCTCGACCGCTCCCGCATGACCTCCCGCTGCGAGCACCTGTTGCCGCCGGTAGGTCTCGTCGACGAGCTTCGTCAGCAGGCGCCGGACCCGGTCGAGCTGGGTCCGCTGGACGACGGCTCCGACGTGCGGAAGGCTCTCGAGCGGCAGCAGGGCACCGCTGCCGCAGTCGATGCCGTAGAGGTGCACGTCGGCGCAGCTCGTCCGGTCGGCGAGGGAGGCCGCGACCGTGCGGAGCACCTGCGAGCGTCCCGTCCGCGGGGCGCCGACGACGAAGAGATGCCCCAGGGTCTGCAGGTCGAGCGCGGCCGGGGCCTGGTGCTGTTCGGCCGGGAAGTCCTGCCGACCGAAGGGCAGCACGGCCACGTCGCCGGGGACGCACGTGTCGACGTCCGAGCCCGTCCGGGACCCTGCCAGGTCGTCGAGCACGAGCCTGTCGGGCAAGGCGTCGAGCCACGGACGATGCGGGCGAGGAATCCCGAGACGGGTGGAGGCCGCGGCGAGCGCGTCGACGAGCTCGGCCAGGTCGGTGCGACCGACGGACTCGGTCGTCGTCCGTGGCGGCGGCTCGGCCACGACCCGCCCGAGGTCCTGCCAGTCGAGCGGACTCGACCACACCTCGGGCACGACCTCGGCCACCGCCCCGGGGCGTCGGCCACCGACACGGCCTGCCTGGAACGGGACGAGTGCACTGGCCCCCAATCGGACGAGGGCGCGACCCGGTGTCGACTTGGAGATGCCGGCCGCGTCACCCGCGTCGATGACGTCGCTGCTCTCACCTGCATCGGTCACGCGAAGGGCGATCCTCAGGTTCGTGTTCGCCTTGATGTCGCCGGTGACGACGCCCGTCGGCCGCTGCGTCGCGAGCACGAGGTGGATTCCGAGAGAACGCCCGCGCTGGGCGATGTTGACGAGGCCGGTCACGAAGTCCGGCAACTCGCGGACCATGCTGGCGAACTCGTCGATCACGATCAGGAGGCGCGGCAACGGAGGCCTCGCATCGTCACCGACCGCGCCCTCCACGTAGTCCTCGAGGTCCTTCGCTCCGGCGTCGGCGAGGAGGTGCTCGCGGCGTCGCAGCTCGGCCCCGAGCGAGTGCAACGCCCGCTCCACGAGGTGCGTGTCGAGGTCGGTGACCATCCCGACGGTGTGGGGCAGCGGCGCGAAGTCCCGGAACGCGGCACCACCCTTGTAGTCGACGAGGACGAACGTCATCCACTCGGGGGTGTTCGCGGCGGCGAGCGACGCGACCATGCTCTGCAGCAACTCGGACTTGCCGGAGCCGGTCGTGCCTGCCACGAGACCGTGCGGACCGTCCCTGCGGAGGTCGAATGCGAACGGGCCGTCGAGACTGTCTCCGATGACGACCTCGGTCGTGGGGCCCGTGCGAGCCCATCGGTCGAGTACGGCCTCGACGGTGGGGGGTTCGAGCTGCAGCACGTCGAGCAGCCGGGAACGCGCCGGGAGCCCGCCCGTTCCGTCGCCGTCGTCGACGTCGACCACCGGGGCGACGGCCCGGGCGACGGCCTCGAACCAACCGACGGGCAGCAGGTCGGCCTTGACCTCGCGCACGTCGGCGGTGCGGTGCACGTCGAGGGAATGCCGCGCGAGGCCGCAGGTGACGACGGCGACGCACTCCTCGGGAAGGGATCGGCGTTCGGCGTCGACGCACACGGCGTAGACGCCGACGGAGGGCCCGTCCCGCAGGACGCGGACGAGCCCGGGCAGTGCCCGCAACCGCCGCGCACCGTCGACGACGAGGACGATGTCGGTGGCCGCACGGAGGGTCCCCTGCGACTCCCGCACCGCCCGCCGGCGAGAGTCGATCTCGGCCCCGAGCTCGGCGATGCGGCGGGCGACGGTCTCGGCGTCGTTGCCGACCCAGGCGACGGCTGGACGACCGTTCTCGGGACGGGCATGGGGGACATGGGCCAGCCAGGACCAGTCGTCGCCCGCAGCGTGTTCGGTCAGGACGACCAACCGCACGTCGCGGGGGCTCTGGGCGACGGCGAGCTGAGCCAGCATCCACGCGACGAGAGGTCTGGCGTGTTCGGATCGGCCGGCCACCCCGACGACCCCGTGGTCGGCCAGATCGACGGTGACGGGCACGTCGACCGCGGGGCGAGCGACGGTCCGACGGTGCTCGAGTTCGGCCGGGTCCTCGATGGTGACACCCGAGGGCAGATCCGCCGTGCCGATCCTGACGCGCAGGTGGTCCGGATCGTCACGACGGCGTTCCCACAACCGTGAGCGACGCCGGGCGGCGATGTCGAGCACGGTGGCGGCGTCGGGACTGAGGTGTCGCAACTCGCGCTGCAGCTGCCGCACGGCGCTCTCGGCATCCGCCGCCACCGCCTCCTTCGTGGCCTGATGGTCGGCGAGGCGTTGCCGGTGCGAGACCTTCCCGTTGCGCTTGTCGTAGAGGTGGTTGCCCATCATGACCACCGGCGACATGAGCCCGAAGGCGAGGAAGGCGACGTTCCCGAACACGCTGACCATGACGACGGCCATCAGCATCGGCGCCAGCGCCGCGACGATCGGCAGGGGCCGCTTCGCACCCTGTTGGGGTTCGGCGGGGAACCGGAACGTCGTGGTCGGCGGTTCCGGCAGGAGGCGCGGTGGGCGTGCGTGGTCGAAGGTGCCTCCCCCCTCGCTCACGGTGATCGCGGCGGACGGGTGCCCGGCCGGCGCGACGGCGAGGAGGGTGTCGCCGATGGTGATGACGCAGTGTTCGTCCACGGCGGCCGTACCTCGGACGGGAACGCGGTCGACGAGCACGAGTGGCCCGCGAGCCTCGTCGTCGGACTCGGGGAAGGCGTCGACCGTGGGGGTCAGCGTGAAGCGCCCGGCGCCGTCGAGTTCGATCGTCGCGACGATCGGCGGCACCCGCACGTCGTCCAGCCTCACGCCTGCGTCGGGACCGCTTCCGAGGTGGACGAGCCCGACGTCGACGACGTGGATCGTCCCTGCCCCGCGGCCTCCGATGATGCGGATGGTGGGCAGATCGGCAGGCGAACGGAGGTGCGTCGCCGGGCCGCCGAAGCCGACGACGGCGCCGTCGAGCAGGATTCCCGAACTCATGCGCGCGGTCGGGTCGACCGGCACCCCGTCGACCGTGATGCTCCCGGGCTCAGCGGGCGGGGCGTGACCCGAGTGACCCAGTGACGACGCGAGGTGCCGCGCCACGGCGTCGACGGTGGTGTCCGGATCGACCAGGACCGAGCGGTCCGCCCGGTGGCCCGTCGGGACGTGCAGGACGGTGACGCTCAGCCTCACGCGGCGGGCACCACGCTGATGTCGTCCACGAACACGTCGACTTCGTCGATCATGCCGAGGACGCCCTCCGGCCCGCCGACCTGGCAGGTGACGCGGAGATCGTACGGCTCGGCCCGGAAGGCGTAGACGAGCGTGGCGTGGAGGCCGGCGTCGCCGTCGACGGCCGCGTACCGCACGCCTCGGAGCCCCTGCCCGAGACCGCTCGCCTCGACCTGCTCGACGACGGGAGGCTCGACCGCGGCCACGTCGCTGTCGAAGACCATGGCCCGGAGGGCGACATCACGATCGCCTCCGACGAACCCGTACTGGACGCGCAGCAGCGACGGAGGGGTCGCGATGTCCGGCAGGTAGAGGTACCGGCGTTCGTCCTCGGGCGACCAGCGCGCGAGGGCCGAGAGCACCTCCGTCAGCCAGGACCGGGAGGCGCGGGTCGACACTTCGGACCGCTCGGCCACGGTGCGCACGGTCGCCTTGATCCACGATCGCGGCGCGCGGTGACCGTCATGCGGCCAAGAGGTCGGAAGGGCCACCCAGGTCTCGGGGTCGTGCCCGATGAGGATGTCGAAGTCAGTGGTGGCATCGGTGTCGGTTTCGCTCATGGCGCAGGTCGCTTTCTGTGGCGGTCGAGGGGGTTCAGGCGAGGGGCCGGTCGGTGACGAGGCGCCCTTCGGCGTCACGCCATCGGAAGGTGCTGAGCATGGCGTCGAAGACGTCGCTGACGGCGTCGACGATGCGGGTTCGTGCGTCGATGTCGGACCCGGTGTCGCCCGGCGCGGCCGACGCATCGGTCGCTGAACCGATGGTGAGGACGAGGGTGAGCAGCCGGTCGTCATGACCGGCGACTCGTGTGAGGACGGTCCGACGGCGGAGAGGCGTGAGGTCGGCGACCTCGTCGGGTGCGGCATGGCCGTCCTGTGCCGGGGCTTCAGCTGCGAGGTCGGTCCAGACAACGGCCGGGTCGCCGGCGAGGACGATCGGAGCCGCCCCGTGGGTGGCGACGCGTCGCAGCAGCAGCCGGTCGAGGTCGGCATGCGGAGTCCGGGTGACGGGCACGGACGCGACGACGATCGAGCACACGATGTCGGTGCCGGGCAGCGGGCCCGCACTGAGGTACGAGTCGAGCACACGGCCGTTGACGTCGGCCACGAGCGCACGCCCGAGTGCCGACCCGAACCGCAGTCGCCAGTCGTCGGGGGCCGTCCCGGTTCCGGGGGCGGGTTGGTCTCCCAGCTGCTCGGCGACGAACGCCGCTGCGTCAGGCGCGTCCATTCCACCCGGCACCCGGACGAACCCCGGAGGCACGACGATCGAATACGACGCCGCCACCGTCCCGGCCGTCCGCCCCACGTGCCCCGGGCCGCTCACGGAATGTCCTTCGGGTTCGTGCTGGCTGAACAAGACAATCGATTCTCGGCGAGGGGCACCTCTGCTCGAGCCCGTGTTTTCTCGCGTCCGTGTTTTCTCTTTCGCTGCAGAAAGACGATCCCCAAACCGGTGAAGGCGACGAACTCCGCGAGGAATAGACCGCCGGCGAAAGCCGAATCGCGCGGCCAGTCTGCGGACCTTCTGAAGAGATCTCCGAAGACCCAGGCGTATCCAGCGCTGAGCCCGCACCAGAACGCCAAAACCCAGGGATGCATGGTGTAGGGGACATCGAAGCTGCCTCGTCGTAGGAGGTGGACAGCAACCAGAGCCAGCCCTATTGCCGAAACCCAGAAGGGAAAACTAGGCCAGGGAGCGGGGGGCCAATTCTGTCCCGCCTCGAAGAGGGATTTGCCTGCAGGGTTCAGGCGGAGATTGCCGCCCTGCGGAATGGCGATGAGACCGAGGGTGAGGCGCATCGCCTGTGAATAGACAGCCGGCGTGATAGCCAAGGCCCCGGCGATGACGGGCAGGAGCCCGTCTAGTCGCTGACGCGGCAACACCACTGCGACTCGTCGGCCCGCCATCAGAGTTGAGTGCCCGGCGACATACGCCACGTGCTCCGCGAGCCCAAGGATTCTTCCATCTGCTTCATGCCCAACTGCGTCGAGTCGCTCAACCCGCGCAAGTGGTCGAAGGTTTGTAACCCCCGCGCCACGTTGAGGCGGACCATCACACGTGCGACTTCGGAAGCATCATCAGCCAGTGCACCCGGCCGACTGGCCCTCATGAAATGAAGCATTCGGCCGACGTCGGCGTCACCTAACCCCTTGACGAGCGACCAGTCACCTAACCCGGGGCGCGCGCGCTGCCAACTCCTGCTCACGGAACGGAAGGCGAGCCCCTTCGAGTAGCCCTGCGAAACGAGGTGGTTCGCTCTCGTCCGAGCAAGTCCCGCCATCATGCCGCGAGCCGAACCTACGGCGAGACCTCCGAGCCCCATGGTCACGACTGAGAGGCCAGCAAGGGCGACGTCGGTCCAGGTGCCTGTTCCTGCGGTCGCTCGAGCTGCCGTGATGGCAAAGGAGGCGAGGACAACGATGGCGGCCAATATGTTGACTCCTGGTATGAGGAGAGCGATGGCTGCCAGCCCCACCCCGACGACAGTCAAGACGTCCAGCAGCGTGCTGATCCACGAGTCGTTCTCCTCCATCCATCTCTGGAAGGCGGCGAAGCCGGCGTCCCATGCGCCCCCGAGATCGTCCCAGAGGGTGTCGGCGAGGCCGTCGTCGGTGGCGTCGTCGATCCTCGCGATGGCAGCCGTCGCGGCGGTCTCGACGGACGTGTGCGCATCGGTGAGGCGGCGTGCGTAGAGAGCGACCCGGCCCCGCGCCTCCTCGGCTTTCGTGCGCTGCGCCGCGGCCTGGTCGAGGTGCTCCTGCTTCGTCACCTCGTCGGTGGCCACGAGCGCGAAGTGCTCGTACCGCTCGACCAGCTTCTCGGCTGCGGCGAGGTCGTCGACGGCGTCGCGGTGGTTCGCCAGGGCCGGCGCGGCTGCCTCTTGTGCCAGCGACAATTCAGACGAGTACGCCTTGAGCGCAGCCCCCGTTTCTCCGTATCGTCCCTCGGCCTTGCCGAGACTTGCGGAGACCGCCTCGGCCTTGACCACGAACGCGTCCAGGGCGTCGCTGGAGGACGACCCCGTCTCGAGCGATCTCAGCTTGGCTGCCGCACCTCGGATCGAAGCCGCCACCGACTCGTAGTGGCTCGCCATGGAATTCAACAGCACCGGGTCGCCCGACACCCCCACCAGCGAATCGGCCGCCACCCCCGCGAGCGTGCCGGCCGTCATCTGTCGCCCCCGACCAAGACGCCCTCGAGTTCTCCGTCGACCTCGGTGAAGGTCTCGTCGATCGTCGACAACGCCGTGCCCAGCTCGGTGATCTGCTCGGCGAGCTTCGCCCGCCGGTCGTTCCAGTTCGTCGCGAACGACGTGACCTTCGCCGCCAGCCGTACGTGCCCGCAAGCCTCGGCCGTGGCCGACACCGAGGAGTCGTTCGACTCGAACTCGGTCTTCACGGTGGCCAGGTCGGCGAGCAACGCCTCGAGACCCGCACCGTCGATGTTGAGGCTCGTTCGAGCCATGAGGTCCTCCCCTCGTGCCGGAAGCCGGAGCGCGTCGCGTCTCACCGCGACCCGCCCCGGCCGTCCCTGTGTGTGGTCGGTCAGCCCAGGCTGCTGGCGAGCTGCTGGTCGGCGCCCTCGAGGGTGCTGGCCGCGTTCTCGAGGAACGTCGCCATGCTCTCGACCGCCGAGATCGTCTTCGACGCCCCGGTCGTGAACTCGGTGTACGTCGCGTCGAATGCCTTCGACGACTTGTCGGTCACGTAGCCCGAGCCGACGAGGTTGTCGATCTGCGACTTCATCTGACCCAGCTGGTCTTCGATCGCACGCTGCCCGTTGCGCAGCTGGGTGGCCTGCGTGCGCAGGTCGTCGTAGGTGACGGTGACATTGGCCATGAGGTGGTCCCTCTCGTTGGTGGTGCCGACCGGTCGGTCGGACTCGACCAATATGTCATGCCTGATAGTTTGCGTAACGGTTCTCCACAGATCGGAGTCGACATGCGTCGCAAGAAGGACAAGCCCAGGAGGCGCGAGCAACACCCGACGCCACCTCCGGTGATCACCGCCGAGACGATTCGTGAGCAACGCGCCGCAGGGCTGCTCTCGCGCGTCACCACCCTGCCCCTCCAGCCGCCCGCACCGATCGTGACGTCCCCTCCCCCGCCGACCCGCGCCTCCTCGGGGTTCGTCGTCGAGGAGCGCCGAAGCGGGCCGGCGCAGCAGGCTCCCGTCATCCCGGAGAGCACGGGACCGTCCGCCGCCGCACCCCCCGCGCCCCTCGCGCCCCTCGCGCCCCGCGCTGCCCCGATCCCTCACGCGCCGCAGTTTGCCGCCACCACCCCGAGGCGGTCAGCCCCCGATCAGCCGGCCGGCGGTGACGCGGTGCCACCCGTTCCCGATCTCGAGGCGACGACGGTGCGCCCTCGGCACTACGGCCTGCGGCTGCCGGACGAGAGCGTCGTCCCCGTCACACGGCGCGCGATCGTCGTCGGGCGTCGCACCGACCGCCCCCTGCCCGTTCCGACCGACGCGGATGTCGTGGCGCTCGACGACGCCGGCCGATCGTTGTCTCGCCATCACGTCTCGATCGCGATCGGGGCCGACGCGGCCGTCTGGGTCACCGATCTCGGCTCGGGAAACGGCACCACCCTCGTGGCGACCACCGGCGAGGTCACCGAACTCGAGGCTCACATCCCGGCGCGCGCCCGGGTCGGATCGCTGCTGTCGATCGGCGACCACAGCGTGACGGTCGTCCGGCACCGACCCGAGAGCGACACGACCGCGGCCCTCCTGCCTTCCAGGACACACGACACGACCTCTCGCGAGAACGCGGAGGGGATCTAGATCTTCTCGATCGGCGCGACCTTGATCAGCAGTTTCTTGCGGCCGGCGCCGTCGAAGAGCACCTCGGCGATGCGGCGGGCGCCGATGCCGGTGACGGCCATGACACGGCCCTCGCCGAAGTCGACGTGCGAGATGCGGTCGCCGGCCTCGAGCTCCATGTCGCCGTTGTCGCGCACGGTACCCGTGACCCGGTTCGCCCACTCGGTCTTGGGCTTCGTCTTGGCCGCCGCCGTGGCCCGGTCGTAACTGCCTGAGCCATAGCCACCCGACGCTCGAGGCGTCGCTCCGCGGTTGCCGTCGCCCCCCTCGCGACGGGCGTTGAGCGCCCGCGGCTGAGTGCCCCCGCGGCTCGTGGCCATGCCGGGCGACTGCTTCCAGTCGATGAGCTCGACGGGGATCTCTTGCAGGTACCGCGACGGCATCGCCACGTTGACCTCGCCGAACTGCGCCCGCGTCATCGCGAGCGACAGGAACAGCCGCTGTCGCGCACGCGTGATGCCGACGTAGAACAGTCGTCGCTCTTCGGACGGACCACCGGGCTCGTTCGCCGACATGCGGTGCGGCAACAGGTCTTCTTCGACGCCGGTGAGGAACACGGCCTCGTACTCGAGCCCCTTGGCGGTGTGCAGGGTCATCAGCGACACCGTGCCGCTCGTGTCGTCGAGGTCGTCGGCGGCCGCGACCAGCGTGACCTCGGTGAGGAAGTCGAGCAGCGTGCCGTCGGGGTTGTTCTTCTGGAACTCCTTCGTCACCGCGACGAGTTCGTCGATGTTCTCGGCGCGGGCCTCGTCTTGCGGGTCACGCGACGCCCGCAGCACCTCGACCAGGCCGCTGCCCGCGATCAGGGCCGACAGGATCTCGTGGACGGGCGCGGTCGCCGCCGTGGCCTGCACGTCGTCGAGCAGTTTCGCCAAGCCCGTGATCGCACCGGTGACCTTCGGCCCGAGGCCGAGCTGGTCGGCGTTGCGCATCGCGTCACGCAGCGGCGCCTCGTTGGTGTCGGCCCAGCGCTGCATCGCGGTCTCGGTCGCCGGACCGATGCCGCGCTTGGGCACGTTCATGATGCGTCGCAGGGCGAGCGGGTCGGCCGGGTTGGCGACGGTGATCAGGTACGCCATGGCGTCCTTGATCTCGGCACGCTCGTAGAACTTCGTGCCACCGAGCACGCGGTAGGGGATGGCCGAGCGGATGAAGATCTCTTCGAGTGCACGCGTCTGCGAGTTGGTGCGGTAGAAGACGGCCATGTCTTTGTAGTCGGTGCCGGACTCGTGCAGCGCCGCGATCTCGTCGGCGACGAACTGGGCCTCGTCGTGACCGGTGTAGCCGGTGAACCCGACGATCTTCTTGCCGGCGCCGACGGTGGTGAACAGGTTCTTGGCCTGACGGTCGAAGTTGTTCGAGATGACCGCGTTGGCGGCGTCGAGGATGTTCTGGGTCGAGCGGTAGTTCTGCTCGAGCAGGATGACCTTCGAGTTCGGGAAGTCGCGCTCGAACTCGACGATGTTGCGGATGTCGGCGCCGCGGAACGCGTAGATCGACTGGTCGGAGTCACCCACCACGGTGAGCGACGCCCCGGGGATGCCGCCACTGCCGTCGCGCATCGACTGGACGAACTGGCCGCCCCTCTCGAGCTCGTCGACGAGGTCGGCCTGCACCGGCCGGGTCAGCTCGCGGATGAGCGAGTACTGCGCGTGGTTGGTGTCTTGGTACTCGTCGACCAGGATGTGCCGGAACCGCCGCTGGTACTGCGCGGCCACGTGCGGGAAGGCGCGGAACAGGTACACGGTCTGGGCGATGAGGTCGTCGAAGTCGAAGGCGTTGGCCCGCTGCAGCTCGCGGGTGTACTGCCGGAAGATCTCGAGGAACATGACCTCTTGCGGGTCGTTCATGTTGATCTGGCGCGAGTACGACTCGACGTCGCTGAGCTCGTTCTTGAGCTTGGAGATCTTGCCCGAGGCCATGCTGACGGTCAGCCCGAGCTGGTCGGCGTCGAGCTCTTTCAGGATGCGCTTGAGCAGGGCCCTCGAGTCGGCGGAGTCGTAGATCGTGAAGCTCTTGGTGAAGCCGAACTGCTCGGCCTCGCGCCGGAGGATTCGCACGCACGCCGAGTGGAACGTGCTGATCCACATGCCCTCGCCTGCTTGACCGACGAGGTGCGCCACGCGCTCGCGCATCTCGGCCGCGGCCTTGTTGGTGAAGGTGATGGCGAGGATCTGGCTGGGCCACGCCTCGCGCGTCGCCAGCAGGCCCGCGATGCGGCGGGTCAGCACGCTGGTCTTGCCCGAGCCGGCACCGGCCACGATCAGCAGCGACTGCCCGCGGTACTCGACCGCCTCTTTCTGCTGGGGGTTGAGACCGGCGGTCAGGGGGTCGCCGGAACCGCCGGCAGCGTCAGAGGGCTCGAGCACGATCGTCATGGCCCGTCGAGTCTAAGCGCGACCACCGACATGGCGAGAGGGTGCGGGGCGACCACGGTCGCAGGCGGCGTCGCGCGGGGTCAGCGGGACGCGAAGGCGACCCGCGCCTCCTCGGCGAGCTCGGGCTGGTCGGCGAAGACTCCGTCGACGCCGAGCGCCATGAGGGAGGTGAACTCGGCCTGCCAGTCGCCGAAGGCCGCCTTGCCACCGGGGCCGCGGTGGGCCTTGGCCAGGAAGGCGTTCTCGGCGCGGAGCGTCCAGGTGAAGACGTCGAGGCCGGCCGCGTGCGCCCGGTCGACGACCCGACCGTCGGTCGCCCCCTGCGCGTCGACGAGCGTGTGCTTGTCGAGGCTGACGCCGTGCAGCCCGGCGTCGACGAACGACTCGAGCGACTCGGCGTGCAGCTGGTCGCGGTAGCCCACCGAGGTCCGCCCCGCCGCGACCAGGTCGGCCGCCACGCCCGCCTTCTCGAGCAGGTAGACGAGCCGGGCCCCGAGCCGCTGGTCGGCCAGGCGACCGAGCACGGTCTGCTCGAACGACTCGATGGTCAGCCGCGGGTCGTCGACCCAGCGCCGCTGCCGCAGCTCGTCGGCGAGCAGCTCGCCGAGCGGCAGGCCGATCGAGTCGAAGTAGGTGGCGTGCTTGACCTCGGCGACGAGCCCGACGGGCCGGTCGGCCGCGTCGAGCAGGTCGAGCAGGTCGCCCAGCCGCTGGATGCGCCCTTCGCCGTCGTGCGCCGCACTCTCGGGCCGCAGCTCGGGCAGCCGTTCGCGGATGCGCAGCGTGCTGAGCTCGTCCCAGGTGAAGTCCTCGGTGAACCAGCCCGTGACCTTGGTGCCGTCGATGGTCTTGGTCGTGCGGCGGTGCCGGAACTCGTCGTGGTCGGCGACGTCGGTCGTTCCCGAGATCTCGTTCTCGTGCCGCAGGACGAGCACGCCGTCGCTCGACGCGACCAGGTCGGGCTCGATGGCGTCGGCCCCGAGTTCGATCGCGAGACGGTAGGCGTCCTCGCCGTGCTCGGGTCGGTGACCGCTGGCGCCGCGATGGGCGATGACGAGAGGCGAGGTGGACACCCGGTCACGCTAACCGGCGTCCCGGTGCGCAGCCCGAGCCGCCCGACCTCCCGGAGAGAGACCGTCTGTGGAGAGACGAGGAGGCGCGGCCCCTGGGGACGAGGCGTCGCGCCCCCCGCAGACGCAAAAGATGCACGGCACGCACGTTCGCCCTGCGAGAATGCGGCTCTCATCAGGCAGATCTTCAGCCATTCGTTGCACGACAGGCGTTAGCCTCATCTGTACGGAAACGCCTTCGTGAACCTGCGCGGGCGATCCACACATCCCTAGCGATCAGAAGAGGAACCCCTTGGCATTCTCGAATCCCGGCTTCAGTCAGTCGCCGGCCTTCTCGAAGAACGGCGGGCCCGTCATCCGTCAGCAGCAGGGCGCAGCCCAGCCGGTCGAGTACAACGGCATGACCGCCGAACAGCTGCAGCAGCTCTACTCGCAGCCCGCCGCCGCCCCCACGCAGACCGACCGCATGACCTACGAAGACACCATCACCAAGACGCTGCTCGCGTTCGGCGTGGTGCTCGTCGGTGCGGCCATCGGATGGTTCATCCCGGCCCTCGCCTTCGTCGGGGCCATCGCCGGCTTCGTGCTGGCGCTCGTCAACATCTTCAAGAAGAAGCCCTCCCCCGGGCTCGTGCTCGCCTACTCGGCGGCACAGGGTCTCTTCGTCGGTGGCATCTCGTCGATCTTCGAGAGCCAGTGGGACGGCATCGTCACCCAGGCCCTGATCGGCACCGTCGCGGTGTTCGCCACGACCCTGCTGCTCTTCAAGAGTGGCAAGATCCGCGCGTCGGCCAAGGCCACCAAGGTCTTCATGATCGCGATGATCGGCTACGGCGTCTTCTCGCTGATCAACTTCGGTCTGATGATCTTCGGTGCGAACAGCAACCCCTGGGGCCTCCGCGGCATGGAGATCTTCGGCATCCCGCTCGGCTTCATCCTGGGCATCCTCGTCGTGATCATGGCCGCGTACTCGCTGGTCCTCGACTTCGACCAGGTCAAGACCGGCGTCGAGCGCGGCGCACCCCGCATCTACGCCTGGTCGGCCGCCTTCGGCATCGTCATGACCGTGATCTGGCTCTACGTCGAGATCCTGCGCATGCTCGCCATCCTGCGCGGCAGCGACTAGCCAGCGCGGCGTCACCCGCACCACCCCGAAGCGGGGCTCGTTCCGACCGGGACGGGCCCCGCTTCTGTGTGGGTGGGGGTCGACGGCCGAGGGGGTGGGGGTCGATGGCCGAGGGGGTGGGGGTCGATGGCCGAGGGGGCAGAAGGTGCTGCTCGTGGGCAGATGAAGAGCACGTTCTGCCCGCTCGTTCGTGCCCTGGCCCGAGACCACGCCGAGATCCAGGAACGACGACATCCCGCGGAGACGACGAAACCCCCTCGGGCAGGTGTCTGCCGGAGGGGGTTTCGCGTCACTGCGCTTCGCGAGAGGTCTCCCTCACTTCGCGTTCGCGGCTACTGGTGGGCACCGGGGTCGCAGGCTCCCCCGGAATGACCGGGCTCGATGCTTCGCATCGAAAACAGCCCGGTCATTCCCATTCGATCGTTCCCGGGGGCTTGGAGGTGACGTCGAGCACGACGCGGTTGACGCCGTCCACCTCGTTCGTGATGCGGTTCGAGATGCGGGCCAGCACGTCGTAGGGCAGACGCGTCCAGTCGGCCGTCATGGCGTCTTCGGACGACACCGGACGCAGCACGATCGGGTGACCGTACGTACGACCGTCGCCCTGCACACCCACCGAGCGGACGTCGGCGAGCAGCACCACGGGGCACTGCCAGATCTCGTCGTCCAGGCCGGCCGCGGTCAGCTCGGCCCGCGCGATCGCGTCGGCCGCACGCAGCAACTCGAGTCGCTCGTGCGTCACCTCGCCCACGATGCGGATGCCGAGACCCGGGCCGGGGAACGGCTGACGCCCGACGATGACCTCGGGCAGACCGAGCTCGCGCCCGATCGCCCGCACCTCGTCCTTGAAGAGGGTGCGGAGCGGCTCGACGAGCTCGAACTGCAGGTCTTCGGGCAGGCCGCCCACGTTGTGGTGGCTCTTGATGTTCGCCGTGCCCGTACCGCCACCGCTCTCGACGACGTCGGGGTAGAGGGTGCCCTGCACGAGGAACTTCACGGCCGAGTCGCCCTCGGCCGCGGCCTCGAGCACCAGCGCCTCGGCGGCGGCCTCGAAGCTGCGGATGAACTCGCGGCCGATGATCTTGCGCTTCTGCTCGGGGTCGGTCACCCCGGCGAGGGCGTCGAGGAACTGCTGCTCGGCGTCGATCGTGACGAGTCGCACACCGGTCGAGGCGACGTAGTCCTCTTCGACCTGACGGCGCTCGTCGGCGCGCAGCAGACCGTGGTCGACGAAGACGCAGATCAGCTGGTCGCCGACGGCCTCGTGCACGATGGCGGCCGCGACGGCCGAGTCGACCCCGCCCGAGAGGCCGCAGATGACGCGAGAGTCACCGACCTGCTCGCGGATGCGGGAGACCTGCTCGGCGATGACGTTGCCGCTGTTCCAGTCGGCGGGGATGCCGGCGGCGCGGTGCAGGAAGTTCTCGAGCACGGCCTGCCCGTACGACGAGTGCTTGACCTCGGGGTGCCACTGGACGCCGTAGAGCTTGCGGGCGTCGCTCGAGAACGCGGCGACGGGGGTCGAGGCGCTCGAGGCCAGCACGTCGAAGCCCTCGGGGGCCTTCGACACCGAGTCGCCGTGGCTCATCCACGTCGTCTGCGAGGCCGGCTGGCCCGACAACAGCGTGCTGTCGCCCTCGGCGAGCGTGACGTCGGTGGCGCCGTACTCACGCTGGCCGGTCTGCGAGACCTCGCCGCCGAGCGCCTTGGCCATGGCCTGGAAGCCGTAGCAGATGCCCAGCACGGGGATGTCGAGGTCGAAGATGCCCGCGTCGATGCTCGGCGCGCCTTCTTCGTAGACGCTCGACGGACCACCGCTGAGCACGATGCCCACGGGGTTCTTCTCGGCGATCTCGGCCGCGGTGATCGTGTGGGGAACGATCTCGCTGTAGACGTTGGCCTCACGCACGCGCCGGGCGATCAGCTGCGCGTACTGGGCGCCGAAGTCGACGACGAGCACGGGGCTCTGCGCGGTCTCGGGCGCGCGGTCGGCCGGTGCGGGGGCCGTGGCGGCGGTCGTCGCCGACGCCTCGGCGGTCTCGGGTGCGTCGGTCACGCGGGGGCTCCCTCGGTCGTGGGGGTGGTCTCGGCGGTCAGGGCTTCGTACTGCCGCGTCGCGAGCTTGGTCATGTGGCTCTCGACGAAGAACGAGAGCAGGGGCACGACGCCGCCGAGCGCGATGAGGAAGAACCGCGAGAACGGCCACCGCATCAGGCTCCAGAGACGGAAGTCGGCGAAGAGGTAGACGACGTAGAGCCAACCGTGCGCGATGAGGATCGCGGTCGACAGGTTGAAGCCCGTGGTCGAGTCGACCGGCACGAGGAACCCGCCCTGACCGCCGAGCTGCATCTCGAGCTGCAGGGGCGTGTACTTGAACAGCATCTCGAAGATGAGCAGCAGCAGCATCACGCCGGTGACGTACGCCGAGATCTTGTAGAACCTGACGGCACCCGGAATCTTCGGGATGTCGCGTTGCCGGGGCTTCAGAGGCATGGGGACGATTCTAGCCGCGCCCGCCCCTGCGCCAGGACGGCACCTGTCGACGTCGACAGGTCGGGACGCGCGGGGTCAGGAGGCGCGGGTCGGCTGGGTCGCGCCGCGCGCGTCCGCCTCGGCCCGCGCCTCCTCGGCTTCTTCGTGCTCGCGCTCGAACGCGTCGCGGACGAGCCGAAACCAGAGGAAGACGGCGAAGCCGGCGAAGACGACCCATTCGATCGCGTAGAAGACGTTGAGCCAGTTGAACTGCACGTCGGACGCCGGAGGCGCGGAGTCGATCTCGCTCAGCGACGCGGGTGCGGAGTCGGAGACGACGTAGCCGCCGTAGACCTGGCCGTCGAAGCCGGGCCACTCGTTGATCAGGGCGGCCACGGACACGACGGTCTGCGCACCGCTCTCGAAGTCGCTCTCGGTCGGCGACTCGGACGGGAAGTAACGGCCCTCGACCGTGACGGTCGAGGTCGCGGCCACGGACGGCTCGGCGGCCTCGGCACCCTCGCGGGTCGCGGACCAGCCGAGCCCCACGGGCAGCGAGGCGCCGTTGGCGTCGTCGACGAAACGGCCGATCAGCCAGTAGCCGGTCTCGCCACCGTTGACGCGGTCACCGATGACGGCGAAGCCGTCCGGGTCGAACTCACCGGTGACGGACACGCGCTGGGCACCGAGCGAATCGGCGAAGGGCGTCTGCGGGGTCGCGACCGACGACAGCACCTTGCTGGTCTCGGTCTCGGGGTTGACGACCTGCACGCTCTCGACGCTGCGCTCGATCTGCCAGTGCCCGAGCCAGGCGAAGATCGCCGCCACGACGAGGGCGAGGCCGAGCAGGGCGATCCAGCGGGGTCGACGGGCGACGTGCCACATGGTCGCGGGCAGCGGTTCGCCGTCGACGCCGAGGAGGGCGGGGCGCTGCTCGGTCTGGGTCACGGAGGCGATCGTACCTCGCGTCGCCCACGAACCCGCTGGGACGACGGCGAGCGGTTCAGTACTCGGGGTCGCGTCGGCGCGTGGCCCGCTGGTCGCTCTGTTGGCCCGCCTGCTCGGCCCAGATGCGGGCCTCGTCGGCGTCCATCGCGTCGAGGTCGTCCAGGTCGTCGTCGGCGTCGGCATCACCGTCGGCCCCGTGTCGCGTGGTGTCGACCCGGCCTGCGGCGGCCCGCGCCGCACCGGCCCGGACCCGCTCGGTCTCGCGCTCGTCGTCGTCCTCGGTGACCTCGGCCTGGTCCAGGTCGTCACCGGCGAGGGCGGCCTCCATCAGGGCGATCTCGTCACCGCTGCGCGCCTCGCGTTCGAGACGACGGGCCTCGGCCTCGGCACGCTCGGCCTTCTTGCGCGACCGCAACAGCACCGAGCCGATGCGCTCGCTGTTCGAGGCGAGGACCGGCCCGAGCACCGCCATGATCAGCACGTACAGACCGGCGAAGGGCTGCAACCGCTCGTCGAGACCCGCACCCGCGGACAAGGTCGCCAGGATCAACGCGAACTCGCCCCGGTTGACCAGGATGACCGTGGTGTTGATGCCCGCCTGCGGCCCCAGCTTGTTGAGCCACGCGACGAACTGCCCGGCACCCACGTTGAGCAGCACGGTCATGCCCACGGCGATGGCCACGGGGCCGAGCACGCTCGGGAACAGGGCCGGGTTGAGCCCGAGGCCGAAGTTCAGGAAGAAGAACGCCCCGAAGACGTCGCGCATGGGCAGGGCGAACTGCTCGACCCGGTTGCGGAACTTCGTGGCCCCGATGATCAGGCCGATGAGGAACGCGCCGATCGCGTCGGTCACCCCGAGCACCTCGCCGAGGCCGGCGAAGAGCACGGCCAGTCCGAAGAACAGCACGGTGAAGAGTTCGTCGTCACGTGTGCGCATGAGCCGGGAGACGACGCGACCACCCCATCGGGCCACGCCGAACATCACGACGAGGAACGCGAAGGCGATGCCGAGCTTCAGGATCACCGGCCCGGGGTCGGTCTCGCCGCTGAGCACGACGGACACGATCGCGAGATAGATGGCGATGAAGATGTCTTCGACGACCGTGACGCCGAGGATCATCGGCGTCTCGCGGTTCGCCAGGCGGTTCAACTCGATCAGCAGCTTGGTGACGATCGCACTCGAGGACGTCGCCGTCATGCCCGCGATGATCAGCGCCTCGCGCGTGCCCCACCCGAGCATGAAGCCGAAGATCAGCCCGACGCCCATGTTGATGGCGATGTAGCTGCCGCCCGAGACGATGAGCCGCCCCGCGTTCGAGAAGAATTCGTCTTGGTCGAACTCGAGGCCGAGGTTGAACAGCAACAGGATCAACCCGAAGATGGCGATCAACTCGATGTTGTCGGACTCGAAGCTGAGCGGGAACCACCCCGTGTTCGTGCTGGCGAGCAGGCCGACGATCATGTAGATCGGGATCGACGGCAGGCCGATCAGCTTGCCGGCGCGGCCGAGCACGTACGCGATCAGCAGCAGGATGCCGAGGACGATCAGCTCTTCACCCAGGTGCATCGGCCTAGCCCCCGGGCGGGGCGTCGACCGGCGAGCGGTGCTTGAGCTCGCCCGTGCGGTAGAACGAGAACGCCTTGGCGACCTTCTCGGGTGAACCGGCCACGACGAGCGTGTCACCGGGGAACACCTTGAAGTCGCCCGACGGCGCCGGGTTGGCCGCGTCGCCCCGGACGACCGCAACGACGGTCAGGCCGACGACGCCCTTGGCGCCGAGGTCGCCGAGCGGCTGACCGGCGATGTGGTCGTCGTAGTCGACCGTGAACCAGTCGATGCTGAGGCCGGGGATCTGGTCGAGGGCCGAGAGCGACTCGGTGATGCGCGTGCCGCCGAGCAGTTCGGCGAGCGTGTGCGCCTCGTCCTCGCTGAGGCGCAGCGAGACCTTCTTGACGTGGTCGCCGTCGACGTCGTCGCTGAACGTGATGAGGTCGCTGTGACCCGAGCGGTGCGTGATGACACCGCATTTGCCGCCGTCGTCGGTGATGAAGGTGTGCAGCACACCCACGCCGGGGAGCTTGACTCGACGCACGTCAACCATGGTTCGTCTCCAGTGGACTCGGGGGCAGTCGTCTCAGCCTAGCGGCGGGTTCGGCCGCGGCAGCCGGGCTGCTCACGGTGGGGACAACCCGTCACCCTCCACAGGTGTTCCCGCGTCCGCGGACGGAGGAACCGCGGGAGGCGCGGTGCCCGACGAACGGGCACCGCGCCTCCTGCAGGTGGTCGCGCGAGCGACCGGGCATCAGCCCTGGCGACCGCCCGGGCTGCCCGCCGAGGTGTCGTCACCCGGCGTGCCCGCGGGCTCGGTGACCTCCTCGCCCGGCTTGGGCGCGCCTCCTTGGTCGGCACCGGCGACGACCATGTCGTCCTCGTCGAAGCCGAAGGTGATGTCGGGCGCCTCGAGGCGGACGCGGTCGGCCGACTCGTCGTCGGGCTCGAGCTGGCTCGCCCGCTCGGCCGCGACCCGCTTGAGGTAGTTCGCCACCTCGGCCTCGGCCTCGTCGTCGCTCCAGCCGAGCACGCCCGCCATCAGCTTGGCGGCGACGGGAGCGGCGGACTCGCCCCGGTCCCACGCCTCGATCGAGATGCGGGTGCGGCGGGCGAGGACGTCCTCGAGGTGCAGGGCGCTCTCGTGGCTCGCGGCGTAGACGACCTCGGCGCGGATGTAGTCGTCGGCCCCCGGGAGGGGCTCGGCGAGCGAGGGGTCGTCGCGGATGAGGTCGAGGATCTCGTCGGTCGTGGTGCCGTACCGGTTGAGCAGGTGCTCGATGCGCACCTTGTGGACGCCGAACGCCTTCGCGATCTTGCCGCGCTTGTTCCACGCCGCGTGGTACCCCTCGGCGCCGATCAACGGGATCTCCATGGTGGTGCTCGACGGGATGCGTCCGTCGAGGGCCGCGACGGCCTCGTCGATGGCGTCCTCGGCCATGACCCGGTAGGTCGTCCACTTGCCGCCGGCCACGACGACGAGGCCCGGCACGGTGTGGGCGACGATGTGCTCACGCGAGAGCTTCGACGTCTGGTCGGACTCGCCCGCCAGCAGCGGCCGCAGACCGGCGTAGACGCCCTCGACGTCGGCCCGGGTGAGCGGCACGGCCATGACCTTGTTGACGTGCTCGAGGATGTAGTCGATGTCGGCCGCCGTGGCCGCGGGGTGGGCCTTGTCGAGGTCCCAGTCGGTGTCGGTCGTGCCCACGAGCCAGTGGCGGCCCCACGGGATGACGAACAGGACGCTCTTCTCGGTGCGGAAGATCATGCCCATGTCGGAGTGGATGCGGTCGCGCGGCACCACGAGGTGCACGCCCTTCGACGCCCGCACCTTGAACTGTCCCCGCTCGCCGACCATGGCCTGCGTGTCGTCCGTCCAGACGCCGGTCGCGTTGACGACCTGCTTGGCGCGGATCTCGAAGTGCTGGCCGGTCTGGTAGTCGTGCGCCTTCACGCCGACGACCCGCTCGCCCACCTTGACGAAGCCCTCGACCCGGATGCGGCTCGCCGCGTGGGCGCCGTAGCTCGACGCGGTGCGCACCAGCGACGAGACGTACCGGGCGTCGTCGACCTGGGCGTCGTAGTAGGTGAGGCCGCCGACGACCGCGTCCTTCGACAGGCTCGGGATGGCGCGGAGCACCTGCGTCTTGGTGAGGTGACGGTGGTGGGGGACGCCGGGCGGGCGACCACCGGTCCAGCTGAAGATGTCGTAGAGCGCCATTCCGGCACCGATGTAGAACCGCTCGTAGACCGGCTTGCTGAGCGGGTAGAGGAACCGCACGGGCTTCACCAGGTGCGGTGCCAGGCGTTGCAGCAGCAGGCCACGCTCGATCAGTGCCTCGCGCACGAGACGGAAGTTCAGTTGCTCGAGGTAGCGGATGCCACCGTGCACGAGCTTCGACGAGCGACTCGACGTGCCGGAGCCCCAGTCACGGGCCTCGACGATGCCGACGCTCAACCCACGGGTCACGGCATCGAGCGCGGAACCCGCACCGACGATGCCACCCCCGATCACGAGGATGTCGAGTTCTTTCGTCTTCAACGCCTCGACGGCTGCGGCCCGTTCGTCGGGGCCGAGCTTCGTGGAGAGCGAAACGGACGCGGACTTGGCCATGCGAGCCTCCATCGTTGGATTCGGTCGGCCCGGTCTCTCGACCGGACCACCCCATCAAACGCTAGTGAGGCTGGTAGGGGGCCACAACCACCTCGACGCGCTGGAACTCCTTCAGGTCGCTGTAGCCGGTGGTCGCCATCGAACGACGCAGCGCGCCCATGATGTTCGACGTGCCGTCGACCGTCGTGGCGGGACCGTAGAGGATCTTCTCGAGCGAGCCGATGGTGCCCACGTGCATGCGTCGGCCGCGGGGCAGTTCGGGGTGGTGCGCCTCGGCGCCCCAGTGGTAGCCACCGCCGGGCACGTCGTCGGCCCGGGCCAGCGCGGCGCCCAGCATGACGGCGTCCGCGCCGCAGGCGATGGCCTTGACCAGGTCGCCCGAGGTGCCCAGGCCCCCGTCGGCGATGACGTGCACGTAGCGCCCGCCCGACTCGTCGAGGTAGTCGCGGCGCGCGCCCGCCACGTCGGCCACGGCGCTCGCCATGGGAGCGTGGATGCCCAAGGAGGCGCGGGTCGTGCTGGCTGCGCCGCCCCCGAACCCGACGAGGACGCCGGCGGCACCGGTGCGCATCAGGTGCAGGGCGGCGGTGTAGGTCGAGGCGCCACCGACGATGACGGGGACGTCGAGCTCGTAGATGAACTTCTTGAGGTTCAGCGGCTCGCTGTTCTTCGCGACGTGCTCGGCGCTGACCGTCGTGCCCCGGATGACGAAGAGGTCGACGCCGGCGTCGACGACCGTCTGGTACAGGTCTTGGGTGCGCTGCGGGCTGAGGGCGCCGGCGACGGTGACCCCGGCGGCGCGGATCTCGGCGAGGCGGTCGCGGACGAGCTCGGGCTTGATCGGCTCGCTGTAGATCTCTTGCATGCGGGCGACCGAGTCGTCGTCGGAGAGCTCGCGGATCTCGGCCAGCACCTGCTCGGGGTCGTCGTACCGCGTCCAGACGCCCTCGAGGTCGAGGACGCCGAGGCCGCCGAGCTGGCCGATGCGGATGGCCGTGGCCGGACTGACCACCGAGTCCATGGGCGCGGCGATGACCGGCGACTCGAACTGGAACGCGTCGATCGACCACCCGACCGAGACGTCGCGCGGGTCGCGCGTACGCCGGCTCGGAACGATGGCGATGTCGTCGAACGCGTACGCGCGGCGGGCTCGCTTGGAGACGCCGATCTCTACCTCAGTCACCGTGCCACCCTACCGGAGCCGGGGGTCGCGCCCCCGGCCCGGCGACATCACCGGCGGTAGTTGGGGGCCTCGACGACCATCTGCAGGTCGTGGGGGTGGCTCTCCTTCAGGCCGGCGGCGGTGATCCGGACGAACTTGCCGTTCGCCTTGAGCTCGGCCACGGTGCGGCCCCCGACGTAGAACATCGACTGACGGAGACCACCGCTGAGCTGGTAGACGACGTTGTTGAGCGCGCCGCGGTAGGGCACCTGACCCTCGACGCCCTCGGGGATGAGCTTGTCGTCGCTCGGCACATCGGCCTGGAAGTAGCGGTCCTTCGAGTACGACGTGTTCTTGCCGCGCGTCTGCATCGCACCCAGCGAGCCCATGCCGCGGTAGTTCTTGAACTGCTTGCCGTTGACGAAGACCAGGTCGCCCGGGCTCTCGTCGCAGCCGGCGAGCAGCGAACCGAGCATGACCGTGTCGGCGCCGGCCACCAGGGCCTTGGCGATGTCGCCCGAGTACTGCAGCCCGCCGTCGGCGATGACCGGGACGCCGGCCTCGCGAGCGGCGAGGGACGCCTCGTAGACGGCCGTGACCTGGGGCACGCCGACGCCCGCGACGACGCGGGTGGTGCAGATGGAGCCCGGGCCCACGCCGACCTTGATGGCGTCGGCGCCGGCCTCGATCAGCGCCTGGGCGCCGCTGCGCGTGGCCACGTTGCCGCCGATGACGTCGATGTGCGCGAAGCTCGGGTCGGCCTTGATGCGACGGATCATGTCGAGCTCGCCCGAGCTCTCGCCGTTGGCGGTGTCGACCACGAGCACGTCGACCCCCGCGTCACGCAGGGCGCTGGCGCGCTCCCACGCGTCGCCGAAGAAGCCGATCGCGGCGCCGACCCGCAGGCGGCCCTCGTCGTCCTTCGTGGCGTCGGGGTACTTCTCGCTCTTGTCGAAGTCCTTGACGGTGATGAGGCCGCGCAGGTGCCCGGCCTCGTCGACCAGGGGCAGCTTCTCGATCTTGTGCTGCGCGAAGATGGCGATCGCCGAGTCGGGGTCGACGCCCTCGGGCGCGGTGATCAGCGGCGCCTTCGTCATGACGTCGCGGACGAGCGTCGTCGACATCTCGAACGGCGAGACGAATCGCATGTCGCGGTTGGTGATGATGCCGACCAGTGTGCCGTCGCCCTCGACGACCGGCAGGCCCGAGACGCGGAACTGCCCGCAGAGCGCGTCGACCTCGGCCACCGTGGCGTCGGGCGTCGTCGTGACGGGGTTGGTGATCATGCCCGACTCGCTGCGCTTGACCTTGTCGACGTGCGCGGCCTGGTCGGCGATCGAGAGGTTGCGGTGGATGATTCCGATGCCGCCCTGGCGCGCCATGGCGATGGCCATGCGCGACTCGGTCACGGTGTCCATCGCGGCCGAGAGCAGCGGCACCGCGACCCGGATGCGCTTGGTGAGCTGCGACGAGGTGTCGGTCTCGCTCGGGATGACGTCGGTGCGGCCCGGAAGCAGCATGACGTCGTCGTAGGTGAGTCCGATGAATCCGAACGGGTCCGGCTGGTCCATGAGTCCCCTTCGAAGGAGCGAGATGAGGGTGGGTGGGTTGGCACCGGATCGCCGTCGAGCCCGGTAGTCGATATTAACCCAGCCCGCGCCTCCTGCATTCCTCTCGGCGGCGCACCCGCCGCATCGCCGAGGAGGCGCGCGCGGCCCCCCGGGACGCAACGGAACGGCACCGTTACCGATCCGACACACGGAAGATTCGTGATTCTCGCTCGACATGGGGGATTCTGTACCGACTCCACTCCGTCGCGCACCTGAAACATGCTCGACACACAGCGGAGTTACTGTCAGCGACGACGACGCCCCGGGAGCAGAACGAGACCGCCCGAATCTCGACGGGGCGCTTCCCACCAGGAGGTTTTGTGAGACTCTCGACGACCATCGCGTCGCGGCCACGGCTGCGGCAGTCCCTGATCGTGACGGCCTCCGCCGTACTGCTCGGACTCCTGGCGACCTTCATGGGGGCCTTCGCCCCGACGGCCGCCCACGCCGCGGCCGCCGCCTGCACCACCGACGCGACGACCGGCTGCATCCAGGGAACGATCAACGACAGCGAGCGGGAGCCCGCCTCGGGCGTCGACGTGATCGCGACGAACGCGACCGGCGACGAGCAGACCGCGACCACCGACGACACCGGTCGGTGGAGCATCGCGGTGACCGAGGCCGGCAGTTACACCGTGACGGTCGACCAGGACACCCTGCCCGACGGCCAGTTCCTGGTGAACGCCGACAACGCCGAGCGCACCGTGACCGTGAACCTCGGCGCCACGGCGAGCGCCCTGTTCGCCCTCACCGCCGAGGAAGGCGCCACGAGCGGCGCCGCGACCGCGTCGAGCTTCAACTGGGACCGCTTCGCGCAGCAGTTCGCCTCGGGCATCCGGCTCGGCCTGCTGCTCGCCCTCGCCGCCATCGGCCTGTCGCTGATCTACGGCACGACGGGCCTCAGCAGCTTCTCGCACGGCGAGCAGGTGACCCTCGGCGGTCTGCTGGCCTACTCGTTCACCTCGATCGGGGTGCCGCTGATCCTGGCCGCGGTGCTCAGCACGGTGATCTGTGCGGCGACGGGCTACCTGCAGGACCTCGCGATCTGGAAACCGCTGCGGAAGCGCCGGCTCAGCCTCACCCAGCTGATGATCGTGACCATCGGCCTCTCGATCGCCCTGCAGTACGCATTCCAGTACTTCTACGGCGCCGGCACCGTGCGCATCGACCGCGACAACCCGACCACCGTCGACTTCCTCGGCGTGACCCTGACCGTCCAGTCGTACGTCGCCATGGCGATCTCGGTGGTCGTGCTGGTCGGCACGGGACTGTTCCTGCTGAAGACCCGCACCGGCCGCGCCACCCGCGCCGTGTCGGACAACCCGGCCCTCGCCGCGGCCTCGGGCATCGACGTCGACCGCATCATCCGCCTGGTCTGGACGCTGGCCGCCGGCCTGGCCGGCCTCTCGGGCGTCATGCTCGGCCTCGTGCTCAACGGCGTCAACTGGATGACCGGCCTGCAGATCCTGCTGCTGATCTTCGCCGCCGTCACCCTGGGCGGCCTCGGCACGGCCTTCGGGGCCCTGGTCGGTTCGCTGATCATCGGCATCATCGTCGAGCTGACCAACATCTGGCTGCCCGGCGACTTCAAGTACGCGACGGCGCTGCTGATCCTGATCCTGATCCTCGTGTTCAGACCACAGGGCATCTTCGGGCGAAAAGAACGAGTGGGCTAAGGGGACACGACCATGTACTTCATCGAACTCCTGCGGGCGCTGAGCGCCGAGGCCCTCGCGCCCACGACGGCCGCCTTCGCCATCGCGGCGATCGGCCTGAACATCCACTTCGGCTTCACCGGCCTGATCAACATGGGCCAGGCGGCGTTCCTGCTGCTCGGTGCCTACGGTTTCGCCATCTCGATCAGCAACGGCCTGCCCCTCGGCCTCGCCGTCATCATCGCCCTGCTCTGCTCGTTGGTCTTCGCGCTCATCCTCGGCGTGCCGACGCTGAAGCTGAGGGGCGACTACCTGGCCATCGTCACCATCTGTTCGGCCGAGATCATCCGGTACGTGGGACGGTCGAGCATCCTGACGACCACGACGGGTGGCTCGAACGGCATCCCCGGGGCCTCGTACCGCGAGGCCTTCACCGCCCTCTCGCCGCTGCCCGACGGCCAGACGACGATCCTGTGGTTCACCTACGAGAACAACGGCGTCAACGGCTGGTGGATCCGCATCGCCGGCTGGAGCATCGTCGCCCTCCTCAGCCTCCTGGTCTTCCTGCTCAGCCGCAGCCCGTGGGGCCGTGTGCTCAAGGGCATCCGTGAGGACGAGGACGCCGTGCGCAGCCTCGGCAAGAACGTCTACTCGTACAAGATGCAGGCGCTCGTGCTCGGTGCGCTGATGGGGTCGCTCGCCGGCATCATCTACGTGCTGCCGAGCTCGGTGCAGCCCGACAGCATGGGACGGTCGATGACCTTCTTCATCTGGACGGCCCTGCTGCTCGGTGGTGCCGCCACCGTCTTCGGCCCGGTGCTCGGAGCGATCCTGTTCTTCGTCACCCGCCTGCTGGTGCGCACCCTCGCCGGCGACTTCATCCCGTCGAGCATCATGAACGGCCAGCAGGCCGAGCAGTTCTCGTACATCCTCGTCGGCATCGCCCTCATGCTGCTGATCATCTTCAGGCCACAGGGCATCCTCGGAAAGAAGAAGGAGTTGGCGTTCAGTGTCTGACACCTCGAGCACCACCAACGGACCGGCCCCGAGCGGCAGCACGCTGCCCCGCCGCGAGGGCTACGACTACGACCGCAGCGTCCTGCGTTCGAAGCTCACCACGGTCGAGCGGACCCCCGGGTCGGCCAAGCCCGACCCGATCCTCACGGTCGACAACGTCGTCCGACGCTTCGGCGGCATGACCGCCGTCGACGTCGGCCACGTCGAGGTGCAGCGCGGTGCCATCACGGCACTGATCGGCCCCAACGGCGCCGGCAAGACGACCTTCTTCAACCTGCTGACCGGCTTCGACAAGGCCTCGTCCGCCCCCACGGCGTTCAAGCGCAGCGGCCCGGGCGTCGCGAAGTGGGTGTTCGAGGGCAAGGCCATGGGCAACGTCGGCGCCGCCAAGGTCGCCCGCTCGGGCATGGTGCGCACGTTCCAGCTCACCAAGGCGCTCTCGCGGCTCACGGTCATGCAGAACATGCTGCTGGGCGCGAAGGACCAGCCCGGGGAGAACTTCTTCGTCGCGATCGTCGCGCCGCTCTGGCGCAAGCGCGAGCGCGAGATCGAGGCCAAGGCCGAGGACCTCCTCGCCCGGTTCAAGCTGCTCGAGAAGAAGGACGACTTCGCCGGCAGCCTCTCGGGCGGCCAGCGCAAGCTGCTCGAGATGGCCCGTGCCCTGATGAGCGACCCGGCCATGATCATGCTCGACGAGCCGATGGCCGGCGTGAACCCGGCGCTGACGCAGTCGCTGCTGGGGCACATCCAGAGCCTGCGCGACGACGGCACCACGGTGCTCTTCGTCGAGCACGACATGCACATGGTCCGCCACATCTCGGACTGGGTGATCGTCATGGCCGAGGGACGCATCGTGGCCGAGGGCCCGGCCGACACGGTCATGGACGACCAGGCCGTCATCGACGCCTACCTGGGCGCGCACCACGACACCGACCTGGGCGACGACTCGCTGCTCGACGACGCCACGCTCGAACAACTCGAAGAAGAGGTGGCACGCGAGGACGCGGCCCGCGCGGCCGAGGCGACCAGCGCCTCCTCGTCGACGGGCGGCGTCGCCGGACGCGACCTGCCCGGCGACCCCGACCCCTCGACCCCGCAGGCCACGAACGCGGCCGACGACCAGCTGTCCGACGGACGGCAGAGCGGAGACAAGCGATGAGCACGGCACAGGACGGCGCGGGCGCCACCACCGCGGCCAAGCACCCGGGCACCGAGAAGTTCGCGGGCGTCGAGCCGGTGATGAACGCGACGGACCTCGTCGCGGGCTACCTGCCCGGCGTCAACATCCTCAACGGGTGCGACCTCGTCTGCTACCCCGGCGAACTGATCGGCATCATCGGCCCGAACGGCGCCGGCAAGTCGACGCTTCTCAAGGCGCTCTTCGGCCAGGTCAAGATCCACTCGGGATCGGTCACGCTCGGTGGCACCGACATCACGAACCTCAAGGCCAACAAGCTGGTCGAGGCGGGCGTCGGCTTCGTCCCGCAGACCAACAACGTGTTCCCCTCGCTCACCATCGAGGAGAACCTGCAGATGGGCATGTTCCTGCGGCCCAAGAAGTTCGCCGAACGCCTCGAGGTCATCTACGACCTGTTCCCGGTGCTCGCCGACCGTCGCGGCCAGCGTGCCGGCTCGCTCTCGGGCGGTGAACGGCAGTCCGTCGCCATGGCCAGGGCCCTGATGATGGACCCGAAGGTGCTGCTGCTCGACGAGCCGTCCGCCGGCCTGTCGCCCGTGCGCCAGGACGAGACGTTCATCCGCACCCGCCGCATCAACAAGGCCGGCGTCTCGGTGATCATGGTCGAACAGAACGCCCGCCGCTGCCTGCAGATCTGTGACCGCGGCTACGTCCTCGACCAGGGCCGCAACGCCTACTCGGGCACCGGCCGCGAGCTGGCCGACGACCCCAAGGTCATCGAGCTCTACCTCGGCACCCTGGCGAAGGACGTCGACGCGTCCTGACGCCCCCGGTGGTGCCTTGAGGCCCCGATCACGCCCTGGCGTGGTCGGGGCCTCGTGCGTGCGTCCGGCGCCGGGGGCCGGGCGCCGGGCGCCGGCGTCTGGCGCCGGGCGCTGGCGTCGGGCGCCGGCGTCGGGGACGCGGGTGCTGCGCGCCGCGTTTCGTGCAGCGCACCCGGTCTCGACGCGGTGCAGTGCACGAAACGCGGTGCGGAGGGAGTGCGACGCCACGCCCGGTGGGGCCAGGGGACGAGGAGGCGCGGCCCCGGTGGGCGCGGACGTCGCGACCGTCCTGCGGCCCGCCTCCGCGCCTCCCTGGCACGCAGAAGGGCCTTGGCGCCGGGACGTGCCGTCGTGCACACCGCGTTTCGTGCACCGCACCCCGTCTCGACGCGGTGCGGTGCACGAAACGCGGTGTGACGAGGTGTGGGGCGGGGCGGACAGGTGCTGGGCCGGGGCCGGGGCCGAGACCCGACACGGCACCTCCCCGGCACGCCGAAGGGCCCGGCACGATGACTCGTGCCGGGCCCCGGGTGGTGCGAGGTGCCGTTATTCGACCTTGCCCTCGATGCCGGTCTGGTAGACGGGCTTGTTGTCGTCGTCGAACGTGTAGACGCCGATCGAGGCGGACGACGGGTCGTTGTTGTCGTTGAACGCTCCGATGCCCGAGGGGCCGGTGTAGTGGATGTCGTCACCGGCGTCGAGCGCGGTCTTGCAGTCCGCGTACGTCGTGCACTCGGTGCCGCCGTCCGCTCCGGAGACCGCGGCCATGTTGGCCTGGATCGTCCCGGCGTCGGTGCCGCCACCGGCCTGTGCCGCGAGAGCGGTCAGGATGACGGCGTCGTACGACTCGGCCGCGTACGAGAAGTCGGCCAGGTCGCCGCCCTCGCTCGCCTTGTAGCCGGCCACGAGCTTCGACTTGAAGTCGGCGCTCGCGTCGGCACCAGGGATCGTGCCCTTGGCGCCCGCGAGGGTGCCGGGCTCGAAGTCGGCGCTGTAGTCGGCCGTGTTGCCGTCGGACATGTAGACCTTGCTCATGTCCCAGCCCTGGCTCTTCAGCTCGGGCACGATCGACTTGGTCTCGTCGAAGGCCAGGATGACGATCGCGTCGGGCTCGGCGGCGATGGCCGCCGACACCTCGGACGAGAAGGTGGTCTGACCGGGAGGGAACTCTTCGCCCTTGCCGGTGCCGCCGTACACGACGGTGCCGCCCGAGCTCTCGATCGACTTCTGCGTCGAGTCGCGCAGACCCGTGCCGTAGGTGTCGTTGAAGACGAGGAACGCGACGTTGGCGTTGCCGTCGGCCGTGATCTGCTGGCCGAGCGCCGAGCCCTGCACCGAGTCCGGCGGAGCGGTGCGGTAGTAGTAGGACGAGTAGCCACTGAGCGAGCTCGCCGTGTTGGCGGGCGAGATCTCGATGATGCAGTTGCTGGTGAGCTGGTCGACCACGTTGAGCGTGACGCTCGACGACTCGGCACCGAGCACGACGGGCACCTTGGCGTCGATCAGCTGCGTCGCGGCGTTGCTCGACACGGTCATGTCGTTGCTGTCGCCCGAGTCGGTGCTGGTCGAGATCTCGGCCGGCTGGTCGAGCACGCCGCCGGCGGCGTTGATGTCGCTGATGGCCAGGTTGGCGCCCGCGATGGCGGGCGGGCCGAGGTAGGCCAGGGTTCCGGTCAGCGGCAGCATGGTGCCGATCGCGAAGGGATCGGTGCTGGGCGTCCCGACCTCGCACTTGGCGGCGGGATCGGCCTTGGCCGACGACGACGACGAGGCGTCGTCAGAGGGAGATGCCGTCGAACAGGCAGCGAGCAGCACGGAGGCTGCGCCGGCGAGAGCCAGTGCTCGGAGGGCGGTGCTGGATCGGATCATCCGTGGAACCCTTTCGTGGACAGCGGCAGTGCAGCCCGACCGGTGGCGGTCGAACCTGCCGCGATTGGTCCGAAACTAGGGGTCGAATGTTTCTGGCGTGTGTTCTCGACGTCAAAGTGACGTTTCGTTAGCCATTCGTGACTTTGCGAGGGATGGTCGCTTCTAGGTGGTCGGGGCCACGGCGAGGGGCCGGCGTGATCGTCGCCCTGCACGGACCATGTCGACGGTCAGCACGATCGACGCGACCCAGACGATGGCGAAGCCGACCCACCGCGCGGTCGACATGTGCTCGCCGAGCACGACGACCCCCACGACGAACTGCAGCACGGGGGCGACGTACTGGGTCAACCCCACGGTCGTCAGGGGCAACCGACGCGTCGCCGAGGCGAAGAGCAACAGGGGCACGGCCGTGATCACGCCCGTGCCGATCGTGGCGAGGGTGTGCCCGACGCTCACGGTGCCGAGCACGACGCCGCCGCCGAGGCCCGTCACGTGCAGCACGATCAGGGTGACGGCCGCGAAGGGTGCGATCCAGAGCGTCTCGAGCGTGAGCCCGCCGACCGCGTCGACCCGACCGCCGACCTGCTTCTTGACCAGGCCGTAGAGCCCGAACGAGAACGCGAGGACGAGCGAGATGAACGGCGGCCGGCCCGCCCCGACGGCGATCACGAGGACGGCGACGGCGCTCAGCCCGACGGCCACCCACTGGGTCGTGCGGAGACGCTCGCGCAGCACGACCACGCCGAGCAGGACGGTGACGATCGGGTTGATGAAGTACCCGAGCGCCGCCTCGACCACGTGCCCGCTGAGCGTCGCCGAGATGAAGACCGTCCAGTTCACGACGATGAACGCGCCGGCCACCCCCATGGTGGCCACCAGGCGCGGCTGTCGCAGCAGGGCCAGGAACGAGCGCAGCGCCCCCGTCACGACGAGCAGCACCGCGCAGAAGACGAGCGAGAAGAGCACCCGCCAGGCGACGATCTCGAACGGGCCGGCCGGGGCCAGCAGCAGGAAGTACACCGGCAGGACGCCCCAGAGCCCGTAGGCCCCCAGGGCGTAGGCGAGGCCCGCCCCGCCGGCCCCGTCGACGCCGAGCCCCGAGGTCGGGGCGGAGGGGGACGAGGAGGCGCGGGTCGAGGTCACCAGGCGACTCTAGGTGGCTGCGCCCGCCGCCGGAACGGCCACTCCTGCCACCGTGGATCGATCGACGGACGACGACGCCTGGGGACGGGCCCTCGTCGGCCGGCACGGTGCCGACACGGAGAAGGCCCCTGCCGGAGCAGGGGCCTTCGGGATGGCGACCGGGGTCGCGGAGCACGGCCGGAGCCGTGCCGGGGTGCTAGCGGACGATGACCGCCAGGACGTCGCGGGCCGAGAGCACGAGGAGGTCTTCTCCGCCGTACTTCACCTCGGTTCCGCCGTACTTGCTGTAGATGACCTTGTCGCCGGTGGCGACGTCGAGCGGCACGCGGTTGCCGTTGTCGTCGATGCGGCCCGGGCCGACCGCCACCACTTCACCCTCTTGGGGCTTCTCCTTGGCGGTGTCGGGGATCACGAGACCCGAAGCAGTGGTCTGCTCGGCTTCGACCTGACGAATGACGATGCGATCTTCGAGCGGCTTGATGCTGACCGACACGGGTGACCTCTTCTTTCTCGGTGCTACGAAAACATGGGGGCTGGCACTTGCCGGGGGCGAGTGCCAGAACAACTGTAGGACGAGACTGGCACTCGGTCAATCCGAGTGCCAACGCGTCTGCCCGCGTGCGTCACACTGGACGACATGGATTCCTCCGAGCTGCTCGAAGTCCTCTCGCCCGAGGGGCTGCGGCTGCTCGACTCGCTGCCGGCGGGCGGCACCTCCGGTGACGACGTCGTCGGCACGGTGGCCGCGTTGCGCAAGCAGGGCCATTCCCCCGCCCTCGTGTCGGCGGTGCTCACACAGGCCCGGCTCCGCGGCCGGGCCGTGGCCAAGTTCGGCGAGTTCGCGAGCCGCATGCTGTTCACCGACGCGGGCCTCGAACAGGCCACGCGCCTCCCGGTCGCCGCCCGCCACGCCGGACGCTACGCCGCGGCGGGGATCGGCAGCGTCGCCGACCTGGGCTGCGGCATCGGGGGCGACGCCCTGGCCTTCGCCGCACTCGACCTCGACGTGCTCGCCGTCGACCGCGACGAGGTGACCGCGGCCGTCGCCTCGTACAACCTCGCGCCGTGGCCGTCGTCACGGGTCGAGCAGGGGGACGCCGCCACGACCGACCTCGCAGGCGTCGAGGGGGTCTTCCTCGACCCGGCGCGACGGACGTCCGGCCACACCGCCACCAAGCGCCTCGCCGATCCGGCCGACTGGTCCCCCGGCCTCGACGTCGCCTTCGGCTTCGCCGACCGCCTGCCCACCGGGGTCAAGCTCGGTCCGGGCGTCGACCGCGAGCTGCTGCCGACGGACGCCGAGTGCCAGTGGATCTCGGTGGACCGCGACGTGGTCGAGGTGGGCGTGTGGTTCGGGCCGCTCGCGCGGCCGGGAGTGGGCCGGTCCGCCCTGGTGATCAGCGCCTCCGGGGCGTCGGAGCTGACGGCCGCCGCCGACTCGGACGACGTCGACCCGGGCGACCTCGGCGAGTACCTCTACGAACCCGACGGCGCCGTGATCCGGGCACGCCTCATCGGCGACCTGGCCCGCTCGATCGACGCCCGGATGATCAGTCGCGACATCGCCTGGTTGACGACGGAGGCGCGGGTCGAGACCCCCTTCGCACAGGGATTCCGCGTGCTCGAGACGTTCCCGCTCGACGAGCGGACGCTGAAGCGCGAGCTGCGGGCCCGGGGCATCGGGCGACTCGAGATCAAGAAGCGCGGAGTCGACGTCGACCCCGCGACGTTCCGCAAGCGACTCTCGTTGCAGGGGACCGGGTCGGCGACCCTCGTCCTCACCCGGGTCGCGGGGCGGCACACCGCCCTGCTCTGCGAGCGCCTGGTCTGACGCCGGGCGGGACGCGAGAGCGGCGGGTCTCGCTGCTGCCCGACCCCCGCCGTCGCGCCTTCGTGGTGACGCACGAGTGGGCAGAAGACGCTTCTCGCCCCTGCGGCGACGCCTCCTGCCCACTCGTGCCCCACCGGGGTGGGGCCGGGCTCAGTACCCGCCGTAGTAGTCGGAACCCGACGAGAAGTCGGCGATGAAGAGGCCGAAGGCGATCCAGCCGATCACGATGAGCACGACGCCGGCGTAGCCGACGATGAGCCCGGTGAGCCAGAACCCCCTCGCGTGACGCTCACGCGACATGCCCAGGTGCCCGAGCACGATGCCCGCGATGGACGCCACGATCGAGAGCCCGAAGGTGAAGGGCGCGAGCACGAGACCGGCGATGGAGCCGATCATCGCCAGGAGGCTGAGGAGGCGCGGGGGCTGTGCGGCGCCGGCCGAGGCGTACGGCGGGTAGGGCGAGCCGTAGGCCTGCTGGCCGTACGCTCCGCCGGGCTGGCCCTGCTGGCCGTACGGCTGCTGGCCGTAGGGCTGCTGGCCGTAGGGCTGCTGACCGTACTGTCCGACGGGCTGACCCTGCTGGCCGAAAGACTGCTGACCGAACGACTGCTGACCGTACGGCGCACCGGACTGCCCGGAGGGCTGCTGCCCCTGGGGCTGTTGGCCGTAGCCCTGGGGCTGGCCGTACCCCGGCTGCTGGCCCTGAGGCTGGCCTTGGCCCGAGGGCTGCCCCTGTGGCTGCCCGTAGCCAGGTCGCTGACCCTGAGGCTGCTGGCCGTACCCCGGCTGCTGGCCGTACCCCGGCTGCTGCCCGTAGCCCTGCGGCCGGTTCTGCGCCTGCTGCCCGTAGCCCTGCTGCCCGTACCCCGCCGGCGGCTGTGCACCCGGCTGGCCGTAGGGCGGCCGGGGCGGCTGAGGAGCACCCGGCGGGACCTGCCCCGGACGGGACTGCGGCGCCGGGGCGCCCTGGGGTGCCCCGTACGGCGCCGACCCCGTCGGCGGCACGCCGGCCCCGGCGTAGGGCGACGACGCGGGCGGCTGGGACGACGGCTGCTGGGACGCGGCTCCCGGGAAGGCGGTGGGAGGCAGCGGCGGTGAGGCGGTGGCCCCGTCGCCACCCTCGGTCGGGCGCGTAGGGGGCGCGGTGGGTGCCGCGGGCGGCGTCGGAGCCGAGGGCGCGGTCGGCGCCGAGGACGGCTTCTCGGGGGTGGTGTCGTCGGTGGCCATCAGCTGCCTTTCGCGAGCGGTGCGTCGGTCGTGCCATCGGGGCGGCCGGTCACACCCGTGACGGTCGCGTCCCGGGACACGAAAGGGCCCGCACCGTCCGGTGCGGACCCCGTCATGCTAGCGAGGCCGCCGATGAGCGGCCCCTGGGAGGCGTCGCCCATGGGGGCGCGCCCGCGGCCTCAGGAGTTGTAGCTGCCGTCGTAGAGGTCGGGGTTGCTGGCGATCGCACCGAACACGACGAAGAGCAGGATGATCGTCAGGATCGTCAGCGCCACGACGACGTAGCCGAGGATGAGCCCCGTCAGGGCCATCCCCCGGCCCTCTTCGCCCCGCTTCTTGATCTGGCTCAACGCCATGTGGCCGGTGACGATGGCACCGATGGCCGTGATCGAGGTCACGAAGCCCGCGATGCCGAGGATCATCGACACGAGGGCGAGGGTGTTGCGCTGACCGGGACGAGCGCCGTTCTGCCCCTGGTACGAGGGCTGACCACCGGAGGGCTGCCCCGGGTAGGCCGGCTGCTGGCCCTGGTAGGGGTTCTGCGGCGAGGGCTGGCCGTGGGGCGTGGGGTTCTGGTCGGTCATCGGAGACGTCCTTCTGCTGAGGGTCGGCCGGTGACGGCCGCGGTCGGTCGAGCGCCCATGCTATCGGCGACCCATGACCGGCGACCGGGGGCCGGTCGCCCGGGCCCCGCAGCGGGGTTCAGACGGCCTGGACCGTCGTCACGGGCAGCGTCGAGTCGGCCCCGAAGTCGAGAGGCGAGGGCGCCCGACCCCGCGACACGAGCTCGGCACCGAGTGCCGCGATCATGGCGCCGTTGTCGGTGCAGAGCGAGAGGGGCGGCACGCGCAGCTCGACCCCGGCCGCCGCGCAGCGTTCGGCCGCGAGCTCGCGCACGCGGGCGTTGGCGACGACTCCCCCGCCGAGCAGCAGGCGGGGGACGCCCCGGTCGGCGCAGGCCGCGAGGGCCTTGGTGAGCAGGACGTCGGCGACGGCCTCGCGGAAGCTGGCGGCGACGTCGGCGACGGGCACCGCGCCTCCTTCGCTGCGACGCTGTTCGACCCAG
Organism: Frigoribacterium sp. CFBP 8759; assembly: GCF_014841655.1. Taxonomy (NCBI): domain Bacteria; kingdom Bacillati; phylum Actinomycetota; class Actinomycetes; order Micrococcales; family Microbacteriaceae; genus Frigoribacterium; species Frigoribacterium sp. CFBP 8759. The sequence goes on from NZ_JACYUH010000001.1 coordinate 843,974, forward strand.
CGGGCGACGGCCGTCTTCAGCCCCGAGAACGAGAAGTCGTACCGGTGCTTCGCGAGGTCCTTCGGGAGGGTCAGCCCGCGCGGGAAGCGGACGGCCCTCGGGTCGCCGCCTTCGGCGACGCGGTCGATCTGCGGCCCGCCGGGGTAGGGCAGGCCGAGCAGGCGGGCCACCTTGTCGAACGCTTCACCCGCGGCGTCGTCGATCGTCTCGCCGAGCAGTTCGACGTCGTCGACGAGGTCGCGCACGTGCAACAACGAGGTGTGACCGCCCGAGACGAGCAGCGCGATGGTCGGCAACTCGAGTTCGCTGCCGTCGGCGCGGAGCACGTCCGCCCCGACGTGGCCGACGAGGTGGTTCACGGCGTAGAGGGGCTTGCCCGTCGCCAGGGCGAGGGCCTTGGCGGCACCGACGCCGACCATGAGCGCCCCGGCGAGCCCGGGTCCGCTCGTCACGGCGATCGCGTCGAGCTCGGCCGTCGTCACGCCGGCCTCGGCGAGCGCTGCGGCGAGGGCGGGCTCGAGCGCCTCGAGGTGTGCGCGCGCGGCGACCTCGGGCACGACGCCGCCGTAGCGGGCGTGCTCGTCCATCGACGACGAGATGACGTTGGCGAGGAGGGTGCGTCCGCGGACGATGCCGATGCCGGTCTCGTCGCAGCTGGTCTCGATGCCGAGCACGAGGGGCTCGCGGACGGCGGGCTCGGCGGCCGCCTGCTCGGCGGCGGACGAGGAGGCGCGGGTCGCGGTCACGGGCGGACGTCCTGTTCGTCGAGGGGCACGTCGTCGATCGGCTCGAGGGGGCCCGCGGTGGTCTCGGTGACGGCCGGCGGGACGCGCAGTCGCATGACGACGGCGTCGACCCCGTCGGGCATGTAGTACCGGGCACGGACGGCGATGCGCTCGAAGCCGAGCGTCTCGTAGAGGTGCTGCGCCCCGGGGTTGTCGGCCCGCACCTCGAGGAACACCTCGCGCACCCCGCCGTGACGGGCCTCGGTGAGCAGCTGGGTCAGCATCGCCCGTCCGAGCCCGCGCCCCTGGTGCTCGGCGAGGACGGCGATGGTCTGGATGTCGGCCTCAGGAGCCCCCTTCAGCGCCAGCATGCCCGCGTAACCGATGACGGTGGTGTCGTCGCCCTCGGCCGTGGCGACCAGGTAGCGACCGCCGGGGGCGGTGAGCTCGTGCGTCATGCTCGCCCGCGACCAGGCGTCGGTGAGGAACGTCGACGTCTCGATGGCCATGATGCCGTCGAGGTCGTCGAGGGTGGCCGTGCGCAGCAGCACGCTCACTGCGTGACCGGCTTCGGGCCGGCCGACGGGGTGACGTCGGGTTCGCGCAGGTACAGCGGCTCGGCGGCGGCGAAGGCGCGGCCGTGCTCGAAGAGCCGCTCGGCGAGCATTCCCAGCGCGGCCGCCGAGACCGTCGTCGCGTCGGGGTCGGTGCGCGGCCAGGACGAGGAGGCGCCGGTCGCCTCGTCGAGGTCGGCCGGCCTCACGAGGGCGGGGCGGGCCACCAGCACGGGCAGGCCGTCGTCGTCGAGCCCCGACCACGAGCTGTGTGCCACCTCGCGGCGACGGGCGTCCGTGACGACGACGAGCGGCGAGTCGACGGACCCGCCGGCGGTGCCGACGGAACGGCCCGCCGCCGCCGAGAGCCGTTCGAACGCGACGGCGTCGTGGCTGCCGACGGAGAGGCACGGCACCCCGGCACCGAAGGCGAAGGCCCGGGCGGCGGCGATGCCGACGCGCAGGCCGGTGAAGGGGCCCGGGCCCCGACCGGCCACCACGGCCGAGAGCTCGGACGGGGTCACGCCGGCCTCGCGCAGGGCGTCGTCGATCAGACGGCCGATCACCTCGGCGTGTCGCCGGGTGTCGGCGACCGTGTGCTCGGCGAGGACGCCGCCGTCGCGGTCGACGACGGCGACGGACGAGCCGGCGGAGGTGTCGATGGCCAGGATCACGGGGTCAATCGTAGGCGGTGTCGACGAGGCGACCCGCGCCTCCTCGACCGGTCGCCCGATCGACCCAGGACCGGACGCGACGACGCCCGGCACCACGAGGTGCCGGGCGTCGTCGGTCGATCAGAAGGCGCCGATGCGGCGGGCGGTCCCGGGTTGCCCGAGGAGCGCCGCGACGTCCGCCGGCAGGGTGGACACGATGCCGAGCGACGAGGCGAGCAGGCTGCCCATGCCGCCGAGGTCGAGCGCCCCGGACGTCTCGACGTTGCGCCACGATCCGTTCTTTGCCGACAGGGCGGCGACCGAGTCGAGACGAGTCACGGTCTTGTTGTCCCCGGCTCCCCAGCCGACGAGCGTCGCCTGCGCCGTGGTGCGTCGCTGGTTGAAGGCGTTGCCCGTCACCGTGATGCCCATGGAGTCGGCCGACCGGTTCGTCTTGCCGTCGAGGACGAAGATCTGGTACGAACCACCACTGCCGAAGGCGTTGTTGGCGATGGTGATCTTGCCCGTCACCCAGGTCACCGTCGGGTCGGGCAACGGACGGCGACGGTCCTGGCCGGTGGAGGCCGTGGCCTGCCGACGTTCGTCCTGCGTGACCTTGATGCCGAACTGGCTGAAGCCGCCGATCGAGTTGTTGTAGACGCGGACGTCGTCGGTGTTGAAGATCTGCAGTCCGGCCTTGCCGCCCGTGATGGTGTTGCCGGCGACGACGGCCTTGCTCGAGAGCTCGAGCTGGATGCCCGTCCACTCGTTGCCCTCGGCCGTGTTGCCGATGACCTTGCTGTCGTAGACGGACTCGTCGAGCCAGAGACCCGAGCTGTAGTTGCGGCTGATGTCGTTGTTCGACACGGTGACGCCGCGTGATCGCGTGATCTTGATGCCGCCCGAGACCGGCGCCTCCTTGAAGCGCTGCCAGTTGTTCTGACGGATCACCGAGTCGGTGATGCTCAGGTCGTACGAGGCGTTGGTGCCGATGCCGAGCAGGCCGCTGCGCTCGACCGTCAGCTTCGACAGGGTGCCACCGTTGTTCTCGAGGTTGATGCCGATCATGGCGTTGTCCTGGATCACGAGGTTCTCGGCCGTCGCCCCGGTGTTGCCCAGGCGGATGGCGCCTCGCTCGGCGTAGGGAGTCGCGTATCCCCGGACGCCGAAGCCACGAACCGTCGTGTCGGGCGACTGCACCCAGATGGCCTGGGCCTTGTTGCTGATGCGGATCGAGTGACCGGCCGGGTCGCTGCCGATCAGCATGCGGCCGGAGCCCGGGTCGGCCGCGAAGGTGCCCGGGACGAGACGGTCGGGAGTCACCTGGGTGAGCTGCACCCCGTCGAGGAAGACCTGGTCGGGACGCGCGGCGAGCGGGAAGGACGGCGACACGAAGCGGGGGTTGTCCGCCACGTTGTCCATGACCGACGACGGGAACGCCGACCACGGGGTGCTCCACCCCGAACCCGACCGCGACCACGACGTGACCGGGACGGAGCCGTCGAGCCAGACGGCCTCGCGGGGGTAGGACTGGATCGTGACCTTCTTCTGGAAGGGCACGACGACGCTCTCGTTGTAGGTGCCGGCACGGAGGACGATCGTCGCCCCGGACTTCGCCTTGGCGACGGCTGCCGCGAGGGTGCGCAGCGGCGCCGCCTGCGTCCCGGCCGCGCCGTCGTCGCCCGACGGCGACACGACGATCGCGCCCGAGGGAACGGGGTAGGAGGCCGAGCCGACCGGGAGCGAACCCCGCGAGCCGACGGGAGCGACCTCGGGCGCGGGTGCCGGAGCAGGTGCAGGAGCAGGTGCAGGAGCAGGTGCAGGCGTCGGCGTCGGCGTCGGCGTGGGCGTCGGCGTGGGCGCCGGCGTGGCGTCCGACGGGCTGCCGATGACGACGAGGTCGTCGAACGACGTGCTCGAGCGGGCCGTGTTGCCGGCGCTGGCGTACTGCCAGAGGCCCACGGACCCGCCCTGCGAGACGCGGTCCGCCGCAGAGTCCGAGACGGCGAGCTGCCAACCCGGCTCGGCGGAACCGTCGACCCAGGCCTTGCCCTTGAGGGCGACGGCGGTCGTGCCCTCGGCACGGAACGAGACGGCCAGGGTCGAACCCGGAGTCACGCTGGCGGGAAGGGCGACGCGGCCGAGCAGGGTCTCGCCGGACTTCTTCACCTTGGTCACCGCGAGGGCCACCTTGCCCGAGCTGCCCGACTCCAGTCGGCCTCGGTAGGCGGAGCCGTCACCCTGGCGACGGAGCTCCCAGCCCTGGTAGAAGCCGGCCTTGGTCTTCGGCAGGGAGACCGTGCCCTCGACCTCGACGTCCTTGACCGACACGCTCGCGAGGGTCGCCGTCGCGGTCGAGCCGGGAGCGAGGTCCGAGATGGTGGAGGTGCCGGACCCGACCGTGAAGGACGCCTTCGACGGACCGGACCAGGTCGACCAGGCCCCTCCCTTGTCGGCGGACCCCCAACCGGTGGTCGACGTGCGCGCCGACGAGTCGGTGGCGACCGTGGTCGGGGCCGCGGAGGCGCTGGTGACCGGGACGAGGACCCCGGCCACGACGGCGAGGGCCGTCGCCAGGGCACCCACGGCGGTGCGGACGCGGACGGGCGGAGAGAGGCGGTGCTCGGGGGCGCTGGGCATCGTCACTGCTTTCATCAAGGGAAGGTGTGGGCGATCCCGCGACATGCCTCGGGGACGGAGGCTCGTGCGAGAGGAAGAACACCACGCCGTGCCCCCAGGACGGGGGCTTGCGCGGGATGGATCTGAGGGGACGGAATCTCACCCGGTCAGGACAAGAGGTGATCTTGTTACATTCACGCGTACTCCGCAAGGGGGCGTCAGCCCCCAACAAGGTGGCTCCCCCTCGGGTGTCGGCACTGTGGGGGACACCAGGACGGGGGTCGTCGAGGTCGCGGGCGTCGCCTAGAGTTCGTCCCATGACGCTGCTCCGAGCCGCCCCGTCGGCGCCGGCGGCCGGCCGTCCCGAGCGGTCCCGCGCCTCCCCCGGCGACGCGCGCGCCTGGGTCCGGGCGATCGCCGCCGCCGCGCTCGTCGTGCTCGGCATGCGCTTCACCCTGCCGCAGGGCATGCAGGCGGGTTTCGTCGTGGCCGCCCTGCTGCTGCCCGTGTGGTGGGGCTCGCTGCGGCGCCACCACTGGGGGGTCGCGTTCATGGTGGCGGGCCTCCTGGCCGTCGCGCTCGGGCTCTGGCTGGGCGTCGCCAACTCGGGGGACCACGTCTCGTCGTCGCCCTCCACGGTGCCGATGACGGTCATCCTCCTCGGGACCCTCCTCGGCGTCGGCCTCTTCTTGTGGGGAACGGAGGTCCTGACGCCCGAGCGGGCCGTCCTCTGGTTCGGCATCGGCTTGGCGTTGGGCTTCAGCACGGGCACACCGCTCTTCGCGAGCAACCCCTGGAAGTTCGGGTTCGCCCTGCCGGTGACGGTCATCGCCCTCGCCCTCGCCACCCGGTACGGACGCCGGTGGGAACTGGCCGTCCTGCTCGCCCTGACGATCGTCGCCGCGCTCAGCGACTTCCGCTCGGCGTTCGGCCTGTTGCTCCTCGCGGCGTTGCTGGTCTTCGCCCAGCTGGCGATCGTCCGCCCGCACCGGCGCCCGTCGGCCGCCGCCGTCCTGATCGGGCTCGGCGTCCTCGGGGTCGTGGTCTTCCAGCTCGGTCAGGCCCTCATCCTCGACGGCTACCTCGGCCTCGCGACCCAGTCGCGCAGCGTGGAGCAGCTCAGGGTGTCGGGCTCCCTCATCCTGGGCGGGCGCCCCGAGCTCGCGGCCACCGCCGCCCTGATGGAGCACCACCCCTGGGGCTTCGGGGCCGGCGTCGTCCCGACGGCGGGCGACATCCAGATCGCCAAAGAGGGCATGAGCAGCATCGGGTACCAACCCGACAACGGCTACGTCGAGCGGTTCATGTTCGGCGGGCACTTCGAGCTGCACTCGGTCGTCGGCGACCTCTGGGCGCAGTCGGGCGTGGTCGGGCTCGTGCTGTCCGCCGTCGTCCTCGGCGTCCTCGGGGTCGGCGTCGTCCGTCGCATCGCGGACGGCACCGCCAGCGGCATCTTGCTCTACACCGCGGCGCAGAGCAGCTGGAACCTCTTCTTCGCGCCGTTCTACAGCGCGTTCCCGACCCTGGTCGTCGCCTTGGCCCTGGCATTCGTGCCGGTGGCCCGCGACGGGATCGACCGGTTCAGGGTCGGCGCCACTCCTCGACTGCCGTCATCCCGCCAGCCCACCGGCTGACGACCTCGAAGCCGGCGGTCTCGAGGACGACGTCGTCGGCGCGGGCCGTGGGCTCGTCGGCGGGCTCGACGACCCAGAGGCGGTCGACCGCGTCGAGCCTCGCCTCCGGCGAGCCGAGGGGCCAGGCCGTCCCCCGCAGGCTGTCCTGGTCGACGGGCCGGCTGCGGACCGTGACGTCGACGAGACCGTCGAAGGCATCCGGGTAGACGACGGCGACGTTGGACGTCGACCGCTCGACGACCCGAGGCGGATCGGCGTCGAGAGGCGCGAAGTAGACCCCGTCGCCGGGCCGCGCGCCCCGCTCGACCACCGCTGCCGCCTCGGACCAGTCGGTGCCGCTCTTCCCCGTGACCTGACGTTGCGACAGCCAGACCGGGACGCACAGGGCGACGATCACGGCGAGGGCGACCACCCGGGCGCCACGGTGGCGGAGTGCGGTCACGCCGACTCCGACCAGCGCCGCGCACGCCGGCGCCGCGAAGGTGAAGTAGCGGGGGTTGTAGAGCGGGCTCACCAGCAGGCTGTAGCCGACCACGACGGCGGTGGGCACGACGAGCACGGGGACGAGGACCCACAGCGGCCCGGCACGACGGCCGCGCACCCCGGCGACGATCGCAGCCGCCATCGCGATCCACCCCACGAGGGCCAGGGCCAGGGAGGCGAGCGCCCAGGGCTCGGTGGGCGACGCCGTCGAGTCCACGCGCGTGGGGGTCCCCCCGAGGAACCACTGGTTGACCACGATCCCCCGCGCGATCTGCACGAGACCCAGGTCGTTGTCGCCCAGTTGCCCCTGCTGACCGGCGGCCAGCAGCACCACCGGCGACGCCACGAGACCGCCCGCCGCGGCGGAGGCGAGCCAGGCCAGGCGGCGCCTCACCGGGACCCGACGCCAGGCGGCCACGGTCACGGCGTGGGCGACGGCCAACAGGGCGACGTAGATGTTGAGGGCGGTACCCACCCCGACGAGGGCGGCGTACCCGATCCACCGCGCCGCACCTCCTCGGTTCAGCGCGACGACGAGCAGGACGGTCGCCCACACGGCCACGGCCGCGCTGGGCCCGAAGGAGCGCGCCTCGATCCCCATCCAGGTGATGCGCGGCAGCACGACGGCGACCACCGCACCCGCGACGGCGGCGTCCCGGCGTCCGAGCACGACAAGCAGCCGGTGCACGCCGACGACGGCGACTCCGGCCGCGACCGCGCTCGGGAGGCGGAGAGCCACCGGGGAGGTCCCGGCGACGGTCGTCCAGACGTGCATCAGCAGGTAGTAGGCGGCGTGCACGGCGTCGATGCGTTGGACGAGGGCCCAGAGCTCGGGGAGGCTGCGGGTGGCCGCCGAGACCGTCGCGGCCTCGTCGGTCCACAGCGACACCGTCGACGAACCGACCAGCGCCACGGCGGTGCCGGCGAGACCCAGCGCCAGCGGGACGCCGATCGAGGAGGCGCGAGGTCGTCTTGAGGACGCCGTGGACCCGGCCGGGCGGGTCGTCGTCGGGGTGGTGGTCGTCATGGCCGTCCTCGTGCGTGCCGACCGCGAGCCCTCGCCTCGTGGACGAGGGAGAGGGCGACCGGACCGACGGGTCGGGTGCGGGTGGCCCGGAGTGCTGGCATGCTAGCAGCGGCCCTGGACCCCACCGGCGTCCGGCGGGACGGGCCACCCGACCGAGGAGCCACCATGTCGTCAGACGACCAGACGCCCGACCCCACACCGACGAGGTCCCGTCGGCGCCTGGTGATCGCGCTGGCCGCCGTCGCCGTGGCGCTCGCCCTCGTCGTCGCCTTCGTGGTCGTGCCCGCCGTCTCGGGCGGCGACGCCGACGAGCCCGGCGCCGCCGGACCGGGGTCGGGCTCGAGCTCGCCGACGACCGGCGGGTCGTCGGACGACGGGACGACGGCCCCAACCGACACCGTGCCTCCCGCCGCGGGGCCGGACACACCCGAGGCACCACCCGTGGGCCTCGACGAGTCGCCCGCCGTCGTGGACGGGGTGACGGTCCGGGTGAAAAGCCTCGACGCGGTCGACGGCGAGGCCGCGCTGCCCGGTGAGGTGACCGGCCCGGCCGTCCGTGCCGAACTCGAGGTGTACAACTCGTCGGCTGCTCCCGTGGACCTCTCGACCGTCGTGGTCAACCTGGCCTACGGTGCCGACCGCACACCCGCGAACACGTTCTCGACCGGGACTTCTTCGTTCCCGGCGAGCGTGGCCGCGGGCGCCACGGCCGACGGCGTCTACGTCTTCGCCGTGCCCGTCGACGGGCATTCCGACCTCCGCCTGACCTTCGACTACGCCGTCGACGTGCCGGTCGTCGTCTTCGAGGGATCGACCTCGTAATACCCCTGTACCCACAACGGGGGCCATTGTCCCCCCTTGGGGGGACCTTATAGTCGTCAAGCCATCGGTACCCGAATGCCGATGACGCCTACCCGACCCGAATGAGGCTCCCCCATGGGAAGAACCGTCTCGTCGCGCCTTCGTCTCCCCGCGATCGTCGCTGCGTCCGCCGTGCTGTTGTCCGTCCTGGTCGGAGTCCAGCCCGCTGCGGCCGACTCCGCCCCCCTCGACCCGACGTCGCCGTCGACGCCGGCGACCGTCACGGCCGACGCGCTCCCCGCACCCCAGATCGACGGGTCCGTCTTCACGCAGGTGATCGTGGGCAACACCGTCTACGCCGCGGGCAAGTTCACGAAGGCCCGCCCGGCGGGCTCGGCAGCGGGCGTCGACGAGGTCCCCCGCAGCTACCTGCTGGCGTACGACATCACCACGGGAGCGCTCTCGACGACGTTCGCGCCGGTGATCGACGGGCAGGTCAAGGCCCTCGCCGCGTCCCCCGACGGCAAACGTCTCTACATCGGCGGCGCCTTCACGAAGGTCAACGGCGTCAACAAGTACCGCCTCGCGGCCCTCGACCCGACCACCGGCGCCCTCGTCACCAGCTGGAACCCCGGCACGAACGCCACGGTGAACGCGATCGCCGCCGTGGGCCCCAACGTCTACATCGCCGGCGTCTTCTCGAGCATCGGCAAGGACACGCGTGCCAAGGCGGCCGCGGTCACCGCCTCGAACGGCACGAACCTCCCGTGGGCTCCGCAGATCGCCGGCGGTGACGTGCTCGGCCTCGTCGCCAGCCCCGACGGCTCGAAGATCGTCCTCGGCGGTTCGTTCAGCTCGGTGAACGGCTCGTCGCAGCCCGGGTACGGGCTCGCCATGGTCGACGCGACCTCGGCGGCCAACCTGCCCGTCCAGGCGAACGACGTCGTCCGCAACGGTGGTGGCCAGGCGGCCATCTACAGCTTGAGCGCCACGGCCAACGGCTTCTACGGGTCGGGCTACACGTTCGGCGGCGGCGGTCGACTCGAAGGCGCCTTCAAGGCGACCTGGAACGGCGACCTCCAGTGGGTCGAGGACTGCCACGGTGACACCTACTCGGTCGCGGCCAACAGCACCGCCGTCTACGTCGCCGGCCACCCGCACTACTGCGGCAACATCGGCGGACAGCCGCAGACCAACCCCTGGACCTTCCAGCGCGCCATGGCGTTCAGCGACTCGGCCACGCAGACCATCACCAACGATCCGATGGGTTACTACAACTTCGCCGGTACTCCCGCCCCCAGCATCCTGAACTGGTTCCCCGACTTCGCCACCGGCACCTACACCGGCCTGAGCCAGGGCCCGTGGAGCGTCGCCGCCAACGACAAGTACGTGGTCTACGGCGGGGAGTTCCCGTCCGTCAACGGCAAGGCGCAGAACGGCCTCGTGCGCTTCGCGGTGTCGAGCATCGCCCCGAACAAGACGGGCCCCGAGGCCTCCGGCGCCCTCTTCACCCCGAGCCTGGTCTCGCTGTCGTCCGGCACGGTCCGGGTCAGCTGGCAGTCCAACTGGGACAAGGACAACGCGAACCTGAGCTACGCCGTCTACCGCGACGGTGACCTCACCAACCCCGTGTACACGACGACCTCGGCCTCGACCTTCTGGAAGCGTCCCGCCCTCGGCTTCGTCGACAAGGACCTCGCGCCCGGCAGCACGCACAGCTACCGCATCCGGGCCACCGACCCGCTCGGCAACACCGTGCTGGGCGACGGCGTGGACGTCACCGTGACCGCCGACAAGGCCTCGCCCTACGTCAAGCAGGTCGCCGCCGACGGAGCCACCTCGCTCTGGCGCCTCGGCGAGAAGAGCGGCTCGACCGTCTACGACTGGGTCGGCTACGACGACCAGCAGGCCCAGGCCGGCGTGACGCGTGGCACCACCGGTCAGACCGCGTCCGACTCCGACGGCGCCAGCACCTTCTCCGGCACCGACACGGGCCTCTCGTCCACGACCTCGGCCATCGCCGGCCCGCAGACCTTCTCGGTCGAGGCCTGGTTCCGCACCACGTCGACCACCGGTGGCAAGATCGTCGGCTTCGGCAGCAACCGCACCGGCGCCTCGAACTCGTACGACCGGCACCTCTACATGGACCCCCGGGGCCGTGTGTCCTTCGGCGTCTACCCGGGTTCGTCCCGCATCATCACCAGCCCGACCGCCCTCAACGACGGTGCGTGGCACCAGGTCGTGGGCACTCTGAGCTCGGCCGGCCAGTCGTTCTTCGTGGACGGCAAGAAGGTCGCGACCGACGCCGGCACGACGGGTGGCCAGGACTACACGGGCTACTGGCGCATCGGCGGTGACAACAACTGGGACGGCGCCCCGTACTTCCAGGGCGACATCGACGACGTCTCCGTGTACCCGGCCGCCCTGAGCGCCAAGCAGGTCGACGGCCAGTGGGTCGCCTCGGGCCGCACGAGCAAGCTGCCCAAGGCCCCGGCCGATGCCTACGGCGCCCGGGTGTTCCAGGACGACCCCGAGGCGTACTTCCGCCTCGACGGGGACGCCTCCACCGTCTCGGCCGACTCGTCGCCCGTCGGCACCAACGGCGTCGTCAGCGGTGGCGTGGCCACCGGCGGCACGTCCGCCGTCGGCGGTTCCGGCCAGTCGGCCACGTTCAACGGCCAGGACGCCGGCGTCGCGACCACCACCTCGTACGACACCCCGAACAACTACACGCTCGAGACCTGGTTCAACACGACGACGACCTCGGGCGGCAAGCTGATCGGCTTCGGCAACCAGCAGACCGGCTACAGCGGCAACTACGACCGCCACGTGTACATGGAGCAGGACGGTCGCCTGCAATTCGGCAACTGGACCGGTCGGATGAACCTCGCGAGCAGCACGGCGAGCTACAACGACGGCCGTTGGCACCACGTGGTCGCCACGCAGGGCTCGGACGGCATGAAGCTCTACGTCGACGGCGCCCAGGTCGGGTCGAACCCGACCACGGCCTCGGACGGCTACCGCGGGTTCTGGCGCCTCGGCGGCGACAGCTCGTGGAACTCGGGTTCGGGCTACTGGGCCGGGAGCCTCGACGAGGCCGCGGTCTACGCCCGCCCCCTCGACGCCACCACGGTCGCGCAGCACTACGCGCTCGGTGCGAACAAGCCGAACGCCGCGCCCACGGCGGCCTTCACCTCGACGCCCACCGGTCTCGGCGTCGCGTTCGACGGCCGCACCTCGGTCGACCGCGACGGGACGATCGCCTCGTACGGCTGGGACTTCGGCGACGGGAGCGCCCCGGCCAGCGGCGCCACCCCCTCGCACACCTACGCCGCGGGGGGCACCTACACCGTCACCCTCACCGTGACGGACGACCAGGGAGCCGTCGGCACGTCGACCGCCACCGTCACCGTGACGGCGCCCCGGGTGAACGCGGCACCGACCGCCTCGTTCACCTCGGTGGTCGACCACCTGGCCGTCGCCGTGGACGCGAGCACCTCGACCGACTCCGACGGGACCGTCGCGTCGTACCGCTGGGACTTCGGTGACGGCACCGTGGCCGCGACGGGCCCGACCGCGAACCACACGTACGCCGCTGCCGGCACCTACACGGTGACGCTCGTCGTGACGGACTCCGAGGGTGCCACCGGCACCTCGACGGGGACGGTCACGGTCGCCCCGGCTCCCCCGGTGAACGTGGCCCCGACGGCCTCGTTCACGAGCGCCGCCACGGGATTGGCCGTCTCGACCGACGCCACCGCGTCGACCGACCCCGACGGCACCGTCGCGGCCTACGCCTGGACGTTCGGTGACGGAGGCACGGCCACGGGCAGGACGGCCGCGCACACCTACGCGGCGGCCGGCACCTACACGGTGACCCTCACCGTGACCGACGACAAGGGCGCCACGGGCACCTCGACCGGCAGCGTGACCGTCGCGCCGATCCCGAACGCTGCTCCGACGGCCTCGTTCACGACGTCGGCCAAGGCCCTCTCGGTCTCGACCGACGGACGCGCCTCGACCGACTCGGACGGCACCGTCACGGCGTACGCCTGGGACTTCGGCGACGGAGGCACGGCGACCGGCAGCACGGCGGCCCACGACTACGCCGTCGGCGGCACCTACACCGTGACCCTCACGGTGACCGACGACAAGGGAGCCACCGCCACCCGCACCTCCACGGTGACGGTCACCGCGCCTCCCGTGGTCACGGCCGCGGTCAAGGACGGCTTCGGACGCTCGGTGACGGGCGGCTGGGGCACGGCGGAGGTCGGCGGCACCTGGGCCCGCACGGGCAGCGCGTCGCAGTACGCGGTGACCGGTGGGGTCGGCACGCAGTTCCTCGGGGCAGCGGGCTACAACACCTCGATGGCACTCACCGGCGTCAGCACGACCGACGCCGACCTGCGCACCAGCGTGAGCCTCGACAAGGCGGCCACCGGCGGCGGCACCTTCGTCTACGTGACCGGCCGCAAGGTCGCGACCAACTCGGAGTACCGCGCGACCCTGCGCTACCGCTCCGACGGACGCGCCGTCGTCGCCCTGACCGCCTTCAAGGGGTCGGCCTCCGGCGTGAACCTGGTCGGCGAGACGCTCGTGCCCGGCACGATCGTCCCCGGTGCGAAGCTCAACGTCCGACTCGAGGTGAGCGGCTCGGGCACGACGACGATCCGCGCCAAGGTCTGGGCGGACGGCACCGCGGAGCCCACGGCCTGGACGGTGTCGACCACCGACACCTTCGCCGGCCTGCAGGCACCCGGCTGGGTCGCCCTCGGCGCCTACACCTCGGGAAGCACCACCAACGCCCCGCAGACGGTCTCGTTCGACGACCTGAGCGTCTTCAAGCCGTGACCGACGCCGCCCCGGAGCACGTGAGCAGGCTCGTCGTCCAGCAGTCGTTCCCGCGACCGCGACCGACGACGAACCCCTACCTCGTGATGCTCCGGGACGCCGTCGGCGCGGTGCCCGGGGTGGAGGTGCGCACCTTCGACTGGAAGGGCGCCCTCCTGGGCCGCTACGACGTCTTCCACGTGCACTGGCCCGAGATCCTCGTCTCGGGGCAGAGCCCGCTCAAGGCGCTCGTGCGTCAGGCGTTGACCGTCGCCCTGGTGACGAAGCTGCGACTGACGCGCACCCCGATCGTCCGCACCGAGCACAACCTCGAGCTGCCGAGCGGCATCTCCCGGCGCGAGCGCGTCCTGTTGCGCTGGATCGAACGACGCACCGCGCTCTGGGTGCGGCTGAACGACGAGACTCCCGAGCACGCCGACGCACTCGGCGCGCTCATCCCCCACGGCCACTACGTCGACTGGTTCGCCCGCTGGCCGTGGCCGTCGCGCGAGGCAGGCCGGGTGTCGTACTTCGGCTTCATCCGCCGCTACAAGGGAGTCGACGGCCTCGTCCGGGCCTTCCGAGGCGTCCGGGGCGACGACCGGAGGCTGCACGCCGCCGGCAAGCCCTCGACGCCCGAGCTCGCCCACGGGCTCGAGCAGCTCGCGGCCGACGATCCCCGGGTCAGCCTCGACCTGCGTTTCCTCGACGACGAAGACCTCATCGACGTGGTGCGCCGGGCCGAGCTGGTCGTGCTGCCCTACCGCGAAATGCACAACTCGGGCGGGGTGCTGACGGCGCTGTCGCTCGGCCGGCCCGTGCTCGTGCCCGCCAACGAGGTCAACGCCCGCCTGGCCGACGAGGTCGGCGCCGACTGGGTCCGGCAGTACGCCGACGAACTCGGTCCCGACGACGTCGAGCACGCGCTCGACGCGGCCTCGCGGCTCGACGACGACGCGCGCCCCGACCTGTCGGCCCGCGACTGGGACCGCGCGGGCGAGGCACACGTCGCGGCCTACCGTCGGGCGATCGCCGCGACCCGTGGTCGACGTGCCGTCGGCGGACGCCGGGCGCGCCCGTGAGCTCAGCCGTCGACGCGGCCGTACTCCCGGTACCCCGCGCCCCACGCGCCCGCCACCATGCCGGCGCCCCGGGCCATCGTCCGGATGCCGCGAGCGCGTTGCCCCAGCGACCGTCGACCGAGGGGGCGGGTCACCGTGCCGACCGCGTACCGGCCCAGCCCGCCGACGACGCGCACGCCGCCCTTGGCCGACAGCCGGAGGCGCATGGACAGTCGCGAGGCCCCTCGCGCGGACAGCATCACCGAGGTGAGGCTCCAACCGTTGCCGCTGCTGTAGGCACGCTGCACGACCCATCGCCGCGTGACGCGGTGGGCGGGGACGACGTCCGTGACGACCGCCTCGGCGCACCACAGGATCGTGCCGCCACCGGCGACCAGGCTGCGGGTGAACAGGGTGTCCTCGCCACCGAGCTGGCCGAGGGCCACGTCGAAGGCCAGGCCCTGGCGACGCACCTCGACGAGGTCGAGCAGCAGGTTGTTGGTGGCGGCGACGTCGACGGGCGTGCCGGTCGCGAGTCGGCGTCTCACGAAGAAGCGTCCCTCGACGATGAAGGGCTCGGGCTCGACCTCGTACTCGCTGCGCACGGGACCGACGACGGCCGCGGCACCCGTCTCGGCCTGCAGGGAGACCAGGGCGCCCAGCCACCCCTCGGACGGCCGCTCGTCGTCGTCGATGAAGACCAGCACGTCGCCGTCGCCGCTCTCGGCGAGCGCACGGTTGCGGGCCGAGGCGATGCCCGGCGTGGCCTCGACGACGTAGTCGACCGTCACGGGTCCGGCACCGTCGCCCGGGTCGGCCGCCGCGAGCGCCGCCTCCTCGACGCGTCCACGGCCCGACCCGCTCGCGTCGTTGTCGACGACGAGCACGCGCGCCTCGACGCCGAGTCCGCGGACGCTGCGGGCCTGCTCGACGAGCAGCGGCAGCACCGCGTCGAGATCGCGCGGCCGGCGGAAGGTCAGCACGGCGATGGTCAGGAGGCGCGGCGTGGTCGGGTCGATCGTCACGGCCCCCAGCATGTCAGGTCGGTGACGGGCGACGGGCCCTGCACCGCGCCTCCTGCGGGTGGACGGGGGACGAACCGTGGGTGAGTCGCTCGTCGGCCTCTCGGTGGTCGTCGTCAACTACGGTTCGACCGACCTGCTGCGCCAGAACCTCGCGCCCGTCTCGCGGGCGACGGAAGGCCTCGTCGTGGTCGTCGTCGACAACTGGTCGGGAGCGGCCGAGCGCGCCCGCGTGAGCGAGCTCGCCGCGGCCGAGGGCTGGCACCTCGTCGCGCCCGACGGCAACGAGGGCTTCGGCACCGGCGTCAACCTCGGCGTCGCCCGGGCCCGTGAGGCCGGGGCGCGTCACCACGTGCTGCTCAACCCGGACGCCGTCGCGGACGCGGGAGCCCTCACCGCCCTGCACCGCGCCTCCTCGTCCGACCCGCTGACGATGAGCGCGCCGACCGTGCTGCGCCCCGACGGCAGCGTCTGGTCGGCGGGCAGCGACCTGTACCTCGACGACGGCCGCATCCGCTCCCGGCGACGACGGCTGCCCGGCGCCCGCGTCGAGGAGTGGCTGAGCGGCGCCTGCCTCGTGCTGAGCGACGAGCTCTGGCAGCGCTGCGGCGGCTTCGACGACGACTACTTCCTGTACTGGGAGGACGTCGACCTGTCTCGTCGCGTCGTCGGTTCGGGAGGCGCGCTGCGGCTGCTCGACGACGTCACCGTCGTCCACGCCGAGGGCGGCACGCAGACCGACGGCGGGGCCGACCGGTCGGGGCAGGCGAAGTCGGCCGGGTACTACCGGTACAACATCCGCAACCGGCTGCTGTTCGCCGCGAAGCACCTCGGCGACGACGACCTCCGCCGGTGGCGCCGACTGACCCCCCGCATCGCGTGGGAGGTGCTGCTGCAGGGCGGGCGGCGCCAGTTCGTCGGGTCACCGGGCACGCTGCTCGTCGGACTGCGGGCCGTCCTCGAGGGGCGACGGATCGTGGCGACCGAGCTGCGTCGACGACGAGCCCGAGAGAGGCTTTGATAAATTTATCAACGGTCGACCCGGGCTCTGATAAATTTATCACCGTGCGAACTCCCCTCACCAACCCGTTCCAGGCGGGCTCCGACGTCGTCCCCGACGTCTGGGCCGGCCGAACCGAGCAGCTGAGCGACTGGCACCAGGTCCTGCGACCCCGCCGACGTGCGGGTCTGTACGAGACCGGACGGACGATCCTCGGCGAACCGGGCACCGGCAAGTCGAGCCTCGTCCGACGCATCGCCCGCGACGCCGCCGAGGCCGGCGACTGGGTCACGCCTCAGCTGCGCATGCCCACCGGGGCCGATCCGCTCAAGATCATCGCCTCCGCCGTCCTGCGTCTGGCCGACGGCGCCGGGCTCCGTGCCTCGACCCGTCGGGGCGTGCTCGACCTGCTCGCCAGGGTCGAGCAGGTGGCCGTGACCGGCTTCTCGGTGACGACGCGCGGCGCCGACGGCCCCGAGCCGTTCACGGCGCTCTTCGAACTCCTCGTCGAACTCGGGCAGGCGGCGATCGAGCAGGACGCCGTCGTCGTGATCCACGTCGACGAGGTGCAGAACATCGGCGACGAGGCCGCCCTCTCGCAGCTCCTCATCGCGCTCGGCGACACCCTCTCGCACGAGGTCGAGGTCGCCGTCCCCGGTGGAGGCACCGTGTCCCGGCACCTGCCCGTCGCCGTCTACCTGACCGGCCTCCCCGACTTCGAGGACATGGCGGGTGCCCGCAAGGGGGCGACCTTCGCCCGGCGGTTCCGGACCACCACGCTGGGCCCCCTCGACGAGGGCGACATCCTCGAAGCACTCCAGCCGTTCGTGATCGCCGGCTGGGAGACCCCGGGCGAACACGGCGTCGTCGAGACCGTCCGCATGGACCCCGCGGCGGCCAGGGCCATCGCGGCCCTCAGCTGCGGAGAGCCCTTCCTGTTCCAGCTCGCCGGGCAGCGGGCGTGGAACGTCGGGACGGCACCCGTCGTGTCCGAGGACGACGTCGTGGCGGGCTGGCGCGGAGCCGAGGGCGAAGCGTCGGCCCACGTCGAGCGCATCCTGAACCGCCTCCCCCCACGAGAGCACGAGTTCCTTCGGGCGATGGCGTCGCTGCCCCCGGCAGAGCGCACCCTGAACGCCATCGCCGAGGCGATGGGCCTGGCCTCGGGCGCCCAGCTCGGGCCCACCTCGCAACGGCTCGACACGGTGCGCGGGGTGGTGAGCCGGGGCAAGCCGTACGCGTTCCGCAACCGTGCCGTCGAGGCCTACCTGACGACGGACTGGCCCCGGACCGCCTGAGCCCGACGGCGCCCTGATGATCCACGCCTGCGACCGTCGGCCGCCCGCTGACTACCTCAGAGGGCCAGCCACGCGTCCGACACGTCGGCTTCCTCGTACTCCCAGCGCCCGGACGCCGCACCGTGCGCCAGCAGCCTCTTCGCGGCGGGGACGTCCGACTCCGGGCCGAGGTCGAAGGACAGCAACCGGAACTGCGGAAAGCCCTCGCCCGTCACGCCCAGGGGCGCGAACTCCGCGAGGATGCCCTCGAGCGAGTCGTCTCGGTCACTCGTGATGATGCGGACCGTCATGCGTCCCCTGCGCCAGACGACTCCGCTCACCCAGAGCACGCCGTCAGCATCCGACGAGACCGCGACCTCGTCGCCGTTCGACATCCCGAAGGCGAAGAACGGCGTGTTCTCGAGGCGGTAGTCACCGGAGATCAGCGGCAGCGCCCACAGCCCCTCGGACTCCGTGTCCGGCCACCCGTCCTCTTGGTCGAGCAGGACGCGGACCTTCACGTGCGTGGCACCCTCGACGGCCTCGCTCGCCTCGGTCCGGACGGTTCCGCCACCGACACCCGGCACCTTCGCGTCCCTGCGCTTGAACGGCCACAACCGGGCCATGCCCCTCGGCGCCCCCGAGCTCATGCCGAGGCGCCGACGAACTCCGCCAGCGACGCCGCGAGGTGCCGCGTCGTCAGCCGCTCCTCGACGAGGGTCCGTCCCGCCGCGCCGAACGCGCGTGCCTCGGCCTCGTCGCCGAGCAGCCGCAGCACGTGCCCGGCGAGGGCCGCCGAGTCCCCCACCGGCGCGAGCAGCCCGGTGCGTTCGTGCACCACGTAGTCCTCGATGCCCGGCGTGTCCGTCATCACGACGGGCCGACCCGTGGCCATCGCCTCGAGGCTGACCGTCATGCCGGACGCGTGCAGGTTGTCGCGCGTCGCCACGGCGACGAGCGAGGCACGGGCGTACAGCTCGGCCAGCTCGCGGTGCGAGACGTGCGGCACCACGGTGACGCCCTCGGGCGGGGCCGCGTCGCTCGTCGTCTGCACGACCAGCTCGACGTCCGGTCGCTCGGCGTGGACCTGCTCGAGCGTCGCGAACAGGGTCGCCGGGTCGCGGTCGCGGTCGCCTCCGATGCTCAGCACCATCGGTCGCGTGGGCCACGGGCGCGCCGCGAAGAAGTCCTCGTCGACCCCGAAGGTGAAGAACCCGACCGGCGGGCCGTCCTCGCCGACGAACCGTCGCAACGGCTCGACCTGCCCGCGGCTGATCACCCAGAGCCCGCTCATGCGTCGCAGCACGTCACGCATGCGCCCGACGTCCTGCCCGCGCTCGACCCGGTCCGTCACCCAGATCACGCCCGTGTACATGCGCTCGTGCGGCCGTGCCAGCAGCATCCGACGCGCGACGTTCTCGTCCCAGGTCACCCCGACGTCGTCGGACGGCACCCCGGACGAGGAGGCGCGGCGCGGCACCACCCGGTCGCGCAGCACCTGCAGGCGGCCGGGTTCCGGGACCGACGCGATGCGCGCCTCCGGGTCCGCGTCGCGCAGCGCCTCGAGGCCGTACGGCCAGAGGCCGGGGCGGAGGCCCGCCGCGTGGTCGGCCGCCCAACCGGGGACGTCGCGTTCGCTCGCGAACAGGACCTCGATCACCGCGCCTCCTCGGGTCCGTCGCCACGCCCGTCGCCGGGCCGTGCGTCGGAGGCCTGTTCGGCCGCCGCCCGCTCGACGATGGCCTGGTCGGTCGCCGTCTCGTCGCCACGCTGCTCGTCGACGTCGAGGCCCACGGTGCCGTCGTCGTCGGCATCGTCGCCGGCCGCTCCGCCCGCTGCCGCCTCGGCCCGACGGCGACCGAGGTCGCGCGACACGTACCAGAGGTTCGGCACGAGCTGGCAGAGCGCCACCGAGATCGCCGACCCCAGCACGGGTCCGGCGGCCCCGACCTGCCCGATGAACCACCACGACAGCCCCAGGTTGAGCGGCACCATCAGCACGATCGGCAGCACCTGGAAGACCAGCCCGGTCTTGTCGGTCATGTACATGCCGACCGGGTACTTCGCCGCCTGCAGGCCGACGAACACGACGAAGCCGACGAGCATCCAGCCGTCGAGCGTGATCGACCCGCCCGAGACGAAGCGCGCCAGGAACGGGCTCAGCACGGCGAGCGCCGTACCCAGCACGAGTCCCCCCAGCAGGAACCACAGCGTCGGCACGGTCGGCGACTCCACCCGCCCGGCCGAGCGGGCCGCGGCGTAGACCGGCCAGAGGGCGATGCCCGCGGCCGCGACGGTCTGCAGCACGATGCCGAAGAGCTGCGAGGCGAGGTTGTACTGCGCGAGTTCGTCCGGCCCGGCCAGGTGGCTGAGGAGCAGGCGGCCGGTCTGCATCGCGACCGGCAGGGCGATCATCTGCACGAGCATCGGCCAGGCCAGGCCCAGCGCGGGCACGCCGCGGTAGCTGCGGATGCGGGGCACGAGCTTGACGGCCGACCCGATCTGGGGCGACAGCGCGCGCGCCGCCACGATCAGGCAGATCACCGAGACGAGGCTGTTGGCCACGTACGAGATGACCGCGAGGTAGCTGCCGACCGGCACGCTGAACATGACGGCCGAACCGATGGCGAGCAGCATGAACGGTGCCACGACGGCCTGGCTGGCGACCTGCGTGCTGGTCTTCTTCAGCCCCACGAGGATGCGCTGCCCGACCGTGAGCGGGATCACGAGGCCGAACACCGCGAGGCAGAGTCCCGCCGCGAGCGAGCCGCCGTCGGGCAGCAACCCCTCGCCGAGCAGCACGGGCCACCAGCCCGCGAGGGTGATGAGCAGGGCGACCGCGACCATGATGCCGCCCGACACCAGCAGCACGCGGAAGGCGGTGACGATCGAGCGCTTGACGAAGTCGTCGGTGCGGACCGACGACGACCCGGCCACCGCGTTGATGACGATGGCCGCGATGCCGAGGTCGGCGAACGGCAACAGGGTCGGGAAGGTCGAGAGCAGCCCGTACTGCGCGTAGGCGTCGGTGCCGAAGTTCTGGATGATCATGCGGCTCGTGATGATGCCGAGTACGCCCGACAGGCCCATCACGATGACCTTCGTCGCCGCGGTCGAGCCCACGGCGGCCATCGCGCCGCCCCGACGGGGACGACCGGCCGAGCCCGTCGTCGACCGGCTCACGAGGCGCTCCTGAACAGTCGGTCGTCCGCGGAGAGGCGTCCGTCCCGGTCGGGCAGGTCGGCCAGCACGTCGTCGGCGGCGCGTCCGGCGTCGAGCGCCTCGACGATCGCGTCGGCCAGCACCTGTGGTGCGCGGGGGTCGGACGCGACCACGTGACCGTGGGCGTCGAGCCAGTCGGCGAGCCCCGTCTCGGTGGTCGTGACGACCGTGCAGCCGTGCGACAGACCCTCGACGATCGGCAACCCCACCTGTTCGCGCCAGGTCGGGCTGGGCTGCGACCAGAGCACGAGCACGCGCGCCTCCTCGAGCACGGAGTGGATGCGGGGACGGGGCGGGTCGACCTCGACGGCGACCGAGGGCTGCGCGACCGACAGGGCCCGCGCCTCCTGCTCGAGGGCGCCCTTGCCGAGCAGGGTCAGCGTCGCCTCGGGGCGGGCGGCGACGACGAGCGGCCAGGCCGCCGCCAGGACGCGCAGCCCCTTGCGCTCGACGAACGAGCCGACGAAGGCCACCGCGGGCGGGCGGACGCCGCCACCGCGGGCGTCCGCGTGCCGGGTCGGCAGGGCCGGCACGGTGGTCGTGGTGACGCGGGGCGAGGCGGCCCCCAGGAGGCGCGCGTACGTCTCGCGCGCGGCGTCCGTCCCGAAGACCACCCGGTCGAGACGGCGCCAGACCGCGCGTGCCAGCACGCGTTCGCCTCGTCGACGCAGTCGCGTCCGCAGGCGCGGAGCAGTGGCCGCGTCGAAGGGGTCGGCGTTGCCGATCAGGTAGCTGACGACGACCGTGCGGCGGCCGGTCAGCCGGCGTCGCACCGCGAGGGCGGCCAGCACCAGCGCCGTGGTCGGCAGGCTCGACGTCATGAGCGGCTCGTTCACCTCGAGCGTCTCGACCCGTGACCGCGCGATCAGCCAGGCCGAGGCGAGCGGACCGGCCTGCACGAGGTCGAGCCCCGCGGCGAGCGAGTCGTCGAAGTCGTAGCGGGTGACGCGGTAGACGATGCTGGCGGGCGCCAGCTCGTGCGCCCGCTCGAGGTGGGCCGTGCGCACGGACTCGTAGAGGCGGACCGCCGGGAGGCGCGGCGTGCGCCCCCGGGACGGGCGGGCCGGGCGGGTGGGGCTCACGACGTGGCGTCGCCCTGGCGGCCCGCGGTGCGGCGGGACCTGCCCGGGGCCGCCGCGTCGGTCGTGGCGGCCGTCGCGGCGGTCGTCGTGGCGGTCGCGTCGGCCGTCGTGGCGGAGCCGAAGGGATAGGTCTGCTCGTCGGACGACGTCGAGACGGGCACGAGCACCGACGGCGGCAGGTCGTGCGACGCCCGCTGACGGCCCGGGGCCACCCCGTCGAACACGACGCCGATGACGCGCACCTTGACGTTCGTCAGCGCGCGGACGGCCGACACGAGCCGCGGCCGGGTCGACCGGCCCGCCGTGGCGACGATGACGACGCCGTCGGTCAGGCGACCGATCTCGAGCGTGTCGGACGACGTGAGCACCGCGGGGGCGTCGACCACGACGACGTCGTAGCGCTCCCCGGCGGTCTCGAGCAGCAGGGCCATCGATCGCGAGCTCAGCAGCGGGCTCGGGTTCGGCGGCACGTCGCCGGCCGTGAGGATGTCGACGCCGTCGCGCCACGACGTCACGGCGGCGGCGAACTCGAGTCGGCCGACGACGACGTCGGTCAGGCCGACCTCGTCCGAGACGGCGGCGAGCTCGGCGAGACCGCTGCCGCGCAGGTCGGCGTCCACCACGAGCACCTCGAGGCCCCGCTCGGCGAAGGCCAGCGCGAGGTCGAGGGCGACCGCAGCCCGACCCTCGCGCTCGTCGGCCGCGACCGACGAGACGGCGATGGTCCGGGTGGCCCGGTCGACGTCCGCGAACTGCAGCTGGGCCCGGATGCGACGGAAGTCGTCCGCCGCCGCGCCCTGGGGTTCGTCGGAGAGAGCCAGCACACCACGGTTGCGGCGCGTGACGCTGCCGAGCAACGGCACGAGGTGCAGGTCCTCGACGTCGCGGGCGGTGCGGAGCCTGGTGTCGACCACCGATCGCAGCAGCGCCAGGGCGATGCCGAGGACGGTTCCGACGGCGAGACCGCTCAGGGCGATCAGTCGGCGGTTCGGGCTGATGGGCGACGTCGGGGGCGTGGCCTCGGCGATCGGCGCGACGCTCAGCGTCGAGTTGCCGGCGGTGTTCTCGGGCGACAGCGCCCGGGCCTGCCGGCTCAACGAGATGGTGACCGCGTTCGCGACGTCGGCCGCCCGTTGCGCGTCGCCGTCCACCACGGCGACGTCGATGATGACGGTGTTCAGAGGGTTCTCGGCGGTGATCTGACGTGCCAGCTGCGTCGGGGTCACGTCGAGGCCCATCTGCTGGATGACGGGTTCGAGCACGACCGACGACGTGGCGAGACGCGTGTAGCTCTGCACGAGGTTCTGCGTGTACGACGACCCCTGCAACAGCTCGTTGGGGTCGGAGCCCTCGGTCGCCGAGACGAACACGCTGCTCGTGGCCCGGAACGAGTCGGGCTGCGTCTGGGCGTACGCGTAACCCGCGCCTCCGCCGACGAGGGCGAGGACGACGACGAGGGGCCAACTCTTCAGGAGAGCGCGCCAGTAGTGCTGAGGATCCAACGGACACTCCCGGGTTGAGGTGGTGGAACCTGGCGAGCATACCCGGAGCAGAGAGGTCCTCACGACCCCCGGAGGGGGTGCCCGTGCCCGCGACGGTCAGTCGGCGAGCAGGGCCGTGTCGGCCCAGCGGGTGCCGTGCGGCGTGATCGTCACGCGTCTCGGCTCGTCCAGCACCTCGGGAGCGGGCGCCTCCTGCTCGTCGTCCGGCCCGTGCCCCGCCGACCCGTCGTCCGACGCGTCGACGACCGGCGCCTCGGCCGCCCCGGTCGGACGCTCGACGACGATGTCGAGCCACGACTCGGCGACGCCGTCCAGCAGCCCGGCTCCCCACTCGACCACGACGATCGAGCCCTCGAAGTCGAGGTCCAGGTCGTCGAGCTCGGCCTCGCCCGACAGCCGGTACGCGTCCACGTGCACCAGGGGCGTGCCCGACGCGGTCGGGTGCGTGCGCGCCAGGACGAACGTCGGGCTCGCCACCTGGCCGCGCACCTGGAGCCCCTCGCCGAGGCCGCGCGTGAAGGTCGTCTTGCCGGCGCCGAGCGGTCCGGTCAGCACCAGCAGGTCACCCGCCCGCAGCGACCCGGCCATCCGACGCCCCAGCGCCTCCATGGCCTCGGCGTCGGCGACGGTCAGCTCGACGGGGTCGCCCTGGACGGTCACGGCCGTCCGCCGACGTAGACGCGGGGCACCCGGGCTCCGACGCGGCAGGCGACCTCTTCGGGGATCGTGTCGGTGGCGTCGGCCCACTCGCCGATGGTCATCTCGCCCTGGTCGCCCGGCCCGAACAACACGACCTCGTCACCGACCGCCACGGGGTCGTCGCCCATGTCGACCAGGAACTGGTCCATCGCGACCCGGCCCACGATCGGGCGGGGCGCGCCGTTCACGATGACGTGCACGGTGCCCTGCGCCCGCCGGCTGACGCCGTCGGCGTACCCCAGGGGCACGAGCGCGAGCGTCGTGTCGGACGGAGCACGGAACGTGTAGTCGTACGAGACGCCGGTGCCCGCGGCGACGCGCTTGACCTTGACCACGGACGCGCTCAGCGTGAGCACCTGCCGCAGTCCCCGGTCGGCGGCGGTGACGCCCTCGGTCACGGGGATGCCCAGGCCGTTCGACCCCATGCGCACCATGTCGAAGCGTCGTTCGGGGTGTTCGAGTGCGGCCGAGCTCGACGACATGTGCCGCTTCTCGACGGTGGCCCCGAGCGCCTCGGCCTCGGCCACGGCCTGCTCGAACACGCGGGCCGCGGCCTGGTCGTCGGCCTCGCTCGTCTCGCTGACGTGCGAGAAGATGCCGCGCAGGCGGACCACCCCCTCGTCGCTCAACTCGACGGCACGGGCGACGAAGGCTGGCCAGTCCGAGGGCAGGCACCCCTCGCGGTGCAGGCCCGTGTCGATCGTCAGGTGGACGAGGGCGACACCGCCGCGGGCCCGCGCGACCGCCGCGACGGCGTCGAGCTGGTCGAAGGTCGACACCCCCAGGTCGACGCTCAGGTCGACGGCCGCCTCGAGGTCGTCGGACGGACTGAGCTGCCAGGCGAAGAACGAGGCGTCGCCCCCGATGCCCAGCCGTCGCATCTCGAGGGCCGGCGCGAGTTCGACCGTGCCGAACCAGCGGATGCCCGCCGCCACGGCCTCGGGCACGAGCACGGGGGCGCCGTGGGAGTAGGCGTCGGCCTTGACGATCGCCAGGATCTCGACCGGGTCGAGACGGGCGATCAACGACTCGAGGTTCGCCCGGTACGCGGCCAGGTCGACCGTGGCCCGTCGCAGGGACGTCGCGGCGCTCATGCGGTGTACCTCCGGGTGAGGCCGGCGGCCAGGCAGGCGACGACCTCGTAGGTGATGCCGCCCATCGCCTCGGCCCAGTCGGCGGCGGACTGCCGACCCAACGCCGGGTCGCCGAAGAGCACGACCTCGTCGCCGATCTCGACGGGGTCGTCGCCCACGTCGATCACGAGGGCGTTCATGGCGATGCGCCCCCGGACGCGGTAGGTGCGCCGACCGATCGTGACGGAGGCGCGCTCGCTCGCGGCCCGGTCGATGCCGTCCGCGTACCCGACCGGCACGATGGCGATCGACGTGTCGCGCTCGGGACGGAAGAGGTAGCCGTACGACACGCCCTCGCCCGCCGGGATGCGCTTGACGGTGGTCACCGGCGCCGTGACGGTCATGGCCGGGCGCAGGCCGAGCTCGGCGGACGTGCGGTCGGCGTACGGGCTCAGCCCGTAGCTCGCGAGGCCGAAGCGCACCATCGTGGCTCGTGTCCCCACGTAGTCGAGCGCCGCCGCCGAGGCGGCCACGTGCAGCAGGGGCGGCCGCACCCCCCGCTCGTCGAGCATCGCGGACGCCCGGGCGAAGCGGGCCGTCTGCAGGCCGTCGTCCTCGGACGACGCGTTCGACACGTGGGTCATGAGGCCCTCGACCGGCACGACGGCGTCATGGCCGGCCGCGCGGTCGAACAGCTCGGGCCACTCGGACTCGACGGCCCCGTTGCGGCTCAGACCCGTGTCGATCGCCAGGTGGACCGCGCGGACGCCGGCCGCCACGGCCGCCTCGAGCTGGTCGACGCTGGACACCGCGGGGGTGATGCCGAGCGCCGCGGCCTCGACGAAGTCCTCGTCGGGAGCGTGCAGCCACGCGAGCACCGGCGCCTCGACACCGGCTCGACGCAGGGCCACGGCCTCGGTCAGGTCGGCCACCCCGAGCCAGTCGACGCCGGCCGCGACGAAGGCCCGGGCGCACTCGACTGCACCATGGCCGTAGGCGTTGGCCTTGACCACGGCCATGACGGCCGACGGCGCGACCGCGGCCCGGAGGACCTCGACGTTGTGGCGCAGCGCGGCCGTGTCGACGGTGATGGTGACGTCGTGGGTCATCGGCCCGCCCCTTCGTGGTGTGCGTCGTGGTCGACGGGGGCCCGGCCGTCGCCCTCGGCGACGACGTACGCGACCGCCACCCCGCCGTCGTGGCTGAGCGACAGATGGAGGCGCGAGACGCCTCGCGAGTCGGCGAGCGACCGCGCTCCCCCGCTGAGCACGAGCGACGGGGCTCCCTGGTCGTCGGAGACGACCACGACGTCGTGCCAGCGCACCCCGGTGGAGCCGCCCAGGGACTTGATCAGCGCCTCCTTGGCGGCGAAGCGGGCCGCGAGCGACGGGCGCCCGCGGGGGCTGCCGTCCCGGAGGACGAGCTCGTCGGCTCGGAACAGACGCGTGGCGAGCGCCGGCGTGCGCTCGATCGAGCGGTCGAAGCGTCCGAGGTCGACGACGTCGACGCCGATGCCCACGATCACGTCCTCACCCGCCTGACGCCCTGCCCCGGCTGCACGACCCGCTACTCGACGGTGACCGACTTGGCCAGGTTGCGCGGCTGGTCGACGTCGAGGCCCTTGGCGGCGGCGAGCTCCATGCCGAAGATGTGCAGCGGCACGACCGACAGCAGGGGCTCGAAGAGCGGGGCCGCCAGCGGGATGTGCAGCACCTCGTCGGCGAAGGGCAGCACCGCGGCGTCGCCCTCTTCGGCGATCGCGATGACGCGGGCGCCGCGCGCGCGGATCTCTTGGATGTTCGAGACGACCTTGGGGTGCAACGACCGCGGGTCGCGCGGGCTGGGGACGACGACGAAGACGATCTGACCGGGCTCGATCAGGGCGATCGGGCCGTGCTTGAGCTCGCCGGCGGCGAAGCCCTCGGCGTGGATGTAGGCGAGTTCTTTCAGCTTGAGCGCACCCTCGAGGGCGATGGGGTAGCCCACGTGACGCCCGAGGAACAGCACCGACCGGGTGTCGGCCATCCAGCCGGCGAGGGTCTTGATGCGCTCGGACGACTCGAGCACCTGCTCGATCTTGCCGGGGATCTCGTGCAGGTCGGTGACCTGCTCGGCGATGGCCTCGGCACTGAGCGTGCCGCGCAGGGTCGCCAGGTGCAGGCCCAGCAGGAAGAGCGCGGTGCCCTGGGCGACGAACGCCTTGGTCGACGCGACGGCGACCTCGGGGCCCGCGTGCGTGTAGAGCACGGCGTCGGACTCGCGCGGGATCGTCGAGCCCTGCGTGTTGCAGATCGACAGCACCTGGGCGCCCTGCTCTCGGGCGTACTTGACGGCCATCAGGGTGTCCATCGTCTCGCCCGACTGGCTGATCGACACCACGAGGGTCTTCTCGTCGAGGACCGGGTCGCGGTAGCGGAACTCGTGCGCCAGCTCGACCTCGACGGGGATGCGGGCCCACTGCTCGATGGCGTACTTGCCGAGGATGCCGGCGTAGGCGGCGGTGCCACAGGCGATGACGATGACGCGGTCGACGGTCAGGAGGCGCTCGCGCACGCCGTCGAGCTCGGTCAGGGTCACGGCGCCCTCGGCGGTGATGCGGCCGAGCAGCGTCTTGGCGACGGCCTCGGGCTCCTCGCTGATCTCTTTCGCCATGAAGCTGGACCAGCCGCCCTTCTCGGCGGCCGAGGCGTCCCAGTCGACCTCGAATTCGGTCGTCTCGACGGGCGCCCCGGAGAAGTCGACGACCTCGACCGAGTCGGGACGGATCGTCACGAGCTGGTCCTGCCCGATCGACATGGCCCGACGGGTGTGGGCGACGAAGGCCGCGACGTCGCTGCCGAGGAAGTTCTCGCCGTCGCCCAGGCCGATGACGAGGGGCGAGTTGCGGCGGGCGCCGACGACGACGCCCGGCTGGTCGGCGTGCACGACGAGCAGCGTGAACGCGCCGTCGAGGGTGTTGACGACCGTGCGCAGGGCCTCGGTCAGGTCGCCGGAGGAACGGTAGGCCCGGGCCACCAGGTGCGCGGCGACCTCGGAGTCGGTCTCGCTGAGGAACTCGACGCCCTCGGCGAGCAGCTCGGCCTTGAGCTCGGAGAAGTTCTCGATGATGCCGTTGTGGATGAGGGCGAGCTTGCCGTCGTCCGCGAGGTGGGGGTGCGCGTTCGCGTCGGTCGGGCCACCGTGGGTCGCCCACCGGGTGTGGCCGATGCCGGTCGTGCCGTCGGTGAGCGGCGTCGCCTCGAGGTCGTCGACGAGCATCTGCAGCTTGCCGGCCTTCTTGCGGGTGCCGAGGTCGCCCGCGGCGTCGATCACGGCGACTCCCGCCGAGTCGTACCCGCGGTACTCGAGTCGCTTGAGGCCGCCCAGCAGCACCTCGATGCTCTTGTCACCCGTTCCGACGTATCCCACGATTCCACACATGGGGTCGATCCTAGAGGTTCCCGTCCGAGAGCCCGGCGGGCCGTGCCGACTCGCGTCGACCCCGGACCGGTAGCCTCGTGCGCATGGCCGAAGCCAACCCGACGACCGCGCCCTCCGCCGTGCACGCGAGCCCCTTCGTCGAGATCGGGCGCGACGCCTGGGCCGACCTGGCCCCGACGACGCGCCTGCCGCTGACCGAGACCGAGATCGTCCAGCTGCGCGGCCTCGGCGACCGCCTCGACATGCGCGAGGTGCAGGACGTCTACGTCCCGCTCAGCCGCCTCCTCAACCTCTACGCCGCCGGCGCCCGCAACCTGCACCGGGCCACGAGCGACTTCCTCGGCGAACGGGCCCAGCGCACGCCCTTCGTGATCGGCGTCGCCGGGTCGGTGGCCGTCGGCAAGTCGACCGTCGCGCGCCTCCTGCGGGAGCTGCTCAGCCGCTGGGACGACACCCCCCGCGTCGAGTTGGTGACCACCGACGGGTTCCTCTACCCGAACGCCGAACTCGAACGCCGCGGCATCATGAGCCGCAAGGGGTTCCCCGAGTCGTACGACCGCCGCCACCTGCTGCGGTTCGTCTCGCAGGTCAAGAGCGGCGCCGAAGAGGTGCGTGCGCCGTTCTACTCGCACACCAGCTACGACATCATGCCGAGCGCCGAGGTCGTCGTGCGGCGGCCCGACATCCTGATCGTCGAGGGTTTGAACGTGCTGCAGCCCGCCGTCGCCGGCCGGCTCGCCCTGAGCGACCTGTTCGACTTCACGGTCTACGTCGACGCCCGCACCGGCGACATCGAGAACTGGTTCGTCGAACGGTTCCTCGCGCTGCAGAAGGGCGCGTTCACCCAGGAGCGCTCGTTCTTCCACCGCTTCGCCGACATGAGCGAACCCGAGGCGCGGTCGTTCGCCTCGGGCATCTGGAAGTCGGTCAACGAGCCCAACCTGATCGAGAACGTGCTGCCGACCCGGTCGCGGGCGACGCTCGTCCTGCGGAAGGCGGCCGACCACAAGGTCAGTTCGGTCCTGCTGCGCAAGATCTGAGCCGCGGCGACGCCGGGC
This sequence comes from Frigoribacterium sp. CFBP 8759, assembly GCF_014841655.1. Classification (NCBI taxonomy): domain Bacteria; kingdom Bacillati; phylum Actinomycetota; class Actinomycetes; order Micrococcales; family Microbacteriaceae; genus Frigoribacterium; species Frigoribacterium sp. CFBP 8759. Next base: position 873,716 of record NZ_JACYUH010000001.1, read on the forward strand.
CGGCTCAGGCGCCGCGTCCGGTCAGGCGCCGCAGCCGGTCGCGCACCGCGTCCGGTCGGGCGCCGCGTCCGGTCGCGCACCGCGTCCGGTCGCGCACCGCGTCCGGTCAGGAGGCGCGGGTGACGTCACCGGGACGTCGCGCCCCGTCCGCCGCCCGGGTCAGAGGGCGAGTCGCTCGCGCACGACGTCGGCCAGCGAGTGGGCGACGCGGTCGGCGGTCGGTTGGTCGGCGGCCTCGACCATCACGCGCACCACGGGCTCGGTGCCCGAGGGGCGGAGCAGCACGCGGCCGGTGTCGCCGAGCTCGGCCTCGAACCGGCGGACGGCCTCGGCCACGCCCTCGTCGGACGCGGCTCGCGAGCGGTCGACGTCCCGCACGTTGATCATGATCTGCGGGAAGACCGTCATGACCGAGGCGAGCTCGGCCAGGCTCTTGCCGGTCGCGGCCATGCGGGCCACGAGCGAGAGACCGGTGAGGATGCCGTCGCCGGTGGTGGCGTAGTCGGCGAAGACGATGTGGCCGGACTGCTCGCCGCCGAGGGTGAAGCCGTGCTCGTTCATGTCCTCGAGCACGTAGCGGTCGCCGACCTTGGTCTGGCGGACCGTGATGCCGTGCTCGGCCATGGCGCGGATGAGGCCGAGGTTGCTCATCACCGTCGCGACGAGCGTGTCGTCGACGAGGGCGCCACGTTCTTTCTGCGCCAGGGCGATGATGGCCATGATCTGGTCGCCGTCGACCACGGCGCCGGTGGCGTCGACGGCCAGGCAGCGGTCGGCGTCGCCGTCGTGCGCGATGCCGACGTCGGCCCCGTGCTCGAGGACGGCCTTCGCGAGGTTGTCGAGGTGGGTCGACCCCACGCCGTCGTTGATGTTCACGCCGTCGGGATCGGCGCCGATCAGGGTGACCGTCGCGCCGGCGTCGGTGAACACCTCGGGCGAGACGGCCGAGGCGGCCCCGTGGGCACAGTCGAGGACGACGTGGATGCCGTCGAGTCGGTTGGGCAGGGCGCCGAGCAGGTGCAGCACGTAGCGGTCCTCGGCGTCCGCGAACCGACGGATGCGGCCCACGTCGCCACCGATCGGCATCAGCTGCGGATCGGACATGGCGGCCTCGATGCGGTCTTCGACCTCGTCGGGGAGCTTGGTTCCGCCGAAGGCGAAGAACTTGATGCCGTTGTCGGGCGCGGCGTTGTGCGATGCGCTGATCATCACGCCGAAGTCGGCGCCGATGTCGTCGACCAGGAAGGCCGCGGCGGGGGTCGGGATGACTCCGGCGTCGAGCACGTCGACACCCGAGCTGGCGAGCCCGGCACAGACGGCCGCGGTGAGGAACTCACCGGAGATGCGGGGGTCGCGCGCGACGACGGCGACGGGGCGCCGCCCCTCGGCGCGACGGGCATCGGCGTGATGCCCCTTCGTGAGCACCACCGCGCTCGCCTGGGAGAGCCCCAGGGCGAGCGCGGCGGTCAGCTCACGGTTGGCGAGGCCTCTGACACCGTCGGTACCGAACAAACGCGACATCGCGAGACCTGCCTTGTGTGGTGCTGGTTAGCGCTTCGAGAACTGCGAGGCCTTGCGGGCCTTCTTGAGACCGGCCTTCTTGCGCTCGATGACGCGGGCGTCACGGGTGAGGAAGCCGGCCTTCTTGAGCGTGGCGCGGTTGTTCTCGCGGTCGATCTCGTTCAGCGCACGGGCGATGGCGAGACGGAGGGCACCGGCCTGGCCCGAGGGGCCACCACCGGTGACCTTGACGGCAACGTCGTACGAGCCGAGCAGGTCGAGGACCTTGAACGGGTCGTTGATCAGCTGCTGGTGCAGCTTGTTGGGGAAGTAGTCCTCGAGGGTGCGACCGTTCACGACGATCGTGCCGGAGCCGGGCGTGAGGCGCGCACGAGCGATGGCCTCCTTGCGGCGACCGACGGCGGAACCGCCGACGCTCAGCACGGGGCGGGGCGTCGCGGCGGCCTCGGGGGCCGAGCTCTCGGTGGTGAAGCTCTCGGGAGCCTGGTCGATGGAATCTGCGATCTGAGCCACTGTGTGGGGGTCCTTAAGTCTGAAGGCGGACGCTACTGGGCGACCTGGTCGAGGGTGTAAACCGTGGGCTGCTGAGCAGCGTGGGGGTGCTCGGCACCCGCGTACACCTTCAGCTTCTTGATCTGGGCACGGCCCAGCGAGTTCTTCGGCAGCATGCCACGGATGGCCTTCTCGACCGCACGGGTGGGGTGCTTCTCGACCATCTCGGAGTACGTGGTGGCCGTGATGCCGCCCGGGTAACCCGAGTGACGGTAGTAGAGCTTCTCGGCCAGCTTGGAGCCGGTGAGGGCCACCTTGTCGGCGTTGATGACGATGACGAAGTCGCCCATGTCCATGTGGGGGGCGAAGGTCGGCTTGTGCTTGCCGCGCAGCAGGGCTGCCACGTGGCTCGCAAGGCGGCCGAGCACGACGTCGTTGGCGTCGATGATCAGCCAGTTCGGCTGAACGTCAGCCGGCTTGGGGGAGAAAGTGCGCGTCACAGTAGTGCTGCTTTCTGGTCGAGGTGAGAGGTTCGTGAATCCCGCTCCGTTGCCGTTGTCACCGCAGAGGCGATGAGAACGAGTCAGGTGGAGGGCTCAACTTCGGGCGAAAGCGCGCAGTTGCGCAGACACCAAGGGTTCACGTTACCCGACACGGGCCGGACGGTCAACCATCGCCCGCCTCGCCCCGGGGAGTCACTCCCCCAGCTGATCGTGCGACCGCTTCACCTGCGTCAGGGCCACCCGGGCGGCCATCTCGGCGTCGGGCGGGTAGCCGACCTCGACCATCGTGAGACCGTGCGCGGGCACGACCCGGAACTCGCCGTTGCGCTGGGCCTCGCGCCGCACGCCCACCGCACGATGCGCCTCCATCGCTCCCTCGCCGACGGCCACGCAGGCGCCCACGAGGTTGCGCACGAGGTTGTGGCAGAACGCGTCGGCCTGCACCGAGGCGACGAGCACGCCGTCGGCCTCGCGCCTCCACGAGAACTCCTGCAGCTCGCGGATGGTGGTCGCGTAGTCGCGGTGTCGGCAGTACGCGGCCCAGTCGTGCAGGCCGAGCAGGCCGGACGCCGTCGCGTTCATGAGCTCGAGGTCGAGGCGTTGGTCGTACCAGAGGGTGTGGCTGCGTCTCGTGGGGTCGCGTTCGGCCCCCCGGTCGGCGATGCGGTACTCGTACCGGCGCCAGAGGGCGCCGAAGCGGGCGTGGAAACCCGGAGGCGCGACTCGCGCACCCGAGATCACGATCTCGTCGGACGCGCCCGCGAGCCCGTTCAACCGCCGGGCCAGCACGGTCGGGGCGTCGAGCGGGGACTGGTCGCGCATGCCGCGGTGCGGCTTCTGCAGCTGGGCGATCTGGGCGTCGGTGAGGTCGAGGTGCACCACCTGCCCGCGCGCGTGCACGCCGGCGTCGGTGCGACCCGCCACGGTCACGGTCGGCACGTCCCCCAGCCGACGGAAGAGCGTCTGCAGAGCGGCCTCGATCTCGCCCTGCACCGTGCGACGGCCGGGTTGTTCGCTCCAGCCCGAGAAGCCGGTGCCGTCGTACGCCACCCCGAGGCGGAGGCGCGTCAGGGCCGGGGCGTCGATCGTCACCCGACGATCCTACGGGGCCGACACCGCGCCTCCTCGGCCTGCCGGGTGGGCGGACGACGACGGCGGCCGCGACCCGGTCACCCGGGTCACGACCGCCGTCGGGCGCCTCCGCCTAGCCCATGCGGGAGGCGCGGTGCCGGACCACGAGTACCGTGCCGCCCATCGCCATCAGCACCAGGGCGAGCGCCAGCCACCCGGCCAGGGGCGCGGAGCCCGTGAAGGCGAGCGAGCCGTCCGCGGTCGGTGCGGTCGTGCCCGGGGTGACCGCCCCGGGACCGGCACCCGGCACGGTCGGACCGGCTCCGGCTCCGGGCGTCGCGCCCGGGTCGGTCACCGGCGGGGCGGGGTCGACGGGAGCGGCGAGCAGCGACACCCCGACGACGACCGGGTCGTGGTCGCTCGAGCGGAACTGGTCGGGCTGGTACAGCTGCTCGGCGTTGTAGTTGAAGCGGCTGTACTCGAGGCCGATGCCCTCACCCGAGTTGATGTTCCAGATGTCCACGCCCGTGACGGCCTCGGCCGCGGCGGGCGAGGCGAGCACGTGGTCGAGGGACCCGCTGAGACCGCTGAAGACGTAGCTGTACTCGTCGGTCCCGGTCGAGCCGAGGTCGACGTAGCCGGCCTGGCGGAGCACCTCGATCGGGTCCTCCTGGCTGTAGGCGTTGAAGTCGCCGAGCAGGAACACCTTGTCGGTCCCCGCAGCGGCCTCACGCTCGGCGGCGAAGGCGACCAGGGCGTTCGCCTGGTTGACGCGCGAGCCGTTCGAACCGCCCTGACCGTCACCCTGGTCGGCGTCCGGGCCCGAACCGCTGCCCTTCGACTTGAAGTGGTTCGCGATCGCGACGAAGGTCGAGCCGGCGTCACCGCCGACGGGCCGGAAGGCCTGCGCGAGCGGCTGCCGGGCGTTGCTGAACGCGGCCGATCCGGTCAGGATCGTCGACCCTCCGACGGGCTCGGCGACGGCCTTCTTGTAGATGAAGGCCAGACGGATGACGTCCTCGTTGGCGGGCAGCGCCTCCGGTGAGCGCGCGTAGTCCCAGACCTCGCTGCCGGCCGCGGCGTTGAGCGCCCCGACCAGGGTCGCGAGTGCGGAGTCGCGGTCCTCGCCGAAGCGGGCCGAGTTCTCGATCTCCTCGAGCGACACGACGTCGGCGCCCAGGGCGGTGATCGCCGTGACGATCTTCACCTGCTGGCGGGCGAGGTTCTCGGCGTTCGCGGCACCACGAGCGTCGCAGCCGCTGTTCACCGTCACCGGCGCACCCGCGCGGTCCGTGTAGAACGTGCAGCCGCGCAGCTGGTCGCCCGTCGTCGTGAAGTAGTTGAGCACGTTGAAGCTGGCGAGCTTCAGGTCGCCTCCCACCTCGCGCGGGGCGTCGGTGCGGATGTCCTCGAACGTGACCGGCAGGTCGCCGTAGGCGGTGTCTCCGGTGAGACGGGCAGTCGGCTGGTACTTCCAGGCCGAGTTGCGGAAGTCGAACACGACCGGCTTCGTGAAGGCGACCGAGGCGCCCACCGTGACGGGGTTCTCGTTCGAGAGGTAGGGCAGCGGGATCGACTGGTTGGCCGCGGTGAAGAAGTTCGTCGTGGCACCGTCGTCGAGGGTCACGGCACGGGCCGCGTTGTCGGCGACCACCGCCGCGTAGCCGGGCGAACCCGGTCGGGCGACCTCGGTGGGCTGGATCAGCGGCCGGTCACCCGAGGCGAGCTCGACCTCGCCGTACTGGTTCGTCGTGTAGGTGTCCGCGACGGTGAACTTGCCCTGAGGCAGCACGAGCATGCTCTCGAGCGCCTCGCGCTGGGCGTCGGTGGCGGGCAGGCCGACGGTCGCCGCCTGGGGTGCCGCGACGGTCGAGGCGTCGAGCGCCCGGAGCGACGCCGCACCGGTGACGGTGATCTGCGTCAGGCCGAAGAACTCGGTGACGGTCCCGTCGACCTCGACGTAGTCGCCGACGGCGACCGAGGAGGCGGTGCTCGCGGAGTACACGAACAGCGCGTCCGACGCGACGTGCGTCGCCAGGTCGAGTGCGCCACCGGTGCCCGGGGTCTGGATGACGTAGCCGTCGAGGCCGCCCGTGGGGTAGGTGGCCGTGACGACGCCCCGCGTGGTCACCGTGCGACCGACGAGAGGGCTCGTGCCGGTCGCACCCTGGATCTGGGCGACCGTCACGTCGGCCTCGGGGGTCGGCTCGGGCTGCGGCTCGGGCTCCGGACCGGGCTCGGTGCCCGTGCCGCCGGAGTTCTGCGGGGTGACGGTGGTCTGCGTCGAGAAGTCGGCCGCGTTGACGTCGGTGTCGACACCAGCGGTGCGGGCCAACGAATTGGGCGTCGGGTTCGTTCCCGTCACGGGAGCGACGGTCGTCTCGAAGGTGTTCGAGGCGCCGTAGCCGAGCAGGTCGACCACGCCCGGCGTCCCGGCGGGGACCGAACCGGGTGCGAGCGTCAACGGAACGGCGCCGTTCGACAACAGGACCGTTCCCGTGGTGCCGCTCGGGTTGAGCGAGGCACTCGCGTCGGGGGCGGGCAGGTCGGCGCCCGTGGTGCCGTTGCCCGGGATCGCCACGAGGAAGTAGCCACCGGCCGCGATGGCGCCGGCGAGTTCGGCGGCGGAGAACTGCCCGGCGCCCGTCGCCGAGCGGTACTGCAGGGACCAGCCGGCCAGCGACACCGACGCCGTCGTGGGGTTGTACAGCTCGACGAACTTGCGGTTGAAGGGAGCGTTCGCGCTGCCTCCCTTGAGGTAGGCCTCGTTGATGACCACCGACGAACCGTCGGGCGCGGCGAGGGCAGGCGCGGCGGTCGCGAGAGGGGCGAGCCCGAGCGCGAGGGCCATGCCCGTCGTGAGGGCGAGGGCCTTGAGTGGGCGGGGGCGTGGCGACATGACGTCCTTCGTGATCGGGTCGGGCTCCGGTCACCGTAGGCGGCACAGGTGCACCACAGGTGTCGCAGAACAATCGCCAAGGTAAACGACCCCCGCCCGGGGGGCCAGTCCTCACTTGTGCGGACCCCTCCTGCTCCCTGCACGACGAAGGGCCCGTCANCCTCGACCTCGTCGGCGGCAGCCGTCTCGGTCTCGGTCTCGACGGGAGCCGACTCCTCGACGGTCTCGGTCTCGTCGACGGGAGCCTCGGTGGGCTCCTCGGCGACGGGCTCGGCGACCGGAGCCGCCGCGGCGGTGGTCTTCGAGTTCTTGACCTTGGGGCTCACGGGCTCGAGGACGAGCTCGATCGACACCATCGACGCGTTGTCACCCTTGCGGAAGCCGAGCTTCGTGATGCGGGTGTAGCCGCCGTCACGGTTCTCGACCAGCGGGGCGATCTCGGTGAAGAGGATGTGGGCGGCCTCTTTGTTGTTGCGCAGGGTCTGCATGGCGCGACGACGCGAGTGCAGGTCGCCACGCTTCGCGAAGGTCACGAGACGCTCGGCGACGGGACGGAGGCGCTTGGCCTTGGTCTCGGTCGTCTTGATCGTCTTGTGCTCGAAGAGCGAGGCGGCCAGGTTGGCCAGCATGAGGCGCTCGTGCGCCGGGCCGCCTCCGAGGCGGGGTCCCTTGGTGGGCTTGGGCATTGTCTGTTCCTAAGTGAGTCGAGAGTGGAGGGCGTCGGGCGGAGAGACCTAGTTGGTGGTCTCTTCTTCGTCGTAACCGCTGTAGAAGTGGGCTCCGTCGAACCCGGGGACCGTGTCCTTGAGCGAGAGGCCGAGCTCAACGAGCTTGTCCTTCACCTCGTCGACCGACTTCTGACCGAAGTTGCGGATGTTCATCAACTGGGTCTCGGACAGGGCGACCAGCTCGGACACCGTGTTGATGCCCTCGCGCTTCAGGCAGTTGTAGCTGCGGACCGACAGGTCGAGGTCCTCGATCGGGGTCTGCAGCTCGCTCGACAGGACGGCGTCGACCGGCGCGGGGCCGATCTCGATGCCCTCGGCGGCGGTGTTCAGCTCGCGGGCGAGGCCGAACAGCTCGGTCAGCGTGCGACCGGCCGAGGCGATGGCGTCACGGGGCGAGATCGACGGCTTCGACTCGACGTCGACGACCAGGCGGTCGAAGTCGGTGCGCTCACCGGCACGCGTCGCCTCGACGCGGTAGGTGACCTTGAGCACGGGCGAGTAGATCGAGTCGATCGGGATCTGACCGGCTTCGCTGAACTCGCTGCGGTTCTGCACGGCCGACACGTAACCACGGCCACGCTCGATCGTGAGCTCGAGCTCGAACTTCGCCTTGTCGTTCAGTGTGGCGATGACGAGCTCGGGGTTGTGGATCTCGACGCCGGCCGGAGCCGAGATGTCGGCGGCCGTGACCTGACCCGCACCCTGCTTGCGCAGGTAGGCCGTGATGGGCTCGTCGTGCTCGCTGGCGACGACCAGCTGCTTGATGTTGAGGATGACCTCGGTGACGTCCTCTTTCACTCCGGGGACGGTCGTGAACTCGTGCAGCACACCGTCGATGCGGATGCTGGTGACAGCAGCGCCGGGGATCGACGAGAGAAGCGTGCGGCGCAGCGAGTTGCCGAGGGTGTAACCGAAGCCTGGCTCGAGGGGCTCGATCACGAAGCGGGAGCGGAACTCCGAGATGTTCTCCTCGGTGAGGGTGGGGCGCTGTGCAATGAGCACTGTTTAATCCTTTCGGCGAAGAGTCCGCTATATGACTCTTGGCGGTACGACAGGTGGCTGGCCCGTCGGGTCTGTTGAGTTGTGGGCGCCTCGGGCGAACACGCGGGAGGCGGTGCTGACGCGGGGGAGCCCGCCGTACCCGACGGACCCCGGTGACGGGGCCCGTCAGGGACGGCGGGCGGTAACTCAGTTAGACGCGACGACGCTTCGGCGGGCGGCAGCCGTTGTGCGCCTGGGGGGTGACGTCGTTGATCGAACCGACCTCGAGGCCTGCGGCCTGGAGCGAGCGGATCGCCGTCTCGCGACCCGAACCCGGGCCCTTGACGAAGACGTCGACCTTCTTGACACCGTGCTCCTGCGCCTGGCGGGCGGCGGACTCGGCGGCGAGCTGCGCGGCGAACGGGGTCGACTTGCGCGAGCCCTTGAAGCCGACGGCGCCGGACGAGGCCCAGCTCAGGACGGCGCCCGAGGGGTCGGTGATCGAGACGATCGTGTTGTTGAACGTGCTCTTGATGTGGGCCTGGCCCACGGCGACGTTCTTCTTCTCTTTGCGGCGGGGCTTACGCGCGGCCGTCTTCGGTGCTGCCAATTTTTTCTCCTACAACCTTGAGGGGCGTACGGCGGGAGCCGAGGCCTATCGAGCCTTCTTCTTGCCGGCGACGGTGCGCTTCGGGCCCTTGCGGGTACGAGCGTTCGTCTTGGTGCGCTGGCCGCGGACGGGGAGGCCGCGGCGGTGGCGGATGCCCTCGTAGCTACCGATCTCGACCTTGCGGCGGATGTCGGCGGCCACCTCGCGGCGGAGGTCACCCTCGACCTTGTAGTTGCCCTCGATGTAGTCGCGGAGCAGGACGAGCTGGTCGTCCGTGAGGTCCTTGACGCGGATGTTGCCGTCGATCTCGGTCTCGGCGAGAGTCTTGAGCGCGCTGGTGCGGCCGACTCCGTAGATGTAGGTCAGTGCGACTTCGACGCGCTTGTCGCGCGGGATGTCAACGCCTGCTAGACGTGCCATGATGGCCTCTTTTCAGAGATGGTGGAGGTCTGTCACAGCACCGGTGCCCGGGCCTCCGACCCGGGGTGTCCCCCGCCTCCGTCCACCCTGTCGGGCGTCCGTGACGAGTTCTGGTGCTGCTGGGAGGGTGTTGCTGTGTGACCCGGCTCGGCCGGGTCGGCATCGGCACGTCGCCGGAGCGACGGACGAGTCAGCCCTGACGCTGCTTGTGGCGCGGGTTGCTCTTGCAGATGACCATGACGTTGCCCTTGCGGCGGATGACCTTGCAGTGCTCGCAGATGGGCTTGACGCTGGGGTTGACCTTCATTGCTGATTCCTTGATCTCGCTGGCTTCGTGCCCCACGGGTGCGTGGGGCCGTTCCTTTCCAGCACGCCCTACTTGTAGCGGTAGACGATCCGGCCGCGGGTCAGGTCGTAGGGGCTGAGCTCCACGATCACACGGTCTTCGGGCAGGATGCGGATGTAGTGCTGCCGCATCTTGCCGGAGATGTGCGCGAGGACCCTGTGTCCGTTGGTCAACTCAACGCGGAACATCGCGTTGGGCAGAGCTTCGATCACTGCGCCTTCGATTTCGATGACACCGTCTTTTTTGGCCATAGCCTCACTGTCGCTAAGAATAGGGGTGTTGGTCGTGCGGGGATGCGATGCCCAGGCGCGCAGAAACGCACACGGAACACCAAAGGTCGATCCTAGGTGATGCCGGTATAGTTCAGCAACCCGGCTGGTCAACCCGACACGCCGGAGCACCCGCCGACCTCTGCCGCCCACCTCGGCCGTCGTCTCGTCGGGTACGCGTCACGACTGCCGGGAGCACCATGCCTGACCGCTCGACCACCCCCTCCTCCCCTCGGGGGGTCGCTCGTCACGGCCGACTCCGCCGCCGCGGCCCCGTCCGCATGCTCCTGGGGCTCGTCGCCGGGACGATGGCCGTCGTGCTCGTGAGCGGCGTGTCCGTCGCGGCCATCGCGGTCCGCTCCGCGACCTCGGGCGTGCAGACGGTCTCTCTCGGCAACGAGGACGAGGTCGCCGGGGTCGACATCTCGGCCATCCAGGGCGGCGCCAACATCCTGCTGGTGGGCAGCGACGAACGCGACGACGGCAGCCAGGTCGACGCCGGCGAGGTCGACGGCATCCGCAACGACGTGACGATCCTGGCCCACCTCTCGGCGGACCACACCCAGCTGACGGCCGTGAGCTTCCCCCGCGACCTGATGATCGACGTACCCGAATGCGTCGGCGACGACGGCCAGGTGTACCCGGCCGAGGACTACGTGCAGTTCAACACGACCCTCGGACGCGGTGGCCTCTCGTGCACCGTCAAGACGGTCGAGGGCATGACCGGACTGGCGATCCCCTACGCCGGCAAGATCACCTTCGACGGCGTCATCGAGATGTCGAACGCCATCGGTGGGGTCGACGTCTGCGTCACGCGGACGATCCGGGACACCGACTCGGGCATCGACCTGACCGCGGGCACCCACACCCTGCAGGGCGCCGAGGCCCTCGCCTTCCTGCGGACCCGACACGGCGTCGGCGACGGGAGCGACATCGCGCGCATCAGCTCGCAGCAGGTCTTCCTGTCGTCGATGATGCGCAAGATCATCTCGGGCGGCACCCTCGGCGACGTGACGACGCTCTACAAACTCGCCTCGGCCGCCCTGAGCAACATGACGTTGTCGTCCACCCTCGACTCCCCCGACACGCTCGTGCGCCTGGCCCTCGCGCTCAAGGACATCCAGCCCGCGGGGATCGTCTTCGTCCAGTACCCGGTCGTCGACGATCCGCGGGACCCGAACAGGGTGGTGCAGTCCACGACCGACGCCGCGGCCCTGAACGCCGCCCTGAACGCCGACCAGAAGTTCACCCTCGGTGACGACAGCGCCGGACGTGGCTCCGTCTCGGACGGAACGGCCCCGGTCGCGACCACGCCCCCCGCCGCACCGAGCGAGACGTCGACGCCGTCCGACACGACGTCGGAGTCCTCCGTGCCGGCCGCCCCGGCCGCGACGGACGCGCCGACGACCACGCTGCCCTCGACCATCACGGGCCAGTCGGCGGCCGAGGCCACCTGCAGCGTCGGCTCGTCCCGCTGAGCCGCACCGCGCCTCCTCGCGTCGTCGGCGTGAGCCGAGGAGGCGCGGGTCAGGCGATCGGGACGGGTGTCACTCCCAGCGGAGACAGACCCGCAGCGCCGCCGTCCTGTGCCGTGAGCACCCAGATGCCGCCGTCGTGCACCGCGATCGAGTGCTCCCAGTGCGCGGCCATCGAGCCGTCGCGCGTGCTGACGGTCCACCCGTCGTCGTGGGTCACGGTGTCGATTCCGCCCGACGTGACCATGGGCTCGATGGCGATCACGAGGCCGGGCCGGACGGCGGGGCCACGTCCGCGGACGCGGTAGTTGAACACCGGCGGGTCCTCGTGCATCGAACGACCGATGCCGTGGCCGGTGTAGTCCTCGATGATGCCGAAGTCGCCCTGCCCGTCGATGTAGTCCTCGATGGCGCCCCCCACCTCGTTGAGGTGCGAGGCTGACGCCAGCGCGGCGATGCCGTGCCAGAGGGACTGCTCGGTGACCTCGTTCAACCGACGACGCTCGGCCACCACGTCAGGGCGGTCGGCATCGTCCAGGACGAAACTCCGTGCGCTGTCGCCGTTCCAGCCGTCGAGTTGCGCTCCGCTGTCGACGGAGACGAGGTCCCCCGCCGCCAGCACGCGCGAACCGGGGATGCCGTGCACGACCTCGTCACCGACCGACGCACACACCGTGTGACGGTAGCCGGGCACCAACATGAAGTTGGGTTCTCCCCCACCGTCTCGGATGACGGCTTCGGCGACGGCGTCGAGTTCGAGCGTGGACACGCCGGGACGAACAGCGGACCGGACGGCGTCGAGCGACGCGGCCGTCAACAGCCCCGGCGCGACCAGACGTCGGAGTTCGTCGGCCGTCTTGTAGATGCCGGAGCGGCGGAACGCCACGAGGTCAGGAGGCCGAGGCGACGGACGTGAAGCCGCGAGCGGCCAAGGCCGACTCGATGCGCCCGGCGACCTCGTCGATGCTGCCCAGACCGTCGACCTCGACGAGGATGCCTCGATCTCGGTACGTGTCGATCAGGGGTGCGGTCTCGCGGAGGTAGACGTCCTGGCGGTGGCGGATGGCGTCCTCGGTGTCGTCGGAACGACCCTGGTCGACGGCACGCCGGCGCAGTCGCTCGACGATCTCGTCCCGCTCGGCGACCAGCTGGACGACGGTGGTCAACGACTGCCCCTGCGCGGCGAGGTGCTCGTCGAGGAATTCGACCTGCTGCAACGTGCGTGGGTACCCGTCGAGGAGGAAGCCCTCGCTCGCATCGGCCTGCGACAGCCGGTCGGAGATGAGCTCGTTGGTGAGGCTGTCCGGTACGTAGTCGCCCGCGTCGAGGATCGCCTTGACCTTGAGACCGAGCTCGGTCTCGTTCTTGACGTTGGCGCGGAAGATGTCGCCGGTCGAGATCGCGGGGATGCCCAACGACTCGGCGATCGCGACCGCCTGGGTGCCCTTGCCGGCCCCGGGGGGACCGACGATGAGGAGGCGCGGGCTGAGTCGGGTCTCAGCGGCGCTCATCGGAGCAGGCCCTCGTAGTGACGCTGCTGCAGCTGCGAGTCGATCTGCTTGACCGTCTCGAGGCCGACGCCCACGATGATCAGGATGCTGGCGCCTCCGAAGGGGAAGTTCTGGTTCGCACCGACCGTGGCCAACGCAATAAGCGGGATGAGCGCGATGATGCCGAGGTACAGGGCACCGGGCAGCGTCACACGCGTCAACACGTAGTCGAGGTACTCGGCCGTGGGGCGACCGGCCCGGATGCCCGGGATGAACCCGCCGTACTTCTTCATGTTGTCGGCGACCTCTTCGGGGTTGAAGGTGATCGCGACGTAGAAGTAGGTGAACCCGACGATGAGGGCGAAGTACAGCACCATGTAGAGCGGGTTGTCGCCCGAGGTGAGGTTGGCCTGCACCCAGCTGACCCAGGCGGGCGGAGCCGTTCCGTCGGAGGGCTGGTTGAACTGGGCGACGAGGGCCGGGAGGTAGAGCAGCGACGAGGCGAAGATGACCGGCACGACGCCGGCCATGTTGACCTTGATCGGGATGTACGTGTTGTTGCCACCGTACGTGCGCCGACCGACCATGCGTTTGGCGTACTGGACGGGTATCCGCCGTTGGGACTGCTCGACGAAGACCACGAGCGCCATGATGATCAGTCCGACCGCGATGACGAGGAGGAAGATCTCGAAACTGCGCGACTGCGCGATGCTCCAGAGGGCGGTCGGGAAGCGGGCGGCGATCGAGGTGAAGATCAGCAGCGACATGCCGTTGCCGATGCCGCGCTCGGTGATGAGCTCGCCCATCCACATGATGAGGCCGGTACCGGCGGTCATCGTGACGACCATGAGCATGACGGCGTACCAGGCGTCGTTCGTGATCAGCTGGCTGCACTCCGCGATGCCGGACGAACCGAACAGGGCACCCGAGCGGGCCACGGTGATGAGCGTCGTCGACTGGAGGACGCCGAGGGCGATGGTGAGGTACCGCGTGTACTGCGTGAGCTTCGCCTGCCCGGACTGGCCCTCTTTGTAGAGGGTGTCGAAGTGGGGGATGACCACGCGCAGCAACTGCACGATGATCGACGAGGTGATGTAGGGCATGATGCCCAACGCGAAGACGGACAGCTGCAGCAGAGCACCGCCGCTGAACAGGTTGACGAGCTCGTAGAGACCCGAGGTGCCCTGGTTGCCCGCGAGACAGGCCTGCACGTTCTGGTAGTCGACGAACGGCGCGGGGATGAAGCTCCCCAACCGGAAGAGCGCGATGATGCCGAGCGTGAACCCGATCTTGCGACGCAGGTCGGGGGTGCGCATGATGCGCGCGACAGCTCTGAACACGTGGGGCCTCCCGGTATGAAGGATAGACGACTGATGGGGGTGGCCCTGGCGGACCACCCCCTCAGGTGATTTTTACTTGCTGACGGACCCGCCGGCGGCGACGATCTTGTCCTCGGCGGAGCCGGAGACCTTGTCGACCGCGACGGTGAGCTTGACGCTCAGGTCGCCCTGTCCGAGGACCTTGACCTTCTCGTTCTTCCGAACGGCACCCTTGGCGACGAGGTCACCGACGGTGACGTCACCACCCTGCGGGTAGAGCTCGTTCAGCTTCTCGAGGTTGACCACCTGGTACTCGACGCGGAACGGGTTCTTGAACCCGCGCAGCTTCGGAGTACGCATGTGGAGCGGCATCTGGCCACCCTCGAATCCGACCTTGACCTGGTACCGGGCCTTCTGACCCTTGGTGCCACGACCGGCCGTCTTACCCTTCGAGCCCTCACCACGGCCGACGCGCGTCTTCGCCTTCTTGGCACCGGGAGCCGGACGAAGGTGGTGCACCTTGAGCACCTGGGGACGCGCGACGTCGTCGGAGGACGTCGTCGAGGCGGGAGCGGCCTTGGTGGTCGAACCCGTCGAAGCAGCGGCCTTGTCGGCTGCGGGCTTCTTGGCGGCAGCCTTGGGAGCTGCTGCCTTGGTGGTCGTCGCCTTGGGGGCGGCGGCCTTCTTCGGGGCGGCCTTCGCGGCGGCCTCGTTCTTCTCGTCAGCCATTAGTCAATCTCCTCGACCTTCACGAGGTGGGCGACCGTGTTGACGTAGCCGCGGTTCTGCTTGGTGTCCTCGCGAACGACCGACTGGCCGATGCGCTTGAGGCCCAGGCTCCGCAGCGTGTCACGCTGGTTCTGCTTCTCGCTGATTACGGACTTGATCTGGGTCACCTTGAGGTTGGCGGCCATCAGGCACCTGCCTTCTCGGTCGCGGCGGTACGAGCTGCCTGCTCGGCACGGACCATGAAGGCCGGCATGACAGCGTCGATGTCGAGTCCACGACGGGCGGCGACGGCACGCGGCTCTTCGAGCTGCTGCAACGCCTCGACCGTGGCGTGGACGATGTTGATCGTGTTCGACGAACCGAGCGACTTGCTCAGGACGTCGTGCACGCCGGCGCACTCGAGCACGGCGCGGACGGGACCACCGGCGATGACACCGGTACCGGCCGAGGCCGGACGCAGCATGACGACGCCTGCAGCGGCTTCACCCTGCACGGGGTGCGGGATCGTGTTGCCGATGCGCGGGACGCGGAAGAAGTTCTTCTTGGCCTCTTCGACGCCCTTGCTGATGGCCGTGGGGACCTCTCGGGCCTTGCCGTAGCCGACACCGACCAGTCCGTTGCCGTCACCGACGACGACGAGTGCGGTGAAGCTGAAGCGACGACCGCCCTTGACGACCTTCGACACGCGGTTGATCGTGACGACGCGCTCCAGGAACTGGCTCTTGTCGTCACGGTCGCCGCGTCCGCGGCCACCCTGGTTGCGGTCACCGCGACCCTGGCCGCCACGGCGGTCGGTGCGACCACCCTCGCGGTTGTTCGACTCCGAGCCGGCAGCGGTCTCGACGGGACGCTCGACGACGGCCTCAGCCGGTGCCTTGGTCGCTTCGGTCTCTGCGGGGGGAGTGGTGTTCGTAGCGTCGCTCACAGGTTCAAACCAGCCTCTCGGGCGCCTTCGGCGATGGCCGCGACGCGTCCGGCGTACTTGTTGCCGCCGCGATCGAACACGACGGCCTCGATGCCCGCAGCCTTCGCACGCTCGGCGACGAGCTCGCCGACCTTGCGGGACTTCGCGGTCTTGTCACCGTCGAACGTGCGCAGGTCGGCCTCGAGGGTCGATGCGCTGGCGACGGTGAAGCCCTTGCTGTCGTCGACGACCTGCACGAACACGTGCCGGGCCGAACGGGTGACGACGAGACGGGGACGCTCTTCGGTGCCCACGACCTTCTTGCGCAGGCGGGTGTGACGGCGCTTGGTGGCAGCCGACTTGCTTTTTCCTCGTGTACCGAGACCCATGATTACTTACCTGACTTTCCGGCCTTGCGGCGGACGACCTCGCCGGCGTAGCGGACACCCTTGCCCTTGTAGGGCTCGGGCTTGCGCAGCTTGCGGATGTTGGCAGCCATCTCGCCGACGGCCTGCTTGTCGATCCCGACGACGGTGAGCTTGTTGTTGCCCTCGACCGTGAAGCTGATGCCCGCGGGCGGCTCGACGGTGATGGGGTGCGAGTAGCCCAGGGCGAACTCGACGTTCGAGCCCTTGGCCTGGACGCGGTAACCGGTTCCGACGACTTCGAGGCCCTTGGTGTAGCCCTCGGTGACGCCGATGATCTGGTTGGCGATCAGGGTGCGCGTGAGGCCGTGGAGCGAACGCGACTCGCGCTCGTCGTCCGGACGGGTCACGACGACCGTGCCTTCTTCGATCCTGGCTTCGATGGGGCTCTTGACGACGAGCGACAGCTCACCCTTGGGGCCCTTGACGCTGACGGCCTGGCCGTCGATCTTCACGTCGACCCCGGCAGGGATCGAGATGGGGAGTCTTCCGATTCGAGACATGACGAGTTACCACACGTAGGCGAGGACTTCTCCGCCTACGCCCTTCTTCTGGGCCTCACGGTCGGTCAACAGACCGGAGGAAGTCGACAGGATGGCGACACCGAGGCCACCGAGCACCTGGGGGATCTCGGTCGACTTGGCGTAGACGCGGAGGCCGGGCTTCGACACGCGCTTGATGCCCTTGATGGAGCGCTCACGGGCGGGGCCGTACTTGAGGTCGATCGTGAGGGTCTGGCCGACGCGGGCGTCTTCGACCTTCCACGACTCGATGAAACCCTCGCGCTTGAGGATCTCGGCGATGTGGGACTTGAGCTTGCTGCTCGGGAGCGACACGGTCTCGTGGAAAGCCGAGTTCGCGTTGCGCAGTCTGGTCAGCAGGTCTGCGACCGGATCTGTCATCGTCATGCGGTTTGTCACTTTCTCGTCCGGTTTCGACATCCGGTACACCGGGTGCCGACCTGGGCGATCGATTGGTCGACGAGCGGTTCTCGTCGACCTCAGGGGAACGGCCGGCAACTCTACGAGAGAGTTGCCGACCGGACGATCTTAGTTGGCCGAGTCGGCCGAACGGAACGGGAACCCGAGCGCCTTGAGCAGCGCGCGACCCTCGTCGTCGTTCTTGGCGGTCGTGACGACGGTGATGTCGAAGCCACGGACGCGGTCGATGCGGTCCTGGTCGATCTCGTGGAACATGCTCTGCTCGTTGAGACCGAAGGTGTAGTTGCCGTTTCCGTCGAACTGGCGGTCGCTCAGACCACGGAAGTCACGGATGCGGGGCAGCGCCAGCGACAGCAGTCGGTCGAGGAACTCCCAGGCGCGGTCACCGCGGAGCGTGACGTGGGCACCGATCGGCTGGCCCTCGCGCAGCTTGAACTGCGCGATGGACTTGCGTGCCTTGGTGACCTGGGGCTTCTGGCCCGTGATGGCCGTCAGGTCCTTGATGGCACCGTCGATGATCTTGCTGTCGCGAGCGGCCTCACCGACACCGGTGTTGACGACGATCTTCACGAGCCCGGGCACCTGGTGCACGTTCGTGAAGCCGAAGTCGGACTTCAGCTGCTCGATGATCTCGGCGCGGTACTTGGCCTTCAGCCGCGGGAGGGCCGTGGCGGCCTGCGTGGTGGTGTCGGTCATCAGAGGTTCTCACCAGACTTCTTGGCGTAACGGACGCGAACGGTCTTGGACACGCCGTCCTTGGTGACCGTCTCTTCGCGGAAGCCGACGCGGGTGGGCTTCTTGGTCTTGGGGTCGACGACGGCGACGTTCGACACGTGGATGGGAGCCTCGTGCGTCTCGATGCCACCGGTCTTGGAACCACGCTGGGTCTGGCCGACGCGCACGTGCTTGGTCACGAAGTTGACGCCTTCGACGACCACGCGGTTGCGCTCGACGAGCACCTCGAGGACCTTGCCCTGCTTGCCGCGGTCTCCGCCGCGGGCCTGCGAGGCACCGGTGATGACCTGCACGAGGTCACCCTTCTTGATGTTTGCCATGACTTAGATAACCTCCGGCGCCAGCGAGATGATCTTCATGAACTTCTTGTCACGGAGTTCGCGACCGACCGGTCCGAAGATGCGGGTTCCGCGGGGGTCTCCGTCGGCCTTCAGGATCACTGCGGCGTTCTCGTCGAACTTGATGTAAGAGCCGTCCGGACGACGGACCTCTTTCTTGGTGCGAACGATGACGGCCTTGACGACGTCACCCTTCTTCACGTTGCCACCGGGGATGGCGTCCTTCACCGTGGCGACGATGACGTCACCCAGGCCGGCGTAACGACGGCCGGAGCCACCGAGCACGCGGATGGTGAGGATCTCTTTTGCCCCGGTGTTGTCGGCGATCTTGAGGCGGGATTCTTGCTGAATCACTTGTGTCTCCTTCTACGCAAGCAGGCCGCGAGGCCTACTTCGCCTTCTCGAGGATCTCGACCAGGCGCCAGCGCTTGGAGGCGCTGAGCGGACGGGTCTCGCTGATCACGACGAGGTCGCCGACGCCGGCCGAGTTGGCCTCGTCGTGGACCTTGACCTTGGACGTGCGGCGGATGACCTTGCCGTACAGGGGGTGCTTCACGCGGTCCTCGACCTCGACGACGATGGTCTTCTCCATCTTGTCGCTGGTCACGTAGCCGCGACGCGTCTTGCGGTAGCCGCGGACCTCGACGGCAGCCGAGTCGACCTCGGTCTTGTTCTCGGTGGCCATTACTTGCTCTCCTCGGCGGTCTCGTCAGCCGTCTCGGCCGGCTTGTCAGCCTTCTTGGTCGACTTCTTGGCGGCCTTGGGGGCCGCCTCGACCGGGGCGGGGGTGGCACGGATGCCGAGCTCGCGCTCACGCAGGACCGTGTAGATGCGAGCGATGTCGCGTTTCACGGCACGCAGGCGGCCGTGGCTCTCGAGCTGGCCGGTGGCCGACTGGAAGCGGAGGTTGAAGAGTTCTTCCTTCGCCTTCTTCAGCTCATCGACGAGACGCTCGTCTTCGAATGTGTCGAGCTCGACAGGACGGAGCTCCTTGGAACCGATCGCCATTATGCGTCGCCCTCCTCGCGCTTGATGATGCGTGCCTTGAGGGGCAGCTTGTGGATTGCGCGAGTGAGTGCCTCTTTGGCGATCTCCTCGCTCACGCCGCTGAGCTCGAAGAGCACGCGACCCGGCTTGACGTTCGCGACCCACCACTCGGGCGAGCCCTTACCGGAACCCATGCGGGTCTCGGCGGGCTTCTTCGTGAGGGGACGGTCGGGGTAGATGTTGATCCACACCTTTCCGCCACGCTTGATGTGACGCGTCATGGCGATACGAGCGGACTCGATCTGACGGTTGGTCACGTAAGCGGGCGTGAGGGCCTGGATGCCGTACTCACCGAAGCTGACCTTGGTGCCACCAGTGGCCTGGCCGCTACGGCCGGGGTGGTGCTGCTTGCGGTGCTTGACACGACGGGGGATAAGCATGGTTACGCCTCAGCTCCTGTGGTGGCGGGTGCCTTCTGCTCGCGGGGAGCGCGGTCGCCCCCGCCGCGGCGGGCGCCGTCACGGTCGTTGCGGCGCTCGGGGCGAGACGACTTCTGGTTCGCCTGCTCGCGCGCGAGCTCCTTGTTGGTGATGTCGCCCTTGTAGATCCAGACCTTGACACCGATGCGACCGAAGGTGGTCTTGGCCTCGTAGAAGCCGTAGTCGATGTTGGCGCGGAGCGTGTGCAGGGGCACGCGGCCCTCGCGGTAGAACTCCGAGCGGCTCATCTCGGCGCCGCCGAGACGGCCCGACACCTGGATGCGGACACCCTTGGCACCGGCACGCTGGGCGCCCTGGAGCCCCTTGCGCATCGCACGACGGAACGCCACGCGAGCAGCGAGCTGCTCGGCGATGCCCTGGGCGACGAGCTGGGCCTCGGCCTCGGGGTTCTTCACCTCGAGGATGTTGAGCTGGATCTGCTTGCTCGTGAGCTTCTCGAGGTCGCCGCGGATGCGCTCGGCCTCGGCGCCACGACGACCGATCACGATGCCCGGACGGGCCGTGTGGATGTCGACGCGGACGCGGTCACGGGTGCGCTCGATCTCGATCTTCGCCACGCCGGCGCGGTCGAGCGAGGTCTTCAGCAGGGTGCGGATCTTGACGTCCTCGGCGACGTAGTCGCTGTAACGCTGTCCCGGCTTCGTGCTGTCGGTGAACCACCGCGACACGTGGTCGGTGGTGATGCCCAGACGGAAGCCGTACGGGTTGACTTTCTGGCCCATTACTTGCTCGCCTTCTTCGTAGCGTCGGCAGCCTCGACCTCATCAGGCGTCGAGAGGACGATCGTGATGTGGCTGGTGCGCTTCAGGATCTTGAAGGCGCGGCCCTGTGCACGCGGCTGGAACCGCTTGAGGGTGGCGCCCTGGTCGACGAATGCACGACTGATGTACAGGTCCTGCTCGTCGAGGTAGCTGTTCGAGGCGTCCGCCTTCACCCGGGCGTTGGCCATGGCCGACGCGACGAGCTTGTAGACGGGCTCGCTGGCGCCCTGAGGTGCGAACTTCAGGATCGCCAGAGCCTCGGCGGCCTGCTTGCCGCGGATCAGGTTGACGACACGACGGGCCTTCATGGGGGTGACGCGGATGTGACGCACGCGTGCGATCGACTCCACCATTTCTCTCCTCCTTCACGTCGCCGCGTTAGCGGCGACGACCCTTCTTGTCGTCCTTCACGTGACCGCGGAAGGTGCGGGTGGGCGCGAACTCACCGAGCTTGTGGCCGATCATGCTCTCGGTCACGAACACGGGGATGTGCTTGCGTCCGTCGTGCACGGCGATGGTGTGCCCAAGCATGTTGGGGACGATCATCGAACGGCGCGACCAGGTCTTGATGACGTTCTTGGTGCTGGCCTCGTTCTGCGAGACGACCTTGCGAAGCAGGTGGTCGTCAACGAAGGGGCCCTTCTTAAGACTGCGTGGCATCTTCTACAACTCCTACTTACGCTTCTTGCCAGCGTTACGACGACGGACGATGAGCTTGTCGCTCTCTTTGTTGGGGTGACGCGTGCGGCCCTCTTTCTGGCCCCACGGGCTGACCGGGTGGCGTCCACCGGAGGTCTTGCCCTCACCACCACCGTGCGGGTGGTCGACGGGGTTCATGGCGACACCACGCACGGTCGGGCGGACGCCCTTCCAGCGCATGCGGCCGGCCTTGCCCCAGTTGATGTTCGACTGCTCGGCGTTTCCGACCTCGCCGATCGTGGCGCGGCAGCGGGCGTCGACGTTGCGGACCTCGCCCGACGGCAGACGGAGCTGCGCGTAGGGGCCGTCCTTGGCGACGAGACGCACCGAGGCACCGGCCGAGCGGGCCATCTTCGCGCCTCCACCGGGCTTGAGCTCGATGGCGTGGATGACGGTACCGACCGGGATGTTCTTGAGCGGCAGGTTGTTTCCGGGCTTGATGTCGGCGCCGGCACCCGACTCGACGACGTCGCCCTGCTTCAGCTTGTTCGGCGCGATGATGTACCGCTTGGTGCCGTCCACGAAGTGCAGGAGCGCGATGCGAGCCGTGCGGTTGGGGTCGTACTCGATGTGAGCGACCTTGGCGTTGACGCCGTCCTTGTCGTTGCGACGGAAGTCGATGACGCGGTACTGGCGCTTGTGGCCACCACCGATGTGACGGGTCGTGATGCGGCCGGCGTTGTTACGGCCACCGGACTTCGAAAGCGGGCGCAGCAGCGACTTCTCGGGCGTCGAACGCGTGATCTCCGCGAAGTCGGCGACCGACGAACCGCGGCGACCCGGGGTCGTGGGCTTGTAGTTACGAATTGCCATGATTTATGCCTCTGCTCCCTAGCCGACAGCCGTGAAGATGTCGATGGAACCGGACTTCAGCGTGACGATGGCGCGCTTGGTGTCCTTGCGCTTGCCGGTGCCGAAGCGGGTGCGACGGGTCTTGCCCGTTCGGTTGAGCGTGTTGATGCTGTCGACCTTGACGTCGAAGATCTTCTCGATGGCGAGCTTGATCTCGGTCTTGTTCGAACGCGGGTCCACGAGGAAGGTGTACTTGCCCTGGTCGATCAGGGAGTAGCTCTTCTCGGAGACGACGGGCGCGATGATGACGTCGCGGGGGTCTTTTCCGTAGCCGCTCATGCGGTGGCCTCCTTCTTGGTCTTCGAGGCGACGAAGCCGTCGAAGGCGCTCTTCGTGAAGACGATGTCGTCGCTGACGAGGACGTCGTAGGCGTTCAGCTGGTCGAACGTGATCACGTGGACCGTGGGCACGTTGCGGACGCTCTTGAGGGTCAGCGTGTCATCGCGGTCGGTGACGATCAGGACGTGCTTGCTGGAGGCGATCGACGCGAGCAGCTCGAGAGCGACCTTGGTCGAGATCGAGTCGGCGACGAAGCTCTCGACGACGTGGACGCGGGCGCCACGAGCGCGGTCGGACAAAGCACCGAGCAGGGCTGCGGCGATCATCTTCTTGGGGGTGCGCTGGGCGTAGTCGCGGGGCTGCGGGCCGTGGACGATGCCACCGCCGGTCATCTGAGGAGCGCGGATCGAACCCTGACGGGCGCGGCCGGTGCCCTTCTGCTTGAACGGCTTGCGACCGGCGCCGGAGACCTCGCCGCGACGCTTGGTCTTGTGCGTGCCCTGACGTGCGGCGGCCTGCTGGGCGACGACGACCTGGTGGATGAGCGGGACGTTCGTGACGACGTCGAAGAGCTCGACGGGGAGCTCGACCGTGCTGGTCTTCTGGCCCTTGGCGTCGACGACGTCGACCGAAGCGGCCGATGCGGTAGTGGTGGCCATGAGCTACTTCCCCTTCACGGCGGTGCGGACGAAAACGATGCGGCCACGAGCACCGGGGACGGCGCCCTTGACGAGCAGCAGACCCTTCTCGGCGTCGACGGCGTGCACCGTGAGGTTGAGGATGGTGACGCGCTCGCCACCCATGCGACCGGCCATGCGCATGCCCTTGAAGACACGGCTGGGGGTCGAGGAGGCACCGATCGAACCGGGCTTGCGGTGGTTGCGGTGCGCACCGTGCGAGGCGCTGACGCCCTTGAAGTTGTGACGCTTCATGACACCGGCGAAGCCCTTGCCCTTGGACGTTCCGACGACGTCGACCTTCTGGCCGGCTTCGAAGGTGTCGACCGTGAGCTCCTGGCCGAGTGCGTACTCGGCGGCGTCGGCGGTGCGGACCTCGGTGAGGTGGCGACGGGGGGTGACGCCCGCGGCGTCGAAGTGACCCGTGGAGGGCTTGTTCGACTTGCGGGGGTCGATCTGGCCGGCCGCGATCTGGACGGCGGTGTAGCCGTCCTTCTCGAGCGAGCGGACCTGGGTCACGACGTTCGGGGCGATCTCGACGACGGTGACGGGGACGAGCTTGTTGTTCTCGTCCCAGACCTGGGTCATGCCGAGCTTCTTGCCGAGCAGGCCCTTGACGTTCTTGGTGGTGCTGATGGTCATGGTCGCCCCCCTACAGCTTGATCTCGATGTTGACGTCGGCAGGCAGGTCGAGACGCATGAGCGAGTCGACGGCCTTCGGCGTCGGGTCGACGATGTCGATGAGGCGCTTGTGCGTGCGCTTCTCGAAGTGCTCGCGCGAGTCCTTGTACTTGTGGGGCGAACGGATCACGACGACCACGTTCTTCTCGGTCGGGAGCGGCACGGGGCCGACGACCGTAGCGCCCGCGCGGGTGACCGTGTCGACGATCTTGCGCGCGGAAGTGTCGATGACCTCGTGGTCGTACGACTTAAGTCGGATGCGGATCTTCTGTCCCGCCATGTGTGACTCTCTCTCGTTCGGACGTCGCGCACCTCGGGGGCCGCCTGACGCTGTTCGCTGGGCGAACATCTGTTGGCACTACGTGTCTCTCGCGTACCGCTGTTCTTGTGTCAATCCATCTGCCGAAACCGGCCGGTGCCCGCGAGGAAGGACCCGGGGAGGGCCATCTTCGCCACCGCCAACCGCACCCGGGGCTTCGCCCCGGCACACCGCGACCTGAGGTCACGGCGGTGGTTTCGTTGTGAGATGCGTCCTGCTACCCGCGGCCCAGACGCCTTGCGTCTGTGCACTGCCTGGCAGTGATCCGACACCCGGCGCAGAGGCCAGGCTCGAAATGTTGAACTAGACGATTTTGCCACACGCCTGCATTTGCTGCAACCCGGGCGTGTCGCGGATGTCAGACGGCTTCGACGACCGGTGCGGGCCGGAACCACGGCGGGTAGACGGCGACGCGCGGCGCCTCGGCTCCCAGCCCGGCGAGCGTCTCCTTCACGGCGTCGCGGACCTTGTCGTTCGGGACGCCGACGAGCGTCACCGAGGAGAAGGGCACGGAACCGGGCACGAGCACTTCCGGCCCGAGCAGGTCGGGGTCCTTGAGGCTGAACCGGCGCACCATCGACGAGGCGTCGTCGAGTCCGGCGGCCGCACGCACGCCCTCGACGGCCGCGTCACCCTCGGTCACGACGAAGTCGTCGCCGAGCGAGGCGACGGGAACGACGAGCATGACGAAATCGATGGCACGGGCCTCACGTGCCGCATCAGACCACTCGTAGCCCTCGGCTCCGGTACGGACGGCGTCCCAGGCGGTCGCATGAGGCGACAGGGAGAACGGCACGTGCGCGGCGACGGGCTGACCCGACGCGGTCGTGACGGAGGCGCGGAGGGCCCGGGTCGCCTCGGAGCTGACGTCGAGCACGGGAGTCGCGCCGGCCTGCAGCGCGCCGGCCTCGAGGATGCCGGGCAGGTTGGACACGTGCGTCCAGTGGTAGGCACGCTGGGTCGAGAACTCGGGGACGGGGGTGGCGGCCGCCTGCGCGGCCACGGCGACGGCGGCCGAGTCACGGGCGAGTGCGGGCGTGCTGCGCAGCGACTCGGGCTTGCGGTTGGAGGGGCGGCGGCGGGTGGTGACCGACCGTGCGGCGGTCGAGGGCATGCCGTCGGCGACGCCCTCGCGCTTGCGGGGAGCGCAGATGTCGCACAACTCTCGCTCGAATCCGTGGATGCACTCGTCAGTCACTGCAGTTGTTCCTCTCGGGCGACCCGAACGGGACGCGACCCTCTAGGTTACGTCACGACGCGCACCGTTCGCAGACCGTGGACCACCTCGGGTGTGCGACGGCTCAGCGGAACAGCAATGCCCGGACCTCGGATTCGGCCGCGTGCAGGCGGGCCGGATCGATGGTCTCCCCGTGCCGGTACGCATCCACCAGTCGGGGATCGACGTACGACGACTTCGCGATGGCCGGGGTGTTGCCGAGCACGGCGGCGGCGTCCCGCATCGCCTGGGCGAGGGACTTCGACTGCCGGGAAGCCGACGCCTGCGGCCCGGAGCGGGCCAGGCTGACGGCGGCGGCGACGGTGCCGTGCAGGGTGCGGAAATCCTTGGCGGTGAACTCGTCGCCGGCCCTCACCTTGACGTAGTCGTTGATCTCGGTCGCTCGTAGCGGGTGCCAGGCCGCGCGCGCCTCCCCCGCTCCCCCGCCGTCGGCCTTCCAGGCGAGCAACCGGGCCCGCCCGCCCCGCCGCTTGAGGCTGCGGACGACGGCGGCGAGGTCGGCGTCGCGGATCTCGGAGTCCCAGTCCTGGCCGCTCTTGCCGGGGAACGCCAGCGACACCGTGTCGCCGGAGACGGTCGCGTGCGCACAGAGCAGGGTCGACAACCCGTGGCTGCCGTGCTCTTGCGCGTAGCGCTCGGAGCCCACCCGGAGGGAGCCCGTGTCGAGCATGCGGAAGGCGGCGGCCAGGACCCGCTCACGGCCGGCCCCCTGGACGCGCAGGTCGTGCGTCACGAATCGACGCGCGGTCGGCAGCGACTCGGCGAGGGCGAGTGCCCGGTCGAACTTGATGCGGTCCTTCTGCTCACGCCACGTCGGGTGGTAGATGTACTGACGCCGACCCGCGGCGTCCACTCCCGTGGCCTGGATGTGGCCGTTCTCGTAAGGGGAGATCCAGACGTCGGTCCAGGCCGGTGGGATGGCGAGGTGCTCGATGCGGGCCCGCAGCTCGGCGTCGGCGACGGCGGTCCCGTCGGCCGTCCGGTACGAGAACCCTCGTCCTGCCCGGACCCGCGTCAGCCCGGGTCGGCTCGAATCGGTCCTCCGGAGGCGCGGCATCGGTCGAGTGAACACCGCACGTCGTCGAGGGGCCTGGGCGGGGTACAGCGAAGCCCCCGCTCGACGGCGGGGGCATCGCTCGTGCCTTACTGGTTGCCCAGCTTCTTGTCGGCCTGCTCCTTGGCCTGCTGGATCTTGTCGGCGTGCTTGCCGCCGGTGGCCTTGTCGGCCGCGGAGGCGACCGCGTCGAGGATGTTGTCGCTGACACCCTCGGCCTTCTCGCTCTTGAGCGCCTCCTGGACCTTTCCGTCCTTGAGGAAGGCCCGGGCCTTCTTGGTGATGTCGTCGAAACCTGCCATGTCGTCCTCCCGTCGGCGCCGGTCCGTCCGACGTCTCCCCCATCGTGCCCTGCTGACGCGAAAGAGGCCAGGCCCCGAAGGGCCTGACCTCTCTCGTCAGATCAGCAGTTCTGTGTGAACAGGACTTACTTGTTGATCTTGGTGACCGTACCGGCACCGACCGTGCGACCACCCTCACGGATGGCGAAGCGCAGACCGGCTTCCATGGCGATCGGCTGGATCAGCTGGACGCTGATCTCGGTCGTGTCGCCGGGCATGACCATCTCGGTGCCCTCGGGCAGCGTGATGACACCCGTGACGTCGGTGGTGCGGAAGTAGAACTGCGGACGGTAGTTCGCGTAGAACGGGTTGTGACGCCCACCCTCGTCCTTCGACAGGATGTAGACGTTCGCCTCGAACTCGGTGTGCGGCGTGACCGAACCGGGCTTGACGACGACCTGGCCGCGCTCGACGTCCTCGCGCTTGGTGCCGCGGAGGAGGAGACCGGTGTTGTCGCCGGCCTGAGCCGAGTCGAGCAGCTTGCGGAACATCTCGATGCCGGTGACGGTGGTCTTGACGGTCGGGCGGATGCCGACGATCTCGACCTCTTCGTTGACGTTGAGCTGACCGCGCTCGACACGACCGGTGACGACGGTGCCACGACCGGTGATCGTGAAGACGTCCTCGATGGGCATGAGGAAGGGCTGGTCGGTGGCGCGAACGGGCTCGGGCACGTTCTCGTCGACGGCGTTCATCAGCTCGGCGACCGTCTCGGCCCACTTCTCGTCACCCTCGAGGGCCTTGAGAGCGGAGACCTGGACGATCGGGGCGTTGTCGCCGTCGAACTCCTGGCTCGAGAGGAGCTCGCGGACCTCGAGCTCGACGAGCTCCATGATCTCTTCGTCATCGACCATGTCGGCCTTGTTCAGCGCGACGACGATGTAGGGCACGCCGACCTGGCGGGCGAGCAGGACGTGCTCACGCGTCTGGGGCATGGGACCGTCGGTGGCGGCGACGACGAGGATCGCGCCGTCCATCTGAGCTGCACCGGTGATCATGTTCTTGACGTAGTCGGCGTGGCCGGGAGCGTCGACGTGAGCGTAGTGGCGCTTCTCGGTCTGGTACTCGACGTGCGAGATGTTGATCGTGATGCCGCGCTGCTTCTCTTCAGGCGAGTTGTCGATCTGGTCGAACGCCGACGCCGTGTTGAGGGTGGGGTACTTGTCGTGCAGGACCTTGGTGATCGCCGCGGTGAGCGTGGTCTTGCCGTGGTCGACGTGACCGATGGTTCCGATGTTGACGTGCGGCTTGGTCCGCTCGAACTTGGCCTTAGCCACTGTGGGTCCTCCTCAGGACTCGGTTGCAGTGCGGCCCGGGGGCCGGGTCGATGACCCGGCCTACCGGTCGCCCTGCGGATTGGTGTGTGTACATGTTACGCGGTCGTCGGACGACCACGCGGTTCAGGACTATTCGCCCTTGTTCTTCTGGATGATCTCTTCGGCGACGGCCGAGGGCACCTCTTGGTACGACTCGAACGTCATCGAGTAGACGGCCCGGCCCGAGGTCTTCGACCGCAGGTCTCCGACGTAACCGAACATCTCCGACAGCGGCACGCTGGCCCGAACGACCTTCACACCACTGGCGTCTTCCATCGACGAGATCTGCCCGCGTCGCGAGCTGAGGTCGCCGATGACGTCGCCCATGTATTCCTCGGGCGTACGGACCTCGACCGCCATGAGCGGCTCGAGGAGAACGGGCTGGGCCTTGCGAGCCGCCTCTTTGTAGGCGATCGACCCAGCGATCTTGAACGCCATCTCGGACGAGTCGACGTCGTGCGCCGCTCCGTCGAGCAGCAGCGCGCGGACGCCCACCGTCGGGTAGCCGGCGAGCACGCCGACCTGCATGGCGTCCTGGATGCCGGCATCGACCGAGGGGATGTACTCGCGGGGGATGCGGCCACCGGTGACCTTGTTGACGAACTCGTAGGTCGACTCGGCCGTGACCTCGAAGGGCTCGAGAGCGATCTGCACCTTGGCGAACTGACCCGAACCACCGGTCTGCTTCTTGTGGGTGTAGTCGTAGCGCTCGATGCCCTTCTTGAGGGTCTCGCGGTACGCGACCTGGGGCTTGCCCACGTTGGCCTCGACGTTGAACTCGCGCTTCATGCGGTCGACCAGGATGTCGAGGTGGAGCTCGCCCATGCCCTTGATGACCGTCTGGCCCGTCTCGGCGTTGAGCTCGACGCGGAACGTCGGGTCTTCTTCGGCGAGCTTCTGGATGGCCAGCGACAGCTTCTCTTGGTCGGCCTTGGTCTTCGGCTCGATCGCGACCTCGATGACGGGCTCGGGGAACGTCATCGACTCGAGGACGATCTGCTCGGACGGGTCGCAGAGGGTGTCACCCGTGGTGGTGAACTTGAGCCCGATGACGGCGTAGATGTGACCGGCGGTCACGCTGTCGACGGGGTTCTCCTTGTTCGAGTGCATCTGGAAGATCTTGCCGATGCGCTCTTTCTTGTCCTTGGTCGAGTTGATGACCTGGGCGCCGGACTCGATGGAGCCCGAGTAGACGCGGACGTAGGTGAGACGACCGAAGAAGGGGTGCACCGCGACCTTGAAGGCGAGAGCCGAGAAGGGCTCGGTCGACTCGGGCTTGCGGATGATGATCTTCTCGGCGTCGCGGACGTCGTGGCCCTCCATGGGAGGCACGTCGAGCGGCGAGGGCAGGTAGTCGATGACCGCGTCGAGCATGGGCTGCACGCCGCGGTTCTTGAAGGCCGAACCACAGAAGATCGGGTAGAGCTCGGAGTTGACCGTCATCTTGCGGACGGCGCCCTTGATCTCGGCGATCGTGAGCTCTTCGCCACCGAAGTACTTCTCGAGCAGCACGTCGTCGGACTCGGCGACGGTCTCGAGGAGCTTGGCGCGGTACTCCGCCGCCTTCTCCTTGAGGTCTTCGGGGATCTCTTCGATCTCGTACTTCGCACCCAGCTCGACGTCACCCTTGGCGTCACCACGCCACGTGAGGGCACGCATCTCGACCAGGTCGACGACGCCCTCGAAGGAGCTCTCGGCACCGATCGGGAGCTGCATCACCAGCGGCTTGGCGCCGAGGCGGTTGATGATCGTGTCGACCGTGAAGTAGAAGTCGGCGCCGAGCTTGTCCATCTTGTTGACGAAGCAGATGCGCGGCACGTCGTACTTGTCGGCCTGACGCCACACGGTCTCGGACTGGGGCTCGACGCCCTCTTTTCCGTCGAAGACGGCGACGGCACCGTCGAGCACGCGGAGCGAACGCTCGACCTCGACCGTGAAGTCGACGTGACCCGGGGTGTCGATGATGTTGATCTGGTTCTTGTTCCAGAAGCAGGTCGTCGCCGCCGAGGTGATCGTGATGCCACGCTCTTGCTCTTGCGCCATCCAGTCCATGGTGGCCGCACCGTCGTGCACCTCACCGATCTTGTGGGTGATGCCCGTGTAGTACAGGATGCGCTCGGTGGTGGTCGTCTTGCCAGCATCGATGTGCGCCATGATGCCGATGTTGCGGACCTTGTTCAGGTCGGTGAGCACGTCCTGTGCCACAGGTTCCTCCGAAGGGGTAGGTGGGGAAGTTGGGGGGACGAGGAGGTGCGGTGCGCGTCGTGCGCACACCGCGCCTCCTCGTGCCGGTTACCAGCGGTAGTGCGCGAAGGCCTTGTTCGACTCGGCCATCTTGTGAGTGTCTTCGCGACGCTTGACAGCGGCGCCCAGACCGTTCGACGCGTCGAGGATCTCGTTCATGAGACGCTCGGTCATCGTCTTCTCGCGACGGGCCTTGGCGTAGCTGGTGAGCCAGCGGAGGGCCAGGGTGTTGGCGCGGTGGGGCTTGACCTCGACGGGGACCTGGTAGGTCGAACCGCCGACGCGACGCGAGCGGACCTCGAGCGTGGGGCGCACGTTGTCGAGCGCCTTCTTCAGCGTGGCCACTGCATCTTGGTCGTTCTTGGCGGTGACGCCGGCGAGAGCACCGTAGACGATGCGCTCGGCCAGGCCCTTCTTGCCGTCGAGGAGGATCTTGTTGACGAGCTGGCTGACGATCGGCGCACCGTAGACCGGGTCGGCGACGACAGGGCGCTTGGGAGCGGGTCCTTTACGAGGCATTACTTCTTCTCTGCTTTCGCTCCGTAGCGGCTGCGGGCCTGCTTGCGGTTCTTGACGGCCTGGGTGTCGAGCGCGCCACGGACGATCTTGTAGCGCACGCCGGGGAGGTCTTTCACACGACCGCCGCGGACGAGCACCATCGAGTGCTCCTGCAGGTTGTGGCCCTCGCCGGGGATGTAGGCGGTGACCTCGGTGCCGTTGGAGAGCTTGACGCGGGCGACCTTGCGGAGCGCCGAGTTCGGCTTCTTGGGGGTGGTGGTGTACACACGGGTGCACACGCCACGCTGCTGGGGGTTGGCCTTCAGGGCGGGGGCCTTGGTCTTGACGACCTTCGGCGTGCGTCCCTTGCGGACCAGCTGCTGAATAGTTGGCACTGGTTCTCCTCATCGGATCTCGACGCTGCCCTTGCGAACACGCCGAGTCGCGCTGCTCTCGCATCGCTCTGCTCTGTCCGGCTGATCAGCCGGCATCCTCGTCTCGGTGATCGAGACGGTCTGCCCGTCTCGGCCGCGAGGTCGAGGGGGCTTTTATTCGGGCGCGCGGTCAGGCGCACACCCGAAAGAGCTTATCTTGAGGTAGGGCCTTAATCAAATGGTCGAGGGTCGGAACGCCCCGGGTCGATGCGCGACACCGCCAGCGTGCCCCCGACCACGAGCCCGGCGCAGACAGCCGAACCGATCACGAACGGCGACACGGCGTACCGGGCGGCGAACAGCAGCACCCAGACGAGCTCTTCTCGCACGAGGCCGTAGACGACTCCCCCGACGGCGAGCATCGACACGTAGACGAGCGCGGCCGTGAGGAGCGCGGCGACGAGGAGGTGCGGTGCGGGCCCGCGAGGGCCGGCCACCTCGTCACCGGTGACGGAGCGGGACCCACCCGCGCCGGCCGGGCGGGCGAACACGACGGGCTGGGCAGGGAACGTGCCCCGCACCTCCGGAGCCCTGTCGTCGCGGGCGTCGGAGAGCGCCGCCGACCGCAGCAGCGACAGCAGCACGACGAGCACGGCGGCGGCGACCATCAACGGGCCGAGCAGGGTGCCGGCGTCGGGTTCGTCGATGGGGTCGCGGTCGAGGAGCAGCGCCTCGAACCCCGCCACCATGATGACGAGCGCACCGAAGAGGACGGTGCCCATGACGGCGTAGACGGCTCGGGACATCCTCCGAGGCTACGCGCCCGCGGGGGTGCGGGGGCGCGCGGCTACTCGCCCGCGGCCGTGTCCGAGCTCGCGTCGTCGGCGCCCTCGGCCGTGGTGGCGGGGGTCTCGGCGGCCTGGTCGGCCTGGGTGGCGGCGGCGTCCTGGAGGACGTAGACGAGGCCGCCGACGGTCCACTGGTCGGGGACGGCGTTCGTCGAACCACCCTCGGACGAACCCGAGCTGGCGAAGTTCGTCACGAGGAACAGCCGCGAACCCTGCTGCAGTCGGCCGAGGAAGTCGCGGGCCTGCTGGTAGCTGCCCTTGACGGTCACCGTGATCGGGATGGACGAGAAGTTCGCCGCGGTGATCTGCGGATCGGTGACGAGCTCGGGCGCTGCGGCGACCGGAGCCGTGGCCTCGGCCGTGGCTCCGTCGGCGGCCGTCGAGTCCGTGGCCGCCGCGTCGGTGGCGGTGGCGTCCGCGGCGGGCGCCGCCGGAGCGTACGCCACGGCGTCGGACGTCGTGAAGGCTGTCACGGTCGTCCCGGTCTCAGAGGCCAGCTGGCTGATCTCGGTGAGGAACGCCGGGAGGGTCGCCTGGGACGGCACCGAGGTCTGCAGTGCGCCGAGCTCGGACTGCAACGCAGGCAGCTTCTCGTTGTCGGCCTTCAGGGTGGCGAGACCGGCACGGAGGGTGGCGTTCTGCTCGTCGACCGAGGCGGTCTGCTGGGACGCCGTGGAGGCGGCGGTGAGCTGCGGCTGGACCCCGAGCACGAACCCCAGGGCCAGGACGACCACGCCGGTCAGGACGGCGATGATCATCTTCAAGCGGTTGCGGTCCATGGTCATTCGTCCTTCGAAGCGGCGAAGCGTCCCGAGAACGCGTCGGCGGTGATGTGCATGGTGACGTCGGCTTTGTAGGTGCCTTCTTCGAGGGTGACCGAACCGGGTTGGGCGTCGGCGAAGCCCGGCAGGGTGGCGAGGCCGTTGAGCCAGTCGGGCACCGACGGCAGCGTCGGGCTGGTCGCCTGGAAGGTGAGGGTGGCGACGCGGGAGCCCTGGAGCGGAGCCGTCGGCTGGGCGTACTGCACGAGCGGCGAGGCCTGGTCGAGCGAGACGCCGACGATGGTGACGCCCACGGGCAGGGTGGCCTGCACCTTCTCGAGGTAGGCCGGCCAATCGATGTCCGTGCTTCCGCCGACGGTCTGGGCCGCGGCGGCCAGGCTCACCTGCGCCTGCGTCGAGCGGACGTCGGCGAAGGCGCCCTGCTCCATCAGCAGGGTCTGCGTCTCACCCTGGGCGACCATGAGGTCGTCCTCGGCGTTCATCCGCTCGAGGAACGCCGCACCCGATCCGATCCCGACCACGACGGCGACCACGACGACGCCGGCCCAGACCCGACGGGTCAGGGCGGCGGCGCGACGCTCCGCGCGGACCTCGGGAGGCAGCAGGTCGACGCGGGGCGCGCCTCCCACGGTGATGCCGGTGTCTTTTCCGCGGGTTCTCATGCTGCGCTCCCCAGGGCCAGGCCGAGGGCCACGGTCAGGTCGGTCGACCGCGACCGCAGGGCGGCCTCGTCGAGGTTCTTCGCGAAGCCCACCGTCGCGAACGGGTCGGCGAGGGCAACCGGCAGGCGGGTGACCTCGCTGAGCGCCTCGGGCAGGCCCGGCAGGGCCGCTCCCCCGCCGGCGATCATGATGCCCGCGACGGTCTCGGTCGGGCGGGTGTTGACGTAGTACTGGATCGTGTTGCGCAGGCTGCCGAGCAGCTCGTTGACGGACTCGAAGATGGCGGACGACGCGGCCTGCTCGTCGGGCGTCGTGACGGTGGTGGCGAGGCCACGGCCGAACTTGATGCCCTCGGCGACCTGGGTCGAGACCTCGAGCTTCGTCGCGACGGCCTGCGTGACGTCGTCGCCTCCCGAGGGGATGATGCGGACGAACTGCGGGACCCCGTCGGCGATCATGATCACCGAGGTCGTGCTGTGACCGATCTCGACGAGTGCGACCGTGCCCGCGATGCGCGGGCGGGTGACGAGGAGGCGCGTGTTCGAGAACGGGATCAGGTCGACCCCCAGCGTGGTCAGGCCGGCGAGCTTGCTCGCCTGGACGTTGCCGAGGACGGCGTCCTTGACCGCCGCGATCAGCAGCCCGTGGACGACGGGACCGTTCTCGCCGAGCCCCTCGGCGTACGGGTAGAAGTCGAGCAGGGCGTCGGCGACCGGGACGGGCAGCATGTCCTGCACCTGGAACGGCAGCATCTCGCGGATGCGCTTGTGAGACGCCTTGGGCACGGTCATGTCGCGCGCGAGCACCCGCTGGTTGCCCATGCCCAGCACGACGCGCTTGCTCTTGAAGCCCCCGGCCGACCACAGCTGCTTGAGCGTGCCGGCCATGGTCTGCGACTCGATCACCTCTCCGCGGCTCGCCGCACCGTCGGGCAGGGACACCTCGCTGAACCGGACGATGGTCGGCTTGGCCTTGTCGACGTCGGCGACCTCGACCGCCCGCACGAAGCGGCTGCCGATGTCGATGCCCACGATGTTCTTGCCCATCAGTTCTGCTCTCTGTCAGCTCGCCCGGTCATGCCAGGCCGAGGAGGGTGAGGTACGCCGTGGCGACGGTGCCGCCGGCGAAGACGCCGACCCAGGCGCCCGCGAGCATCCAGGGGCCGAAGGGGATGCCACCGGTGCGTTCGACGCGTCGGGTGACCAGGAGGACGACGGCGTACAGGCCGCCGAGCAGGAACGCCGCGAAGGCGCCCACGGCGAACTCGCCCCAGCCGAGCCAGGCGAGGTACAGGCCGAGCACGCCGGCGAGCTTGACGTCGCCGAAGCCCATGCCACCCGGGTACGACAGGGCGGCGATCAGGTAGAAGGCGAAGAGGGAGGCCAGGCCGATGGCGGCGCGGACGAGCGCCGGCCAGTCGCCCACGAGGATGCTCGACGCCGCGAGGAGGACGCCCCCGAC
Source organism: Frigoribacterium sp. CFBP 8759 (assembly GCF_014841655.1). Taxonomy (NCBI): domain Bacteria; kingdom Bacillati; phylum Actinomycetota; class Actinomycetes; order Micrococcales; family Microbacteriaceae; genus Frigoribacterium; species Frigoribacterium sp. CFBP 8759. The sequence goes on from NZ_JACYUH010000001.1 coordinate 908,484, forward strand.
CGCGTAGGACGGCAGGACGATCGCGTCCGGCAGACGGTGGTGTTCGAGGTCGATGACGGCGAGCGCGACGCTCACGCCGGCCAGCCAGAGGAAGGCGACGAGGGCCAGGAGGCGCGCCACGAGCGGCAGCGCCTCGGTCGGCACGCCGACGAGCGGCCACAGGCGGGCGGCGACGAGCACGAAGAACAGGCCGGTGGCCAGCTCGACGATCGGGTACCGGGCCGAGATGGACGTGCGGCAGTCACGGCACTTGCCGCCGAGGGCGAGCCAGCTGACCACGGGGACGTTGTCGCGTCGACGGATCGGCGTGCTGCAGCCCGGGCAGGCGCTCGCGGGTCGCGCGACCGAGATGCCCGCGGGGACGCGGTACACGACGACGTTGAGGAACGATCCGATGGCGAGGCCGAGCGCCGCGGTGAGCGACAGGGGGAAGACGAGGGCGATCACTTGATCTCGACCCCCGCGGCGGTGAAGGCGGTCTTGCTCTCGACGAGCTGGCTGATGCCGTAGCTGGTCGACACCGGCGACAGGAACTTCGGCGGGGCCATGAACTCCATGCGGGTGTCGTACTTGTAGGCCTTCGTGTAACCCGTGACGATGGCACCACCCGACGTCGTCGCGACCGGCCCGCGGAACTTCTGGGCGATGGCCCCGTTGATGATCAACTTGCCCTTGGGGTAACCGTTGTCGAGGTTGTAGTTCTGAACGGTGAAGGTGTGCGCGACCGACAGGATGGCGGCGCTGACGGTGCGGTCGGTCTTGCTGCGGTCGAGCAGGGTGGAGGTCGTCACGTCGCGGGTCTGGGTGCAGGTGTAGACGAAGAAGCCGTTGCGGCAGGTGGCGTTGTAGGTCTCGGTCGTGGTCGTCGTCTTGACCGGGTTGTGCACGAAGACGGCGTTCTGCCCGACGAGGCCGAGCATGTCTGCTGCCTGGTCGACGTAGGTGAGGTTGCCCGTGATGTACACGTAGTTCGCCGCGGCGACCGTGACGTTGCCCTTGAGCGCACCCTTGACGAAGACGTCACCCTTGGTGCAGCCGTACGAGATCGTGTCGCCCGAGGTCACCGGGGGCGTCTCGCCGACGACCGGGAATCCGACGCCGTTGCCCGGGGTCGTCCCATCGGCGCCGGTGCACGAGAAGCTCGTGGGTGCCTTCTTCGGGAAGTTCGGGTCGGAAGTCAACGAGGGGACGTCCTGGACGAAGATCAGGTTGTTGGCGATCACGGGCATGGTCTGGCCGCCCGGGCTGCCGAGCGTGCCTCCTGAGCTGCTGAAGCCCGGCGTGCCGCAGCCGGACGCGACGGAACCACCCGTGGCGGGCTCGCCGCTGACGTTGGTCGCCACGGTGTACGGCGAGTAGACGCTCATCGTGCCGTCCGAGTTGAACGTGATGGTCGTCGGACCGGTGAAGAGGCAGCCCGGGCGGGGCACGGTCGAGCTCGTGAGGTCGGACCGCACTTCTTGGCGCAGGCTCTGGTTGGTCGCGGGCATGTCGACGCGCTTGGCGAAGAGAGGGTAGTTCGGGTTGACGAACTTGGGTGTGCCACAGCCCGACGGGGTGCTGTACCGGGGACTGTCGGGATTGGCGCTCGTCACCGCTCCGTTGAAGGTGGCGCCGCAGATCAGCAGGGTGTCGTTGCTGTGGAGGGGGCCGTCGATGACGTCGGCCGAACCGAACTGCAGGGTCGTGCAGGCGGGACGGTCGGTGACCGCCCACTCGTAGGCCGGGGTGCACGAGGTGTTCGACAGCTGAGGGTCGAACAGCTCGTAGTCGGTGAAGTACAGGAAGTCGATGAAGCCCTTCTGCTTCAGGCCGGCCACGACGGTACGCGTCGTCGTGCCCACCTTGCCCGTGGCGCGCAGGCGCAGGATGCCGGACTTCGAGTAGGCCGAGTTGTCGACCTCGTACCGGTACGACGACGTGGGGCTGCCCGCCACGGGCATCCAGGTGCCCGCCACACCCACGCCGAAGGCCGGGTTGCCGGCCGCGCCCGTGAAGGTGCTCGTCTTGCTGAACTCGGTTCCCTTGACGCCGTACTGCGGGTACGTGTTGTCGTTGGCGAGTTTGCTCTGGTAGTCCTCGACGCCGGCGTAGGCGGCGGCGATCGCGGCGTTGAAGTCGGAGTCGGTGCGTGACGCTGTCGCGCCACTGATCGCGACCGAGACCATCGTGGCGCTCAGGAGCAGCAGGACTGCCCCCAATCCGATGACGGTGATGAGGGCGACGCCCCGTTCGCCGTCCTGGCGAGCGCGGGCCCATCGGCGACCGAGCCGGGCGTGCAGCAGCGTGATCATCTCGACTCCTACGACGTCAGGTTGGGCAGGCCGACCGTGTTGGTCAGGACGGTGGACTTCGACAGATCGGCGGACGAGCCGACCTGCAGCGAGACCTGCACGGCCGAGATGCCCCGGACCAGGCCGATCGGCACGGCTCCCGCGGTCAGCGGGATCGTCGAGCCCCCCGAGTCGACATAGCGGAACAGCGCGGGTGCACCCTGCGCCGTGCCCACGACGGGCGAGGCGATCGTACGGACCGAGCTCGGGGTGGTCTGGAACCCCCAGTAGCCGCCGCCGAGGTCGTACGACGCCCAGGTGGTCTCGACGAGCTTGCCGTCGACGACCTTGAACTCGACGGTCACGGGCTTCTCCTCGGACGACGCGAGGTTGACGTAGGCGTAGATCTTGAGGCTCTGGTCGGTCGCCGTGACGAACGCGGCGTCGGCGATGTTCGAGGTCGAGACCGGGTTGTTCGTCGCGGCCCGGACGGTGCGGGTGACCTCGGTCATGCCGACCGTGGCCGTACGGGTGGCGGCGTCGATCGTGCGGCTCGAGGCCGAGGCACGGTACGCCGTGACGACGAAGCCCCCGGTGAGGGCCATGAGGACGGCGAAGAGCGCCATGGCGACGAGCATCTCGGCGAGCGAGATGCCCCGTTCGGGCTGGTCGACGAGCCGGCGCAGGCGGCGGGCGAGGGCGATGGTCATCAGCCGGCCGGTCGGGGGTCGAGGGTGGCCGCACCGGTCGACTTGTCGATCGTGCCGCGGGTGCGGATCGCGTCGGCGTCGAGGGTGACCGGGCTCTGCGCCGTCACGACGCCGAGGAGGTCGAGCACGACGACGGAGAACTTCCAGGTGCCGAACGGCAGCGCCACGTCTTTCTGGCCGCTGACGGTGAAGGTGTAGGCCTTGTTCGTGTTGCAGCCCGGGTCACCGTTGGCCTTGGTGCCGACCGAGGTGGCAACGACCGTGGCCGTGCCGTTCATCTTCGGCAGGCGCACGACACCCATCGGGACGTCGACCGTGGCGGTGCCGCCGGGTGGCGCGGCGACTGCCGTGAGCGGCTGGCCGGCACCGTTTCCGGGGGTCGCGGCCCAGGCCGACGGGTCGACGTCGACGCACGGCGTGTTCGTGACGACGCCCTTGTCGTCCTTGATCGGGGCGACGTAGCCCCCGGCCATGACGGTGTAGGCCACGGGGAAGAGGGTCGCGGGGTTCGCGGCGGACTTGACCGTCTGGACCCCGCCGAGGGTGCTGACGAACGTGGTCTCGAGGTCGGTCGGCAACAGGACGCTGCTGCTGTAGTTCGAGGCGTACTTGAGCGTGTACGTGGCGGCCGTGTCGTAGGTGAAGCTGACCGACGACGAGGTGCCGGCCTTGACGACGACGGGCGTGGTCTTCGGGGCGGCGACCTGCTTGATGTCGAGGTTGCCCGACTCGACGACGCCGACGGAGTAGTTGCCCGGCTTCACCTTGAGCGCGTACGTGCAGCCCTGGGTGTTCGTGACGGCCGGGGTCGTGGGCGCCGAGGCGCCGTTCGGCACGGCCGCCGGTGCGATGGCGACGGCGACGCCCGGATTGCCGGTGCCGCCGGCGCCGGTGACCTTGACGACGATCGTGCCGAGGGCCGGGTCGTTGATGCGGTCGCTCGGGGCGAGCACGGTCTCGGTCGTCACGGGTGCGGTGATCGACCGTTGGCCGGAGTAGCTGACGCTGATGGTGACGGCTTTGTACTGCAGGGTTCCGGTACCGGTGCCGCAGTCGGTGACGGTCGAGGTCGAGTCGACCCAGCGCACCGTCTGCGACAGACGGAAGTCGATGCCCGAGACCGTGTTGTCGATCTGCTTGTCGTCGACGGTGAAGACGTTCTGGGTGGCCCGCACCAGGTCGATCTGCTGCGCGGCGAGGTTGGTGGCGATCGCCCGCGCCCGTGACTCACGGGTCAGGACGAGCGCGTTGGTGATGGAGTAGGCGACACCGACCGAGATGATCGCGAAGACCATCATGGCGACCATCACCTCGACGAGGGTCAGGCCCGCATCGCGGTCGACGTCGTCGGACGGACGGAGGCGCTGGCTGAGCTTCTGGAACATGGTGGTCACCTCCCGGTCGGGTCAGGGGCGGATCAGCGGGAAGGCGGGGGTGGTAGCCGACGGCGCGGCCACCACCCCCGCAGAACTGGTGGCTAGGCCTTCTTCGTGAAGACACCAGACGACGAGCACGTGCCCTCGGCCGTGCCGACGACGTCGCTCGTCGCGTAGGTCTTCGACGTGGCGGTGCTGGTGGACGAGATGCAGAAGGTCGGTGCGGCGGTGGTGCCCCCGACGGTCATGGTGAGGTCGCCCGAGTTGTCGCCCTTGGTCAGTCCACCGGCTTTGAGGTCGGCGTTCGCCGGGTCGAGTACGCCGGCGGCGGGCAGCTTGCCGGTGTTCGTCTGGACGCTGATGACGGCGGTCTTGGCGTTCGTCAGGTCGTTCTTGACCGACGAGTCCTTGGCGTTGTTCTGCACGCCGAGGTACACCGGGATGGCGATCGCGGCGAGGATGCCGATGATGATGACGACGACGAGGAGCTCGATCAGGGTGAAGCCCTTGTCCTTGTCTTCGGTGAGGTTCTGGCGGCGGGCGCTGAGCTTGCCCATGAGGGTGAAGTACATGTCGCTGGTCCTGTTCGATCGGGTGCGGGAGTGATGCCCGGTGAGGGGGTGAGGCGGTCACTGAGCTCCCGCCGAGATCGATGGTGCCACCTGGGAAAGTGCCCCAGAATCCCTTGGAAGGGGGGTTTTGGCCTGCGACACGGCCCCAGTTCGGGTATCCCCCGAAAGGCCGGAAATCGCTGGTCAGCACTCGTTTGCGGGGTAGACCGCACGGTCGCCGGACGTCCGGGACGAGAAGGAGGCGCGAGCCGGCCTCGTGAGCCGGCCCGCGCCTCCTGCGGGGGTGCCTGGTGCGTTACTTGATCAGCGAGGTGATCTGGAAGATGGGCAGGTACAGCGCCACGATCATGCCGCCGACGACGACGCCGAGGAAGGCGATCAGGAGGGGCTCGATCAGGGCCGTCAGCGACTCGGTCGTCGACTTGACCTCTTGGTCGTAGAAGTCCGCGACCTTCTCGAGCATCGTCTGCAGCGAACCCGAGTCCTCGCCGACCGAGATCATCTGCGTGACCATCGACGGGAAGACGCCCGACTCGGTCAGCGGGCCGGCGATGGACTCGCCCTGCCGCACCGACTCGGCCACCTTGACCAGCGCCTCCTCGAGCACGTAGTTGCCCGACACCTCGCCCACGATGCGCAGAGCCGTGAGTATGGGCACGCCGGCGCCGATCATGTTCGAGAAGTTGCGGCTGAACCGCGCGATCGCGATCTTCCGGAACAGCGCACCGAAGACGGGCAGCTTCAGCTTCAGCGGGTCGAGGAACGCCCGCACCTTGACCGAGTTCTTGTTCGTCCGCCACCAGATCGAGAACGCGATCCCCACGACGATGCCGGCCGGCACGACGTACGGCATCGCCCGCGACGCGTAGACGAGCATCATCGTCGGCAACGGCAGCTGACCGCCGAGGTTGGTGAACATGTCCTGGAAGATCGGGACGATGAACAGCAGCATGATGACGACCGCGACGAGCGACATGACGAGCACGACGACGGGGTAGGTCATGGCCGACTTGATCGTCGACCGCAGCGCCACCTCCTTCTCGAAGTTCTCGGCCGTCGACTCGAGCGCCTTGTCGAGGAACCCGCCGGTCTCGCCCGCCTTGATCATGTTGATCATCAGCGGAGGGAAGTCCTTGTCGTGCTTGCCGACCGCGTCGGAGAACGAGACGCCGGTCTCGACGTCGTCGCGCACCTCGGCCATGATCTTGGCCAGCCGCTTGTTGTCGACCTGGTCGGCGAGGATCGTCAGGGTGCGCAGCAGCGACAGCCCCGAACCGATCATGGTCGCCATCTGGCGCGACATGACCGCGATGTCCTTCATCTTGACCGCACGGTCGCCGAGCCCGGGGATCGACACCTCGCGCTGCAGGCCGGTGCCGGCACCCGCCTCGCTGATCGAGATCGGCTGCACGCCCATCGTGCGGAGGCGGGTGATGACCGCGCCCTCGCTCGACGCGTCGACCTTGCCCTTGACGACCTTGCCGGCCCCGTCACGCCCCTTGTAGGCGTAGGCGACTGCCCCGGCCATCAGGCGGCCCCGCCCGAGAACGAGTCGCCGAAGTCGATGCCGCTGTCGAGTCCCTGGCTCTCGGACTTGTTGATCACTCGCGTCACGAGGCGGTCGAACCCTTCACGGTCGTGCACCTTCTCCATCGCGGCCTTGTGCGTCACGACGCCGGTGTTCACCAGATCGGCGAGCTTCTGGTCCATCGTGTGCATGCCGAGGTCCCGGCCCGCCTGCATCGACGAGGCGATCTGGTACGTCTTGCCCTCCCGCACGAGGTTGCCGATCGCCGGGGTCATCATCATGATCTCGGTCGCCACGACCCGGCCGCGGCCGCTGGCCTTGGGCAGCAGCGTCTGGCAGACGACGCCCTGCAGCGTCGAGGCGAGCTGGGTGCGCACCTGGTCCTGCTGGTACGGAGGGAACACGTCGATGACGCGGTCGATGGTCTGCGCCGCGCTCTGCGTGTGCAGCGTCGCGAAGACGAGGTGGCCGGTCTCGGCGGCGGTCAGCGCGACCGAGATGGTCTCGAGGTCGCGGAGCTCGCCGATGAGGATGACGTCGGGGTCCTGCCGCAGCACGTGCTTGAGCGCCGCCGCGAAGCTGTGGGTGTCGTGCCCGACCTCTCGCTGGTTCACGAGCGACTTCTTGTGCTGGTGCATGAACTCGATCGGGTCCTCGACCGTCACGATGTGGTCGGCCCGCGTGCGGTTGACGAGGTCGATCAGCGCCGCGAGGGTCGTCGACTTGCCCGAACCCGTGGGGCCCGTGACGAGCACGAGACCGCGCGGGAGCTTGGCGAAGGTCGACACCGACTCGGGCACGCCCAGGTCGCCGAGCTGCTTGATCTCGGTGGGGATCAACCGGAAAGCCGCCCCCAACGAGCCGCGCTGCTGGTAGAAGTTCACGCGGAAACGCGACTCGTCCGAGAGCGAGTAGGCGAAGTCGAGCTCGAGCTCCTCGTCGAAGCGCTGCTGCTGCTCGGGCGTGAGCAGGCTCTCCAGCGCCGTGCGGACGATGGCCGCGTCCCAGACGGTGCCTCCGGAGAGGGCGGGTCGGAGGTCGCCGTCGACGCGGATCGTGGGCATGGCGTCGGTGGTGACGTGCAGGTCGGAGGCGTTCTGCAGCACGACCTGGATCAGCGCCGAGACGAGCCCGGCGTGCGCGTGGTCGCGCGGGTGGCGGTGCAACTCGATGCCGTGGAAGTCGGCCGCGTCCTCGGCCGTCGCGAGCACGGCGGTCGGCGCGTCGGCGGCGACGTGCTGCGGAGCCGGCGCGTCCCAGGGGGCCGTCGCGGTCGGGCCGGCCGAGGCGCCGGCAGGGCTCGGCAGGACGACGCCCTCGGCGGCGAACGGCGAGGACGACGCGAGCGACGCGGACGCGGCCGTCGTGCTGGCCGTGGTGCCGACCGCGGCCGTGTCCGCGAGGGCGGGGGCGGCGAGGTCCGTCGCGGAGCCGGCCCGCGCCTCCTGCAGGGGGGACGCCTGAGCCCGGGAGGCGCGGATCGGCTCCTCGAAGCGCGGGTCGACCCAGCCGGGTCGCGGCGTCGACGGGAGCACGTGGCCGGCGGGGGGCGGGCTGAGCGGTGCCGGGGCGGCTGCCGCGGGCGACGGGGCCACGGAGGAGGGCGCGGAGACCGACGACGGGGCCACGGCCGATCGGGGCAGGACGGGCGAGGGGCCGGTGTCGGGGACGAGCAGGGCCTCCTGGTCGGCGAGCGCGGCCTTGTCGACCAGCGCCTCGGCCAGCCGCGCGGCGCGACGACTCGAGGGGGCACGCGTGGGCGTCCAGCCCATGACCGGGTCCTGGCCTCCGTCGAGGCTGTAGACGGGGCCCGTCGCGGCACCGCCGGGCGACGCGGGAGCGGACGGGAACGGCGACGCGTCGGCCGGAGCCGTCGACGACGCGGTCGCGGAGCCGGTCGCGGTCGCGGTGGCGGACCGGACCTCGTTGCCCGGACGGCCCGGCGTCCACCCCGCGAGGGCGGCGTCCTCGGCGGCTGCGTCGTCGGGGATGTCGTAGATCGAAGCGCTCATGAGAGGGGCTCCTCGTGGTCGGTCCGGGCTCGGCCGGAGGCGGGCGTCACGCGACGACCCGCAGGATCTCTTCGACGCTGGTGAGGCCGAGCTTGGCCTTCTCCCATCCGTCCTGACGCAGGCTCAACATGCCCTGCTCGCGGGCGACCCGGCCGATCTCGGCGCTGGACGCACGGCTCACCGCGAGCCGCTCGATGTCCTCGGAGACGCTCATCACCTCGTGCAGCGCGATGCGGCCGCGGTAGCCCGTGTTCGAGCACTGCTGGCAGCCCACCGGCTGGTACACCGTGGGGTTCTCGTCGGGCTCGACCCGGAACTTCAGGTGCGCCAGCTGCAACGGGGAGTAGGCCGTGGGCGTCTTGCACCGGTCGCAGAGCCGGCGCGCGAGGCGCTGGGCGACGACGCAGTCGATGGCCGACCCGACGAGGAAGGGCTCGATGCCCATCTCGGTGAGTCGGGTGATCGCGCTCGGGGCGTCGTTCGTGTGCAACGTGCTCAACACGAGGTGGCCGGTCAGCGACGCCTCGATCGCGATCTGCGCCGTCTCGTGGTCGCGGATCTCGCCGAGCAGGACGACGTCGGGGTCGGACCGCAGGATGCTGCGGAGCGCACTCGCGAAGGTCAGGCCCGCCTTGGGGTTGACCTGCACCTGGTTGATGCCCTTCATCCGGTACTCGACCGGGTCCTCGACCGTGATGACGTTGATCTCGGGACGGGCGACGGCGTTCAGCGTCGTGTACAGCGTCGTCGACTTGCCGGAACCCGTGGGGCCGGTGACGAGGATCATGCCGTAGGGCTTCGAGTACGACTCGGCGTAGACGTCGAAGTTGCGCTCGAGCAGGTTGAGGTCGCGCAGGCTCATCGAGGTGTTCGAGTTGTCGAGGATGCGCATCACGACCTTCTCGCCCCAGACGGTCGGCAGCGTCGCCACCCGCAGGTCGATCTGCCGGCCGCCGTGGCGGACCGACATGCGGCCGTCCTGCGGCTTGCGGCGCTCGGCGATGTCGATCTCGCTCATGATCTTGAGGCGCGAGATCACGCCGTTCTGGATCGCCTTGGGCGCCGGCTGCATCTCGTGCAGCACGCCGTCGATGCGGTACCGGATGCGCACGTCGGTCTCGGACGGCTCGATGTGGATGTCGGAGGCGTGGTCGGTGATCGCCTGGCTGACGAGCAGGTTGACGAACCGGACGATCGGCACGTCGTCGTCGGGGCCGTCCGTGATGTCGGCCGCCGTCTCGTGTGCCCTCTCCTCTTCGAGGGTCGACGTCAGGTCGTTCAGCTCGTCGTCGGCACGCAGGTACCGGTCGATGGCGGCGCGCAGGTCGTTCTTCTCGGCGACGACGGGGTCGACGCCCATGCGCAGGCCGGCGCGGACGTCGTCGATGGCGAAGACGTCGCCCGGGTCCTCCATGGCGAGGATCAACGCACCGTCGCGCACGCCGATCGGCAGGACCTTGTGCCGTCGGCACACGGCCGCGGGCACCATCGTCACGGCCGAGCGGTCGACCGGGTAGTCGATCAGCTCGACGAAGTCGAGGTCGGCGGCGGTGGCCCGGGCCCTCGCCACCTGCATCTCGGTGACGACGCCCCGCGAGAGGAGGTCGCGGATGGACGCCTCTTCCTCGGCAGGGCCGCGCGGGATCACGTCGAGCTGCTCGATCGGCAACAGCCCGTGCAAGATCAGGATCTCGGTCATGGAAGCCACGCGTACCTCCTCGGAAGTACAGGGCCTCGGGGGTAGGACGACGAGGCCGTTCGACGCTCGGGGTCGGGTCCGAGCTTGCCTCACGCTACGGTGGCGACGCCGTCGGCGGCACGTCCCAGAGCGGGTGCCCCTCGAAGGGGTGCGCCGGTCGCCCCCCGGTCGGACTCAGTAGGCGCGGACCACCGTGGCGGAGCGCCTCGCGGCGACGAACCCGGCCCGGTCGTAGAGCCCCAGGGCGCCCGTCGGGCTCACGGAGTCGACGTCGAGCACGGTGACCTCGAGCCCCTCGGCGACGTGCGCCTCCAGCGTCGACGCGAGCAGGGACTGCGCGAGGTGTCGTCCCCGCCAGGAGCGCCGGACGCCGACGTACTCGACGTAGGCGCACCGCCGCCCCAGGGCCGCCCAGTCCTCGGGGTCGACGTCGCTCAGCACGAACGCGACGACCTGCTCGGCGGCCTCGGGGTCGTCGAGGGGACGGGCGACGGCCAGCAGCGAGAGGTCCTGCCGGAACGTGCCGGCACCGACCATCCGCCCCCATCGCTCCTCGCTCGTCGGCTGGCTGCCCCAGTGGTCACGGAAGGCGTCGTTGCGGGCCTGGCGCGTCGCCTCGACCCACTCGTCGGTCATCGTGACCAGGCGGACGGCCGGGTCGAGCGCGACGCGCTCGACCGGTTCCGTCAGGTCGCGCCGCAGCTCGGTCCACCACCGCGACTCGTCGAACCCCGCCCGACGGAACGCCGCCCGCGTGGCGAGGGCGTCCTCCTCGACGTCGGTCACGAGACCGGCCGGCAGCACCTCGTCACAGGTGGCCAGGTGCTGCTCGCCCCGGACCCGTTGCCAGTCCAGGAGGCGGCGACCGAGACCCTCGCCGCGTCGCCCGGGGTCGACACCGCCGGGGACCCCCACCCGCACGAGGCTGACCCGCGTCGGGCCGAGGTGGCTGAGGCCCCAGGCGACGAAGCGGCCGTCGGCGTCCACCCCGACGATGCTGTCCCGCACGAGGTCGATGCCGGGCGACGTGAGGTCGTCACGCACGACCTCGAGCGCATGGCCGCGGTCGGGGTGGTCGACCGACCCCATGCGGGCACAGAGCGCGTGCAGGGGCACGAGGTCGTCGAGGGTGAGCGGTCGCCAGGTGACACCGGCGACGGGCTCCGGTGACGCCACGACGTCGGGTGCCGTCACCCGCTCGCGGACGGGGCGGTCGGCCGTGCCGATGCCGACCCCCTCGGCGGCCTCGCCTCGGCCGACGACGACCGGGGGCGGTGTGGCCGGTGCTCCGACGGCGGCGGCGGCCGTGGCGGCAGCAGCAGTGGCGGCGACGCCGGTCGTCAGGGTGGCGGTCTCGTCGGGCTGATCGTCAGGCATCCCTCCATCCTGCCGGGTCGGCTTCCCCCGTCGCCTCAGCCCGGCGGGGGAACACCCGCTCGCGTCGCCGCCCCGACCGGGAGGGGACGACGAAGGGCCCCGGTCCGCACGGAGTGCGAGCCGGGGCCCTTCGAGGTGAGGCCCTCAGGAGGCGCGGTGGGGGTCAGACCCTCACCGCGCCTCCTGACGGGGTTCTCAGTTGTAGGTGCCGGGAGTGAAGTCGTCCGACGAGAAGGAGTCGAAGTCCACGAAGCTCAGGTCGGCTTCGTTGAACGACGCGTCGTCGGTGAAGACGCGGTTGGGGTACCGCTCCGCCTTCGCTTCTTCCGTCGCCTCGACCGACACGTCGCGGTAACGCGACAGGCCGGTGCCCGCGGGGATGAGCTTTCCGATGATGACGTTCTCCTTCAGACCGACCAGCGGGTCGCTCTTGCCTTCCATGGCGGCCTGCGTCAGGACGCGGGTCGTCTCCTGGAAGGACGCGGCGGACAGCCACGACTCGGTCGCCAGCGAGGCCTTCGTGATGCCCATGACCTCTTGACGAGCGGACGCGGTCCGCTTGCCCTCGGTCAGTGCCGCACGGTTGATCTCGTTGTACTTCGACCGGTCGACGAGCTCACCGGGCAGCAGGTCGGTGTCGGCGTGGTCGACGACGGTGACCTTGCGGAGCATCTGACGGACGATGACCTCGATGTGCTTGTCGTGGATCGGCACACCCTGCGAGCGATAGACGTCCTGGACGCCACCCACGAGGTGCTGCTGCACCGCACGGACGCCCTTGACGCGCAGGACCTCTTTCGGGTCCACCGCACCGGCGATGATCTGCTCGCCGAGCTCGACGTGCTGACCGTCCTCGACGAGGAGGGTCGAACGCTTGAGCACGGGGTAGATCACTTCTTCGTCGCCGTTGTCGGGCTGCAGAATGACGCGGCGAGCCTTGTCGGTGTCCTCGATCGTGATGCGACCGGCCGAGTCGGCGATCGGGGACGCACCCTTGGGGGTACGCGCCTCGAACAGCTCGGTCACGCGGGGCAGACCCTGCGTGATGTCGTCGGCCGAGGCCGAACCACCGGTGTGGAAGGTACGCATCGTCAGCTGCGTGCCGGGCTCACCGATCGACTGGGCCGCGATGATGCCGACGGCCTCACCGATGTCGACCAGGTTGCCGGTGGCCAGCGAGCGGCCGTAGCACTGGGCGCAGACACCGACGGCGGCCTCACAGGTGAGGACGGAGCGGACCTTGATGGTCTCGACACCGGCCGCCACGAGCTCGTCGATCAGGACGTCTCCGACGTCGGCGCCGGCCTCGGCCAGCACCGTGCCCTTCGCGTCCACCGCGGCAGCCGCGAGCGACCGTGCGAACACGGTGTTCTCGACGGTCGCGTCGCGCACCATGACGCCGTTGGCGTCGGGTGCGGCGATCGGCATCTCGAGGCCACGCGAGGTGCCGCAGTCGTCCTCACGGATGATGACGTCCTGCGACACGTCGACGAGACGACGGGTCAGGTACCCCGAGTCGGCCGTACGGAGGGCCGTGTCGGCCAGACCCTTGCGGGCACCGTGCGTCGCGATGAAGTACTCGGCCACCGACAGACCCTCGCGGTACGAGGAGATGATCGGGCGCGGGATGATGTCACCCTTCGGGTTGTTCACCAGGCCTCGCATGCCGGCGATGTTGCGCACCTGCAGCCAGTTACCACGAGCACCCGACGTCACCATGCGGTTGATGGTGTTGTCGATCGGGAAGTTCGCGCGCATCTCGGCGGCGACCTCGTTCGTGGCCTCCGTCCAGATCTTGATCAGGTCGGCGCGACGCTCGGCGTCCGAGATCAAGCCCTTGTCGAACTCGGACTGCACGGCGGCGGCCTGCTTCTCGTAACCCGCGACGATCTCGGGCTTGCGCGGAGGCGTGAGCACGTCGGACAGCGCGACGGTGACACCCGAACGCGAGGCCCAGTAGAAGCCCGCGTCCTTGATGTTGTCGAGTGCCGCCGCGACGGCGACCTTCGGGTAGCGCTCGGCGAGGTCGTTGACGATCGTCGAGAGCATGCCCTTGTCGGTCACCTGCTGGACGAACGGGTAGTCCGCCGGCAGGTTCTCGTTGAAGAGCGCGCGACCGAGGGTCGTCTCGAGCAGGATGTCCTGCCCGACCTCGTAGCCCTCGGGAGCCTCGCCCTCGGCGAAGTGCACGCCGTTCATGCGGATCTTGACCATCGCGTTGAGGTCGAGCGTGCCCTGGTCCTTCGCGAGGATCGCCTCGGCGACCGACGAGAAGGCTCGGCCTTCACCCTCGGCACCCTCGGTGACCGTGGTCAGGTAGTGCAGACCGATGATCATGTCCTGTGCGGGCAGGGTCACCGGACGACCGTCGGACGGCTTCAGGATGTTGTTCGACGCGAGCATCAGGATGCGCGCCTCGGCCTGGGCCTCGACGGACAGCGGCAGGTGCACGGCCATCTGGTCACCGTCGAAGTCGGCGTTGAACGCCGCACAGACGAGCGGGTGCAGCTGGATGGCCTTGCCCTCGACCAGCTGGGGCTCGAACGCCTGGATGCCGAGACGGTGCAGCGTGGGCGCACGGTTCAGCAGCACGGGGCGCTCGCGGATGATCTCTTCGAGGACGTCCCAGACCTGCGGGCGCGAACGCTCGACCATGCGCTTGGCCGACTTGATGTTCTGAGCGTGGCTCAGGTCGATCAGGCGCTTGATGACGAACGGCTTGAACAGCTCGAGGGCCATCTGCTTGGGCAGACCGCACTGGTGCAGCTTCAGCGTCGGGCCGACGATGATGACCGAACGACCCGAGTAGTCGACGCGCTTGCCGAGCAGGTTCTGGCGGAAGCGACCCTGCTTTCCCTTGAGCATGTCGCTCAGGGACTTCAGGGCGCGGTTGCCGGTACCCGTGACGGGACGACCGCGACGACCGTTGTCGAACAGGGCGTCGACGGCCTCTTGCAGCATGCGCTTCTCGTTGTTCACGATGATCTCGGGAGCACCGAGGTCGAGCAGGCGACGGAGGCGGTTGTTGCGGTTGATCACGCGACGGTAGAGGTCGTTCAGGTCGCTGGTCGCGAAGCGGCCACCGTCCAGCTGCACCATCGGGCGCAGCTCGGGCGGGATGACCGGGACGACGTCGAGGACCATGGCGGCCGGCGAGTTGCCGGTGGCCAGGAACGAGCTCACGACGCGCAGGCGCTTGATGGCGCGGATCTTCTTCTGACCCTTGCCCTCGGAGATTTGCAGGTGGAGGTTCTCGGCCTCGGTGGTGAGGTCGAAGCCCTCGAGGCGCTTCTTGATCGCCTCGGCGCCCATGTGGGCCTCGAAGTAGATGCCGAAGCGGTCCTGCAGCTCGTGGAAGACGGCGTCCTCGGGCTTGAGGTCGCCGACCTTGAGGTTGCGGAAGTCCTCCCAGACGCGCTCGAGGCGGTTGATGTCCTCGTCGAACGACTTGCGCGTCTGCGACATCTCTTTCTCGGCGCCGTCCTTCGCACGACGCTTCTGGTCGCTCTTCGCGCCTTCTTCCTCGAGGACGGCCAGGTCGTCCTCGAGCTTCTGGAGGCGGTCGGCGATGCGCGTGTCGCGCTGCGACTCGAGCTGCTTGATCTCGAGGCGGAGCTCGTTCTCGAGCCCGGGCATGTCGGCGTGACGGCCCTCTTCGTCGATCGAGATGACCATGTAGGCCGCGAAGTAGATGACCTTCTCGAGGTCCTTCGGTGCCATGTCGAGCAGGTAGCCCAAGCGCGAGGGGACGCCCTTGAAGTACCAGATGTGCGTGACGGGAGCGGCGAGCTCGATGTGGCCCATGCGCTCACGACGCACGGACGACTTCGTGACCTCGACGCCGCAGCGCTCGCAGACGATGCCCTTGAAGCGGACGCGCTTGTACTTGCCGCACGCGCACTCCCAGTCACGCGACGGCCCGAAGATCTGCTCTCCGAAGAGGCCGTCCTTCTCGGGCTTCAGCGTGCGGTAGTTGATGGTCTCCGGCTTCTTGACCTCACCGTGCGACCAGGCGCGGATGTTCTCGGCAGTGGCGAGGCCGATCCGCAGCTCATCGAAAGTTGTTGCTTCGATCAAAATTTAATCCCTTGTCAGATGTATCGACGTGTCGTTGTGGGAAGGGGGCTTAGATCTCGTCGACGTTCGACGATTCGAAGCGGGAGGAGATGTTGATGCCGAGCTCTTCGGCGGCACGGAAGACCTCGTCGTCCGTGTCGCGCAGGCTGACCGTCTGGCCGTCGGCCGAGAGGACCTCGACGTTCAGGCAGAGCGACTGCATCTCTTTGATGAGGACCTTGAAGCTCTCGGGGATGCCGGGCTCCTGGATGTTCTCGCCCTTGACGATGGCTTCGTACACCTTCACGCGGCCGAGGATGTCGTCCGACTTGATGGTCAGGAGCTCTTGCAGCGCGTACGCGGCGCCGTAGGCCTCGAGGGCCCAGACCTCCATCTCACCGAAGCGCTGGCCACCGAACTGTGCCTTACCACCCAGCGGCTGCTGCGTGATCATCGAGTACGGGCCCGTCGAACGCGCGTGGATCTTGTCGTCGACGAGGTGGTGCAGCTTCAGGATGTACATGTAACCGACCGAGATCGGGTTCGGGAACGGCTCACCCGAGCGACCGTCGAACAGGCGCGCCTTGCCGGACGAACCGATCAGACGCTCACCGTCGCGGGTCGGCAGGGTCGAGTCGAGCAGACCCTCGATCTCGCGCTCGGCGGCACCGTCGAACACCGGGGTGGCGACCTTCGTGCCGGGAGCGGCGCTGAGCGCCTCTTCGGGCAGGTTCTTCGCCCACTCCTGGACGCCCTCGACGTTCCAGCCCTGCGCCGCGATCCACCCGAGGTGGATCTCGAGCACCTGGCCGAAGTTCATCCGACCGGGGACGCCCAGCGGGTTGAGGATGATGTCGACCGGCGTGCCGTCCGCGAGGAACGGCATGTCCTCGACGGGCAGGATCGTCGAGATGACGCCCTTGTTGCCGTGACGACCGGCGAGCTTGTCGCCCGCCGTGATCTTGCGCTTCTGGGCGATGAAGACGACGACGCGCTGGTTGACGCCCGAGCCGAGTTCGTCGTCGCCGTCCTGCGAGTCGAAGACCTTGACGCCGATGACCGTTCCCTGCTCGCCGTGGGGCACCTTCAGGGACGTGTCGCGGACCTCACGGCTCTTCTCGTTGAAGATCGCGCGCAGCAGGCGCTCTTCGGCGCTGAGCTCGGTCTCGCCCTTGGGCGTGACCTTGCCGACGAGGATGTCGCCGGGGCGCACCTCGGCACCGATGCGGATGATGCCGCGCTCGTCGAGGTCGGCCAGCAGGTCGGGGCTGACGTTGGGGAGATCACGGGTGATCTCTTCCTTGCCGAGCTTCGTGTCGCGGGCGTCGACTTCGTACTCTTCGATGTGGATCGACGAGAGCGTGTCGTCCTTGATGAGGTTCTGCGACAGGATCATCGCGTCCTCGTAGTTGTAGCCCTCCCAGGGCATGAACGCGACGAGCAGGTTCTTGCCGAGCGCGAGCTCGCCGTTCTCGGTCGCGGGACCGTCGGCGATGACCTCGCCGACCTCGACGCGCTGGCCGGCGTCGACGATCACGCGGTGGTTGTAGCTGGCGCCCTGGTTCGAGCGGTCGAACTTCCGCAGGTAGTAGTCCTGCGTGCCGCCGTCGTCGAGCTGGACGGTGACGACGTCGGCCGACACCTCGGAGACCACGCCCGCGGCGTCGGCGGTGACGACGTCACCGGCGTCGATCGCGGTGTAGCCCTCCATGCCGGTGCCGACGAGGGGGCTCTCGCTGCGGACGAGCGGGACGGCCTGACGCTGCATGTTCGCACCCATGAGGGCGCGGTTCGCGTCGTCGTGCTCGAGGAACGGGATCAGCGACGTGGCCACCGACACCATCTGGCGCGGCGAGACGTCCATGTAGTCGACCTCGGCCTTGTCGACGAGCTCGACCTCGCCACCCTTCTTGCGGACGAGCACCTTGTCGTCGACGAAGTCGAACTTGTCGTCGAGGGGCGCGTTCGCCTGGGCGACGACGTAGTCGTCCTCTTCGGAGGCGGTGAGGTAGTCGATCGTCGTGGTGACGTTGCCCTTCTCCACGCGACGGTAGGGCGTCTCGATGAAGCCGAACGAGTTGATGCGCGCGAAGGACGCGAGCGAGCCGATCAGGCCGATGTTCGGGCCTTCAGGGGTCTCGATCGGGCACATGCGGCCGTAGTGCGAGGGGTGGACGTCGCGGACCTCGACGCCGGCGCGCTCACGCGACAGACCGCCGGGGCCGAGCGCGCTCAGACGACGCTTGTGCGTCAGTCCCGAGAGCGGGTTGTTCTGGTCCATGAACTGCGAGAGCTGCGAGGTGCCGAAGAACTCCTTGATCGCGGCGACGACGGGGCGCACGTTGATCAGGGTCTGCGGCGTGATCGCCTCGATGTCCTGCGTGGTCATGCGCTCACGGACGACGCGCTCCATGCGCGACAGACCGGTGCGGACCTGGTTCTGGATCAGCTCGCCGACCGCGCGGATGCGACGGTTGCCGAAGTGGTCGATGTCGTCGACGTCGAGGCGCAGCTGGACGGGCTCGCCCTCGCGCGTGCCGTTCATCGACTTCTCTTCGGCGTGCAGCGACACGAGGTACTTGATCGTCGCGACGATGTCGTCGACGGTCAGGACCGAGTCGCCCAGGGGCGCGTCGATGCCGAGCTTGCGGTTGATCTTGTAGCGACCCACCTTGGCCAGGTCGTAGCGCTTGTGGTTGAAGTAGAAGTTGTCGAGGAGCGCGCGCGCGGCCTCGGCAGCGACCTGCTCGCCCGGACGGAGCTTGCGGTAGATGTCCTTGAGCGCCTCTTCCTTGGTGAGGATGGCGTCCTTCTCGAGGGTGGCCTCGATCGAGGCGAAGCCCTTGAACTCCTCCATGATCTCTTCGCTCGTCAGGCCGAGTGCCTTGAGGAAGACGGTCACGCTCTGCTTGCGCTTGCGGTCGATGCGCACGCCGACCTGGTCGCGCTTGTCGATCTCGAACTCGAGCCAGGCACCACGGCTCGGGATGACGCGAGCCGAGTAGATGTCCTTGTCGCTGGTCTTGTCGGAGGCGCGCTCGAAGTAGACGCCCGGGCTGCGGACGAGCTGCGAGACGACGACACGCTCGGTGCCGTTGATGATGAACGTGCCACGCTCGGTCATGAGCGGGAAGTCGCCCATGAAGACCGTCTGGGTCTTGATCTCACCGGTGAGGTGGTTCATGAACTCGGCGTTCACGTAGAGCGGCGCGGCGTAGGTCTTGCCACGCTCTTTGCACTCGTCGATCGTGTACTTGGGCTCTTCGAGCTCGGGGGCCGTGAACGAGAGCTGCATGGTCTCGCCGAGGTCTTCGATCGGCGAGATCTCTTCGAAGATCTCTTCCAGGCCCGAGTGGAGGGCCAGGTCGGTTCGACCCTGCTCGGTCGCCTCGGCGAGGCGGTCCTTCCAGATGTCGTTGCCGACGAGCCAGTCGAAGCTCTCGGTCTGGAGCGCCAGCAGGTCGGGGACCGTCAGCGTGTCGGTGATCTTGGCGAACGAGAGCCGCGATGCGTTGCGACCGTTCTTGGGTGAGTTGGTGGATGCGTTGTTCGCAGCAGCCAAGGAAGTAACCTCCGTGGACCCCGTCGGGTCATCACTGTCGGACAGTATGTGGTGAGTGAGTGAACGGCCCTACCCGGCGGACACCATCCACCCCGCCGTCATATTCGGGGGTGGGTGTCTCGAGACGTTGTCGACCGCAATATGACGACAGGACGCACGGGGAGCGCAAAGGTCCATACTAGGTCGCCCCGGACACGCCTGGCAAGCCCTGTCGTTGACCTTTCGCCCGAGCTTCGGTATAACCCGGGCGCATGCACAGGCATTCCACGGGATCGAGGGCCGCGCGCGCCTCCTCGTCCCCGGGATGGGAGGCTTGGGGCATGGCCGCACAGCACGACGACCCGCCCGTCGAGATCTCGATCGGGGCGGGTCTCGCCCGCGTGGACGAGGACCGGCACCGCCCCGGTTCGTACACCCTCGTCGTCGACGGCACGCCCCAGTCGCACGTCGACCTCGACGACCCGACGCACCTGGCCTTCGAGTACGTCCGGCGCATCGGGCACGCCGTCGACCTGCTGCCCGAGGGGCCGGTCACCGCACTGCACCTCGGCGCCGGCGCCCTGACCCTGCCGCGCTACGTCGAGGCCACCCGACCGGGTTCGCGCCAGCAGGTGATCGAGCTCGAGGCCGACCTCGTGGCCCTGGTGCGCGAGACCCTGCCGCTGCCGCGGGGGGCCTCGATCCGGGTGCGCTACGGCGACGCCCGCGAGGTCATGGTGAAGCTGCCCGCCGGACTGCGCGGCACGGTCGACCTGCTGATCGTCGACGTGTTCGGTGGCTCGCAGATCCCCGCCCACGTCACGTCGCTCGAGTTCTACACGGCGGCGGCCGAGTTCCTGTCGCCGACCGGCATGCTGATCGTCAACTCGGCCGACGGCGCGGGGCTGGCCTTCGCCCGCGGCCAGGCGTCGACCCTCGCGACCGTGTTCGAGCACGTCGTCGCCGTGGCCGACCCCGCGACGCTCAAGGGCCGTCGCTTCGGCAACGTCGTGCTGATCGGTTCGCCGTCGCCGCTGCCGACCGACCGCATGCCCCGGCTCTACTCGTCGGACCCGCTGCCGGCCAAGGTCGTCCACGGCCGTGAGCTGCGCGACTTCGTCGCCGGGGCGCCCGTCGTCACCGACGCGACGGCCGTGCCCTCGCCCGAGCCGTCACGGAGCGTGTTCGGGGCGCGCTGACGACGCCCCGGTCGAGCCAGTGGGCCGCCCCCGTGGCGCCCACGACGGCGGCCGAGGCGAGGGGCGCGACAGGTGAGAAGAACACGAGCCACAGTGCCGCGACTACTCAGAACCGTCAGAGGCTGCGGTTCTCTCCGGCAACCCGCCACGATGTGGACACGACGCCAGGCGAAAAGGTGGCGCTGTGTCCATCTCGTGGCGGCGTGAGGGCAAGGCGACGTGAGGGCACGGCGGCGGGGCGGCACGAGCGCGCCGCGGCACGAGGCCAGAGCGGCCCGGGCCGGTTGCGGAGGGGGCCGGGCGGCGGGACTACTGGTCGGCGCGGGGGGCGGGGGCGCCGAGGGCGGCACGCAGGCGGGCCTCGGCGTCGTCGGGGGCCTTGGCCGCCTCGACGTTGGCCTCGGTCACGGCCTTGATGACCTCTTCGCGCTGGATCTTGACCCCGCGCGGTGCGTCGATCCCGATGCGCACGCCGTCGCCACGGGAGTCGAGCACCGTGATGACGATGTCGTCGCCGATCACGATGCGTTCTCCGACCTTGCGTGTCAGCACCAGCATCGGACCAGCTTACCGAGCGCGGGGCGCACCGGCCACGACGACAGGCAGGAGGCGCGGGTCGGCGATCACAGGACGGCATCGGCCCCGAGGCGCGACCGCGGGAGGACGACCGCCGGAGGAGGCGCGACTCAGCGGCCCGCGCCTCCTTCGCGCCAGCCCACCGGCACGCCGAGCAGGTGCACCGTGCCCGGGGTCGCCGTGTCGTCCTCGCCGACCACGGCGGCCGCGACCACGGGCGCGACCGCCCGGACGGCCTCGACCCAGCGGGCGGTGTCGTCGTGCTTTCGCCCGACGTCGACCGCGACCCAGACCTGGTCGGCGGCGATCGCCTCGAGGGCGGCGGGAGCGGCCGCGTCCCAGGCGAGGGCCGTCACGACGGCCGAGTTCTCGTGCACGCCGGTGGCCCGGGCCAGGATGCCGCTCCGGCGATCCGACACGTCGACGGAGCGCAGCCCGAACGTCGAGGCCATCTGGGCGGCCACGCGGAAGGCGTCGCCGGGGCGGCCGACGACCACGACGAGGTCGCCTGCCCCGCGCGACACGTCGGGGGCGGGCGGCACGCCCGGGGAGGCCACGGCCCGGGCCTGCGCGGCGAGGGCGTCGGCAGCGGCCGCGAGCGACGCCGCCGTCCGACCGGGAGCGGCCCCGTGCGGCGCGTCGGGGTCGGCGGCGTCACCGTCGGCGACGGCGGTGGAGCCCGGGCCCGTCGCCGCGACACCGGCTCCGAGGCCGGCGGCGGCACCGGCGGCCGGAGCGATGCCGTTGAAGGTGAGGTCGTCCATGATCGAGGCGAACGCGTCGGTGCGCGTCGAGACGTCGGCCGGGGACGCGACCGGCACCGCGCCTCCTGCGCTCGACGGCGAGGCCGAGGCCCCGCCGGGACCCGTCGCGGCGGCCGCCGCGGCACGAGCGGCCCGACGCGGGCTCACGGGCACGGCCGAACCGGTCAGCACGTCGTCGAAGCCGTCGCGCGCGGGCGTCGCCGCCGTGGCGGCGGCGTCCCCCGCGGCCAGCGATGCCGACCACGCGGCCCGGGCTGCCGGAGCCCCCGCCTGCAGGGCGTCCTCGGCCTCGTCGGCCGACGCCAGCAACGCCGCGATGCCCGCACGCTCGGCCGGCACCGGCGTCGTGATGCGCACCCGGGCGACGGGCAGGTCGATCGCGGGGTCGGGCACCTCGACGGTGACCTCGTAGTGCTTGCGGGCGAAGAAGCCGCCGACTCCCCCGACGGTCACCTTCTGTGCCGCGACGATGCGCGCCGAGGCCCCATGGGTCGCCCGCACCTCGCGGCGCAGCCCGTCGAGCGTCTCGCCGGTCATGACGATCGTGGTCGGCATCTCAGGCCACGATCGAGTCGGTCGCGCGGACGACGCCGACGGTCTCGATGGTCGAGCCGGCGGCGGTGGCCTCCTGGTACGACAGCACCGGCAGGCCGTTCTGCTGCGCCGACACGAGCCGGTGGATGGCCGGTCGCAACGCCGGGGCGCAGACCAGCACCGCGCTGAGACCCTGCGCCTCGACCGACTGCACGGCCTCGCGCAGCGACCCGAGCACCTGCTCGACCCGGTGCCCGTCGAGCAGGATCTGCGTCCCCTGGTCGCTCGGTCGCAGCCCCTCGAGCATCGACTGCTCGAGGGTCGGGTCGATCATGATGACCCGCAGCACGCGGCCGTCGAGGTACTGCGCCGTGAGCGCGGGGCCCAGGGAGGCGCGGGCCGCCTCGACGAGTCCCTCCGGGTCGGTCGACACCTTCGCCCGCAGCGTCAGCCCCTCGCAGATGCGCGCGAGGTCGTTGATCGGGATGCGCTCCGACAGCAGGCCCTGGAGGACGCGCTGTAGCTCGGCGAGCGACAGCATGTTCGGCACGAGGTCGTCGACGGCCGGGGCGTTGACCTGCTTGACGCCCTCGGTCAGCACGCGGACGTCCTCGCGGGTGAGCAGTCGGGCGGCGTTGTCGGCGATGATCGACGACAGGTGCGTCACGAGCACCGAGACGCGGTCGATCACCGTGGCACCGGTCATCTCGGCGCTGTGGCGCATCTCGGCGGGCACCCACTTGCCGGCGAGGCCGAAGACCGGCTCGACCGTGGCGGTGCCGGGCAGGCCGTCGAGCGCGTCGCCGAGGGCCAGCACGGAGCGGGCCGGCGCCTGACCGCGACCGGCCTCGACGCCCGCGATGCGGATCGAGTAGGTGGCCGGCGGCAGGTCGACGCTGTCCCGGGTGCGGACGGGCGGCACGACGATGCCGAGGTCGACCGCGATCTTGCGACGCAGGGCCTTGACCCGGCCGAGCAGGTCGTCCGACGCTCCCCCGACCATGTCGACGAGGTCGGGCGCGAGCAGGATCTCGAGCGCGTGCACCCGCATCTGCTCGAGCAGGTCGTCGGTCGTGTCGGTGGGGGCGACGACCGCCGCCTGCTGCTCCGCGAGAGCAGCGCGCGCCTCCTCGGCCTTGGCGGCCACGCCGAGCCGGTAGGCGACGAGCAGCAGCGCCCCACCGATCAGCAGGAACGCGACGATCGGCATGCCGGGGATGAAGCCCATGCCGATGGCGGCGGTCCCGGCCACGGCGAGCGCGATGCGCGACTGGCCGAGCTGCGACGCGGCCTGCGCACCCATCTCGGTGTCGGCGCCCGAGCGGGTGACGATCATGCCGGTCGAGACGGCCATCAGCAGGGCGGGGATCTGCGTGGTCAGGCCGTCGCCGATGGTGAGCAGTCCGTAGTGCGAGAGGGCGTCGCCGATGGCCATGCCGTTCTGCAGCGCGCCGATCGCGATGCCGCCCACCAGGTTGATGATGATGATGATGATGCCGGCGATCGCGTCACCCTTGACGAACTTCGACGCACCGTCCATGGCGCCGTAGAAGTCGGCCTCGGCGCTGACGTCGGCGCGACGCTGCTTGGCGACCTCGTCGGTGATGAGGCCCGCGTTGAGGTCGGCGTCGATGGCCATCTGCTTGCCCGGCATGGCGTCGAGGGTGAACCGGGCGCCCACCTCGGCGACGCGCTCGGCACCCTTGGTCACGACCACGAACTGGATCACGACGAGGATCAGGAAGATCACCGAGCCGATGATGATCGAGCCGCTCACGGCGACGTGCCCGAACGCCGCGATGACGTCGCCGGCGAAGCCGTCGCCGAGCACGAGGCGCGTCGAGGCCACGTTGAGCCCGAGGCGGAACAGCGTCGCCACCAGCAGCAGCGACGGGAAGACCGAGAAGTCGAGCGGCTTCTTGACGAACAGCGTCGTCAGCAGGATCACCAGCGCCAACAGGATGTTGAGGATGATCAGCACGTCGAGCATCGGCGCGGGCACCGGCACGACGAGCAGCAGCACGATGCCGACGATGCCGACCGGGACGGCGAGCTTGGGCAGGGTGGACTTCATCGGGTGCCTCCAGGGGTGGCGGGGCGGACGGAGCGGGAGAGCGCAGGAGGCGCGGTGCGGGACGGTGCGGAGGTCGCGCCGGTCGTGCCGGTCGCGCCGGTCGCGGCCTCGCGGGCGATGCGGAGGCGGCGGGGCACGGCGTCGGCCTCGAGCGACTCGGGAGCCAGGACGCCGGCCACCTCGTCGGCCGTGGTGACGCGGGGCGGCGTGTGCGTCCCCTTCAGCGTGCCGCGGGCCTTGAGCGCCATGACGAAGGTGAGCACCCGGGCGACCGGCGTGTAGAGGTCGACGGGGATCTCCTCGCCCAGGCCGCAGGCGGCGTGGAGGGCTCGGGTCAGCGGGACGTCGACGACGAGCGGGACGCCGTCGGCGGTGGCCTGCTCGCGGATGCGGGCGGCGACAGTGCCGGCGCCCTTCGCGACGACGCGCGGAGCCGACTTGCCGGGTTCGTACTTGACCGCCACGGCGTAGTCGGTCGGGTTCACCATGACGACGTCGGCGTCGGCGATGGCCCCGATCATGCGGTTGCGGCTCATCGCGAGCTGACGGGAACGCCGCTGCGACTTGACCAGGGGGTCGCCGTCGCTCGACTTGTTCTCGTCCTTGACCTCTTTCTTGGTCATGCGGGTCTTCTTGCGGTTGCGGCGCATGACGACGAACACGTCGGCGAAGGCGAGCAGCAGGCCGGCCGCGATCGCGGCCTTGATCAGGATGCCGGTGCCGGCCTTGGCCTCCTCGAGCACGGCCGAGACGCTGAGGCCGCCGCCGCTCATGAGCACGGGCATCAGACCCTGGATCGCGAACCAGAGCACGAGGCCGACGACGGTCGTCTTGATCAACGCCTTCGCGCCGTTCCAGAGCGCCTGCGTGCCGAAGGTGTTCTTGAGGCCGTTGAGCAGGTTGAACTGCTCGTAGTTGCCGGTCATGCGCTTGATGTGCACGCCGCCCTGCACGATCGCGGTCGCGAGGACGGCCACGCCGACGACGGCCAGCATGGGCCCGATCGTGGCCCCCATCGAACCCGCGCCCTGCATCAGCTCGGTGACCACGGTCGCCGAGTCGGGGTGCGTGATGGCCTGGCGGATCGAGAACATCTGGTCGACGCCCGCCGAGGAGGCGCGCTCGATGGTCGAGGGGATCATCACGGCGGCGGCGCCGACGCCCACCCAGGCGCTGAGGTCCTGCGACCGGGACAGCTGGCCCTTCGAGTGGACCTCTTTCATCCGCTTCTCGGTCGCGGCCTCGGAGCGCTCGCCGGAGTCGTCCGCCATGTCAGCCCACCCCCAGCAGCATGTCGGCGGCGTCGCCGGTCAACGAGGCCACGACGCCGGGCAGGGCGAGGAAGACGCCGCCGGCCAGCATGACCGTCATGAGGATCTTGAGCGGGAAGCCCATCGCGTAGGCGTTGAGGGCCGGCGCGACGCGGGAGAGCAGTCCGAGGCCGACGTCGGCGAGGAACAGCACGACGCAGAGCGGCCCGGCGATCTGGATGGTCGAGAGGAAGAGCTGGCTGACGCCGGTCGTCAGCAGCTCGACCGGACGGGAGAGGTCCATGCCGAGGCCGAGCGGCACGGCGTCGAAGGACCGCGTGAGGCCGCCGATGATCAGCTGGTACCCCCCGGTCGCGAACATCAGGGCGAGCGCGGTCATCTGGAACAACCGGGTGAACTGCGCGCCGTTGACCATCGACTGCGGGTCGAACGCCTGGGCGAGCGTGAAGCCGCCGAAGAGGTCGATCAGGCTGCCGGCCGCCTGCACCGCGGCGAAGGCGACGAACACCAGGAAGCCCAGCACGGCGCCGACGACGAGCTCGAGCACGAGGGCCATGACGAAAGGGCCCGTCTCGAGGGACACGTAGCCGGGGGCGACGCGGGGCGCGACGGCGAGCGCGAGCCCGATGCCGAGCATGGCCTTCACCCTCGCCGGGAAGGCCCGGTACGAGAACGGAGGCGCGATCACGAGGAACGCGGTCATGCGCACGGCGGCGAGGAGGGTGGCCTCGAGCCAACTGAGGTCGAACGACACGGTGCGTCCCTACCCGCCGCTGAGCAGCTGGGGGATGCGGTCGAACACCATCGTCGTGAACGACACCATCTCGCTGATCATCCAGTGGCCGGTGACGATGAGCGCGATGCCGACGGCGACGGCCTTCGGCACGAACGAGAGGGTGACCTCCTGGATCTGCGTGATCGACTGCAGCAGCGAGATCGCGAAACCGACGACGAGCGAGGTGATCAGCACGGGCGCGGCGAGCTTGCCCGTGATGATCAGGGCCTGCATCGAGAGGTCGAGGACGGCGTTGGAATCCATCAGGCACCCACCTGGTAACTCTCGATGAGGCTCTTGATGATGAGGCCCCAGCCGTCGACGAGGACGAACAGCAGGATCTTGAACGGCAGCGAGATCATCACCGGCGGCAGCATCATCATGCCCATCGACATGAGCGCGGCGCTGACGACGAGGTCGATGACGAGGAAGGGGATGAAGATCACGAAGCCGATGATGAACGCGGCGCGCAGCTCGCTGATCATGAAGGACGGGATGAGCGTCAGCATGGGCACGTCGGCCTGGCTGTCGGGGTTCGGCTGGTTCGCCGACCGGGTCATCAGCGCGAGGTCCTCTTCGCGGGTGTGGGCGAGCATGAACTCCCGCAACGGCGCGATGCCGGCGTCGATCGCGCCCTGCAGGTCGAGGCGGCCGTCGAGGTAGGGCTGCACGGCGTCCGTGTTGATGTGGGTCAGGATCGGAGCCATGATGAACAGGCTCAGGAACAGGGCCAGCCCCGCGAGCACCTGGTTCGGCGGGATCGACGGCAGCGCGAGCGCGTTCCTCGTCATCGCGAGCACCACGAAGATCTTCGTGAACGACGTCATCATCAGCAGCAGCGCGGGCGCCACGCTCAGCAGCGTGATGCCGATCAGGGTGACGACGGCCTGGCTGGGCGCACCGTCGGGGCCGTTGATGTCGATGCTCAGGCCGCCCGAGCCGGTGCCGTCCGACGTGGTCTGGTCGGTGTCGGTGAAGTCGGTGGGGGTCGTGCCGGTGGTGGCGTCGGTGCCGTCCGTGGCCGGGGCGGTGGGGGCGGTGGGGGCCGTCGGCGAGACGGGGGCCGCGTTCGCCTGCTGACCGATCAACATGACGAGGGCGGACGCCACGACGAGCGCGAGCAGCGTGACGACGACGGCCCGGGCGAAGCGCGTGTCGGCGAAGCGCACGGGTGCGGCCACCAGGGAGCGGCCGAGGGGGGCCCCGTGCAGGCCGTCCCGCAGCGTCGGGCGGGCGAGGCGACGCAGGGCGGACGCGAAGGAGGGGCGGGTCGGGGACGCGGACGACCGGCGGCCGGTCATCCGGCTCGTCCGCTGCGCAGGGCCGCGGCCGCCTGACGCCAGGTGTCGGGTGCGAGGATCGAGCCCTCGATCGACTTGGCGGTGCGACCGCGACGACGGGCGTCGAGGTCACGAGGACGCGAGACGGCGGCACGGCGGGCGGCGCCGCGGGGGCGCAGCAACTCGACGGGGGTCGCGTCGACGGGGGTCGCGTCGGCCGGGCGGGCGGGCCGCTCGTCGCGGGCCGCGGCGCCTTCGGCGGAGAGGACGGACGCGAACGCGACGGGGGCGATCGACGTGACCCGCGCCTCCTGCGTGACGGACTCGGTCGCGGACTCCTCGGGCTCGGGGACCAGCGTCAGGGCACCGGCGTCGACGGGACGGTCGGCGGCCGCCAGGACGGTCACGGACGACTCGGTCACGCCGAGCACGAGACGCTCGCCCTCGACGTCGACCACCACGACACTGGCCTTCGCGCCGACGCCCTGACGGGCGACGACCGAGACCTGCGACGTGGCGCGGGAGCCCGCACGACCGCCCTTCACCAGGCGCTTCTGCAGCACCCAGAGCAGGGCGAGGACGACGCCCAACGAGAGGACGACCCGCAGGCCGACGACGACGGTGTCCACGATCAGGCGATGCCGTCGGCGACGTCGAGGATCTTGGTGATGCGGACGGCGTAGTCCTGGTCGACGACGACGACCTCGCCGTGAGCGATCAGGCGACCGTTGAGCAGCACGTCGGCGGGGGCACCGGCCGAGCGGTCGAGCTCGATGACGGCCCCGGGCTCGAGGCCCAGGACGTCACGGACCGACATGCGGGTGCGGCCGATCTCGACCGTCAGCGCCATCTCGACGTTGTTGATGCGACCGAGGTTGCCGGTCGACACCGCGCCCACGGTCGGCGCCACGGGCGACGAGCCGCCGATCGTGCCGGTCTCGCGGAGGCGCAGGGCGAACCAGCCGGCGGGCTGACCCGCGGCCGTCAGCTCGAAGACGACCGTCTCGGGGTCGGTCAGGAGCGCGTCGGCCGACTCGCGACGGCTCTCGCCGAGCACGCCGGTGCCGAGCACGCCCGTCGCGGCCTCGAGCGCGGGACGCAGGACGTCCGAGACCGAGACCATCGGGTTGTCGGTGCCAGCCGCGGCGGCGAGCTGGTCCATGTCGGCCAGCAGGACCGCGGTGTCGGCCGAGACCGACCCGACGAACGACGTGACCACGACGGACGGACCCGCGAGGCGGAGGCCGTGCGCGGAGGCCGGGTCGACGGCCACGGCACGCAGGGGCGTGGGCGTCGGCAGCTGGGCGACCAGCGCCTCGACCGCCGCGGTGTGCAGGGTGATGGTCGTGCCGGTCATGAGGTTCCTTCTTCGGTGCCGGTCAGGGAGGTGGAGACGACGATGCCGGCCAGACGGGAGCCGGCGGCTCCGACGGCGGCACGGCCGACGGGCTGGCCGTCGACGCTGATCTCGAGCGGGCGGTGCTGCGGGTGGGGAAGCGGCAGCAGGTCGCCGACGGCCAGCCCGAGCACGACGCTCGGCAGCACCGCGGCGGGGGCGAAGGTCAGCGAGACGCCGACCGGCACCGAGGCCAGCTGGGCGCCGAGCAGGTCGCGGGCGTCGGCGGCGTCGATCGTCGGGTTGGACTCGCCCAGCTGCGACAGCAGGACGTCGGCGGGGATCGCGACCGTGCCGGGCGCGACGCGCTCGCCGACGCGGATCTCGAACGAGGCCACGATCATCAGGTCGGACTTCTGGGCGGCCTGGGCGAACTGCGAGTTGTACTGGAACCCGCCGACGCTGATCGGGTCGGCGAGCATGGTGCCGAACGAGTAGCGCAGGTCGTCGAGGGCGTCGTCCATCAGCCGGCGCACGAGGGCCTGCTCGATGGGCGTGAAGGTGCGCTCGGGCAGCGTGGCGGGCTTGACCGCGCCGAGCATGTGGCTGACCCAGGTGAGCGCGGCCGACGACGGGAACTGGATGACGGCCTTCGCCGAGACGCCCTCGAGGGTGCAGAGCACCATGGCGGTGGTCGGCGGCAGGGACGAGGCGTACTCGTCGTAGGTGAGCATCTGCACCTGGTCGCAGGTCACCTGCGAGAGCACCCGGACCTTGGCGGTGAGCTGGGTGCCCCACTGCCGCGCGAAGGTGTCGAAGGCGAGCTCGAGGACGCGCGAGTGCTCACGGGCGAGGGTCGTCGGACGGCGGAAGTCGTAGACCTCGACGGTCTTCTGCGGGCGCGTCGACGAGCCGACCGTCGAGGTCGGTGCGCTGCTGCCCGTCGGGGCGTCGAGGAGTGTCACGGACGGAGCTATCGGCCCGCCCCACCTGGGCGTTAGCCCAGGATCGGTCGTACCCCCCGGACTGGGTTGCCGTCGTCGTGCTGCGGCGCGGGGTCGCGCTCCCGGGCCGGAGGGGCCCGGCGGAGGTCAGTGGCCCGAGGACTCCTCCTTCTTCTCCGTCTTCTTCTCGGTCTTCGTCTCGGTCTTCGTCTCGACCGCGGCGTCCGCCGTCGACGCGTCACCCGACTCGGCCGTGGTCGAGGTGTCGGCCGCCTGCTGGACGGTGGGGTTGCGACCGTCGGTCACCGCGCCTCCTGCGGCGGCGGCGGCCTGCTCGAGCTGCGGCAGCAGCGCGCTCACCGTGTCGGACTGGTTAGACAGGACGACGATGTCGACCCGGCGGTTCGACGCGAGGTCGGCGTCGGTCGTGCCGGTGCTGAGCGGACGCGACGAGCCGAAGCCGACCGACTGGATGTGGTCCGCACCCACGCCGCCCCGCTCGACGAGGTCGCGCAGCACCTGGGTGGCGCGGGCGGAGGAGAGCTCCCAGTTGGTCGCGAAGGGCGCGGTCGAGCTGCGCTGGTCGGCGTGGCCCTCGACCGAGACGTCGTGACCCGAGGTCTTCAGCACCGGCCCGATGGCGTTCATGACGTTCACGGCCGTGCCGCTGAGGTCGGCGCTGTTCGTGCCGAAGAAGGTCTCGGAGCCGATCAGGCGGACGGTCAGGCCCCGGGCGTCGACGGCGAACTCGACGTCGGCGCTGAGCCCCGAGCCCTCGAGGTTCGCGGCGATCGCGGCCTTGATGGCGGTGAGGTCGTCCAGTTCGCCCTGGGCCGCGACCGTGGCGGCGGCGGCCTGCTCGGCGGTCTGGGCCTCCCCCGAGGCGGCGGCCTTGCTCAGGTCGGTCTCGTCGCCCGACGAGTAGCCCTTGCCCTCTTTCGTCACGTCGGCGGCGTTCACGACGGTGCCCGAGGCCGTGTCGACCTTGCCCACGTCGGTCTGGCCGAAGCCGGTCGCGAGCGAGTTGCGCAGGGCGATGTACTTGTCCTGGTCGACGTTCGACATGGCGAACAGCACGATGAACATGCACATCAACACGGTGATCATGTCCATGTACGAGGCCATCCAGCGCTCGTCGGGGTGCTCGTCCTCGGCGTGCCCCTTCTTCTTGCGACCTCCGCGTGCCCCGCTCATGCGGCCAGCCCCTGGTCGTCGCCACCGGTCTTGGCGCCGGCCTTGGCCTTGGCGCCCTTGCCACCCTTGCCGCCCTTGCCGTCGCCGCCGTCGAGCGCGTGCGTCGGCACCATGGCCTTGAGCCGTTCGCCGAGGAGGCGCGGCTGGCTTCCGGCCTGGACCGCCAGCACCCCCTCCATCAGCAGCGTCATGCGCAGCTCGTCGAGGTCGGCCAGCTTCTTGAGGCGCGCGCCGAGCGGCAGCCAGAGGAAGTTCGCCGTGAGCAGGCCCCACAGGGTCGCGACGAACGCCGCGGCGATCATGTGGCCGAGCTCGTCGGGCTCGGCGAGGTTCTCGAGCACGTGGGTGAGGCTGACGACCGTGCCCACGATGCCGACCGTCGGGGCGTACCCGCCGAGGCTCATGAAGAACTTGCTGGCCGTGCGGTCGGCGGCGAGACGGGACTCCATCTCGTCCTCGAGCAGGATGCGCAGCTCCTCGCCGTCGGTGCCGTCGGCGATGTTCTGCAGGGCGCCCTTCATGAACGGGTCGTCGAGCTTCTCGGCCTCCTGCTCGAGCGAGAGCAGGCCCTCGCTGCGGGCCTTCTCGGCGAGCGACACGACGCCGTCGATGACCGACTGCGGAGGGACGACCTTGCCGGTGAAGGCGCGGGAGATCTTCTTGAAGCTGAGGATCGCGTCCTTGATCGTCGTGCCGGCGATGCCGACGCCGATGGTGGCGCCGAAGACGAGGATGATCGGGGCGGGCAACAGCAGCCCGGCGATGCTGACGCCCTCGAGCTGGATCATGCCGAAGAGGGCACCCAGGGCGAGGACGATGCCGATGATCGTTGCGGGATCCACGGTCAGCGTCCCTGCGTGGTGTCGGCCGATGCGGCCGGCGCAGCCGGCACGGACGGCGCGTGGACGGCGGGAGCCTGCACGGCGGGACGGAACTCGGTGACGCGACCCGCGCCTCCTGCACCCGACGAGCCTCGGACGATGCCGAGCTGCGGACCGGTGGAGGTGCGGTTGCCGAGCGCCTGGGGCGTCGGCGCGGTGGCGGACGGCTCGTCGTAGGCGAGCGAGACGATGCGGGCCCGGTAACGGGCGATCATCTCGATGACCTCGGCCATCGGCTCGGTCACGACGTACTTGGCGCCGTCGACCATGATCAGGACCGTGTCGGGCGTCTCGTGGATGCGCTCGATGAGGTCAGGGTTGACAGCGAATCTGCTGTCGTTGAGTCGCGTGACGACGATCATCGGCCCGTCCTAGGTCTGTGTCTCCTGCCTCCGTCCGTGGGGGCAGGTGTCGCTGCTCGTCCTGAGCGGCTACGGGTGACTATCGGCCGGGGGTGGCGGGGCGTTAGGTGCGGGTCGCGGTTGTCCACAGCCCTGCCGTGCCAGGCTCGACGATCGGTAGGTTGGTGACATTGCTCATGTCGGATGACGGGATGCCACGACGCGCTCCGACCGGCAGGGCAGCCCCCACGCCTCGTCCGACCGGAGAGAAGATCGATGACCACCACTCCCCTCAGCACCCCCGTCACCTACCGACCGACGTGGTCGCACTTCTGGGCGAAGGCCAAGGGCCGGGTGTTCCTCGTCCCCCTCGCCTTCCTCGTGTGCATCAACCGGATGGGCGTCTCCGCCCTGCCCTACCTCGTGGCGGGGGTGGTCGTGATGGCCGTGGGCCTGGGGATCTACCTTCGGACGACGACCCTCTCGGTCTCGGGCACGGCGGTCACCCGTCGGCGCTGGGGACGCACGACGACCGTCGCCCTGGACGGCGACCACCAGGGCATCCTCTGCATGCTCAACCAGGGCGTGCAGAACCTCGGATACCTCGCCGTCCGGGACGGCAAGGGCCGCCGACTCGTCCTCACCGAGGCCAACTGGCCTGGAGAACAACTGCTCGAGATCGCTCAGCACGGACGACTCACGATCATGCCGGCCGATCAGGTCTTCTCGGGCAAGAACGCAGCCGCCATTGTGCCAGGTGTCATCCCGCTGACGAACCGCCGTCCGGTGCTCTGCGCCCTCGTGGCGGTCGCCGGTCTGATCGCCGTCGTCGTGCCGATCGCCATGGTGATGAGCGGCGTGGCCTGATCGCTCCGGAAGGACACCGCCGTGTGGACGAGACACCGCGGCATGCGGCGGCGTCACGTCCACTCGACGGTGCGGCAGGCTGACAAGCGGGCGCGCGGCGCGTCACGTGCGCGAAACGGGGGGCTGGCAGGATGTGCCGGTGACCCACGAACCCCTCGACGAGTCGCGCCCCGGCACCACCCCCGCCGCCCGCGCCGACGACGTCACCCGCACCTCCTCCCCCACCCCGACCGCGAGCATGTCCCGCGCCGCGAGCTCCGAGCGGAACGCCGTCGGCAGCGACGACGGGCCCGCCCCCGAGTCCTCCCCGGCAGGCCTGCCGGACGCCGCGACCCCGGACGCCGCAGCCCCCGCCCGGCACGGCATCGACGACCCGGCCCTGACCGGCTCGATCGAGACCGTCGACGTCAACAAACACACGCTCGCCGAGAACGTGATGGGCGTCGTGACCGGTGTCTTCCTCGCCTCGTTCGGGCTCTTCCTGCTCAAGACCAGCGGGGCCGTGTCGGGCGGCACGGCCGGTCTCGCCCTGCTGACGAGCTACGCCACGGGCTGGACCTTCGGCGTGCTGTTCGTCCTCGTCAACGTGCCGTTCTTCGCGCTCGCCGTGTGGAAGAAGGGCTGGCCGTTCACCCTGCGGACGATCCTGACCGTCGTCATGCTGTCCGCCTTCTCGTACCTGCACCCGCTGATGTTCGACATCGACGGGATCAACCCGATCTACGGCACCCTCGCCGGCAACCTGCTCGTCGGCGTCGGCCTGCTCATCCTGTTCCGGCACGGGGCCAGCCTCGGCGGGATCAACATCCTCGCCCTTGTGCTGCAGGAACGCGCCGGGCTGCGCGCCGGCTACGTCCAGATGGGCTTCGACGTGGTCATCGTGCTGACCTCGCTGACCGTCGTCTCGCCGTGGATCGTGCTGCTCTCGGCCCTCGGCGCCGTCGTGTTGAACCTCGTACTGGCGATGAACCACAAGGCCGGCCGGTACGTCGGACACACGTGATCACACCTTTCTGCCAGACTTCCGTGCACGACCGGTCTGTTTGAGGCATTCTCGTCTCGAAGCGGTCACTTTCTTCTTGCACGTCCCCGGACGTCACACCACCTAGGAGTCCCATGTCCAACAACACCGCCATGCCCCAGTCCGCCGGCACCGCCGCGGGCTACAACGTCCTCGCGATCGTCGGGTTCATCCTGGCCTTCGTCTTCAGCCTCGCCGGCCTCATCGTCAGCCTGATCGCCCTGTCGCAGATCAAGAAGACCGGCGAGCGCGGCCACGGCCTCGCCCTGGCCGGCGTGATCCTCAGCGCCGTCTTCCTCGTCGGCGGCATCATCATCGGCATCTCGGCGTTCAGCGCCGGCATGGCACAGGTCCAGACCTACTAGGTCGATCGACCCGGCGCACGAGCCGGGGAGCACAGGAGGCGCGGCGTCTGCAGAGCAGGCACCGCGCCTCCTTCGCGTCGCGGGCCCGTAGGCCCGACCACGCACGGGGCTCAGCCCTGCGGGGGGGGGCCCAGCCCGCCGAGGGGCTCAGCCCTGCGGGGGATCGCGATCGTCGGGGGTCGCCGTTAGCGTGTGGGCATGCGACGGTGTCTCGGCGAGGTGGAGGGCACACGCGCTGTGCCGTCCTCTCCGGGGCTACCCCGGGGCACGCAGATCGACCACGGCACCGCTCCGCAGGCCGGTGACCGCGCTCCGCGCGGCTCGCGGCCCGCACCGATGCACGAGTCGCCGAGGCACCGCCGCAGCCACCCCACCGCACCCGCCGCGGACGCAGGCGGGTCACCCCCGACACGGACTCCGCACCCGCCCCGGCGGCACCCGACCGCGACCCGCGCGGCCGGCGGTCGGACGACCACCGGGTGACCGCCCACTCCCCCGCGTCCGCCGTGGGCGCCCGCGAGCCCGACCCGGGTCCCGATGCCGTCGCGACCGCCCTCGCCGACGCCCTGCTCGCGGCCGAGTGGACCGTGGGCGCACTGGCCGCCGCCGCAGGCGAGGCCGTCGACGGACCGGCCAGGTTCTGGCGTCCGCTCGCCCGCGGCCTCGTCCGCGTCCTGCCCCGGGCACCACACGACGACCCCCGCACGCTCGTCGCCCTCATCCGCCGCGATCCGGCCTTCACCGAGGCGGTGACCGAGGCCAGGAGGCGCGGCCGGCCCCTGCGCATCGTCCACCACGTGCCCGTGACGCAGGAGGCGCGCTCGACCGACCCGCGCCTCCTGCGTCTGGGCACCGTGGCCGACGTCGCCCGACTGCTGCACCTGACCGTGGGCGAGCTCGACTGGTTCGCCGACCCCGGCCGGTGGAACCGCCGGATCGAAGGAGGTCCGCTGCAGCACCACCGGTACGAGTGGCGTGCACGGCCCGGACGCACGCCGCGGCTGCTCGAGGTGCCCGGGTTCCGCCTGCGCGACCTGCACCGCGTCGTGCTCGACGAGGTGCTGGCGGCGGTGCCGCTGCACGACGCGGCGCACTCTTCGTCCCGGGGCGCAGCGCCGTCACCGGCGCGCGACGGCACGTCGGCCGAGAGGTCGTCATCGCCCTCGACCTGACCTCGTTCTTCGCCCGGGTCACCGCCGGGCAGGTGTTCGGCGCGCTGCGCCGCGAGGGCCTGCCGGACGCCGTCGCCCACGTGCTCACCGGGCTCTGCACGACCTCCGTGCCGCCGGGCGTGCTGTCGCGCATGCCGCCGGGCGGCAGCCCCGAGCAGCGGTTCGCCCTGCGTCACGCGCTCTCGGCCGCCCACCTCGCCCAGGGAGCCCCGACCTCGCCGACCCTCGCGAACGTGGCGGTGCGGAGGCTCGACTCGCGGCTCGCCGGCTACGCCCGGGCCGCGGGAGCGACCTACACGCGGTACGCCGACGACCTGGCGTTCAGCGGCGACGGCACGCTGGCGGGGCGGGCCGACGCGTTCGTGCGGGGCGTCGGACGCATCGTCGGCGACGAGGGACACCTGCTGAACGCGACGAAGACCCGGGTGCGCGGAGCCGCCACGCGACAGGTCGTCACCGGCGTGGTGGTCAACGCGGGCACGAACACGATGCGCTCCGAGTACGACCGGCTGCGGGCCGTGCTGCACAACGCCGCCACCACCGGGCTCGAGGCGCAGAACCGGGCCGGACACCCGGACTTCGCGGCCCAGCTCTGGGGGCGCATCGGCTGGGTCGAGCAGCTGAACCCCGGGCGCGGGGCCCGGCTGCGCGCCGCCTTCGCGCGCGTCCCCCGGTGACCGGCGCCGCGCCTCCTGACCGGCGCCGCGCCTCCTGGCCGGCGCCGCGCCTCCTGGCCGGCGCCGCGCCCCCTGACGACGAACGCACCGCGTTCCGTGCACCGCACCGCGACGAGATCGGGTGTGGTGCACGGAACGCGGTGCGGAGGGTGCGGCGGGCTGCCGCCGGCCGCTGGCGACCAGCGGCCAGCGGCGGGCTGCCGCCGGCCGACTAGCGCTTGAGGTTGGTGAGCTCCTGCAGCACCTCGTCCGAGGTGGTGATGATGCGGGCGTTGGCCTGGAAGCCGCGCTGGGCGACGATCAGGTTGGTGAACTCCTGCGACAGGTCGACGTTCGACATCTCGAGCGAGCCGCTGGAGAGCGAGCCGATGCCGGGCGAGCCGGGGGCGCCGACGGTCGCGGCACCCGAGTTGGCGGTGGCGCGGTAGCCCGAGTTGCCCTCCTTCTCGAGGCCGCCGGGGTTCGTGAAGGTCGCCAGGACGACGCGGCCGAGGCCGACCGTCGAGCCGTTGCTGAACTGGCCCATGAGCGTGCCGTCCTTCGACAGCGAGAAGCCCTGCAGCGTGCCGGCCGCACGGCCGTTCTGCTCGGTGATCGACGTCGTGTTGAGCGCCGCGAACCCGGTGATGCCCGACAGGTCGACGGTGACGCCGTTCAGTCGCAGCGACGCCGCGCCCGCCTGCTTGCCGTCGGCGAAGGCCAGCGAGGCCGTGGCGCCTCCGTTGCCGTCGGTCGCGGAGGCGTCCCAGCCGGCCGTCGTGCGGGTGAAGGTGAGCGTCAGGGTGCGCTCGAGGCCGTTGGCGTCGAACACCTTGGTGTCGCGGACGATCTTGTCGCCGACCGCCGACTCGCTCGGCAGGTTGCCGCCGACCGTGGCGCTCGAGGTCGCCGTCGCGGGGGCCGCCGCGTTCAGGGGCAGCGTGATGTCGCCGAGCGCGCCTCCGTCGTTGATGACGCCGTTCGTGGCCGAGTAGCCCTGCACGATCTTGCCGTCGGACGACACGAGACGGCCGTCGGCGTCGAAGTCGAAGGCGCCCGAGCGGGTGTAGACGGTGTCGTTGCCGAGGCGGGTGACGAAGAAGCCGTCGCCCGAGATCATCAGGTCGGTCGCCTTGCCCGTGGCCTGCGCCGACCCCTGGGCGAAGTTCGTCGAGATGCCGGCGACCTGCACGCCGAGGCCGATCTGGGCGGGGTTCGTGCCGCCGATGCCGGTCTGCGGGCCGCCGGCGCCCTGCGTGATCTGCGACAGCGTGTCCTGGAACTGGGTGGTCGACGACTTGAAGCCGGCGGTGTTGACGTTGGCGATGTTGTTGCCGGTGACGTCGAGCATCGTCTGGTGCGAGCGGAGGCCCGAGATGCCGGAGTAGAGGGAGCGGAGCATGGGTGCTGCCTTTCAGCTGGGGAGAGATCTGGAGGCGCGTCCTGCGCGGGTGGTGCCGGTCGCGTCCTGCTCCCGGTGTGGTTCGAGGGGTGGTGCGGGTCGTGCGGGTGGTGCCGGTGGTGCTGCGGGGTGCGCGTCGGGGACGCGTGTCACGCCTTCGTGGTGGCGATGCCCGAGATGAGATCCAACGCGACCTCCTTCCCGCCGACCGAGACCTTGGGGACGGCCTCGGCGAACGACACGCTCGTCGCGGTGCCCTTCACCTCGACGCCGTCGGGTCCCGTGTAGCTGACCTCGCGGCCGACCAGGTTCGACGCGGCGATGCGCATCTGCAGCGAGAAGTTCTCGTTGGCCGTCGTCGTCTGCGCGGTGACCTGCTCCATCATCGCCAGCTGGGTGGTCTGCGACATCATGGCGTTGGTGTCCATCGGGGTCGACGGGTCCTGGTTCTTCAGCTGCGTGACGAGCAGCTTCATGAACATCTCGCTGTCCATCGTGTTCGCCGTCGCACGGCTCGAGCCGCTCTTCGCGGCGTTGGCGGCGGCGATCTGGGTCGCGACGTCGACGGTTCCCGATATCTGGTCGATCGAGGGCATGGGGTCTCCGGTTCAGGCCAGGACGTCGAGGGACGTCGAGAGGGACGAGGAGGCGCGGGCACGGTCGACCGCGCCCGTCGCGTCGAGGGGGTCGGTTCCGTCGCGCGGCGTGCGGCCGGTGGCGCCGCGCACCTCGGCGGCGTCACGGGCCTGTCGCCCGGCGCCTCCGTCGGCACCGGCCTGCGCCCCGGGCGAGCCGAGCTGACCGGAGCGGTCACCCCGGCCGTCGGACGGCTGGTCCTGGGACGAGAGGTCGACGCTGGTCTGGTGACCCGCGCCTCCCGCGGTCGTGGAGGCGGCCGTCGCGAGGTCGCGGCGCAGGTCGCCGAGGATCGCCCGCACGGCGTCACGGCCGGCGTCCGACGCGGCGAACATCTCGACGTGCGTGCCGTGCGCCGAGACGTGGGCCCGGACGGTGACCGGGCCCAGCGCCTCGGGGGCGACGTCGACCGTGACGACGTGCACCCCGGGGCCCGCCGCGGCGAGCGTGAACAGGGGCCGGGAGAGCTGCGAGGTCAACGGCGCCGGCGGGGTGGCGACCGGCGACGGGGTCGCGGACGAGGAGGCGGCGGTCGCGGCGACGGGGAACGTCGCGCCGACCGCGGGGGCGGCGAACACGATCGGGTCGGTGGTCGCGGGAGCCGGGACGGGTGCGGAGGTGGACGCCGCGGGCGTCGCCGCGGAGGCCGCAGCCGTCGCCGAGAAGGCCGCGGGGGCGGAGGCTCCGGCCGGGGAGGCCGCGGCGGGCGTCGCGGACGGCGCGGACGGTGCGCCGGTCGTCGCGCTCGACGGACCGGGCGTGCCGGGCAGCACGAGGGCGGCCGGCGCGAGGGCGCGGTCGACCACTGCCGGGACGGGGGTGGGAGCGGGTGCCCGCATCGGCGAACCGTTCCGGGACGAGTCGCCGACGACGGCGGCCGTGTCGGGACCGGCGGCCGGCTCGGCGCGGACCGCACCACCGGGAGCGGACGGCGTCGGCTCGCCGGGCGCGACGGGCACACCCGCGCCGGCGGCCGCGGGGCTCGCCGCGGTGGCGGACGTGCCGGCGGGACCCGGGGCAGGAGCGGACGCGGGCTGCACGGTCGAGACGGCGGTCGCGGCGAGGGCCGCGGCGGGAGCTGCGGCTGCGGATGCCTGCACCGCCGGTGCCGCCAGGACAGCCGCTGCCGTCCGAGCAAGAGCGGCGGAGGCGGCGGACGGATCGGTCGCCGATCCGTCGCGCGCGGGGTCGAGCGGCTCGGCCCCGGCGCCACCGGCGGCCGGCGACGCGACGCGCACCGGAGCGGTGAGGGCGGAGGGGCGCAGCAGAGCGGCGAGGGCGGCGGCGACCGTCTCGGCCGGGGCGGCCGACGTCGCGACCTCGACCGGTACGGAGCCCCCGGCCACCGACGCGTCGACCACCGCGTCGCCAGGCACGGCGCCCGGCCCGGTGGGGGCGCCGTCGGTCGTCGAGGCGGCCTCGGTCGTGGTGGTCGCGGTGTCGGACTCCTCGACCAGGGAGCCCGGTGCCGAGGTCGCCTCGGCGAGGGGCCAGCGCCACGGGGCGACGGACGGGGCATCGAGCGACGACGACCCGGTCACGGCCGAGGCGGACGCCGGAGCCGGGGTGGGGGCAGGAGGAGACGCGACAGGGGCGTTCCGGTCGGCGCCCCGCGTCGAGGAGCCCTCGTCGCGCATGGCGGCACCGAAGCCGGTGGCCGCGCGGTCGGCGTCACGGGCGGTGCCGACCCCCGGGCCCCGCGACCCCACGGAGGGGCGGAGCGACGACGCATCGGACAGGGCAGGAGGCGCGAACGGCAGGGTGCGGGACAGGGTCACGAGGCCACCCCCGCGCTCATCAGCTTCTGCAGGGCCGCGGTCATCAGGTCGGTCCCCGACGAGGACGCGCCCGACGCACCGGCGGCACCGGAGAGACCCGACAAGCCCGACAGGCCGGACAGGCCCGACAGGCTCGACAACGCGGACGAGGCGGACGAGGCGGACGACGCCGAGGCGGCACCCGTCGCGCCCTCGGCCGGGACGATGCGCCGGATCGTGCTGAGGTCGGAGTCCTTGTACCAGTTGTCGACGATCTGGACGTCCTTGCCCGGGCGGGGTGCGTGCAGCACCTTGCCGTCGCCGAGGTAGATCACGATGTGGCCCTCGCCCTTCGGCACGAGCAGGTCGCCGGGCTTCGCCTCGGCGAGCGAGGGCACCTCGGCGCCCATCTTCGCCTGGTCGGGCACGACCCGCGGCATGCTGACGCCGAGGTCCCCGAACACGGTCTGCACGAGGCCCGAGCAGTCCATGCCGGTCCGGTCCTCGCCGCCGAACACGTACGGCACGCCGAGGTACTTCTTCGCGGACTCGACCACGTCCGAGCCGTCGGCTCCGCTGCCGCTCGCGACCGACCCGGCCACGGCGTCCACGGAGGCGCTGGTCGCCGTCGCCCCCGGGCCGGACGTGCCGGCGAGCGCGTCGGCGAAGGCCGTGGCCGACGTCGCGGACGCGGCGGTGGCCGTCGCGGACGTCGCACCGGTGGTGCCGGCGCGCAGCTGGGCGATGGTCGCCTGGATGTCCTGGATGCGGGACAGGACCTCGGTCACGGGACTCACGCCGCGCCTCCTGGGTTCTCGGGGTCGGTGCCGGACGGCGAGCCGTCGGCGCGGGGGCGCGAGGCGATCTCGTCGAGGGCGATCTGCTCGTCGCGCAGGTCGGCGGCCGCCTCGGCCACCGCGTGCTT
This sequence comes from Frigoribacterium sp. CFBP 8759, assembly GCF_014841655.1. Taxonomy (NCBI): domain Bacteria; kingdom Bacillati; phylum Actinomycetota; class Actinomycetes; order Micrococcales; family Microbacteriaceae; genus Frigoribacterium; species Frigoribacterium sp. CFBP 8759. The sequence continues at coordinate 949,598 of NZ_JACYUH010000001.1, forward strand.
GTGCTCGAGCTTCTCGAGGCCGATCGCCGCGCGACGGGCCTCGTTGAAGGCGGCCTGGGCGGCGTCGGCGTCGGCCTGACGGCGCTGGGTGACGGCGTCGAGCTCGGCGAGCATGCCGCGCGACGAGGCCCGCGAGGCCGCCAGCGCGCTCAGCATGGCCGCGTCGGTGACCTCGGACGGCTCGTCGGCCAGGGTGCGCTTGGCGCGCACGCGCTCGTCGGCGGCCTCGCGCAGACGGTCGTTGGCCTCGGCGAGGACGGCACCGGCCTGGTCCTGCTGGGCGTGGCGCAGCCGCAGCAGGCCGAGCAGCGAGAACGGGCGCGCCATCAGATCGCTCCGAACCGCGAGGTGAGCGAGGCCAGGGCGTTCCACGAGTCGGCCGAGGCCGCCCGGTCGTCCATGCCCTGCTGCAGGAACGCGTCGATGGCGCCCTGGTGGTCGACCGCCGCGTCGACGAGCGGGTTCGTGCCGCGCTGGTACGCACCGACGTCGAGCAGGTCCTGCGCGGCCCGGCGCGCGGCCATGACCTTGCGCAGCGTCGTCGCGGCGGCGCGCTGGGGCGGGCTGGTCACCTTCGAGGCGACGCGCGAGACCGAGCCGAGCGCGTCGACCGACGGGAAGTGCCCGGTCACGGCGAGCTTGCGGTCGAGCACGACGTGCCCGTCGAGGATGCTGCGGGCCGCGTCGGCGATGGGCTCGTTGTGGTCGTCGCCGTCGACCAGCACCGTGTAGAGCCCGGTGACCGAGCCGATGCGGTCGGTCCCCGCCCGCTCGAGCAGGCCGGCCAGCACCGAGAACGTCGACGGCGGGTAGCCGCGGGTCGCGGGCGGTTCGCCGACCGACAGGCCGATCTCGCGCTGGGCCATCGCCACGCGCGTGAGCGAGTCCATCATCAGCACGACGTCGGCGCCCTGGTCGCGGAACGACTCGGCGATGCGGGTCGCGACGAAGGCGGCCCGGAGGCGCATCAGGGCGGGCTCGTCGCTGGTCGAGACGACGACGATCGAGCGGGCGAGGCCCTCGGGCCCGAGGTCGTCCTCGAGGAACTCCCGCACCTCGCGGCCGCGCTCGCCGACCAGGGCGATCACGCTGACCTGGGCGTCCGAGCCGCGGGCGATCATCGACAGCAGCGACGACTTGCCGACGCCCGAGCCGGCGAACAGGCCGACGCGCTGTCCCTTGCCGACCGTGGTCAGGGTGTCGAGCACGCGCACGCCGAGCTGCAGGGGCGTGTCGATGCGCGCGCGGTGCATGGCGGACGGGGTCTCGTGGTCGAGCGGCACGAGGTCGACGCGACCCCCGTCGGCGCCGACGAGCGGCCCCTTGCCGTCGATCGGTCGGCCGAGGCCGTCGAGCACGCGCCCGAACAGGCCCGTGCCGGTGGGGACGAGCAGCGGACGGCCGGTCGACCGGACGGGCGTGCCGGTCGTGATGCCGGTCAGACGGCCGAGCGGCATGCAGCGCACGCCGTCGGGCGTGGTCGCGACGACCTCGGCGAGGTCCGAACCGGCGGCGGTGCCCCCGGACGTCGCGGTCGCGTCGCCCACGGCGACGATCTCGCCGACGGCCGCGTCGAGGCCCTGCACGGTGAGGCCGAGGCCCACGGCCGAGCTGACCCGGCCCACGCGCTGTGGACGGGCCGCGACGCGGGCGGCGGCGAGACGGGGCGCGAGGACGGCCGGCACGCGCGGACGCCCGCCGTCGACGACGGCACCCGTCGGCACGACGGCAAACGCCGGCACGAGGGCAGGAGGCGCGGTGAGGGTCACGAGGCGCCCCCGTCCGTCGCCGGGTCGCCGAGCAACGCCGTCCGCGCCCGGTCGAGCGCGGTGCCGAGGCGGGCGTCGACCTGGCCGATGCGACGCTCGGCCTCGGCGTCGCCGCGGGCCAGGGTCGCATCGGCGACGAAGGCCACCTCGGCGGCCACGGAGTCGCGGGTCGCCGCGTCGAGCTGGGCGAGGTCGGCGGGGTGGAGGCGGACCGTCACGACGTCGCCGGGGTCGGTCACGGCGAGGGCGCGGGCGACGGCCGCACGGGCGGTCCGTCCTTCGCGGGGGTCGACCGTGTCGGCGGCGCCCCGGGCGGTGGCGTCGGCCCCGTACGAGCCGCCGTCGACGGATTCGGAGGCGCGCAGTTCGTAGCCGAGGACCGCCTCGGCGAGCTCGAAGGCGGTCGCGACCAGCGCCTCCTCGGCGTCGTCCAGGACGGGCGCGACGCGGGCGTCGAGCGCGCGGGCCGACGAGGCGAGGGCCTCGACGGCCGAGACGGTGGCGGCCTGGAGGCGGTGCAGCAGGTCGGAGTGCTCGGCCTCGAGGACGGCCCGGCGGGCGGCGAGTTCGAGCTCGGCCGCGCGGAGGCCGGCGGTGTACCCGGCGGCGTGCCCCCGGGCCTCGGCCCGGGCGTCGTGCGCCCGTCGCGTGGTGGCGGCGTCGGACCCCGGCAGCGTGACGGACGGGTAGCTGACGCGCGCGAAGGCCGGGGCGGCGCCCTCGGGGGTCATCACGGAATCGAGCATCACAGGGCCGTTCGGCGTTGGGGGTGACGGCCGATCCGTGGCCTGGGGTGGGTGAGCGATCCGTGCTCACCGGCGACTCTCGACCTCGGCCGGGACGGCGTTAGCCCTTGCCCCGAAGGGGGGCCGGGCTACTCGACGAGGGCGTCGTCGTCCGAGCGGTGCATGGTGATCGCGCCCATCGCCTCGAGTTCGCGGATGGCGCGCACGACCGACGCCCGCGCCTCCTCGATCTGCGACTTGCGGACCGGACCCATCGACTGCAGCTCGTCGTCCAGCAGTTCGCGGTTGCGCTCGGAGACGTTGCCGCGGATGACCTCGGTGACCGCCGCCGGCGCGCCCTTCATCGCCGTAGCGAGGATCGCCGCGTCGATGCCGCGCAGCACCTGCTGGATGTCGCGCGACTCGAGCTTGACGATGTCCTCGAAGGTGAGCATGCGCGAGCGCACCTCCTCGGCCAGCTCGGGGTCGCGTTCGTCGAGGCCCTCGAGCAGCGCCTTCTCGGTCGCCACGTCGCTGCGGTTGAGGATCTCGATCAGCGGCTGGATGCCCCCGACGACCTCGACCTGGTCCCGCGGGGCGACGACGGCGCCGGCCCGCACCTTGAGGGTGGCCGCGACGATGCCGACCGACTCGGGGGTGGCCGTGCCCATCGTCGCGATGGCCTGGGCCACGTCGGCGCGCAGCTCGACGTCGAGGCCCGACATCACGGCGGAACCCTGCTGGGGCCTGAGGTGCGCGAGCACCAGGGCGATGGTCTGCGGCAGCTCGCCGTCGAGGAGCGCCACGACCTGACCGGCCTCGGCCTCGTCGAGGAACTCGAACGACTTGCCGGCCATGTTGGAGGCCATGCGCTCCATGACGCCGGCGGCACGCTCGGAACCGAACGACGCCTCGAGCAGACCGACGGCGACGTCGTGGCCGCCGCGGCGCTGGTAGCGGCCGCTGACGCTGAGGTCGTGGAACTCGGCCACGGTGGCCTCGGCGAGCGCGGGGTCGACGCGACGCAGGCGGACGATCTCGGCCGCGATCTCCTCGGCCTCGACCTCGCTGAACTCCTTCATGACCGCGGCCGCGCGGGCCTGGTCCATCTGCATCAGGATGACCGCGACCTTCTGGGCACCGGTCAACGGCTTGCCGACCCCGGGGACCGCGGGGGCGCCGAAGGTGGTGGGGACGAGGCTCATGCGGGCTGCCGGTCGTCCATCAGGCCGCGGAGCAGCTCGGCGGTCTTGCCCGGGTCGCGCTCGGCCATCGCGTCGATCTCGGCCCGGCGGCGCTCGGCCGAGACGAACTCGGGCGACGGCGTCGGGGCGTCGACCTCGAGCAGCTCGGTCTTCGGCTCGCCCATGCCGGGCAGGGTCAGGCGCGAGGTGGCGACGGCGTCGTCGAGCGACAGCGGCATCGTGGCGTCCCAGGTCTGGGCGCCGTTCTGCGGGGAGAGCTCGCCGAGGTCGACGTCCTCGCGGTCCTGGCGGCGGCTGCGACGGGCGAAGACGATGAGCCCCACGATGGCGGCGATCGCGATGGCCGCGACGATGCCGACCGTGCGGATGGTGCCCCACATCGCCTCGCTGGCACTCGCCGCGTCGGCGGCCTTGAGCGCCTCGGCGGCGGCGTCCGCGGCCGAGGTGTCGAAGTCGACCTGCGCGACCTGGACGGTGTCGCCGCGGGCGGCGTCGATGCCGGCGGCGGCACCGACGAGGTCGCGGACGCTCTGCATGTTGACCCCGTTGGCCGCGGCCGAGTTCAGCGCGACCGACACCGTCTGGCGGCTGACCTCGCCGGCGGGGACGTTGAGGCTCTCGGTGACCTTGTCGACGGCGTTGTTCTTGGTGGTCGACTCGTTGGTGTAGCCCCCGTCGGCGCCGGTGCCCGCGGTGGTCGTGCCGTCGGCCGCCGTGCCGTTGGGCACCGCGATGTTGTCGGGGCCGAGCACGCCGGTCGCACCGGTGCCGTTCGCCCCGTTCGCCCCGGAGCCGTACTGCTCGGTGGTGCCCGACTCGTTCAGGGCGATCGGCCCCGAGGTCGGCTGCGAGAACGACTCGGTCACCTTGGTGCCCGAGCTCTGGTCGAGGTCGGCGGCCACCACGACGGACGAGTTGCCGGGGCCGACCATCTTGTCGAGCATGGCCTGGACCGAGGCCTGGACCTTGGACTCGTAGTCGCTCGCGTCGCCGTCCGCGCCTCCGACCGCTCCGCTGCCGACGGCCGAGAGCACCGTGCCCGAGGCGTCGGTGACGGCGACGTCGGTCGCCTTCATGCCGTCGACGGAGGCGCTGGTCAGGTTGACGATGGCCTGCACCTGCTTGGAGTCCAGCGTCGCACCGGCCTGGGTCTCGACGAACACCGAGGCGGTCGGGTCGCGCTGCTCGGCGACGAACACCGACTCCTCGGGGATCGCGAGCTGCACGCTGGCGTTCTTGACACCGTCCATCGCCTTGATCGTGTTGGCGAGCTCGCCTTCGATCGCACGCTTGTAGGTGACGTTCTGCTGGAACTCGGACGAGGTGACGCCCATGGTGTCGAGCAGCGAGTAGCCGCCGCCCGAGCTCGCGGCGGGCAGCCCCGCGGCCGCGGCCTTGAGGCGCTCGTCGTAGACGACGTTCTCGGGCACGAGGATCGTGCCGCCGCCCGCGGTCAGCTCGTACGGCACGCCGTCGGTCTGCAGCAGTTCGACGATGGCGCTCGCGTCGGTGGGGTCGATGCCGCTGAACAGAGGCGTGTAGGTGGGCTTGCCCAGCCAGCTGACGAGCGCGACGACGCCGAGCACGAGGGCGGCGACCAGGATGACGGCGATCGTGCGCTGCGCGACCGTGAAGCTCTGGAGGGCGGCACCGAGCTTGGCGAGCTGGCCCTTGACGGCGTTCGGCATCAGGCCTGCATCCTCATGATCTCGTTGAAGGCGTCGACGCCCTTGTTGCGGACGGCGCTGACCAGCTCGAGCGTGACCTGGGCACGCGTCGCCGCGATGGTCGCGTCGTGGATGTCGGTCAGGTCACCGGTGACGGCCTTGACCGCGAGGGTCTTCGCCTCGGACTGCAGCTGCTGCAGCCCCTCGACGGCTCCGGTCATGGTCGCGCCGAAGGTCGCGCCCGAGGCCGAGGAGGCGCCGGTCGCGCCGGCCACGCCCGTCACGTCGGACGCACCGCCGGCCCCCATGAGCGTGCCCACGTCGGCGAAGCCGGTCTGTTGCACGGCCCCGAGGGCCTGGATTCCTGCGATGGGCATCAGCCACGTCCGATCTGGAGTGCGGCCTCGTAGGCCGTCTTGGCACGGTCGACCACGGCGGCGTTGGCCTGGTAGCCACGCTGCGCCATGATCAGGTCGCCCATCTGGGCGCCGAGGTCGATGTCGGGCATGCGCACGTATCCCTCGGCGTCGGCCAGCGGGTGGTCGGGGAGGTACGTGACGCGGCCGGCCTCGCTGCCGTAGCGGTCGGCCTTGACGAAGACGCCGGACGTGCCGGCGCCCTCCTGCACCTCGACGTAGCGGGCCTGGAAGGCGGTGTCGTCCATCGACTTCACGGTGTTGACGTTGGCGATGTTGTCCGACACGGCGTCGAGCCACTTGCGGTGCACGGTCAGGCCGGTGCTCGCGATGCCGATCGCGTCGAAGGCGGTCACGAGTTCGTCCGGAACGCGGCGCGGACGGCCGTCAGCTCGGAGTTCATGGCCTGCGTGGCGAACTGGTACCGCAGCACGGTGTCGACGTTCGACAGGGTCTCGGTGTCGAGGTTCACGTTGTTGCCGTCGAGACGGGTCGGCTCGAGGCTGCGCGACGTGGACGCCTGGACCGCTCCGCTGCCGGACGCGACCGACCGGCCCAGCGCCTCCTCGAACTGCACCCGCTTGGCGGTGTAGTTCGGGGTGTTGACGTTCGCGATGTTCGCGGCGATCGTCTTCTGACGCAGCGAGAGACCGTCGAGGGCGCTCTGCAGCGCCGCTTGCGTCACGGATTCGAGTGGCATGCCTGTCCCGGTGGGGTCGATGGAGTGCGAGGGGCCGATCCGTGGCCGGTGTGCGAGCGATCCGTGCTCACGGCGCTCTATCGGCGGGGCGCGGGGCGACGTAAGCGGTGCGCAGGCGGCTGCCCCGTACTGGGGGCGGGCGGCCCCTGCTGCTAGCGTCGCGCCCAGGACCGGGGGGACGGGGGCGCGCGCATGGACGAGGACGGTCGACGACTGCTGGGCCTCGGGGACGAGCACGCTGCCGACCCGGACGAGGAGATCGTCGTGGACGACGACGAGGCGGCCGCGGAGGCCGCTCTGGGTCGCCGGTCGGTCGGTGCCGCGGTCGGACTCGTGTTCCTCGCCCTCGTGGTCGCGGTGGTCGCGGTCGGGGTCGTGCTGCCCCTGCTCCTGTGGCCGGTCGGTCTGTGGATCGGCCTCCAGCAGCAGCCCGCCGAGATCGCGTCGCTCTGGTGGTTCGTGGGTCTCCATGGGTGATCGACGAGCGCTCTGCCTCGCGGCGCTGGGCATCGCCCTCCTCACCGCGTGCAGCACCGGCACGACGGGCCCTCGCGATGTGGACGACGGAAGGACCCTCGAGGAGACCGGCACGATCGCCACGGAACTGATCGACGGCCTCCAGGCCCAGGTCGACCCGACGCTCGTGGCGAGCGTCGAGGCCCAGGAGGACGGCGCGGCGTCGATCGGCGGCTCCGCGGACGACGCCGACGGCAGCATCCAGGAGTGGCGGGTGCTGCGGTACGTGAACCTCGTGCCGGACGCACCCCAGCTCGACGTCGCCGAGTCCGTGATCGATGCCCGCGTCGCGGACGGCTGGACGGTGGGTCTCGACCGGGAGACGTCGAACGCGGGAGGTCGCTGGGTCACGTTGACCTCGGACGAGGACCGCTACGACGGCTTCGAGCTGACCGTGCAGGCCGGTGACAACGGGGCGTCGACCGGGCAGAACTACGTCCTCCTCGGCGTGGTCGGACCGACCGTCGACGAGACCCCCACGGGGAAGTCGACCCCCTCCCTCGAAGAGACCGGCCGACGTGCCGACGACCTCGTCGACCGGGTGGTCGCGCTCGTCGACCCGGCCGTCGTCGAGAGCGTCGAGGTGTTCGAGGACGGCGACGCCGGTGTGGCCGGCACGCCGAACGACCCGGACAGCAGCATCCGACAGTGGACCGTCGCGCATTCCGTCGTGCTCGTTCCGGGCGCCTCACGGGACGCGACGACGGCAGCGCTGGTCGACGCTCTCGTCGCCGACGGCTTCACCGTCATCGAAGACGAGACCACGCCGAGCGGCTCACGGCGGATCGTCACCGGACCCGGTGAGGGTGCGGACGAGCCCTACACCGTGACCCTCCAGGGAGGACCCGACAGTTCCCTCAGCCGCCTCATCGACGTGCAGGTGAACGGTCCGGTCGTCGAGACCGCACCGGCGGACTGAGCCGGCCCGCGCCTCCTCGGCGGCCCGCCCCGACGAGCGGGGGGGGGGGGGCTTCGCACCGCCGACTGGACGTCGCACCGCCGACGTGGGCGGTGCGATGTTCAGTGGGCGGTGCGATGTTCAGTGGGCGGTGCGACGCGGTGGCGAGCAGGCGGACGAGCGAGCGGGCGACGAGCAGGAGGCGCGGGTCGGGTCAGGGGCGCGAGTAGCGGTGCTCGGGGCGGCCGGTGGTGCCGTAGCTGAGCTTCATCGTGACGAGACCGTCGGCGGCGAGCGCCGCGAGGTACCGCTGCGCCGTGGCCCGCGAGACCCCGACCCGGGCGGCGACGTCGGCCGCCGACAGTTCGAGCGGCCCGACGCCGGCCCCGGCCCCGGCCCCGGCCCCGGCCCCGGCCCCGGCCCCGACCTCGGTGTCGGCGTCCGCGGCGTCCGCATCCGCCTCGGCTCCGAACTGCTCGAGCACCGCCTGCTCCGTCGCCGACCGCGACGGCGAGGCCGCCTTCGCCGCGTCGCCGGAATGGAGGATGCGCAGGGCCCGTTCGAGCGCCTCCTGGTCGACGGCCGTCCGCTCGTCGAGCACGTTGCGGTACCGCTGGTAGGCGCGCAGCCGGTCGACCAGCGTGCCCGACGCGAACGGTTTGATCAGGTAGCCCAGCGCCCCGCGCCGCAGGGCCCGCCGCACGGTCGTGGCGTCCGACGCGGCGCTGAGCACGAACGCGTCGACGTCGACCTCGCGCAGCAGGTCGAGCCCGCTGCCGTCGGGCAGGTGGACGTCGAGCAGCAGCAGGTCGACGTGCCGTTCGGCGAGGACGCGGCGCACCTCGGCGACCGTGCCGACGGCCGGCAACGCCCGCAGGCCGGGCAGCTGCTCGACCTGGCGGCGGTGCAGGTCGGCGACGTAGAAGTCGTCGTCGACCACGAGCACGGTGAGTTCGGTCGTCACGGGGTGGTCCTCTCGGGGGTGTCGGGGGCGGGCGGTCCGGGGGCGGGGGCGCTGCCGGCGGACGTGCCGACGCCGGGCGGTCGCGGGTCGTCGCCGCCATGGGACGAGGAGGCGCGGGCCGGCCCGGACGCGCCCGTCACCACCGCCTCGCCCGTCGCCACCGCCTCGCGCGAGACCGCGCCCACGAGCCTCGCGCAGAACACGGCGCCGTGCCCGTCGCCGCCCGGCGAGCCGAGCCAGACGTCGCCGCCGCGGCGTCGGGCGATGTCCCGGGAGAGCGGCAGCCCGAACCCCAGGCCGTGCACGCGTGCGGGGTCGGGCTCGTCGTCGGCACCGTGCGGCCCACGGTCGAACAGCTGGTCCACGTCGGCGACGCCGTCGCCCGAGTCCATCACCGACAGGTGCAGGTCGGTGCCGTCGTCGAGCACCTCGACCTCGATCCAGGCGGGCGTGACCCGTCCGGCGACGGCCGCCCGGACCGCGTTGTCGACCAGGTTGCCGAGGACGGTCGTCACGTCGCCGGGCTCGACGACCGACCCCGTCACGAGCGTCTCGGGCCCGAGCTTCAGCAGGACGCCCCGCTCGGCCGCCTCGACGCCCTTCGCCCCGAGGAACGCCTGCAGGTACGGCTCGGTCAGCCGGTCGGCGTGGGCGACCGGGTAGCGCAACGGCCCGTGGTCGAGGACGTCGGCGAGGTAGGCGCGGGCCTGCTCGGCGCGACCGAGCTCGAGCATCCCCGACAGGGCGTGCAGCCGGTTGGCGAACTCGTGTCGCTGCGCGCGGAGGGCCGTGGTCATCGCGCCGACGGCGTCGAGCCGGCGGGTCAGGGCCTCGACGGCCGTGCGGTCGCGCACCACCGCGACCCGGCCGAGGTCGACCCCGTCGCGCGACACCGGACGCACGTCGACGAGCAGCACGTGGTGGCCGACCACGAGCGTGGTGTCGGCCGGGGTGCCCGCCGAGGTGCCGGCCGACGCCTGGTCGACGGCGTCGCGCGGCCCTCTCGGCCCGCTCGGACCGAGCAGCGCGACGAGCCCCTCGGGCAGGCCGAGCCCGGCGAGCGGCCTCCCCACGGCGGTCGAGGCGTCGACCGCCAGCAGTCGCGCGGCCTGGTCGTTGCACACCGTCACGACGCCGTCGCCGGACACCGCCAGCACCCCCTCGCCGACCCCGCCGAGCACGGCCTGCTGGTTCTGGACGAGGCTCGACAGCTCCTCGGGCTGCAGCCCGAGGGTCGCGCGGTCGAGCCGCCGACGGATCAGCACCGACGCGACGACGCCGAGCACGAGGGCGAGCACGGCCACCCCGACGACGGGCAGGGCGTCCTGCACGAGGGTGTCGTAGACCCGGGTCGGCGCGTACCCGACGCTGACCTCGCCGACGACGTCCGCCGCCGAGCCGGGGGCCACCGACGCCGCGCCGACCGAGACGCCCGGAGCGTAGATCGGCACCTTCGCGCGGGCCGAGTCGCCGAGCGTGCCGCGCTCCCAGGCGACGACCTCCTCCCCTCGCAGGGCGGCGTCGGGGCTGGTGCTCACCCGCTCGCCGATGCGGGAGGGGTCCGGGTGCGCCAGCCGCACCCCGCGATCGTCGGTCACGACGACGAAGAGCGCCCCGGTGCGCTGCTGGGCCGCGACCGCGGTGCGCTGCAGGGCTCCCCGGGCCAGCGCCTCCTGGTCGATCTCGGTGCCGTCGACGCTCAGCAGGGCGACCTGCTCCCGGACGTCGGTGTCGCTCGCGACGCTCTGCGCCACGGCGAGCGCGGTCGACTCGGCCTCGCGCGCCAGGCGCTGGACGGCGATGGTCGCGAAGACGGCACTGGTCAGCAGCACGATCGCGGTGACGACGGCGAGCTGGAGCAACAGCACCTCGGTGGCGAAACGCCGCTTCCGGAGGCGCGGCGCCGCCCCCTGCCCCGACCCGCCTCGCGCACCCGCCCGACGGCTCGCCGGCGTGCGGCGTCCCCGTGGTGAGCTGTCGTCGGTCACGCCCGCCAGGGTACCCGGCGCGGCCGACGCGAACCGCGCCTCCTCGCGGCCCCGCCCAGCCCTCGCGCACGCGCCGCACCGCGTCCCGTGCATCGCACCTCGTCTAGGCACGGTGTGGTGCACGAAACGCGGCGCCAAGCCGGGGTGGGGTCGGGGGGCAGGCCGGGCGTGAGCAGAACGCGCAGAACGGTGCCAACGCGCGATAGTCGGCCAATGCGCACAAGCGCGACGCGGCTCGGGAGGCGCGGCTAGCGTGCCCGGACACACGAACCGGACGAAGGAGTCCTGATGCTCGTCATCCTCGGTTATCTGATGATCGCCACCTTCATGGTGCTGATCATGACCAAGCGGCTCTCGCCGATGCTCGCCCTGATCATGGTGCCGACCATCTTCGGCCTGTTCGCGGGGGCCGGCCTCGGCATCGGCGACATGGTGATCGAGGCGATCGGCGACCTGGCCCCGACCGCGGCGTTGCTGATGTTCGCGATCATGTACTTCGGGCTGATGATCGACGTCGGGCTGTTCGACCCGCTCGTGCGCTTCATCCTCCGCGTCACCGGCAACGACCCCGCGAAGATCGTGCTCGGCACGGCCCTGCTGGCCGGGGCCGTCTCTCTCGACGGCGACGGGTCGACGACCTTCATCGTGACGACCGCCGCCATGCTGCCGATCTACCTCAAGCTCGGCATGAGCCCGGTCGTGCTGACCTGCGTCGCCGGCCTCGCCAACGGCACCCTCAACATCGTCCCGTGGGGCGGGCCGACCGTGCGGGCCGCCGCGGCGCTCAACGTCGCGCCGTCCGACATCTTCGTGCCCCTCGTGCCGTCGCTGATCACGGGCCTCGTCATCGTGTTCGTGTTCGCCTGGCTGATGGGCCTGCGCGAGCGCCGCCGCCTCGGCACGGTCGAGCTCGGCGGGTCGGTGCTGGCCGCCGCGGCCGAGAAGATGTCGCCCCTGTCGCGCGAGCTGGCCACGGCCGCCCGCGGTGGCGGACCGGGCAAGGCGGGCGTCGGCGTCTCGATGTTCACCAGCCCCACGGTCGCCCTGGGCCTGCGCGGCGGTCGCGCCGACGGCAGCCGCGCAGACGCCCCCGGCGAGCGCGCGGTCGACAACCCCGGCGGCAGCGGCGCCAGCGAGAACGGCACGCCCCTGACCGGCACGATGGCCGACACGATGCTCGACCCCACTCGCGAGACCCTGCGCCCCGGGCTGATCTGGTTCAACTTCGCGCTGACCGTCGTGGTGATGGTGCTGCTCGTGCTCGACCTCTTCCCCCTGGCCTACGTGTTCATGGTCGGCGTCGCGGTCGCGCTGCTGATCAACTTCCCGAAGGTCAAGCAGCAGTCGGCCGAGATCGTCGCCCACGCGCCGAGCATCGTCGGCGTCGTCTCGATGGTCTTCGCCGCCGGCGTGCTGATCGGCGTGCTCAACGGGACGGGCATGGTCGACGCGATGGCGCAGTGGCTCGTGCAGGTGATCCCGAACGAACTGGGTCCGTACCTGGCCGTCATCACGGGACTGCTCAGCCTGCCGCTCACCTTCTTCATGAGCAACGACGCCTTCTACTTCGGCATCCTGCCCGTGCTCGCCCAGAGCGCCGCGGCGTTCGGCATCGAACCGGTCGAGATGGCGCGCGCCTCGGTGATCGGCCAGCCCGTGCACCTGCAGAGCCCGCTCGTGCCGGCGATCCTGCTGCTGGTCAGCCTGGCGAACGTCAACCTCGGCGACCACCACAAGAAGGTGCTCTGGCGGGCGGCCGTCGTCTCGGTCGTCATGCTCGTGGTCGCCGTCGTCGTCGGGGTCATCCCCTTCGGCTGAGGCCACCCGGCCGGGGTCAGCGGGGCGGGGTCAGCCGGTGGCGTCCAGGTAGACCGGGCGCGAGGGCTCGTGCGACGCCTCGACGGTGCGGACGGCTCCGAGGTGCTGCAGCACGGCGACCCGGGCGGCCTCGAGACGGCCGAGGACGTCGCGCTGGCGCTCGGCCAACGAGGAGGCGCGGGTCGCCAACTCCTGCGGCAGCGGACCCAGCCCCACGGGCGGCGTCCAGCGGCGGGCCGGAGTCGGCAGCGCGGTGGGGTCGCCGTCACCCGTGGGGAGCGAGGCGTCCGCCTCGGTGACCAGCGCCTCCAACTCGTCGAGGGCCGCGCGCCAGGCGGCGTGCGTCCGTTCGGTCCTAGGCGACACCGACGCCTCCGGCCAGGCCGGGGACCGACGAGGCGGCGCCGGCCTGCAGCGAGGCCGCGGCCTCGTGCCACGCCTGGCGCAGGGGCTCGAGCAGCCCGGCGACCTCGCGGGTCTGCGCGACGTCACGGTGCACGTTGGCGTTGACCAGGGCGGTCGACGTGTAGGTGTACAAGGCGAGCAGGCCCTCGCCGCCGTCCCAGACGTCGATCTTGAGCGACGACGACAGCTCGGCGATGATCGCCTGGGCGTGCAGCAACTGCTCGGAGGCGGCGGGCCAGTTCGCGGCGACCTGTGCGGCCTCGGCACGTGACAGGTCGAGCATGAGGCGGTCGTAGAGCATCGTGACGAGCTGGACGGGCGTCGCCGACAGCACGGCGTCGCTCGTGTACTGGGCGCGCTGCTTCTGCACGACGGCCGAGGGGCCGGCCGAGGCCGCGGCGAAGGCGGCGAACGAGGTGGCGTCCATCAGCTGCTGCTCGTCGAGAGGCTGGCGAGCTGGCTCGAGATGTACTTCTGCTGCGCGGTCAGGGCGCTGAGCGAGGTCTCGAGGGCCGAGTAGGTCTTCTGGAGGCTCGCGCGGCGAGCGGAGAGACGGTCGTCCCAGTCGCTGACGCGGTTGTTGAGGTCCTTCACGACCGACTGCTGCCCCGTGATGGTCTTCGTCAGCGAACCGTCGAACTTGTCCGAGACGGCCGTGGCCGTCGAGGCGACCCGGGCCGCGATGGCGCTCATCGTCGCCTGCACCTTGGCCGGGTCGGCGGCGAGGGCGGCGGCGAACTTCGTGGCGTCGACGGCGAACTGGCCGGTCTTGGCGTCGATCGAGATGCCGATGACGCTCGGCGACTGCCCGTCGACGGGGCTGAGCACGGAGTCGGTCAAGCGTTGTGTGATGCCACGGGTGGTGGAGTTGCCACCGAAGACGCCCGCGGTGACCGTGGTCACGCCGGACGCGTTGGTCGTGGTGGTGGCCGCGCTCCTGGTGCTGATCAGGCTCAACGCGGCATTGACGCCGGCGACCAGGTCGGTGGCGACCTTGGTGGCGGCGGTCGCGTCCCGGGCGATCGCGAGGTGCACCGGCTCGGTCGTCGTGGCCGAGACCGTGACCGAGACGCCGGGCAGGACGTCGGTGAAGGTGTTGCTGCTGCTCGTGACGACCTGTTCGGCCGCCGTGCCCGCCCAGAGGGTGATCGAGGCGTCGCGCGCCTGCGAGATCACGGCGGCGCCGGGCTGGGCGATGAGGTCGGGGGCGGTGCCGGCGGCCACGTCGGCGGTGGTGCCGCGGAAGACGTCGAAGCCACCCTCGGCTCCGCTCTTCTGGCTCGACAGCTGGAGACGGTACTGGACGGCACCCGAGGCGTCCTTGCCCGAGGCGACCTTGACGGCCGAGATGCCGGCGGCGGAGGCGTTGATCGCCGTCACGACGTCGTCGAGCGACGAGGAGGCGGCGGTCACCTCGGTCCTCGTGCCCGCGGCCGAGACGAAGGTGAGCGTCGCGGGCGAGTCGGGCCACGCCGTCATCGCCGCAGTCACCGCGGTCTTGGACGACGCGGTGGCCCCGACCACGAGGTCGACCGAGCCGGAGACGGCACCGGGAGCGGTGGTGGCCGTCACCGCCGTCGAACTACTGGTCGGGGTGAAGAGGGAGAGCGAGCCCGCCTTGGCGGTCGAGGTCGCGAGGGTCGCGAGGTCGGCGATCTTCGTGTTGAGCCCCTGCAGGGCCGTGACGAGCGTCTGGCCGACGGTGGCCTTGTTCTTCAGGATCGTCTGGGGCACGGCCTCGGACTGCATCAACGTGTTGATGAGCGTGGTCGTGTCGAGCCCGCTGACGAGGCCGTCGATGCCGAGCGAGGCCATCAGGTGCTCCTGTCGAGGTGGGGTGTCCGGGTCGGACCGTGGGGCAGATCGAAGTGGGGGGGAGCGCTGAGACCGGGTGGCCCGACGGTGCAGGATCAGCTGCACCGTCGAGGCCACCCGGTCTCGAACCGCGGTGAGGTGGTGGGTCAGGCCCGGGCTGGGAGCACGGGACCCTCCTCGGCTACGACTAGCGGAGGAGCGACAGCACGCCCTGGCTGCTCTGGTTCGCCTGGGCCAGCATCGCGGTGCCGGCCTGGCTGAGCACGTTCGAGCGGGTGTACTTGACCATCTCTTCGGCCATGTCCACGTCGCGGATGCGCGACTGAGCCGCCGTGAGGTTCTCCTTCGCGACGTTGGTCGACGCGATGGAGTGCTCGAAGCGGTTCTGCACGGCACCGAGCTCCGAACGAGCCGACGACACGTCCTTGATCTGCGTGTCGATGGCGGCGATCGAGGTGAGGGCGTTGGCCGACGAGTCGAACGTGAGCGCCTTGACGGCGGTCGCGACGGCCGTGATGTCGGTGAGGTTCACCGAGATCTGGTCGTTCGCAGCCGTCGAGCCGGCTCCGACCTGGAACGTCAGCGAGCCGGCACTGTTGAGCAGGTCGATTCCGTTGAAGTTGGTCGAGTTGCCGATGCGGGTCAGTTCGTCGCCGAGGGCCGTGACCTCGGTCTGGATCGCCGTACGAGCGTCGGCGTTGTTCGAGTCGTTGCCCGACTGGACAGCGAGGTCGCGGACACGCTGGAGGATCGAGTGGACCTCCGTCAGGCCGCCTTCCGCGGTCTGGACGACCGAGATGCCGTCCTGGGCGTTACGTGCGGCCACCGTGAGTCCGCCGACCTGCGAGCGCAGGCCCTCGGAGATCGCGAGACCCGCCGCGTCGTCAGCGGCACGGTTGATGCGAAGACCGCTGGAGAGCTTCTCGAGGCTCTTCGACAGGTCGTTCTGCGTGCTGTTGAGGTTGCGGTAGGTGTTGTTGGCCGCGAGGTTGGTGTTGATCTGCATACCCATGGTGTTCTCCTCCGTGACTGGGTGGTGTTCGTCGGCCCATCCGTGGGCTGACACCGGCTACTGTCGGCCGGTCGACCGCGGCTGTAAGTCAGCCGCAGAAGTTTTTTCAGGCGATCTCAGACCGCCGTGCTGATGCCGGCGGCGTCGGGCTCGCGCATGGCGCGGGCGATGCCGACGGCGGCGTTCGTCGCGACGCGCGACAGGTACGCGCTGCGGCGGGCCGGCGCGGTCTTCGAGACCGGCGTGAACTCGGCGTCGGGGTCGTCGGCGTAGTGCGACTCGAGGGCGTCGCGCAGCAGGCGGACCGCCTCGGTGCGCTGCTGCGAGACGGCGCTGTGGGTGATGCCGAGCTCGTCGGCGATCTCGGTGACCGTGCGGTCGCCGAAGTAGACGCCCTCGACGATCAGGCGCATGCGCTCGGGCAGGGCCTCGACCGCGGCGGCGACGTAGCGGCTGCGCTCCGAGACGAGCAGGTTCTCCTCGGGCAGCGGCAGGTCGGCCGCGAGGTGGTCGGCGACGGTGTCGTCGAGGGCCGAGACGGTCCGGGCCGCGTCGGTCAGGGCACCGGCCGCCGTCTGGCGGTCGACGCCGAGGGCACCGGCGATCTCGTCGACGCTCGGGGCGCGTCCCAGGGTCGCGGTGAGCGCCTCCTGGACGGCCAGGGTCTCCTTGATGCGCTTGCGGGTGCCGCGGCTGGCCCAGTCCCCCGAGCGCATGTCGTCGGCGAACGCGCCGACGATGCGGGTGCGGGCGTAGGCGCCGAACGGGATGCCGAGGGTGGGGTCGAAGGCGTCGGCGGCCTGGACGAGGGCGACGGCACCGACCGAGGCGAGGTCGTCACGCGACAGGTGGGTGGCGCGGGCGCACACCTCCGAGACGAGGTAGCCGACCAGTGGCAGGTTCTCCACCACCATGGCGTTCCGTTCGGTGCGGTTCATCGCGACTCCCAGTGCGATAGGGGACCTCGTGGTCCGGTGATCGTGACTCCGGGCGCGACGAACGGCCCTCTGATCAGGGCACGTCGACAGGGTTCGCCGAGGAGGCGCGGTGCACCGGACGAGACGTCGTCCGGACCGCAGATGATGCGTGGCGACCGACCCGTCGGGGGCCCGTCGCTGCTCTGCAACGCTACCGAGCCGGAGGGGGGCGGCGGCAGGCCGGGACTGCCCCCAGTGCGGGGGAACGACCGTCATCTCTTCGGGGGACACACCTCGTGCCCCCACCCCCGTACTGGGTCGGAACGCCCCTTCCTCCGAGCGGTGCTTTAAGGCTAGGTGCAGGGTTCGGGCCGATGACTAACGGGCCCCGCGCCTCCGCCGATAGTCACCGGTGCAGAGGACGCCGGGCACTCCTCGCCGACGGACGACGAACCCGACACCCCGATGCGACCGACCGAGGAGGCCCCCATGGGCGCGAACGAACTCTCCGCGCTGCTCTGGCGAGAGCGCGAGCTGCTCGAGCTGCTGACCTTCAAGCTCGAGGAGGAGCAACTGCTGCTCACCGCGGGCCGTAGCCGCTGGGTCGACCACGCCACGCGCGAGGTCGAGCAGGTGCTCGGTCGCCTCCGTTCCGCGGGGCTCGAGCGCAGCGTCGAGGTGTCGGCCGTCGCCCGCGAGTGGGGCACCGACGAGGAGGCCCCCCTGCGCGAGATCATCTCCGCGGCACCGTCCGGCCCGTGGGGCGAGATCTTCACCGCCCACCTCCGCGCCATGACCGAGCTGACCGGGCGCATCGCCCAGCTGCGCGACGAGAACGAACGCTTCCTGCGGGCCGCCGCCCGCGCCACGCAGGAGACCCTGGCCACCGCGTCCACGGGCCCCGCGACCGCGACGTACGACGCGACGGGCCAGACCGGTCACGCGAGCTCGGCCAGCGCCTCCGGCGGTCACCTCTTCGACGGGCGGCTCTGACGTGGTGAGCACCTTCGGCAGCCTGGCCACCGCCTACCGCGGGCTGACCGCGGCCCGCACCGGGCTCGACGTGGTCGGCCAGAACATCGCCAACGTCAACACCGAGGGCTACACGCGGCAACGGGTCACGCAGTCCTCGATCGAGGCGGCCGCCCGCGTGGGCGTGTTCTCGAACGGCGTCCAGCCCGGACAGGGCGTGTCGGTCGACGGCATCGCCCGCATCGGCGACCGGTTCGCCGACGCCCAGGTCCGCGGCGCCGCCGGGGCAGCCGGCTACCAGGGCGTGCGGGCGTCGGTCACGGCCGCCCTCGAGTCGTCCCTGAACGAGCCCAGCACCACCGGCATCGCCTCGCAGCTGACGAAGTTCTGGTCCGCCTGGCAGGACGTGTCGAACGACCCCTCGGCTGCGGCCCCCGCGGCCGTCCTGCTCGGCCAGGCGAACACGATCGCCCAGACCCTCTCGACCGGCTACAAGGCCGTCGACGACCAGTGGACCTCGCAGCGTCAGCAGCTCGACGGCCTCGCCTCGCAGCTCAACTCGGCCGCGACCCAGGTGGCCGACCTCAACGTGCGCATCCGCACCGCGACCCAGCAGGGCGTCAGCACCAACGAACTGGTGGACGCCCGTTCGGCACTGACCGAGAAGATCGCGACGCTCGCCGGAGGCACGGTGCGCGACAACGCGGACGGCACGGTCGACGTCCTGGTCGGCGGCAACGCCCTCGTGTCGGGCGACTCGGCCCGCCAGGTGAAGGTGACCGGCGACTACACGCTGGCCACCGCCTCCTCGGGGGTCTCGCTCGAGTGGACCCACCGCGCCGGCGACCCGATCTCGCTCGACGGCGGCAGCATCGCCGGTTCGCTGTCGGTGCTCGCCCCGGCCGCGCCCGGCGGCACCGGCGGGGTGCTGGCCGAGGCCGCCGCGAGCTACGACGCCCTCGCGACCCAGCTCGCCACCCAGGTGAACGCCGTGCACGCGACGGGCACGACCGCCGACGGCACCACGGGCCACGACTTCTTCGCCCTCACCGCCGGGGTGCCCGCGGCGCGCGGCCTCACCGTGCTGCCGACCGGCGCCTCGACCATCGCGTCGGGCAACGGCACGGGAGGCGCCCTCGACGGGTCGATCGCCCGCGCCGTCGGCCGGATCGGACTCTCGACCGGATCGCCCGACCGCGCCTGGGGCTCGATCGTCAGCACGATCGGGGCCACGGCCCGCACCGAGGCCGACCGCTCGACCCTCACCGACCTCGCGGCGACGTCCGCCAAGGGTCGCCAGCTCTCGACCGCCGGGGTCAGCCTCGACGAGGAGAACGTCAACCTGCTCACCTATCAGCACGCCTACCAGGGCGCGGCCCGCGTCATGACCGCGATCGACGAGATGCTCGACACGTTGATCAACGGCATGGGACGGGTCGGGAGGTAACCGATGATCACCCGCACCACGAACCAGATGGCCATGCTCACCGCGCAGCGCAACCTGCAGACCAGCTCGTACCGGGTCGACCAGGCCCAGCAGCGGGCCGCGAGCCTCGACCGCATCTCGAAGCCGTCGGACGATCCGGCCGGCACGGCGGACGCCCTGCGGGTCAAGGCCGAGCAGGCGGCCAACGTGCAGTTCTCCCGCAACGTCGGCGACGGCAACGGGTGGCTCTCGCTGGCAGACTCGGCGCTGTCGTCCACCGACGACGTGCTCAAGAAGGTGCGCGACCTCACGGTGCAGGGCGCCAACACCGGCGCGCTGTCGCAACCCGCCCTCGACGCCATCGCGACCGAGATCGACGGCCTCAAGGCCGACCTGCTCGCCGTGGCGAACACCTCGTACAACGGCCGCAGCGTCTTCGCCGGCACGTCGGACGCGGGCGTCGCCTTCCGCCCCGACTTTAGCTACACGGGCACCCCGGGCTCGTCGGTCACCCGCCAGATCGGCGTCGAGACCGACGTGCGCGTCGACGCCGACGGAGCCGCCGCCTTCGGCACCGGCGCCGACTCGGTCTTCAGCATGCTCGACCGCATCGCCACCGACCTGCGGGCCGGCGTCAACGTCGGCACGCGGCTCACCGAGGTCGACGCCCGGTTGACGGCCGTGCGCGGCGTACAGTCCGACATCGGGGCACGACAGTCCCAGATCCTGAGAGCCGAGGACATCCTCTTGGACACCAAGACCACGCTGGAGGCGCAGCGCGCCGGCATCATGGACCTCGATCTCGGCGAGGCCGTGCTCGACCTGCAGATGCAGAACACCTCGTACCAGGCGGCCCTCGCGGTCACCGCCAAGGTGCTGCAGCCCACGCTGATGGACTTCCTCCGATGAGCGCGAACGCCGCCCGCGAGGTCGCGGGCTCCGTCGTCACGTTCGTCGCGCCTCCGTTCGGTCTCGAGCCGCTCACCGACTTCTCGCTCGAGCGCATCGACGGCGCCCACGGGCTCTTCGCCCTGCGGGCGAGCGGGTCCGAGGTGCGACTGTTCGTGCTCGACGCGTCGGTGCACCTGCCCGACTACTCGCCCGTCGTGTCGGACGACCAGTCCGCCACCCTCGACCTGCAGGACGCCGCCGACGCCCTGCTGCTCGTCGTCGCGACGCCCGCGTCGACCGGCATGACGGTCAACCTGCTCGCGCCGATCGTGGTCAACGTGCGCACCGGAGCGGGCGCCCAGTTGATCCTCGAGGGCCAGGACTGGCCGCTGCGCGCCGAGCTGAGCCCCCGCGCGTAGCCACCCGCCGACGGTAGGACACGGGGTCGCCCGTCGGCTGGGCACGGGGTCGCCCGTCGGCCGGGCACCGACTCGCCTCTCGGCTGGGCACCGGCTCGCCCCTCGGCTGGGCACGGGCTGCGAAGGCGGTCACGGTGTGGTGACGACCGATGCGGCCGTCGCGCCCATCGGCTTGCCTGGGACGCAGGAGGCGCGATCATGATCCCGACACCCCGCACCACACGGCACCGGTTCGCCGTCGGCACGATGGCGGCGGTCACCGCCGTCCTGCTCGTCGGCTGCACCACCGGGGACGACGCCCCGGGCTCGGGCGGCCCGGCCGCCACGCGTCCGGCGTCCGAGACCCCGACCGACCCGACGGCCGCCGCCGGACCCGGCCCGGTCGCGCCGACCACCGACGCGACCGCCGTCACCGTCGCGGCCGACGCCGTGACGACCGACGTCGCCACGGACCTGGCCGCCCCCTGGTCGGTCGTGCGACTCGACACCGGGTCGTCGTTCGTCAGCCTGCGCGACACCGGCACCGTGCTCGAACTGCTCGCCGACGGCAGCACGCGCGAGGCCGGCACCATCGGCGGGGTCGTGCACGAGGGCGAGGGCGGGTTGCTCGGCCTGGCCGTGCTCGCGGGGTCGCCGTCGTACCTCTACGCCTACGCCACCACCGCCGACGACAACCGCGTGGTGCGCGCGCCGATCACGGGTGAGGTCGGCTCGTACGGCCTGGGCGAGCAGGAGACGGTGATCACGGGCATCCCCAGGGCGAGCAACCACGACGGCGGCCGCATCGCGTTCGGCCCGGACGGGGCCCTGTACGTGACGACGGGCGACGCGAACCAGCGGCCGAACGCCCAGGACCCCGGCTCGCTCGGCGGAAAGGTGCTGCGTGCGACCGCGATCGGCGGCGTGCCCGACGACAACCCCGAACCCGGGTCGCTCGTCTACTCGCTCGGCCACCGCAACCCGCAGGGCATCGCCTGGGACGCCACCGGCGCCGCCTGGGCGGCCGAGTTCGGGCAGAACACCTACGACGAGCTCAACGCCCTCGAGCCCGGGGCGAACTACGGCTGGCCGGACGTCGAGGGGCGCGGCGACGTCGCGGGCTTCGCGGACCCGGTGCTGCAGTGGTCGACCGACGACGCCAGCCCGAGCGGCCTCACGGCGGTCGGCACGACGCTCTACCTGGCCGGGCTCGGCGGCGAGAAGCTGTTCGAGATCCAGGTGGCGCCCGGCTCCGAGGCCGTGCCGACCGAACTCTTCGCCGGCGACCGGTCGCTCGGCCGCATCCGCGACGTCCTGCCCGGTCCCGACGGCACCCTCTGGCTCGTGACGAACAACACGGACGGGCGCGGCACGCCGAGCGCCGGCGACGACCGCATCGTCAGCGTCCCCCTCACCCCGGCCCCCTGACCCGGCGGGCGCCACCGGAGGAGGCGCGGGCCGGGTTCCGCGCACCGACCCCAGGAGGCGCGGGCCGGGTTCCGCACACCGGCCCCGACACTCGCTCACACGCTGCGCGCCGCGCGGCCTGTTCGGGGGCCGGGCGGTTACCCTCGTACTCGATGAGCCAGCACGACCGACCCGACACGACAGCACCCGGCAGCGCCCGCCCCCAGACCGTGCCGCCGGGCTTCGCCGCGCCCGTCGTGCGCGGGACCGGTGGTGCCGGCGGCTTCGACCCCGTCAGCCTGCGCACGGCCGTCGACGTGCCCGTCGCCGAGGCCCGCCTCGCCGCCCTGGGCCAGAGCCGCAGCACCGCCGCCCTCGGCGAGCGCGCCGACCTGCTGCGCCTGCTCGGCCGCCTCGACGAAGCCCTGGCCATCGCCGAAGAGGCGTTCCGTCTGGCGCACTTCACCGGCGACCGGGCCGACTCGACGGCGGCCCGCATCCGACGGGCCCACATCTTCCGCGAGCAGGGCAAGCTCGACCGTGCACTGAACGACCTGCACACCAGCCGCATCACGGCCGCCACCGAAGAATGGCGCGAGCTCGAGGCCGCCGCCGCCGAGCTCGAGGGCTACACGCTCTACGACCTGGGCCGCAACGAAGAGGCGCGCGAGACCCTGGCCAAGGCGCTCGAGGCGTACGAGGCGTCCGGTGCCCCGCGCGACCGGACGAACGGCCTGCGCGTCGCGATCGAGGGCGTCATGCGCGCCTACCTCAGCGACACCGGCCCGCAGCCACGACTCGAGGCCCCGGCCGTGGGTGACACGAACCCGGTGCCGCTCCAGCCCCTGACCGCGTCGCCGACGTCGGCCCCTGCCCCGGCCCGATCCCAGGGCCGGACCCAGGTGCCCCGCTTCGACGGCATCGCCTCGCTCTACGGTGGTGCGCCCACGTCGACGCCGGCGTCCGCTCCCGCCCCGGCTTCTGCTCCGGAGGTGCCCGCGGGCACCGCGGCCGCGGCCGCCGGCGACGGCGCGGGGGCCGAGGCCGTCCCCGCCCGCCAGCCCATGGACGCCGCGCGCACCGCCGCGATCAGCTTCGACCCCGAGTCCATGCCCGACGAGGCCGCCGCGTCGCCGGTGGCCGAGGCCGCCGCCGCCCGCGCCGAGAAGGTCGCCGCGACGGCTCCGGCCGCACCACGCGACGGTGGGCTCTGGGGCAAGATCAGCCACCTCGCCGAGCGTGCCGCGGGTCACCGCGACCGCGACTCCGACGAGTTCGACGCCGAGCGGCGGGGCGACGCCGAGCGTCGCGGCGCCGACGAGGGCCGTACCGGGGAGCGACCCCGCACGGGCGGCACCGGCGTGACCGGCGTGGTGGACGGCCTCCCGCGCGACGACGAGCCCACCACCTGGCCGTTCCCGCGGCGCTGACCCGCGCCTCCTGACCTCGACGTGGCCGACCTCGACCGGGTGCGGCGCTGGGCCGCCGCGCTCATCGACCTGCACCTCGACCCCGCCGTGTGGACCTTCGGCTTCGACAACGCCAAGACGCGCGCGGGCCTGTGCAACTACACGACCAAGCGCATCACGGTCTCGCGGCACCTCGCCGGCCGCTACGACGACGACGAGATCCACCAGGTGCTGCTCCACGAGGTCGCCCACGCTCTCGCCGGCTCCCGCGCCGGTCACGGTCCCCGGTGGAAGGCCGTCGCCACCGACCTGGGCTACGTCGGCTCACGCCTGCACGACGGAGCCATCGCCAGCGAGCTCGCCCCGTGGGTCGGGGTCTGTCCGGCGGGGCACGAGCACTACCGCTACCGTCAACCGGCGCGACCCCTCGCCTGCGGGAAGTGCTCGCGGCGGTACGACCCGGCCCACCTCATCACCTGGACGAAGCGCGCGGTCTGACACCGCGCCTCCCGGGGCGGGTCCGGGCGGAACGAGGGCCGTCGAGAGGCGCGTAACCGGTTAGGGTGGTCAGGTGCAGACCGGACAGTGGCTCAGATCCGACACCGACACCCGGTGGTTCTTCGACTCGGGCGCGCTCAGCCTCGACTTCGCGTACCTCGGCGGGTTCCGTGCCGGGTCGCGGTTCGGCCCGGAGTCGGGCCTCGACCTGCCCGCCGACGGGTCGACCCCCTGGGACGGCCTCCTGCTGCCCGCCGACCTCGACGACTGGATCGGCGAGCGCTTCGACGGCATCGCGGGCTCGGCCGGCGACCGCGAGCTCGCCGACGCCCGGGGCCTGCGCGACGCGGTCGCCCGGCTCGCGGTCGCCGCGGCCGACGGCACCTCGACCGACCCCGACGACGTCGACACCCTCAACCTGTTCGCGGCCCTGCCCGACGTCCCACCGTCGCTCGAGGGCGGACGACGCCAGGCCGGGGCCGGGCGCCTGCGGCTCGGGCAGGCGATGGCGTCGGTCGCACGCGACGCGGTGACCCTCTTCACGGCCGTGGGCTTCGTCGGCGGACCGGACTCGCGCCTCCGTCGGTGCACGAACGAGGCGTGCGGGCTCGTCTTCTTCGACGAGTCGCGCGCGGGCAGCCGCCGCTGGTGCTCGATGCAGCGGTGCGGCAACCGGGCCAAGGTGCGGGCGCACCGGGCCCGGGTCGCGAGGGGCTGAGCCTCCCACGGCCGAGGTCGGAGTCGCGCACGGTGTTCGGCCGCTCCGCTCGGCCACCCTGTCCGGCCCGCTCGGCCACCGCCCGAGCCCGCTGACCCGCTCAGCCTCCGCGCAGGCACCCAACCCGGCGTGCCACCCGGCACCCCGCACGCTCTCCCCGCCACGCTCTCCCCGCCACGCTCTCCCCGCCACGAAGTAAACAACCCGCCAAGTAATCGCGTGGCGGGCTGTTTACTTCGTGGCGGCGTAACAGGTGCGGGGTCGACGGGCGACGGGCGACGGTCGGTCAGTCGACGACCGAGACGTCCTTCCAGAAGGCGACGTAGCCCGAGTAGTCCTTGCCGACGCGGTCGAACGAGGTCGGGATCGGGGTCGGGTAGCTCCAGGCACGGTCCTGTAGCAGGTCGTCGCCCGACGTGACGCTGAAGTACTGC
Source organism: Frigoribacterium sp. CFBP 8759 (assembly GCF_014841655.1). Taxonomy (NCBI): domain Bacteria; kingdom Bacillati; phylum Actinomycetota; class Actinomycetes; order Micrococcales; family Microbacteriaceae; genus Frigoribacterium; species Frigoribacterium sp. CFBP 8759. The sequence continues at coordinate 974,566 of NZ_JACYUH010000001.1, forward strand.
GTGTCGCCCTTCCACGGGCAGTGGTACTGGGTGGGGCTCTCGGTCAGCAGGTCGGAGTTGACGCTCGCGGGCGGGAAGTACCAGTTGCCCTCGATCGAGATCAGCTCGTCCCTCGGGGCCTCGGCGACGACGGTTCCGTCGGTGAGCACTGCCTTCATGGTTCCTCCTGCGGTCGGGGCGACGTTCGGGTCGCTCTGGCCGCAACGCTACGCCGAGGGGGTGAATTCCCCTCGGGAGCCCGACGGGGCCACGACGGCGAGGGCGGCAGAGGACGAGGAGGCGCGGGCCGCGTCGACCACGTCGCCTCGGTCGGTGGCGACCAGCTCGGCCGCCGAGGCCGAGGCCGTCAGCAGGTGCGACGAGGCCCGGGCGAGCGCCCCGGAGGCGGCGCAGGCGACGGCGGCCTCGGGCGACGAGAAGTCGATGCCGACCGCGGCGAGCGCGTCGACCACCGCTCCGGCGGCGAGCTGGTCCTCGACGGCGGGCCGGAACCCGTCCGCGTCGACCGCCCCCGCGGCGACGATCGCCACGAGGGCACGGTCGCCTCGTCGGGCCTGACGCTCGACCACGTGCCGGGCCACCTCGGGTGCCGCCCCGGCGCCGGTGACGACCAGGACGTCGGCCCCGCTCGCGACCTCGGGCAGACCGGCGACGACGCGCACGGTCTCGTCCCGCGTCAGCGTGCCGTGCCCGTCGAGCACGTCGACCACGACGAGGACGTGCGCGCCCGGGGCGATGCGGGCGGCTCCGGCCACGCCGTGGTCGAACCTCACCTGGTACTTCTGCTGGCCGTGCGGACTCATCCGACCAGCGTAGGCAGCCGCACTCGGACGCCGCCCGTGCGTGACGCGACGTGACGTGTGATCAGGCGGCGGGAGTTGGATCGGAGCATGCACGTGCAGCTCAAGCTCCGCCTCGCCTGCCCCGTCGATGTCGCGACCGACGCCCTGCGCGACCCTCGGGTCATGGTCGCCGTGACGAAGCCGCTGGTGGTCTACCGGTCCGAGTCGCCGTCGGGCTTCCCCGACCGCTGGACCGAGGAGGCGCACCCGGTGTCGGCGAGCATCCTCGGCGTCCTGCCGCTCGGCAGCACGCACGTCGACCTCGACTGGCACGAGCGCGACGGTGCGTGGATCCAGCGCGACACCGGACGGGGCACGAGCGGCCAGTTCGCCCGGATGCGCATCAACCACCGGATGGCCGTCGTGCCGGACGGTCCGGGCCACACGCTGCTGCGCGACCGGCTCGAGTTCCACGCCGGACCGTTGGGCCTCGTGCTCTGGCCCGGGCTCTGGGCGACCTGGCAGTGGCGCGCCCTGCGGATGAAGGCCCTCGCCCCGACCTGGCGCGGGGCGTCGACCCACCCGAAGCACGTCTGACCCGCGCCGCGGTCCGCAGCAGCACTCAGCCGTGGCAGGTCGACCGTGCCGGGCTGGCCGTCGCGGGTCGGCCGTCGCAGGTCGAGCGCTCCGCGTCAGCCCCAGAAGCCGGCGTGCACGGCCGAGGCCTCGTCGAGGAGGGCCGGCCCCGACACCGACACCGCGCCTCCCCCACGCGCGAAGACCTCGCGGCAGGGCAGGTCGAGCGTCGCCTCGCCCTCCTGCTCGGTGACCATGCCGAGCAGCTGTTGCTCGGCGAGCGCGTAGACGACCCGGCCGATGCCGGCCCAGTGGATCGCTCCGGAACACATCGCGCACGGTTCGGTGCTCGTGTAGAGGGTCGCGGCCTTGAGCGTCGGCTTGTCGAAGCGCTGCGCGACGAGCCGGACGAGGTTCGTCTCGGCGTGGCCCGTCGGGTCGCCCTCGGTGACGACCGTGTTCTCGGCCTCGACCACGTCTCCGTCGGCCGTGAGCACCAGGGAACCGAAGGGATGGTTGCCGTGGTCGCGAGCCTGCTGCGCGACCTCGATGGCGCGGTGCAACCGCGCCAGGTCGGCCGGGGTGACGGTGGGGTCGGGAGTCGTGGTGTCGGTCGTCATGGGGCGAGCGTAGCCAGGGAGCGCCGTCCGCCGCGGCCGGGACGGCGAGCTGTGGACGGGCGACCTGCCTGTGAGCGAGCCACGGGCGGCGGGGCGACCGCCTGCGTACGGTGGCAGAGGTGACCGACCCGACCCGCACCTCCTCGTCCACCGGTGAGACCACCGCCGACACCGGCGTCGACGCCTCTGCCGAGGCCACGGCCGACGCCGCCGACAGCTCCGCCCCGACGCCCGCCCAGGGAGCGCTCGACATCGCCTCGTGGCGGCGGACGATCCACGGGCTCTACCGCGACGTGCGCGAGGCGACCGACCTGGCGGCGGCGCACGACCTGTGGCGACGCACCCGCGACGAGCTGTTCTCGACGCACCCCTCGACCCCGCTGCTGCCCGAGGACCGCCCCGACTTCACCGGCCTGCCGACGAAGCCGTACGACCCGGCCTGGCGCTTCGAGGTGTCGGTCGAGCCGGCCGAACCGCGACGCATGGTGGTCGAGACCGGCACCGACGGCGACGTGCTCTTCGACCTCGTCGGCGTGGCCGACGTGCCCGGCGTCGGCAGCCTCGACGTGTGGAAGCTGGCGCAGTACGCCGGCGGCCTGTTCATCCCGGTCAAGGACGCGCTGGCGGGCAAGCCCGGCGGCACCTACGGCGGAGGGCGCTACCTGATCGACTCGGTCAAGGGCGCCGACCTCGGCGCCGGCGGCGAACCCGGCACGATCGTGCTCGACTTCAACTTCGCGTACAACCCCAGCTGCGCCTACGACCCCGCCTGGGCCTGCCCGCTCGCCCAGCCCGGCAACACGGTCGCGGTCGAGATCCCCGTCGGCGAACGGTACGGGCGCGCGCACTGATCGGGGCCCGCGGGCGGTCGCTCGCACCGCTCGAACCCCGCGGGGGATGCGCGCACCGCTCGATCCCCGCGGGCGGACGCGCGCACCGCTCGAACCCCGCGGGCGGACGCGCGCCTAGCCCTTCGGCTCGGAGTCGACCTCCACCGCGACGCCGTAGTCGTCACCGCCGTCCGTGCGGATCACAGAGACCGAGTCGTAGACGACGTCGGAGCCCGGGGTCCTGACGTCGCAGTGCACCTCCGCCTGGTCGACGACGGAGACCGCGTCGTCGCCGCAGTCGACGTCGGGGCGGGTGCCGACCTCCTTCTCGAGGGCGTCGGCGACCGTGGTGGCGAAGGCGCTGGACGACACGGTCCGGTCGATCGAGGCCGAAGCGGTGCAGCCGGCCAGGGCCGTCGCCAGGACGGAGGCGGTGATCACGCTCGAGACGACTGTCGATGTGCGCATGGCTGCAGACCTTCCGGACGAGGAGGGGACCGCGGTGCGTGCCCCCGGAGCCGCGGCCCTCGCGCCCCCGACGTGTAGCCAACCACGTCGTCCGGCCGGTAGAACGACAGGTCGATCCTCGCGGACACGTCGACTAGCGTCGGATCATGACCCCGACGACGCCGCCCACCACCCCGTCGCGCCCACAGGTCGTGACGCAGGCGCTGCTCGACCTCGGCTCGCGACCCGAGCATCCCTTCACCACGAGCATCGAGGGCGGACGCATCGTCTTCACCTGGGTCTACGACAAGGCGTCGGGGCCGTTCGGCAGCCGGGAGCAGTCGTACCGGCTGCGCATCACGCTGATCCCCGAGACCTCCGAGTACAAGAGGTCCGAGATCGGCGTCGAGCGGCAGCGCGGCTCGGCCAGCGGCTCGTACACGTTCAACTCGGCGAAGGTCGTCGGCCCGGTCAAGCGCACCCTCGAGGCCCACGGCTGGCACCGCCGACGCACGGCGCTGGGCAAGGCCATCCGGCGCCTGTTCTCGTAGCGGAGGCAGGTCGGACGTCAGGAGGCGCGGTGGGGGCGAGGCGTCCCGAGGGGACGACCCGCGCCTCCTCGGCTCGTCCCCGGCACCGCCACGCGGCGCCCCGCACGGCCGTGCACACCACACCCGTCGCGTTTTCCGGCGCCAGCCGCTAGGCTGGGGTCACTTGCGAGCCGGCCCGATCGGCTCCCTGCGTCGTAGCACGCCCCTCACCGCCTCTCCGTCCTGGCACACACCCAGGCAGACCAGCAGGCGCGCGAAGCTCACTCTGCGGCGAAACGATCGTGCACACCTGCACCGTCGCCACACCTCGAGCCCGGCTACGACAGCCGTCCTCCCGGCACTGCCCCGCCCTCGTGCGAGCACGTCCCCGACGTGCCCCCTCACCAGCAGGCGGCCAGGCAGCCTCGGCCCGGCTCGACACCGATGCCCCGAAAGGTGCACCACATGTCAACGAACACCCTCGACACCGAGAACACCACCGGCGCCACGAGCGTCGACGAGACGGCCGACGCCGTCACCTTCAGCTCGCTGGGCGTGCCCGCCCCGATCGTGAAGTCGCTCGCCGCCGAAGGCAAGACCACCGCGTTCCCGATCCAGGTCGACACGCTGCCCGACACCCTCGGCGGCCGCGACGTCCTCGGCCGCGGCAAGACCGGCTCGGGCAAGACCCTCGCCTTCTCGATCCCCATGGCCGCACGCCTCGGCGGCAAGCTGGCCGGCGGCAACCGCCGCGCCGGACGCCCCCTCGGCCTCGTCCTCGCCCCCACCCGCGAGCTCGCCACGCAGATCGACGCCGTCCTCGCCCCGCTCGCCGAGGCCTACGGCATGCGCACCACCACGATCTTCGGCGGCGTCTCGCAGAACCGTCAGGTGCAGGCCCTCAAGGCCGGCGTCGACATCATCATCGCCTGCCCCGGCCGCCTCGAAGACCTCATGAAGCAGGGCTTCGTCAAGCTCGACGCGATCGAGATCACCGTGCTCGACGAGGCCGACCACATGGCCGATCTGGGCTTCCTGCCCGGCGTCACGCGCATCCTGAAGGCCACCCCGAACGACGGCCAGCGCCTCCTCTTCAGCGCCACCCTCGACAACGGCGTGGACAAGCTGGTCAAGCAGTTCCTCCACAACGAGGTGCTGCACTCGGTCGACGAGGCCAACTCGCCCGTCGCCAAGATGACCCACCACGTCTTCGAGACGCCCGACGTCGACAGCAAGAACGCGCTCATCCAGAAGCTCGCGAGCGGCCAGGGTCGTCGCATCCTCTTCATGCGCACCAAGCACCACGCGAAGAAGCTCGCCAAGAAGCTCACCGAGTCGGGCATCCCCTCGGTCGACCTGCACGGCAACCTGTCGCAGCCGCAGCGCGACCGCAACCTCGCCGCCTTCCAGGACGGTTCGGCCCGCGTGCTCGTCGCCACCGACGTCGCCGCCCGTGGCGTGCACGTCGACGACATCGAGCTGGTCATCCACGTCGACCCGCCGACCGAGCACAAGGCGTACCTGCACCGCTCGGGCCGCACCGCCCGCGCCGGAGCCGAGGGCGACGTCGTCACCCTCGTCATCCCCAGCCAGAAGCGCGACGTCGCCCAGCTGATGAAGAAGGCGGACATCCGCCCGACCATCACCGCCGTGACGCCGAACTCGCCCGAGGTCGACGCCCTCGTCGGCCAGGTCGCCGCCTACGTCAAGCCCTCGCCCAAGGCTGCCGTCCAGCAGCAGCAGGGTGGCGGCGGACGCTCGCAGGGCGCGAACGCCCAGCGCAAGCGCGCCGCCCGTCAGGACTCGCAGGGCAACCCCATCGCCCGCCAGGACCGTTCGGGTCGCCCCAGCCAAGGAGGCGCGGGTCGCGGTTCCGACGCCGGTCGCGCCGGTGCCGGTGCCGGTCGCTCGGGTGGCTCGCGTGACGGCGGCCGCCAGGGTGGCCGCGACGGCGCACGCCGCGACGCCGCTCCCCGCGGTGGCGCCTCGACCTTCTACTCGACCGAGTCGGGCCGCGGTTCGTCCACGCCCGTCCGCGACGACGCCCGTGGCACGCGCGACGGTGCTCGCGACGAGACCCGTGGCACCCGCCAGACCGGTCGCCGCGCCCAGAGCAGCGGCACCCAGAGCGACGGCGGCCAGAGCCGCACCAACGCCGTCCGCAACGACCAGGCCGAGTTCGCCGCGTCGCTCGGCGGCTCGCGCGAGGGCGGCCAGCGTGACGGCCAGCGCAGCGGCGGACGACGCGCCTCGTCCGAGGGCGGCCGTCCCGGCTCGCTCAAGGTCGGCGGCCTCGTGGGCGGCAAGGCCCGCACCGGCGGCGGCCAGCGCGGCGGTCGCTGACCCGACCCGCTGCCACACCCCCGAACCGGCGTGACACCCTCTGATCCGAGGGTGTCACGCCGGTTCGGGGGTGTTGCGCTGCCAGCACCTTCAGCGCACCCCGGCGCGCGCGAGGGCCCGCACCATGGGCTCGGCGCGCAGGGCGTCGCCCCAGGTCCATCGGACGACCGTGCGCACGCCGGGCAGCGCCCGCAGATCGTCCTCGCGCCGCTTCTCGTCGATCACGACCTGCTCGGGGCTGCGCCCGGCCCGCATCCGTTCGTCGCGGTACTTCACCTCGCCGTCGAACTCGCCGATGACGCCGAACTGCGGCCACCAGAAGTCCACGAAGCCGATCAGGGGGCCCGTCACCGGGAACCGGGCCTGCAACACGGGCCCCGTGAGCCCGGCGGCCCTCATGCCCGCCCGGCTCAGCGACTCACCCGGCGACTCGGACCGCCCATCGGCGAACGCGACGGCGACCGCCGCCCGACGACGCCCGGGCACCCCGGGCCGTGCGGCCAGGGCGGCCTCGAGTGCGGACCGGTCGTACGCACCCGCGTGCAGCCCGTGGTCGAGCACGACGGTCGCCCCGCGCAGGTCGCGCCGGCGCACGCTGTCGACGGCCGCTCGGGCGGCACCCACCACGGGCAGCCCGTCGACCGTGTCGATCTCGCCGTCGCCGAGGGGCGCCGCGTGCTGGTGGACGGACCCGGTCACCTTGTCGCGAACGCGCTGACGGGCCACGACGTGCACCCTCCGAGGCCACTCGCCCAGCAGCGGAAACCCCCGGACGGCGAGGGCGGACTCGTGGGAGACGACGGCGTCCGGTCCGAGCCGGGGCAGCACCGCGTGCACGCGGGCGGTGTGCTGCGACGCCGGGCCGAGCGACCGCCAGTCGTCCGTCCGGACGTACACGCCGGCGGCGAGCCTCACCGCGAGGCCACGTCGCGCGTCCCGCTCGATGGACGAGGCATCCACGCCGTCGTCGACGAGCCGGGAACGACGGATGAGCAGGCCTGACGTGTCGCGCATCGGTCCAGCCTGGCCGAGCGCCGTCAGGGACGCGGCCCGCGCCTCCTCGCCTGTGGAGAGGCGCCTGGCGACACCCCCGAACCGGCGAGACACCCCGAGATCCGAGGGTGTCACGCCGCGTCCGGGGTGTTGCGAGGGGCGCTAGTGCAGGGCGCCGACGGAGGCGAGGGCGCTGCGCAGCAGGGTGCCGCGCCCGCCCTCCATCTCGGCGGCGACCTCGTCGGAGGCGGCCTGGTGCGGCGTCAGCCAGGTGAGCTCGAGGGCGTCCTGCCGCGGGTCGCACGTGCCCGTGACGGGCACCACGTACGCGAGCGACACCGCGTGCTGACGCGGGTCGGTGTAGACCGACGAACCGGGCAGCGGGAAGTACTCGGCGACCTGGAACGGCACCGGAGACGGCGGCAGCTGGGGGAAGGCCATCGGCCCCAGGTCTTTCTCGAGGTGGCGGAACAGCGCGGTGCGCAGGCTCTCGCCGTACATCACCCGGCCCGACACGAGCATGCGCGAGATCGACCCCTCGTCGGAGGCGCGGAGCAGCACCCCGACCTCGGTCACGACCCCCAGGCCGTCGGTCCGCACGGGCACGGCCTCGACGTAGAGGATCGGCAGGTGCTGACGCGCCTGGAAGAGCTCGTCCTCCGAGAGCCAGCCGGGATTGGGGTCGGGGTCGGGTGTCCGCACGGAGCTCATGGGCCATTCTTACCGGCTCGGGGGCCCGATCGCGTGACGTGACGCTACGGGCGAACAGCACCGGCCCCGATGTCGGCGCCCGTCGCTAGGCTCGGTCCATGGTGCAGATCGACCCGTCCCTCGTCCAGTGGTCCGCCGTCGAGGCCGAGCGTGACGGGCGTCCCCTGCTCGTGTTGCTGCACGGCGTGGGCTCGCACGAGGGCGACCTGATCGCGCTCGCCCCCTACCTGCCGCAGCAGTTCGTGGTCGCGTCGCTGCGGGCACCACTGCCCCACGGCGACGGGTTCTCGTGGTACCCGCTCTCGACGCCCGGTGCGCCCGACCCGGGCGCCGTCGACGACGCGGCCGAGGCCGTGCTCGCCTGGCTCGACTCCCTCGCGACCGCTCACCCGAGCGTCAGCCTGCTCGGCTTCTCGCAGGGCGGTTCGCTCTCGCTCCAGCTGATCCGGCATGCGCCCGAGCGGTTCGCGTTCGCCGCCGTGCTCGCCGGGTTCGTGGTCCCCGCCGCAGGTGACGACGCCACGCTCGAGCGCGCAGCCGCACGGGACGACGCCGTGGCGGCCGTCCGCCCGTCGGTCTTCTACGGTCGCGGCGACGTCGACCAGATCATCCCCGCCGACGCCGTCGAGCGCACCTCGGCCTGGCTCGAGGCGCACGCCGACGCCGAACAGACCGTCTACCCGGGCCTGGCCCACGGCATCTCGCAAGAAGAGCTCGACGACCTCAACGCGTTCATCGGCCGTGTGACCGCCGTTCCGGCCGTCGACGCCGACGCACCCGTGTCGGTCGCCGGCGCCGACTCCACCGACTGATCCGGGGCCCGCCCCGGCCCCTCACCCCCGACGAACGAAGGAGGCGCGCGATGGCGACACTCTCGGTGTCCGGTTCCGCCACCCACCGCCACCGTGCCGAGCGCGGTGTCGTCCACCTCACCGTGGGCTTCGACGGTGACGACCGTGAGAGGGTCGTCCGCGACACCGCCGCCGTGCACTCCCGCCTCACCGAGCAGGCGACGGCCTGGCGCCGCCAGGAGGCCGCCACCTGGTGGAGCGCACAGAGCGTCACGGTCGCGGTCGAGACCGAGGCGACGACCGACCGGGGCGACGGGGCCGACGCGACCCGCGCCTCCTCGGTGGTGCGGTTCCGCACCCGGGCCGCCGTCGACGTGCGGTTCAGCGACTTCGACGCGTTGGCGTCGTGGGTGGGCGACGTCGCCGTCGAACCGGGCGTCACCGTCGAGTGGATCGAGTGGTCGCTCAGCCACGACCGCCGGCCCGAGGTCGAGAAGGCCGTGCGGGTCGCCGCGATCGCCGACGCGGTCACCCGGGCCGGCGACTACGCCGAGGCGCTCGGGCTCGGTCGGCCGACGCTGCAGTCGGTCTTCGAGCCGGGGTTGCGGCCCGGCGCTCCCGGTGGAGGCAGCCCGTTCGGCCTGGCCCGTGCCGTCGCGACGTTCTCGTCGGGCGGCCCCGTGGCGTTCGACCTGCACCCGGACGACATCGAGGTCACCGCCGAGGTCAGCGCCGACTTCGTCGCCTGACCCGTCTCCGGGCCCGACCGACCGGCAGGCCCGCCTCCCGCCTCACAGCAGCCGGTGCCACACCCCCTCGACGCCGATCGGCACGAACCCGACGGCCTCGTTGACCGCGAGCATGGGCCGGTTCTCCTCGGCGTTGAAGGTCAGCACGGACGGGCGTCCCGGCTTCTCCGCGATCAGTCGGTCGAGGTTGGCGACCTTGACGAGCCAGCCCAGCCGGTGCCCGCGGTGCTCACGCCGCACGAGGGTCATCTGCTGCATCGCGGGCCGCGACGCGTCGTCGGGAACCGCGAGGTCGGAGCACGCGACGAGTCGGCCGGTCGGCACGTGCTCGGCCGCCGCGGTCAGCGAGGCCCGCCCGCTCGCGGCGCGTCGCTGCTCGGCCTCGACCAGGCGGTCGACGGTCCAGACGTCCTCGGGCTCCGGCACGTCACCCATCGGTGCGTCGGTGCTCAACGCGGTCGCCATCGCCGCGACGTCGGACCGCCAGCGCGGAGGCGTGGGGCCGGACCAGGTGTGGACGCGGTACTCGTCCCCCGCCGCGGCGAGCGCCTCGGAGCGGATCGCGGCCAGCGCCTCCTCGTCGACCGGCAGGGGCAGGCGGCTGATGCGCTCGACCTGGCCGAGCGCATAGCCGCGCGAGAGCGCGAACCGGACCTCCGAGGAGGCGCGGGGCACCCATCCGTGACCGGTCGAGGCCTCGAGGCGGTCGCCCGGGGCGGGGCGCGAGCCCTGGCCGGACGCGACGAAGGAGATCGCGTCGGTCCTGCCCGCCGCGCGGGCGACGGCCTCGACGTGGTCGAGCAGGGCCGTGCCGAGCCCCCGGCGGCGGTGCTCGGGGGCGACGGCGACCCAGAGCCAGCAGGTCGTGACGGTCGGGTCGGCGAGCGTCTCGTAGGTGGCCTGGCCGACGATGCGACCACCGGACCGCACCACGAACAGCCGCCGCGGCGTGAACCGGTCGTGCCACTGCGGCAGCTGTTCGGCCGGGCCGAAGTCGAGGTCGCCGAAGCCGAGCACCTCGGCCTGGACGGCGTTCTCGAGGCCGATGGCCTCGACGTAGGCGGCGACGCGTGCGGCGTGGTCAGCGCGGTCGGCGCGGTTGGCATCGGCGTCGTGGCCGGCATCGGCGTCGGCTCCGGCGTCGGAACGGGGCTCGAGGGTGTCGGGCACGACGATCTCGTCGATCACGATGTCGGTCACGGGGGCTCCGGGGTCGAGGCGGGGACGTGGTCCGCCGCCCGGCAGGGCAGCCGACCAGGGTAGCGCCGTCCTCGGCCTCCGCGCCAGGGGGGAGACGGCTCGACCCGCGGCGCGTAGAACGGGGCGATGAGCGATCCCTTCGACCTCGGACGGTACGTCGACGCGCAGGACGCCGGCGGCACCCACGACCAGGCCCTGGCCGAGCTGCGCCGCGGGCGGAAGACCTCGCACTGGATGTGGTTCGTCTTCCCGCAGATCGCCGGCCTCGGCCGCAGCGGCATGGACCGCACCTACGCGATCCGATCGCTCGACGAGGCGCGGGCCTACCTCGCCCATCCCCTGCTCGGCCCGCGCCTGCGCGAGGCGGCGGGCGTCGCGGCCCGGGCGGACGCCGCGAGCGCCGGCGAGCTGATGGGCGGGATCGACGCCCTCAAGCTGCGCTCGTCGATGACCCTGTTCGCGCGGGCCGACCCGGCCGAACCCGAGTTCCGGGCCGTGCTCGATCGATGGTTCGACGGCGTCGAGGACGACCTGACCGTCGCCCGCCTCTGAGCCCGTCCGCGACCGTCCGTCGGCGACGGTTCCTCCCCGGACGAGGAGGCGCGGGTCGTCGCCCCCAGGCGCCGCGCCTCCCCTGCCGGTGTCGGCTCCCCCGGCTACGCTCGTCCGCATGCGCCAGCTCTACCCCGAGATCGAACCCCACGACTCCGGCCTGCTCGACGTCGGCGACGGCCAGCAGGTCTGGTGGGAAGAATGCGGCGACCCCGACGGCAAGCCGGTGGTCTTCCTGCACGGCGGGCCCGGCAGTGGGTCGTCATCCGCGCACCGCCGCCTGTTCGACCCCGACCGGTACCGCATCGTGCTGCTCGACCAACGCGGGGCGGGTCGCAGCACGCCCCACGCCGGCACGTTCGGCACCGACCTCTCGACGAACACGACCCGCCACCTCGTGGCCGACCTCGAGACCCTGCGCGAGCACCTGGGCATCGACCGCTGGCAGGTGTTCGGCGGCTCGTGGGGCTCGACCCTCGCGCTCGCCTACGCCGAGACCCACCCCGACCGCGTCACCGAGCTCGTGCTGCGCGGCATCTTCACCCTGCGACAGAGCGAGCTCGACTGGTTCTACGAGGGCGCGGCGTCGAACGTCCTGCCCGACCGGTGGCAGGGCTACCTCGCCCCGGTGCCCCCCGACCAGCGGCGCCCCGGCGGGCTGATCGAGGCCTATGCGCGACTCCTCGCCGATCCCGACCCCGCCGTCCACGGCCCCGCGGCCGTGGCCTGGTCGTCGTGGGAGGCCTCGGCGATCACCCTGCTGCCCCGCCCCGACCTGGTCGAGCGGTACTCCGACCCGGCGTTCGCGCTGGCCTTCGCCCGCATCGAGAACCACTACTTCGTCCATCGTGGCTTCCTCGACGAGGGCCAGCTGATCCGCGACGCACACCTCGTCTCGCACATCCCGACGGTCATCGTGCAGGGCCGCTACGACCTGTGCACACCGGCGACGACGGCCTTCGACCTGCACGCCGCCCTGCCCGACGCCGAGTTCGTCCTGGTCGACGACGCCGGCCACGCGTTCGACGAGCCGGGCATCCTCGACGCGCTCATCACGGCGACCGATCGCTTCGCGTCCGAGTCGACGCCCTCGCGTGACGAGGCGAGCCGGTGACCGTCGTCCTCGCCGGCTGCGGCGACCTCGGCACCGAGGCCGCCCTGCGGTTCGTCGCCCTCGGGCAGCGCGTCCTCGGCCTCCGTCGCTCGGCGGGCAAGCTGCCGACCTCGATCGAGGGAGTCTCGATCGACCTGAGCAACACCCGCCCCACGCTCCCCGCCGACACCGAGATCGTCGTCGTCGCCCTCTCGGCCGGGTCCCGCGACGTCGACACCTACCGGGCGTCCTACGTCGACGGCCTGAGGAACGTCCTCGACGCACTCGACGAGGCCGGGGCGGTCGACGCCCAGGTGCTGTTCGTCTCGTCGACCGCCGTGTACGACGTCGACGACGGCAGCGTCGTCGACGAGACCACGCCGGCGACCGGCGCCTCCCCCACGGCCGAGGTCATCCTCGAGGCCGAGGCCCTGCTGCACGCACGTCGTCCCGACGGCATCGTCCTGCGCCTCGGCGGCATCTACGGCCCGGGCCGTGAGCGACTGATCACCCAGGTGCGCGACGGTGACGCGCGACTGGCCGAGCCGGCCGGCAGCTCGCCCCACACGAACCGCATCCACCGTGACGACGCGGCGGCCGCGATCGTGCACCTCACCACCACCTCGGCGCCGACCGACGTCCTGTACGTGGGGGTCGACGACGAGCCGTCGAGGCTCGACGACGTGCTGGCGTTCGTGGCCGACGAACTGGGGTCGCCCGTGCCGCCGAGCGCGCCTCCTCGGGGTCGTCAGGCGGGCGGCGACAAGCGGTTGTCGAACGCACGACTACGCGGCACGGGATTCACCTTCGAGTACCCGACCTTCCGCGAGGGGTACCGGGCCGTGATCGCGGGCCAGGGCTTGCGGCACCCCTGAGCCGGGCCCAGCCCGGCTCGGGCCAGGCGGTGCGGGCCTGTCGGACCTGCCCCGCAGGTGCGGGCCGTGTGGACCACGCCCGCCGGTACGGGCCGGGTGGGCCCACGCCCGCCGGTCCGGACTGGGGGGTCACGTCGCCCGCCTCGCTCGCCTCGCGCGCGAGGACGCCGCCCAGCGAATGGGGCACCGCGTGGCGTCGCGGGTCCCGTCCACTCGACGGCGTCCTCGAGGGCGGAGGGTGATCAGTGGATCGGCGTGCCACCCGTCACGGCGATGGTCTCGCCGCTGATGTAGCTCGACTCCTGGCTCGCCAGGAAGACGAACGACGGGGCGAGCTCGACGGCCTGGCCCGGGCGGCCGTAGGCGGCCTCCGAGCCGAAGCTCTCGATCTTCTCGTTCGGCACGAAGGCGGGCTGCAGCGGCGTCCAGACGGGGCCGGGCGCGACGCCGTTGACGCGGATGCCGCGTTCGGCCAGCTGCTGGGCCATGGCGCGGGTCCAGTTGGCGATGCCGGCCTTCGACACGGCGTACTCGGCGAGGTCGGGCGAGGGCTGGAAGCCCTGGATCGACGAGGTCGTGATGATCGAGGCCCCCGGCTTCAGGTGCGTCGAGGCGGCCTTGGTCAACCAGAACAGCGGGTAGATGTTGGCCTTGAGGACGTGGTCGAGCGTCTCGGTCTCGAAGTCGTCGATGCTGCTGACGGTCGGCATGACGCCGGCGATGATCGCCAGGATGTCGAGGCCGCCGAGCTCGGCGACCGTCTTCTCGACGACGTCGACGTTGGTCTGCTCGACCTGCAGGTCGCCGGGCAACAGGACGGCGGTGCGACCGGCCTCGCGGACGAGTGCAGCGACCTCCTCGGCCTGCGACTGCTCCTCGGCGAGGTAGCTCAGCGCGACGTCGGCACCCTCGCGGGCGAAGGCGATGGCCGTCGCGCGGCCGATGCCGCTGTCGGCACCGGTGACGAGGGCCTTGCGACCGGCGAGGCGACCGCTGCCGACGTAGCTGGTCTCGCCGTGGTCGGGCTCGGGCTTCATGGCGTGGACGTCGCCGGGAGCGCTCTGCTGCTGGTGCTCGAACGGAGGCTGGGGGTACTGGGTGACGGGGTTCTGCGGGGTGTACATGTTGTCTGCCATGCCCCCGGTGTACGCGGCGGAGTGGGCGCGCCGGCCCAGCTTGTACCCCGGTCGGGGGTGACGTCGACGGCGCGGAGCGACGACAGTAACCGAGGAGGCGCGGCACCACCCCCGGGGAAAGATACGGTGGTCGCGTGCCCCTGCTGCCACTGCCTTCCGAGACTCCCCGTCAGGTCCTGCCCGCCTGGGTGCTGCGCGCCGACCGACGGGCCGCGAAACGCATCAACTCGGTCCGAGGAGTGCCGGTCGTCGACCGCAACCTCAGCCGCCTCAGCCACTTCGCCGACCACGGACTCTTGTGGGCCGCGGTCGCCGCAGGACTCGCCCTCGTCGGCCAGCGTCGTGCCGCGGTGCGGGGCACCCTGTCGCTCGGTTTCGCCAGCGCCATGGCGAACATCGTCGGCAAGCGCATCTTCGGCGGCAACCGGCCCCTGATCGACGACGTCCCGATCGAGCGACGTCTGCGCAGCCAGCCGCTGTCCGCGTCGTTCCCGTCCGGCCACGCGGCCTGTGCCGCCGGCTTCGTGACGGGCGTCGCGATCGAGTCGCCGGGAGCCGCGGCAGCCTTGTTGCCGCTGGCCGGTGCGGTCTCGTGGTCGCGCCTCCACGTGGGGGCGCACTGGACGTCCGACGTCGTCGGCGGGCTGCTCATCGGGTCGGGCGTCGCACTGCTGGGCCGACTCGTGTCGGCACCGCGCGGGCGCTGACCCCGGGCCGGCCCGCCGGCACCCGGTCTACCAGCGGGGGTGGACGGCCTCGCGGAAGTACTGGTCGTAGATGCGGACGACCTCGCTGTCGAGCCCGTCGTCGAGCTCGCCGACGCTGCCGGCCGCGGCGTTCGCCGTGGCCTGCGCCACGTTGCGCGCTCCGGGGATGACCGTGCTGACGCCCGGCTGCTCGACGATCCACGCGAGGGCGGCCTGCGGCACGGTGACGCCGTCGGGGACGGCCGCGGCGAACTCCTGCGCGGCGGCGACGCCCTGCTCGAAGTCGACACCGCTGAAGGTCTCACCCTGGTCGAAGGCCTCGCCGTGACGGTTGTACGTGCGGTGGTCGTTCTCGGCGAAGGTCGTCTCGGTCGTGTACTTGCCCGACAGCAACCCGCTGGCGAGGGGGACGCGCGCGATGATGCCGACGCCGGCCCGTCGCGCGGCCGGCAGCACCTCGTCGAGGGGCTTGAGACGGAACGCGTTGAAGATGATCTGCACGGTCGCGAGGTTCGGTCGGGCGATGGCGGTCAGGGCCTGGGCGGTCTCCTCGACGCTGACGCCGTAGGCACGGATCGCACCGTTCTCGACCAGCTCGTCGAGGGCGTCGTAGACCGCATCGCTCTCGAAGACGGGGGTGGGCGGGCAGTGCAGCTGCACCAGGTCGAGCGTGTCGACGCCGAGGTTGCGGCGCGAACGATCGGTCCACGCCACGAAGTTGTCGCGGACGTAGTTCGACGGCACCTGGTCGAGCCGACGGCCCATCTTCGTCGCGACCGTGAGGGGCACGTCGGGGTTCGACGCACGGAAGCGCCCGATGATCTGCTCGCTGCGCCCGTCGCCGTACACGTCGGCGGTGTCGAAGAAGGTCACCCCGGACTCGACGGAGGCGCCCAGCACGTCGAGCGCGTCGCTCTCGCTGACGTCGCCCCAGTCGGCACCGAGCTGCCAGGTGCCGAGACCGATGACCGAGACGGGACGGTCGGCGAGGAAGGGTGAACGGGTTCCGAGGGTGCGGCTCTGCATGCCGTCGAGCCTAGCCACGCCGCACGACGGCTCGCCCAGGCACAGGTGCCGGTGCGGGCGCAGGCACGGCTCCCGGCGCCGCTGCGGTCAGCGGCGGGACGCGTTCACGCTGCGGACGAGCGCGTAGGCCACGACGACCGAGACGAACGCCGCGAAGAGGAAGGCGGCACCGAACCCGGCCTGCCCCTGCAGCAACCGCACGAGCCCGACGATGGCGAGCGCCGCGGCCAGCATGCCGAAGACGCGGGCGACGATCGACTTCAGCCGACGTGCGGCCCCGGCCCGACGGCCGCCTCGTCGACGCGACGACACGGTCAGCCGAGGCGGCGGGCCGAGGCGACCGCCGCCTCCTTCGCCTCTCGCAGTTCACGCGTCGCTCGCTCGCGGGCGGCCTCGGGCATCGGCAGCCGGTCGCTGAGCGTGAGGTTCGTGGCGATCGTCTCGACGTGCATGCCGAGCGTCGACCCCAGGACGATGTCGAGGACCGGGGTGGCGTGGTCCCGGCCGGCCGTCGGCGTGCCCTCGTCGTAGACGCCGCCGCGGCTGGTCACGACGACCGCGGGTCGTCCGAGCATCGGCTGCTGGTCGTCGCCGTCGAAGGGCGCCGTGACGCCGGGCAGGTGGATGTTGTCGACCCAGGCCTTGAGCGTCGAGGGCAGCGAGTAGTTGTAGAGCGGGGCACCGATCACCACGACGTCGGCGGCGACGAGTTCGGCGATGAGGGCCTGCTGCAGGGCCTCGTGGGCGGGGTCGGGGGCGTCGCCCGGCTGCCGGAGCCGCGGCGGCCAGTGCAGCGCGCTGTCGCTCAGGTGCGGCAGCGGGTCGACGTGCAGGTCGCGGCGGGTGACCGTGTGGTCGGCGCCGAGGTCGCGCCAGGCGTCCGCGAACGCCGCGGTGATCGCGCGTGAGCGGCTCGTCGTGAGGTCGGCTGACGAGTCGAGGTGGAGCAGGTTCGGCATGCGCCCACCGTAGCCGGGCGGCCGACACGGTCCCGGTGAGACCTAGCAGACATTGTCTCTGCTACAGCAACTACTATCGCCTTTAGGAGGGGGCTCATGACGTCTTTTGATGAACACAATGCGGCTCTGCATTTAGAGGGTCAAGTCTTGGATGGCGGCTGGGTTGTCGGCGCTCTCCATAAACGAGCTGCGGAAGCCACCGGGGGAATGTTCAGTGTCTCCTACACGGTGTCTCATACCAATGGTCGGCAGGGCTTTCTGAAGGTCGTGGACCTAGTCCGGGTATTCGGTGATATCAACCTACTCCAGCTGACAATCAACGAATACATCGCCGAACGGGACCTCCTAATTTTGTGCGGTGAGCGCAGACTGTCCAAAGTGGTTACCGCTATAGACCACGGCCAGTTCACGCTTCCCGGGTTCATACTAGGAAGTATAAATTATATTATTTTCGAGCTTGCAACAAGTGATGTGCGCATCGCCCTGAGCCAAGGCGAGCAAATTAATGTGCTCATCAAGGTGGAGATGGTTCACCAACTCGCAACCGGTCTCCGACAGTTACACCGGTTTGAAGTAGCTCACCAAGACCTTAAGCCCTCCAACTTTCTTGTTTTCGAGCGGGGCGAAGCAGGCTCGGAGGGCAAAATAGCCGACCTCGGACGCGCATTTCGACCAGGTGCGCCGACTGCGCACGATGCGATGGTACGTCCGGGAGACAAGAGTTACGCACCGCCGGAGCAGCTCTACCGACACGAGTATCCTGACAGGGCAGTCCGTCGATATGCTGCAGACCTATATCAACTTGGGAATCTCATTGCGTTCATATTTGGCGGCGTAACTCTAAACGGTCTTATGTCCTTACGCCTCAGTGACGACCATCATTGGGATACTTTTGGAGACTCCTATCCTGAGGCCTTGCCCTACGTGACCGAGGCGTTCGAAGGTTCTCTCGAATATCTGCGCTCGACACTCTCGCCTCTTATTGCCGACGATCTGACCGACATCATCGGCTATCTGTGCGCCCCAGACGCGACTCTCCGGGGCCACCCGCAGGCGCGCAAACGCGGCCAATCGCCGTTTTCCTTGGAACGTGTTGTGGCGCAACTCGATCTCCTCGGCCGGCGCCTGGCAGTTAGGGTGGCAGCCGCATAATGAGCGCTAAAGCAAGCCGCGAAGATGATCGACAAGTGATTCCCCGATGGAGAAGCTTTCGTCGAACAGTGGTCGCAGGCGAGTTAGGTGCACTGCATCGGCCTGAACCCGAGGACATTAGTTCTGAGATTGCAACACTACGACAGTCTGTAACAGATGCGCCTGGTCCATTTACACGTGCCGATTTATTGAACGCTCTCATTTCGGCCAACATTGATGACGACGAGACGCGGTCACTTGCAGATGAGCTGGCGCTTGATCCAGGCACACCGGAGCCTTTAAGGGGCTTTAGCATGTGGGCCGCATTTAGGCACCGGAGCCCGCAGGATGAAACCCTTGAAGGCAGCACCTCGCAAGCACGGAAGACTGAAATTTCGACGCTGCGGTATCGGCTGAAGGAACGACCAAGGAACGCCGTGCTGTGGGTCGACTTATCTCTAGCCTTTGCCACTCTCGGCAACTCAAAGAAGTCAATACGGGCGATGGAAACGGCCCTCGGGTTAAGCCTGGACTCGAGGTTTGTTCTTCGGGCCGCAGCCCGCTTGTTCGTGCACCTGGAAGATCCAGAACGCGCTAACCGCGTTCTAGCCCGCTCGGCGCGACTTAAATACGATCCGTGGCTACTATCCGCGGAGTTGTCTACAGCCCAGTTGGCCTACGGCAGATTTCAACATGCGCGTGCAGCAAGGGAGCTGCTAACAAGCGCGCAATTTTCCCCGTTCGCACTAAGTGAACTAGCAAGCGAACTTGCAAGTGGCGAAATAATGTCCGGTAGGGATCGAAGGGCGCGAAATCTTTTTGCACAATCGCTCATTAGTCCTACCGAGAATGCGGTGGCTCAAGCTGCATCGATGTCAGAAAAAGGGGACCTTCGATTTGACCCGAAGCTTCTTGACGTCAAAGGCGGCTACGAAGCCAGGGCCATTAGCCATTCTCGAGCCGGGAGTTGGCACGAGGCCACGGCCGAGGCGGTGAATTGGCACCGAGATCAACCCTTTGCTATCGAGCCAATAACCTTCGGATCTTATACTGCGTCGCTAGGTGAGGCGGATTATGTTACGGGGTTAGCCTTGGCCAGAGATGGCCTGCAGACGCATCCCAAGGATGCTCTTCTTAATAACAATGCCGCATTTGCTTTAGCGCATATGGGCAAGCCGGAGGAAGCACAGGCGCACCTTCGTATCGCAGTCCAACACGAGTCAATCGCGGAGACTCATGTTTATGAAGCTACTCAAGGACTTATTGACTTTCGCAGGGGTCTCGTTGCTGCAGGGCGTAAGAGTTATGAGTCTGCGATCGAAGGATTAAAAAAGGAGGGCCAAACTGACATGGTGGCCGTTGCAACTTCTCTTTGGGCCATTGAGGAAGTCCGTCAGTCGACGCCTCAGGCCTTGGAAGCCGTCAAGCGAGCCGCATCAGCATCAAAACTTAGTACTACAGCGGAGACTCGCACCTTGCGTAGCCGCTTGGCGGCTGCGGCGAACGTGCATCGCGGTTAAATCCCTGGGACTAGACGTTGGACAAGATTGAGTCGCTAAGTCGCTTAGTCCAAACGCGAAGCGACAGCGGTTCACAGTTCTTTCTGCAGATGCTTCAGCGCATGGAACTCGAGACCCTCAAAGAGTGAGAAGAGTTCGGCGACCTGCCAGCCGTGCCGTCGATTATGACTTCGGTTCCTAAGTCATAATTTGCTTCGATTGCCTTCTGGCATCGATGGAAGGCCGAGTACAAGATGGGCACGATCTGGCGGGCGGACGAGGTCCTCGAGGCGCTGGATGCGTTCGCCACGCGCTCAGGACGTCGGGGCGAGGCCACCGTGCTGGGCTGACCCCTCGGCGGAATGTCGGTGGTGCAGAGCAGGATGGCAGCGATGACCGACGTGCTCGACCGCTTCTCCCCCGCGACCCGCGAGTGGTTCCGGGGGGCCTTCGCCGCGCCGACCCGGGCGCAAGAGGGCGCCTGGACGGCCATCAGCCAGGGCGACCACGCCCTCGTCATCGCACCGACCGGCTCGGGCAAGACGCTCGCCTCGTTCCTCTGGTCGATCGACTCGCTGGCCTCGTCGCCGCCGCCCGACGAGAAGCTGCACCGCACCCGCGTGCTCTACATCTCTCCGCTCAAGGCGCTCGGCGTCGACGTCGAGCGCAACCTCCGCTCGCCGCTCGTGGGCATCACCCAGACCGCTCGACGTCTGGGCACCGAGGCTCCCGACATCACGGTGGGCGTGCGCTCGGGCGACACGAGCTCGAGCGATCGCGGCCGGCTCGCCCGCACCCCGACCGACATCCTCATCACGACGCCCGAGTCGCTCTACCTGATGCTCACCTCGCAGGCGCGCGAGACCCTCAAGGGCGTGCAGACCGTCATCATCGACGAGGTCCACGCCGTCGCCTCGACGAAGCGCGGCGCCCACCTCGCCCTCTCGCTCGAGCGCCTCGACGCCCTGCTCGAGAAGCCCGCGCAGCGCATCGGGCTCAGCGCGACCGTCCGACCGCCCGAAGAGGTCGCCCGCTTCCTGGCCGGGCCGGCACCCGTCACCATCGTCAATCCCCGCGCCGACAAGAAGTTCGACCTGCGCGTCGTCGTGCCCGTCGACGACATGACCGAGCTCGGCACCGCCGCCCCGCTCGAAGGGTCGGCCGCCGGCGCCGCACCGCAGGGCTCGATCTGGCCGCACGTCGAAGAGGGCATCGTCGACCTGATCGCCGCGCACCGCTCGACCATCGTCTTCTCGAACTCACGCCGCCTGGCCGAACGCCTCACGGCCCGCCTCAACGACATCTGGATCGAACGCCAGGGCGGCGACCTCGAGGCCGCCGTGCGTGCCACCGAGGAGGCACGGGGCCAGCTGGTCACGGCCGGTGGCGTCGGCGACGACCCGGCCTCCGACACCGTCGATCCCTTCGCCCCGGCGCCCGCCGCACAGCGCAACCCGGCCGTCGGCGGCGGGGCACCGGCCCAGCTCATGGGCGGGTCGGGGCAGACCGCCGGCAGCGATCCCCTGCTCGCCCGGGCCCACCACGGGTCGGTGTCGAAAGACCAACGCGCCCTGATCGAGGACGACCTGAAGAGCGGCCGGCTGCGCTGCGTCGTCGCCACCAGCTCGCTCGAGCTCGGCATCGACATGGGTGCGGTCGACCTGGTCATCCAGGTCGAGTCGCCGCCGTCGGTCGCCAGCGGCCTGCAGCGCGTCGGCCGTGCCGGGCACCAGGTCGGCGAGACCTCGCGGGGCGTGCTGTTCCCCAAGCACCGGGCCGACCTGATCCACTCCGCCGTCGCCGCCGAGCGCATGGTCGCCGGGCTCATCGAAGAGCTGCGCGTGCCGACCAACCCCCTCGACGTGCTGGCCCAGCAGACCGTCGCGGCCGTCGCCCTCGACGAACTCGACGCCGACGCCTGGTTCGACACGGTGCGCCGCAGCGCCCCGTTCACCACCCTGCCGCGCTCCGCCTTCGACGCCACACTCGACCTGCTCAGCGGCAAGTACCCCTCCGACGAGTTCGCCGAACTGCGGCCGCGCATCGTCTGGGACCGCGTGCACGGCACCCTGACCGGCCGCCCGGGCGCCCAACGCCTCGCGGTGACGAGCGGCGGCACCATCCCCGACCGGGGCCTCTTCGGCGTCTTCATGGTCGGCGAGAAGGCCGCCCGCGTCGGCGAGCTCGACGAAGAGATGGTCTACGAGTCCCGGGTCGGCGACGTGTTCGCCCTCGGGGCCACGAGCTGGCGCATCGAGGACATCACCCACGACCGTGTGCTCGTCTCGCCCGCCTACGGCCAGCCCGGCCGCGTCCCCTTCTGGAAGGGCGACGGCATCGGGCGCCCCGCCGAGCTCGGCAAGGCCATCGGCGGCTACGTCCGCGAACTGTCGAACTCGAGCGAGGCCGACGCCACCACCCGCGTCGCCGCCGGCGGCCTCGACGAGCGTGCGGCTCGCAACCTCATCGCGTTCCTCGGCGAGCAGAAAGCCGCCACGTCGTACGTGCCGACCGACACCACCCTCGTGGTCGAGCGCTTCCGCGACGAGCTCGGCGACTGGCGCCTCATCCTGCACTCGCCCTACGGCATGCAGGTCCACGCCCCGTGGGCACTGGCGGTCTCGGCCCGCATCCGCGACCAGCTCGGGGTCGACGGCGGGGCCATGGCCGCCGACGACGGCATCGTCGTGCGCATCCCCGACACCGACGCCGAGCCTCCCGGGGCCGAGTTGTTCTCGTTCGAGCTCGACGACCTCGACGAGATCGTCACCGAAGAGGTCGGCGGCTCCGCCCTGTTCTCGTCGCGCTTCCGCGAGTGCGCCGCCCGGGCGCTGTTGCTGCCCCGGTACAACCCCGGCAAGCGGTCGCCGCTCTGGCAGCAACGCCAGCGGTCGTCGCAGCTGCTCGACGTCGCGCGCAAGTACCCGCAGTTCCCGATCGTGCTCGAGGCCGTCCGCGAGGTCCTGCAGGACGTCTACGACCTGCCGGCCCTGATGAGCCTCACCCGCGACCTCGCCAGCCGCACCGTGCGCATCGTCGAGACCGAGACCGAGGTGCCCTCGCCCTTCGCCCGGTCGCTGCTCTTCGGCTACGTCGCCGCCTTCATGTACGAAGGCGACTCACCGCTCGCCGAGCGGCGTGCGGCCGCCCTGTCGCTCGACTCGAGCCTGCTGCAAGAGCTGCTCGGCCGGGCCGAGCTGCGCGAGCTGCTCGACGCCGACGTCATCGACCAGCACGAGCTCGAACTGCAGCGCCTCGCTGCCGACCGTCGGGCCCGCGACATCGAGGGCGTCGTCGACCTGTTGCGCCTGCTCGGCCCGCTGACGACCGACGAGATCATCGACCGCAGCTGGCTCGCCGCGACCCTCGTCGCCGGCGACGTCGCCGCCCGCGACGACGCCCACCGCGCGCTCGAGACCGCCCTGACCGACCTCGCCTGGTCGAACCGCGTCCTCCGCTTCACCCACGCCGGCACGGTCCGCTGGGCCGGCATCGAGGACGCCTCGCGCCTCCGGGACGCCCTCGGCGTCGCCCTGCCGATCGGCGTGCCGACCGCGTTCGTCGAACCGGTCGACGACCCGCTGGGCGACCTCATCGGCCGGTTCGCCCGCACCCACGGCCCCTTCACCCCCGCCATGGTGGCCGACCGTCTCGGCCTCGGCACCGCCGTCGTGATGGACACCCTGCGCAAGCTCGCCACCCAGCGTCGCGTCGTCGAGGGCGAGTTCCGGCCCCGGCAGCAGGGCAGCGAGTGGTGCGACTCCGAGGTGCTGCGTCGACTGCGCGGCAAGTCGCTGGCCGCCCTGCGTCACGAGGTCGAACCGGTCGCCCCCGAGACGCTCGGACGCTTCCTGCCCGCCTGGCAGCACGTCGCCACCGGGCTCAAGGGTTCGGGGCTGCGCGGCCTCGACGGCGTGGTCCAGGTCGTCGACCAGCTCAGCGGGGTCTCGCTGCCCGCCTCGGCGTGGGAGTCCCTGATCCTGCCGGCCCGCGTGACCGACTACAACCCGTCCATGCTCGACGAGCTCACCGCCACCGGCGACGTCATCTGGTCGGGCACCGGCACCCTGCCCGGCAACGACGGCTGGGTCAGCCTGCACCTCGCCGACGGCGCCCAGGTCACCCTGCCCGAACCGTCCGGGGCCGAGACCGACGACCTGCAACGCGAGGTGCTGGCCGCCCTGGCCGGCGGCGGGGCGTACTTCTTCCGGCAGCTCTCCGACGCCGTCGGCAGCACCGACGACGACTCGCTCGTCACCGCCATCTGGCAGCTCGTCTGGGCGGGGCAGATCACCAACGACACTTTTGCTCCCCTGCGCACCCAGGTCGGCGGCGGACGCACGCCGCGGCCGCGCACCCCGACGCGGTCACGCTCGTCGTACCGCAGCCGCGGACGGGTCGCCATGCCCCGACAGGCGGGCCCGCCCACCGTCGGCGGCCGCTGGTCGCTGCTGCCCCTGGCCGAACCCGACGGCACCGTGCGTGCCGCCGCGACGGCCGAGATCCTGCTCGAGCGACACGGCGTCGTCACCCGGGGCGCCGTCGTCAACGAGGGCGTCCGCGGGGGCTTCTCGACGGCCTACAAGGTGCTCAGCGGCTTCGAAGAGACGGGTCGCGCCCGCCGCGGCTACTTCGTCGAGGGCCTCGGAGCGGCGCAGTTCGCGACCGGGCCGACGGTCGACCGCCTGCGCTCGTTCGTCCGTGACGAGGGCGACCGCCGCGACGACGACACCCTCGTCGCCGCGGGTCGTCAGCGCGACGTGCCCGTGGTGACCCTGGCCGCCACCGACCCGGCGAACCCCTACGGCGCCGCCCTGCCGTGGCCCGGGCAGACGCTCGACGGCGTCTCCGCCGACGAGGCCGCGGCCGTCGCGAGCGCGGCGGCACGAGCCGCCACCGCGGCGACGGCGACCACGGCGACCGGAGCCGGGGAGCGCGCCGAGGCGGGCTCCGCCGCCGGCTCGACCCGCGCCTCCTCGGGGGGCGACGACCGGGCGACGAGCGACACCCCAGGAGGCGCGGGCGGCAAGAAGAAGTCCGGTCACCGCCCGGGGCGCAAGGCCGGTTCGCTCGTGGTGCTCGTCGACGGGCGGCTCGTCGTCTACGTGGAGCGCGGCGGCAAGACGGTGCTGACCTTCGGTGAGCCGGACGAGCGCGAGCTCGCCCTGGCCGCGGGTTCGCTGGCCGCCACCGTGCGCAACCGCATCGGCAAGCTCGCGGTCGAACGGGTCGACGGCGAGTTCGTGTTGGGTACCGCCCTCGGCGACGCCCTGCGCGACGCGGGGTTCGCACCGACGCCGAGCGGCATCCGGCTGAGGGCCTGACCGATGCCCGAAGGAGACACCGTCTACCGCGCCGCCAAGAACCTCGACGCGGTCCTGCACGGCCAGACGCTCACCGCCAGCGACTTCCGGGTGCCGGCGTTCGCGACCGTCGACCTCAGCGGTGAGGTGATCGACGACGTGATCGCCCGTGGCAAGCACCTGCTGCACCACATCGGCGACCTGACGCTGCACACGCACCTCAAGATGGAGGGCTCGTGGCACGTCTACCGGCACGGCACGAAGTGGAGACGTCCGGCCTACCAGGCGCGCGTCGTGCTCGAGACCGCCGACTGGGTCGCCGTCGGGTTCGACCTCGGCATCGTCGAGCTCGTGGCCCGCGACGACGACGACAGCGTGGTCTCGTACCTCGGCCCCGACCTCCTCGGCCCCGACTGGGACGCGGCGCGCGCCCTCGCCAACCTCGAGGCCGACCCGTCCCGCGAGGTGGGGCTCGCGCTGCTCGACCAACGGGTGCTGGCGGGTGTCGGCAACGTGTACCGCAACGAGCTCTGCTTCCTGAGGGGCGTGCTCCCGACCCGTCCCGTCGGCGAGGTCGAGAACCGACCCAAGATGATCGACCTCGCTCACCGGCTGATCCAGGCCAACAAAGACCGCGTCGACCGCACGACGACCGGCAACCTCCGCGGCACGACCGACTGGGTCTACGGCCGGGCGGGCAAACCGTGCCTGCGCTGCGGCACCAAGATCAAGAGGGGCGAGCTCGGCGAGAGCGAACTCGAGCTGCGCGACACGTACTGGTGCCCTCACTGCCAGAGCTGACGGTCGCCTGCCCGACCGCCACGCCACCACGCCACCACGCCACCACGCCACCACGATGTAAACATCCCGCCACGCAATCGTGTGGCGGGATGTTTACATCGTGGCGGCATGGGTCGGCGACCGAGCAGCGCCGGGATGCAGGGGCGATCGGCAGGGCAGGGTCCGAGCGCCCGAGAGCCCGAGCGCCCGGCCGTCCGGCCGCGTGTGACGCCCCGTGACGCGGATCGGCGTCGGTCCGAGGTGACGTGCCTACGATCAGCGACACCCGACGGCCGTACCCGGCGAGCCCGTCAGCGCGAGAGGACGACCATGTCGAACAGCAACCCCACCGACACCCGCAGCACCGCCAGCACCCCCACCACCATCGCCGAGCAGGTGACCGAGTTCAACGAGGGGTTCACCGCGCAGATCGGCCCCGACTTCTCGAAGGTCTTCGACGACGAGCAGAGCACCCTGCGCGAGGCCGGCGTGCCCGACGACGCCGTGCGACCCGGCGACACCGTCGTCGAGGCGACGCTGTTGACGCCGCAGGGCACCGAGGTCTCGCTCGCCGAGACCGTCGGCGAGGGGCCCGCCGTGCTCGTCTTCTACCGCGGCGCCTGGTGCCCGTACTGCAACCTGACGCTCAAGACCTACCAGACCGAACTGCTGCCGCACCTGCGGGAGCGCGGCGTCGCGCTCGTCGCGATCAGCCCGCAGACCCCCGAGGGCTCCGAGGCGTCGGTGACGAACGGCAGCCTGGAGTTCCCCGTGCTGTCCGACCCGGGCAACGTGCTGAGCGGCGCGCTCGGCATCCGCACCGAACCGAGTGCCGACGCCCGCACCGTCCACACCCAGCTCGGGTTCGACGTCGCCGACAGCAACGCGGACGCGACGGGCGACATCCCCTTCCCCACCGTGCTCGTCATCGACCACGACGGGGTCGTCGTCTTCGCCGACGTCCACACCGACTACACGACGCGGACCGAGGTCGACGAGATCGTCGCCGCCCTCGACCTGCTGGAGGCGCGCGCCGCCTGACCCCGCCCGGTCACCCCGCCCGGTCACCCCGCGCGGCCTGACCCCGCGGGTCACCCCGCCCGGTCACCCCGCGCGGTCACCGCGACGCGTCGCCCGAGGTCGGCACGGGCCAGACGTAGTCCAGGTCGGCGGGTTCGTCGCCGAACTCCGCGGCGTAGGCCTCGGGTGCCTTCGCCAGCAGCTTCGACCGGTGCGAGCGGTGGACGTCCTCCCGACCGAACCACGGAGGCAGCTCGAACTCGTCCGCGCGGAACGCCGCCGCGTCGGCGGGGACCTCGTCGAGGGTGGCCAGCGTCTTGTCCAGGCAGGTGTCGGCGAAGCCCCGAGCGACCCACGCCGCGCAGGTCTCGACCTGGTAGGCCATCAGCGCCGGCCGGTACCCCCGCCACATCGCGGTGACCGGATGGCTCTGCCAGCCGTAGCCGGGCACGACGAGCGCCCGCATGACCTGGAGCGTCTCGACCCGCTGCTTGCCGAGCCGCTTGTCGTCGAGCACCTCGGCGCTGGCACGGAAGTCGGCGTAGGGGAGGAAGGTCTGCACCGCACCAGCCAACACGCCCGTGCGGGGCGCCGTGCGGCCGCCGAGGACGAGCGCGCGGCCGGTCCCGAGCCGGGCCGCGGCCGGACGATTGCGAACACCACCCCGCCCCGTGCGGTCCCCCGGGCGCGCATCCGCCTACCCTCGATCGAGGTGACCGGCCCGAACCCGGTGCACCCCGTCACGGTCGAGAGGACCCCATGTCGAACGCCGACTCCCCCATCCCCACCCGCATCGCCGACAAGGTGACCGAGTTCAACGAGGGCTTCAACGCCGAGATCGGCGCGGACGCCACGAGGGTCTTCGACGACGAGCAGTCGGGACTGCGCGACTCGGGGGTCCCCGCGGCCGCCGTCCGGGTGGGCGACACGATCGTGGACGCGACGCTCGTCACGACCGCCGGCGACGAGGTCTCGCTGTCGGAGACCGTCGGTGAGGGCCCGGCCGTCCTGGTCTTCTACCGCGGCGCCTGGTGCCCGTACTGCAACCTGACGCTCAAGACCTACCAGGCCGACCTGCTGCCCGAACTGCGGGAGCGCGGCGTCGCCCTGGTCGCGATCAGCCCCCAGACGCCCGAGGGCAGCGAACGGTCCGTCGCGAACGGCGGCCTCGAGTTCCCGGTGCTGTCCGACCCGGGCAACGTGTTCGTCCGGGCCCTGGGCATCCAGACCGAGCCGGTCGCGGCCGCCCGTGCGGTGCACTCCGACCTCGGATTCGACGTCGCCGACAGCAACGCCGACGCGACCGCCGACGTTCCGTTCCCGACCGTCCTCGTCGTCGACCGCGACGGCAAGGTCGTCTTCGCCGACGTCCACGTCGACTACACGACCCGCACCGAGGTCGACGAGGTCGTCGCCGCCGTCGACGCGCTCGACACGCCCCCGGCCTCCTGACCGGCACCGCGCCTCCTGCGTCGCACCGCGCCTCCTGACCGGCACCGCGCCTCTTGCGCCGCACCGCGCCTCCTGAGGCCGAGGAGGCGCGCCCGGCCCGGCCCCGCCGGTCACGCCCCGCCGGCCAGTCCCCAAGGCACAGCGCAAGGACCCCGTCCCCGACGACGGCCCCCGAAGGATCGGGATGCATCGTCCGGGACGGGGTCCTCCGTCGGTCGGCGGTGCCGCTCAGTTCGGACGGCCACCAGCGTCGACGGCGGGTGCCGGGGCGGCGGCGTCCTCGCCGAGACCGACCCGCGAGTGCCGACGCCCGTAGGCGAAGTACACGACGACGCCGATCACGAGCCAGACGGCGAACCGTGCCCAGGTGAGCGTGGTCAGGTTGAACATCAGCCAGACGCAGAGCACCGCCGACAGGATCGGCAGCACGGGCGACAGCGGCACCCGGAACGCCCGCGGCAGGTCGGGCCGGGTGCGCCGCAGCACGATGACGCCGATGCTGACCAGCACGAAGGCCGACAGCGTGCCGATGTTGATCATCTCCTCCAGGACGCCGACGTCGGTGAACCCGGCGATCAGGGCGACGAGCACACCGGCGATGACCTGGACGCGCACGGGCGTCTTGCGGACGGCCGAGGTCTTCGCGAGCCAGCGGGGCAGCAGGCCGTCGCGTGCCATCGAGAAGACGATGCGGGCGAGGCCGAGCAGCAGCACCATGATGACCGTCGTCAGGCCGATGAGGGCTCCGATGGCGATGACCTGGGCGGCCCAGCCGACGCCGACCAGGTCGAAGGCCGTGGCCAGGGTCGGGGCCTCGACGGCGGCGAGGTCGCGGTACGACACCATGCCGGTGAGCACGATGGACACCATGACGTAGAGCACGGTGACGATGGCCAGGCCCAGGAAGATGCCGCGGGGCATGGTCTTCTGCGGGTTCTTGACCTCTTCGGCGCTGGTCGCGACGACGTCGAACCCGATGAAGGCGAAGAAGACGAGCGAGGCGCCGGCGAGCAGGCCGAAGACGCCGTACTGCGCGGGCTCGGCACCCGAGACGAACGAGAAGAGGGACTGCGTCCAGACGTCTCCCTCGCCGGCCGGGCGGGGCTGCGACGCCGGGACGAAGGGCGTGTAGTTCGACGACTTGACGAAGAAGAAGCCGACGACGATGACGAACAGCACGATCGCGACCTTGATCACGGTGAAGACGCTGCCCACGCGCGAGCTGAGCTGCGTGCCCAGGACGAGCAGCACGGTGAAGAACGCGACGATGACGAACGGCGCCCAGCTCAGCTCGAGCGGCCCGATCGACAGGGTGTCGGGCACGTCGAGACCGAAGCCGGAGAACACGGTGCTGAGGTAGATGCCCCAGTACTTGGCCAGCACGGCCGCCCCGGTGAGGGTCTCGAGGATGAGGTCCCACCCGATGATCCAGGCCAGGAACTCGCCGAGGGTGGCGTAGGTGAAGGTGTACGCGCTGCCCGCGACGGGGATGGTCGAGGCGAACTCGGCGTAGCACATGATCGCCAGGCCGCAGGTGACGGCCGCGAGGATGAACGACAGCGTCACGCCCGGGCCCGCGAAGTTCGCGGCGGCGTTGGCGCCCACCGAGAAGATGCCGGCCCCGACCGCGACGGCGATGCCCATGAGGGTCAGGTCGGTGACGCCGAGCGAGCGCTTCAGCCCGTTCTCGGGTCCCGTCGAGTCGGCGAGCGACGACTCGACCGACTTCGTGCGCCACAGGGTGCTGAGACCCCGGGCCTTGGGGACGGTGCTCATGCTGCCTCCTGGGTGGTGCGGGCGATGGGGTCGCCCCGTCTCGGGGGACGACGCGCCAGCATACCGGCGGACCGGCCGCGTCTCGTAGCATGGCGGGCGAGGGGGGCATCGTGGACGGACGACCGTGGCAGCCGACGCGTCCCGAGCGCCCGGCGGCAGCCCGGGAGGCGCGGGCCGGCTCCCCGGCGACGCCCGCCTCCGCGACCGGTCACCCCGACGAGCACGCAGCCGACGTCGATGCTCGCGACGGGTACGACGGGGTGGAGGCCACCGGAGCAGGACGGCGCGCGGGGCGACCCGCGCTGCAGGCGGTCGGACGCCGGACGGGTCGTGCGCTGCGCCGGGGGTGGAGCCGCGCCTCCCGGGCTCGCCGCCTCGGGCTGACGGTCGGCGCCGTCGCCGTGGTGACCGCGCTCGTCGCCGGCGCGGGCCTCGCGATGCAACCGCGGTACGACGAGCCGGTGCGCCCCGCGATGCTCGTCGACGACCTGCGGTCCGAGCCCACGGCGACCGTCTGGCGGACCGACCTGGCTGGTGCGGCCACGCCGGGCATGCCCTCGGGGTGCGCCTACTACGCGTTCGCCGGGATGGTCGGCGACGACGCGCTCGTCACCGCCCAGTCGGCCGAGCAGTCCGACCGCTGCGGGGGTGCCGGAGGACGCCTGGCCCGGGTCGACGGCGACACCGGCGACGTGGTGTGGAGCGCGAACGTGGCCACGGCCCTGGGGCGGGCGGTGCGGTCGGTCCGGGTGACGCCGGACGCCGACGGACGCACCGCCACCCTGGTCGTCGAGGTCGACGCGGGTTCGACCCTGGCCCGGCTGGACCTGCGGACGGGCGAGGTCACCGACTGGTCGGCGGCGGTCGAGTCGTCCGATCCCGACCAGGTGACGCGCATCGAGGAGGTCTCGTCGACGACCGTCCTCGTCTCGCACCAGCCCCGGACGAGGTTCGGGCCCGACGGCTCGGGGCCGACCACCGACGAGGGCGACGTGACGGGGTACGAGCTCCGTGCCCTCGACGCCCCCGACGCCGTGTCGTGGCGGGCCGACGAACCGTCGCAGGCCACCGTGAGGCTCGTCGACGACGAGTTCTACGTGCTGACGACGGCCGGCGACGGATCACGGGTGATCGACGCCGCCACCGGTGACGTGCACCGCCTGCCGATCGACGACGACACCTACGGCTGGCCGGAGGCGGCCGGCGACCACGTCGTCGTGACGCTCGCCGCCCCCTCCGGGCAGCAGCTCGTCGCCTTCTCGCAGGACCGGCCGGGCACCGTGGACTGGTCCGCCGACCTGTCGGGCGACGCCTCGTTGATCGTGTCGGACCGGTGCGTCACGGTCACGGCCCCCGTCGTGAGCGGCGACCCGGTGGTCGCCGGGCCGAGGGGCTCCGACGACTCGGGCGACACCGACGACGCGGGCGACACCGCCGACGCGGACGGACCCGTGGGTCGGAGCGCGGTCACCTGCCTGTCGCCCTCGACCGGCGAGACCGTGTGGTCGACCACGGTCCCGGTCGCCCGCGGACAGACGGTGCAGTCGGGGTGGAACCCCTCGCCGAGCTCCGCCTTCGACGACGTGCAGGTCACCGTCTCACCGTCCAGCGACTTCGGCGACGAGACCTCGACCGTGACGACGTTCGACGCCCACGACGGGCGCGTGGTCTTCGAGGCGACCCTGCCGGGGTACTCGGCACCCCTCGCCCAGGGCCGCACGACCGTCTACCAGCAGACCTTCGGGGTCGACGGGCGTCTGGCGATCGTCGCCCTCGACCGGTCGAGCGGCCGCGAGCTCTGGCGGACGTCGCGTGACGACGTGCTGACGTACGAGTTCTGGGGGCAGCACCTGGTCGTCGTGACCCAGGACGGCGTCGTCCGACGCCTGGCCGATCCGACGGCGGTGGCCGACCGCTGACGACACGGCTGCGGCGCCGACGAGCTCGGCTCAGAGCAGCCGGTCGAACCGCTGCGTGGGCCGCTTCAGCAGCGAGTGCTCGAACGGGTCGCCCGCGGCCACCCATCCCTCGCTCTCGTACAGTCCGACGGCCGTCACGTTGTCGAGGAGCGCGTGCAAGACGACGCGTCGGTGGCCGAGCGCGCCGAGCCGGCGGGTCGCCTCCCTCAAGAGGGCACGCCCCAGCCCGCGCGCCTGGGCACCGGGCCCGGTCGCCAGCAGGCCGATGACGGGGGCGTCCTCGGGGTCGCCCGGCAAACCGCTGCCGGGCCGCGTCGCGAGCACGAACCCGTCGACGCCACGAGGCCCGTCCCCGTCGGGCCCGTCCACGACGGGCGCGTCCGCGACCAGCCAGACGACGCCCGCGTCGAACTTCGGTCGGGCCCGTTCGGCGACCCCCTCGAACGCCTGCCCGTCGCGTGCAGCACACGCCGCGACCCAGACGGCCAGGCACGCCTCGACGTCGGCCGGCACAGCACACCGCAGTTCGTGCACGGCACCGTGACTAGACACGGTGGGATGCACGAGACGCGGTGCGGTGCCACACGACCCGGTGCCACACGACCCGGTTCGACACGGGCTACCCCCGCACCAGCAGCGGGAACACGAACACCGCGAAGAGGAAGAACGCCGCCATGACGCCGAACACGACGTAGGTGCCGCGGCCGACGACCCGCTGACCGGAGGCCTCGCGGCGCTGCAACACGCGGCGACGGTAGATCACCTGGATGACCACGAGCACGACGATCGCCAGGGCGAGGATCGAGATGACGACGGCTTCGATGGCACGGCTCCTTCGGGAGGCGGGTGAGCGGCGGGCGGGGCGGGCGAGAGACGGACGGACGGGCGACGAGAGGGCGAACGGGCGGAGCCGCTCGTGCACCGGCGGGCGGGACCGGACGGCCCGCACCAGCCTAACGGCCGACCCCGGGAGCCCAGGAGGCGCGGGTCGCGACCTCGGGACCGCTCACGGCCCGCCCGCGCGCCCGCCTCGTACCATGGCCGGGTGACGGACGACGCCCGACCGAGCGACCAGCCGTTCGCGCGCGCCCGCCGCCGCGGGGCCGCCGTCTGGCACCGCGCCTCCCGCCCCCGCCGTCTCGCCCTCGTGGCCGCCGCGGTGGTCGCCGCCGCGGCGCTCGTGACCACCGCCGGCCTGGTCGAGGCACCGCGGTACTCGTCGGCCGCCGCGCTCGACGGCGTCGTCGGCGACGACCTGCGGCACGAGCCCGTCCCCGGGTCGTGGACGCTGACGCCCGCCGACGTCGGCGTGCCGGCGGACCAGGGTCGGTGCCTGCTCTGGCAGGCGGAGCCCGCGGTGGGCCCCGACCGGCTCGACGGCGACGTCCTCGTCAGCGCCGGCGGTGCCGCGGGCGACGACGGCAGAGGCACGAGCGCCGCCACGGACGTCGGCGCCGACTGCCGCTTCGACGGCGGCTTCGGCAGCACCGCGCAGGCCGTCAGCCGGCTCGCACGGGTCGACCCCGTCGACGGCACCGTCCGCTGGTGGGTCGACCTCGGCACCGAGCTCGACGCCGGCAGCGGCTTCGTCCAGGTCTGGCCAGCCGACGGCGCCACCGACACCGCCCTCGTCTCGACGTTGGGCTTCGGCGGGGACGGGTTCGCCTCGTCGTACGCCCGCCTCGACCTCGGGACCGGCGAACTGACCGACGTGACCACCTCGCCGAACGGGCGCGCGCGCCTGACCGACGCCACCGCCTCCTGGGCCCTCGTCTCGAGCGACCCGCAGTTCTCGTACCAGGACTCGCGCGTCTACTACGACGCGGAGCCCGGCACGGGCGAGTTCTCGCTCTACGCCGCCGACGACCTCGACACCCCCGTGTGGACGGGCGAGACCACCGGCAGCCAGGACGAGGCCCTGACCCCCGAAGGCCTGCTCGTCCTCGACGGCGGGACCATCACCGCGGTCGACGGACGCACCGGCGAGACGCACGACTGGGGGCCCGACCTGCCGACCGCCACGACCCTCGTCGTCGACGGCGACCTCGTCGTGGTGGGCCTCGACCCGGCGATCCCCACCTCGACCGACGACACGGACGGCACGGTGGTGGCGCTCTCGCTCGACGGGCGCGAACTCTGGCGGCACGGCTTCCGCCAGGACCGCGGGGTGCAGGCGACCGGCGACTGCCTCGTCTTCTCGACCACGCCGGGGGTCGTCTGCGTCGACCGCCGCACGGGCGCCGAGCTCTGGACGACCCCGCCCCGCGACCGCCGCCACGGGCTCGCGCGGGTGACCACCGACCCGGCCGGCGACCGGGGGTCGATCGTCTTCGCCCAGACCCTCGAACCAGGAGGCGCGGCGGCGGTGTCCGGCGACCTCACGTCGGACGAGGCGGCCCAGCGCACCGTCCGCCTGCTCGACGCGGCGTCGGGCCACGAGGTGGCCCGGGCGGTGGTGCCGGGCGAGTCCCAGATCGCGCTCGTCGGCCGCACGACCGGCTACGCCACGACCGCCTCGAGCGGTCGCACCTCGACGGTCACCGCCTTCGACCTGTCCGACGGACGCCGCCTCTGGCAGCTCGACACCGAGCGCGACCAGCTCGGCTTCTGGGGCGGCACCCTCGTCGCGAACCACCCCGACGGCAGCGTGCAGCGCCTCGTCGACCCGGTGCGCCTCGTCGGCTGAGCCGGGCCCGCCCTCGCCGACCCGCGCCTCCTGCGCTCGGCCCTACCGCGCCCCGGCGGTCATCACGTAGGCCATCGCGTAGGCCCGCGAGTTGCCGTCGTCGATGCCCGTCTCGGGCAGGTCGGCGAGTGCCGTCAGGGCCGCCGCGGCCTGGTCGGGCCCCTCGAGGGCCGAGTACATCAGCACGTAGTCGCCGAGCGGCCGGTCGAAGCCCGAGGCGCTCGCCTCGTCGACCACGCGCGCGATCTGCCGGGCGCCTCCGCCCGCCGACGACGTCAGGTACGACACCGAGGTCGGGCTCAGCGGGATCAACTGGATGCCCGCGATCGCCGACGGCTCGGCCGAGAACCAGGTGCCGTAGTCGCGCTTGCCACCCCAGGTCAGCGACACGATCGCGTGTCCGTAGCCGGCGGACGTCGGGCCGGTCAGGTCGGGGGCGAGCCAGTAGGCCAGCGCCGACGAGGCCTCGCCGCTGAGCATCCACGACGCCTCGTCGCCGAGCGCGTCGTCACCCGTGGCCGCGGCCCAGAGCGACAGGCCCGCGTAGGCGTTGACCGCCTCGGACGACGACTCCTGGTTGTTCCCGTCGGCGAACGGCGAGTAGCCCGAGGCCCAGCTGTGCGACCAGTAGGGGTCGAAGGCGCGCCGGTCGGGGAACGACCCGTTGTCGGCGCCCGAGGCGATGTCGGCGGCGAGCAGGTCCATGACCGGACGCCAGCGCTCGGCCAGTTCGGGGTCGTCGGCCGCGACGACGCCGGCGGCGTAGAGGAAGTAGCCGTAGTGGAAGTAGTGGTCGTTGAACTCGTCCGAGCCGAACGACGCCGCCTTGCCGACGACGCCCTTCACGGCGGGGTCGTAGACGAAGCACTCCTGCTCGCGCGTCTCGCAGCCCGAGGGGTCGGTCCACCGGTCGAGTCGGTCGACGACCGACGTGCGGAGGGTCTCGGCCGACGCGTCGTCCCCGAGCTGCCGGGCGAGCTGCAGGAGCATCGCCGACCGGTAGAGCGCCTTGCCGCCGTAGTAGGTGTCGACCGGCGTCTCCGCCGTGCGGGCGACGTCGACCTCGACCTGGTCCTCGAGCTGCGTCCTCTGGTCGTCGCTCAGCCCCGAGAGGTCGAGCCCGGTCGAGGCCGTGGTGACCGGTGCGTCGAACGCCAGCGTCGAGCCGATCGACAACGGGACGGTGCCGTAGATCGTGTCGTAGCCCAGCCCGGTGCCGCCACCCGTCGCCGCGTCGCCCATGTGCGGGGCCGGGACGAGCAGGGTGTCTCCCCCGGCCGCCGTCTCGTAGCCGAGCTCGGTGGTCGACACCGCCGACGACCCGGACCCGGAGGCGCGGTGCCCGGTGGTCACCGACGTCAGCGGCGAGGCGGCCGCGTCGAGCACCGTCCGCACCTGCTCGTCGGTGGCCCCGTCGGTCAGCGGCACGAGGACGACCGAGCCGCCCTCGTCGAGCCGGACCGCCGTGCCGTCGAGGCTGCCGTCTGTCACGGCGACGCCCCACGTCGTGCTGCCGACGGTGAACGTGCCGCGACCGTCGCCGACGGTCGTGACGGCAGTCCCGAGGGTGTCGGTCTGCGCGGTCGCGGCGGTGTACGAGACGACCGGCGAGCCCTCGGCGACGGTCGTGTGACCGAGCACCGCGTCGCCGTCGAGGTGGGCGATCGTCACCGAGACGTCGTCGTAGGCACTGATCTCGGTCGCCGAGGCCTGGACGTCGAGGGTGACGTCGGGCAGGGCGGGCGACACGATCGCCTTCTCGGAGGCCACCGGCACCGGGAGTCCCGCGGCGAAGCCGGCCTGTGTCAGCTGGAACGAGATCGGGAACGGGAACACGGGCGTCGGCTCGTCACCGAAGACCAGCCCCGAGAACCAGGTGTTGGTGGGCGGGACGAGGCCGTCGGCGAGGCGCATGGTCGGGACGGTGCCGACCGACTCGTGGGGCAGGGCGGCGACCAGGGGGTCGACCTGCGAGGAGGGGAACACGTCGCCTCCGGCGTCGGGGCGGCCCGTGGTGTCGCCGTCCGTGTCCGAGCCGCCGGTGCAGCCGGCCAGCACGAGCACGCCGGCCGTGCCGAGGGCGACGCCGGCGAGGACCCGGCGGAGGGTCGGGAGGCGCGGGGCGGGTCGGATCTCGACCCGCGCCTCCCGGGGGTGACGGGCCGGCCCGGAACCGATCGGTGATCCCGAACGATCCCGTCGGCCGGACCGACCCGTCGTCTTTCTCCGTGCGCCGGGGATCGTCAGACCCCGATCTGGCGCAGGAAGTCCTGCATGGTGTCCACGGGCCCGGCGAGGATGCCGTCGTCGCGGAGGTGCATGGTCGCCTCGACCGGCGTGCCGCTCGCGACGAGGCCGTTGTAGGCCCCTTCGCTCAGCTGGTCGCTGACCACGCGGACGGTGGCCGCGGCCGCGCCGTCCTTGGTCTGCACGCTGACCAGGTCGACGCTGCCCTCGACGACCTGCTGGTTGGGCAGCATCACGTCGACGGTCGCGCCGTCCTGGATGCGCTCGTAGTCGCGAGGCGTGAGCGTGAAGTCGGCGTCCACGAAGAGCGTGCCGGCCTTCTCGATGGTCGCGACGGACGTTCCCGAGCCGAGGAACCCGCCCTCGCGGACGTCGAGCTGCGACAGCGTGCCGTCGACGGTGGCCATGAAGGTGATGGTGCCGTCGTCGTCCACCGTGTAGGCGTCCGTGTCGGGGACGACGACGTCGTCCGCGAGGTCCTTCTGCAGCGAGGGGCTCTGCAGCGAGAAGAGCACGTCGCCCTTCTTCACCCGGTCGCCGACCTCGGCGTCGGTCGAGGTGACCGTGCCGCTGTAGTCGGTGCCGACGGAGAAGTCCTGGCTCGCGATGGCGGCACTGGTGCTGATGACCTGGGCCTGCCGCTGCGTGAAGATGACGGTGAAGACGGCCACGAGGGCGAGCACCACCAGGATGCCGACGGTCATCTTGATCCTGTTGCCCCAGGTCATGAGACCACCTTCTCTCGGTCGTTCGTGTCGTGTCGGTCGGGTCCGGACACCGGTCCCGCGTGCTGTGTGTGCGACGCCTCGTCGCCGTGCTGCGCCTCGTGGGCGTGCTGGTCGTCGGCCACGGCCAGTCGGGCCTCGAGCAGGTGACGCCGCTCGTCGTCGCGTCGGCGCTGCTCGAGTCGCTGCTCGGACGACAGCTCGAGGAACTCGTCGTGGCTCCGGGGCAGGGGCCGGGCGACCTGGGTGCGGAGGGTCTGGGTAGCCACGGGCCCGGTCGTGATCGGACCGGCGACGGTCGTGCGAGCGCTCGACCCCGAGCGGGCGGCACGCTTGATGGCTCCGGCCTCACGCAGGGCCGCGAGCAGGAAGGCCGAGAGCACGGCGGTGTTGATCAGGTTCCAGACCGTGGCGAGCGTGAGCACCCGGTTGTCCCAGTCCCGCCAGATCGCGACGAGCGAGGTCAGCGACAGGAAGAGCCAGAACAGCACCTGGGGCACGAGCACGTTGAACGGACTCGACGCCTTGCCTCCGCCGGTCACGTGCCAGGCCGTGTCCTTGCCGCTCAGCACGTTCCACAACGCCTTGACGTAGATCGGGAACGACACCGACGCGAGCATCAGCACCTCCCAGCGGAACGACCCGAGCGTGAAGAAGGCGAGCGCGATCTGCAGCAGGTAGAAGCCCGAGTAGAAGAGCAGCCACTGCAGCACCGAGATGTGCAGGTTCATCGGGCGCAGGTCGAAGAAGATCTCCATCGGCGGCACCATGATCAGCAGCAGCGGGGCGATGCCCGTCAGGTAGTGGGTCGCCGTCAGCGTGTACTGGAAGCGCTGGTCCATCGTCAGGGTGCGGCGGGGGCTCAGCGGGTTGTGCCGGAAGAGGATCTCGAACCCGCCGGTCGCCCAGCGCAGCTGCTGCTTGCTGTACGCCTCGATGGTCTCGGGGGCGTCGCCGATCGCGAGCGTCATCGGGATGTAGATCGAGCGCCACCCGGCCTCGTGCAGGAACAGGCTCGTCCAGACGTCCTCGGACTTCGAGTCGGTGTCGATGCCACCGACCTCGTCGATCGCCGCACGGCGGAAGATGACGTTGGTGCCGACGCAGAACGCGGCGTTGAACCGGTTGCGGCCGGGCTGGATGTACCGGTAGAAGACGGCCTGCATGTAGCCGGCGCCGCGGCTGACGATGCTCACGAGGTTGCCGTACGACTGCGGGGTCTGGACGAAGGCGACCTTCTCGTCGATGAAGAACGGCACGGTCTCGTGCAGGAACATCGGCTTGGGCACGAAGTCCGCGTCGAAGATGGCGAAGTAGTCGCCCTTGGCCACCGACAGGGCGTAGTTGACGTTGCCCGCCTTGGCGCCGTGGCTGGTCAGCCGGCGGATGTACCGGGCGCCGAGCCTCGCGGTGAGGTCCTTGACCTCGTCGCTCCGACCGTCGTCCAGCACCCAGGTGCGGTGCGCGCCCTGCATCGCGACGGCGGCCTGGACCGTCATCGCGATCTTCGACAGTTCTTCGCCGTAGACCGTGACGAAGACGTCGACGACGACGGTCTTCCCGTCGACGACGATCGGCCACAGGTGCGGCTGGTCGCGGACGCCGAGCCGGTCGATCGCGTCCTCGTCGTAGAGCGTGTCCTGCGTCGAGTGGAAGTCGAAGTCCCGGGGGTTCTGACCGCCCGAGAGGATCGTCCACATGGCCAGGAGGGCCTGCAGCACCAGGACGGCCTCGGCGATGATCACCGCGACGTAGGGCAGCAGGTCACCGCGGTTGGCGGGGTTCAGCAGGAACTGCCCGTAGAGCAGGATGCCCATGGTGCAGGCGAGCACGAGCAGCACCATGAAGGGTGAGTGGGCACGCCCCTCGGTGCGCGAGACGACCGACGCGTGGTGGTCGCTCGTGATGCGCGTCGTGGGGCGTGCCCGCGATCCCCGCTCCTCGTCGTGGTGTGCCAGGCGCCTCAGTTCGCTGCGCGAGCGAGGAGCCACGTCGAGGGCGGGGCCGGTGTCGGGTGCACCGGTGTCGGGTCGGTTTTCGGCGTCGCTGTCGCGGACGCGCATGGTTCGGGACATGCGTGTTCTCTCCGGGTTCGGGTCTGAGAGACGACCGGACGCCGGCGGCGGTGGGTGACCGCCGTCGGACGTCCGGAGGGGCGTCGGCGACGGCGGCGACTCGAGGTGACGCGCCGGGGTGGGCGGCGGTCGGGTGGGAGCCAGGGGCTCCCGTTTCGGGTCCGTCGACTGCGAGCGGTTCGGGCCACTCGATCGACGGGCTCGCCTCCGGTGTGGGCCTTTCGGGGGACCGTTCCGGGGACGTGTCGAAACAGTACAGGGTCGTTCCCGCCGATTCGCGACACCCGTTCGGGGGGTACGCCCCCTCGAAGGGGTCACAGGCCGCATGGACAGCGGGGAGGTGACACCCGTCCCGGCCCGAGGCTCACCCGTCTCACCCGTCCGGGGGGCACGCCGCAGGGCGGGTGGCACCGACCCCGGCGAGCGGGCCGAGGAGGCGCGGGTGGTGTCCTCGAGGACGGCCACGCCCGGGCGTGTCGCGGGCCGGTGCCGTCGGGGGCCGGGCCCGTCGCAGGCCCGGACGCGTCGCGGCCGGGCGTCAGACGGTGAGGTCGGCCAGCCAGCCGGCCAGGAACTCGGCCCCGGCCTCGTCGTGGATCGCGCCCGTCGAGCTCGTCAGCACCGGGTACGGCGTCGCCGGCACGCCGTCGGCCGGGCGGACGTCGACGTGCGCGACCGCGTGACCCTGCGCGTGCAGCCAGTCGGCCATGGCGTAGTCGCTGCGCGAGTCGCCGACCGTGCGCCAGGCGAGCGGGGGCTCGCCGTCGGCCGCCAGCAGCTCGAGCGCCCGCTCGGCCCCGAGGTCCTTGCCGAGCCGCACCGACTCGATGTCGGTCGAGATGATCGTCGGGTCGACGCGCCACTGCACGGCCCCGGAGGCGTCGGGCCGCACGTCGTCGAGTCGGCGCACGCCGAAGCCCCGGCGGACCAGCGCCTGCATCGCCTTCTCGTCGAGGTCGCGTTGCCGGCCCAGGTAGGTCGACGACTCGACGCTCGTGAGCTGCTCGATCGAGACCATCGCGTGCTTGGTCGTGTCGTAGAACACCAGGTCGGCGAACTCGTCCGCCACCAACGCCTGCATCTCGGCGCCGAAGTCGGCGGGCATGGCGAGCGACGAGTCGACCTCGATCGGGCCGATGCCGTCGACACCGTGCTCGGGGCCGATCGTGAACCAGACGGCACCCTTCTCGCAGACGCCGTGCACCCGCGCCCCCTCGGGCAGGCCGGCGGCGAGCAGCGGACCGACGACCTCCTCACGGATGAACGCGTCCGAGCGCCCCGTGTTGAAGACGATGGGCACGCCGAGGGCGGCGAGCGCCACGAGGTCGCGCGTGATCGCGGGCAGCGCGATGCTGCGGGTCACGGGGCTGGCGATCGGGCCGTCGACGTCGAGGAGCAGGCCGAGGCGGGGTGCGCTGGAGGAGGTCACGGGACCATCCTCGCAGCAGGTCCGGCTACGGGGCGGTCGGCAGGGACGGCATCGTCCGCACGAACTCGGCGAAGGCCACGATGAACACCGAGAACGCGACGACGATCGTGATCAGGTACACGGCGATGAAGAGCCACAGCGGCGCGAGCCCGCCACCGGTGCGACGCTTCACGACGACCGAGCGACCGACGACGTAGACGACCGTGAGGAACGCCCACGGCCACGGGAACGGCTTCACGATGCCCCGGGCCGTCAACGCCCGGTGGTCGAGCCAGGCGAAGACGACCGTCAGTGCGTAGACGAGCAGGCCGATGCCCATGTAGGCGAGGTAGCCCGGCGTGAAGGGCGACTGGTAGACGCCCGGGGTGATCGTGGCGGTGCGCTCGAGGTAGTCGCCGACGTCCCAGAAGGCGAGCCCGATCAGTTGCACCAGCGGCAGCAGGACGAGCACCCAGACGAACGGCGTCGAGGTGCTGACGCCGGGGTTGGTGCCCTTGAGCGGGTCGGCGTACCCACCGGGCCCGGGGTAGGGCTGCTGCCCCGGCTGCTGCGCCTGGGGGTGCTGGCCCTGGTACGGCGGGGAGTACCGGGGGTCCTGCTGGTTCTGGGAGTTCTGCTGGTTCTGGGGGTTCTGCCAGGGCTGCTGGCCGGGGGCGTCGCTCACGGTGTCTCCGTCGTCGTCGTGGGTGGGCAGGTCGGGTCGTCGTCGCGCGTCGGGCCGCTCTCCGGCAGCGTAGTGCGGCGGCTCGACTCGGCGCCCGCTCCGGTTTCCGCCTGTGGACGGACCTGTGAGGGCAGCTCGGGTGGGAGGATGGTGGGAACCCCTCGACAGGAGATCACCCGTGGCGTCGCTCCCCCTTTCCGTCATCACCGCACTCGAGGCCTTCGCCGCGCCCGATCGCAAACAATCCGTGCACGACCTCGCCGTCGACCCTGCCGGCCCCGAAGAGCAGGCCCTCGCCGACCTGACCGGGTCGGTCGAGTGGGTCGACATGGCCGTCGCCCACCCGCTCGGTCCCGACCGCAGCGACCCCGAGGGCATGCGCCGACTGCTGCAGGCGATGGGAGCAGAGGGCCGCTGCGCCGTCCTGTCGGCGTCGGGTTCCGAAGACGACCGCGACCTCGGCGGCGCCCTCGACGGCGTGCTGCACCAAGAAGGCGGCGCGCTCGTCGTCTGCCGTCCGGGTCCGCTCGCGTTGCTGATCACCGGCCGCGGCGAACACTGGCTGCTGAGCGACCGGGACATCCCCCAGCTGACCGGCCCGATCGGCGTCGTCACGCCGTAGGCGGCACCTCCGGCGGCGATCCGGCACGAGCCGCATCCGTGGCCGCAGGGCGGCCCGTCGCCCGGACGTCAGCCGCGGCGGATCGGGTCCCCCGTCGTCAGCTGCCAGATCGCGACGCCGTGGAGCCCCTTCGACTCGGCCAGATCGGCGCGCGCGGTGATCGAGCGACCATCCGACCACCAGAGGGTCGAGCCGTCACCGGGCGAGGCGGTGTACTCGGCCTGGTCGGCGTCCCACGAACCCGTGGACTGCGCAGCGGTGCGGGCCTCGGCGACCGTCAGCGCGCCTCCTGCGGTGCCGTCGCCCGTCCACCGGTAGCCGTACCCCGCGACGCCGAGGTCGAGGCGGTCGGCCGGGACGGACTCGAGTGCGGCGTCGAGGACCTCACCGACCCAGGGCAGGCCGCCGACGGGCCCCGGTTCGCTGAACCCGGCGCCGTGCTGGTCGTAGGCCATGAGCACGAACCGGTCGACGGAGTCGGACAGGGCGGCGAGGTCGTAGCCGAGGTCCGCGTATCCCGCCGGGTCGGCGCTGGGCTGCAGGGCCATCGAGATGCTCGCGTCGTCGGGCAGGGCGTCGCGGAGCTCGGCGGCGAAGTCCACCAGTCCCGGGGCGTCCGCCGCGGAGAGCGACTCGAAGTCGATCTGGACGCCGTCCCAGCCGCCGTTGACGACTTCTCCCGTGAGGCCCGACACGACGAACTCGCGGTTGGCCCGGCTCGACAGCAGTTGCGACGCGAGCTCACCGCTGAAGCCGTCCTGGCCCGCGTTGACGACGAGCAGCTCGGCCTTCCCGCCCGCCGACTGGGCGGCCTCGCGGAGGGAGTTGGCGGACTCGTCGCTCGGTGCGACCCCGGCCC
The DNA here is from genome assembly GCF_014841655.1 of Frigoribacterium sp. CFBP 8759. Classification (NCBI taxonomy): domain Bacteria; kingdom Bacillati; phylum Actinomycetota; class Actinomycetes; order Micrococcales; family Microbacteriaceae; genus Frigoribacterium; species Frigoribacterium sp. CFBP 8759. The sequence continues at coordinate 1,017,673 of NZ_JACYUH010000001.1, forward strand.
CGCCGGTCGTGATCGCGACGCCCGAGACGCCGACCGTGTCGATGGCCGACCCGCTGCGGTCGAGCGCCTCGACGGCGGCCGTCGTCGCGTCAGGTGAGGCGATGGCGTAGCCCTCGACCGCGAGCCCTGCCGGGATCTTCGCCTGCGGCGCGACCGTCGGGTTGTTCCCGTCGGCCGAGCACGACGACATCGTGACCGCGAGCGAGGCGGCGAGCAGCAGGGCGGCGGTGCCGGCGGTCAGGGTGCGCACCGTGCCATCTTCGTCGATCCGGCGGAGCGGTGCGGCGCGGGGCGGTGCCGTCCGGGGCGTGCTTGGCTCGTCGCATGGCAGACGGCGGACGACAGCAGACCTGGGACGAGTTCCACGACGACGTGAACATGACGGCCTCGACGCTTCGCGAGTGGCTCGACACCGACGAGTCGCGCGAGGTGGGGCAGAAGGACGGCGGCGAGTCCGTCGGGCACGAGAGCGGCCGGCACATCGTGCGCATCCTCGAGAAGAAGAAGGCCGACCTGACCGACGCCGACTGGAAGCACATGGAGAAGGTCCACGGCTACGTCGCGCGCCACTCGAAGCAGCGCCCCTCGGGCGACGTCACCGACACGAAGTGGCGCTGGTCGCTCATGAACTGGGGGCACGACCCGCTGGCCTGACCGGCGACCGGCCCGACCGGGCCGACCGGCGGCCCGCGGGACCGGCAGACTGGTCCGATGAAGACCGCACTCGTCACCGGGGGCTCGCGGGGCATCGGCCTCGCCGTCGTCCGGGACCTCGCCCGCACCCACCACGTGATCGTCCACGGACGGGACGAGGAGGCGCTGCGGGCGATCACCGCCGACCTCCCGTCCGCGACGGCGTGGGCCGCGGACCTCTCGGGCCCGGCCCTCACGGTGCCGCCGCTCGACGGGCTCGACGTGCTGGTGCACGCGGCCGGCGTCATCGGCGGGCGCGCCGTCGCCGACACGGAGCGCGACGACTGGCGGCGCGTCTTCGAGGTGAACGTGTTCGCCGTCGCCGAGGTGACGCGGCAGCTGCTGCCGGCGCTGCGGGCGGCGCAGGGCACGGTCGTGTCGATCAACAGCGGCTCGGGGTTCACGGCAGTGCCCGACGGCAGCACCTACGCGGCGAGCAAGTTCGCCCTGCGCGCGCTGACCGACGCCCTGCGCGAAGAGGAACGTCCGCACGGCGTCCGGGTCAGCTCGGTGCACCCGGGCCGCGTCGACACCGACATGCAGCACGAGTTGGTCACGGCCGAGGGCGGCACGTACGACACGTCGCTCTACCTCGAACCGCAGTCCGTCGCGGACGCCGTGCGGCTCGTGGTCGACCTACCGCACGGGGCGACCGCCGAGGTCGTCTCGGTGCGCCCCACCCGCCGCGCCTGACCCGCCGGGGCCCGAGCGGCCGCGGCCCGGCCCGCGCCGGGCGCGCTGGCGGCGCCGGCCGGGTCAGGAGGCGCGGGTCGAGCAGCAGGGCCGGACGGATGTCGCACCGCCGAACGAGCATCGCACCGCCCACTTCGGCGGTGCGACGTCCATCCGGTGGTGCGGACCGCGGGTGGTGCCGACCGCGGGTGGGTCAGCTGTAGTCGTGGCCCGAGACGCCGAGGGAGCGGTAGACGTACTCGCCGCCCTCGCTGGCGTCGTCGTCGAGCTCCCACATCAGGTCCTCGCCGTCGGAGGCCCCGGGACGCGTGACGCTCTTCTGCGGCAGTCCGTCGATGAGGGTGAGTTCTTCGGTGGTGGTCTCGTCGTGGCCGACGAAGCGGGCGGTGTAGGTCTGGTCGCTCATGGCGTGGACGGTACGCCGGGTGCTCCGAGGCGGTCCGTGGCACCCCCTCCCGGGCGCGGCCGGGCGGGGCCCACTACCGTTCACGGCATGAGCGAGAAGAAGGCCCCCGAGCCGGCGACCCTGTTGATCCTGGGCGCGAGCGGGGACCTCGCCGCGCGCCTCCTGATGCCCGGCCTCGGCGGCCTGTTGTCGATCGAGCCTCCCCGGCGCGTGCAGCTGATCGGCGCCGGCGTCGAGGAGTACACCGATGCCGAGTGGAAGGCACGCGTGAAGACGTCGTTCGACAGCGTCCACGCGAGCGGCCCCGCCGTCGACGCGTTGCTCGAGTCGACCACGTACGTCACGGCCGACGTGACCGGGGCCGACGGCCTCCGCGGCCTCCTCGAGGCCTGTGACGCGCCTCCGTCCATCTACTTCGCGCTGCCGCCGGCCATCACCGAGAAGGCCTGTGCCGCCCTCCGCGAGGTCGACCTGCCCGAGGGTACGGCGCTCGCCCTCGAGAAGCCGTTCGGCACCGACCTCGCCAGTGCGAAGAAGCTCAACCGCGAGGTGCTGAAGCTCGTGCACGAGGACCAGGTGCACCGCGTCGACCACTTCCTGGGCCGCTCGACCGTGCTCAACCTGCTCGGCCTGCGGTTCGCGAACCGCCTGATCGAGCCCATGCTCAACAACCAGCACGTCGAGAGCATCGAGATCGTCTACGACGAAGAACTCGGCCTCGAGAACCGCGCGCGCTACTACGACCACGCCGGCGCCATGGTCGACATGATCCAGAGCCACCTGCTGCAGGTGATGGCCGTGCTGACGATGAACGCTCCCGCCACGCTCGGCGCGGCGGACCTGCGCGACGAGAAGGAGTTGGTGCTGCGCGCGACCCACGTCTGGGACGACGACGCCGTCGCGAACTCCCGCCGTGCCCGCTACGGCGAGGGCGAGGTGGACGGCCGCACCCTGCCCGCCTACGTCGACGAGGACGGCGTGGACGCGTCGCTCGAGACCGAGACGCTGGCCGAGGTCGTCGTCGAGGTGGCGAACTGGCGGTGGGCCGGCGTGCCGATCCTGCTGCGCTCCGGCAAGGCCCTGGCCTCGCGTCGCCGCGAGATCGTCATCACGTTCCGGCCGCCCACCCACGTCCCGAAGGAGTTCGTCGGCGGAGGGACCCCCGACCGCCTGCGCATCGCGATCTCACCCGACGAGATGTCGCTCGAGCTGAACGTCAACGGGCCGGGCGACTCGTACGACCTGTCGCGCGCCTCCCTGCACGCCGACTTCGGCGCGGCCGACCTGACGGCGTACGGCGAGGTGCTCGAGGGCATCCTCGACGACGACCCGACGCTCTCGGTGCGCGGCGACTCGGCGGAGGAGGGGTGGCGCATCGTCGCCCCCGTCGTGAAGGCCTGGAAGTCCGGCGAGGTCGCGATCGACGAGTACCCGGCGGGGTCGGCCGGACCGACGTCCTGGCCGGCGGGCGTCCACCAGAACGAGCCCGCCGTCCGCGCCCGCGAGGGCGCGAAGCTGGCGCACCGCGAGGACTGAGCCGGACCCGGCAGGCGCACGCCGCCTCGCGCACACCGCCACGAGGTAAACGATCCGCCACGCGATTGTGTGGCGGCGTGTTTACTTCGTGGCGGGGTGGGTCGGGCCCAGGGCGGGGCGGCAGGCAGGGGCGGCGCGGGCGCAGGAGGCGCGGTGCCGGCGGGCGGTCACCCGAGGCTGACGAAGGTGCTCACGTCGTCGCGCGGCAGCTCGTCGGCGACGGCTCCCACCTGCATGCCCGCGACCGTGACGCGGCCGCCGTGGCTCGAGAGGAACGCCGTGTCGGAGGCGTCCCGTCCGGTCGCGATGCGCAGGAGCGTCTGACGCGGGGCCAGCCCGGTCGCGTCGACCACGTGCCAGGCACCGTCGACGAAGGCCTCGGCCACGGCGTGGAAGTCCATCGGGGACAGGCCCGGGGCGTAGACGCTGACGAGGCGCGCGGGAACGTCGAGCCCCCGCAGCAGGGCGATGACGAGGTGCGCGTAGTCGCGGCAGACGCCCTGCCGGTCGAGCAGGGTCTGCACCGCGCCGTCGGTCGGCGCGCTGGCCCCGGGCACGTAGGCGAGGTGCGAGCCGACCCACGTCGCGACCGCGGCGAGCAGCTCGCGCCCCTCGAGCCCGCCGAACTCGGCGCGGGCGGTCGGGCTGAGCGTGTCCGACTCGCAGTAGCGGCTGGGGCGCCGGTAGCGCACGAGGTCGAGGTCGTCGACGGCGGGTTCGTCGAGTCGTCCGTCGACGACGACCCGGTAGTCGACGGTGACCCGGCCGGCCCCGACCTCGCACAGGTGGAGGAGGGTGCCGTGGTGGTCGTGCAGCTCGCGGACCTCGAGGGGTGCGCCGTGCTGGGTGACGGCCAGCGCCTCCTCGGTGATGCGGGCGGTGCCTGCCTGCGCCACCGCGTCGGGCGCGGCGTAGGCGCGGGAGGCGGCGATCGACAGGACGAACTCGGCGGGGCCGTCGACGTCGAACTCGAGCCGGGCGGACGCGGTGCGCTTCATGACCAGAGGGTGGCACGGTCGTGAGTCGAACGTGTTTCGGGGTCCGCCGTGAAGCGGCTGCGACCCTGCTGGGACCGTCGCTCGATGTCGGTGGTGGCGGGTTGGATGAGCGCATGCCCTCGTACCGCGTCACGCTCACCGTCGGCACCCTGCGCCCCGGGGTGCGGCCCGATTCGGTGCTGCCCGCGGCCGCTGCGAGTGCGGCCGGGTTGACGACCGTCGAGGCCAGCGACGTCACGCTCGTGCGCGGTGAGCCACGGTTGGTGGTGCGCTACGAATGTGCCGCCGACGAGCCCGCACACCGCATCGGGGCCGTCGTCGAGGCGACCGTGGGCGAGCTGGCCGACGTGGTCCAGGGACGCGTGACGCGCCGCGACGGCGGGGCGTGGACGCTGGTGGGCGCGGTCTGACCCGGGTGACGTCGGGCCGGCATCCCTCGATGCGTGGGACCCGCCGCGCGTAGGCTCCCGACATGGGGACGACGACGCGGACGCTGCTCACGACCACTGCTCGCACGGGGGTGGCCGCGGCGACGGTCCTGCTCGTCTCGGGGCTGCTGACGGCCTGCAGCGACGACGACGGCGACCCCGTGGTGACCGTCAGCCCGAGCGTCAGCCCGTCGGCGACGCCCGAGAGCCCGACACCGGCACCCGCGCCTCCCACCGACGGCATCGTGACGCCGTCGCCGGGCCCGACCAGCCCGAGCCCGCGTCCCACACCGGTCACCACCGACAAGCCCACCGACCGGCAGACGATCCCCCCGCAGAACTAGCGGTCGCGCCCCCGTGGCGCGGCGGTGCGCCCCCGTGTCGCGGCAGTGCAGGCCCGTGGCGCGGCAGTGCGCCCCCGTGGCGTCGCATCGCACCACGAACTGAACGTCGCACCGCGGATCTCCGCGGTGCNCAGTACCAGTTGACGGACTGCGAGTGCGACCAGGCGCCGCAGGGGGTGCCGTAGACCGACTTGATGTAGCCGAGCCCCCAGGTGATCTGGGTCTTGGCGCTCGTGGCCCAGTCGCTCCCGGCCGAGGCCATCTTGCTGCCGGGCAGCGCCTGCGGGATGCCGGTCGCGCCGCTGGGGTTGTAGGCCTTGTAGTTCCAGCCCGACTCCTTCGTCCAGAGCGAGACGAGGCACGAGAACTGGTCGCTGCCCCAGCCGTACTGGGACGACGCGAGGGACTGGGCCGTGGCCTTGGCCCCGTCGACCGAGTTGTCGGCGGCGGCGCGGGCGGCCTCGGCGGCGGCCGCGGCGTCGGCGGCGGCCTTCGCCTCGGCGGCGGCCTGGGCCTCTGCGGCGGCCTGCGCGGCAGCGGCGGCGGCAGCGGCCTGTCGGTCGGCCTCGGCGGCGGCGGACTGGACGGTCTGCGCCGAGAGCGCGGTCTTCTCGACGCGGTCGTTCAGCGTCGAGGCGTCGAGCTTCTCGTAGTCGGCCAGGGAGGCGACCTGGGTCTGCAAGTCGCTGGCGTCGGTCCGGCTCGAGGTCGAGGCCACGACCTGGTTCGCGATCTGGATCGTCGAGCGCGCCTTGGCCTGGGCCAACGAGGTGGCGATGTCCGCCTTCTGCTGCTTGACGTCGGCGGCGTGCTGCTCGGCCGAGATGGTGTCGGCACCGGCGGCCGACATCGAGGTGACCGCGAAGCCGGTGCCCGTGACGAGGGCGACCGCGGCGACGCCACCGATCAGCGAGAGGCGACGACGGGCGGTGCGACGGCGTCCGGCGGAGAGCGAGCGGCGCGTGGCGGGAGCCTCGGCGGCGGTCGCGGCGTCCGCGCCGGAGGCAGGGGTGTTCTCGGGGGTCATGTGGTCCTCGTGCTCGGCCGACCCGCGCCTCCGTTCGGGCAGGGCGCACACGGCGATGCCGCACGGGCGCGGGGCGCTCGGGGCGGCGGGACCCCGCGGCAGAGGCGGGGGAAGCCGTGACAGGTCGGTGTCGGTCTCGCGAGGCCGTGGGGCCTCGACTCGTCCGCCGCAGCTGCCCTGCCGAGTCGGGACTCGATCGGGAGGGGCGCACGCGCCCGGGCGAAGTGACGAGTATGCAGAGACTTCCTGAGTAGAACCACACAATGCACTGTCGAACCGGGCAGTCCGGCGCATCATCCCAGCGGATGACATCGGCTCGCGCCTCCCTCATCCGAGCGAAGGAGGCGCGGGCCGGGCAGGTCAGCGGCTCCCGATCACGACGCCTCGGGTGCCGCCACGAGGTCGTCCGCGACGCGGGTCCGACGCCAGGCCCCCGTCGCCACGTACTTGACCATCACGTTGAGCACGGCGACCGTCGGCACGGCGAAGAGCGCGCCCGGGATGCCGGCCACGTACGACCCTCCCGCCACGGCGAAGACCACCGCGAGCGGGTGCACGCGGACGGCCGAGCCCATGACCAGCGGCTGCAGCACGTGGGCTTCGAGCAGGTGCACGACGAGCACTCCGGCCAGCATGACCACGGCCTGGACCGGCCCCGCGAAGACGAGGGCGACGATCACGGCGAGCGCGCCGGTCACGATGGCCCCGACGACCGGGATGAACGACGCCAGGAAGACGAGGATCGCGATCGGCACGGCGAGCGGCAGCCCGAGGAAGAACGCGATGAGGCCGATGCCGACGGCGTTGACCGCGGCGACGACGATCTGCACGCGGACGAACGAGGTCAGCGTGTGCCAGCCGGCCTGGCCGGCCCCGTCGACGGCGGGGCGCGCCGCCTTCGGGAAGAGGCGGACGGTCCAGGCCCAGACCCCGCGACCGTCGATCATCAGGAAGATCGTGGCGAACAGGGTCAGCAGTCCCCCGGCCAGCAGGTGCCCGGCCGCGGTGCCGATCGACAGCACGCCGCTGAGGATCGCCTTGCTCTCGGTCTGCAGCGCGTTCTGCGCGTCCTTGAGGTAGCCGGTCACGTCGGCGTTCGTCAGGCTCAACGGCGGCCCCTGGAGCAGGGTCGTCAGCTGGTCGTACTGCGCCACGGACTGCTTCTCGATCTGCGGCAGTCCGGCCCGGATCTGCGTCACGGCGAGCAGCACGAGGCCCCCGACGACGACCACCCCGGCCAGCAACGCGGCCACGATGGCGAGCCACCGCGGCCACCGGTGCCGGTGCAGGAACCCCGCGACCGGCACCAGGAACGCCGACACGAGGATCGCGATCAGCAGCGGCACGACGATCTCCTCGAGCGTGGCGATCAGCCAGAAGAGCACGGCCAGCGCGGCGGCGACCGCGAGCAGGCGCCAGGCCCAGGCCCCCGCGATCAGCATGCCCGGGGGCAGCGTGGCCGGGGGCATCGTGGCCACGGGCGGCACGGCCGAGGGCGGCGCGGTCGAGGGCGTCGCGGCCGCGGCCGGGTCGGCGGTGCGGGTCGCGTCGTCCGCGACGCCCCCGTCTGTGGCTGCACCCTGGGGGTGCTGGGAGCGACGTGAGAACTTCATGAGCCGAGTGTCCGGCCGCGGGGCTATCAACCGGCTGTGACTTCGCTGGCCCGCCCCGCGCCTCCTCGGCTCGCCCTCGACGGCCGCACGGTGGGCGCACCGGCCACCGGGTGGGCCGGTCAGCCCTCGGGCGCGAACCTCGGGCCGTCGTGCCCGTCACGTCGCACGTGCTCGGACCAGGCCGCGAGGGGCCGCACCCAGAGGCCCTGCTCGCCGTAGAGCGCGCGGTAGACGACGAGCGGCTCGTCGGTCTCGCTGTGGCGGGCGGTGCCGAGCACCTCGTAACGGCCGCCCTTGAAGTGGCGGTAGAACCCGGGGGCGGGAGGGGTGTCGGCGGTCATCCCGCGAGCCTAGCCGGGCGGTGAGGGGCACCATGGTCGGGTGACCCAGGACGCCCCCCGCCCCACCGCCAGCACGCCGACCGCCCCCGGCGAACCGGTCGTCGACACCGACGACCGCGCCGCCCGCCGCGAGTTCGACACCCCGTCGGGCCGCATCGTGGGTCGGGTCGACGGAGAGGTCGTGCGGGTGCTCGGCGTGCCCTACGCCGAGGCCGACCGCTTCGAGCCGCCGCGCCCGGTCGCACCCTGGCCCTCCCCGCTGCTCGCCTTCGACCGCGCCCCCGCCTCACCGCAGGTCGCGTCGCCCGGACTCGACGCGCTGATCGAGGGCGCCGCCGTCGGCATGGTCGACGACGAGCACTGCCAGCGCCTCTCGATCACCCTGCCCGCCGACCTGCTCGCCGACGAGCGCGTGCCGGTCATGGTGTGGATCCACGGCGGCTCGTACGTCTCGGGGGCGGGCGACCTGCGCGTCTACGACCCGCGCGCCCTCGTCGCCGAGCAGCGCGTGATCGTCGTCACCGTGACCTACCGGCTGGGCATGCTCGGTTTCTTCGGCGTCGGCGACGAGGTGCCCGCCAACCTCGGGCTGCTCGACCAGCTCGCGGCCGTCCGCTGGGTGCACGAGACGATCGAGGCGTTCGGGGGCGACTCGAGCCGCATCACCCTGTTCGGCCAGTCCGCCGGCGGCGACGCGATCGCGCACCTGATGATCAGCGAGGGCGCCCGGGGGCTCTTCGCCCGGGCCATCGTGCAGAGCGCCCCGCTCGGCATCGTGCGCGGCCGCAGTCGCATGGTGAAGGCGATGACGGAGGCGGTGGGCACGCCCCGCAAGGACGCTCCGCTCGACGAGCTGCTCGCCGGGCAGTCCGTGGCCGAGCGGGCGGCGAAGCGCTTCGGCCTGCGCGGCGGCATGGCCTTCGGGCTGCAGTACGGGCGGGCACCGCTGCCGACCGAGTCCGCCGCCGACGCCGCGTGGCGCGAGGTCGCGCCCGAGATCGACCTGCTGATCGGCGCGACGGCCGACGAGACCGCGGTGTTCGCCGAGTTCTCCCCCCTGCTGCAGCGGATGTTCGGCCTGCCCGTGGTCGGCCGGGCGATCCGACGCCTGATGATTGACGCCACGACGAGGGCCGTCTACCACCGGGCCGGTCGGGCCTTCGCCGAGCGGCACCGCGCCGCGGGCGGACGCGTCTCGACGTTCGAGTTCACCTGGGAGCCCGAGGGCACGGCGTTCGGCGCCGCCCACATCACCGAGCTGCCGCTGCTGCTCGGCGGCCGCGAGGCCTGGGCGCACACCCGCCTGGTCGGCACCACCGACTGGGAGGACGTCGACCGCCGCGGCCGCAAGGTGCGCCAGGTCTGGGCCGACTTCGCCCGCACCGGCACGGTGGCCGCCGACGCGACGGCCGGCCTCGCCGACACCCTGGTCGTCCACCGCGGCTGAGCCGGTCCTTCCTGGGGGCCCTCGCCCGCGCCTCTCTCTCGTCCACAGGAACGGCTCCTCTCGTCCCCGGGCACGGCCCCTCTCGTCCACAGGCCAGCCGCCGCTCGTCCACGGGCACGGCCCGGGGTTCGCGTGCGAGCGAGCCGCGACAATACGATCGACGGCAGAACCGATGCGCCGACGTCGCCGTAGTCGCCCGCCCCGCCGTGCCCCGGCGCCGAGCACCTGAGGACCCCCGTGAAGAAGTTCCGCCGCAACCAGGCGCGCATGCACCTCGTCATGATGCTGACGCTGACGCTCACCACCGGCATCATCGACGCCGTCGGCTACCTCGGCCTCGACCGGGTGTTCACCGCGAACATGACCGGCAACGTGGTCATCCTCGGCATGGCCATCGCCCAGGCCGACGGTCTGCCGATCGTGGGCCCGATCGTGGCCCTCGCCGCGTTCCTGCTCGGAGCGGCGATCGGCGGCCGGGTGCTGCGCGGCGGCCGTGCCGGGTGGTCGGGCCGCAGCACGACCTCGTTCGGCGTGACCGGCGGCGTGCTGCTCGGCCTCGGCATCTCGACCTTCTTCGTCGTGCCCGAAGAGAACACGCCGTGGGCCTTCACGATCACCGGCCTGCTGGGCGCCGCGATGGGGCTGCAGGCCGCCGCCGCGCGCAAGATCGCCGTGGCCGACGTCACGACCGTGGTGGTCACGTCGACCATCGTCGGGCTCGCGTCCGAGTCGAAGCTCGCCGGCGGCACGGGCAAGAACTTCCCCCGGCGCGTGCTCGCCGTGGTGCTCATCCTCGCCGGTGCGGGCGTCGGGGCCCTGCTGCTGCAGGTGCACATCGGCGTGGGCATGGGCGTCGCCGGCGGGCTGACGCTGCTGGTCGCACTGACCGGGCACCTCCTGCGCGAGCGACGCAGGGAGCTCGAGGCGCGCGAGGCCGAGGCGGCCGCGGCGGCGGCCGGGGCGACCCGTGGCTGACGCCGTGCGGCACGACCTGGTCGTCCGGGCCCGTCGCGCCTGGGTCGAGGGCGTCTGGCGCGAGGCGAGCGTCTCCGTCCGTGACGGCCGCGTCGTCGCGATCGGCGGCCTCACCGACGAGGTCGGCGCCACCGTCGACGTGACCCTCCCCGACGACCAGGTGCTGCTGCCCGGCATCGTCGACAGCCACGTTCACGTCAACGAGCCCGGACGCACCGAGTGGGAGGGCTTCGCGACGGCGACCCGTGCCGCCGCCGCCGGGGGCGTCACGACGATCGTCGACATGCCCCTCAACAGCATCCCGCCGACGACGACCGTCGGGGCCCTCGAGCAGAAGCGCGGCGCCGCGGGCCCCCAGTCGGTCGTCGACGTCGGGTTCTGGGGCGGGGCGATCCCGGCGAACCTCGGCACGGGCGACCTGCGGGCGCTGCACGAGGCCGGCGTCTTCGGGTTCAAGGCCTTCCTCTCGCCGTCGGGGGTCGACGAGTTCCCGCACCTGTCGACCGAGCAGCTGCACCAGGCGATGGCCGAACTGGCGGTCTTCGACGGTCTGCTGATCGTGCACGCCGAGGACCCCGACGGCCTCGACGCCGCCGCCGCCTCGCCGCCCGAGGCGGCCGCAGCGCCCGGGGCGCCCGCAGGAGGCGCGGCCTACGACGCGTTCGTCCGCTCGCGTCCCGACGTGGTCGAGCGCACGGCGATCGAGCACGTGGTCGACGCCCTGCGCGCCACGGGTGGACGCGCCCACGTGCTGCACCTCTCGTCGGCGACGGCGCTCGACACCATCCGGGCGGCCAAGGCCGAGGGGCTGCGGCTCACGGTCGAGACCTGCCCGCACTACCTGACCTTCGACGCCGAGCACATCGGCGACGGGGCGACGCAGTTCAAGTGCTGCCCGCCGATCCGCGGCGAGGCCAACCGCGAACTGCTCTGGCAGGCGCTGGTCGACGGCACGATCGACGTCGTCGCGAGCGACCACTCGCCGTCGACCCGCGAGCTCAAGTTCGCCGGCGGCCCCGACGCCGCACACGGCGACTTCGACGTGGCGTGGGGCGGCATCTCGGGCCTCGAGCTGAGCTTCCGCGCCGTGTGGACCGGGGCACGGCAGCGCGGCATCCCCCTCGAGGCCGTCGTCGGATGGATGTCCCGGGGCACGGCGGCGCTCGTCGGCCTGCCGACGAAGGGGCGGATCTCGGTCGGCGCCGACGCCGACCTCGTCGCCTTCGCCCCCGAGACGCCCGTGACGATCGACGTCGACGACCTCTCGCACCGCAACCCCGTGACCGCGTACGACGACGCACGCCTGCTCGGCGAGGTCGCGGCGACGTGGGTGGGCGGCCGATTGGCGGGGCCGAGTGCGCCTCCTGCACGGTTGCTCGTCCGCCCCGACACCGGGGTCGCCTCGTGAGGGGCGGCACCGACGCCTTCGCCGAGGTCGCGGCGTGAGTCCGACGAAGGCGGCGGCTCCCGTCGAGGTCGCACCGGGCGTGCACTTCGTCGAGGGTCCCGCGTCGAACTGGACGATCCTCGCGGGCGACGGCACCCTGACGCTGGTCGACGCCGGCTACCCGGCCGACCTCGAGCTGGTGGAGTCGTCGCTCCGGGCCGTGGCGTCGGCGACGGGCGCCGGTGACGCCCGGCTCACGTCGGTGCTCGTGACGCACGGGCACAGCGACCACATCGGCACCGTCTCGGCCCTGCGTCGGCGGCACGGCTTCGAGGTCTTCGCGGCGCACGCCGAGGTGCCGAACGTGACCCGCGAGCAGCTGCACCAGGTCACCGTCGGCGACGTCCTGCCGCACCTGTACAAGCCGCGGTTCGCCCGCTGGGTGCTGCACGCGGTGCGCGCCGGAGGCCTGGGCGACGTGGAGGTGACCGACGTCGTGCCGCTCGACCTCGGGGCGTCGCGCACGTTCAGCGGTCACCGTGTCGTGCCGACGGCCGCGGTCGGTCACACCCCCGGGCACACCGTCTTCGCGCTACCCGACGACGACGTCCTGATCACGGGCGACGCCCTTGTCACCGGCCACCCGACCTCACGGCTCGACGGCGTGCAGATGCTGCACCCGATCTTCCACTCCGACCTCGCCGAGGCGGGCCGCACCTACGGGCGGCTGGTCGACCGAGGGGCACGGGTGGTGCTGCCGGGTCACGGGCCGGTGCTGCGCCGCTGACGACACAGCACGGGGCCGTCCGGCTCGTGCCGGCCGCCGGCCCCGGTCATGGCGACGCGCGCGATCCCGGTCAGCAGAGCCGGCTGAGGTCCGCGACCCGATCTGCGAGGGCGGACGGACCGCCGAGCAGCACGACCTCGTCGGGTTGCTGGAAGTCCACGGCATGGTACGTCGCGCTGGGCATGCACGCGGCGCGCGACGTGAAGAGGGGTTGGCGCAGGTACCCCGCAGCGGCAGCACCGGCCAGGGCGTCGGGGAAGTTCTCCCCGTTCGCCACGAAGACGCTCGTCTCGGTGAAGTGGTCGACGCCGTAGGGCAGTCCCCAGTGCGTCGAGAAAGCGGTCGACCCTGTCCAGTGCGAGGTCTCGTAGCGGTCGCCACCCGACAGCCTCTCCACTTCATGGGCCGTGCCGTCGACGGGCGCGACGCGTCTCAGGTCGTCGACGATGCCCTGGCTCATGACCGCGGGACCGCCGACCGGATACAGGTAGCCCGGATCGACGGCGGCGATGAGGTCTCGGGTCGGCTCGTCGAGTGACGGTGCTTCTCCGGGTACGAGGATGAGTGGCATGTCGTGGGCGCCGGCAGCGGCCGAGGCCGCGAGGGCGTCGGGGAACGATCGACCCGTGGCGACGAAGAGCGCTCCGTCGTCGAAGCTGACGTCGTAGCCGGTGTGGTCGGCGGGGTCGTAGAGGGAGATGACGTCTCGCGGCCTCCCGACGGCCGGCGCCTGCCAGGTGTCGTCCACGAACGCGTCGATCGAGATGGCGCGCGACGTGGCGAAGCGGTCCGCTCCGAACACACGGTCGACGGTGGCGCCGGGAACGACGCGCTCGACCTGGTCGACGACCCGGGGCGAGAGCGACGTCTCGCCACCGACCACGACGACGCGTTCGGGGTCGAGCCGCGCGATCTCGGCGAGGACGACCGCCGGCACCTCAGTCGTGTCGGACAAGAGCAACGGCCCGCCGAGGTGTGCGGCCGCGGGGGCGGCACTCAGGGCGTCCGCGAAACCGCGTCCCGAGGCGAGGTAGACGACCCGCGCCTCCCGGGTCCTGTCGATCGCAGGCCCGACGGGCTCGACGGGCGTCTCGTCGTCCGAGAAGACGCTCTGACTGATGCGGACGGCCGTCGAGAAACGGTCGTCGCCGGCGACACGGACGACGACCGCGTCGCTTTCCGCAGCCCGGGCGGATACGGGGATCGACGTGCAGAACACGGCGGTCAGCGCCGCCGTGGCCACCAATGCCCCGATCGTCCGCCGCGTCGTCACGATCTCGTTCATCTCGTCGCCTCTCGTCACCCCCACCGCTCGAGCCGAGACCGGTGTTTCCGTCCGACAACATAGCGCCCGGGCGAACCCGCGAGGCACCGAGCAGGCCGCCCCGCCGCCCGGCCGCCCGGCGTGCCACCCACCCGGCCCAGGCCACTCTGGACGCGAGCCGAGGTCGTGAGGTCAGCCCCGTGAGCTGACGTCAGGCTCATTCGAGCTCGGACAGCTCGGCGTACAGCTCGGTGATCTCGGCGACGCGGCTGCGGCCACCCTCGGGCCGGCCGGCGCGCACGGTCTCGGTCAGCACCGCCCCGGCCAGCAGGGCGGCCAGGCTCATCGCGCTCGCGTAGCTGTCGAACGGGGCAGGGGTCTCGACCGGGCAGTCGAGCCTCACCGTCACGTCGACGCCACGCAGCGACGGATCGGCCACGAGCACCACGGGCACGCCGCGCGCAGCCAGGGACGACAGCACGCCGGCGAACCCGGCCGGCCGACGACGGAACCCCACCAGGACGACGACGTCGCGCGCCCCGAGCCCGACCAGCTCTTCGCCGATGGACTGGCCCGGCTGCGGCGCCACGCGCACGTCGTCCCGCGCCTGGACCAGCTGCTGCCGCAGGTGGAGCGCCACCGGGTAGCTGTTGCGGAACCCGGCCACAACGACCCGCTCGGCCCCGGCGACCAACGCCGCGGCACGCTCGAGTCGGCCGTCGGAGAGCCCCGAGAGCATCACGTCGAGGTTGTGACGTTCGGCCTCGGCGTGCTCGGCGAGCCCACCGGAGGCGCGGGTCGGCCCGACCGGGACGCCACGGCTGCGCGACGCCCTCGCCTGGTCGCGCACCTCTTGCGCGTCGGTGAAGCCGAGCCGCCGGAACAGCCGCGACACCGTCGCCTTCGAGACGCCGCTCTGCTCGGCGATCTCGGTGGCGGTGTAGACGGCGAGATCGTCCAGGTGGTCGAGGATGAAGTCGGCCGCTCGCTGTTCCTGCGGCGAGAGGCGGCCGTAGCCCGAGTCGATGCGGTCACGGATGCCCGCCCCCTCGACCGGGCCCGCGCCTCCTTCACCCTCGGCCGCGTCCGCGCCGGCGGCAGCGGTGGCAGCGGCGACATCGCCGTGCGTGTCGTCGCCGTGAGCACCGTCTCCGCGGCGGCCGCTCACGCGGACGCCCGCGCCGCGACCGGGTGCGCCGCGGCGACCGCGTGCACGGCGGCCTCGAAGGCGTCGAGCGCGACGGCCACGTCGTCGATCGTGACGATCTCGTCGGGGTGGTGGCTGATGCCGCCGTTGCCGCAGCGGACGAAGAGCATGGCCCACTCGGTCAGCTCGGCGACGGCCATGGCGTCGTGCCCGGCCTTCGAGAACAGCACCATCGGGTCGGCGTCGCCGGTGGCGGCGATGCCCTCGCGGACGAACCCCCGGAGGCGCGGTGAGGCCACGACGGCCGGCGCACGGTGGGTCTCGTCCACCGCGAGGGTCAGCCCTCGACGCTCGCCGACCTCGGCCGCGACGGCCTGGATGCCGGCCCAGACCTCGTCGCGTCGGTCGTCGTGTTCGCCGCGGAGGTCGAGGCTGAACTCGACGAGACCGGGGATGACGTTGACGCCGCCGGGGAACGCCTGGAGGCGACCCACCGTGGCGATGCAGTCGGCCTCTCGGGCCAGTCGCTCGACCGCGAGGACGATCTCGCTGGCCCCGGCGAGCGCGTCGTGCCGACGGTGGAACGGGACGCCCCCCGCGTGACCGGCGACCCCGGTCAGCGTCAGTTCGAAACGTCGTGCCCCGGCGATCGACGAGACGACGGCGAGCGCCAAGTCGGCCTCCTCGAGGTAGGGGCCCTGCTCGATGTGGGTCTCGAGGTAGCCGATCACGTCGGCCGGTTCGTAGGCGGCGTCGCCGACCCGGTCCGGGTCGAGGCCGAACGCCACGAATGCCTCGTGCAGCGTCGTGCCGGACGCGTCGGCCAGGGACCACCACTCGGGCAGCCAGGTGCCGGCGACTGCACGGGAACCGAGCAGGGCGGTGCCGAAACGGGTGCCCTCTTCGTCGCCGAAGGCGAGGACCTCGATCGCGAACGGCAGACGGGTGCCGGACGCCTCGAGCCGCGCGACGAGGGCGATGCCGAGCAGCACGCCGAGGATGCCGTCGTAGCGGCCGGCGTCGGGCACCGTGTCGAGGTGCGAGCCGAGCAGCAGGGCGGGCAGGCCGGGCTCGGTGCCCTCGTAGCGGCCGCGCTGGTTGCCGGCCGCGTCCTGCCAGGTGGTCATGCCGGCCCGTCGCATCCACTCGCCGGCCATCGCGTTCACCCGGGCGTGCTCGGGCGAGAGGTACACGCGCTCGACGCCGGTGGGGCTGCTCGAGACCGCGGCCAGCGCGTCGCAGCGTTCGAGGACGAGGCGGGCCTCGTCGCTCACGCCGCGCCTCCTGCCCGGTCGGCGTCGAGGTAGACGTCGTACGCGGCCCCGACGCCGCCCCCGCTCGTGATCGGTGCGCCCTCGCGGCGGAGCACGGCCTCGAGCGCGGCGAGCGTCGTGAGCACGGTGTCGCGACGGGCGTTGTAGCCCATCGTGCCGATGCGCCAGACCTTACCGTGCAGCGGGCCGAACGAGGTGCCGATCTCGATGCCGAAGTCGGTGAGCAGGGCACCGCGCACCCGGTCGCCGTCGACCCCGTCGGGGATGACCACGGCGACCACGTTGTTCATCTTGTGCGCGAGGTCGCCGAACGTCTCGAGGCCGAGCCCCTGCACCCCGGCGAGCATCGCGCGGCCGTGCAGCTCGTGTCGTGCCACCACGGCGTCGACGCCCTCGTCGACGACGAGGCGGGCGCACTCGCGGGCGCCCCAGAGCATGGTGGTCGCCTCGGTGTGGTGGTTGAGGCGCTGAGGACCCCAGTAGTCGAAGATCATCGCGAGGTCGAAGTAGTTCGACGCGATGCGTCGGCTGCTGGTCGTGTCGCCGTCGGTGCGGATGCCCGCCTCGATCGACGTGCGGGCCCGGATGACCTCGACCGCCCGTTCGCCGTAGGTGACGGGAGACGAGCCCGAGGGGCCGCCGAGGCACTTCTGCAGGCCGGCGCTGACGGCGTCGAGGCCGAGCTCGTCGGTGCGGAAGGCGTTGCCGACGATCGACGCCGTGACGTCGGTGTAGAACAGCACGCCGTGACGGGCGCAGACCTCGCCGAGCCCCTCGAGGGGCTGGGCGACCGTCGTCGAGGTGTCGCCGTGCACGACCGCGAGCAGCTTCGGCTGGACGCGCTCGATCGCCTCGACGATGGTCTCGAGCGGGAAGACCTGGCCCCAGGGCACCTCGATGACGTGGACCTCGGCCCCGCAGCGCTCCGCGATCTCGCGCAGGAGGTGGCCGAAGCGACCGAAGACGGGCACGAGCACCTTGTCGCCCGGTTCGATCAGCGACACGAGCGAGGCCTCGATGCCGGCGCGCGAGGTTCCGTCGACGAGCAGGGTCTGCTCGTTCGAGGTCTGGAACACCTCGCGGTAGAGCGCCTGGGTCTCGTCCATGTAAGCGGTCATGGCCGGGTCGTACTGCCCCACGAGCTGCGCCGACATCGCGCGGAGCACCCGGGGATCGGCGTTGATCGGGCCGGGGCCCATCAGGAGGCGGGCGGGCGGGTCGATCGGCTGGAAGACGCGTTTCACCCGTCCCACCCTACGCAACCCGTGTTTCAACCAGGTGAACTCGGCGGGCACCGTCCGAGGCGGGCATCAGGTCGCCCAGGTCGCTGCGAGATCGAGCAGGGACAGGTCCGCCCCGCGGGGGCCCACGAGGCACAGCCCGACGGGCGCGCTCCGCCCGGAGGCGAGCGGCACCTCGAGGACCGGCGCCGACACGGCGGGGGCGCCGAGCACGCCGGCGATGCAGGTCAGCCCGAGGGTCGCCGAGCGCACTGCGTCCACCTCGGCAGCGGTCGCACCGAGCGCGGGCGCGGCCGAGGACGCGCTGGGCAGGAGCAGCACCCGGCCGTCGAGCAGGGCCTCGAGACGACGACGTTCGTGGCCGAGGGCGACCCGCGCCTCCTCGGCCTGCCCAGGCGAGACCGTCGCGCCGAACGCGAAGCGGGCCGACACGTCGGCGGCGAGTTCGCCCGGGTGCTCGGTGATCCAGTCGCCGTCGGACTGCCAGGCCTCGAAGGCCTGCAGCACGCGGAACAGCTCGAAGAGGTGGGCGACGTCGCCCAGCACGACTTCCTCGGGACGCTCGACCCGCCCCGCGGCGGTCGCCTCGTCGAGAGCCCTCACGAACTCGGCGCGCACGCCGGGCTCGACCGACGCGAGCACCCGCGGATCGACGACGTACGACGGCTCGACCGACATCTGGTCGGCCAGGGGCAGCGACGCCCGGGCCGCCCGACGGAGGGTGTCGACCTCGCGGGTCAGCCAGCCGACCGTGTCGAAGCTCGGCGCGAGCGGGAGCAGCCCGGCGCGATCGACCGCCCCGTGGGTGGTGCGGATGCCCCAGAGCCCCTGGTAGGACGCGGGCACGCGGAGCGATCCGCCGGTGTCGGTGCCCAGGGCGATGCTCACCTGCCCGAGGGCCACGGCCGCCGCCGGGCCACTGGTCGAGCCGCCGGGGATCGCACCCGGCACGGCCGGGTTGGGAGGGGTGCCGTAGGCCGAGTTGCGTCCGGCGATGCTGTACGCGAACTCGTCGGTCTGCGCGATGCCGCGCAGGTCGGCCCCGGCGTCGAGCAGGTGCTGCACCGCGGCCGCGTGCCGGGACTCGGGGGCCGCACCCGCGAGCCGGGCAGGCACGCCGGCCCCGATCGCGTGGCCTGCGACCGCTAACAAGTCCTTCACGGCGACCGTCTCGCCCGAGAGGGCAGGAGGCGCCGTGCCGGTCGGGTCGTCCCCTCGGCTTCCCGAGACGAGCGGCTCGCCCACGACCCGCCAGACCCGGCGGTCGATCGCCGGCGGCGACGCCTGCACCTGGGCCGAGGCGATCCGCCAGGAGCGGGCACCCCCCGGGCCCGCATCCGGATCGCGGCGCCAGAGCTGCGTGACGACACCACGACCCCCGGCGGCCGGGGCGTTGACCGACACGACGGTCGCCACGTCGGCGGTGACGACCCGAACGTGGCACTCGACCACCCGTCGCACAGGGCCGGACCCGCGCCTCCCCCGGAAGGCCGTGATCGCGTCGTGCCCCACCAGCAGCCCACCGGCGTCGGCGCGCATGACGGTGGCGGTCGGTTCGAAGGCCGCGGCGAGCGCGGCCTGGTCGTCGGCGGCGAGTGCGCGCTCGTAGGCGTCGAACGCCTCGAGCAGGCCGTCGGGCAGCTCGCCGTCGACCGAGGTGGGGACGGTGCCCGAGCCGACCCGTGCCTCCTCGGGGTGGCCCGGCGGTGTACCGGTCGCGTCAACCACCGAAGTCCGCCTTGCGGATGCGGGCGTGGACGCCCTTGACGAGGTCGACGACCTGCGAGATGTCGAAGTCGGTCGCCGCCGAGAGGTAGGCGTAGGCGAGGCTGCGGTCCATGCCGTAGCGGGCCTCGAGCAGGTCGATCGCCGCTCGGACGCAGGCGCGGACCGCCTCGTCGAGGTCTTCGTCGAGACCGGTCGGCACCAGCGACTCGGCGGTCTCGGCCAGCGGCCCGGAGATCTCGCCGAACAGCGCCACGGCCTCGGCGCGCGGCACCAGGTCGAACCGGACGGTCACGCGCAGGCTGGCCTCCATCGCGGTGAGCGCGACCTCGCCGTCGCCCTGGGCGAAGTGCGGGTCACCCACGTAGGCGAGCGCCCCGGGCACCTGGACCGGCAGGTGCAGGGACGCGCCCTCGGTCAGCAGGGCGATGTCGACGTTGCCCCCGTGCGGACCCGGCGGCACCGAGTGCGGTCGCTCGTCGCCCGCGACGGCGACCCCCATGATGCCGAGGAACGGGTGCAGCGGGAACCGCACCGTATGGCCGGCACCGGGCACGAGCGGCAACGTGCCGACCAGGGAGCCGTCGGGTTCGTGGTCGACGGCCGCGAAGACGCTGACCGGATCGGCGCCGAGCGGGAACTCGCCGGCGAGGGCCCCGCGACCGTGGCGGTTGGAGATGACGCCGTACGGCACGCGAGGTGTCGCGTCGAGCAGGGTCATCGTGACGACGTCGCCGGGCTGGGCGCCGCGGATCGCGATGGGGCCCGTCACGACGTGCGGGCCGTCGGCACCCGGATCGCGACCGTGCTGGTCGTCGCTCGCGGCGGCCAGGGCGACCGCGTCGTCGAGCACGTGCTCGGGGGGCACCCCGTAGCGGGCGAAGAAGGCCTGAGGATCACGGCCCTGGTCGTCGAGCACGCCCTCGTGGCTGAGGGTGTCGATGAGGACGGCCGTGCCCGGGTCGATGGTGAGCACGGGCTCGTCGGAGGCGCAGGGCAGGCGCCCCCACAGGGTCGTGGCGAGTGTCGCCGGCACGTAGGGGAGGGCATCGCCACGGTCGCCGGGCGACAGGGGTTGCAGGATCGGGGTCGCGGGAACGGGGCCCGACGAGGGTGCGGGGGTCGCCTCGGAGATCGCCATGCCCAGCACAGTAGCGAGTGGACGCCTCGTCCCGATAAGCCCTCTGAAACGAGTTGTTCACAAATCGCCGATCGTGAAACAAGTCGTTCACACGGTTGTGTGATCATCGCCGCATGGCGATCATCCTCGGCGACAACCAGTACGGCAAGGCGGAGTCGCGGCTCGTGCGCTTCTACCGCGACGGGCCCCGACACGAGATCCGCGACGTCAACGTCACGACGGCACTGCGGGGCCCCTTCGACGCGGCGTACCTCCGCGGCGACCAGAGTGCCGTCCTGCCGACCGACACCCAGAAGAACACCGCGTTCGCGTTCGCGAAGTCGAAGGGCGTCGAAGCCGTCGAGCGCTTCGGGCTCGAGCTCGCCCGCCACTTCGTGCACGACGTCGAACCCGTGACGGGTGCCCGCATCGAGATCGAGCAGTACGACTGGCAGCGGGCCGTGGTCGACGGCAGCGAGCACGACCACACCTGGCTGCGTTCGGGTCAAGAGGTGCGCACCGCCGCCGTCACGGTCGACGGCACCGGCGAGTACGTCGTGGGCGGGCTGAAAGACCTGGTCCTGCTCAAGTCGACCGGCTCCGAGTTCGCCGGCTTCCTGACCGACGAGTTCACGACCCTGCCCGAGACGCACGACCGGGTCATGGCGACGGCGCTCGACGCGAAGTGGCGCTTCGGCACGACCGACGTCGACTGGGAGGCCACGTACGCCGAGGTCAAGCGCCTGATGGTCCGCGAGTTCGCCACCCTGCAGTCGCTCGCCCTGCAGCAGACCCTGTGGCACATGGGCACGGCCGTCCTCGAGGCGATCCCCTCGATCGTCGAGGTGCGCCTGAAGGCACCGAACAAGCACCACTTCGCCTACGACCTGTCGCCCTTCGGCCTCGAGAACCCGGGCGAGGTCTTCTGGGCCGCCGATCGCCCGTACGGTCTGATCGAGGCGACCGTGCTGCGCGACGACGCCCCGCCGGCCCACGACGCGTGGCGCGCCTCCGCGGGTCTCGCATGAGCCTCGTCGAGCCCAGCCGCCCCACCCCCGCCCCACCCCGAGGAGACACCGTGACCGACGCCGACGACGCCCGCTGGCTGGCCCGCACCATCGAACTGGCCGTCGAGAACGTCATGAACGGGGGCGGACCGTTCGGGGCCGTCATCGTGCGGGGCGACGAACTCGTGGCCGAGGGTCGGAACCGCGTGACGGCCGACCTCGACCCCACGGCACACGCCGAGGTGACCGCGATCCGGGCGGCGTGCCGGGCGGTCGGCGACTTCTCCCTCGCCGGCACGACCCTCTACACCTCGTGCGAACCGTGCCCGCTGTGCCTCTCGGCGTCGCTCTGGGCCAGGGTCGACCGGGTCGTGTACGCCGCGGACCGGCACGACGCCGCGCGAGGCGGTTTCGACGACCTCGAGTTCTACGAACTGTTCGCGCGCGACCGGTCGACCTGGGACCTCCCCGTCGACGAGGTGCGCCCGGCGAACGCGCCGGCGCCGTTCGAGGCGTGGGCGAGCCACGACCACCGCACCGACTACTGAGTCGTCGTGCGAGGGGGGTCAGCTGCCGCGGTAGGTCGAGTACGCGAACGGGCTGAGCAGCACCGGCACGTGGTAGTGGCTCGACTCGTCGGCGAGGGTGAAGTCGATGGTCACCCGCGGGTAGAACGTGTCACGCCCGGCCGCCGCGAAGTAGGCGGCGGTCTCGAAGACCAGTCGGTAGTCGGCGGCGGGCAGGGCGTCCGGGCCGAGTTCGGGCACGCGCCCGTCGGCGTTCGTGACGCCGGTGGCGAGTTCGGTGCCCCGCGCGTCGTAGAGGGCGACGGGGACGTCGGCGGCCGGGCGGCCCAGTGCGGCGTCGAGGACGTGCGTCGTGACGTGGCTCATGCTCGGGCCTCGTCGTGGCCGGCGGGTGCCGACCCGGCAGGTGCCGACCCGGAGGGTGCCGGCTCGGCGAAGGTCGACTGCAACCGCAGCAGGGCGATGTCGCGCAGCTCGGCTCCGACGATGCGCAGCTCGGTGTCGTCGTCGAGCCCGAGCCGGCGGTGCAGCTCACCCACGATCTCGGCCCGGCTCCGACCGGCGGCACGGATCAGGAACACCCGGTCGAAGCGCTGCTCGTACGCGGCGTTGCCCTCGACCAGCAGCTGCGCGAGCGTCTCGTCGTCGGCGTCGACCGCCGAACCCTGCTCGCGCCGGCTGAACGCCTGGGCGGCACCGTCGCCGACCGGCTTCTCACCGATGCGCGGGTGGTGCGCCATCGCCTCGTCGATCTCGGCGGCGCTGAGCGGCGTGGCGGCGGCGGCCGCGACCGTGATCAGGGCGTCGGAGTCGGCGAACGGCGCCTGCGCCGCGACGTCGTCCACCCACCGCTCGACGGCGAGGGCGGCCAGCAGGTGCGAACGCAGGGTGGCGTCGTCGAGCTCGATCATGACGCACACCCTAGCGACGGTGCCCCGAGGCGACGGGCACGGCTGGCCGACCCGCGCCTCCCGGGCGTCGGGCGACGCGGCACCCAGGCGCGCCCCGGCGGGTGGCCGCTCGCACCACGTCCGCGGCCGCTCGCACCACGTCCGCAGCCGCTCGCACCACGTCCGCAGCCGCTCGCACCACGTGCGCGTCGTGGAACCACCCGCGAGCGTGGTTCGACCACACGACGGTGGTGCGACCCCGTCCCCGGCCCTCGCCGCGGCTCCGGCTCTCGTCCCGGCCCTCCCCCCGACGCGGCTGCGGTGTCGGCGGCTCCGCGCCGGGGCCGGTCGTTCGACGCCGAGCGAGCCGACACATGCTCGAAACGCCCGTCGTGCAGAGTGGGGTCTCCCATGGACCTGACCACCGTTCGCGAGATCCGCACCCCGTCACGCCGCGACGAGATCGTCTTCGCGCCCGGCGAGCGGCCCCTCGGCGGCGGCACGTGGCTGTTCTCGGAGCGGCAGCCCGGGCTGACCGGCCTGGTCGATCTGACCTCGCTCGGGTGGACGCCGGTCGAGCGCGGCATCGCCGCCGACGGCCGCGACGTCGTCAGCGTCGCCGCCACCTGCACCATCGCCGAGCTGCTGCGGCTGCCCGCCGACGCCGACTGGGTCGCCCACCCGCTCGTCGACCAGTGCGCGAACTCGCTGCTCGCCTCGTTCAAGATCTGGAACGTCGCGACGGTCGGCGGCAACGTCGCCCTCGGGCTGCCTGCCGGGGCCATGACGTCGCTCATGGCCACGCTCGACGCCACGGCCGTCGTCTGGACGACCGACGGCGGCGAACGCCGCCAGCCCGTGTCCGCCTTCGTCACCGGAGTGGTGCAGAACACCCTCGAGCCGGGTGAGGTGCTGCGCGCCCTCGAGGTGCCACTCGGGTCCCTGCGCTCCCGCACCGGGTTCCGGCGCATCTCGCTGAGCCCCCTGGGCCGCTCGGGCACGCTGGTCACGGCCCGGCTCGGCCTCGACGGCGAGTTCGTGGTCACGATCACGGCGGGGACGACCCGTCCCGTCCAGCTGCGCTTCGACGAGGTGCCCGGCGAGCGGGCCCTGGCGGACGCTCTCGGCCGCATCGACTGCTGGTACTCCGACCCCCACGGCGACCCCGACTGGCGCCGCGCGATGAGCGCCCGCTTCGCCGACGAGCTGCGGGTCGAGCTCGGACGGCCCGCCACCGACGCACCGGTGCGACCCGTGCGCGAGTCGACCCACGACCCGCGCAGCGCGGCCGCCCGCGCGAGGCGGACGCCGCCCACCACCACGACCCCCGGAGGCGCGCGATGACCCCGAGACACGTCACGTTCGAGGTCGACGGCCTCCCGCTCGACGCCGACGTCGACCCCGGCCAGGTGCTGCGGACGGTGCTGCGCGAGCACGGCGTCCACTCGGTCAAGAAGGGCTGCGACGCGGGCGACTGCGGCGCGTGCTCGGTGCTGGTCGACGGCGAACCCGTGCACTCGTGCATCTATCCCGCGCACCGGCTCGAGGGCCGGGCGGTGACGACGGCGGCCGGTCTCGGCACCCCCGAGCACCCCCACCCCGTGCAGCAGGCGTTCGCCGACGCGGCCGGGTTCCAGTGCGGCTTCTGCACGGCCGGCATGGTGGTGACGGCCTCGATGTTCACCGAGGCCGACGCGGACGACCTCCCGCGCCTCCTGAAGGGCAACCTGTGCCGGTGCACGGGGTACCGGGCGATCGGCGACGCGATCTGCGGCGTCTCGAACACGGTGGCCCCGGCCGACGGCGAGGCGGCCGGTCGGTCGGTGAAGGCCCCGGCGGCCCTGCGCGTGGCGTCCGGCAGCGAGCCGTACACGCTCGACTTCCGCAGCACGACGAAGCTGCTGCACCTCGCCGTGCTCGGCAGCCCGCACCCCCACGCCCGCATCACCTCGATCGACACGAGTGCCGCCGAGGCGCTGCCCGGCGTGCACCTGGTGTTGACCCACCGCGACTCCCCCGCGACGTTGTTCTCGACCGGTCGCCACGAAGACCGCGAGGACGACCCGGACGACGGCCTGGTCCTCGACCCCGTGCTGCGGTTCCGAGGGCAGCGCGTCGCCGCGGTCGTCGCGGACGACGTCCGCACGGCGACGAACGCCCTGGCCGCGATCGTGGTCGAGTACGAACCGTTGCCCGCCGTGTTCGACCCCGAGACGGCGCGCTCCCCCGGGGCCCCGCTGCTGCACGGCGAGAAGACCGTCGAGGCGTCGCGGATCGCGTTCCCCGAGCGCAACACCGTGGCCGCCATGCACGACGAGACGGGCGACGTCGAGGCCGGTCTGGCGGCGGCGGACGCGGTGGTCGAGGGCACATGGCGCACACAGCGCGTCTCGCACGGCGCCCTCGAGACGCACGCCTCACGCGGCTGGCTCGACGACGGCGGGCGCCTCGTCGTCCGCACGGCGAGCCAGGTGCCGTTCCTCGTGCGGGACGAGCTGGCCCACGTCTTCGGGCTGCCGCAGGAGCAGGTCCGGGTCTTCGCCGCCCGCGTGGGCGGCGGTTTCGGGGGCAAGCAAGAGCTCATCACCGAAGACCTCGTCGCCCTCGCCGTGCTGCGCACCGGTCGACCCGTGCAGTACGAGTTCACCCGCGAGGACGAGTTCACGATCGCGCCGACCCGCCACCCGATGCGCGTCCGCGTGCGCGTGGGAGCGACGAGCGACGGGGTGCTGACCGCGCTGCACGTCGACCAGCTGATGGACACGGGCGCCTACGGCAACCACGGCGTCGGCGTCATGTACCACTCGGTGCACGAGTCGACGAGCGTCTACCGCTGTCCGAACAAGCGCGTGGACGCCGAGTCGGTCTACACGAACAACCTGCCCTCGGGGGCGTTCCGCGGGTACGGGCTGGGGCAGGTCGTCTTCGCCGTCGAGTCCGCGATGGACGAACTGGCCCGCGAGCTCGGCATCGACCCGTTCGAGCTGCGCCGCCGCAACGTGATCGTCCCCGGCGACCCGATGGTGGTCACCGACCCCGACGAAGAGAGCGATCTGCTGATCGGCAGCTACGGTCTCGACCAGTGCCTCGACCTGGTCGAGCAGGCGCTGGAGTCCCCTGCCCCCGAGGGCGCGCCTCCTGCCCCCGTCGGCCCGACCTGGGTCACCGGGCGCGGCATGGCGCTCGCCATGATCGCGACGATCCCGCCACGCGGTCACTTCGCCGACACCTCGATCGAGCTGCTGCCCGACGGCCGCTACGACATCGGCGTCGGCACGGCCGAGTTCGGCAACGGGACGACGACCGTGCACACCCAGCTCGTCGCCTCGGCGCTCGGCACCACGCCCGACCGGGTCGTCGTCCGGCAGTCCGACACCGACGTGGCCCGCTACGACACGGGTGCGTACGGGTCGGCCGGCGTCGTCGTCGCCGGCAAGGCCCTGCTCGCCGCCGCCCACAAGCTGCGCGCGGCGATGGTCGACCGCGCGCTTGCGATCGCCGGAGGCGCAGGTCACGCCGTCGACACCGGCACCGCCCCCGAGGTGGTCGCGGGCGGCGTCGTGGTGCGGGTCGGCCCCGGTGTCGACGCGACCGTCCTGGTGTCCGGCGAACGGCTGCTGGCCGACGGTCCGCTCACCGCCGACGGTTCCCACGACGGCACCCCACGCTCGGTGGCGTTCAACGTGCACGGCTTCGAGGTCGCCGTCGACCGGGCGAGCGGCGAGGTGCGCCTGCTGCGCTCGGTGCAGGCGGCGGACGCCGGGGTCGTACTCAACCCCGAGCAGTTGCGGGGGCAGGTCGAGGGCGGCACGGCGCAGGCGATCGGCACGGCCCTCTACGAAGAGATGATGCTCGACGACGAGGGTCGCGTGCTGACGACGGCGTTCCGCAACTACCGGATGCCCAAGTTCGGGGACGTGCCCCAGACCGAGGTGCACTTCGCGACCACGCACGACGACCTCGGTCCGCTCGGCGCCAAGTCGATGAGCGAGGCGCCGTACAACCCGGTGGCACCCGCCCTGGCCAACGCGATCCGCGACGCCCTCGGCGTGCGGCCCCACGAACTGCCGATGTCGCGCGACCGCCTCTGGCGCCTCGCCGGCGGTCGCTGAGCCGGGCAGGGCGGGCCGGGCCGGGGCCGGGGCCGGACCACGCGTCGCACCACCGAGCGAACGTCGCACCGCCGACATGCGCGGTGCGACGTTCAGTCGACGGTGCGACGCGAGCGCGGGCTGGACCGGGACGGGGCTCAGCCCTCGCGCTCGGTCGCTCCGGCCGGTGCCGCGGGCCCGCGCACGGCGTCGTGCGCCGACACGTCACGGTCCGCACCCTCGTCGCGCGCCTGCATCCGCGGCGAGTTGAGCAGCAGGTTCAGCAGCACGGCGACGATCGCGCCGGCGCTGATGCCCGAGTCGAAGACGATCGTGAACCAGGTCGGGAACTGCGCGTAGATCTCGGGGCTGACCGTCGGCAGCAGGCTCAAGCCCAGCGCGACCGCCACGATCAGGATGTTCGAGTTCGTGAACCGCACCTTCGACAGCGTCCGGATGCCGCTCGCCGCGACCATGCCGAACAGCGCGACGCCCGCCCCGCCGAGCACCGCCACGGGCACGCCCTCGACGACGGCCCCGAGCGCGGGCACCAACCCGAGCACCACGAGGATGCCCCCCGCCAGCGTCGCCACGTACCGCGACTTCACGCCGGTGATGCTGACCAGGCCGACGTTCTGTGCGAACGCGGTGTACGGGAACGTGTTGAAGACGCCGCCGATGACGGTCGACAGGCCGTCGGCCCGCAGCCCGTCGGCCAGTCGTCGCGGCGTCACCGGGCGGTCGACGATCTCGCCCACCGCGATGATGTCGCCGGTGGTCTCGGTCATGATGACCAGGCCGACGATGCACATCGACACGATCGCGCTCACCGGGAAGGTCGGCAGCCCGAAGTGGAACGGCAGGGCGAGCCCGAACCAGGCGCTCTCGCCCACTCCGCTCCAGTCGGTCAGCCCGAACGGCCAGGCGACGAGGGTGCCGACGACGAGCCCCAGCAGGATCGACAGGCGGCGGAGCGCAGGAGGCGCGAACCGCTCGATCAGGATGATCAGCAGCAGGGTGCCCGCGGCGAATGCGACGTCGAGCGGGCGTCCGAAGTCGTCGGAACCCGCGCCTCCTCCGACCCAGCCGGCGGCGACGTCCATGAGCGAGACGCCGATGATCAGGATGACCGTGCCCGTGACGATCGGCGGGAAGAACCGCACCAGCTTCGAGAAGAACGGGGCGAGCAGCATCATGAAGACGCCGCTCGCGATGACCGAGCCGTAGATGGCCGTGATGCCGTACTCGCCACCGATCACGATCATCGGTCCGACGGCGGCGAAGGTGCAGCCCTGCATCAGGGGCAGCCGCACCCCGAATCGCCAGAACCCGACGGACTGCACGATCGTCGCGATGCCGGCCACGAACAGGTCGGCGCTGATCAGGTAGGCGATGTCGCCGGGCTCGAGCTGGCCCATGCCGACCAGCGCTCCGCCGACGATGAGGGGCACGGCGACCGCCCCGGCGTACATCGCGAGCACGTGCTGCAGGCCGAGTGGGAAGAGCCTCCGCAGCGGGGGGACGCGGTCGACGGGGTGTGTCGTCTCGGGCGGCCCGGCGGTCGCGACCGGGGAAGCGGGCGGCTCGGGTGACTCGGGCGAGGACTGTGACATCGGGACTCCTGATCGTGGGGATGTCGGGTGGTCGCCGCCAGCGTACGAAACGCGCGTTTCGTCGCGACGGCACGCGTGTTTCAGGCTCGTGTCGTCGGCGGGGTCGATGCGCTCGGTGCCGCTCGTGCCGATGCACCCGCTGTCGAACGATGCATCCACGAGCACGGGGGTGCATCGTTCGACACCAGGTGCCTCGAGAAGGAGGCGCGGGCTGGCGGCCGACGAGCGCGGCGGCATCCGGCGCCGTCACCAGGCGACGCGGGCGCGGCGCGGCGCCGCACCGCGCAGCGCGGCCAGCGCAGCCCGTCGATCAGCGCGCGGTGATCGCCCGCACGAGGTGCATCGTGACGTCCGCCGATCGCCCCGCCGTCAGGGCGAGGTTCTCGTCGTGCACGTCGTGGGCGTCCGGACCGGCGAGGTCGCTGATGCCGCGCACCGAGACGAACGGCACGTGGTGGACGTGGCAGGTCTGCGCGATCGCCATCGACTCCATGTCGACGGCGTCCACGTCGACGACGTCGGCGAAGGCGCTGCGCACGCCGATCACGCGTTCGGCGGTCATGAACGCGTCGCTCGACGCGATCAACCCCGGGCGCACGGCCCACGGACCACCCGACGTGCCGTCCGACCCGGCCGACGGCTCGCCCGAGCCGGCCGACGTGTCGGACGGGACGGACGTGTCGTACGCGACCGCCGCCTCCATCAGGGACTCGTCGGCGTGGAAGCTGGCCGGCATCCCGGGGACCTGCCCCAGCCGGTAGCCGAACACGCGCGCGTCGGCGTCGAGGTTGACGTACTCAGAGCCCGCGACGACGTCGCCGATCTCGATGCCGGCGCCCATGCCCGCAGCGGTGCCGGCGCTGATCACGGTCGGCACGACACCCTCGAGCGAGCCGGCCCGCACGATGGCCGACGTGGCCGCTCCGGCCGCGTTGACGAACCCGATGCCGCTCTGCACGAGCAGCAGCTCGACCCCGTCGATCTCGACGACCCGCTGCAGCGACCCGCCGACGGCGACCGGCTCGTCGACGCGCGACGCCCGGGAGACGAACGGGGCCGCCTCGTCGGCCATCGCCACGACGACGATGATCGGGGGGACGGCGACCGCCGCGACCCCGTCGGCAGGAGGCGCGGCGTGCGTTCCGCTCATCGGGTGACGGTCGACCACTCGTCGCGGGCCGCGAGGAAGTCGCGGGCGACGCCCTGGGCACCCTCGAGCGTGTGGTTGGCACCCCAGCCGCACTGGACCTCGTTGGCCGCGGGGACCTCGGTCGCGGTGGTGATGTCGGTGAGGGTGCCCTCGATCAGCGACAGGACGTCGTCCATCGCGGGGTCGCCCTGCAGGATCAGGTAGAAGCCGGTCTGGCAGCCCATCGGCGAGAAGTCGATGACGTCGCCGGAGCGGTTGCGGGAGTGCTCGGCGAAGAGGTGCTCGAGCGAGTGGACCGACGCCATGTCGAGGTGAGCCTCGTTCGGTTGCGTGAACCGGACGTCGAACTTGGTGATGACGTCGCCGTGCGGCAACGTCTTCTGGTCGGCGACGCGCACGTAGGGCGCGGCGACGGTGCGGTGGTCGAGGTTGAACGACTCGACGTTCATCTTGGGCTGGGTCACGATGGTCCCTTCGGGGTGCGGACGGGGCGCGGGAGGCACCTCGGTCTCTGCACCGATCTCTGCGTCCCAACGCCCTGTCGACCCTAGGACATTCCCTCCGCGCCGGTCGGAGTGTGACCCCGCATGCGGCCCGCTGCCCCGCCGCTCCGCCGCTCGGCCGCTCGGCCCGCCACCCCGCCACCCCGCCGCTCATCCCGCTCGGCTCGCCACCCCGCCACCCCGCCACCCCGCCACGAAGTAAACAACCCGCCACGCAAAAAGGTGGCGGTGTGTTTACTTCGTGGCGGCGAGCGGGAGGAAAGGGATGGGGGGCGGACCGGCGGGCGCAGCGCAGCGCAGCGCAGCGCAGCTCGCTACGGCAGCGTGTGCCCGGCGGCCGTGAAGAGCCGGTACCACTCGGGCCGGGTCAGGGGCACGTCCGACCCCGCGGCGCTGTCGCGGAGGTGCGCGACGCTCGTGGTGCCGAGCACGACCTGCATCCGGGCCGGGTGCCGGGTGATCCAGGCCACGGGGATCGCCGACGGCGGGACGTCGTACTTGGCAGCGAGCTCGTCGATGACGTCGTTGAGCTCGGGGTAGCCGTCACGGTCGCCGAGGAACACGCCGTCGAAGAACCCCTTCTGGAACGGCGACCAGGCCTGCAGGGTCATGTCGTTCAGGCGGCTGTGGTCGAGGATGCCGTTGTCGCGGTCGACGGACTGGTCGAGCCCCGCCATGTTGGCCGCGACGCCCGCCGCGATCAGCGGGGCGTGGGTGATGCTGAGCTGCACCTGGTTGACGATCAGCGGCTGCGTCACGCTGCGCTTGAGCAGCTCGACCTGGGCGGGCGTGTGGTTCGAGACGCCGAAGTGGCGCACCTTGCCGGCGGCGTGCAGCTGGTCGAAGGCGGCGGCCACCTCGTCGGGCTCGACGAGGGCGTCGGGGCGGTGCAGCAGCAGCACGTCGAGGCGGTCGGTGTGCAGGGCGGCGAGCGAGGCGTCGACCGACTCGAGGATGTGCTCGGTCGAGAAGTCCCAGAAGCCGTCACGGATGCCGACCTTGCTCTGCAGCTGGATCGCGTCGCGCTCGGACGAGGTCATGGTGACGGCGTCGCCGAAGCGCTGCTCGCAGTGGTGGGGGTGGTCGCCGTACACATCGGCGTGGTCGAAGAAGTCGATGCCGAGGTCTCGGGCCTCGGCCACGAGTTCACGGATCGCGTCGTCGGTCATGCCCGAGATGCGCATGAGCCCGAGGACGATGGTCGAGGCGGGGCGGTCGGTGGTGGGTAACGTCGTCGTCTTCACGCGGCCAGTCTGCTCTCGTCCGGCGTCCCCGGGAGCCGACCCGCGCCTCCTGGGGGGACGGTCAGGAGGCGCGGGGCGCCTGGGGAGGACCCGTCCCGTCGTTCGCGCCCTCCGTTCCGAACCCCCCGGCATGACCGTCACCGCGAGCGCGAGCACCGCGCGCGTCGCCGCCGCTCCGCTCGACCGGGCGTGGAGCATCGCGACGCCGCTGACCCCCGTCGGGTTCTATCCGCGGGCGGGGGTGATCCCGGCCGTCGTGGCCGTCCACGACCAGACCGGCCCGTGGGACGCCGTGGGGCGCACCCGTCGGCTCGAGCTGTCGGACGGCAGCAGCGTCGTCGAGAGCCTCGTGCGCGTGGAGCCCGACGGGGTCTTCGTCTACGAGCTCAGCGAGTTCACCGGGCTGCTCGGGCGGCTGGTGACGGGCGGCCGCGCGGACTGGAGCTACCGGGCGACCCCGAGCGGGCGCACGCGGGTCGACTGGACCTACTCGTTCTTCGCCCGACCGGGGCGCGGGGCGATCGTGCGCGGGATCGTGCGCTTCGCCTGGGCGCCGTACATGCGCCGCGTGCTCGTCGGCATCACCCGCGAGATCGAGCGCACCGCCTAGCCGGGCGCGTCCACACCCGGGCTCGTCCACGTCCCGGGCTCGTCCACGCCCCGGGCTCGCCCACGCCCCGGGCTCGCCCCCGGGCGGGGCACGGGCCTCCGGGCACCGCTACCCTCGGGGCATGAAGGACGCCACGATCTACGACGTGGCGAAGCGCGCGGGCGTCTCGCACCAGACCGTCAGCAGGTTCCTGCGGGGGTTCGAGGGCATCCGTCCCGCCACCCGCGAGAAGGTCGAGCAGGCCCTCGCCGAGCTCGAGTACCGCCCCAACTCGGCGGCCCGGTACCTGCGCCTGCAGCGGACGAACCGCATCGGGCTGCTCGCCGACAACATGCACCAGTCGGGGCCCGCCCGCACGATCGCCGGGGCCACGGAGGCCGCGCGTTCACTCGGCTACGTCACCGACATCGTCTCGATGGACGGCGGCGACGAGCGCTCGGTCGACGACGCCCTCGACCTGATGCTCGGGCAGCAGATCGCCGGCATCGTCGTGACCGCGCAGACCGCCGTCGCCCGGTCGGCGCTCGAACGCCGGGCGATCTCGGTGCCCGTGGCGCGTGACTTCGGGCTGATGGTCGAGGGCACCACCGAGTCGATCAACGAGCACGCCGGCCGGGTCGCGGCCGAGCACCTCGTGGGCCTCGGCCACCGCCGTGTGGCCTACGTCGCCGGGCCGGACCAGTGGCTGGCCGCCCGCGAGCGCGCCGACGGGTTCCGCCAGGCGGTGACCGGGTCCGGAGGCGCGGTGACGGTCACCGACGTCGGCGACTGGTCCGCGGCGGCCGGCTACGACATCGGGCTGCGACTGGCCGCCCGGACGGACGACTTCACCGCCATCGCCGTCGCGAACGACGCCATGGCGATGGGGCTGCTCGCCGCCCTTGCCGCCGAAGGCGTCTCGGTGCCGCACGAGGTCAGCGTGGTCGGCAACGACGACACTCCCGAGGCGCGGTTCATGGTGCCGTCGCTCTCCACCGTGGCACTCGACTTCGGCTTCGAGGGGGCACACGTGATGACGTCGCTGATCGCCCACATCGAGGGACGCAGCCCCGACACGGCCAGCCGCCTGCCGGTGCCGTCCCTCGTCGCGCGCGCCTCGACCGCACCCGCGCGCGGCTGACGCCCCCGGGCGCGGGCCCATCGGCGCAGGCCCACCGGCGCAGGCCGAGCCGTGCGGGCCGACCCGCGCCTCCCCCATCGGTGACCCGTCGACGACGGGGTCTTGCGCGGGTGGCGGCTCGTGGGTTACGTTCTCCGCAGACGCCGATGTTATCGACAACATCCAACGAACATCGATCGACGTCCCGAGCACGCGCGGGACGACGTCGGCGGTCGCCACCGCAGCCGACACACACGAACGGGTCAACGATGACTTCTGCTCCACGCCACTCCGGGGTCCTCTTCGGAGCCGCCTACTACGCCGAGTACCAGCAGGCGGGCACCCTCGACCGCGACCTCGACCTGATGGTCGAGGCGGGCTTCACGGTGATCCGCGTGGGCGAGTCGGTCTGGTCGACGTGGGAGCCGCGCGAGGGCGAGTTCGACCTCGACTGGCTCCAGCCCGTGCTCGACGGCGCCCACGCCCGCGGCATCGCGGTGGTGCTCGGCACCCCGACCTACGCGGTGCCGCCGTGGCTGCAGGTGCGCCACCCTGAGATCGCCGCCGAGCGGACCACCGGCGTCCGCGCCGGCTGGGGCGCCCGCCAGGAGATGGACCAGAGCCACCCCGCCTACCGCTTCTACGCCGAGCGCGTCGTCCGCAAGGTCGTCGAGCGCTACGCGCAGCACCCCGCCGTGATCGGTTGGCAGGTCGACAACGAGCCCGGCAACGAGCGCCCGCGCAACGACCAGGTCTTCGACCGCTTCGTGGCCTGGCTGCAGCGCAAGTACGGCACCGTCGAGCGCCTCAACGAGGAGTGGGGCCTGGTCTACTGGTCGCACCGGCTGACCGAGTGGTCGCAGCTCTGGCGTCCCGACGGCAACGTGCAGCCGCAGTACGACCTCGAGTGGCGGCGCTTCCAGGGCGAGCTGGCCGACGAGCTGATCGCCTGGCAGGCCGACGTCGTCCGCGAGTACGCCCGCGACGACCAGTTCGTCACCACCTGCATCTCGTACTCGCGCCCTCAGGTCGCCGACGAGCGGCTCGTCGAGAGCCTCGACGTCACCGCCGGGAACCCGTACTACAAGATGCAGGACGGCCTGACGCTCGGCGTCGAGGTGCCCCGCGAGGCCGGCTGGTGGCACACCGGCGTCTGGGCCCTGCAGCAGTGGGGCGACCGGGCGTTCTCGTCGGCGCAGGCGCCCTTCCTCGTCACCGAGACCAACGCGCAGTCGATCGGCGGCCCCTGGCAGAACCACCCGCCGTTCGACGGGCAGATCAAGCAGGCCGCGCTCGCGCTCGTCTCCCGCGGTGCCCGCATGGTCGAGTACTGGCACTGGCACACGCTGCACTTCGGCGTCGAGACGTACTGGGGCGGCGTGCTGCCGCACAGCCAGCGTCCCGGTCGCATCCACCGCGAGGTCTCGGCCCTGGGCGCCACGCTCAAGGCGGTCGGCGGCGCGGTCGACGGCCTCGAGCCCGACGCCGACGTGCTGATGCTCTGGTCGACCGAGACCAAGTGGTCGTTCGAGACGTACCCGCCGCTGGCCCTGCCCGACGGCACCCCCGACCCGGAGTCGTACCTCCACCTGTTCGACGCGCACTACCGCGGGCTCGCCGAGGCGGGCGTGCAGGTGCGCATCCAGCACGTGGCGCAGTTCCTCGCCGCAGACCCGGCCGAGCTGGCCGCGACGCACCCCGTGCTCGTCGTGCCGGCGCTGTACGTCGTCGACGACGCGACGCTCACCGCGCTCACCGCGTACGCCGAGGCGGGCGGCCACCTGGTCGTCGGCATCCGCACCGCCTACGGCGACGAGCTCGCCCGGGCCCGCCGCGACCCGGCACCCGCCCGGCTCTCGGGCCCCGCGGGGGTCTGGTACGAGGAGTACACCAACCTCGACCACCCCCTCGCCGTCCACGTCGCGGACGCCGGCACCGCCGGGCGCACCGACGGCACGACCGCAGGAGGCGCGGCCGCGGCCACCGAGGACGTCACCGCCCCGGCCGCCCCCGCCGACGCACCCTTCGTCCTCGAGCCGGGCTCCGCCGGCACCCGCTGGGCCGACGTCCTGCACGTCGAGGACGCCACCGTCGTGCTGCGGGCCGCGCCGACCGAGATCGGGGCCGACGCGATGCTGACGACCCGCGCCTCCGGAGCCGGCCGCGTCAGCTACGTCGCGACCGTGCCCAACCCCGAGCTCTCGCGCTCGATCGCCCGGTGGCTCGTGCCCGCCACGGCGGCGGGCACGTGGGCGGCGACCGAGACGGTCACGGTCACCACCGGTTCACGGGCCGGAGCCCCCGGGCTCGCGTTCGTGTCGAACTGGTCGGCCCACGAGGGAACGGTCACCACGCCCTCCGCGGTGCGCGACCTCGAGACCCGGGAGGTCGTCGCCGCCGGCACCACCGTGACCCTCGCCCCGCGCGCGGCCCACGTGTACGAGCTCGTCGACGCCGACGCCTCGTAGGGGGCCCGACCCGGCCTCCCCGACCCGGCCGCCCGACCCGCACGACGTCCCCCGCAGCACCCGGCCCGCACCACCCCACCCCACCGACCCGCACCACGTCCCCCCTGCACCACCCGATCCCCCGCACCACTCCCCCACCCCCTCGAGGAAGAACCACCATGAAGAGAAAGACCACAGCAAAGGCGCTCGTGTCACTCGCCGTCGTGTCGGCGTTCGTGCTGACCGGCTGCGCCCCGTCCGGCGGAGGCGCGGGTGGTGGTGGCGACACCGCGCCCGTCTCGCAGGCCGACATCGACAAGGCCATGGACACCGACACGACCCTCACCTTCTGGACCTGGGTGCCCGACGTCCAGAAGGAGGTCGACCTGTTCGAGGCCAAGTACCCGAAGATCAAGGTCGACGTCGTCAACGTGGGCACCGGCACCGCGCAGTACCCGAAGCTGCGGACGGCCCTGAAGGCCGGCAAGGGCGCACCCGACGTCGCCCAGATCGAGTACCAGTACATCCCGTCCTTCCGCCAGACCGGCAGCCTCGTCGACCTGACCCCCTACGGAGGCGCGGACCTCGAGTCGAAGTACGTCCCGTGGGTCTGGAACCAGGTCGCGGACGACACCGGCGTCTGGTCGGTGCCGCAGGACTCGGGCCCGCTCGGCAACCTCTACCGCTCGGACATCTACGAGCAGGCGGGGCTGACGGAGGCGCCCGAGACCTGGGCCGACTTCGCGACCGACGCGCAGACGATCAAGGACAAGACGGACTCGTACATCTCGAACCTGCCCGGCAACGACCCCGGCCAGATCGTCGGGCTGTTCTGGCAGGCCGGCGCCAAGCCGTTCTCGTACGACGGCGACAAGACCGTCGGCATCGACCTCGACTCGACCGAGACGCAGAAGGTCGTCACGTTCTGGCAGGACCTGATCGACAAGGACCTCGTCTCGACCGACGCCGACTTCAACGACGCCTGGTACCAGGGCTTCTCGTCGGGCAAGTACGCCAGCTGGCAGACCGCCGCCTGGGGCCCCGTCTTCCTGCAGGGCACGGCCGCGAACACGAGCGGCAAGTGGACCGCCGCGAAGATCCCGCAGTGGAAGGCCGGTGAGGACGTCTCGGGCAACTGGGGCGGATCGAGCGACGCCGTCATCACGGGCACGCAGAACCCGATCGCCGCGGCCGAGTTCAGCAAGTTCCTGAACAGCGACCCCGAGTCGACCCTCGCCTTCGCGAACGAGCAGTTCCTGTTCCCGACGACGACCGACACCCTCTCGAGCAGCGACTTCACCGACACCGCCTCGGACTTCTACGGCGGCCAGAAGGTCAACGAGCTCTTCGCCGGCGTCTCGGACACGGTCAGCACCGACTTCCAGTGGCTGCCGTTCATGGACTACGTCTACTCGAGCTTCAACGACACGCTCGGCAAGGCGATCGCCGACCACTCCGACCTCTCCGCCGCCCTCACGGCGTGGCAGGACGACGTCACCGCCTACGCGAAGCAGCAGGGCTTCACCGTCAAGTAGCGCTCACGGGGTGCCGCCCGCCCTCGGGCGGCACCCCCTCGGCCCGGCAAGGAGCCCCATGTCCACCTCCGTCACCCCTCGTCGAGACGCGACCCGCGCCTCCTCGTCCCGTCAGCCCGCCACCCCGCGGCGCACGAGCTCGCTGCACCGACCGCAGCTCGTCGCGGCCTGGGCCCTGGCGATCCCGTTCCTGCTCGTCTTCGCGGCGATGTTCCTCGTGCCGCTCGGCTACGCGGGCTACCTGAGCACCTTCACCTCGCAGCTCGTCGGCGGGCAGGTCTTCTCGGGCCTCGCCAACTACAGCCGCGCACTGAACGACCCG
This sequence comes from Frigoribacterium sp. CFBP 8759, assembly GCF_014841655.1. Classification (NCBI taxonomy): domain Bacteria; kingdom Bacillati; phylum Actinomycetota; class Actinomycetes; order Micrococcales; family Microbacteriaceae; genus Frigoribacterium; species Frigoribacterium sp. CFBP 8759. Next base: position 1,055,157 of record NZ_JACYUH010000001.1, read on the forward strand.
AGCTTCTGGGCCGGCCTCGGGCGGGTCGCGCTGTTCCTCTTCGTGCAGGTGCCGATCATGCTCGTGATCGCCCTGTTCGTCGCCCTCGCCCTCGACACCGGCCGGGTGGCCGGCAGCAAGTTCGTCCGCCTCGCGATCTTCGTGCCGTACGCCGTGCCCGGCGTCGTCGCGACGCTGATGTGGGGCTACCTCTACGGCCGCGAGTCCGGCCTGATCGCCCAGGTGATCAGCGGAGTCGGCCTCACGCCGCCCGACCTGCTGTCGCCGCAGAACGTGCTCGGCAGCACGATGAACATCGTCAGCTGGGAGTTCATCGGCTACAACATGATCGTGCTGTACGCCGCCCTGCGCAGCGTGCCGACCGAGATGTACGAGGCCGCCGAGATCGACGGCGCCGGGCCCTGGCGGGTGGCGTGGAGCATCAAGATCCCGGCGATCCGCTCGGCGATCCTGCTGACCGTGATCTTCTCGGTGATCGGGTCGTTCCAGCTCTTCAACGAGCCCAACCTGCTCTACAGCATCGCGCCCAACGCGATCGGGTCGGACTTCACCCCGAACCTCTACGCCTACAACGTCGCGTTCAAGAACCAGGACGTCAACTACGCCGCGGCCATCGCGTTCCTGCTCGGGTTCCTCATCATGATCATCAGCTACGTGGTGCAGCTCGCCACCTCACGCAAGGAGCGACTGTCGTGACGATCGCACCCGCCCCCGTCGACACCGCCGGGGCCACGTCCGTCGACCGTCCCGTCCGCCGCCTCGAGGGCTCGGGAGGCGCGGGCAATCGCCGTCCGCGACGTCGCGTCGAGCGGTCCAAGCGCAAGACGCCGATCCTCACCGTGATCCTCTGGATCACGCTGGCGTACTTCCTGCTGCCGCTGGTGTGGTTGGCGATCCAGGCGACGAAGACCAACGGCGACATCTTCTCGACGTTCGGCCTGGCCTTCGGCCGCACCTTCGCGCTGGGCGACAACCTGGCGCAGCTGTTCACGTTCCAGGACGGCATCTTCGTGCAGTGGATGGGCAACACGGTGCTCTACGCCGTGGTCAGCTCGGTCGGTGCGGCGGTGCTCGCCACGATGTGCGGCTACTCGCTGGCCAAGTACGTCTTCAAGGGCAGGTCGTTCGTCTTCGGGCTGATCCTCGGGGCGGTCATGGTGCCGCTGACGGCGCTGGCGATCCCGACCTACCTGCTGTTCAGCGCGGCGAACCTCGTCGACACCCCGTGGGCGATCATCCTGCCGTCGCTGGTCAGCCCGTTCGGCGTCTACCTGATGCGCGTCTACGCGAGCGAGGCGGTCGACGACAGCCTGCTCGAGGCGGCCCGCATCGACGGGGCCGGCGAACTGCGGATCTTCCTGACGATCGCGTCCCGGCTGCTCGCACCGGGCATCGTCACGGTGTTGCTGTTCGCCCTGGTCTCGACCTGGAACAACTACTTCCTGCCGCTGATCATGCTGAACGACCCGTCGCTGTTCCCGGCGACGGTCGGCCTGGCGCAGTGGCAGCAGGCGGCCACCGGCGGCGGCGGCGCCCAGGTGCTGTTCTCGACCGTGCTGACCGGGTCGTTCGTGTCGATCCTGCCGCTGGTCGTGGCGTTCCTGTTCCTCCAGCGCTTCTGGCAGTCCGGCCTGAGCGCCGGCGGCGTCAAGGGGTAGCCGGTCCGACTCCCGCCCCGGCCCCCGGTTCACGGTGGAGGTCGGAGCGGGTGGGCCGTGGCCGTGGCAGCGGCGGCCTGGGAGGCGGTGGTGACGTTGAGAGGTCACCACCGCCTCCGTTCGTTCGTCCCGGCGTCAGAGGCGGGCGTGCAGGTCGGCGACGCGGGAACGGATGTCGTCTCGGACGAGGCGCATGCGCTCCATGCCCTCGACGCCCCGCTCGGACGGCTCGTCGGTGATCCAGGTCTCGAAGCGGGTGCCGGGGACCTCGTCGACCCGCGCCTCCCGACCGAGGACGACGACCACGTCGGCGTCGCGCACCATCTGCTCGGTGAGGGCCTTGGGGTGCTCGTCGCCGAGGTCGATGCCGAGCTCGGCGAGCGACTCGACCGACTGCGCGTTGAGGTCGGTGCCGGGCGTCGTGCCGGCCGACACGACCGTGACCTCGTCGCCGGCGAGGTCGCGCATCAGCCCGGCGGCCATCTGCGACTTGCCCCCGTTCTTCTGGCAGACGAACAGGACGGAGGCGCGGGTCGGGGTCATGCGGACACCGTACCGACCCCGGGTGGCCGGGTCCCGTGCCGTCGGGACGCGCCGCCCGCCGATCCGTCGGGGGTCCCGTGTCAGGTTCGCCGGTTCCGCGACACTCCTCTAGTGAAGGGGGTGGACGTGGATCACGACACGGAAGGCGACGACGAGCTCGTCAGACGCACGGTCGGGGGTGATCAACGGGCACTGTCGGCCTTGTTCGACCGGCACGCCGCGACGGTGACCCGCTACGCGTGGGCGCTGGCCGCCACCCGGATGGACGTCGAGGAGATCGTGCAGGACACGTTCGTGACCCTCTGGAAGAAGGTCGACCAGATCGACCTTCCCGAGGACTCGCTGCTGCCCTGGTTGCTGGTCGTCTGCCGCAACCACGCCGCCAACCTGCGCCGCAAGCAGGCCCGCGCCGCCACCGACGAACTGCCCGACGACCTCGTCGCCCCGGACCACGGCGAGGAGGCGCGCGACCGGCTGCGCTGGGTCCGCGACGAGATCGACGCCCTCGGCCCGGTCGACCGGCAGATCGTCGAGCTCTGCCTCATCGAGGGGCGCCCCTACGGCGAGGCCGCCGCCCAGGTCGGCCTGAGCATCGGCGCCGTCACCCAACGCGTGTCGCGCACCCGATCGCGACTGAAGAAGAAGGCGGTGATGAACGATGAACTCTGAGCCCCCCACCGGAGACGAGCTGAACCGCATGCTCGTCACGATGAAGCAGAACGTCCTCGAACGCACCACGGAGTCCCCGCGCCGAAAGCGCAACCGGAACCTCGGCCTCGGCCTGGGCCTGGCCGCCCTGCTGGCGATCGGCGGCGGCTCGGGAGCGCTGGCGCTCGGCATGCTGCCCTCGCCGTTCCAGGCGTCGGCACCGTCCACGCCGGCGAGCACGCCCACCCCGACGCCGACGGTCCGGCCGACGGCGACGCCGCGGCCGACGCCGACGGTGGCGCCGGTGGTCGCACCGGTGCCCGCCCTGCCCATCGACTGCGCGACGCTCGCGAGCGGCGTGCGGATGGACCTGTTCATCCCGTCGCCCCTGCAGGGACGGGCCGACCTGCTGCTGCCGACGGACGCGAGCCTGTCCGAGTACGGCGTGCTGGGCTGCGAGTGGGGTTCCACCGAGCAGCCGTACTCCCGCGTGGACCTCTCGGTGGCGAGTGGACGCGAGGCCGGACTCACTGCCGTCGACGACCTCGTGGCCGGTGGCGCCCAGCGCACCGAAGCCGGTGACGCCTCGGCCATGACCTGCACCGAGCAGGGTTGCCAGGCGACCGTCGTGTCGGGCATCTGGTGGGTCGAGTTCAGGACGTCGGACGTCGACGCCACGTCCGGGACCGTGTCGGTCGAGACGCGCGCCGCGAACACCACCGCGGCTCTGACGAGCCTGGTGTCGCGGCTCGACGGTCTCTCACCGGCCCCCTCGTGGACCCGACCGGACTCGTCGTGGGCCCGGGTCGGCGATTGTGCAGCGCTGAGCCCGGCCGTTCCTCTGGGCCAGATCATGGGTTCCCCTCGCCTCGAGGGCCCGGAGGAGCCACAGAACGAGTACCCGAGCGGCATCGTCCGGGCCTCCGATCGCACCGTGCAATGCCGTTGGACCCTTCCGTACGTCGAGGACGCACCGATCTCGGAGGTCGGCGACATCACGGTGACGCTCTCCGCGGGTAGCGGCTGGGCCGTCGATGCGGTGGATTCGATGTCGCATCTCGAGCGGTCACCGGTCACCGTGGCAGGTGCCGAGAAGGCCGAGTACGTCTGCATCCACGACGAGGGCAGCGGTTGCTACGTCAACGTGCTGACCGACGGCTCGTGGCTGCAGGTCAGGACCAGCAACACATATGAGGACAGCCTGAAGGGCCTGCTGGTCGCGGCCGCGGAGGCGATCGTCGCGACGCGTCCCGCGAGCTGACCCGCGCCTCCTGCGCCGCCGTGACCGAGGCACGCGACCGCAGGAGGCGCGGGTCGGCGGACCGTCAGGCGTCGAGGCGGTCCCGGGCCCGGCCGCGCACGGCCAGGATCGCCCCGCCGACCAGGGCCGAAAGAAGCGAGCCGACGAGGACGCCGACCTTGACCACGTCGTCCTGCTCGCTGCCGGCCCCGTAGGCGAGTTCGCCGACCAGGAGCGACACGGTGAACCCGATGCCGGCCACGAACGACAGCCCGAGCACGTCGCCCCAGCGCAGGCTCGGATCGAGCCGGATGCCGGGCAGTCGCGTCACGAGCAGGGACGCCCCGGTGATGCCGATCGACTTGCCGAGCACGAGCGCCACGACGATGCCGATCGCGACGCTGTCGCTCAGCGACTCGACCAGCCCGTCGAACCCGCCGACCGTCACGCCTGCCGAGAAGAACGCGAAGACGGGCACTGCCACGCCCGACGAGACCGGGCTCCAGCGCTCGGCGAAGTGGTGGGTCAGCGGGTGCCGCACCTCGTGGCCGTCGGGTCCGACGTGCGTGACGCCGGCCCGGGCCGTCGCCACCGCGGGCACGAGCAGGCCGAGCAGCACGCCCGCGATCGTGGCGTGCACCCCCGAGGCGTGCACGAGGGCCCAGGCGAGGACGCCCAGCGGGATCAGCAGCCACCACGCCCGCACGCCACGACGGACGAGCACGGCGAACGCGGCGAGCGGCAGCAGCGCCAGCAGCAGGGGGACGAAGGCGATGCCCGCCGTGTAGAACACCGCGATGATCGTGATCGCGATCAGGTCGTCGACGACGGCGAGGGTCAACAGAAACGTGCGCAGGGCCGGGGGCAGCCGCTTGCCGACGACGGCGATCACGGCGACGGCGAACGCGATGTCGGTCGCGGCCGGGATCGCCCACCCCTGGAGCGCGTCGGGGCCGGCTCCGAGGTTGATCAGCGTGAAGAGCAGCGCCGGCAGGGCGACCCCGCCGACCGCCGCGGTGATGGGCAGCACGGCGACCCGGGGGTCGCGCAGCGAGCCGGCGACGAACTCCTGCTTCAGCTCGAGGCCGACCACGAAGAAGAAGATCGCGAGGAGCCCGTCGGCCGCCCAGCTGCCCATGCTGAGGTTCAGGTGCAGCGCCTCGGGGCCGAACGACACGTCGCGCACGGCCGAGTAGAACGAGCCGGCCGGGCTGTTCGCCAGGACGAGCGCGAGCACGGTCGCCGCGAGCAGCAGCAGTCCGCCGGTCGTGTCACGGCTGAGGAACCGCGAGAGCCGTGCGCCCTGGCCCTCGGCACGGGGCGCGTGGGCGGGGGCAGGAGGGGCGGCGGTCGGGTCGGTGGCGGGGGCGGGGAGCGTGGGGTCGGGGGCGGCCGGAGTGGGGTCGGCGGGCGTGCGGTCGGCGGGCGTGCGGTCGGTCATGGTCGTCGTCCTTCGGGAGCGTCGGCGGGCAGGGCGGGGCGTCCGCTCGACCCGTCGACGACGAGGAGCGGTGCTACGCCACGGGCGGCGGGCACCCGGCGATCTCGCCGTGGGCGTTGCTGCCCCACAGGCTCATCCAGCCGTTCGTGCCGCAGGTGCGCTTCGTCAGCACGAGCCGCTTCGGGAACGCCTGCTGCGCCGTGCGCGCCCGGCGCGGGGCGCGGGACGGGCAGGCGGGTGACGACATGCCCACCAGGGTACCGCCGAGCCCCGGGGAGCGGGCCGGGCCGTCACCCACCCGCGGGTCCCACGGTGCCGGCCCGCGCCTCCTGCGCTCTCGGGGCGGGACTCCTGCGCTCTCGGGGCGGAGCGCACCGCCAACTGAGCGTCGCACCGCGTGTTTCGGCGGTGCGGCGTTCAGTCGGCGGTGCGACCCGCCCTCCTGCGGTCAGGCGACCGGGCCGCCTCCGCGCCCGCCCGGTCGAGGTCGCACCACGCCCGCGTCGTCCAACCACGCACGAGGGTGGTTCGACGACGCGGGCGTGGTGCCACCCGGTTCTCGTCGGACCAGGAGGCGCGGCGGCGGTCAGGAGGCGCGGCGCACGTCAGGAGGCGCGGCGCACGTTCTCGACGAAGCCCGCGGCCCGCGCGCGCAGGCTCGCGATGCGTTCGAGTCGGGCCGCCTCGGCGTCGAACCCGAGGTAGGCCTCGGGCGGCAGCACGTGCACGTTGGCCGAGCACTCGAACCCGCCGCAGACGAGCGTGCCCACGGTGTCGCCGTTGCGTCCGGCCGCGCCGGCACGCTTGGCGCCGTAGAACAGCACGTCGGCCGGCAGGCGGACGTCCTGGCACCAGGTGCACTGCGCACGCTGCCGGGGCGAGGCCTCGGCCTGCCGCAGCACGACGCCGGCGACCGCGGGGCCCGGCTCGCCGTCCGCGTCGAGCGTCGGCACGACGACGTAGGCCCGGCGGGCGAGCCTGGGGTCTCGCCAACCGAGGTACTCCAGGTCGGTCCAGTCGAGGTCGGCGAACTCGGGCGGCAGGTTCAGGTCGGCTGCTTCTCGGCGGCTCGCGTTGACGAACGAGGCGCGGACGGTCTTCTCTGTCAGGGGGATCATGTGGTTCTCCGGTCGTCGGGCCCGGGGCACGGTGACGTCGACGCGCACACCCGCGCGACCGGCGACCGCGCGGGTGCCCGCCGTCGACGCGTCGGCCGACCCGGGTGTTCTCGTGGGATCGTGCCGGGGCTCCAGCCCACGCGGCACGGGTGCGCGGTCGGACCTCGACGGTCGATCCGCGGCGGGGACGCGACTACCTGCAGCCGGCGCACGCGGCGCCGACGACCCCCTCACGCCCGGTGGGCGTCGCAGGTGCGGACGGGATCTTCACCCGGCCACCCTACGACCGTGAGCGCTCCTCGGCAACGGCGCCCGCGCCTCCTCGTCCTGGCCGGGTCGCACCACNACCACGAAAGGGACGTCGCACCGCCGAGTTCGGCGGTGCGACGTCCAGTCGGTGGTGCGACGTGCGGGGTCAGCCCGCGTGGCGCCCGTGGTGGTCGGGGTCGCTGCCGTCGGGGACGGCGTCCACGGGGGCGGTCGGGTCGACGTGCGAGACGTGCCCGTCACCGGAACCCGAACCCGAACCCGAACCCGAGCCCGCGGCCGCGCCCGCGGCCGAGCCCGACGCGTCGCCGGCCGAGGCGTGCGGCCTCGACCGCTCGAGGGAGGCGCCCTCGACGTCGACGTCGGGCAGGATGCGGTCGAGCCACTTCGGCAGCCACCACGCGGCGTCGCCGAGCAGGTGCATCACGGCCGGGATCAGCAGCAGGCGCACGACGAACGCGTCGACCAACACGCCGAGGGCGAGGCCCAGGCCGATCGACTGGATCATCACCGAGTTCGAGAACACGAAGCCCGAGAAGACCGCCGTCATGATCAGCGCCGCGGCCGTGACCACCGTGCGACCGGCGTGGACGCCGCGCTGCACGGCCAGGCGGGCCGGCGAGCCGTGGGCGTACGCCTCGCGCATGCCGCTGACCAGGAACAGCTGGTAGTCCATCGCGAGCCCGAACAGCACGCCGACCATCAGGATCGGCAGGAAGCTCAGGATCGGCCCCGGGTCGTGCACGCCGAAGACCGGGCCGAGCCAGCCCCACTGGAACACCGCGGTGACGCCGCCGAACGCGGCGAACAGCGACAGCACGAAGCCGATGGTGGCGGTGATCGGCACGAGGATCGAGCGGAACACGAAGATCAGGATGATCAACGACAGCCCGACCACGACGAGCAGGTAGAGCGGCAGGGCACCGGCCAGCTTCTCGCTGACGTCGATGTTGCCCGAGGCGTTGCCGGCCACGCCGAGCGACGAGACGTCGTCGATGTCGAGGCCACGCAGGTCGCGGACGAGCTGCTCGGTCGACTCGGCGGTCGGACCGCCCTTCGGCACGACCTGGAACGCCAGCAGGGTGTCGTCGTCCGAGGCGCCGATGGGGGCGACCGCGGCGACGTCGTCCTGGTCCTTGAGGATCGTGCCGATGCGCACCTGCTCCGAGACGAGGTCGTCGTCCGAGATCGCGGTCGGCAGGTCGGCCACGACGACCAGGGGGCCGTTGACGCCGGCGCCGAACTTCTCGTCGATCAGCTTGTAGGCCTTGTAGGCGCTCGAGTCGACCGGCTCGGACGACCCGGCGGGCAGGCCGAGGCGCATCGAGAGCGCGGGGATGGCGACGATCAGCAGCACGGCGACGCCGGCCACGAGGGTCAGCACGGCACGGGTGGTGCTCATCGGCTTGGTCGGCACGCGGACGGCACCCGTGTTGCCGACGTTCTTCCGGGCCTTCTTGGTGAGGATGCGCAGGCCGACGAGGCGCAGCAGCGCCGGGGTGAGCGTGATGGCGATCAGGATCGCCACGAACACGCAGACGGCGCCGACGGTGCCCATCAGACCGAGGAAGGGGATGCCGGTCAGGTTGAGCGCGAGCAGGGCGATCAGCACGGTCGAGCCGGCGAAGACGACGGCGTTGCCGGACGTGCCGTTGGCCAGGCCGATCGACTCGTGCAGCGGCACCCCTTCTTTCAGCTGGGTGCGGTGCCGGTTGAGGATGAACAGCGAGTAGTCGATGCCGACCGCGAGGCCGAGCATCACGCCCAGCACGGGCGTGACCGACAGCATCTCGACGGCGCCCGAGAGCGACAGCGAGGCGAGCACGCCGACCCCGACGCCGATCAGGGCGTTGACGAGGGGCAGGCCGGCACCGATGAGCGTGCCCAGCATGACGAACAGCACGATGGCCGCGATGACCACGCCGGCCACCTCGCCCGGGCCGAGGATCTCGGGGATGCTGGCCGCGATGTCGTTCGACACCTCGACCTGGACGCCGTCGATGTCGGCGTCGTTCATCGCCTCGACGACGGCCTCTTTGTTCTCGCTCGTGACGAGGTTGAGCGCCTTGTCGAACTGGATGCTGGCCACGGCCGTGGTGCCGTCGGTCGACACCTGACGGATGCCGTCGGTCAATTCGAGCAACGACGCACCCTGCTCGAGCGTGGTGCTCTGCGTCTCGAGTTCGGCCTTGCCCGCGTCGAGGGTGGACTGCTGCGTGGCGATCTGCTGCGTCCCCGCGTCGAGCTGCGCCTGCTGGGCCTCGAGCTGCGGCGTGGCGGCGGCGAGTGCGGCCCCGCCGGCGGCCTGCGCCTGGGCCTTCGCGGCGTCGAGCTGCTGCTGGCCGGCGGTGATCTGGGCCTTCGCGGCGTCGATCTGCGCCTGGCCCGAGGTGATCTGGGCCTCGCCGGCGGCGACCTGGGCCCGACCGTCGGTGATCTTCTGCCCCTGGTCGTCGATCTGCTGCTGGGTCGCGAAGGGATCGGTCGTGCCCTTGACGTCGTCCAGCTCCTTCGCGTCGGTCAGCAGGGCCGCGATGTCGGACTTCTGCTGGTCGGTGAAGGCCGCGTCGTCGGCGGTCGTGAAGACGACCGTTCCGGTGCCGCCGCTCGCCTGGGGGAACTTCTCGGCGAGTTCGTCGCTGACCTTCTGGGTCGCCGTGCCGGGGATGCTGACGGCGGTGGTCAGCGTGCCGCCGAACAGCGCGAAGGCGCCGCCGGCGAGGCCGAGCACGACCAGCCAGGCCACGATGACGAGCCAGGCCCGCCGGGCCGAGAACCGGCCGAGTCGATAGAGCAGGGATGCCATGGGTGTCTGTTCCTCCAGGGGTGGTGCGGGGTGATGCGGGTTGCGGGGGTGGGCCTCACGTCGCGTCGTCGAGAAGGAGGTGCGGGTCGGCCGGGCGTGCCGGCCGACGGGTCAGGGGGCGGTCGGGTCGGGCTCCGTCGGGCCGGCCGCGGGGGTCTCGGCGGCCGCGGGCGCCGCATCGACCGCGGGCGTCTGGGCACCCGCCGGCGGCGGCCCGTAGCCGGCGCGGATGCTCGTCGTCACCCGGTCGAGCAGATCGGCCCAGACGTCGCGGCTGTCCGCGTCGACCACGGCGCCGGTCCGCGTGATCCAGTGGCGCGCGACGACGGCGATGCCGTTCATCAGCGAGCTGACGAGCACCTCGGCCTCGAGCGGGTCGGTGGCCGGGCTGCGCTCGGCCATCTCGATCGAGAGCTGCTCGGTGACGCGGGTGAAGACGTCCTGGATCAGGCTGTGCGACCGCGGATCGCCGCCGTCGTCGCCGAGGACGCCCCAGAGGTACGAGACGACGGCCGGCAGGTCGATGCCCTGCATGGCCTGGATGATCTCGGCGAACAAGGAGGCGCGGCTGCCGTCGCCGACGGGCGTCGCGGCGGTCGCGGCCCGGAACTCGTCGACGGCACCGGTGAGCACGCGGGTGCAGGCCGTCATGACGACCTCGTCGAGCGACGAGAAGTGGTTGAAGACCGTGCGGCGCGAGACGTCGGCACGCTCCGCGAGCTCGTCGACGCTGAAGCGGGGCGCCCCGCGCTCGGCGATGAGCGCGTCGGCGGCGTCGAGGATCGCCTGGCGATGCTTCGCCTTGAGGGCGGCACGGCGGTCGGGCACCAGGGTCTTGACGGTCACTTGCCTACACTAAGTGCAGCGACGCACTCGGTGCACCCACAGCGGCTGGGGAGTCGCTGGGACTTGCGCGGCCGGGACGCGGCCTCCGTACCCCGCCGCCCCGCGCCTCCTCGTCCGGCCGACCGGACGAGGAGGGGCGCCCCCGGCGCTCGGCCACGGGACGCCCCCTGCCCCGGCGGCTAGTCCGCGGCGATCTCGCGGAGGGTGGCGAGGTGCTCGGCCCAGGCCTCGCGACCGGACGGGGTCAGCTTCAGGCTCGTCCGGGGGCGCTTGCCGACGAACCCCTTCGTCACCGCGACGTAGCCCGCGGCCTCGAGGGCGCTGACCTGCTTGCTCAGCGTCGAGTCGGTCACCTGCACGGCGTCGCGCAGGTCACGGAAGTCGAGACCCTCGGCCGCGGCGAGCGCCGCCATCATCGAGAAGCGGACGGGCTGGTGCAGCAGCTCGGACAGCCGGAGGCGCGGGTGCGGTCGGGCGGTCATCGTCGCGCCTCGCGCACCTCGACGGCCGCGCAGGCGACCGACACCGCGAGCAGGACCGTCGCCATGACGGCACTGCCGACGACGTCCTGGCCCTGCGAGAAGCCGACGACGAGCATGGCTCCGACGTAGCAGGCGAAGAACGCGGCCAGGTAGGCCATCCAGCGTCGACCGAAGCCGACGCGGGCCGACCTCCTCAGCAGGACGAACGCCACGACCAGGACGGCGATCCAGACGAGCAGGCCGCCCATCGCGACGAAGTAGGCGGTGCCCGTCGTGAGCCCCATGGCGAGGGTGCCCATCGACGCGGCGGCGCCCAGGCCGAGCAGGAAGGCGACGGCGGGCCAGCTCGCCGCCGACGTCGCGCTGCGGCCCACGGCGTCCGCCCGGTCGAGCAGGCGCCGGGCCTCGGCGGAGTCGGGGGTGCCGGTCGTGCCGGTGAGGTCAGCGGTCATGGTGGTCGTCCTCTCGTAGGACTCCCACTCTAGAAAGTACTTTCTCGATAAGCAAGTACTTTCTCGTCGATTCGATCGAGTGGGCAGAAGATGTTCGTCCCCCGCGGCGGAAGGACGTCTTCTGCCCACTCGACGGGCCTGTCGGGGTCGGGGCGCCCGGACAGCCACCCCCGGCCGGGCCGGGCTAGATCGTCTCGTCGAGGTCGAGCAGCCGGGCGCTCTCGTCCCACAGGCGTCGGGCGAGGTCGGCGTCGGCCGCCTGACGGGCCACGCGACCGGGGGCCTTGAGGCGGTCGAAGTAGTTGCCGCTCGGCGCCGGCACGGTCGCCGCCCCCGCGAGGCGGATCAGCGGCTCGGCTCCGTCCTCGGTCGAGACGGCCAGGCGCTTGGCCGCGGTCATGAACGCGCCGTCGCCACCGAAGCCCGAGGCGACGAACCCGGGGTGGAACGCGAACGCGTCGACCCCGCCGCCGGCACGGGGCAGGCGTCGGGCCAGCTCACGGGTGAACAGCACGTTGAGCAGCTTCGAGGTGCCGTAGGCGCGGAAGCCGCCGGCCCACGCACCCCGTGCGTTGTCGAGGTCGTCCAGGTCGACCTTGCCGAAGAGGTTGCCGGCACTCGAGGTCTGGACGATGCGGACCGACCCGGCCGGCGCCTCCTTCGCCGTCTCGAGGAGGCGCGGCGTCAGCAACGCGGTCAGGAGGAACGGAGCGAGGTGGTTGCCCTGGAACGTCGTCTCGTGGCCGTCGACCGTGAGCGAGCGCTCGGGGATCGTGGCGCCGGCGTTGTTGGCGAGCACGTGGATGCGGGGGTTCTCGGCGAGCAGCTGCTCGGCCAGGTCGCGGACGGTCGACAGGTCGGAGAAGTCGGCGAGGTAGGCGGTGCCGCCGATCTCGTGCGCGACGGTGCGGGTGCGGTCGGGGTTGCGGCCGACGACGGCGACGGTGGCCCCGAGGCGGGCGAGCTCGCGGGCGGCGGCGCGGCCGATGCCCGAGCTGGCTCCGGTGACGACCACGGTCCGGTCGTCGAGGCGGGCGGCGGGAGGCAGGGTGACGGTCATGCAGGGGACGCTAGGCGGGATGCGCCGGGGCCGGGTCGGCGGTCGGCGTTCTCTCGGCAGGCGTACAGCCGCGCGAGCCTCCTGCCGCGGTAGCGTCGCATTACGAGACGAAGTGTCTCGATTCAGGGCGTGGTCTCCGCGCCTCGACCCGCCCCTCCTCAGAGAAGAGACGACATGTCCGACGCCACCGCCCCCCTGACCGGCTCCCGCACCATCGGCACCTGGCTCGACCACCCCGAGGGCGGGCCGGCGCTCCGTGCCGCCCTCGGGCAGGGAGGCGCGTTCGACGAGGGCGCGCTGGCCCCGGTCCGCGGCCTGCCGCTGCAGCAGCTGGTCGCGATGAGCCAGGGGCAGGTGCCGCAGGAGCTGGTCGACGGCCTGGTGCTGCAGGTCAACGGCGGCGTCGTGCCCGACGAGGCGGCCGAGGCCGACGGTCCGTGGCGCGAGACCGTCACCCCCGCTCGCTTCGCCGGCAAGACCGTGATCGTCACGGGAGCGGCGTCCGGCATCGGCCGGGCGACGGCGTCGCGGGTGGCGCGCGAGGGCGGTCGAGTCGTCGCCGTCGACCTCTTCGCCGACAAGCTGGAGGCACTGGTCGCCTCCCTGCCCGACGCCGACGTGGTCACCGTGGCCGGCGACATCACGAAGCAGGACGACATCGACGCGATCGTCGCGGCGGCCGGCGACCGCATCGACGCCCTGGCCAACATCGCCGGCATCAACGACGACTTCTCGCCCCTGCACGAGACGAGCGACGCCATGTGGGACCGCGTGATCGGCGTCAACCTCACCGGCGGGTTCAAGCTGTCGCGCGCCGTGATCCCCGTGATGCTCGGGGCCGGGCGCGGCTCGGTCGTCAACGTGGCCTCGGAGGCGGGACTGCGCGGCAACGCGTCGGGCAACGCGTACACGGTGTCGAAGCACGGCGTCGTCGGCCTGACCAAGTCGGCGGCCTTCATGTACGCGAAGCAGGGCATCCGGGTCAACGCGGTGGCACCCGGCGGCGTGGCGACCGGCATCCCGTTCCCGGCGAACGTGTCCGAGGCGGGGTCGGCGCGGCTCCGTCCGTTCCAGGCGGCGATCCCGACGATCGCGACGGCCGAGGAGCTCGCGGCGTCGATCACGTTCCTGCTGAGCGACGACGCGGTGAACGTCAACGGCGCGATCCTCGCGAGCGACGGCGGCTGGTCGGTCCAGTAGGAGGGGTGGGGCCGCGGCGGGCGTGCGGGAGGATGGACCGGTGACCACCGCACGCCCCGGCCGCGCCCGCAGCGAGGCCGCCCGCCTCGCGATCCTCGACGCGACCCGCGACGAGCTGGCCGAGCGTGGCTACGACAAGCTCTCGCTCGACCGCATCGCCGCGGCGGCGGGGGTCGGCAAGGCGACGATCTACCGCTGGTACCCGGCGAAGGCGGCACTGGTGGCCGAGGGCATGCTCACGGGACACCTGCTGCCCCACCTCGAGGTGGCCGACACGGGCGACGTCCGTCGGGACGTGCTCGACTGGCTCCGCGCCTCCTTCTCGACCTTCGCCTCGCCTGCGGCGGGCGGGCTGATCCGCGCGTCCATCGCGGCGACCGCCGAGGACGCCGCCGTCGCCGAGCACTACGAGGAGCGGGTCACCTCGGTCACGCGGGCGGCACTGCTGGCCCGCCTCGAGTCCGGGAGGCGCGCGCGGCAGATCCGGGACGGCGCCCCCCTCGAGGCCCTCGTCGAGTCGCTGATCGGCACCGTGCTGCTGCACGTCGTGACGCGCCGCGATCCCGGGCCGGCCGCGCTCCAGGCCACGGTGGACCTGCTGTTCGACGGCGTCGCGGCGCGGTCGGACTGACGCGTCACCGCCCGTCCATCGCCTCCTCCACAGAGGGGCGCCGAGCGTGCCGGAAGGCGTCCGCCTGTGGAGGGACGCCTCCGTCGCCTCCGGCAGCAGTGGGTGGTGGCCGAGGGCAGCCTCTGAGCAGGTCGCGCGGGCCCGACGAGCCGGCGTCGTACTCCGGTGACGCGCCACCGGGGCCCATCGTTGGTCACCCGACCAACGTCGACCGTGAACGCGTGCATCGCGCCGCCGGTGGCCACAGGATCGTTCTCGCAAGGCAGTTCCACTCGACAACACGAAGCACCGCAACTCGAACTCCTACGACAACGAAAGAGGACGAACAATGAGCAAGCTGAAGTCGAAGACCGCCACGATCATCGCCGCCGTCGCCGTGAGCGGCGTCGCCGTCACGGGGCTGAGCGGATTCGCCGCCGCACCCGCACAGGCGGCGACCACCGCCCCCGCCTCGCCGGAGTCCAGCACCGGCAGCCCGATCACGGGCAGCGTCACCCTCGACCCGCTGGCCATCGTCAGCGCGATCAGCGCCGCCGTCAACGACCAGGGCGACCGGTCGGGCGCCGTGCTGGCCGCCCTGGACGTCGGCTACTACAACGCCGGCAACCCCGACCGGCTCACGGTCGCGGTCGTGAACAAGAACCAGGACATCACCGTCGAGGGCTCGATCGCCGACGCCCAGCCGATCGACATCAAGGGTGGAAGCTACGTCATCTACTGGTTCGACGGCCCCGGCAAGGTCACCAACAACGGTGACGGCGGCTACCTGAACTGGGGCGTGCTCGGCAACAACGTCAAGACCGACAACGTCATCAGCATCAACGGCGGCTGACCCCGCCGCGGCACCGCGGAACCGCCCCGACGTCCTCACCGGACGCCGGGGCGGTTCCGCGTGCGACGTCAGGCCGGCGGTAGGGCAGGAGGCGCGGGTCGGTTCGGCGCCTCGACCGCCGCCTGGCCGTCCCGACGGCGCCCCCGCCGCACGATGCGCGACCGGATGACGCCCTTGACGAACGCGACCGAGACGAGCGCCGTCCGGTTCGGGGCGCTCCACGTCCGCATCAGACGGGCCAGGTGCCAGGCCACGGCCTGGCGGCTGTAGGCCGTCTCGCGGGCGATCTCGGCGTTCGAGAGGCCGTAGGCGGTGAGCGTGAGCATCTGCCGCTCGACGTCGTCGAGGTCGGGGGCGTCGGCCACGAGGTCGAGCACGACGTCGGGCCCCGGGGCCGCAGGGGGTGGCTGGGGGCCGCCCGCGCCTCCTGGTCCCCCGCCCGGCGGGGCGGCGACGAGACGGGGCCGGTGCCGCGCCCACTCCTCGGCCCAGCAGGTCCCGAGCTCGTGGGCGACCTGCGAGGCGCGCGCCATCGCGAGGACGAGCGCGCCGGCCTGCCCGCCCGACGCCGAGTGCATGACGAGCGAGAAGATGCGCAGCGCGGGCAGGGCGCCCCGCAGGACGACGGCCAGGTCGACGTCGGGGCAGGCCGCACTGCGGCGGGCGACGGCACGCAGCTCGTCGAGGCACGAGGCCGACACCGGACGGCCGTGCTCCACCGCGGCGAGGGCCGGACCGAGCACGATCGGCACGATCTCGGCGTACCGGTCGCGCAGCCACGACCGACCGGTCGCGCCGACGTCCTCGAGCGAGCAGTCGAGCAGCAGGTCGCTGAACTCGTCGTGCCGGGCGTCGAGCCGCAACCCCAGGGGCTGACCCGGACGCATGATCGTCGTCGGGCGGCCCGTCGCGGAGCCGCCCGTCGTCGGGCGGTCCGCGGGGACGCCACCCTGCTCGGTCAACGTCCCACCCCCGGTCGCGGCGCCGGCGCCCCTGGCCGGTCGGCCCGCCTCGCGGGCACGTTCCGAGCCTAGGAGCGACGAGCCGGTCGCACAGTCGGCTGGCTGGCCGACCGCGGTGTCCCCCGCAGGGGCCGGACCGACGCGACGGCGTGCCCGCCGGGCCGGTTCACCGGCCGGTCGCGGGCGCGGCGAACACCACGCGCACGACCAGACCGCCCGAAGGAGGCGCGTCGAGGGTCAGCGTCGCCCCGTGCGTCTCGGCGACGGCCGCGACCAGGGCCAGGCCGAGTCCGTGGGAGCCGGCGACCCGACCCGCCGGCCGGTGGAACGGCTCGGTCAGTCGCCCGACCTCGGCCGGGTCGAGCACGGCCCCGCCGTTGGACACGATCAGGGTCGGCGCCCCCGAGCCGTCGGTGCCGACCGTCACGTCGAGCCGGCCGCCGGGTTCGTTGTGGCCGATGCCGTTGCGGACGAGGTTGCCGACGAGCACCGAGAGCAGGGCCCGGTCGCCCGTGACCTGCGCGGGGCGGGCGACGCAGTGCACCTCGACCCGCGCCCGGGCGGCGGCGGACGCCGAGGCGGCCACCACCTCGTCGACCACGGCGACGAGGTCGACCGCGTCGGCGGCGACGCCGTCACCGGACTGCACGTCGGACAGCGTCAGCAAGGCCTCGACCGTCTCGATGCTGCGGGTGTTCATCTCGCGCAGGCGTCGGATCGTCAGGGACGGCGGCGAGCCGGCCGCGAGGGCCGCGTCGAGCATCGCCTGCGTCGTCGCGAGGGGCGTGCGGAGCTCGTGCGAGGCGTTGGCGGCGAAGCGACGTTGGGCCTCGTACGAGCGGTCGAGCCGGTCGAGCATGTCGTCGAACGTCGTCGCGAGACGGCCGAACTCGTCGTCGGGGCGCCCGGGTGCGAGCGCGGCGAGCCGCTGCCGGAACGACCCCGCGGCGCCGTGTTCGGCCTCGCGCGCCGCGCTCGCGAGGTGCTCGACCGGGCGGAGGAGGCGCCCGGCGACGACCCAGCTCAACCAGACGCCGACGACCAGCGCGACGACGAACACGATCGACGAGGTCGTGAGCAGCACGCGCAGGAGGTCGTTCTCGCCCGAGATCGTGACCGCCGCGCGCAGCTCGGCGGTCTCGGCGACGGGCGACGGCCCGGCGGTGGCGACGCCGCCGTCGCCCGCGGGCGCCCACGTCGCCGTCGGCGACGCCGGGTCGCCCGCGCCGACGCCCGGCGCGTGCAGGGCGGTGATCCGGTAGTCCGGGACGAAGCGCATCACCAGGAACACGGACGCCACGATCGACAGGCCCACGACCGTCAGCACCGCGCTGACGGTGGCGGTGAGCCGGAGACGGGCGCTGCCCCGGTGACGCAGCCCGCGCCTCCTGGGCTCTGCGGCCGAGGACCGGGTCTCGACGGTCACCGGTCGACCCCGTCGGCGACGACCTCGGCGTCCTCGGCGTCCTCGGCGGCGATGCGGTAGCCGCTGCCGGGGACGGTGTGGATCACCCAGGGCTCGCCGAGGCGTCGCCGGAGGTTCGAGATCGTGACCCGCACCGAGTTGGTGAACGGGTCGGCGTTCTCGTCCCAGGCCTTCTCGAGCAGGCGCTCGGCACTGACCACGCCCCCGTCGGCCTCGAGCAGCACGCCGAGCACCGCGAACTCCTTCCGGGTGAGCTTGACGTATCGGCCGTCACGGTAGACCTCGCGGCGGAACGCGTCGTACCGCAGGTCGCCGCGGACCGTGACCGGCGGGCGCGACCGACGCGGGCGCCGGGCGAGCGAGCGCATCCGGGCGATCAGCTCGGGGAACTCGAACGGCTTGGCGAGGTAGTCGTCGGCACCGAGCTCGAAGCCGTCGACCTTGTCACGGGTGCGCCCAGCCGCGGTCAGCATCACGATGCCCGGGCCGTCGCCGGCCGCCGCCACCGCGGCGCAGACGTCGTCGCCGTGCGTGCCCGGCAGGTCGCGGTCGAGCAGCACGACGTCGTAGTCGTTCAGCGCGATCGCCTCGAGGGCGGCGTCGCCGTCGTGCACGACGTCGACGGCCATCGCATGGCGCTCGAGGACGCTCTGGACGGCCTCGGCGAGGTAGACCTCGTCCTCGGCGACGAGTACGCGCATGGTGGCTCCTGTTCGGGTCGGGACGGACGGGACGCGGACGCCCTCCTCCAGAGTGACATGTCGGATGTCACCGAAACGTAAAGCCCGCCGTTTACGGGCCGGCAACGAGCCGTGCGGTGGTCTGGACCCCGTCGCCCGACGAGGGCGACGCCGTGACCACCGGTCGCGGCCCGTGACCGTAAGAGACCAGGAGTCCTTCCATGCCCAGAACCCGCAGCGCCCTGTTCGCCGCCCTCCCCCTGCTCGTCGTCGCCCTCGCCGGCTGCTCGACGGCCGCCGACGACCCCGCCGGATCCGAGTCGCAGATCGCCGCCGACGCCCAGGCGTGGGATCTCGCGAACGCGAGCTGCATGCGCGAGGCCGGCGTCGACATCGGCGACCCCTCGGGCGACGGCGGAGGCATGGCGATCTCGCGCGGCGACGACATGGACATGGATGCCCTGTTGGCCGCCTCGGAGAAGTGCCGGGAGTCGACGACCGACGAACTCGGCGAGCGCCCCGTGACCGCGTCCGAGAAGGAGAGCCAGGACGAGTTCGACGCGAGGCTGCGCGAGTCCGCCGAGTGCGTCCGTGACGCGGGATACGACGTGACCGACCAGCTCGACGGAGCCGGCGGCACGGACACGATGGACGACGTCCCCGAGGGCGTGCTCGAGGAGTGCGGCGCGTTCGGCAGCATGCCCACGACGGTGACCCGGTGAGCCCGTCGCGCCGAGCCGTCGCCTGGTCGTCCGTCGCCGGCGTGGCCGTGGTCGGGGCCGCCGTCACGGCCGTGTTCCTGGTCGGACCGCCCGGGGCGTCCCGTGCCGCCGACGCGCAGGTCGCGGCGGGCACGACGACGAGGCCCACCACGGCCGTGGTCGAACAGGGCACGCTGACCGGCACGACGACCAGGGCGGGCAGGCTCAGCCGCCTCGACGGGCCCACGGTCACAGGGTCCGCACCCGGCACCATCACCTCGCTGCCGAAGGTCGGCGACGCCCTCTCGGCACGCAGCGAGCTCTTCCGGGTCGACGACGAACCGGTCACCGCGTTCGAGGGCGCCCTGCCGCAGTGGCGGGCGTTCGAGCAGGGCATGGCGAAGGGCCCGGACGTCCGGCAGGTCGAGGAGAACCTCAAGGCCTGGGGGTACTTCACGGGCACACCGGACGACCGGTTCGACCGGCGCACCGCGACCGCCGTCTCGGCCTGGCAGAAGGACACCGGCCAGGAGCGCACCGGGTCGATCGCCCGGGGTGCCCTGCAGTTCGTCACGGGGTCGTTCACGGTCAGCACCCTGACGGCGGCCGTCGGCGACGCCTCGGGCGGCGACCTGTACGACACGGCCCGCGACGACAAGGTCGTGTCGGTCGACCTGCCCGTCGGGTCGCCGCTGGCCGCCGTCGACGGGGTCGTCTCGGTCGCACTGCCCGGTCACGGCACCGTTCCCGGGCGGGTGTCCGACGTGGGGGCGGCCGTGGCCGACGAGACCGCGGGCACGACGACGGTCCCCGTCACGGTGTCGCTCGACGATCCGGTGGCGGCCGGCGACCTGACCGACGCGTCGGTGCAGGTCGACTTCGTCTCGGAGGTGAAGGAGGACGTGCTGCACGTGCCGGTCCTCGCCCTGGGCGCGGCCGTCGACGACGGCTTCGTCGTCGAGGTGCTCCAGCCGGACGGCACGACGACGGCCGTGCCGGTCGAGGCCGGCCTGTTCGCCGGCGACCGGGTCGAGGTGACCGGCGACGTCCGGGCCGGCGACGAGGTCGTGGTGCCCGCATGAGCGCCGTGATCGAGCTGCACGACGTCACGCGCGAGTACGGCCGCCCCCCGACGACCGCGTTGTCGTCGGTGTCGCTGCGGATCGACCGCGGCGAGCTCGTCGCGATCGTCGGCCCGTCCGGATCGGGCAAGTCGACCCTGCTGAACGTCCTCGGCACGCTCGACCGCCCCACCTCGGGCACCGTGCTCGTCGACGGCGTCGACGTGGCCGAGCAGAACGACCGTGAGCTGTCGGCCCTGCGGGCGCACCGCATCGGGTTCGTCTTCCAGCAGTTCCACCTGAGCGAGGGCGTCAGCGCGACCGACAACGTCGCGAACGGCCTGCTCTACGCGGGCGTGCCGCTCCGGCAGCGCCGAGCACGAGCGCGGGAGGCCCTCGAGCGGGTCGGACTGGGGCACCGCCTGACCCACCGACCGAACCAGCTCTCGGGCGGTGAACGGCAACGCGTCGCCATCGCGCGGGCCGTCGTGCACCGCCCGTCGCTGCTGCTGGCCGACGAACCCACCGGCAACCTCGACACGAAGGCCGGCGAGGGCATCGTGTCGCTGCTCGGCGAGCTGCACGCCGAGGGCACCACGATCGTCGTCATCACCCACGACGTCGAGCTCGCCGAGCGGTTGCCCCGGCGGGTGACGATCCGCGACGGGCACCTGGTGCACGACAGCGCGACCCTCGCGGGGGTGACCGCATGAGCGCCTCGGAGACGCCCTCGCGCCTCCTCGGGTCGGACGTCGTGCGACTGGGCGTGTCCGGGCTGGCGTCCCGACCCACCAGGGCCGTGCTGTCGGCGCTCGGCATCGCGATCGGCATCGCCGCCATGATCGCCGTGGTCGGCATCTCGACGTCGAGCCAGGCGAAGCTCGCGGCGACCCTGGACGAGCTCGGCACGAACCTTCTCTCGGCGTCCCAGGGGAAGGACTTCTTCGGCGAGGCGGTCGACCTGCCACTGACCGCGGGGGCGTCGGCCGGGCACACCCAGGGGGTCCGGTCGGCAGCCACGACCGGCACGGTGGCCGACGTCGGCGTCTACCGCAGCAGCGCGGTGCCCGCGGGCAACACGAACGGCATCACGGTGCGGTCGGCGTCGCCGACGCTGCTGGAGGTGCTCGAGGCCCGCGTGGCGTCGGGCGTCTGGCTCACCGACGGCATGGCGCGGTACCCCGTGGTCGTCCTCGGGGCCGAGGCGGCGGCCCGGTTGGGCATCACCGTGCCGGGGCGCCACGTGATCGTCGGCAGCACCGAGTACGTGGTGGCGGGCATCCTCGAACCCGTGCCGTTGGCGGCCGAGATCGACTCGTCGGCGCTCATCGGTGAACGGGCCGCGGAGGCGCTGGCCGGTGCGCCCGTCCACCCGACGGCGATCCACGTCCGGGCCGACCCCGCCCACGTGCAGGAGGTGCGCGACCTGCTCGCCCGGTCCATCCAGCCGCGGAGCCCGTCCGACGTCGAGGTGACGCGGCCGTCCGACGCGCTGGCGGCACAGCAGGCCGCGGACCAGGCGTTCACCGGGTTGCTGGTCGGCCTCGGCGGGGTGGCGTTGCTGGTCGGCGGCATCGGGGTGGCGAACACGATGGTGATCTCGGTGCTCGAACGTCGACGCGAGATCGGGCTGCGGCGGGCGCTCGGGGCGACGAGGTCGCACATCCGTCGGCAGTTCCTGGCCGAGGCGCTCGTCCTGTCGCTGCTCGGCGGGGTCGCCGGGGTGCTGCTCGGGGCGGCGGTGACCGCGGCGTTCGCCGCGCTGCGGGGGTGGCCGACGGCGATACCGCCCGTTGTGCTGGTCGCCGGGCTCGTCGCGACGCTCGTGATCGGGGCTCTGGCCGGGCTCTGGCCGGCCGTGCGAGCGGCACGCACCCCGCCGACGGAGGCGCTGCAGTCGTGAGGGGGGCGCCTCACCACCAGAACGGTGACTGCGGCCGGTAGGGCTCCTCGAGGCGGCGGACGTCGTCGTCGGTGAGCTCGACGTCCAGGGCGGCGACGGCGTCGGCGAGGTGGTGCGGCTTCGTCGCGCCGACGATCGGCGCCGAGACGACGGGGTTCCGCAGCACCCACGCCACGGCGACCTGGGCCATCGACACCCCGTGCTCGGCGGCGACCTGCTCGACGGCGTCGATGATCGGGCCGTCCTCGTCGGCGTCGAAGGCCTTCGCGACCTCGTCGACGGCGGACCGCTCGGTGGTCGCACCACGCGGTCGCGTCAGCCGCCCCTTGCCCTGCGGCGAGTAGGGCACGAGCCCGACGCCGAGGTCGGCGCAGAGAGGGATCATCTCGCGTTCCTCCTCGCGCTTCAGCAGGTTGTACTGGTCCTGCATGGTCGAGAACGGCGTCCAGCCGTTGACCACGGCGGCGGTCTGCATCTTCGCGAACTGCCAGGCGAACATGCTCGAGGCGCCCGTGTACCGGACCTTGCCGGCCCTGACCAGGTCGTGGAGCGCCTCCATCGTCTCCTCCACCGGGGTCTCGGGGTCGAAGCGGTGGATCTGGTACAGGTCGACGTGGTCCGTGCCGAGTCGCGTGAGCGAGGCGTCGACCTGCTCGAGGATCGCCTTGCGCGACAGGCCCGAGCCGCCGGGGCCGTCGTGCATGCGACCACTGACCTTGGTCGCCAGCACGACGTCCTCGCGGCGGGAGTACTCGCGCATCGCGCGACCGACGAACTCCTCACCGGTGCCCTGCTGGTAGACGTTCGCGGTGTCCCAGAAGGTGACCCCGAGCTCGACGGCCTGGCGGAAGAACGGTGCCGAGGCCGCCTCGTCGAGGGTCCACGAGTGGAGGCCCCGGGTGGGGTCGCCGTAGCTCATGCAGCCGAGGCCGATGCGGCTGACCTGCAGGCCTGTGGTTCCCAGACGGGTGTACTTCACGGTCGTGCCTCCTCGGCGTTCGGGGGTGATGTGGTCTCGATGGCGGGGTGCGCGGCATCGGTCGCGCCGGGCGCGCGTCGGTGGAAGAGCGCGGCGATCGCCCAGGGGCCCGGCTCGAGACGCACCGCCATCTCGTCCAGCACCCGCGCCTCCTGCTCTCGGTCGCGCGTGAGGTCGGAGATCTCGCAGGAGGCGCGCCACCACGTCGCGAGACGGCTCACGATCCGGCCGCCCCGCGCGGTCCGCTCGCGACGTCGGGTCGGTCCGGCGCGTCGGCGCGGACGACCGCCGGGTCGGCCTGCGGTGCCGCCCAGCTGGCGAGGAGGCGGAGGCGCTCCTCGGTCGGCGAGCCGGGCTCGGCGCTGTAGACGAGGAAGTTCAGGCCCGGGCGGCCCATCGGCTCCATGGCCTCGTAGACCATGTCGAGCTGACCGACGACCGGGTGGTGGAAGCGCTTCTGGCCGGACGTGTGGTGGCGCACCTCGTGGGCGCCCCAGCGCACGCGGAACTCGTCGCTGCGGGTGGACAGTTCGCCGATCAGGTCGTGCAGGGCGCGGTCGTGGGGGTCGCGGCCGGCCTCGGTGCGCAGGATCGCGACGTTGATGTCGGCGGCCACCGACCACGACGGGTAGAAGGCCTCGGCCTGCTCGCGGTGCAGGAAGACGAAGCGGGCGAGGTTGACCGGCCGCTCGTCGAGGGCGTAGAGGTCGGAGTAGAGCGCCCGGAAGAGCGCGTTCTCGGCGAGGACGTCCATGCGCCCGTTGCGGACGAACGCGGGCCCGGCCGTCACGGCGTCGAGCACGAGCTGCATGCTGCGCGAGACGGTCTCGGGCGGACGGCGTCGACGCCGGGCGCGCACGGGCGACTCGTTCGCGGCACGGGCGAGGTCGGCCAGGTGCTCGCGTTCGGCGTCGTCGAGCAGCAGGGCGGTCGCGAGCGAGTCGAGCACGGCCTCGGACACCCCGCCGAGGCGCCCGCGTTCGAGCCGCGTGTAGTACTCGACGCTGACGCCCGCGAGCAGCGCCACCTCGCTCCGCCGCAGTCCGGGCACGCGGCGTCCGGGCCCGCCCGGCAGCTCGACCTGCTCGGGCCGCACCCGCGCCCGTCGGCTGGTCAGGAAGTCGCGGATCTCGCTCTCGGTGTCCATGCCCTCGACGCTACGACAGGGGCGGGTCGCGGTGGGAAGCCCTGGTGGTGACCCCCTCGGCGCGACGACGGGACGAACCCCGTTCGCGAAGGAGAACCCCGATGAAACGGGGTTCGTCTTCGCGAACGGGGTTCGTCGTCGCGGACGGGGCCCATGACGATCCCGACCGCACCGCTCGGTAAGATCCGCACGTGCCTTCGACCCTCTACGAGCAGATCGCCGACGACCTGCGGCGGCGCATCCTGAGCGGCGACCTCGCGGTCGGCGACGACGTGCCGAGCGAGGGCGAGCTGGCCGAGCAGTGGCGCACCTCCCGCGGGCCGATCCGCAACGCCCTCGCCGCCCTGCGCTCCGAGGGCCTGGTCGAGACCCGGCGCGGCCGCCCGGCGCGGGTCGTCGCGCGCAAGGCGCACCACCCGGTCGACGTGTCGATCCCCTTCACCAAGTGGGTGCGCGACGTCGGCGGCGAGCCCGGCGCCCGCACGCAGGAGGTGTCGCTGCGCCGCGCCGACGATGACAAGGCCCGGTCGCTCGGCATCGAGCCGGGCGCCCTCGTGGTCGACGTCGTCCGGCTCCGACTCGTCGACGGCCGCCCGACCATGCTCGAGCGCCTGACCTTCATCGAGGAGGTCGGCCGCGTGCTGTTCGACGTCGACCTCGACACGGTGTCGATCACCGAGTACCTCGACTCGCGGGGCTTCGGCTACGCCGACATCGACCACGAGATCGACGCGGTCGCCGCCGACGAGCTCGACGCCGAGCTGCTCGGGGTCGAGCCCGGCACACCGATCCTGCGGCTGCACCGCATCACGCGCGGCCCCGACGGCCGCACCTTCGAGGCCTCGGACGACCGGTACCGCAGCGACATCGTCCGCTTCACCGTCTCGGCGTCGGGCCGGGCCCGCGAGGGCGACCACTTCATCCGCGCGATCGGCCCCTGAGCGGCGCCGACCCGCCCCCCCTCCCGCGTCCGCGGACGCAGGAGGCAGGACGCAGGAGGCAGGACGCAGGAGGCGCGGGGCAGCCCCCGCAGGCCGCCACCGCCCCCGGTCACTCCGGTCGGACGCCCACCCGCACCGACCCGCCGGCGGCGGCCGCCGCGATCCCGGCGTCGAGGTCGCGCAGGGCGACGACCTCGCCGACGAGGGCGTCGAGCGGCCAGGCCGCGTGCCTCCGTTCGACGAAGCGGGCGGCCTCGACGAGGTGCCGCGGGGCGTAGTTGTGCACGCCACGGAGGGTCACGAGACGTCGGACGACGCTCTCGGCGTCGAGCGGCACCGCCGGGGCGGGGAAGACGCTGCCGACGAGCACGGCCACGCCGCCGACGCCCAGCGCGGCGAGCGCCGAGGTCACGGCGTGCGGCGACCCCGAGGCCTCCACGGCGACGAGCGGGGCACCGCCCGCGACGGAGAACGCGGTGCTCAGGCCGTCGTCGGAGTCGGGAGCAGCCGTAGGGTCGACCGTCGCGACCGCGCCGAAGCGGACGGCGAGCCGACGGCGGGCGGGATCGGGGTCGACGACGACCACCCGGGCCCCGGCGTCGGTGGCCAGCGCGGTCGCCGTGAGGCCGATCAGCCCGGCCCCCGTGACGAGCACCACGGCACCGTCCAGGGGCACGATCGCCGAGGCGGCGTCGAGGGCCGCCACGGCCGTCGCCGTGCCGCACGACACCGGGGCCAGCAGCTCGGCGGGGAGGTCGGCCTCGACCGGGACGATCGCCGTGCCCGACCGCACGTGCACGTGCGTGGCGAAGCCGCCGCTCAGTTCCCAGCCCGTGACGAGCCGCTCGTGACCGTACTTCCGCACCGACTCGCACTTCTGCGGCAGGTCGCGCCGGCAGGTGGCGCATCGACCGCACGAGACGGTCAGCGACCAGACGACGCGTTGCCCGACGGCGAGCGGCGCCCCGTCCACGGCGACCGCCCCCGGCCCGAGGGCGACCACGCGACCGACCTGCTCGTGACCGAGGACGAGCGGGGCGGGCGCGCTCCGGTCGCCCCGGGTGGTGTGCACGTCCGAGCCGCAGATCGTCGCCAGTTCGACCTCGACGAGGGCGTCGCCGGGCTCGAGGACGACCGAGGGCACCGCGACGGCCTCGTGAGGACGGCCGGGTTCGAGCCACACCATGGCGGTCGGGGCCGGGTCGAGGGGCAGCGCGGCCGGGGAGGTGGGGTCCGTCACGGACGCGACCCGCGCCTCCTGGTCCGTCGTCCGCGGCGGCACCCCCGTCCGCGGCAGGGCGGTGGTCACGCGACCGCGGTCGTCGACGCGCCGGCGGCCGCGACCCCGGCGAAGGCCGGCAGCCCGACGAGGTCGCGGACGCTCTCGAGCACGACGTCGGCCCCCGCGGCGAGCAGCTGCTCGCGGGTGTGCGCGCCGGTCGTCACGCCGACGACGAGGCCCGCACCGGCGGAGCGCCCCGAGAGGACGTCGCTGACGGTGTCGCCGACGACCGCGACGGCGGCGACGGACGAGGCACGGGTGCGCAGCAGCGCGGTCAGCACGAGGTCGGGTGCGGGGCGTCCGCGGCCGGCGTCGACGGGCGAGAGGGCGGCGTCGACCGTCCAGCCGAGCGCGTCGAGCAGGCGGTCGCGCGTGACGGGCGAGAAGCCCGTGGTCAGGACGACCGAGACCCCGGAGGCGCGGAATGCGTCGACGAGGTCGCCCGCGCCCTCGATCGGCTCGACTCCCGACTCGTCGACGAGCTCGCCGTAGGCCACCTCGAACTCGTCGTTCGCGCGCTGCGCGAGCGCCGCGTCGCCCCCGGTGAGGTGCCGGAAGACCTCGATCTTCGAGCGGCCCATCGTGTCGCGGACGTACTGCAGGGCCTCGTCGCGGCTCAGCGTCGGGCCGAGGTCGACCCGGTCGGCGACGCGGGCGAAGGCCTGCTCGACCACGCCGTCGTCGACGACGGTCGTGCCGGCCATGTCGAGCACGACGAGCTCGATCGGGGTCGCGGCCTCGGCGGCGGGGGTGCCGGACGAGGCGGGGGTGGTGGCGGTCGTGGTGCTCATGCGGTGAGGCTCTCTGTGAGGGGCGAGGGGACGGCCGAGGGGACGGGCGAGGTGACAGGCGAGTGGACGGTCGAGGTCGGGGCGAGGGTGTCGAGCGCCCGGTCGCGCCCGCCGTCGAGGTGCGCCCCGACGACGTGCTCGGCGAGACCGAGCCCGGTGGTCATGCCGATGCCGGTCGAGACGACCGTGACGAGCACGCCCGGGGCGACCTCGTCGACGACGAACTCGTCGCGACCCGAGGCGTAGACGCCCTGCCACCGCTCAGTGACGACCGGCTCGGCGCCGAACAGCACGCGGAACTCGTCGAGGAAGGCGTCGGCGATCCGTTCGTCCTGGAACGGCGCGATCGAGGCGCCCTTGTGGTGGCTGTCGCCGACGATCACCGACCCGTCGGGCAGCTGCGTGTACATCTGGTTGAGGTCCATCGCGGCCAGGTCCGGGCGCTCGGCGTGCAGTCGGGACCGCACCGCGTCGGCCGCTCCGGTGCCGGCGAACGCGCTGTAGCGGATCAGCGACCAACCGGTCAGCAGCGGGGCGACGAGCGGCCGGACGAGGTCGGCCCGCACCCGCAGCATGTCGAGGCCGCAGCGCTCGAGGGCGTGTCTGTCGGCGAGGTCGGGCAGCAGCTGGTCGAGGTCGTGGTTGGTCGCGACGACGACCGTCCCGGCGTCGATCGGACCGCGGCTCGTCTCGACCCGTCCCGACGAGACCGACCCCACGGAGGTGCGGGTCAGGAAGCGCACCCCTCGCGTCTCGAGGTGCCGGCGGATCGCGTCGGCCGCCTCCCTCGGGTCGACCTGCAGGTCGTACGGGAGCAGGGCGCCGCCGACGACCGCACCGGGAGCCACCGGGGCCAGCGACGACAGCTCGGCCGCGTCGAGCCGCTCGATCTCGGGCCGGTCGCCCAGCACGCGGTCGGTGCGGGCGAGGGCCAGCTCGTCGAGCAGGTCGAGCTCGTCGACGTGTCGGGCGGCGACGAGGGTGCCACGCCGGGACAGCCAGAAGCCGGCGTCGCGGGCCAGCCGCAGCCAGAGCTCGCGGGCGGCGAGGGCGTGGCGGCGGGCCTCGCCGCTCTGCGGGGTGAGGCAGAGGTGGCCGAAGTTCCGCACGGTCGAGCCGCCGATCACCGGGGAGCGGTCGACGACCAGCACCGAGAGCCCCCGGTCGACGGCGGCGAGGGCGGCACCGAGGCCGACGACGCCCGAGCCGACGACGACCACGTCGTGCGGTGCCGCCGCGTGCCCTGCTGCCGCGGTCGAGGCCGCGGTCGGGGCAGCGGAGTGACGGGCCGCCCCGCGGGCCGTGTCGTGTGTCGCGGTCAACGGAAGACCCTCCGCATCCAGATGGCGAGCCCCTCGACGACCAGGACCGTGACGAGGATCATCAGCACGATCGCCGTGACCGTCCCGTAGTTCGAGCCCTGGCTGGCGTTGAGCAGGTAGTAGCCGACTCCCCCGGCACCGACGATGCCGAGCAGCGTCGCGGCCCGCAGGTTGGTGTCGAGCATGTAGAAGGTGTGCCCGATCAGGGCGCGGGTGCCCTGCGGCAGGGTCGCCCCGGCGTAGACCTGCACGCGACTCGCCCCGGTGGCCGAGAGGGCGCGTTCGGGGCCGGGCGAGACCTCCTCGAACGAGTCGGCGAGCAGCTTGCCGAGCAGCCCGACGCCGCCGAGCGCCAGGGCGAGGGTGCCGGCCTGCGTGCCGAGCCCGGTGACGACGATCAGCACGATGGCGAGGATCACCTCGGGCACCCCGCGGATGCCGACGAGCAGCAGGCGCATGCCGCTGCGCGCCCCTCGGCTCGGGGCGACGTTGCGGGCCGCGAGCGACCCGACCACGATCGAGGCGACGAGGGTCAGCACGGTCGCGGCCAGCGCGATGGCGATCGTCTCGCCCATGGCGGCGACCATCGTCGACGCCTCGTAGCTGCCGAACGACGGCGGCCAGAACTGCGTCGCGACGGCGGGCACCTTCGCCCAGACGGTGACGAGGTCGGACCAGGCGATGTCGCAGACGGCGACGCTCGCGACGACCACGGCGACCGCGAGCCACCCCCACGAGACGTTGCGTCGACGGGCGCGGTCCCACGGTCGGCGGAGCGCGGACTCGACGGTGGCGGGCACGGGACGCGACGGGGCGGGGTGACCGGCACCGCGCCTCCTGGTGGCCCGTCGGACGACGCGGTCGCCGAGACCGCGGCCGGTCGGCGCGATGCCGAGCATGGCGGCGCGGACGCTGCTCGAGACGATCTCCATCACGACGCAGAGCACGAAGATGACGAGGGCGTAGCCGAGTCCGAGTCCGTAGTCGAGCGACTTGAAGGCGAACGACATCTCCATGCCGAGGCCGACGACCCCGACGTAGCCGAGGATCACGCTGCCGCGGAGGTTGATGTCGTTGCGGTGCAGCACGGTCGCCACCCACGACGGCAGCACCTGGGGCAGCACGCCGGCGGTGAACTGCTGGAGGCGGCTGCCCCCGGCGGCACGGACGGCGGTGCGCGGACCCTCGTCGATCTGCTCGATCGCGTCGGCGAAGAGCTTCGAGATCATGCCGACCGAGTGCAGGCCGATGGCCAGGATGCCGGGCAGCGTGCCGAGCGAGAAGAGCAGCACGAACACCATGGCGAGCACGACGTCGGGCACGGCCCGGGCGAGCACCGTCACGAAGCGGGCGGCCGCACGCCACGCGGGGCCGGGGGTGGTGTTCGAGGCCGCGAGCACGGCGACCGGCACCGACAGGACGGCGGCGAGCAGGGTGCCGCAGATCACGAGGCCGAGCGTGAGGGCGGTGAGCTGCAACAGCTCGCCGAGCGGGGGGAACTCGATCGCCCCGACGCGGCCGAAGAACCGCTCGGCGTTGGCCCAGCTCTGCAGCATCCGCGCGGGGTCGATGTCGACGCTGCGCAGGGCCACGAGGCTCGCGACCAACAGGGCGACGAGGGTGAGGCCCGCCGCGACGCGCTCGGGCGAGACCCGGCGACGAGGAGGCGCGGTGACGGGAGCGGGGGCCGCCCCGGTCGTGCGCGGGCGCTCGGTGACGGCGGTCATCGGACGGCGTCCCCGGCGAGCTCGAGCTCGATGGCTGCCATCTGGTCGGTGCTCGTGGCGACGCGGCCGTAGATCTCCATCACCTGGGCCTTCGACAGGCCCTCGGTCCCGGTGTCGAGCACGACCCGACCGTGGCGCAGCCCGACGATGCGGTCGGCCCACGAGAGGGCGAGGTCGACCTGGTGCAGGCTGCAGATGACGGTGAGGCCCTCGTCGGCCGCGATCTCGCGGATCAGCGCCATCACCTGGTCGCTCGACTCGGGGTCGAGCGAGGCGACGGGCTCGTCCGCGAGCAGCACCTGGGGGCGCTGCATGAGGGCCCGGGCGATGGCGACGCGCTGCTGCTGGCCGCCCGAGAGGGTGTCGGCGCGCTGGTAGGCCCGGTCGAGCAGGCCGACGCGCTCGAGCCGGGCGAGCGCCTCGGCCTTCGCGGCCCGGCCGTACGACCAGAGCCCGAGCCGGGGCCCGCGCACGGTGGCGAGCGAGCCGGTCAGGACGTTCTCGAGCACGGTCAGCGACGGCACGAGTTCGAACTGCTGGAAGATGAACCCCACCTCGCTGCGCAGCCGCCGCAGGGCCCGCCCGGTGAGCTCGGTGACCTCGCGGCCGAGCACCGTGACGCGGCCGTCGGTCGGCCGTTCGAGGCCGTCGACGTGACGCAGCAGGGTGGACTTGCCCGAGCCGGAGAGGCCCAGCAGCACGACGACCTCGCCGCGTCGGACGCTGACCGAGGCGTCGTCGAGCGCGAGGGTCTCACCGAAGCGCTTGGTGATGCCCTCGAGCCGGACGACGGTCTCGGCGGGGGCGGTGTGCGGGTTCATGTTCGTCTCCGGTTCGTCGTGCTCGGACCCCGGGACGTCGCCGGGACCCCCACGCGTGCGCGAGGGTCCCGGCGGGTTCCCGGGGTGGGGATGTGCTACGTCGTGCGGGTCAGGCCTTGCACTGCGACGCGTTCGTCTTCTCGCAGATGTCGCGGATCTGGTCGTAGTACGCGTCGTCGACCGGGGTGGTCTGGAAGAACACGGCACGGAAGCCCTCGCTGTCGGCGCCCTCGATGCCCGCGGCGACCATGTCGTCGGCGGTGACGTTCGAGAGGATGTCCTTCAGCTGGGCCTTGACGTCGTCGGGCAGCGAGTCCGACTCGACGATGGGCGCGCCGGGCACCATCTGCTCGTCGATCATCTCGACGGCGTCGCTCTTGGCGACCTCGCTGTCCTCGGCGAAGCCGGCGTCGCACTCGGTGCCCTCGCCGACCTTCTGCACGCTGACGTCGTGCTTGCCCGCGAAGACCGGGGTGATGTCCTTCTCGGGGTCGATGCCGGCCTCGAGCAGCGCGTAGCTCGGGAAGAGGTAGCCCGACGTCGACGACGGGTCGACGAAGCAGATCTTCTTGCCCTTCATGTCGGCGATCGACGTGATGTCGCTGCCCTTCGGCACGATGGCCTGCGAGTAGTAGCCGGGCTCCTGGCCCTCGGCCGTGGTGATCGACGAGATCGGGGTGAGCTCGGCGCCGTTGTTCGTGGCGGTGACGTAGGTGAAGCCCGAGAACGAGGCGACGTCGATCTGGCCGGCGATGCTCGCCTCGATCAGGGCCGCGTAGTCCGTCGACTCGTGGTACTCGACCGTCTTGCCGGTCTCCCTCGCGATGTAGTCCATCAGCGGCTGGTAGTTCGTCTCGGTGTCGACCGAGTCGGGCACGACGCCGAAGACGAGGGTGCCGTCGTCGACCGCGTAGCCACCGGCCGCGTCGGACGAGCCGGTGGCCGAGGAGGCGGGGGTCGAGCAGGCGGACAGCGTGACGGCGAGCAGGGCGGCGCCGACGAGGGCGGTCGCGGCGCGGGGACGGCGGAGGGTCATGACGGCCTTTCGGGTGGGAGCAGGACGTGACGATGGTGGCACGCGCCCGACCGACATAGGAACCTATCTTTGGGCCCGTTCAACGAGAGTTCACCTCTTGTCTGCCTAACCTGGGCGAACCGACCGCGGGGCGGGACGGGGTGCCGTCCCGGCCATGGCGGGTCCAGGTGCGGCGGTCTACCCTCGGACCACCACCCCGCCCTGCTCCCGCGACGAAGGCCTCCGCATGCGACACGACGACGGCACCCCCGACTCCGCCGGCGACGACCTCGCGACCTGGTCGGACGATGCCCACCGCGAACTCGAGCTGCTCGTCGCCCGTGACCGCGAGGCCGAGCAGGCCCGGCGGCACGAGGCCGAGCGCGTCGCCCGGGTCGAACGGGCCGCCCGCCTCGAGCAGGAGCGCCGTCGCCGTGAGGCCGAGCTCCCGCCCGAACTGCGCGACGCCGACGACGAACCGTACGACGGTGGGCCGAGGCGCCGACTCGTCATGGGGTCGTCGAAGGTGCTCGCCGCCGTCGCGCTGCTGGCCGCGGTCGCCGTCGCGGTGACCGGGTTCCTGTAGCCCGACCCGCGCCTCCTGGGCTCGTGCGACGCCCGTCAGAGGGCGAGCAGGGCGATGCCCCCGAGCACGACGCCCGAGGCCGCGAGCCGCTTCACGAGCGAGCCCTCGCGCAGGACGAGCGCCCCGAACACGGCCACCATCACCACGCTCGTCTCGCGGGCCGGGGCGACGAGGGCGACCGGAGCCGTCCAGATCGCCGTCAGCACGAGGATGTACGACAGCGGCGACAACACCCCGAAGGCCAGCACCCGCGGCCAGTGGGCGCGGGCGACCGCGACAAGCTCGCCCCGACGCCGGCCGAGCGACGCGCTGTAGAAGACGACCTCGGCGAGCGTCACGCCGACCATGAACGACACGGGCGAGAGGCCCCAGGTGCGCAGGGCATGGGCGTCCCAGATCGTGTAGCTCGCGATGGCGAGGCCGGTGAGCAGGCCCCAGGCGATGCCCGGGTCGAGGCGACGGCGCGCCGGGCCGGGGGCGGCCGGCGTCGACGCGGTCGACGGCCCGTGCAGGAGGCGCGGCGACGGAGAGCCGGTCGGCCGCCGGTCGATCAGTCCGGTCGCCACCACCCCCGCGACGACCACGGCGATGCCCCCCACGGCCGTCGCCGAGAGCTGCTCGCCGAGCAGCAGGACGGCGAGACCCGCACTGACCGCCGGGCCGCTGCCGCGAGCCGTCGCGTAGACGGTCGACAGGGTGCCGACCGCGTAGCCGCGCTGCAGCACCGTCATGTAGACGACGTGCAGCACGGCCGAGACGCCCGCCCCGACCGCGAGGCCGCCGACGCTCGCCCCGAGGCCGCCCGTTAAGGGGACGACCGGCAGCCAGAGCACGGTGCTGGCGACGGCTCCCCACCAGAGGAAGGGGGTGCCGAGGCGGCTCACCCCGTGGGCGACGACGTTCCAGCCGGCGTGGCAGACGGCGGCGGCGAGGACGAGCAGGAGGGCGGTGGTGGACATGCGAGGACCCATCGGCTCGGCGCGGGGCGCGCCGAACGGGTCCTCCAGGCTTTTGTCCGTTCAGATGACGGCCCGGCGATGGCGCCCGACCGTGGCGCCGCTCGGACCAGTCGGATCGTGGGACCCCGGAACCCTAGGCGCTGTCGCGGTCAGCGTAGGGGCGGCGGGTGTCCGGGAGGTGAACCGTGCCGCGCTGCACCCGGTTTCGAACGACGCACCCGGAAGCTTCGGGGTGCATCGTTCGAAATCGGGTGCGAGGGCGGGAGCGGGTGAGCCAGGAGAACACATGGACCAGCGGGACGAAAGCCGATCTTGACGCCACGACACGCGTCAATCTAGTCTTTACACATGTCGACCCCCTCCCGCACCCCGTCCCTGCTCGCGAGCCTCCTCGCCCGGGTCCAGGGTCTCGCGGCGTCGGTACACGGTCGACACGATCGGTCCTCGACACTCGCCGCGGTCCAGCGCGCGGCGGGCATGAAGGCCGACCTCGAGGCGGTCCTCACGGCCCTCGTGACCGATGCCCGCGACGCCGGGGCGACCTGGCAGGAAGTAGGAGACGTCATGTCCATCTCACGTCAAGCCGCTTACCAGAGGTTCGGCCAGGTGATCGACCCGAGGACGGGACGCCCGCTCGAGAAGGACGTCACGTCGGGTTCCGTCGAGCGGGCGACGACCGTCTTCGACCTGCTCAGCACGGGTCGCCCCGACGAGGTCCACACCCTCTTCGACGACGAGATGAAAAAAGCCATGGGCCCGACGCAGCTCGGCGACGTGTGGAGCCACGTCCTCGGTTCCGTCGGGGCGTTCGAGTCGAGCGGCACGCCCACGGCGCGTCGTTCCGGCGACTTCACCGTCGTGGACGTCCCCCTCCACTTCGAGGCCGGCGACATGGTCGGTCGCGTCTCGTGCCACCCCGACGGTCGTCTGGCCGGGCTCTTCCTCCTCGACCCCGCTGCCTCGTCATGACGCGCGCAGCCACGTACGCTGCTCCTCCTCCTCGCGGAGGAAATGCGAAAGACACGGTTGACAGCCTCCTCGCAGTCCTGACAGCGTGTCAGCAGATGCGGAAGGACAGCGACCAGGCCGGAGGATCACCATGACGGCTCTCACCGAGAACAGACACCTCGACGACGTCGAGATCCGGCGCGGTCGACTCTGGGCCTTCGTGCAGTTGCCCCTCGCGGGCGCCATCGTCGCCGGAGTGGCCACGGTGGTCTCGTGGGCCCCACGCCTTCCCGCCGAGGTAGCCAACCAGTGGTCTGCAGGAGACGTCACCACCGTCCGCCCCCTGGCCGTCACGGTCGCCTCCGTCGCGGTCCCCGCCGTCGCCACCTGGTTGCTCTTGGCCTTGGCCCGCGTCACCAGCGACTCGGTCAAGCTCGGACACCGATCGACGGTCGGCGCCCTGGCCGGGCTGACTCTCGTCCTGGCCGGTGCACTACCGCTGCTCGTCGCGCCCTCACTCGCCACGAGCGATCCCTGGTCGGCACCGGACCCGGGCATCGCGTCCCTCGTCGCACTCGGTGTGGTCGGCCTCTTGGTCGCAGTCGGGGTCGCCCTGGGGGTCGGCCGGCCGCCCGCCGGCGTCACGATCCCCGACGGCTCGTCGCCCGACGATCGCCCGCGTTCCACCGACGATGCTCCTCGGATCGACCGTCCCGTGGCGCGCCGGTCGCGGACGATCGGACTGGTCGCCGTCGTCGGCGCCTGTCTCGCCGCCGTCGTCCTGGCTGCCGTCAGGGTCGTCCCGTGGCCCTCAGCCCTTGTCGCCGGGGCCATCGCCGCACCCACGATGCGCGCCCTGCGGGGCCGCTGATCCCTCGCGTCCCGTGCCTCGGCTCGACGCAACCCGGCTCACGCACTGCACCGCGTTTCGTGCACTGCACCGCGTCTAGTCCGGGTGCAGTGCACGAAACGCGGTGCGGTGCGGTGCGGTGCGCCCACGGCCCACCGCGGGGACGACGAACGCCCCCGCACACTCGGTACGGGGGCGTCCGGCGGAACGGCTCGGATCAGGCGAAGGTCGCCGCGTCGATCACGAAGCGGTAGCGCACGTCGGACTTCAGGACGCGGTCGTAGGCCTCGTTGATCTGGTCGGCGTCGATCAGCTCGGTCTCGGGCACGATGCCGTGCTCGGCGCAGAAGTCGAGCATCTCCTGGGTCTCGCGGATGCCGCCGATGGCCGAACCGGCCCAGCTGCGACGCGCCGGGATCAGCGCGAACGCGGGCACCTCGAGTGGCTCGGACGGGGCGCCGACGTTGACGAGGGTGCCGTCGACGGCCAGCAGGCCGAGGTACGCGCCCATGTCGACCTTCGCCGAGACGGTGTTGATGATCAGGTCGAACGAGTTCGCCAGGTCGGTGAAGGTCTGCTCGTCGCTGGTCGCGTAGTGCGCCTTGGCGCCGAAACGCAGCGAGTCCTCCTTCTTCGAGGTGGTCTGCGACAGGACGGTGACGTCGGCGCCGAGTGCGGCGGCGATCTTGACGCCCATGTGGCCGAGGCCGCCCATGCCGACGATGGCGACCTTGGTGCCCTCGGTGACGCCCCAGTGGTGCAGCGGCGAGTACAGCGTGATGCCGGCGCAGAGCAGCGGTGCGACCTTGTCGTAGTCGAGCGACTCGGGCACGCGCAGCACGAAGTCCTCGGTGACGACGACGGCCTGCGAGTAGCCGCCCTGGGTGACGGTGCCGTCGGCCGGGTCGACGCTCGTGTAGGTGCCGGTGTTGCCCTTGGCGCAGTACTGCTCGTCGCCGCGCTTGCAGTACTCGCACTCGCCGCACGAGTTGACCATGCAGCCGACGCCGACGCGGTCGCCGACCTCGTGCTTGGTGACCTCGGAGCCGACCTCCGAGACGGTGCCGACGATCTCGTGACCGACGACCTGCGGGTACTGGATCTCGCCCCACTCGCCGCGGACGGTGTGGATGTCGCTGTGGCAGATGCCGGCGTAGGCGATGTCGATCATGACGTCCTTCGGGCCGACGTCGCGGCGCTCGATGGTCGTCTTGACGAGGGGCTCGGTGGCGGACGGTGCCGCGTAGGCGTTGACGGTGCGCATGGGTCTCCTGGGGTGGATTCGGTACGGGGACGAGGGGCGGGTCGGAACGCGGTGCTCGACGACGGGCTCCTCGTCATCGACGCTACGCCCCCGCGCCGATCGTGGGAGGCCCTGGCAGGGCCCCCGACGCGACGGCCCGCAGGAGGCGCGGTGCGCGACCGTCCGGCACCGCGCCTCCTGCGGGTGGTCCGCTCGGGCACCGGTCACCGTGAGACACGCTTCCGGGTGGGAAAGTGCCCTGACTCGCGGCTCGGCTCGCGCGGTGCGCGGCGTAGCAAGGAGCCAGACGCAGCACCGGGTGGTCCGGTGCCGGACGAAGGAGTCGACATGGCAAGCGGAGTGGCAACGGTATGGGTGCCCGTGACGGACATGGGGCGGGCGACGGCGTTCTACCGTGACGCGCTCGGCCTCACGGTGAAGGACGAGAGCGACGACTGGACCGAGATCGACGCGAACGGCCTGATGATCGGCCTCAACGGTCGAGAAGAGGCCGCGGCGTCGAGCGAGGGCGGGGCGGTCATCACGTTCCAGCCCGACGGCAGCCTCGAGGACGCGCTGGCCGACCTGCAGTCGCGCGGCGCCGACGTGACGGGCACGATCAGCGAGCACCCGTGGGGCCGCATCCTGCCCTTCAAGGACTCCGAGGGCAACGACCTGCAGTTCTACACGCCGCCGACCGACTGACGTCGGGGCCCTCAGGAGGGGCGGTGCCGGTCCGACCGGCACCGCGCCTCCCGCGTGTGGTGGCGCCGCGGCAGGGCCGGTCGCGCCGCGGTCGCGTCGACCCGGCCGCGACCCCCCATGATGTGGGGATGGTCACCGAGATCCTCATCCTGAGCAACCTGCTCGCCGGCCCGCAGCACGGGTACGACATCAAGCGGAACGTGCGGCGCCCGGGCCTCGGCGTGGTCAACAACAACGCCGTCTACACGACGCTGAAGCGCCTGCACGACCGGGGCGCGCTCGACCGTCGCACCGTGGAGACCACGGGTCGGCCGAACCGCCAGGTGTTCTCGCTGACCGACGCGGGCCGCGACCTGCTGATCGGGCGGGTCGCCGACTTCCCCCTCTCCCGCGCCGGCGACGACGAGGAGTTCTACGTCCGGTTCGCGCTGCTGGACCTGGTCGACGAGGCGACGCGGGCGACGATCTTCGCCACGCGCCTCCAGGCCCTCGACGAGCGCATGGCGACGGCCCAGGCCTACCTCGACGCCAGCCACGACGACGCGACGCGCTTCCCCGTCCAGTCGGTCGCCATGTTCCGGCACCTGCTCGACCAGCTGCACAGCGAGCGGGCCTGGGTCGAGGACTACTCGCGCGACGGCGAGATCGGTGCCCCCAGGGCCCCGTAGAACGGGGCACCTTTTTTCGTCCGTCCATTGATGACTAGTACCAACTGGACTAGCGTGACCTCGAAGCCACGCGTCAGCCGATCGCGTCACCTCGTCGCCGGCAGCCGACGTCACCGGCGTGGGCCGGCCCGGGCGACGAGGCGCCGTCGGGTCGTCGTGGCAGGGGCGTCACCGGTCGGGCCGGGGTGGCCGCGGGGGGTCGCGGGCACTCCGGAGGTGACAGCCTGCAGGAGGAGCGGGGTCGTCTGAACCGACACCGCACCTCCTGCAGGTGAGGCGACCGGCTCAGGCGTCGAAGTCGGTGGCGCGGCTGCGTTCCGCCCACGCGTCGACGTCGCGGCGGAGGTCGTCGAGTGCGCCCGTGACGATCTCGACGGCGTCCGAGCCGAGCAGCAGCAGGTACGGAGCCTCGCCCGAGTCGACCGCGTCGACGAGCAGGCGGGCACCGGCGGCGGGGTCGCCGGGCTGGGTGCCGTCCGAGGTGTCGGCCTCGATGCGGCGACGACCGGCGGTCTCGGCGTAGTCGGCGATGGGCGTGGCGGACTGCGTGAGCGAGCGCCCCGAGAAGTCGGTGCGGAACGAGCCCGGTTCGACGACCGTCGCCGTGATGCCGAGCGGGGCGAGTTCGGTGCGCAGGGCCATGGTCATCTGCTCGATCGCGGCCTTGACGGCGCCGTAGTAGCCCGAGCCGGGGCCCGTGCGGCGGGCGCCGATCGACGACAGGTTGACGATCGTGCCGCTGCGGCGGGCACGCATGCCGGGCAGGACGGCCTTGACGGTGCGGACGCTGCCGTGGAAGTGCGTGTCGAACAGGCGCGCCACGTCGGCGTCGTCGCCCTCCTCGACGGCGGAGCGGTAGCCGTAGCCGGCGTTGTTGACGAGGACGTCGACGCCGCCGAACCGCTCGGTGGCGAGGTGGACGGCCGCGGTCACCTGGTCGGGGTCGGTGACGTCCAGGGCGGTGGCGACGGCGTGGTCGGGGTGGGCGTCGGCGATGTCCTGCACGGCCGAGGCGTCGCGCGCGGTGACGACGACGTCGTGTCCGCGGGCCAGCGCCTCCTCGGCGAAGGCTCGCCCCAACCCCGTGGAGCAGCCGGTGATCAACCAGGTCGACATGTGTTCTCTTCTCTCTCGTGCGTCGCGGTCGCTGACGCGCCGCACTCCAGACAACCAAGGAGGCGCGGTGCCCGTCGGGTCCCGCCGCCCCCTGTCCCAGCAGTACCCCCCTCGCGTCGCTGCCCCGCGTCGCTGCCCCGCGTCGCACCGCCCACTGAACGTCGCACCGCCCACGTGCGCGGTGCGACGTCCAGTCGGCGGTGCGACGTCGGCGCCCGGCTCCCGCCGGGGCGGGGCGGGGCGTGTCGGGGCTGAGGGACCCTGGCGGGGCCTCCCTGCCCCGCCCGCGCCGGCCTAGCGTCGGTCACGACCCGGCCCGGCAGCCCCCCTCGCCCGGAGCCGGCGTCCGGCACCGGACGTCCCGGCCCCGACACCCACCACCAGGAGCTCAGCCATGTCAGAACAGCCCGTCCAGGTCGGCGGAGGGCGCACCCTCTTCGGCGACTTCGCCCCCAAGCTCGCCGAACTCACCGACGACGTCCTCTTCGCCGACGTCTGGAACCGCCCCGAACTGTCCGCGCGCGACCGCAGCCTCGTCACCGTCGCGGTGCTCACCGCCGGCGGCAACACCGAGCAGCTGCGGTTCCACCTCGGCCGCGCCGTCGAGAACGGCGTCACCCGGGACGAGCTCGTCGAGGCGATCACCCACGTGACGCTCTACGCGGGCTGGCCCCGCGGGATGGCCGCCATGGGCGTCGCCCAGGAGCTCTTCACCGACGACGCAGACGACGACACCGACGAGAAGTGAGGAACCCGTGAAGATCCTGCCCCCGCAGCCCACGACCCTGAACCCCGACGAGCAGTTCCCGGGCCAGGTGTGGCTCGACCCCATCGTCACCCCGCAGACCGACGACCAGCGCGCGACGGTCGCGAAGGTCCGCTTCGCGCCCGGCGCGCGGACCGCCTGGCACCACCACGCGCGGGGCCAGTTCCTGTACGTCACCGAGGGCGTCGCCCGGTTCGGCACCCGTGACGGAAAGGTCGTCGACGTCCACCCCGGGCAGACGATCTACCTCGCGCCCGGCGAGGAGCACTTCCACGCCGCCGCCGAGGGCAGCTTCATGGAGCACGTCGCCGTCCTCGAGGCGGCCGACGACCCGGCGACCACCACGACCTGGCTCGAGCGCATCACCGACGAGGACTACGCCGGCCGGGACGCCGACTGAGGCGCCGAGACCCCGGGAAGTCGCCGAGGAGGCGCGGTGCGATTCGATCCGGCACCGCGCCTCCTCGGGTCGCTCCGTCGCGCGGCCGAGCCGTTCGCGGCCGAACGCTCGTAGGGTCGAGGGATGACGACGACGACGTGGACGACCCTGCAGCTCATCCTCTCCGCCGGAGTGGTCGTGTGCGGTGCCCTGCTGACGAGGGGTGGCAGTGACCTCGTGGGCGTGCTGATGATCCTCAGCGGGTCAGCCTCGATCGTGGTCGGGCTGCGGGCCCTGGCCCTGACCCGGCGCGTCGAGAGGCAGCACGCCGCCCTCGAGGCCGGCGACGCCCCGACGCACGAGCGCTGACGCCGGCGGTGACGCCACCCCCGACGCCACCGCTGACGCCACTCCCCCCGACCACCACCGAGCACGAGGCCCCCATGACCGACATCCCCTGGACCACCGGCACCTGGACCACCGAGCCCACGGCCGTCGACGTCGCCGACGACGGCATGCGCGTCACGGCGACCGAGGGCAGCGACGCCTGGCGCCTCACGTCGTACGGGTTCGTCCACGACACCGAGCACGCCCTGGTCGCCCCGTTCGAGCAGGGCACCGCGATGGAGGTGTCGTTCGTGCTCGACTTCTCGGCCCAGTTCGACCAGGCCGGGATCTTCGTCTCGGTCGACCCCGAGACCTGGGTCAAGGCCGGGGTCGAGCTCAGCGACGGCGAGCAGAGCCTCGGCGCCGTGGTCACGCGGGGCCGGTCCGACTGGTCGCTCTCCCCCGTCGACTGGACCGGCCGCACCGTGACGATCCGAGCCAGCCGCTCCGGAGACGCGCTCACCATCCGGGCCCGGGTCGACGCCGAGCCGTGGCGCCTGGTCCGCGTCGCCCCGCTCTCCCCGGACGCCGCGGCGAGCGCCGGCCCCTTCTGCTGCGCCCCCTCGCGCGCCGACCTCACCGTGCACTTCACCTCGTGGACGACGTCCGCCGCCGACGAGAGCCTGCACCCCGAGGACTGAGCACCCCGGCCGGTGCACGCCGCGGGCTGACCGTTCCGGGCACCCCGCGGCCGAGCATGCGCCCGACCCCACGAGCCGCGCCCGGCAGAGCTCAGGAGGCGCGGTGTGGGCTGAGACGCGGAGCCTCGTCGTCGCGCTCAGCTCACGACCTGGGCGGATCAGTACCCGGCGACGGTGCCGCCGGCAGCGGCGTCGGCGAGCAGGGCGCGACTGCCGGACACGCCGAGCCGCGTGGCCCCCGCGGCGACGAACGCCCGGGCATCGGCGAGAGTGCGGACGCCGCCCGATGCCTTGACACCGAGCCGGCCACCGACGGTGCTCGACATGAGCTCCACCGCATGAACGGTGGCTCCGCCAGCGGGGTGGAAGCCGGTCGAGGTCTTGACGAAGTCCGCCCCGGCCGACTCGGCCGCTCGGCAGACCGCGACGATCTCGTCGTCGGTGAGCGCCGCCGACTCGATGATGACCTTGAGCACGGTCGGGGTGGGGACGGCTGCGCGGACCGCGGCGACGTCCTCCTCCACCGAAGCGAAGTCGCCTGCCTTGGCGGCGCCGATGTCGATGACCATGTCCACCTCGTCGGCGCCCGCTCGCACCGCCTCCGATGCCTCGGCGGCTTTGACGGCCGACGTGTGCTTCCCGCTGGGGAACCCGGCGACGACGGCGACCTTCAGGTCGGCACCCTCGGGCAGCACGAGGGGCAGCATCGACGGCGAGACGCACACCGAGTACGTGCCGAGCTCGATGGCTTCGGCGATCAGCGCGTCGACATCGCCACGGGTGGCCTCGGGTTTGAGCAGGGTGTGGTCGATCAGCCGTGCGACCTCCGTGGTCGTGGGCGCGGCGTCGGTCGAGGTGGCGTCGGTCATGTGTGGCTTCTCTCTCGGGGTGTACGGCTCGGAACGAAGGAAGGGGCGATCAGGCGCGCTTGCCGCGCTGGTCGAGGACGTGGTTCATGATGAGCGCCGCGACGAGGATGAGCCCTGTCACCACCATCTGGAAGAACGAGCTCAACCCCATCAGGTTGAAGAGGTTGCGCAGCACGGAGAGCAACAGCACGGCGATGAAGGTGCCTGCGACGCCACCCTTGCCACCGAAGAGGCTCGTGCCGCCGAGCACGACGGCCGCGATGGCGTCCAGCTCGAGCCCCTGGTTGGCGGTCGGCTGACCGATGGTGAGACGCCCGGTGAGGAGCACGCCCGCGAAGGCCGCGAGGCCGCCCGAGATGACGTAGACGCTCGTGACGATGCGGTTCACGGGCAGCCCCGAGAGACGTGCGGCGTCCTTGTTGCTGCCGACGGCGTAGACGTACTCGCCGTAGGTGGTGCGCTTCAGCACGAAGGCGACGACGAGCGTGACCAGGATGAACAGGACGCCGACGACGGGCACCCCGGCGATGGTGCCCGCTCCGAGGAAGCGCAGGCCGGTCGGGATCTCCGAGGTCGTGGGGGTGCCGTTCGTCGTCAGGTAGGTGACGCCCCGGACGCTCTGCAGCGCCGCCAGGGTCACCATGAAGGCGGGCAGCTTGAGGTAGGCGCTGAGGCTGCCGACGACACCTCCGCTGACGACGCCCGCTCCGATGGCGAGCAGCACGGCGATCGGCCACGGGACGCCCACGCCGATGAAGATCGCCACGAGCATGCCGGCGAGGGCGGCGACGCTGCCGACGGAGAGGTCGATCCCGGCGGTGAGGATGACCAGGGTCATGCCGATCGCGACGATGCCGACGAGGCTCGACTGCTGCAGGAGGTTCGAGAGGTTCTGCTGGGACAGGAACTCGGGTGCGACCAACGACGCGACCACGAAGAGCGCGACGAAGATGATCAACAGGTTGAACCGCACGAGGAGCGCCTGTCGCTGCTGGCGACCGGTCGCCTTCCCCGGCACGAGTGGTTTGCGAGGCCCGGTGGGGCCCGACGCTCCCCCGCCGCCGCGTCCCGAGGC
The DNA here is from genome assembly GCF_014841655.1 of Frigoribacterium sp. CFBP 8759. Lineage (NCBI taxonomy): Bacteria > Bacillati > Actinomycetota > Actinomycetes > Micrococcales > Microbacteriaceae > Frigoribacterium > Frigoribacterium sp. CFBP 8759. The sequence goes on from NZ_JACYUH010000001.1 coordinate 1,098,331, forward strand.
GCGAGGAGTGTTGGTGATGACGGCGTTGTCAGTCATGGTCGATGCTTCCTGTCACGACGGCGCGGGCGATCTCGGCCGCAGGCGTCTGGTGGGGTTCGTATTCGGCGACGTTGCGGCCCTCGTGGAGGACCCAGACGCGGTCGCAGTTCTCGGTGAGTTCGGACAGTTCGCTGCTGGCCATCAGGACGCCGACACCGGTCGCGGCGAGTTCTCGCACCTGTGCGAAGAGATCCGCCTTGGCCCCGACGTCGAGTCCTCGGGTCGGTTCGTCGAGCAGCAGGAGGTCGATGCCACGAGCCATCCACTTGGCGAGCACGACCTTCTGCTGGTTGCCGCCCGAGAGCTGTCCGACGGCTTGGTCGACGTCCGCGTACTTCACGCCGAGCCCCGCGAGGGGGCCGGCGGCGACGCGGCGAGCGGCTGCGGCGGGGTTGAGCCCGAACGGCCTCAGCGCGGCAAGCCCGGCGTTGCGCAGGATCGACAGCTCGAGCAGCAAGCCCTGGCGTTTGCGATCTTCGGGCACCAAGCCGATGCCGAGGGCGACCGCCCTCTGCGACGACATCTTCGTGTGCCGCCGACCTCGGAAGGTCATGTCGAGTGTCGCGGACGAGTCGCCGAAGACCGAGGCGAGCAGGGTCGTTCGACCGGCACCACCGAGCCCCGCGAGGCCGACGATCTCGCCGGGTCGCACCCGTACGCCCCGCACGTCGAGCACCCCGGGGATGACCGCGCTCTCGATGTCGAGCAGTTGCCCGGTGCCCGTGAACGGCGGCCGCGTCGTGCTCTCCGACTCGGCGAGCTCCCGGCCGATCATGGCGTCGACGAGGTCGCGCTTGCTGACGGCGTCGACGGCGTAGGTGGCTACGGTGCGGCCGTCGCGCATCACCGTCGCGCGATCGCCGATCGCCTTGACCTCGTCGAGGCGATGCGAGATGTAGACGATGGACCTCCCCTCGGCGACGAGCTCGCGGATCACGTCGAACACGGCCTCGAGATCGTGCTCGGTGAGCGTGGCGGAGGGCTCGTCCATGACGATGATCCGCGCGTCGCTCGTCAGTGCGCGAGCGATGGCGGCCAGCTGCTGCTCCGAGACGGAGAGCGACCGGACGAGGGCCGACGGCGAGAACGTGCCCCCGACACGACGGATCGCCTCGGCCGCGAGCTCGGTGCGTCGACGGTGATCGACGAGCGGACCGCGGGTCGGCGCGTGGCCGAGGAACAGGTTCTGCGCGACCGTCAGGTCGGGGACGAGGTCGAGTTCCTGGTAGATGGTCGCGATGCCGGCGCGCACCCCGTCGAGCGGGTTCGAGAACGAGACGACCTCGCCGGCCACGGTGATCGTGCCCTCGTCCGGCAGGTACGAACCCGACAAGATCTTCATCATCGTGCTCTTCCCCGCGCCGTTCTCGCCGAGCAGGCAGTGCACCTCTCCCGGGGCGACCTCGAGGGTCGCCCCGTCGCAGGCCCGGGTGCCGGGAAACGACTTGACGATGCCGGTCATGACGAGCGCGGGCACGGCCGCGCCGTCGTCCCCGGAGGACGAGGAGGCGCGGGTCGGGCCCGAATCGCCGGCCCCGAGGCCGTGCGCGTGCGTGGTGGCCTCGGCCACCGGTCTCGCGATGTTCATGTCAGTGCTCCAGTACAGCCCGCGCGGCTGCCTCGTCCGTGACGAGCACGGAGCAGAGGCCGCTGACGAGGGCGGCGTTGATGATGCGGGACTTGGCGGCGCCGGCGGCGACCGCGACGCTCTGGGGGTGGGCGCGCAGGTCGTCGAGCGTCAGCCCGACGGTGCGGCTCTCGACGTCGGCGTCGGCGATGCCGCCGTCAGTCGTCACGTAGTGCCCGAGGACGTCGCCCACAGCACCGGCGCCACGGAGGCGCAGCAGTTCCTGGGCGGTCACGGCCCCGCTCTGCGCGAGCACGCTGCGCGGTCCGAGGGCTCCGAGCGAGAACAGCAGGGCGTCCGCTCCACGGGCGCTTTCGAGCACCTCGACCACGAAGGCCTCGCCGTACAGGGCGTCCCGCGTGGCGACGTGCTCGACGATGGCGGGCACGGGCAGCAGTGTCGCGCGACCGTCCCCGCTGTGGGCGATGCTCTGGGCGACGTTGGCGGCCGTCGTGGGTCGGACGGACCGGCTGATGCCGCCGTTGACCTGGATGACCTCGATGCCCTGGGTCCAACCGTGCGGCAGCACCGCCGCGACGCCCTCCATCGTGTTGCCCCACGAGACGCCGAGGGTGCGGAGCCGGTCGCCGTGCGACCGCAGCCACCCGGCCGCGGCGACCGCGACGTGCGCGTGCCCGTGCTCGTCGTCGTCAGGGGTCGGCACGACCACGCAGGCCCCGAGCCCGAACCGCGTACGGAGCTCCTGCTCCAGGTCGCTCTTGCGGGCCTGCGGGTGAACGACCCGGATCTGCACGATGCCCTCGGCACGCGCCTCCTCGAGCAGGCGCCCCACCTTCCACCGGGTGAGGTGCAGGTCGCGTCCGATCTCCTCCTGCGTGCGGCCCTGCTCGTAGTAGGCCTGCGCGACCGAGAGCAACAGGTCCGACCGGTCGGCCTCGAGGGCGGCGCTCATCGGAGCACCGCGCCGGAGCCCGCCTCGGGCACGAGGAGCGAGCGGGCGTCCGACGGAAGCGACGCAGCGGCGGTACGACGCGCCTCCTGACGGGCCGCCGTCGCGTGCATGACGGGGGTGAGGGCGCCCACGAGCTCGATGTAGTCGTCGTAGGTCTCGCGGTAGACCTCGTGGTGCGCCGCGTCGGGCGTCAGCACCCGGGTGCGGGGTGCGAAGAGGGTGGCCCCTTCGTCGAGGTCGCCGACCAGCCCGGCACCGACCGCGCCGATGACGGCGCACGCCCGGAGCGTGAGGTTGTCGCCGTCGACGATCTCGGCCTCACGGCCCAGCACGTCGACGGTGACCTGCTGCCACAGGGCGTTCTTCTCGATGCCGCCGGAGAAGACGAGGCGCTCGCACGAGACTCCGGCGCGCTCGAACGAGTCGACGACGCCCCGCGTTCCGCAGGCGACGGCTTCGACGGCGGCGCGATAGAGCTCTTCCCGCGTCGTGCCGAGCGTCAGGCCGACGACGGCGCCGCGCAGACGGGCGTCACGGTAAGGGGTCCGGTTGCCCATGAAGAAGTCGAGGGCTCGCAATCCGTGCACCTCGGGATCGACGGCGGTGGCACCCGCGATGAGCCCGGGGAGGTCGTCGCGGGCGATGCCCATGATCCCCTCCCCGGCCCACTTCAGCACCGATCCGCTGGTGACCTGTCCGCCCTCGACGAGCCACTTGGACGTGCGGAGGGCCTGGGGATACGGGCCCCACACCTCGGTCGTGTCGACGGGGGCGTCGACCTCGGCGATGATCGCCGACGACGTGCCCGAGACGAGCGACACCAGGCCGTCGCAGTCGCCGCCGCAGGCGAGGAGCGACACGTGGGCGTCGATGCCGCCCACGGCGACCGGAGCGCCGGGCTCCAGGCCGAGCTCGTCGGCCGCACGTCGAGTCAGCTCGCCCGCGACCGCGCCCACCGGCACGACCTCGTCCGGCAGCTTGTCGGCGAGGCCCTCGATGCCGAGGGCGGCGTAGAGCTCGACCGGGAAGCGTCGCGCGATCGGGTCGTAGTTGTACTTGCAGACGGCGTTCATCTGCGAGCCGACCCAGCGACCCGTGAGCCGGAAGGTGAGGTAATCGATCGCCTCGACGATGCGCGACGAACGATCGTACGTGTCGGGCTCGTTCTCGTGCAGCCACATCGCCTTCGGCACGAGCCACTCGGCGGCGTCCGATCCGCCCGACCAGGCCAGCACGGCGTGGTCGGTGGCGAAGTCGGCGGTGCGGCGGGACTGGGCGGAGGCGCGTGAGTCCATCCAGAGGATCGCCGGACGGAGGGGCGTGCCGGCCTCGTCGACGACGGCCACCGTGGAGGCGGTGGTCGCGGACGCGAGGGCGACGACGGGACCGGCGGCGCAGCACGCGTCCGTCGCCAGCAGGGTGCGGGCGGCGTCGACGAAGGCGGACCACCACTCCTCCGGGTCCTGCTCGGCCCACCCGGGACGGGGGAACGACGTCCGGTACGGACGGTGGACCGAGCCGAGCGACGTGCCGTCGTCGGTGAAGGCGCCGACCCGCGCGCCCTCGGTGCCGAGGTCGATGCTGAGGAGGACGCCCACGTCAGTCCCCGTTCGGCATGAAGATCACCTTGGAGCTGTGCTCCGAGCGGGCGCCGAGCACCTGCATCATGTCGGGCAGCTCCGACAGCGGCAGCTGGTGGGTGATCATGAACTCCCACTTGAGCTCGCCGCTCGCCAACTTGTCGGCGGCCGTGCGCCACTCGTCACCGGGGAACGGTGCCGAGAAGCTGTTCCACGAACCGTGGAGCGTGACCTCCTGGCGCAGGAAGGTGTTGAAGGTCTCCTTCGAGAGGGTGACCTCGGCGTGCGGGATGCCGATGAAGACGGCGTGGCCCTTCGGCCCGACCAGCCCGGCGGCCATGTCGACGGTCACGGGGACGCCGGCCGACTCGAGGACGACGTCGAAGCCCCGCCCGGCCAGGGCCTTGGCCTCGTCGTGGGTCTTGACCGCGTGGGTGGCGCCTGCCTCGATTGCCATCGCCGACTTCTCGGCACTGAGGTCGATCGTGACGATCTCGCCGGCGCCGGCGAGCTTGGCCCACTGCACCCCGAACAGGCCGATCGGCCCGGCGCCGACCACGAGGACGCGCTGTCCGGTGCGGAGGCCGGTCTTCCAGAGTGCGTGGAGCGCGATGGCCGCGGGGTCGAGCATGGCCGCCGCGCGGGAGTCGATGCCGGCCGGCATCTTGAGGAGGTTGCTGACGGGTGACACGACGTACTGGGCGTAGGCGCCATTGCTGCGGCTGCCGAAGTAGTCGTAGTCCTCGCAGAGCCCGAAGTCACCGCGGACGCAGAAGTCGCAGTGGCGGCAGGGGATGAGCGGCGGCACCGAGACGAGGTCGCCGAGGTCGAAACCGGTGACGCCGTCGCCGAGCTCGGCGACGTGGCCACTGAACTCGTGACCGCAGATGATGGGCATGACGTAGCCGCCGTTGCGGAGCATGCGGGGGATGTCCGACCCACAGACGCCGCAGGCCGCCACTTTGAGGAGGACCTCGCCCGGGCCGGGGCGCTGGACGGCGGCTTCCTCGACGCGGATGTCGCCGGGGGCGTACATGACGGCGGCCGTCATCGTCTCGGGGATCTCGCCCCCGTCGACGCCGGGACGATCGGTGGTGCCGGTGCCGGTGCCGGTGCTGGTGCTCGTGGTCACTTGCTTGCCTCCGCGAATGTGGTGGTGCCGACGAACGTCGACGCGTTGTCCTTGCTGATGAGTCCGGTGCCGGCGTCGACGAACGCGTCGACCTTCTCCCCGCGGGCCACGGCGCTGGCCGTGTCCACGGCGGACGCGCCCTGCGACCCGGGATCGTTCACGGCCGTCGCGACGTACTGATCGCCGTTGGCGATCGCCTCGACCGCCTCCATCAGGCCGTCGACGCCGAAGACCTTGACGTCGGTGCGCCCGTTCTCGTCGAGCACCTGTAGGGCACCCAGGGCCATGTCGTCGTTGTGGGCGTAGACGGCCTTCACGTCGGAGTTCGCCTGCAGCAGGTCCTGCATGGCGGTGACGGCTTCGCTGCGGACGTAGTTGGCGTAGGGCCCCTCGACGACCGAGATGCTCGGCACCGCGTCGACCGCGTCGTGGAAGCCGGCGCTCCTGGCCGCCGCCACCGCGCCTCCGGCGTCGCCCTGGATCTCGACGACGGTGCCGCCCGAGTCGCCGAGGGTCTTCACGAGCTCGTCGCCGACGAGCTTGCCCATGGCCTCGTTGTCGCGCCCGACGAACGACACGGCGCCGCTCTCGACCGGGCGGTCGACGGTGACGACCTGGATGCCTGCCGCGTCGGCGGCGGCGAGTGCCGGGGCGACGCCCTTCGGGTCGACGGGGTTGATGATCAGGACGTCGACGCCGCGCGTGATGAGGTCCTGCACGTCGTTGTTCTGCTTGGTGACGTCGCCGTTCGCGTCGACGAGGAGCAGCTCGTCGCCGTTCTCCTCGGCGCGGGCCGTGGCGGCATCGCTGAGTGACACGTAGAACGGGCTCTGCTGCGTCGCCTGGCTGAAACCGATGGTCAGCGCCTCGTCGGCAGACGCTGTCTTGGCGGCCGCGCCGGTCTCGCCCGGGACGGAGCAACCGGCGAGCGCCAGCGTCGTCGCGGCGAGAGCGGCGGCGACGGGGATCATGCGTGAGAACTTCATCGTTCCTCCTGGAGTGCGGCCCCTCGTTGGGCCTGCCACAAGGTAGGTCGGCCGGTGGGACAGGGTCAACATCCGCGCACGACTTTGCTCATGTGAGCAGAGACGGCACGTCTTCGGAACTCATCCGCGCCTCCAAGGCACCGGCCCTCTGGCACGATCGTCCCCATGAGCGATGCACCCGCCACCCGTTCCGTCGCGCCGCCGGACCGCTATGCGGCGACCGCGATGTGGACTGCCTACTCGGCGTCCCGACGGGCGACGGACGCGGTCGACGACGACTACACGGTGGAGCACTTCGGCGACACGGCGCGGCTCGCCGACGAGCTGCTCGAGGCGGTGCTGTCCGGTCGGAAGCGGGCGACCGCCGAACTGGTGTCGGAGTTCGCGCATCGGGGCGATCCGTTGCCGCGGGTCGGGTCGCACTGGATCGCATGCGACAGCACGGGGGCTCCTCGGATCGTCATCCGGAGCCTGCAGTTGCGCATCGGCGGGTTCTCCACCGCCGACGCTGCCTTCGCCTTCGCCGAGGGTGAGGACGACCGCACGCTGAACAGCTGGCAGCACGAGCATCGGCGCTACTGGGAGCGCACGTGTCGAGCTCGTGGCGTGACGTGGTCCGAGCAGGACGAGATCGTCTTCGAGCACTTCGCGATCGTGTGGCCGCCGGAGCACGCGGACTGAACACCGCCGGGGCCGTGGGTGCCGAGGGTCGAAGGTCAGACCGAGAAGGCGCGGCGACGGTCGGTGACGGGTCGGCCACAGCCGAGGTCCGCCCTTGACAATATTGTTGAGTGCGCTCAGTATTGAGCACACTCGGATGCTTGAGTCGAGACCCCTCGCGCCGAGGACGTCGCGGGCCGCGCGCGCGATCCCACCACCCCAGCCACACCCCCAGCCCCCAGGAGCACCCCCATGCGAGCCTTCGCCTTCGACGCCTACAAGCAGCCCCTGCACGAAATCGACGTGCCCGAGCCGACCGTCGGTGACCACGACGTCCTGATCGCGGTCGCCGCCGCCGGTCTGAACCACCTCGACGCGAAGATCCGCGAGGGCGAGTTCACGCTGATCCTCCCGTACCGGACGCCCCTCGTCCTCGGCCACGACGTCGCCGGGACGGTCATCGAGGTCGGCGGCTCGGTCCGCAGCCTGGAGCCCGGCGACGAGGTGTTCGCCCGCCCCCGCGACCACCGGATCGGCACCTTCGCCGAGCGCATCGCCGTCGACGAGGCCGACGTCGACCTCGCCCCGACCTCGATCAGCACCGTCGAGGCCGCGTCGCTCCCCCTCGTGGCCCTCACCGCCTGGCAGGCCCTCGTCGAACGCGGCGACGTGCAGCCCGGTCAGAAGGTCCTCGTCCACGCGGGTGCCGGTGGGGTCGGTTCGATCGCGATCCAGCTCGCGAAGCACCTCGGCGCGCACGTCGCGACCACCGCCTCCTCGTCGAACGCCGACTTCGTGCGCGAGCTCGGTGCCGACGTCGTCATCGACCACCGCACCCAGGACTTCGAGCAGGAGCTGTCCGGCTACGACCTCGTCCTCGACAGCCTGGGCGCCGAGAACCTGGCGAAGTCGCTCCGGGTGCTCCGCCCCGGCGGCATCGCCATCGGCATCCAGGGCCCGCCCACTCCCGTCTTCGCCAAGGCCGCGGGGCTGAACCCCGTCGTGCGCCTCGCGATCGCCGGCCTCAGCCGCAAGGTGCGTGCCCAGGCGAAGAAGCTCGGTGTCTCGTACGAGTTCCTCTTCATGCGCGCCGACGGCGGCCAGTTGGCCGAGATCGCCGCCCTCGTCGACGCGGGCGCGATCCGACCGGTCGTCGGCGCGACGCACCCGTTCGCCGAGACGGCGACCGCGCTCGACGGCCTCGGGAAGGTCCGCATCCGCGGGAAGGCGGTCGTCACCCTCCCGTGACGGCCGGCACCACGGCCGACGTGGCACGTCAGCGCGGCAGGATCACCTCGAGCTGGCGTCGCACCCCCGCCACGATCTCGTCGTCGGGGACGGACTCGTCGACCGCCGACGACATCGCGAGCATCATCACCGCCGACACGACGTGCGCGAACGCGGCCGCGTCGGAGGGCGTCGCCGAGGTGAGGCGCGCGACGATCCCGGCCACCGCCTCCTCGGTCCTGGCCACGATCGCGAGCGCCTCGGCGTGGTGCGGCTCGGTCGCGTCGCCGAACGCCATCTCGCGCAGGTAGGTGCGGCCGTTCTCGACCTGGGCCCGGTTGCAGTGCACGATCGGCTCGAGGACGGCGACGACCGCGTCCAGGGCGGTCGAGGCGGACGAGGAGGCGCGGATCCCCTCGTCGAGGGAGCGCGCGTAGGCCGCGTTCTGCGCGAGCAGCAGCAGCTCGCCCTTCGTGCGGGCGTAGAGGAAGAGCGTGCCGGCGCCGACGTCGGCCGCCTCGGCGATCTGCTGCGTCGTCACCTCGTCGACCCCGTGTCGGCTGAACAGGTCGGACGCGGCCCGCGTGATGCGCTCGAGCTTCTCCTGCTTGTTGCGCTCGCGCCGGCCGAGCGGCGGGGCTGACGACGTCATTCGGATCTCCCGGAATAGAAACTGACTGAACTCAATTATGACATGAGTCACCTATGGCGACTCGGTCTCGAGCCGCCTCATCCTCGCACCACCCCGGAAGGAACACCCATGACCGACATCACCGGCTCCGTCGTCCTCGTCACCGGAGCGAACGGGGGCATCGGCACCCGTTTCGTCGAGGCCGCCCTCGCCCGAGGCGCCGCGAAGGTCTACGCCACGGCCCGCACCCCGCGCACCTGGGACGACGAGCGCGTCGTGCCCCTCACCCTCGACGTGACCGACCCGGCCTCGATCGCCGCTGTCGTCGAGGCGGCGCCCGACGTCACCGTGCTGGTCAACAACGCCGGTGCGAGCACCCCCACGCCCGGCATCCTCAGCCACACCGACGACGAGATCCGCGCGAACGTCGAGACCAACTTCCTCGGGCCGCTGTTCCTCGCCCGGGCCTACGCGCCGCTCCTCTCGGCTCACGGCGGCGGCACGGCCATCGTCGACATCCACTCGGCGCTGTCGTGGTTCGCCGTCGCGGGCATCTACTCGGCGACGAAGGCGGCGCTGTGGTCGGCCACGAACTCGCTGCGCCTCGAGCTGCAGCCCGCGGGCGTGCAGGTCGTCGGCGTGCACGTGGGCTACGTCGACACCGCGATGGCCGCGGGCGTCACGGACGCGAAGACCGACCCGGCGACCCTGGTCGCCGACGTGCTCGACGCCCTCGAGGCCGGCGAGCACGAGGTCCTCGCCGACGAGACTTCACGCCAGGTGAAGGCGGGCCTGTCGGCGCCGCTCGAGGCGCTCTACCCGCAGCTCGCCGCGCGCTGACCGGTGACGTCGAGGAGGCGCGGTGCCGGCCCGACCGGCACCGCGCCTCCTGCGCTCGGTCGCGTCAGCTGTAGCAGGCGCGGTTGATCGCCACGAGGAACGGTCCGTCGACGGTGCCGCCGGCCTCGACGTAGCCGCCGATGGCCTCCATCGCGAGGTCGCGGCGCTGCGGGACGCGCTCCTTCTCGGCGGCGGCGAGCCACCCGGGCATCTCGGCGCGCGTGCGGTCGGTGCAGTAGACGGGCGAGCCGGGCTGCTGGCGCCAGGACTCGGCGAGGACGCCGGCGTCGACCGCGTCGAACCCGGTCTGCTCGACGAGCCGCATGGCCACGGCGCGGTCGGCGTCACGGTCGGCGGCCACGGGGATGGCGACGCGGGAGGGGTCGCCGGGCTCGGTGGCCTTCGCGTCGAACGACTGCGAGATGATCGCGTTCCACGCCTTGGCGATCGGGCGTCCGAACAGCTCGGACAGCCAGACGCTCTCGGGGACGCCCTGCTCGAAGTCGTGCATCGAGCCGTCACGCATGGGGTAGTAGTTCGACGTGTCGACGACGACCGCGCCCTCGGGGGCCGAGCGGACGTGCTCGGCGATGTCGGCGTTGCGGTTCATCGGCACCGAGACGATGAGGACGTCGACGCCCCGGGCGACCTCGGCGGCGTCCACGGCGCGGGCGCCGGTGCGGAGGGCCGCCTCGTCGATCGTCTCGGGGCCGCGCGAGTTGGCGATGGCGACGTCGTGCCCGTGGCGGGCGAGGCGGCGGGCGATGGTGGAACCGATGGAGCCGGCCCCGATGATCCCGATCCTCAGGTGTGCTCGTTCTTCTTCTCGTACGTCAGACATGCCTCCAGCATGAACGTTGCCATTAGTGTGAAGGTCAAGCCGGAGGAGGACTCGTGCGCATCGGTGAGCTGTCGACCAGGACGGGCGTCCCGTCGCGGATGCTCCGCTACTACGAAGAGCAGGGCCTCATCACCCCGACCCGCCTGGCGAACGGCTACCGCGACTACGACGAGCGCCTCGTCGACCGGGTGGGCAAGATCCGCGGCCTGATCGACGCGGGCATCCCCACGCGCATCGTGACGGACATCCTGCCCTGCCTCGGCCAGCCGCAGACGATCGTCGTCGAGAACGCCGAACCGGGGCTCGTCGAGCTGCTCGAGACCGAGCGCGACCGGATGACCGAGAAGATCGAGTTCCTCACCCACAACCGCGACGCGCTCACGAGCTACCTCGGCGCCCTCGAGGACGCCGGCGTCGAGCGTCCGGAGACCCGGGCCGGGTGACCCGGGCTGGGTGACCCGGGCTGGGTGACCCGCGCTCTCGCGGCCGTGCCGGGGTCAGCTGGTCACCGGCCGGGGTCAGCTGGTCGCGGGCCGTGGTCAGCTGGTCGCAGGCCGGGTCAGCCGGCGACGGGGCGGGCCAGGATCAGGTTCGTCATGACCTGCGTCATCACGGCCTGGTCGTGCTGGTCGAGGAGTTCGATGCGGGTGCGGACCACTCCCCGGTCGGGACGGGACGCCGAGAGGCGGGCGTCGACGACGACAAACCGGGCGCGGAGCACGTCCCCGGGGCGGACGGGAGCCGACCAGCGCAATTCGTCGACGCCGGGCGACGCGACGCTGGCGCCCTGGTTGAGGTAGGACGCCACCATCAGGCGCATCATCATGGCGGTGGTGTGCCAGCCGCTGGCCACGAGTCCGCCCAGCGGCGTCGCCGCGGCCCGTTCGGCGTCGACGTGCATGTCATGCGGATCGAACCGGCGGCCGAAGTCGACGATCTCGTCCGCCGTGACGCGGTACGAGCCGTGCTCCAGCGTGAGGCCGGGCACGTAGTCGTCGAGGAAGCGGTCGGCGAGCCGATGCGCGAAGGGCGAGGTGTCGTCGGCCGCGGCTGCGGTCCCGTCCGGTTCGTAGGGCACGCCTTCACCCTAGGTCGGCCGAGGAGGCGCGGTGCCCGTCGACCAGTCCGCGTACGATTCCGGCATGAGCCGCTTGGACGACATGCCGTTCGCCAGGGTCTATCCCCTGTACGTGGCCAAGGTCGAGCGTAAGGGCCACACGAAGGCCGAGGTCGACCAGGTCGTGACCTGGCTGACCGGTTACGACCAGGGAGAGATCGACCAGCACGTCGCCGACGGCACCACGTTCCGCGACTTCTTCGCGGCCGCCGACCTCAATGCCCGGGCCTCGCTCGTGACGGGCGTCATCTGCGGCGTCCGCATCGAGGCCCTCGACGACGAGCTGACCGCGAACATCCGCCGTCTCGACAAGCTCGTGGACGAGGTCGCACGCGGCCGCCCGATGGCGAAGGTGCTGCGGGAGCAGTGAGGCGTCGCACCGCGGGGTGACACGTCGGCGGCGACGCCGAGACCGGCCGATCACAGCCCGGCCGGGAACGCGTTCCGCCGCCCGTACACCGTCAGCGCGAACGCCACGACCCCGAACCCGATCATCACCAAGGGAAGCACGAGCCCGTCGGCCACGGTCAGCAGGGCCGCCCCGACGATCCCCGCGAAGAAGATCGCCACGTTGAACGCCACCGGCAGGAAGGCGTTCGCGACGTCGGCGTTGTCGCCGCCGACGGTGGTGAGCGCCGCCTGCAGCTGGGCCGACGCGCCGCCGAACGTCACACCCCAGAGCACCGCGGCGACGACCACCGCCGGCACCGAGGCGTGCCCGACGAGCAGGACGACCCCCGCGACGACGAACACGGCGACGCTGCCGTGCAGCAGCGCCCGCGGGTGCCGGTCGAGCAGCGCGCCGGTGACGACGATCCCGCCGATCGAGGCGATGCCGTAGATCAGCAGCGTGACGTCGACGCCGAGCCCCGACCCGCCGGCCCGCAGGTACGGCGAGACGTAGGTGTAGATCGTGTTGTGGGCGAGCATCCACGCGGCGATGACGGCCAGGATCACGGCGATCCCCGGGATGCGGAACACCCGCCCGAGCGAGAGCCGCGCCCCCGCCGGTGCCGGTGCCGCGTCCGGGACGATGGTCGCCACGAGCACGAAGACGACGACCCCGAGCAGGCTCAGCCCGCCGAACGACCACCGCCAGTCGAAGGCCGTCCCGAGCCACGAGCCCAGCGGCGTCCCGAACGCGAAGCCGACGGGCGCACCCGCCGAGACGATCGCGAGCGACAGTCCGGCACGGTCGGGCGGGCTGATCCGGCGTCCGTAGGCCGCGAGCATGCCCCAGATCACACCCGAGAACGCGCCGGCCACGAACCGCGACACCAGGGCGAGGGCGATGACGGGCGAGAGCGCCGTCACCGTGTTCGCGACGACCAGGCCGGTGATCGCGATCAGGAGGAGCGGCTTGCGTCGCATCCCCCGGGTCAGCGTGATGGCCGGCACGGTCGCGACCACGGTCCCGAGTGCGTAGGCGCTGATGAGCAGTCCCACGGCACCCTCGCTCGTGTCGAGGCCGTCCGCGATGACGGGCAGCAGGCCCGCCGGCATCGTCTCCATCGCGACGAGGATGAACCCCATCGTCGCCAGGACGACCAGCGAGAACACCGGCAGCCGTTCGACGGGCCCTCCGGCGACGGAGGCGCGGGGCACGTGGGTGGGGACGGGGGCTGTCGACATGGTGAGGTCCTTTCGGGCGCGAGGATGCGCCTCCTGGGGGTGAGCCCGGTGGTGCGGGAGGAAGAAACGAGGAGGCGCGGGTCAGGTGACCGGGTCGGCGGACCGGGCGCGTTCGACGACGTCCTCCGTCGCCGCCCACGAGGCGAGGAGGCGCAGCCCCTCGTCGGACGCGGAGCCCGGGACGGCCGTGTAGACGGTGAGCGAGTGCCCGGGGGTGTCCTGGAGTTCCATCACCTGGAAGTCCAGCTCGAGCAGGCCGACGGCCGGGTGCCGGAACTCCTTCGCGCCGGTGTAGTGGCGGCGGACGTCGTGGGCGGCCCAGCGGGCGCGGAACTCGTCGCTGCGGATGGACAGTTCGCCGACGAGGGCGGCGATGCCGGCGTCGTGGGGGTTGCGTCCGGCGTCGCGTCGCAGGATGGCGACGTTGACGGCGGCTGCGCGCTCCCAGTCGGGGTAGAAGTCGTGGGCGCCGGGGTCGAGGAAGATGTAGCGCGAGTGGTTGGCGGGGCGCAGGGTGCTGCGGTACATGTCGGAGTACAGGGCGAAGCCGAGGGCGTTGGCGGCGACGAGGTCCATGCGGGTGTTGGTGACCATCGCGACGGCGCCGGTCATGGCGTCGAGCATGTGTTGGACCGGGGACTGTGCGATCTTCTGTTCGCTGGTGACCGGGGGCCTGCGGCGAGAGGGAACGGAGGCGCGGGCGAGGTCGTAGAGGTGGTCGGTTTCGGCCTGGTCCAGGCCGAGGGCGCGGGCGATGGCGTCGAGGACGCTGTCGGAGACCCCGCCGAGGTTGCCGCGTTCGAGGCGGGTGTAGTAGTCGACGCTGACGCCGGCGAGGCGGGCGACCTCGTCGCGGCGGAGCCCGGGGACGCGTCGCTGGCCGCCGGCGCTGACGACGCCGGCCTGTTCGGGCGAGAGGCGTGCGCGGCGGGTGGCGAGGAAGTCGCGGACCTCGGCTCGGTTGTCCATGGCTTCGACCCTACGGTCGGTGGTTCCGGGCAACCAGGCCCTGTTGGAACCAGGTTCGGTGAGGCCTGGCACGGCGCTGAGGTGGAGGTCGTGACGCTCGCTCAACGCCTCGGTAGGGTCGTGGCACCAGCACCACTCGACGACGGGGGACCGAGATGACTGACGGACGCGACGACAACGGGCAGCAGGGGCAGCAGGGCCAGCAGTACGGCGGGGAGCAGGGTCAGCAGGGCCTGCAGTACGGCGGGCAGCAGTACGGGGGCGTGCCGCAGGCGCCCGGGGCGGGGCCGGACGGAGGGGCGGTCCAGCGCCCGTCGCGTGGGTTCGAGATCGCTGGCTTCGTGCTGTCGTTCTTCGGCTTCCTGGCGATCGCCGGCCTCATCATGAGCACGATCTCGTTCCGCCGTCTCGGCCGAGCCGGTCAGCCCCGAGGCCTCTCGCTCGCCGGCATCATCATCTCGATCGTGGTGCTGCTGCTGACCGTCGCGTTCATCGTCGCAGCCATCGTCGGCGCCTCGACCCTCCTCGAGACCTGCGCGGACCTCGGCCCGGGCACCCACGTCGTCGACGGGGTCACCTACACCTGCAGCTGAGCTGCGCCGGCGGGCCTGGCGAGGACGCGGTTTGCCCTAACGGCCCTCGCGGCCAGAGCTTCGCGTCGCTGCACCTACTTCTTCTCCTTTGGGCCTTACGCGTGACGGGAGTCATGTGCAGCGTCTAGATCGAGACCCCTTAGCGACGATCGGACAGCCAGCATTCATCGCTTGGAGAAGTCTGTAGACGAGTTGAGGTAGACAGACAAAGGGCAAGGTGTTGCGAGCAGGGCGAGGGTGGAACGCACCGGGCGCCACGCTCGCGGATCAATTGTTCTGGCGCGGCGCCGCGGCTCATAACGCCGTTTTATGTCAGCACTGCTTGATTCGGGTCAGGCATTCGAGCACGCGGAGGCACAGGGCTTTCGCTACGTTGTGCAACTGTCAAGTAGAACCTGAGCGATGGGACCCGCTGTGCCTCCTGCCCGAACCTCGAGGGAGGGCACATATCGGGGCCGCGCATCACTACTGTCGTCAGTAGGTTCGTCGCTGTCGTCCCACTCGAAGAGGCGCACCCGGAGCGTGTTGCTGAGGCGACCAATCAGCACTGCAATCCCAAAAGGTACGGCAAGCAGTACGTCGACTCGGGCGTTGGAGTAAGCGGCAGACAGCTGCCGGATAAGACCCGCGGCCTCTGATGCGAGCGCACCGGCGTCTGCGGAATTGAGGAGCCCGCGTTGTGGGGACCTGATTGTCCCGTGCGCGGCCAAAGTGTGGCCGTATTCTTCGAGATACCGCTCGAACGCGGAATCGCTCTGCGTGGGTAGTAGATCGACGTAGACCGCGACGCGTGGCCTCACGCTCGGTGCGGGTGACACGGTGCTCTCGGTTACGTCGAAAAGAAGTGAAGAAGCCGCCGGGACGGCGGCTTCGGCAGCGCTTGCCCAGACGAGGGATCGTTGATCAACGACGTCGAGTTGCCCAATCCGAGATGACGGCAACGCGATGCCGAGCGCGAACGCAACAGACAGGTGCGCGCCGCCGCCGACTCGAACCGTGCGCGCTCCAGTGCTAGTAACCGCATCCGCCAGCAAAGCCAGGGTGCGACGGAGATCGCCGAGCCCCGCAGGGTCGGGAAGCTTTTCGTGCTGGGATCGGCGGATGCGGATATCGAGCTGGGCGCCGGTGCGGTCGTAAACCTGGCCGACGTTGCGAGTCTGAATCGTAAGATTAAAGACTCCGCTCGCTTCGACCGTCGCGCGCTGCTGAACCATTCGGTGCGTCAAAGCCTTTCGGGTCAGCGTCAAGAGCCCATCTGTGCTCGTTGCCGACTGATCGACCCCTTTGAGATCGTCCTTATCACGTCCAAGCGCCCGGTCCGGAGCCTCGTAATCAAGCGAGCCTGTCTCCTTGGCAACGTCATTTGCAATCAGCAGCTGGAATCGCGAATCGTTCCGGTGAAGGTCGATCAACTGAGGAGCTTCAATGCTTCGGACGATGGCGCTGTTGGTGACGTCGTCCGTAATCACGAGGGTGGCTCCGGAGAGACCGCCGCCGATCGCCTGCCTGAGCCTTTCCGCGGTGTCACCGGGCGGGAGGTCATCCTGGTCACGCCACACGGGAATTCCCGCGGCGCGTAGGAGCCAAGCCAACTCCGCGACAATGTCCGCTCCATCGTTGTGCCGGTATGAAAGAAACAGCGGACCGAAGACGTCGACGCTGGTGCTCACTCGGACTCCTTTTCGTCGCGGTGGTCTCCTAGAACGAGTATGCCGCCAAGCTCCCTATGCAGGGTGCCGGTCGCTCGTGCCATCCGGATGTCGGTGGCTTTGCTTACGATGAACCGCAAGCAGGCCGGACATGATCCGTCGCGTCTGCGTGACTGCGACTGGGAGGCCTTCATGACAGTTATGGACTCGTTTGAATCACTCCAGCGAGAGATCGACGCTGACGTCAAGGTGGTTCAACTTGCACGGCAAAGGCGCGACACGTTCAAGGCTGCACTCAATACCGCCCCCGACGTCGAGGTCGTTTGGGGCTCGGGGTCGCTTGCGCGAAGTACTCAGCTGCAGCCGGTGCATGACGTCGATCTCGTCGTTGAGTTCGATGCCGACGAGCATCCCGAGTGGGGACAGGATGGCGACTCGGCAGAAGAGGCAATCGAGCGGTGCCGCGATCTTGTGAACGACCTGCTCTCGGCCAAAAACGGGACGCACGCGCGGTTGGTGCGGCAGGTGAACACCGCCGAACGAAACCGGGCCGCGAAATGCTTCATCGATCCGCCTGACGCGGACGACGCGTTCACGGTGGATGTCATGCCGGCGCTAAAGCGTCCGGACGGCATCTTGATCCCGTTCAAGAGCGAGCGCCGCTGGACGCTCGCTGACCCTAAGTACCTAATCAATCAGGTGGCAGAGCGCCAGAGGGAGTGGGCCCAATTTCGGCCGTTGGTGCGCATGCTTAAACATTGGTCACGGCAGCACACCGCCGACACAGGGCGAGTCAAGTCACTAGTAATGGAGGTGCTTGCTCTTGACTGCCTTCACGAAGGAAACCGGTCCGAGGCCCTAAGACGTTTCTTCGTCGAGGCATCCACACACAGCCTCGAAATTGAAGACCCGGCAGGCCTTTCCGGACTTATCCAGCTCGATCTCGACGTGGCTGGACTACGCCGTGCACTTGAAGATTCAGCCGTGGCTGCATCGGCCGCAGTCCGGGCGGTCGCAAATAATGATCATGCGGCCGCGACGCAGCACTGGCAAGACGTATTTGGCGAGGCGTTTCCCCTCGTGCTCCCCCTGGGCGGAGGATCAGGCTCAGGGCCTCGGCCGATTCATGATTCGCCTCAGGGATGAATCTTGTCACGCGCACATGGTGGGAGGACAACCCAGCTCGACTGGAGCAGGAAGTTGTCGACGTGCAAGGGGTGGCCCCCTTGCTCACTTGGACAGCGGAAGGCGCAGGCCAGTTTGAGGGACCGCTGCCGTTGTGGCCGTTCTCGCGTCCCGTCCCCGCAGACATCACCGACTTACTAACTCCGTTCGTTGCCCGAGTCGAGTACAGTCACGCATTCCCCGCCGCACCGGCACAGATCCTACCGCTGCTTCCTCGCCCTGATCCCTCGATCCGCGGTTACACCCAGTACCACGTCCTGCCCAGCGGACGCTTATGCCTTCTGAGAGACGCCGATCAGTGGTATCCGTGGTCGAGTACGAGTGAGCTGCTCCTAAAGGCCTCAGGCTGGGCGATCGAACTCGCGCTCCTTCAGGCTGGGGCCATCACCCAGATGTCTGTGAATGGCATTGTCAACGACGCCTCTTACGATGACCTCATTGCCGCGACGATCACAGCCATGAATTCATGAGCGGCGGACAGTGGCTAATTCTTCTCCCGCAGGAGGCGAAGGAAGTCATCCAATTGGGCGGCGGGTGGGGGCACCTCACCTGCCGAATCTCGGGCCCCGATCATGCAGCGCTTGTCGTCGCCCTTTCCAGTGAAGATTCCGACAACGTCCCAGTTGCCAAGGACCCTGGCCACTTTCTTATGACCGCCGACTTCCATCCGGTCGGACACTGGTATGCCGTCCCGAGCGAACTTGTGCTCACTGGATACTTCCTAGCCCGCCAGTCAACGGGGCTCTCCTTCGACGAGTTCCAAAAGCTTGTCCCGAAGGCGGAGCGCCCCACCCCAGGGAGTTGGTCGATCGCGGTGACGTACTGCTCTGAACCTCCAACGATTTCAGACGACGAGACATTACCTGCCTGGTCTGCCTGGATGGTCACCGACGCCAGCGTCCACCCCCTGCTCTTAGACATCCGCGACGGAAAAGAATTTGTCGATGCGCTCGACGGTCTCTGGCCGACACGGACTCTCGCGAACACAAGGGTCGTCCTGTTCGGTGCGGGCAGTATCGGCGGTGCAACCGCCGAATCGCTTGCCAGCTACGGTGTTGGGCAGATCGACATCATCGACCCGGACCGGCTGCTTTTTCACAACGTCCCTCGCCACGTTCTGACCACCAAGCATGTTGGCATGTCGAAGGTCGACGCTCTTAGTCGGACACTCGAGGACGCTTGGCCAGAGTGCCACGTCACGCCGTGGGGTATCGACCTCGTTACTAATGCAGATCTCGTCAGGCCGTTGCTCGACGAAGCCGACATCGTCGTCTGCACCGTTGACGGCGTAGAAGCTAGACGAGTGGCGAACTATCTCGCGCGACGAGCCTGCAAACCGGTTGTCTTCGCGTGCGTTCTCGGTGACGGCCGGTACGGCGAGATTCTGCGACTAAGACCCCTGCCCGAAGTTGGATGCCTTGAGTGCCAACGCCGGCGCCTGCGAGAGGAGGGGCGTATCGATCTCGAAGCCACGCTCGACCGGGGTTATGGGACGGGCACCCGCCACAACCCGATGACCGCCGTTGGGGGTGACCTCCATCTCATCGGACAGCTCACCGCCAAGATCACCGTCGCCACCCTCTTACGGGCAAAGGGAGAACTCGATCAGACCCTCGTTGACGACAATCTCGTGATCGCGCTGCGGCCATCTCCGGGATATGCGGACCCCTTTGACGCCATCAGAGTGCTCGATCAAAAGTGGTACCGCGCAGGCCCGCCCTATGAAGATTGCCCGGCGTGCAATCCGCTCTGAACGTTGAGATTGCCGCCTCCGCTCTTCAGTCCATCGCATCGACGATCCGCTCTGGGGATGCCAGGCTAGAGACGGGGGGCGCACTGTTCGGCCCACTAGACGGCAGCAGAGTTCTACACGCTGCTGAGCCGGGCGCCATGGCCGAACATAGCGCCCGTTTTTTCCGCCGGGATCTCGCCTTCACTCGGGAAGAAGCTGCGCGCCTGTACCAAACCGACGGCTCCCAGTGGATTGGTGAATGGCATACTCACGTCGATGTTCCGCCGACACCCAGCGAGCTGGACCTAAGCACTTATTTCAGACACATCTCTAATCCGACCCTTGGGTTTAATCGATTCTTAGCCCTCATCATCTCGTTGGGACCTAGGCCAACTCTGGCGGCCTGGGTGCTTGAACGACAGGATCAGGCCATTGTGCTGATTCAGGCGGGGGAACAGGCGTTTTGCCTGAGCGAGTAGCTATCCCGCTTACATCAAGAGGTCCTTGAGGCCGGGGGCAGCAGCCGATAATGAACCTTATGTCGCTAGTTCAGTCGACTTGGGGTTTTGGCTCCGTTTCGGTTCCGTTGGCCATGTCGTCGGGTTGTCGAACGCCGCGGTGATCTGCTCTGCAGCGGGCAGCACCTATCTCTCGGCATCCGGCGGGGAGTCTTAGGTGTCGGCGAGACGGTTTGGGGCGGACTCGGAGTGCCCGATTTTGCAGTCGAGTCTGTCCTCGTACAAGCCTCCGCAGATCAAGATGCCAACTATGGCGCCGCGAGGGTCCCCGCGCATCGCGCCAGAGACGACAGCGACGCAGAAGACAAACTGTCTGGCGTATCTAGCCTCGAACGCGCCAGGATCAGCGCGACGAAACCCAAGCGGAACAACTCGCGATGGAAAGAGGACTAGATCGATGCGAGAGTCTTCGCCGTCGATGGCGAGGGGACCTGGCGCCTGTGGCTAGGCCGGTAGGGCTCTAACCTGGCCGACGCGATGCTCTCGACACGTGTCGTCTCGTCGATCTGCGCGGGGGGGCACCGGGAATGGGAGGCACGGAAACTCAAGACCGACCCCCGGTGAAGATCACCGAGGGCCGGAAATCCCTGGCAGGATTCGAACCCGCAACCGTCCCATAGGCAATGGGGTGCTCTTCCGTTGAGCTACAAGGAGCATGAGACACCAGCCGTTGTCGAGTCCTTCGAACCGAACCAGGCCTGTGCCTAAGCGCGAACTAAGTGTCCCCCGGTTTCTAAAGGTCTAAAAGCCCCCGAGCGGGGCACGGCACCACAACGTACGGGTATTGGCGGACTGCGAAGTCGAACCGAAAAGAGAAAAGCCCCGATCCCCCGCGTAATGGGGTCTCAGGGTCTTCGCTCTGCGGTACCGGTGTGATTTGAACCCATGTTGGCTTGCTTTCCTAGGCTTGACCCTGGCTTTAATCCCCGGAAAACCGGGCAAGTGAGCACATCTAAGAGCGCGTCAACACAAGAGCTCACAACCGTTCCTGCACCAAAATGCACCGCAGAGGCCAACTTGCGCATCAGGGGGCTCTCGCAAGTCCCACGTGAGCGACACCGCCTCGGGGCTGCCCCCAAGTTCTGTTTGTGGTTTAGACCCAGGCGAAGCGATCCCGAGAGAGAACGACTCAGCTGAATAGTCGTGAGCACAACGAACCATCACGGCCGCTTGCAGGGCGCTTGCCACGGTCCCAAAGGTCACCGCTGCGCGAGTCGGAAATCTCTCAGCGTCCTCAAGACCTTGTCGATGTGCTTTGCGTAGCCAAGCTCGCGTCCAATGTGGAGACTTTCGAGAAGCCGCTCGTGCCCCACAGACCTTAGTTTCGGACGTCGAACCTCGATTTGTCCCAGAGAATGCAGAATCATTGCCCGCGCCCACACGTCCCCCGCAGCCAAATTGAGAGCCTCCAGCAGGAGCTGCCGGGCGCCCTCAAACTGCGAATCGTCAGTTGTTACGACACAGAGAGCCATCGAGTGGAGCACATGAATGCGATGCTGAGTGTCGTTCCGATCCACCGCGGACTTCAGGCTCCGCTTCAGAAGCCGTTGTGCGCCCGGGACATTGAGACCACGGATACAGTCGCGTCGGCCCACAAGGTGTTGCGCGATCGCCACTTCGCGAGCCGGTTGTTTCATGCCGGCGAGGGGTCGCAACATCGCAACCGCCTCCTCCGTGCGACCGGCACGGTAGGCAGTCATGCCTCGAAGGAATACCAGCGCGGGCGCATCAGCCGGCAGGAGCCCACGTCGCGCCTGTTCCGCAGCCATCTCTGAAGTTTCAAGATTCAGCGCGAGTGACTCCGCGTGAGCGAGTTCAAGGTATGCCTGAAGACCAGCTCCCTCGTCGAGTTCGGCACCGTGGTAGGCATACCCCGCCCCGACACGCATGTAGGCCGGAGCATCGGAACGGTCATCCGCAGTCGCCAGACCGAGATAGTACTGCTGAAACTGGGACCACTCACTGGCCTGACTTCCACGCGACTGATCCGCTACTCGAAGCGCGGCCTGGCGAAGCACGCCGGTTACGCGCAACTCATCCCCTGTATGGGTAATGAATCCGTAGGCGTCCAAAGCCTCGAGGATCTCTGGGCGCTGGTCGAACGCACTCAATGCATCGCGCGCCGACTTCTCCGTGTGAGACCGGGCAGCTGACAGCAAGGCCACTTCTGGCAGCAAGGCCAATGAGTCCACCGAGCTCAATTGCCAGACACCGCCTTATTGTGAAGTGTCAGCATGTGTCCGTAGACATCCTGAACGGAGTTACTAATGCCTAGCAGCGTTTTCGCCGTATGGCTTGCCAGATCTGGCGACGTCTCCCAACCCTGATCGAGCGCGTGGGCCGCGATGTCAGGGACCACGCCTGCCGTAAGAGTTGAAGGCAGCCGAATGACTCGAGTCGCCTTTGGCGGAATGGCGCCGGGGTTTTGGTCGATATTCGGCATGTACTGAAATACGACCCTGGCACCAAGGGCATGAATACCATCCAACAAATCTAGCCACACGTGCCGGTAGAAATTGCGGCGGCTGCCAGCATCCCATTCATGGCAGTCAAGGAAGACAAGAACAAGCCCGTCGAAGGATGGCTTGGTCGCCAGATAGTCGGCGATCGTGTCCCGGAGGGCACCTGCGTCCCCTGCTTCATTCTGCGAGAATATGTAATTTTGTTCAATTGTGATGTTTTCAATGATCACGTCTCGGCGGGCGCGAATGTCGGACGCAACCGTTAGGTCACCGCTGAGAGGATCAGGCGCAGGTGGGCGTGGCACTTGCAGAGCGCGGGCAAGGCGAGCCAGGACCTCTAGTGGAGACGTGCAACCATCGAGCGAATCGATGTCACTCCTGCGGCTTGTCCCCCCTAAGCGTGGAAGCGCAGAATCAAGGAAGTGACGGGCATGATGAGGATCAGCCCCCACCACGTGAAGGACTCCCGGCTGCTCGCTTAGGAAGGATTCAAAAGAGCTTGTCTCTTTCCGCCAATTCAGCACCACACCGCTCATCGCAAATCTTCCTCAACGTCCGTAATCTCGATGCCACCAGCGGCTCGAATTCCGGATGCAGTGGACGAACTGGCTTGATCTCCAGTCGCCCCTTTTACGCGAACACCATTGATTTTTACGTCGCGGCCAGATCTTAGGTTCGACGTCGTCTCTCGCTTCCCGGGTTGCTGGACGCGACCGGACACGACGACCCCAATGAGGGCGACCACCGCGCCAAGACCGATTGCGAGCACCCCCCGAAGAAGCGGGTCGAGCAACTCCAACGCCGAAGTCGCTGCGAACAGCAACAGACCCGATGCGACGGCAATGAGCAGCGAGACAACGGTACGGGCCATGAGCTGACCTTAGTTCTTCTTCGTCAGTGAGGGATACTCGCCACGATCTGAGTTGACCGCAAGCGTGATGACTGCCCAGAGGCCAGGCACCCCCGATCAGTGCTTCGGCGACCGTCGTAAAGATGGAGTCGGATCTCCGTCTAGGACCCAGTTAAGTCGGGTTTCTGCCATAAGACCCTGATCGCAACCGAAGACGGGCAGCGGTCGCAGTCGCGGCCGGGGCCGCGGCCGCGGCCGCGGGGAACATACCCATTACGAACGTCACGCTGGGACCACTAGCCCTGATGGTCGAGACAGGTAGGTACTCCTTTGCCGACTCAGAGCTTCAGTCACGTTGTCCAAATCATCTGGGAACAACGCCGCATACGTGTCGAGTGTGACCTTGGCGGACTTGTGCCCGAGCATCCGTTGGACCACCTTGACATTCGCGCCGGCGCTGATCGCTAGGGAGGCAGCCGTGTGCCTCAGGTCGTGAGGGGTCACTCGTCGAAAGGTCTCGTCCGCCTTCTCACAGCGCTTGACCGCGCCGGCGAACCACCCTTGATGAGCATGCCCCGCGCGAAGGAAAGATCCGTCATCGGCGCTCCAAAGACGATCCTCCGGTGCTTTCTCCGCACAAGCCGCCGCAACGTCCGCATCAAGGAAATCGGGGTAGGCGACCATGCGACGTTCATGCGACTTCACCCCACCCAACACCTGCTTGTAATTGACCTCCGCAACGGCCTCTCGAACGTGGACTCGACGCCTTTCATGGTCGATGCTCCGCACCCTCAACGCGGTCGCTTCGCCCCAGCGAAGCCCCGTGTAGGCGAGAAATCGAACGAGACCCGGGTACCGCGACGCAGCAGCGAGGGCCTCCACTTGGACATGCGTCAAGAAGACCTCGTCAGGGATCGGCTTCCTTTTGATGACAATTCCGCGAGCAGGGTTCTTCGCGACACGGTTGTCCTCAATAGCGTCGTCGAAAATGCCTGCGAGCAGGTCTCGAGCCCGCGCGACGGTCGTGTGTGAACGACGCCCGCCAAGCTGAGTCAGCCACGCCTCCACCTGTCGCTTGGTGACTGCACCGACCGCGTAGCCACCCCACTACGGGAGAACGTGGATGCGCCAGGCGCTCTCCACCGAGTGGTAGCTGCTGGCCGTGATCTTGGACCGGTGACGCTCCATCCACTGCTCGCCGAGCTGGGCGACCGTCGCCCTCGCATCGGCCCGGTCGATGTACGCGCCCTTGAGCTTCGACACCTCCACCGTGGCCAAGTGTGCCTCGGCGTCGCGCTTTAGCTTGAAGCCTCTGTCGTGCCCGCGCGTGCCGTCAGGTTTGGTGTACCAGACCTCATAGAGCCGGCCCTTGGTCTTCGTGCTGTACGGCTTGACTGTGCCCATCGTGTCCCTGTGGGTATGAATTCGAGTGTGTATTCGTGAGCATAGGTGGACATGTGTGTATCCTGAGCTCAGGTTCGAATAGAGAAAAGTTCCGAGAGCTCCTTGCTCGACGAGAAGACACGCCGGATGACGTCCAAGTGGGGTCGGCGATGAAGGTCTCCTCGGAAGTATTTACTTTCGAGGAACACCTGTGCCCACTTCCGCCCCGATCTCTACTTCTCTGCTCGATTCGCTGATCACTCCTGCGACTCTCGCCGAACGCCTCGGCACGACAGAGCGCAGCCTCAGCGAGTGGCGCATCACCGGCCGTGGGCCGAAGTTCATCCGCGTGGGTCGAAGCCCCAGATACCGGCCTGAAGCTGTCGACGCTTGGCTGCTCGCGCAGGAATACGCCAGCACCTCCGAGGAAGTGTTCGCGTGAGCGCCCTCCAGACTTTCCCGAACCCCTACTGCCCAAAGGATCCCTACGGGTGCGGTCAGGGCTTGTCGATGACCGCACTTTGTCCTGATCAGAGTCGAATTGCCAAGTCCGAGACCTCCGCCTTTTTCGGGCTTCATTTCGGGGATCAATTGGGGGTCATTTGCGGCCCCTTTGGTGCGTTGCGTTGTTCGATTCCCAACCTCCTCGTCGTCAGGGGGCTTTGAGATGCCCAAGCAGGAGAACAACCCAACTGTAATCGCCGTCACTCAGCAGCTCGCCCCCGAGTACTGGTCCTGGGCTGCTATCGACCCCAACGGCGTCGCCATCTTGCTCCAAGGAGCATCGGCGATCCTCGACCAGCTCGTTCAGCGCTTGGAGACCCATGGCTGTCACGTGACCGAGGCCTACGCCATCAACCACGACAAGGACCAGCGCGAGGTCTGGAGCGAGGCGGCGAAGGAGCTCGTCATCGAGACGAAGCCCCTCCACATCCATGCCGTCATCAAGTTCAAGGACCGCGCAAGCAGCGCACCGCTGGAATCGCTCGCCCTGTGGCTCGGGATCGCTGCCGAGTACGTCGAGAAGCCGGGGCGCGGCGGTCACGCCTACGACAACATGCTCAGCTACCTCACGCATGCCAAGTACGTCGACAAGTTCCAGTACGACCCTTCGGAAGTAGCCACGGCCCGAGGACGCTCTTACCAGGGCATCGACGCAGAGCGCCGCCAGGCCTGGATCAAGGGACGCGCGCACGTCGTCTCGAAACGCGCCGCCGAGAACTTCGAGGACCTTCGAGCCCGCGTCCTGGCGGGTGAGGTCTCGAAGGAAGAGATCCTGCTTACAGACAGCCTCTACGAGATCTACTCCCGACACATGCGCGACATCGACGAGGCATTCACGGCGTTCGGCAAGCGGCGGGCCATGCGCGCGGCCGTCGACCTCAAGGCTGGCAAATTCGAAACGCAGATCGTCTTCTTCACAGGCGCCAATGGCTCGGGTAAGAGCCGAACCGCGGAATGGTTCGCGGACCAGATGATCGCCCGCGCAGCAATGCATGGCTACCGGTGGGAGGTCCACGAAGCAGCCGCCAGGAATTCAATGGACGACTACAACGGCGAAGAGATCCTGATGATGGACGAAGCTCGCGCAAACGCCATGGGCGCCGCTGACTGGCTCCTACTCATGAACCCCGAGAAAGCGTCCCCGGCTTCAGCCCGCTACAAGAACAAGGGCAAGGTGGCCCCTCGAATGATCGCTATTACAAACACGACCCACCCACTCGAGTACTTCTACTACGTGCGCGAGAAGGGAGACATCGACGAAGCCATGGGTCAATTCATTCGTCGCCTCAGCCTCCTGGTGACAGTCATCGCCGAAGACCTTGGAACTCCACAAGAGCGGCGCCGCTACTTCACGCAGCAAGTGCAACCGGTCCCGACCTACACGCACAGGCTCCGTACTCGCGATGGCCTCGTAGCCTTCGAGGTCGACCGCGGCTTTACCCCTGAGACAGAGCACACCCTCGCGGGCGCCCACGCAGCCCTGGCCCTTGATTTTGCTTCTCGCAGTCGGGATATCCCATTTGCCGATGGTGGCGACTGGCCGAGTCTTAAGACCTTGGTGGCGACGGAGCTTGCGGCGCAGCCGGCGTTGTCCGGTATCCCCCAGCCCAAGGCTGTCGACGCCTTTGTCTGGCCCGCAATGCCGAAGGCGGTTCCGGCCTATGTTGGCTAGGTCTTTCTCCTCGCTCCATGGCTGCTTCGACGCGCAGCGCGCGGCATCCGTCCGCCCGTCAAGCGACCAGCGTGACGGGTCCGCTGGGCTCCCGTCAGGGAGCGCTCGACGCGCTCTGCGCGGAGGCGCCCCGCAGGGCACCAGGAACTTCGACGAGCGAAGCGATGCCGAAGTGTAAGGGGCTACACCTTCTACTGCCGCGAAGGAGACCACCACCCTCCCGAAGGTGCACCGGGGTGGTGGTCGGAGTCGCGGCAGTAGAAGCCCCTCGGGAGAGCCGCCGGAGGCCGCGGCAGGCGATGCGCCGAAGGCGGATCACCTGTCGGGAGTCGTAGAGGGGAGCGAAGCATGAGCTACACGATGACGTTCGACGTGTCCCACAAGGTCAAGATCGGCGGAGGCCACGTCAAGAACTTCCTTCGCCACATCGCCCGTGACGCCGACCAGGCGGCCGGCTTCCACTTCCAGCACGTCAACAAAAACATCGTCCCGGAGCGCACGAAGCTCAACTTCACCCGGGTCAACGACGGCGCCGGCGACTTCCGTGCGCTCAAGTCGGTCGACGGCCGGCCGCCGTCTCAGGAGCTCGAGGACTACCTCAACCAGCGCCTGGCGACGGTCACTAAGGGGCTCCGAAAGGACGCTGTTCCGATCCGCGGCATCATCCTGCAGCTCGACCCGAAATGGTTCGAGGAGCACAACCCGGGCTGGCGAGAGACCGGTATCAACCGGGCGGCAGTCGACAACCTGGATGCGTCGCTCGAGTGGGCATGCAAAGAGTTCGGCCAGAAGAACCTCATCGGTTTCTCGCTGCACCTCGACGAGTACAGCCCCCAGCTCCAAGTCCTCATGACACCTGTCACGGAAGATGGCAGGCTCGCCCAGAAGGACTTCTTCAAGGGCCCCTCAGACCTGAGGCGGCAGCACAAGGAGCTGCGCGGGCACATGGACGAGGCCGGATACGACGTCGAAGTTCGTGTCACCGAGCGGTCGACGGAACACCTCAGCAGCAGCGAGTTCCAGGCCAAGGCCGACCGGCTCCAGGCTGCCGCGCAGGACATCGAAGACGAGAAGGCGACCTACGAGACCCTCGTTCGCAGCCTCGACGTCCGCCGGAGCAATCTCGATGCTCAGCAGGCAGCCCTGGCGCAGAAGGAGCGTGAGGTGGCGGCTGAGCAGGAGAAGGCGCGCCGCGCGGCTGAGGCGGCCGAAACTGCGCAGCAAGCAGCGGCGGCGGCTCGGTTCGCAGCCAAACTCGCGCGGGATGAAGCAGAGAAGGAGCGGGCCAGGCTGCAGGCGACGAATGACCGGCTGCAGCAGCTCCCACCCGACTTCGATAGGTGGCTCGACAAGGTGCGAGTCGGGGGCACTCCACTTCGTGACCGGTTCATGGCAGACATGGCAAAAGCGAGGGCAGCCAGGAGCGATGTGGCCCGCCAGGTGGGCTACCCCGTCCGCAACAAGGGCGCGGAGGACGCTGAACGAGAAGGAGGCTGAGGGGCCGCATGACGGTCGCAACTCGTCGAGTTGCGCCCGTCACCCGACTACATCGTGGTCGGGTGACGGCCATCGTACGACCAGTAAATTGCCTGGTCACAGGTCGGTCGGATGTGGGCCTCGGACACCCCAGCGGACGTCCCCCAACCGCCCCTCGGCAGGCCGCGGAACGCCCACACTTCAGCTTTAGGCGACACGCCCGGCCACACAACACTTCACAGGGCACCTCGGCCAAAGACCTCCGGAGGACGGGACTCTTCTGAAATGTGAGAATTGTGCTCGATTACGTGTAGATCCGTTTTTGGTCATTTCGTATACGAAAGTATCGCCGCCGATAACTCGGTGCGCTGCCAACACCGAGGCCCGAAAGGCTTGAGCCGGAACAGGCAAGAGCCGTCATACGGTCCCTCCTATGACCGACGATCACAACGAAGCACCGAGTCCCATCTACCGAGATGCGGCCGGCCATGAGGCGCATCCCATAACCCTCAACCCGTCAGACAACGCAGTGACCGAATTCATCGACACCGTGAACGCCCTCGGCGTCGACGGGCGCTGGCTCGTTGGGGGCCTCACTGACTTCCTCCGGCTCCAGAAGCGCAGTGGAAGACCCGGCATGACGGCCGAGGAACGGAAGTTCGTCATCGAGTCCGGCGCTATGACGGAGGCCGAGCTCGTGGCTTCCGAAAGGAGCGTCGCGAGAGGGTCGCTTGAAAAGAGCGCCGGAGAGCTGTGGCTCAGGACGTATCAAGAGACGTGGTCCGCGAACACAGCTGCTCGATTTCTAGGCTGGACGCAGAACGAAGTCCTGGCCGCGGCCCAGGAGCAGCGCATCTACGGCATTCCTGTTCGAGGCAGCCTCCGATTTCCCCGCTGGCAGTTCAGCCTCGGCTCACCCGGGAAGCTCATCCCCCACCTCGAGACCGTCTTGCCCATCTTGACCGAGCACTGGGACTGGATCTCGATCAGCGCTTTCATGTCCGTGAGACAGCGCAGCCTCGTGGCCGATGGCAGAAAAACTCCGAGGTCCTGGCTGCGCGACGGCGGAGATCCCGCCGCCATCGCGGACATTATCGAGGGCGACAAGTGGTGGTGACGACGCGAGAAGACCCATATGCGACCGTTCTCGCCGCGCTCCTTGAGGACAGCGAAGACCTGATCGCGGATAACCTGCGCCCCGTTCCCCTCGAATTGTGTGGGCTGAAGGTCGTGATAGACGACGAAGATTGGGCCGCCCTAAAAGAGACACGTTCCATGAGTTGGCTTCAGAAGCATCTTGGCCACGATGAAGACAGCTGGTGGAGCGCCGTAGCGCAAGGACATCTCCAGTGGTTCAAAGTCTTGGGACTGCCCCGATTTCCGTCGTGGCAGTTTCGGACAGATCCGAATCGGCCGGTTGAGGGCCTAGCCGAGCTGAATGAGGGTATTCCCGAGTGGTGGGATGCCGCAGACATCTCGCTCTTCATGACCTCCCAACACCCTGATCTGGCATCGAGAACGACGACGTATCTGTCGCCTGCGGAGTGGCTTGCGCATGGCTTTGATGCCGCGGTCATCGAAACGATCCTGCAGAATTACAGGATGGGCCCGCTGGTCGATAAGAACTCAGATGCGGGAGGAGATCAAGCAGCGGAGGCGTCGGCGGTGGCGCAATTACCGGGCTGCCTTTAGTCAGGCAGGGCTTATGTTTGACTCCGCTCGCGCACGGCTCCGCTAATCGTCCTCAATGTCACTCTCGTCCTCAGCAAGGCCAATCAGGGGGCTATTACGAATGGGAACGCGATCGTCCGGCGCCCCAATGGATTCCCACACAGAGAGAGATGCCTTCATGGATTCTTGCCATGCCTGGACGGACGCTTCAGTCTGCGCCCGGGACTCCGGGGAACCCGAGGGGAGAATGGTCTCGCGTATCTGCTCGCGGGTCAGTTTTCCGTAACTCGTCCCACCACTCTCCGTCCACAGCTGCAGGCGAGCCGCCTCACTTCGAAGTGCGGCAAATAGCCAGCCAGATCCGTAGTCATTCGAGAGTTCGGAATGCGGACGAATGACTGCAATTCCGTCTGGGGCACCGACCATGTTGTCATAATCCGCGAATAGGAGACCGACGTTGCGACGTTCGGGTCGCACCAACCCCACGATGATGTCTCCTTGCTGGAGCTTGTAGACCTTTGCGGCCTTGCGGTCCGCTATGGCCCATGCCCGCTGAGGCTCTTTGGGCCAAGCCGTTCCTTCTACCGCCCGAATGTCTTCACCCTCGATAAGTCGGTGAAGGGCCCCAGGATCGTCTGGCAGATTCAACAGATGGGCATCTCCCTCGAGCACGTCAGCTACATCTCGCAGACGCACATGATCCCCAGCGAGGAGGCCTCGGACATTTGCGAGAGCCTTAACGCTTAGTCGTCTCGGCTTCAGATCGAGCAGCGCTGTAGCGTAAACATCGTCGGAGGTGGCGCCCAACCAACCCTCTGGGATGAATCGTCCATCTCCCGTCGATTCCAGGAAGGCAGCGTAGGACTCCCGCACCCGCGTGAAATCGGTGTCCAGAATCTCGTTGTTCTCCGCGTCACGACGAGCGAGTCCTGTCGACGGGTCACGTAGGGGTATCGACGAGAAACTCTTGCCAAGCTTGTAGCCAACCTTGCGGACGAGCTCTGTGTGGATCGCGTAGGGAACTTGGGGCGGCCCAACTGCGGTCTTCTTTCGAGCAATCAGAATATTGGAGCGCAAGTCCGCCTCAGACTTGAGGAAAATCCGTCGAGGCAACTCCACGAGGCTGAGCACCTGGAAGTGATCCATGATCCATTGGCGTACATACCCGTAGCTGGGCGTGCAGAGGTAGCCCTCCGGCAGAATGATCGCCACACGCCCGTCCTCGTCAAGCAGCTTGTAGCAACGCTCGATGAAAAGGAGCCCGAGCTGTTGCTGGGGCACGAC
This sequence comes from Frigoribacterium sp. CFBP 8759, assembly GCF_014841655.1. Lineage (NCBI taxonomy): Bacteria > Bacillati > Actinomycetota > Actinomycetes > Micrococcales > Microbacteriaceae > Frigoribacterium > Frigoribacterium sp. CFBP 8759. The sequence continues at coordinate 1,129,504 of NZ_JACYUH010000001.1, forward strand.
GTCGTCACCTCGCACCCATCGGCCACCTTCGCCCTGGGTCCATTGAAAGCCGAGTTCGTAGTTCTTGAGGGTGGCTGAGCGCTTCTCGACAGTGCGAGATCCAAAGGGTGGGTTGCAGAGAACGACGTTCATGCTCTCAGCCCACTGCGCATGCTTCTCGATGGAGTCTTCGTTGAGGAGGTTGGCTTGGCCGTCCCTATTCAGAATCATGTTGATGACGGCCAGCTCGTAAGCCTGGCTGTCCATGTCGATGCCGTAGACACGTTGATAGGCGTCGTCATCACCCTTTGCCACGCGGTACGCCATGGCGGCCGAGAGGAAGTCAGCGGTGCCCATGGCCGGGTCAGCCACTTTGTCTGTCGGGCCGATCTGTGTCATTTCGACCATCGCGTCGATGAGCGTGATGGGGGTGAAGTACTGGTCGAGCGATCGCTTGAAGACAGCGGGCACGAATGACATGAATACCTGCTGGAGCACGTCGTTCGGGGCAGAACTGAGGTCGATTCCTTGAACCGTGCGCACGCACTCGCGCAGGGCGTCGTCCTTCAGGGAAGAAATCTTAACTGGAGCAAAGAGCGATTTGGCCCGACTGTACCGGCTAGCTGCCTTGCCATAGACCTTGTCGATCCTCGATCTGAAGTCGGGGTCAGTCCCGTCAAACACCTGAAGGTCGAGAATCTGGGGCGCTTTGTCCCGCGCCTCTTTTTCGTCGATGTATCGAGCAAGCAGAAGCTTGACCGTTTCCCGGTACCGAGTTGGTTCGTCGTTCACACCGTGGCTTCGCATCACGTTTGCGATGGACTGCAGAATTGAGACGAGGTTTTCGGCCGGCACCAGAGTTGACAGCGTGATGGGCTTGCTCTTGTAGCGTTGCCCGAACTGAGGCAGGTTAGCAAGCGAATCCTGGCCGATCCGAACGTGTTCGGCGCCATTCTCCCGAATAACACTCTTGTGGAAGAGCAACTGGTTTACGTCGTCCCAGTAGACCCCCAAGACAGTCATGGAAGGCAGGACGCGCATGGCGGGTATCAGCTGATTGTCAACGCCTGAGGTCTTCTTCGAGGCCTGACGCTTGATCTCAGCTACGAGGACGACCTCATCCAACCGCTCAGCGGGTGAGGCCCCCGACAGTTTGTCTAGGGCCTTTGAGTAGACAGTCACGTCAGCTCGCAGGCTGTTTCGCCCACCCTCGCCCAATTTTCGCAGAATAACCGTCTCGACGGCGATATTGGCCGCCGGATACCCGCGCTTGAGCAGGTACTTCAAGAACTCGATGCGACGAGATTCCTCGGTGGGCGTGAGGCCGTCCTTAGCCAGGGCCGATGCGTTCAGGGCCCCGCGAATTGGGCAAGTAAGGAGGACCGGCCGGGGTGCCGCTGCTTCGTCCGACGCGGGCAAGTTGGTCATTCTGGCTCAATCCTGACTCGTCAGCTCGTGGCTTGCCATCAACAGGCAAGGTGGTTCAAGACTAAAGGCTGCGGAGCGGACCCCGAACGGGCACCGCGTGCAGTTGCCGAAGTCGGAGGGATCGGACACTGTCCCGACCCCAAGGCCAGACCACGCACAGGAAAGACTTCCGACGTCGGCGTGAGAATGACCAAAACTTTGGGCACTGAACATCGAACAAAGCGAAAGGTGTTGTTTTATGACCGGCGTCTGGGTCACGCGTTCTGGCGAGCAGGGAGAGCGCGACCGTTGGGCCTGGCAGGGCTGTTACTCCGGAGGAGGCTGGGCCAACGTTCCCGACCTGTCGGATTTCACCTCTCAAGCCGCCATTGAGAGCCTCGTGCAGCGCACCTTCGAGACTGCATCGGCGGGACGGCGCTCGGCGTACTCGCGACAGCTTTGGGCTCTGAGAAACGAGATCGTGCCTGGCAACCTCATCATCCTGCCGATGAAGACCACGCGCGAGTTGGCCTTAGGACGGGTGACTTCCACCTACCTGTATCTGGCCGAAGAGAAGGACTTGGCTTGCAGACATGTGGTCCGCGTGGCTTGGGAGAAACGTGTGCCTCGCTCGACCCTTCAGCAAGACTTGCTGTACTCACTAGGCGCCGGAACTTCCATCTTTGCCATCAGCCGAAACCGGGCCTTAGAGCGCGTGGAAAACGTCCTCACCGATGGCAAGGATCCGGGCTCATTTCGTTGACGCACCGCTGCAGTGGAAGTCCTTTGGGAGCCGACCGAGCTAATCAGCGGGCTACACGGCCTCAATTTCGCGCGTGCCGAGAATAAACCTCTGCGTCACCCCCCCATGGGGCATGGCCAGGTTCATCGCCCCATTCGGGAACCGCAGCCCTGATTGGAGACTTCTCGCCCAGCTAGATGCACCACCTATGCACCAAACCGTCAGGATAAAAAGCGAAAACCCCTGGATGACCAGGGGTTTTCTGTGGCGGTACCGGTGGGATTTGAACCCACGGTGGAGTTAACCCCCACACATGTTTTCGAGACATGATCCTTCGGCCGCTCGGACACGGTACCGAGGACGAGTTTAGTACATCCGGCGGCAGGGACGAAACCGGGGGATTGCTCGTCCACCGGACCGCGCCTCCTCGGGGTTGTGCACAGGGTGCACAGACGCCCGGCGCGGGCAGCGGAGCCCGGCGTAGCCTCGGCCCATGCCCTCACGCCACACCGTCACCGCCTTCCTTTCGGGCGTCGGCGTCACCCTCGCCACCACGGCCGCCGCCGGCGCCGGCGTCAGCCGCTTCCTGCAGCGCCGCAACGCGGCCGCCGCCGACCTGAACGCCTTGCTGCCCGTCCACTCCGCCTGGTGGCGCGACCGCTTCGACCGCAAGGGCAAGCTGCTCTACGTCGCGATGGGCGACTCCGCCGCCCAGGGCATCGGAGCCTCGAGCCCGGCCCGCAGCTACGTCGGCCGCCTCTCCGCGTACATGCGCCGCCAGAGCCACACCTCGCTGCGCGTCGTCAACCTCAGCGTCAGCGGCTCCACCACCTGGCTCTGCCGCAAAGACCAGCTGCCGAAGTTCGAGAAGTACGAACCCGACGTCGTCACCGTGGCCATCGGCGCCAACGACATCATCCAGTTCAACCCCGAGTCGTTCGAGAAGAACCTCCGCGTCATCTACGGCGCCCTGCCCTCCCACGCCATCGTCGGCGACCTGCCCGCCATGTGGATTCCCGACCGCGAGAAGAAGCTCGTCGAGGCCAACGCCATCGTCCACCGCATCGCCGGCGAGTTCGGCCTCACCGTCGCCCCGCTTTACGAGACCACCCGCCGCCAGGGCTTCTTCCGCACCTACCGCAACTCGGCCGGCGACCTCTTCCACCCCAACGACCGCGGCTACCGCGTCTGGGCCTCGGCCTTCGAACCCGCCATCGCCGCCCGCCTCGCCCGCATCGCCGCCGATGAAGCCGCCACCGCGCACGAAGCCCGCGAGGCCGAAGCCGTCGCG